>CAVQUM010000014.1:0-332275 GCA_963716815.1 uncultured Chloroflexia bacterium
GAACACGCCCTCGGCCTCCACGCCCGGCAGGGGCGGGACCACGGGGTCGGCTCCGGGCGCGAGGATGAGCTTGTCGTAGGCCATCTCGTAGGTGGCGTCGGCGTCGAGGTCCGCCACCGAGATCTCCTTGGCCGTGCGGTCGATGCCCACGACCTCGTGGCGCGTGCGCACCTCGATGTCGAAGCGGCGCTTGAATAGCGACGGCTTGGCGATGAGCAGCGCGTCGCGGTCCTGGATTTCGCCGCCGAGGTAGTAGGGCAGGCCGCAGTTGGCGAAGGACACGTACGAGTCGCGCTCGAAGATGATGATGCGGGCGTTCCGTTCATGCGGCGGGCACGGGCGGCGGCGGATGCGCCTCCGGCGACACCGCCGACGATGAGGATGGTGGAGCGGTTTGGGACACGGTTCGATCTCCGATCGAGTCAAGGGGCTGGGTCGATGCGCTCAACGATACTCAGTCTCAGGAGAAGCGCATCCGTCCGCGTGTCGTGCGTGCCGGGTGCCATGCGGACCGTGTCGCCGGATGCCCGACTCAGGATGGGCATCATGCGCGAATGCACACCCTGACACTTGATATTCGGGACGAGCCCTGGGGCGTGGCGGCCTGATGGAGGTCACGACCGTCATCACGGCCTATGGGGTCGCGGCCCTGGTCGGAATCCTCGTCCTCGTCTGGTTCGCCCTGATGTTCGTGGCCTCGCGCTTCTCGGACGGGGTCGCCGAGAGCTACGCCGGACTGCGACTCCGCCTCGCCCCCATGGCGCTGACCGCCGCGTGGGGCGTGGCCCTGCTCGCTACCGCCGGCAGCCTCTACTTCAGCGAGGTCGCCAACTACACGCCCTGCACGCTGTGCTGGTATCAGCGCATCGCGATGTACCCGCTGGTGCTCATCCTCGGCATCGCCATCCTGCGCCGCGACACGGCTGTGCGCATCTACGCGGTGCCGGTGGCGGCCGTGGGCGCCGCCATCTCCGGCTACCACTACCTGCTCGAGTGGTTCCCCCAGATCGACACCGGCGCCTGCAGCGCGGTCATCCCCTGCACCCAGGTGTGGTTCCGCGAGTTCGGCTTCATCAGCCTGCCGTTGCTGGCACTCATCGCCTTCGGACTGGTGATCACGTTCCTGCTCGTCCCGCCGCGCGGGTCGGGCGATGAGGCCGACCTGTTCGATGACGAGGATGAGGATGAGGATGAGGATGAGGATGAGGATGAGGATGAGGATGCGTGAGGTGGACGGATCGCCGTGAGCGGATCCCTGCTGGCGCTGGCGATCGCGCTCTCCGCGGGGTCCGCCGCGATGGCCGACGACGAGACGGTCGTCATCGGTTCGAAGGTGCGCCCGGCACAGCTGGAGGTCAACCCGGGCACGACCGTCACCTGGGTCAACCGTGACGACGAGCGGCACCGCGTGCGCTCCAAGGACGGCCCGGTCCGCTTCGACAGCCACAACCTCGACCCCGGCGGGTCGTTCAGCTTCACCTTCGTGGCCGAGGGCTCGTACCCCTACTACGACCACCGCAACCAGGACGACGCGGCCTACTTCGGGATGGTCATCGTCGGCGGCGCAACACTCGACCCGGATGCGCCACTAGCGGAGACCGGGGGCGTGTCGATCATCGACAAGTCATTCCGACCGGGCTCCATCGCGATCGCCACCGGCGGGACCGTGGCGTGGAGCAACGACGACGGAGAGACCCACACCGTGACTGCCACGGACCAAGCCTGGGACAGCGGCATCATGACCGGCGGCACCTCGTTCAGCCAGACCTTCGCTGAGCCGGGCGACTACCCCTACTTCTGCCTCATCCATCCGGAGATGCGGGGCACGGTCACCGTGGCCGATCCGGTCGAGCCGCTGCCAGCGGCCGCTACCCCCGTCGATGGTGACGCCGAGGCCGAGGCTGCCGCGGCCGACACGGCCGTGGCTCCACCCGACCTCGACGCCGCTCTTGGCGGTCTGGAGGAGCGCACCCCAAGTGGCGCCACCGTCTCGACCATCGACCGTGCCTTCCAGCCCGAGGCCATCGAGGTCACCGTGGGCGAAGCCGTGACCTGGACCAACGACGACACCGAAGGACACACCGTGACCGCGGTCGACGGAAGCTTCAACTCCCCGATCATGACCGTCGGTGACGAGTTCTCGACGACCTTCGAGACGGTGGGCACGTTCGACTACTTCTGCGCCATCCACCCGGAGATGGCTGGCACCGTCACGGTCAGCGAGCCCGCACCCTAGCGAGCGTCAGCGGTGGCTGCCTATCGATCATCCGCGCTCCGCTGTGGAGAGCCCTCGCGGGCGACGAGCAGGGCTGCCTCGACGCGGCTGCGGACCTGCAGCTTGCCCAGGATGTTGGTCATGTAGTGCTTGATGGTCTTCTCGGCCAGGCCCAGTCGTTCACCGACCTCCTGGTTGCTCAGGCCCTCGGCGACCAGCTCCAGTACCTCCCGCTCTCGCTCGGTCAGCTCATCATAGGGAGAGGTGCGCGGCGCGCGCATCTCACGCAACATGCCCCACGCGAGCGCGGGGGCCACGTAGACGTCTCCGGCGTGGACGGAACGGATGACACCGGCCAGCTCGCTGGCGCCGGCGCCCTTGAGCACGTAGCCCGAGGCGCCGGCCTTCATCGCTGCGAGCAGGTCGTCCTCATCCTCGGACACGGTGAGCATCACGATGCGCGTGGCCGGGCAGGCCACCGCTATCCGCTGCGCCGTCTCCAGACCGCCACCGGGCATGTTGATGTCGAGGATCATCACGTCGGGCAGCTCGGCCCTCGCGAGCGCCAGCGCCGCCGAGCCATCGGCGGCATCGCCCACGACTTCGATGCCCGCCTCTTCGCGCAGGGACAACACGACGCCGGCTCGGAACATCGGATGGTCGTCCGCGACCGCGACGCGGATGGTTTCGGTCATGACTCGATCGCCCCGTTGTGTACCGGCCACCATACGTGCAACTCGGTGCCCGCTCCGGGGGCCGATGAGACGGCGAATGTGCCACCGAGGATCTCCGCCTGCTCGCGGATGCCGGCGAGGCCGAGGCCATCGGCGGAGGCCAGGATGGACGGGTCGAATCCCGAGCCCGCGTCACGTACGACGAGCAGCAACCCGGCTCGGCCCGACTGCCCGGAGCCTGCCTCGCCGTGGAGCTCCACGCGCACGACGTCGACGCCACCGTGTCGCGTGGCGTTCGACAGGGATTCCTGCATCGCCCGGAAGAGGGCGATCCTGACGGGGAGCGGCACATCCGCTGGCAGGTCATGGGCATCGAGCTGGACGTCGGTGCCGCTCCGGCGATCATGGTCCTCGACCGCGCGTTGGGCCACCTCCTCGGCCGTCATCGAGGTCAGTTCGGGCAATCGCAAGCCCGCGGCGACAGCGCGCATGTCGGTCATCGCCTCCTGCAGCACATCCTCGACCTCGGCGATCTCCGCGGCGCTCGGCGAGTCTCCGCGCTCGGCCCGCTGTTGGAGGCGATCGAGCCGTAGCATCGCGAGGGACAGCATCTGGGCGGGCCCGTCGTGGAGATCGCTGCTGACCCGGCGCATGGAGCGTTCGTTGAGCGTCGTCGTTCGCTCGGCCGCGGAGTGCACTCGCTCGTTCAGCTCCGCATTCTCCTCGAGCAGGTGGGTGAGCTCATCGACCTGGCGCGAGAGGGCCACCTCCTGGCGCTGGATGGTGTCACTGCCACGCTTCACCACCCGCCACAGCAGCAGGGCAGCGAGGACGATGGCCAGCGTGACCAATCCCCACGCGGTGAGGCGCGCCTGCGCCACCTGGTCGTCGATGTCCTTGGGTGGCAGGTAGAACTCGGCCACCGCGATGATGTCCTCGGTACCGCGCTCGCGCACCGGGATGTACATCTCGAGCAGGCGATCCCAATACTGGCGCTCCCACTCGTTCTCTTCGCCCGAGAGGTCGTCCATCCCGGACGCGACCTCGCCCGCCCAGGCCTCGGCCAGGTGCCCTTCGACGGGGAACCGTTGGCCGATGAGCTTGGCGTACGGGCTGTAGATCGACCTCGCCCTCGCGTGACCACAGGCGCAGTGAGCGGACCCTATCCGCCAGCGCACTCGAGGCGAGGTGGCCGTCGAGCGTCTCGATCTCCTCGGGCGTGAGCACCCCGCCGTCCGCGAGTGAGGCGACGCTGGGCTCGATGATCGATTCGACGTAGAGCGCCGTCACCGACGCGGTGCGGTCGACGATGCTGCGCTCGAGCTGGTTGCCGATCCAGACGCCCACGGCCAGCCCGGCCACGAGCAGGATCGGCGAGATTGGCCAGCAGGAATCGCTGAGCGAGCGAAAGCCGGTCGAGCCATCTCCGCGACCGTCGCCGCGTCTGACCCGGAAGGGGCTGGCGCGGACTCGTGACCGGAGGAGGTGTGGCCTGTTCAGCCTCGGTGGTCGGGGGCATCGCTCGCATGGTAGGGGCACGTGGCCCGTCGGGGCATCGGACCAAGGTCTGAAACACTTCCCGACCACGGCCCGTTCCCGTCGGCGCACAGCGGAGCCACCATCCACGAGCACCCGGCCGCACCAAGCGACGGGTCATCGTGTGGAGTGAACCATCGCAATGCGCAAGATCCCCGTGGGCCGTGCCGCGGCCCTCATCACCAGCGTGCTCGTCGCGACGACGCTCATGGCAGCGCCCATGACCGCGAGCGCCAAGGATGGCGACGTCATCCGGCGCGGCGACTGCACTGCGCGCTCTGACTGGAAGCTCAAGCTGAGCCCGGAGAACGGGCGCATCGAGGTCGAGTTCGAAGTCGACCAGAACCGCAACGGCCAGCGGTGGAACATCAAGATGAAGCGCAACGGCAGCGTCTTCTGGCGTGGCGCCCGCACCACGAGGCCACCGAGCGGCTCGTTCGAGGTCCGCCGGCTGGCCCGCAATGGCGCAGGCGCCGAGACCATCGTCGTCCGCGCGCGCAACCCTCGCACGGGCGAGGTCTGTCGTGGCGTGGCTCGGTTCCGTGCGTAACGCAGGCAACCCGGGGGCGATCAACACCAAGGAGATGCACATGAACCCGACTCGCGCGACGACCCAGCGGCTAGCGGCGCTCGCCCTCTCCGGCGCGATGGCACTCACCGCCCTCGTGGCCGCGCCAGCCCTCGTGGCTGCGCAGGAGGACACCTCGGTCACGGTGAGCACCGCCACCGACGATCTGGGCACGTACCTCGTCGGGCCCGAGGGCCTGGCGCTGTACTACTTCACCAAGGACGTCACGCCCGGCCAGAGCGTCTGCTTCGGCGGTTGCCTCGAAGCGTGGCCACCGCTGCTCGTGGGCGAAGGCCAGGAGCTCGCCGGCGACGACGGTGTGACCGGCACGCTCGGCGCGGTCGCGCGAGACGACGGCACGATGCACGCCACCTACCGCGGCCGCCCGCTCTACTACTGGCAGGGCGACACCGCTCCGGGCGAGACCAACGGCGAGGGCGTGGGCAACGTCTGGTTCGTAGCCCAGGAGGACGGCTCGATGCCGGCCAACCCGCCCGCACTGACGCTTGAGACCGCGACGACCGACCTGGGCACGTTCCTGGTCGGCGCGGACGGGCTCACCACGTACTACTTCGCCGCTGACGCCACGCCGGGCGTGAGCGTGTGCGAAGGCGAGTGCCTCGTGGCCTGGCCGCCGGTCACCGTGCCGCCCGGTAACACCGTCGCTGCGGGAGAGGGCATCCCCGGCGTGCTCGGGCTCATCACCGGCACCGATGGCTCCCCGCAGGTCACGTACGACGGCCGCCCGCTCTACTACTGGCAGGGCGACACCGAGGCCGGCCAGACCACCGGCCACGGGGTCAATGACATCTGGTGGGTCGCTGATGTGAGCGGGTCCCTCCCGGCTCGATAGCGGCCCAGCCACTCTCCCCTTGGCGACACCGGCTCTCGATGCCTCGGGGCCGGTGTCGCGCTAGCTCAAGGAAGCATGTATCCATCCGGCGTCTGCAGCCGTAGTACAGGGCAGAGATCGCGGTGAGCGACACCGCGACGGATACCAAGGAGCCACTCCCATGACCACCACCACGAAGAGGCCCAACTGGTTCGCTGCGAGCTGGCTCGGCCAGTGCCTGTCGTCGACGCGGGGTCGGATCGCCCGCGTCGTCGCCGGCCTGGCGCTCATCGTCGGCGGTCTCTTCGTCCTCGGCGGCACGGCCGGAATCGTCCTCGCGGCCATCGGCCTGGTGCCGTTGCTCGCAGGCGCCTTCGACGTGTGCATCTTCAGCGCGCTCTTCGGCGGGCCGCTGCGCGGGTCGAACGTCCGTGCCTGTGCGCGCTAGCGATCGACCATGAACCACGGACCGGTCGCGACGACCGAGCGACGTGACACTGCCGAGCCCGACACCGTGCGAGCTCAGACGGTCCCATCAGACCGCGACTTCGCCACGCGCCTGTCGGGCGAGCTGCCGCGGCTGACACGCCTGGCCCTTCGCTTCGCGCGCGACCCGGCCCGTGCCGAAGACCTCACCCAGGAGGCCGCGCTCCGGGCCTGGGCGAAGCGGCACCAGCTTCGGGAGGGCGCACCGATCGGCCCATGGCTGAACCGCATCCTCGTCAACCTCGCCATCGACCGATCCCGATCCCGGCGGGACGAGGTCGACCTCGCCGATGTCGAGGACCGCTGGCGAGACGATGACTACACCGTCGATCCCGAGCAGGTCCTTGCCCGAGCCGAGCAGCGCGAGGATCTCGAGGACGCGCTGGCTCGACTGCCAGCCGGCTACCGCGCGGTCCTCGTGCTGCACGACGCCGCGGGCATGACCACACCCGCCATCGCCGATGCGCTCGACATCGGCCTACCCGCTGCGAAGCAGCGACTGCGCCGAGGGAGGATGATGCTTGTGAGCGCGCTTGCCGACGACGACCCGAAGCGCGTCGCCAGCCTGGCCCAACCGATGCGCTGCTGGAAGGCGCGCAGCCAGGTCTCCGCCTATCTCGACGACGAGCTCCCGGCCGAGGGCCGGCACGCCGTCGAGGAGCACCTCGCGGACTGCCCGACCTGTCCGCCGCTGTACACGAGCCTCGTGAGCCTGCAGCAGACACTTGGCGAGATGCGGGACGAGAACACGGTCGTCCCGCACGAGATCGCCGCCCGGATCACCGCGGTGCTCGCGAAGCAGCGGGGCTCATGACGCCCCATCTGGCCCAGATGTCATCGCGCCGTGACGCGGCTCTCTCAGTGTGAAGGGCGTCTGCGTCGGCTTCTCCACCATCCAATCTCTTGAGGAGAGTCTCATGTCGCTGAACCCAAGCTCGACCGATCGCCCCCGCCCGGTCGCTGTAGCCGCAGTCGCCGTCGCCCTGTTGGTGGCACCGGCGACCGTCGTCGCCCAGAGCCCGGACCGCATCGACCTGCCCTCCGCCTGGCAGGGCGAAGGCATCACCACCGACGGCACCAGCCTCTACGCCGGTTCACTTGCCGATGGTGCCATCTGGAAGGGCGATCCCGCCAGCGGCGTCGGTGCCGTGCTGGTCCCGGGCGAGGAGGGCGCGGTCTCGGTCGGTCTCGACATCGAAGCCGATGCCGGACGGCTCTGGGCCGCCGGCGGTCCCACCGGTCAGGTCCGGGCCTACGACAGCACCACCGGTGAGCTGCTCGAAACGTATCCCTTCGAGGCCGGCTTCCTCAACGACGTCGCCGTGGCCGCCGAGGCCGTCTATGTCACCGACTCCTTCGTGCCTCAGGTGCTGGTCGTGCCGCTGGCCGAGGACGGCAGCCTGGCCGCCCCCGAGGATGCGTTCGCGGTTCCGGTCGGCGGCGAGCTCGAGTACGGCGAGGGCTTCAACCTCAACGGCATCGTGGCCACGGGCGCTGGGCTCGTCTCGGTCCACTCCCCGACGGGCGAGCTGTACCGCATCGATCCGGCCAGCGGTGAGGCCACCCGCATCGACTCGTCCGACATCGACCTCACGGCCGGCGACGGCTTGGAGCTATCTGGCGACACGCTCTACGTCGTGCGCAACCGGGCCAATCTCGTCGTCGTGCTGGAGCTGAACGAGGATGCCTCGGCCGTGACCGCCGTGGGCGAGCTGACCTCCGACGACTTCGACGTACCGACCACCGCCGCGCTCGTGGGCGAGGACCTGTGGGCCGTCAACGCCCGCTTCGGCACCGACGCCACGCCCGAGACCGAGTACTGGATCACCCGACTCGACACCAGCGGCGAGTAGCAGCCGCCTACACAAGTCCAAGACCCTGGGCGATCAGCAGCACACCGAAGAGCACGAAGGCACCCGAAGCGAAGAGCTTCACCCAGCGCTCTGGCAGGCGCGTCCCGATGGCGGCACCGATGACGACCGCGATGGCGTCGGCCGCGACCATCCCGAAGGTGGAGCCCAGCCACGTACCCCACGGCTCCTCGGTCGTTGCCAGCGTTACGGTCGCAAGCATCGTCTTGTCTCCGAGCTCGGCGAGGAAGAAGGCCGTGCCGATCGTGAGCAGCGCCCACCTGCCAGAGCGATGCGCTCGCGCTTCGTCGTCCGCGCCAAGCTCATCACCCCGCAGCGTCCAGGCGGCGAACGCGAGGAAGGCTGCGCCCGCAGCGACCTGGATGAGGTCTGTGGGCAGGGCCAGCGCGAAGACGGTGCCGACGACCACCGACCCCGCATGCACCAGCAGCGTGGCCACGGTGATGGCGACGAGCACCGTGATCGCACGATACCGAGTGGCGAAGGCCAGGGCCATGAGCTGGCTCTTGTCGCCCATCTCGGCGAGGAAGATGATGGCGAACGAAAGGACGAAGGCTTCCATGTGGTTGGTGCGCGGCTCCGGCGAGTAGCTACTCGGCCGTCACCGCCTCCACCACGGCCGTGGCGACCGCGATGTCCTGCACGGCCACGCCGGTCGAAGTCGAAGACCGTGACCTGTTCGGCCGAGGTGCGGCCGACCGCCTCGCCGGCCAGCAGGGCGCCCAGCTCGACGGGCGTCTCGAAGTCGATGGCGCCGGCGGCCACGGCGCGCGCCGATCTCGCCGCGCGTACGGCACTGCTCGAGGCTGTCGGCCACGATCACGTCCGCTCGCGCGAGCACATCAGCCGCCAACTCCTGCTTCTCGGTCGTGTCGGAGCCGATGGCGTTGATGTGGGTGCCCGGCCGGATGTCGGCAGCGTGCAGCAAGGGCTCGGTCGCGGGCGTGGTGGTGACGATGAGCTGTGCCGCGGCTGCCACGTCGGCCGGCGACTCGGCCGCGACCACCTCGAAGCCGTGTGCGGCCATGTCCGCGCGGTAGGCATCGAGACGGGCCGGGTCGCGACCCCAGGCCACCACCTCGCGCGTCTCGAACAGCGGCGCGAGGTGAAGCAGCTGCAGACGCGCCTGCACCCCCGTGCCCAGCACGCCGACGCGCTCCACCTTGGGCGGCGCCAGGTACTTCGCGCCGATCGCACCCGCGACCGCGGTGCGCACATCGGTGAGATGGCCCTCGTCGAGCAGCACCGCCTCCAGCTCGCCGGTGTCCTGGCGAAAGACCAGCATCAGGCCGTTGCTCGACGGCAGCCCCAGCGCGGGGTTCTCGTAGAAACCGCTGGCGATCTTGATGACGTAGTAGTCGTCGCCCGCGATGGCGCCGTACTTGATGTGGACCTCGCCATGCTCCAGCAGCAGCTCCCCTACCGGCGGCACCACCGCCCGGCCGGCCGAATAGCCCCGAAAGGCGTCCTCGATCATGGGCAGCAGATCAAGGCCCGCGAGGACCTCCTCGATGCGAGACCGTTCGACGATGAGCATCAGGCCAGGATCCCGCGCAGCTTCTCCACGCCCACGTTGCCACCGCAGAGGATGACCGCGGTGGTGTGGTCGCTGCGACGCGCGTGCGCTCTGGCGGCCGCGTAGGCCATGGCGGCCGAGCCCTCCACCAGCAGGTGCTCGAGTTCGATGAGATCGAGGAAGGCCCCGCGGATGTCGTCCTCCGCCACGGTCACGAAGTCATCGAGCGTCGCCGCCAGGACGTCGAGGGTGATAGCGCCCGGCTCCACTCCGCCGGCCGTGCCGTCGCTGAGTGTCGGGTCCGAGGGCAGGTCCAGGATGCGCCCGGCGCGCAACGAGTGGTACATCACGGCCGAGTTCGCGGGTGAGCACCCGACGACCCGGATCGACGGCCGCAGGGCCTTGATGATGCCGGCCACGCCTGAGGCGAGGCCGCCACCGCCGACCGCGACGAACACGGCGCCCAGGTCGGGGACCTGCTCGAGCAGCTCCAGGCCGAGCGTGCCCTGCCCGCCGATGATCGCCGGGTCGTTGTAGGGCGAGACGAAGGTGAGGCCACGCTCCCGGGCCATCCGCCGCGCGCCCAGCTCGCTTTCGACACTGTCGGTGCCGTGGACCTCGATGCGCCCGCCGAGGCGCTCGATGGCCGCGAGCTTGGACGGGTTGGCATCCCGCGGCACCACCACCAGCGGCGAGACTCCCACGATGCGGCCGGCGTAGGCCACGGCCGCGCCATGGTTGCCGGTAGAGGCGGTGATGACGCCCCGGCCGAGCTGCTCCGGCGTGAGTGAGAGCAGCTTGCTGACCGCGCCGCGAGCCTTGAAGGAGCCGGTGTGTTGCAGGTTCTCGCACTTGAGCACGACCGCCGAGCCGACCTCCGGGGAGAGGCCGACCGCGGGCACGACCGGGGTCGTCGACAGGTGCGCCCGCGAGCGCTCCTCGGCGGCGCGGACTTCGGCGGCGACATCGAGCGTGGGCGGTCTGTGCTTCATCGCGCAAGTCTATGGCGGCTCACTCCGGTCATCTCGGTCCGATGCGGGCGAGCGTCCCGGATGGCTGGGACCGGTGATAGCCCGATGGTCGCGTTTGCCGTCGTGCACCACGTTCGGATACTCATCTACGACCGGACCCTGCCGGTCACCACAGGGGATGCAGGTGGACGAAGAGCTCAGGCGATTGGACCTCGCGACCGCCGACGCGCGGCGCCTCGCGGGCGCGGCGCTCGAAGCGCTGCGCACGCCCCAGGCGACGCTGCGCGAGGCTGCCGCCGAGTACATCGGGTCGGTGGCCGAACGCCGACTGGCCGCCTCACGACACGCTTCGGTCGAAGTCATGGCCAAGCTCAGCGATGACGACATCGTCGACCTGCGGCTGTGGACCGGCGAGCAGATCGCCCAGGCGCGAGTCGAGGTGGAGCGCGGGATCGGCTCCTGCGACTTCTGGATCCCCGAGACAGCGGGGCTGAGTCCGACCGACGTGACCGCGTACAGCAACGCGCTGATGCCCCGACCCAAGGACACGAGGACCGGGGTCCCCCAGGCCCTGGTGCTGCTCTTCGAGCGGTGCCTCGGGCCCCTGCGACGCGGGCTGGCCGCGGTCGGCCTCGCGGTGATCCCGGCGGAAGCCGACCCGCGCATCGAAGTCGCGCTGGTCCGGGCCTGGCGGGCGTATCGCGAGGCTGCGGTCGAGTGCGTCTCGAGGTGGGCCGATGTCGATGAGCACTATCACGCCAGTGCCGAACGCTTCCAGGAGATGCGCTGGGAGCTCGCCGCTCAGGTCGACAGCGACACGCTCAAGGCGCGGCGCGAGGCCGCGGAGACCGAGGTGCCGGAGGGCTCGGTCGTGGCCCACGCGGCCGAGGCCGCCGAGGAGCCCGCAAGGCGTCTTCGTTCGCACCGACGCCGAGACGCTCATCCCGATCACCTAGGCTGGAGCCCCGAGCACCTGGCAGGCGGACTCAACCGCGGAGCTTCGCGACCGATTCGCTGATGCGGGCGAGGCCGTCGAGGAGTTGCGCTTCGGGCAGGGCGAACGAGATACGCACGTGCCGGTCGAGGCCGAAGTGGTCTCCGGGCACGATGAGCACGCTCGACTCGTCGCGCAGTCGCTCCATCCACTCGGTCGAGTTGACCGGCAGGTCGTACTTGAGGAAGGTGATGGCCGCGGCGTCGGGCGGGGTGCCGGTGAAGACACCGTCCTGCTCGCTGAGCCACTCACCCAGCAGGCCGTAGCCACCCTTCAGCAGCAGACGCGTGCGAGCCAAGATCTGCGGGCGCACGGTCGGCTGACAGGGCCGTCGTCGTGAGGTGATCCGAGAGCATCGAGAGCGAGATCGTCGTGTACTCGTGGCGGCGCCACATGGCGGCCACGGCCTCGGCCGGACCCACGGTCCAGCCCACGCGCAGGCCCGGCAGCCCGTAGGCCTTGCTCATGGAGCCCTGCGCGAGCACCTTGTCGTAGCGGCCGTAGAACGAGGGTGTCTCCTCGTCGCGCTCGCGCTCGGCACCGCGGTAGACCTCGTCGGCCAGCAGCCAGGCGCCCACGCGCTCGGCCGCGGCCACGACCGCGTCCATCTCGGCCTCGCTCATGATGCGGCCGGTGGGGTTGTTGGGGTTGACCACCACGATCATCTTCGTCTCGGTCGTGACGGCCTCGTCGAGCGCGTTGGCGTCGAGGGCCCAGTCTCGATCGACGTCGAGGTAGACCTCCTTGATGCGGCAGCCCCGGTTCGCCGCCACGCCCCAGATCTGCATGTAGTTGGGCAGCACCATGACGACCTCGTCGCCCGGCTCGAGGAACGTGGTGACCGCGAGGTAGTTGGCCTCGGCCGCACCGATGGTCACGAGCACGTCGTCAGCGGTGGCACCGTCGTAGAGCGCCGCGATGTTCTCGCGCAGCTCCGGCCGGCCGTTGGCCTGCGGGTAGAACATGCCGATGTCGGCGAGGTCGGCCGGCTCGCGCCCATCCATGGCCAGCAGCTCGCCGAGGGTCATGGGGTGAACGCCGCTCTCCGAGAGGTTCACGTCGACGACGTTCTCCCACTCGGACATCATCTGTTCCATCACGAACGGCTGGAAGGCGGGCATCTCAGGACTCCTGGGCACGGGCGGTAGGCACTCAGTCTAGGGTGCGCCGACTGGTACGACGACCGCGGACTCGACGGCCGGACCCCACAGAGGTCCGACTCGACGAGTCAGCGCTCGAGGTGCGCTCTCAGGACAGCCCGGAGGTCCGAACTGACGATCCGGACCCCTCCGTGGTCCGAACCCGCAGATTCGCTGGCAGCGGCGTCGAGATGGACCTCCTGGAGGTCCGCTGTTCGGCCGCGCTCCCGTCCCTGATGGTCGAGGTGGTCGACCTACCGACCGTTATCGACACGAACGTCGTGCTCGAGGAGCGAACTCGCACGATCGGTCGAAGTGTCGACCGGAATCCACAGCTGGAGACCCGATCCGCTACGCCGCGAGCCCACGTCAGCCGTCAACTGCCCGGATCGGTCGGTATTTCGACCACCCATGCACCGAGAACCCCTGACCGGCCCGTAGGATGAGCGCATGACACCCCTCAGCCCCGAGGCGCTGCAGCACTGCCTCGACAACGCCCTCACCATCACCTTCTCCACCGTCAACCCCAACGGCACCATCCACTCGGTGCCCGTCTGGCACCGCCACGACGGCGAGGCCTTCTGGGTCATCACCGGCACCGACCAGCGCAAGACGAGGAACCTGCGCCACGACCCACGGGTGAGCCTGATGCTGCTCGTGGAGCGGACGGCGGAGCGCCCGACCGAGATCGCGCTCGTCTACGGCACCGCTGCCATCCACGAATTGCCGCTCGACGAGCTCCGGGAGAAGGCCACCTGGATGTGGAGCCGATACGTGGACGAGAACATCGACGAATACGTCGACGCGCTGGCTGACGGCAGCTGGTGCGCCCTCGAGATCAGGCCCGACAAGATAGTCGGCTGGCACCCGGTCTGACCGCGGCGACCGACGCTGAGCCATGCCCATCTACGCCTCGGACCCGGACGCCCGACCGGACAGCGACTTCGAGCCGGGCACGCTGCGGCACCTGGTGCCCGGGATATCGCGGGCGTCTGCTGGACCCGCGGCGCACGCCGGTGTCGGTCGTCGAGGTGCGGCCGGCCGTCGGCTTCGTCGACATGCGCATCGAAGCCTTCGAGGACGTGGCGGCGAGCACGGACACGCGTCATCGTCCAGCAGCTCATCCCGGTCGAGCGCCTGTTCATGACCTACCTCGAGACGGCAGCCATGAATGACCGCTTCCTCGAAGCCGAGGAAGCGGTGCTGGCCCGGTCCGGTGACCGCTGGCCCTAGACTCGGCCGATGAGCAGGGACAAGGACCTCGCGGCCATCGAGTACGAGGGCTGGCGGCTCATCGAGCTCTGCCGTCGGACACCGGAGCGGGTCGTGCCCCAGTACCCCACGTGGACGATGCGCGACCTGGTGATCCACGTGGCCGAGGTCCACGGCCGCACCGGCGTGATCTGCGAGACGCTGCCGGCGTCGCGGGTGCCCAGCCCCACGCTCCCGGGTGGCGAAGACCCGTTCGACTGGGCCGCGGAGCAGCTGGCGCGCATGCTCGAGGGCCTGGCCATGGCCGACCCTGCCGCGCAGGTCTGGACCTTCACCGACGACCCGACGCTCGAGTTCTGGGTTCGGCGCATGGTCGTCGAGACCGGCGTCCATCGCTGGGACGCCCACAGCGCCGTGGGCGAGCCCGTGGAGCTGCTGACCATCGTGTCAGGCCATGGCCTCGACGAGTTCACCACCTTGTACCTGCCTCGCCTCGGCCAGGTGCAGACGATCGAGCTGACCGCGACCGACCTGGCACGCAGCTGGCGCTTCGGCGAGGGCGAACCCACCACCCGCGTCGAGGGCGAAGCGTCCGACCTCTTCCTGCGCCTGATGTCGCGCCCGGGTGTAGAGCTGCCGGCCGACTGGGCGGAGGCCGTCGACTCCCTCGGCTCTCCGGCCGACCGCTAGAAGGGAGACGACGCATGCGCCGCGGCCCGCAGCTGCTGACCTATCCCGATTCGCTCGGGGGCAGCATCGTCGAGATCACCCGCCTGCTGCGCGGCCCGCTTGCCGGGCACTTCGCGGGCGTGCACATCCTGCCCCCCTTCCCTTCGTCGGGTGACCGCGGCTTCGCACCCATCGACTACCGGCGCATCGAGCCACGCTTCGGCACCTGGGACGACATCGCCGACCTCGGCCGCGACCACGACGTCCTGCTCGACATCATGGTCAACCACATCTCCCGCCGCTCGGCCGAGTTCAGCGACTTCCTGCGCCGGGGACGGGCCTCCGAGCAGGCCGATCTCTTCATCACGCTCGACAAGGTCTGGCCCCACGGCGACCCGCACCCCGAGGACGTGGCTCGGATCTTCCTGCGCAAGCCCCACGATCCCTTCACCACCGTCACCATCGAGGAAACAGGCGCGACGGAGACCATCTGGACCACCTTCGGCTTCGGTGGTCGCGTGGAGCAGATCGACCTCGACCTCACGTCCGCGGCCACGCGCGCGCTGATCCGTGGCTGGTTCGAGTGGTTCGCCTCGCATGGGGTGGCCATCGTCCGGCTCGATGCGGTCGGCTACGTGGTCAAGAAGCCCGGTAGCAGTTGCTTCATGGTGGAGCCGGAGATCTACGACGTGCTCGACTGGCTCGTCGGGGCTGCGGCCGAGTACGACCTGGTGGTACTGCCTGAGGTCCACGACGTCTACGAGACACATCAGAAGCTCGCAGCGCGCGACTACTGGACCTACGACTTCGTACTGCCCGGGCTGCTGCTCCATGCCTTCGCGGCCGGCGACGCGGAACGCCTGGCCCAGCACCTCGCCCGCTCACCCGAGCGCCAGTTCACCACGCTCGACTGCCACGACGGCATCCCCGTCCGGCCCGACCTCGAGGGCATCCTGCAGCCGGCCGAGATGGCTGCGCTGGCCGATCGCGTCGTGGCCAGCGGGGGCAACATCAACCGCATCCTCGGTGACACCGGGGGCGGGCCTGATGTCCACCAGCTCAACTGCACCTACTACTCCGCCCTCGGCGCTGACGACGACCGCTACCTGGCCGCACGCGCCATCCAGCTGTTCGCGCGCGGCGTGCCCCAGCTGTACTACGTGGGCCTGCTGGCAGGCGAGAATGACTTCGACGCCATCGAGCGCACAGGCGAAGGCCGCGCGCTCAACCGCCACGACTACGGGGTCGACGAGATCGCGGCTGCGCTCGAGCGGCCCGTCGTACAGCGGCTCCTCGAGCTGGTCCGGTTGCGCCAGACGCACCCCGCGTTCGGCGGTCAGCTGGAGGTGGTCGGCGAGGGGCAGGGCCTGCTGCGCATGACCTGGGTCGACGGTCCAGCCCTCGCTGAGCTGACGGTCGACCTCACCACGGGCGAGTCGGAGATCGTGACCTTCTAGTCCGGTCATCATTCGGCCCCCCGCATTCGGGGCCGAACGGCACCCAACCCAACCACGAAGACCTACCATCATCGATACTAACGAATAGCACGTCTCTACATGTTAGAGACACACAGCAAGGGTCGCGGGGTCAAGGCGGATCGCGACCAGAGAGAAGGGAGTCCCCTGCCCATGGCATCACGCCTGAAGATCATCGGCGTCATCCTCATCATCATCGGCATCGTCTCGTGGGGTGCTGCAGGCTACGCCTACCTGCGAGCCCAGGACGGCGCCGCCGCGCTGGACGGCTTCAGTGCCGCCCAGAACGTGACCCTCAGCTACAACGACGAAGACAAGCTCACCGACCGCGGCACGACCGAAGGCGCCGACGCCATCCTCGAGCTGCTGGGTGAGACCTGGGGGTGGCCCATCAACGACGGCGAGCTGAACCCCGACGATCCGGTCGTCAACACCGCCACCGAGTACATGTACCAGATGGCCACCATCGCCACGCACACCCTGCACGGGACCCAGAACGTGGTCCTGACCGAGACGACCCCGTGGGATGGCGATGGCGATGGCGAGATCGCGGCCGACGCGCCCACGTTCAGCCCCGGTGTGTGGGATCCGAAGGTCGAAGGCTATGGCGACGCGACCTTCCTGCCTGGCACCTACGAGGTGCCCGTCGGTGAGCGCTACTGGACCGGCTTCAACCGCGTGCACCCGCTCGACGGCCCGGCACGTGGCCAGACCTGGAGCGATACCGTGCACGGCCTCTTCGCCGAGCTCGGCGTGGGTGCCACCACCGCTACCGCCCTGCAGATGGCGATGGGCATCGTGGGCGTGACCGCGCTCATGGGCCTCGGCTTCGTCGTCGGAGGCGCCGGCCTCCTCTGGGCCGGCATGGGCGGCCGCAAGGAGGAGCCCGCGTCCGGCGAGGTTTAGAATCACGGCGAAGCGCAGAAGGAGAACAACGATGCAGACCCTGAGGTTGACTTTGACCGGGGCCGTCTGCCTCGTGCTGCTCGCCGCCACGAGCCTCGCGGCCGTGGCACAAGACGACGCCGCACAGGTGTCGGTCGCACCCGTGGTCGTGACCGGCACGCTCGACTGCACGGCGGGCGCCGGCGAGGGCGACGAGCCCATCGGCCAGAGCGTCATGACCGTGCATGCCTGGCAGGCGACGGACCCGCGGCTTACGGGTGAAGCAGCCTATACCGGCCGCTGGCAGATCTACGAGCCGCCGGCGGAGGATGCCGACGACCCGCAGGCTGCCGTGGATACGGCGGTCTACGAGATCGTCAACGACGGCGGGGGCTGGATCTGCGAAGAGAGCCGCACCGCGCTGCCGCGCACCGGCGACACGTCGCATACGCTGGTCTTCAGCGGCGAGAACGAGTACGAGGGTCTGACCGCGTACCTGCAGGTCGATTGGAGCACCACGCCCTTCACGTTCAGCGGACTGATCATGGAGGGCGAGGCGCCAGCCTGGGCGCCACCGGCGGAATAGGCCGAGTAGCGGAAGACCCGCGGGGCTGACGCTCCGCGGGTCTTCTCGATTCTGAGGAGCTACGGCCTACACGCGGTAGCGGTCGAGGCCTCGGGTGGTGATGAGCCCCGCGTCGTGGGTGATGCCGGCCGCGGCGTAGCCGGGCAGTGCGTCGACCCAGCGCAGCCCCTCGACGCCCCATGGCGAAGGCGGCCGTGGCGTAGGCATCGGCACGCGCGAGGTCGGGCCCGGCGACGGTCACGCTCAGCAGTCCGTCGGCGACCGCGCCGGTGCGCGCGTCGCTGATGTGGCGACCGCGTTCGGTGGTGCCGGAGGTGGCGACCGCCAGGTCCTCAGCCTGCAGCACCAGGGCGACCGCGTCGGGTGCGAAGGGGTGCGCGATCCCCACGCGCCAGGCCAGGCCGGGTTCCTGGCCGCCTCGGACGAGCACGTCGCCGCCGGCGGAGATGAAGAAGCGTTCGATGCCCGCGGCCGCGAGGATGGCGCCGGCTCGGTCGACGGACCAGCCCTTCACCACCCCGGTGGGATCAGGTCGGCGGTCCTCGCGGTGGCCGCGGATATCGAAGGCGCCGCCACTGAGCGTCGTGACGGCATCGGCCGTCTCGAGCACCTCCTCGAGGTCCTCCGAGACGTCGGAGATGGCGAGCTCGCCACGCATCAGCCGGCTGACCTCGCTGTCGGGCCGGAACGGGCTGAAGCGCGCGTCGACGTCATGGAACCAGGCGAAGGCGGCGTCGGCTGCGCGCGACGAGGCACCACCATCGGGCAGGTAGAGGCTGATCATCGTGCCCATGGCGCGTTCGACGCGACGTCGTCCCGGGTCCCGCGTGGCCACGCGAGCGGGCGACACCCGTTCGGCGACCATCACAGACCGAGTTGGTCGAGGGCCGACTGCAGCGACGTTGCGTAGGCCTCGCTGGTGTAGGTCGCACCCGAGATGACCGACACGTCGGCCGTGTCGGAGGCGATGGCCTCCTCGCGCAGGATGGGCTCGACGTAGTCGCTGATGTCGGCCGAGTGACGGTCGGCGTCGGGCAGGACCAGGGCCACCACCTCGGTGATGTCGGCGCCATCGAGCGTGACCTCGACCTGCACGTCTCCCCAGCGCGTCTCGACTAGGTCGCCGGTGACCGCGACCGGCGCCCACACCACATCGGCGGCGCTGGCCTCGGTGGCAGCCCCCGCGATGAGCTCGTCGGTGGCTTTGGCCTCGACTCCGGCAGCCTGGACCGGATCATCCGGTGCCAGCGGGCCACCCCGGAAGGACAGCAGCAAGGCCAGGGCGCCGACCGTGCCGACCGCGGCGATGGTGCCGCGGACCGGCAGGCGGGAGGGTTCGCGTGGTTCAGCGTTCATGCTCTTCTCAGTACCCGAATCGTTCTGCGTGGATCTGGCTTGGCGGGACGTGCAGGGCGTGCAGGCTGCGCAGGACACACTCGGTGAACGAGCGCGAGCCGCAGATGAGCACGTCCGCGTCGGTGATGTGCGGGGCGTGGCGATAGAGCCACTCCGGTGCGAGGGGGTCGACCGGCATCGCGGGTGAGCCGCGGTGGCCCTCGAGGAACCGCACCGTGGCGCCGTGGCGGGCAGCGAGAGCCAGCAACTCCTCGCGGAAGATGGTCTCGGCCGGCTCGCCCTCGCGATAGAGGAAGGTGATGTGGTGGCGCCCCGGCGGCAGTGCTTCGAAGATGGAGCGCAGGGGCGTGACGCCGACGCCGCCGGCAAGCATGACCACATGGGGGCGCCGGACCACGTCGGGCGTGAAGGCTCCGTAGGGGCCCTCGATGAAGACCGGCGTGCCGACCGGCATGGCCATCATCCGGTGCGAGTCGTCGCCCAGATCCTTGATGGTCACGCGCAGGTACTCGCCGTTGGGTGCGGCTGAGATGGAGAACGGGTGCGGCCGCCACCAGCCAGCACGGCGCAGGAAGCGGACGTGGAAGAACTGGCCGGCGTGCACGGGCAGTTGGTCCAGGTCCCGCCCGATGAGGTAGATGGAGACGACGTTCTGCGCTTCTTGCACGACGGCGCCCACGCGCAGCCGGTGGCGGGCGCTCACGCGGATGGGCGCGAGCAGGCGGTACCAGATGAGCAGGCCGAAGGTGATGACGTAGAGCCCGATCCAGAACCAGACGGCCACGGAATCGCCGATGAAGTCGGCGCCGACCGTGACCTGGTGCAGGAAGGCGAGGGCGATGCCGATGTAGGCGTAGAGGTGCAGGCCGTACCAGGTCTCATACGAGAGCCGGCGACGGACCGCGCGGATCGAGGTCACCGCGACCATCGTCATGAGGACCGTGCCCACGGTGGCGATGAGGACCTCCCAGGTCTCATTGAGCGCGAGGAACTCAGCCACGACGCCGCCGCCCGATGACATGGCCCAGCCGGCGGTGGTCAGGACCACGTGCCCGAGGATGAGCGCGATGGTGCCGATGCCCAGTCGGCGGTGCCAGGTCATGAGCGTGTCGCTGCCGACGACGTGGTCGATCCAGGGCACACGTGCCATGAGCACGATCTGCGCGAGGGCGAGATAGGTCCCCATCAGCGCCGTGATCTGACCGAGGCCCGTCGCCAGCCCGGCGGGCGTGCCGGTCCGGTCGAGTCCACCGTGGACGACCCACATGCCGGCCACGAGGAGCCCTCCCGTGAGCAGGACCGCCACGATATCCGCGGGGCGGAAGGGCCAGGTTCGAGGCAGGGCGGGCGACGGGCGGGCGACGGGCGGGTGCCCGGCCTGCGTCAGCGTGGCCATCGGCCGCGGAGTGCGTGACGTCTCATGGCAGCGACAGTGACGGAGATGTGTGGAGGTGACGCGGACCCCAGGTAAGGCTCGTGTAAGCCGCGCCCGAGCAGAGTGCCTTCGTGTCCGCCAACGGCCTATCAGTCTCAAGCGCCCCCGTCAGCCAGGCCGGAGGGCGCGGTAGGGCCGGGGGAGGCGAGTTGGGCGCAAGGACTTTGGTTTCCACAACCACTCAGGTTGCGAACACTTATGATTAGCTCAACACTCACAAGACACGCCGACCGAGAGAGAACGAGGTCCCGCCGATGCCTCCACGACCAGCACCGACCGTCCACCCCTACATCCCCAACAGCATCCCCGACGTGCGCCAGGCCATGCTCGACGCAGTCGAAGCCGGTCGGTGGAGGACCTCTACGCCGACATCCCCGCCCATCTGCGGCTGGATCGCCCACTGGACCTGCCCGCGCCCCTGTCGTCCGAGACCGAGCTGCGTCGCCATGTGGGTGGGCTCATCGGGCGCAACCGTTCCACGCGCGAGCTCGTCAGCTTCCTCGGTGCCGGCTGCTACGACCACCAGGTACCGGCTGTCTGCGACGAGGTCAACAGCCGCGGCGAGTTCCTGACCGCCTACGCCGGCGATCCCTACGAGGACCACGGACGCTTCCAGACGCTCTTCGAGTTCGCCTCGATGATGGGCGAGTTGCTGGAGATGGACGTCGTCAGCATCCCCGTCTACGACGGCTTCGCGGCGGCCGCCACGGCCCTGCGCATGGCCGCCCGGGTGACCGGCCGCAGGCGCCTGCTCCTCGCCGGCACGATCGACCGCGACAAGCTGAGCCGGATCGAGGACTACTGCCGGCCCGGGCTCGAGATCGAGCTGGTGCCCTTCGGGGCGACCGGCGAAGTCGACCTCGAGGCGCTCGAGGACCTGCTCGACGAGGACGTGGCGGCAGTCCACTTCGACCAGCCGGGCTACCTCGGCGTGGTCGAGACGGGAGGCTCGGAGATCGTGCGCCTGGCCCATGCGGCCGGAGCCCTGGCGGTGTCTTCGGTCAACCCGGCCACGTTGGGCGTGCTGGCCCCGCCGGCGACGATCGGCGTCGACATCGTGGCCGGCGACCTGCAGCCGCTGGGCATCCACCAGCACTTCGGCGGTGGTCACGGCGGCTTCATCGCCAGCGCCGACGACCCGCAGTTGGTCATGGAGTACCCCACGCGCCTGTTCGGGGTGACCCGGACGAGCGTGGAGGGCGAGTACGGCTTCGGCGACGTGGCCTACGAACGCACCTCGTTCGCCGTGCGCGAAGAAGGCAAGGAGTGGGTCGGCACCGCCGCCGGCCTGTGGGGCATCACCGCGGGGGTCTATCTCGCGCTCATGGGGCCGCAGGGCATGACCGAGCTGGGCGAGCGCATGATGGCGCGCACGCGCTACGCCATGGAGCGGATGGGCGAGATTCCCCGCGTGTCGCTGCCCTTCGCCGAGGGCCACCACGTCAACGAGTTCGTGGTCGACTACACTGCGGCCGGCAAGACGGTCGCCGAGGTCAACGAGGCACTGCTGAGCCGCGGCTACCTTGGCGGGGCGGACCTGTCGAGGGCCTTCCCGGACCTGGGGCAGGCGGCACTCTACGCGGTCACCGAAGTCAGGACGCAGGCCGAGATCGACGGTCTCGTGGCAGCCCTGCGGGAGGTGCTCCGGTGACCCGGCCCCGGCGCCACGCCATCGAGCCCAAGCCCCTCCCCCGCCGCTTCCACCAGGCCCGCTGGGACGAGCCCATCATCCTCGAGCTTTCCGTACCCGGAGCACGCGGCGTGCTCATCCCACAGGTCGAGAACGGCATCAGCGAACGAGTCGGTAGCCCGGCTAACGACCTTCCGGACGGCATCCGCCGCGAGCGTGCGCCGGCCCTGCCGGAGATGGCCCAGGTCAACGTCCTGCGCCACTACACGCGTCTCAGCCAGGAGACGCTGGGCGTGGACGTCAACGTCGACATCGGCCAGGGCACGTGCACCATGAAGTACTCGCCCAAGATCAACGAGGCCTTCGCGCGCGACCCGCGCATGGCCGACGCCCACCCGTTGCAGCCGGAGTCGACGGTGCAGGGTGCGCTGGAGATCATGTGGAACCTGGAGCGACTGCTGTGCGAGATCAGCGGCATGGACCGGGTCACGCTGCAGCCGGGCGCCGGCTCAGCTGCCATCTGGACCAACGTCTCCATGATCCGCGCGTACCACGCTGCCAACGGCGAGGCCGATGGGCGCGACGAGGTCATCACCACCGCCTTCAGCCACCCCTCCAACGCCGCCTGTGCGCGCACGGCCGGGTACCGAGTCATCACGCTCCAGCCAGACCCGGTCTCCGGCCGGCCCACGCTGGGGGCCTTGCGGGCCGGGGTGTCGGAGCGGACGGCGGCGCTGCTCATCACCAACCCCGAGGACACCGGCATCTACAACGACCAGATCGACCAGTTCGTGCGCCTCGTCCACGAGGCCGGCGGCCTCGCCTGCTACGACCAGGCCAACGCCAACGGCCTCCTCGGCATCACGCGCGCCCGCGAGGCCGGCTTCGACCTCTGCCACTTCAACCTGCACAAGACGTTCTCGACGCCACATGCCTGCGGCGGTCCGGGCGCCGGTGCCTGCGGCGTGACCGAGAAGCTGGCGCCCTTCCTGCCCAGGCCCACCGTCGAGAAGGACGGTGACCGCTTCTGGCTCGACCACGACCGACCGGGGTCCATCGGCAAGGTCCGGCCCTGGTACGGCGTGGCTCCCAACCTCGTTCGCGCCTACGCCTGGATCATGAGCCTGGGCGCCGAGGGGCTGCGCGAGGTGGCCGAGATCGCGGTCCTCTCCAACAACTACGTGCTCACCGAGCTGCTCAAGATCCGCGGGCTCGATGCGCCATATGCGGAGGGCAAGCGGCGCGTGGAGCAGGTGCGCTACAGCTGGGAGGAACTGGCGCACGACACGGACGTCCACTTCGACCACATCGGCGCGCGCATGAACGACCATGGGGCCCACTTCTGGTCCAGCCACCACCCCTTCGTGGTGCCCGAACCGATGACGGTCGAGCCCACCGAGTCCTACTCGCGCGACGACCTCGACCAGCACATCGCCATGCTCGCCGCGGTCGCTGCGGAGGCCTATGCCGACCCCGAGACGGTGCGCTCGGCACCGCACCGCTCGACGATCCACCGGGTCGACCACTCCTGGCTCGACGATCCCGAGCGCTGGGCCGTCACCTGGCGGGCGTACCTGCGCAAGCACGGCGTGTCGGAGGACGCGCTCGGCTGATGGCTGCCGAGACACCGCTCCGGCTGGGGCTTCTCGTGAACCCCATCGCCGGGCTGGGCGGCCGTGTCGGGCTCAAGGGCACCGATGGGCCGGGCATGGCCGAGCATGCCCGCGAGCTGGGGGCTGAACCCCAGGCCATGGCCCGAACGGCGAGCGCGCTCACGCGCCTGGCCGGCATCCTGGCCGGTCGGCCGGCCGAGGCCGGAGCTGCTCTGCGGGCCGGGCGACATGGGCGCGACCTCGGCGACCGTGGCCGGCTGGGAGGCTGTGACGGTCGGGGCGACGGCAGCCCTCACCAGCGCCGAGGACACCCGCCGGCTGGCCCTGGCCATGGCCGAGGCCGGCGTGGAGGTGCTGCTCTTCGCCGGCGGCGACGGTACCGCGCGCGACATCCACGCGGCCATCGGTGACCGCCTGCCCGTCCTGGGTGTGCCCGCGGGCGTGAAGATCCACTCGGCCGTCTTCGCCATCAGCCCCGGTGCGGCCGGTGAGCTGGCGGCACAGCATCTCGCCGGGACCGGCCGGACGGTCGAGCGCGAGGTACTCGACCTCGACGAGGCCGCCTACCGTGAAGGCCGGGTGCAGCCGGGGTTCCACGGCGTCATGCGCGTGCCGGCCGGGCGCGCGCTGCAGTCGCGCAAGGCACCGACGCCGGCGGGCGACGCGGCCGCGAGCGCGTCCATCGCAGCCGAGGTCGAGTCGTTGCTCGAGCCGGGCTGGCGCTATGTCCTGGGCCCGGGCACGACGACACGAGCCGTAGCGGAGCGGCTCGGTATCGAGAAGACGCTGACCGGTGTCGATGGGTTCCTGCTGGCTGGGGCCGGCCCGAGTTTGGTCGTGCGCGACGCTTCCGAGGACGAACTGCGTGTCTTCGTGGCCGCGGGTCGGACTTCGATCGTGCTCACGCCCATCGGGGGGCAGGGCTTCCTCTTCGGCCGCGGCAACCAGCCCATCTCGCCCGCGGTCATCCGCGCGGTCGGCCTCGACCGCATCACGGTCCTCGCGACCCCGACCAAACTGGCCGAGCTGGCCGGCCACCCCCTCCTCGTCGACACCGGCGACCCGGCTCTCGACGAGGAGCTCAGCGGCTACACCAAGGTCATCACCGGGCGCGGCGAACGGGCCGTCGTTCGCATCGAGCAGGCATAGGGAGCGAACATGACGATCAGGGGCAAGCGTGCGCTCGTGACGGGTGCAGCATCGGGCATGGGGGCGGCCACGAGCGAGCTGCTCGCGGCGGAGGGCGCCGCGGTCGTGCTCGCGGATATCGACGCCGAAGCCGCCGAGCGCGTGGCCGAGGCCATCCGAGACGGTGGCGGGAGGGCAGTCGCGGTCGGCTGCGACGTGGCCTCGACCGCCGACGTGAAGCGAGCCGTCGACACCGCGGTCGAGGCGTTCGGCGGGCTGGAGATCGTGGTCAACTGCGCGGGGGTCATCCGCCGAGCCTCGGTGGTCGAGACGACCGAGGAGGAGTGGGACCGCGTCATGGCCGTCAACATCGGCTCGGTCTTCCTCACCGGCAAGCACGCGGTGCCGGTGATGGCCGCCCGCGGGGGCGGATCGATCATCAACATCGGCTCCGGCTGGGGCCTCAAGGGCGGACCCGATGCCGCGAGCTACTGCGCCTCGAAGGGCGCGGTGGTCAACCTCACCCGGGCCATGGCCATCGACCACGGCCCGCAGGGGATCCGCGTCAACTGCATCTGCCCCGGCGACACCGACACGCCCATGCTGCGATCCGAGGCGCGCCAACTGGGCCTGGATGAGGCCGCATTCCTCGAGGCCTCAGCCGACCGGCCGCTCAAGCGCCTGGGCACCGGCGAGGACATCGCCCGCGCCGTGTGCTACTTCGCCTCCGACGACTCCGCCTGGGTCACCGGCGCGACGCTCGTGGTTGACGGCGGGGGTCTGGCCTAGATCATGGCCACGGGCAACGGCGGCGAGGGCGCGCTGCCCACCGCGCTGCGGCGGCAGCAGGTGGCCGATGCGGTGCGTCGTTCGCGCTACACCACGGTGACCGCGCTGGCGGCCGCCTTCGGCGTCTCCGAGGTGACGGTCCGCAGCGACCTTGACGCGCTGGCCCAGAGCGGGGAGATCACGCGTGTCCGTGGCGGCGCGTTCCACCGGGCGGCGGGCTCGCTCGAGCCCAGCTTCGAGCAGGACGCGGACGAGCGCGCGGCCCAGAAGGCGGCCATCGGCCGGGCGGCAGCAGCGCTGGTCGAGAGCGGACAGACGGTCATGCTCGGCTCGGGCTCCAACGTGGCAGCCGTGGCCCGGGCGCTGACAGCGCGCGAGGACCTGGTCGACGTCACGGTCGTCACCAACGGCATGCGCGTGGCCGCCGAGCTCGAACGCGCCCTGCCCCGCTTCACGGTCATCGTCAGCGGCGGCACGCTCCGCCGGCAGCAGCACTCGCTGGTGAACCCCCTGGGCACGGCCTTGCTCGACGAACTGCACGCCCACCTGGTCGTCGTCGGCGGCGAGGGCATGGAGGCCGAGGCCGGGCTCACCACCGCCAGTGCCGCGGAGGCCGAGATCAAGCGGCTGATGCTCGCCGGCGGTCGCAGGCGCGTGGTCGTGGCCGACGGCACCCGCATCGGCGAGGTCAGCCTGGTCCACGTCGTGCCCACCGCTGGCGTGGATCTCGTCATCACCGACGGGGCCGCAGCCGACGGCGCGGTCGATGCCCTTCGTGAGCGCGGGGTCGAGGTCATCCTCAGCGACTGACCGCGCCACCGTTGCGTCGCCCGTGGCGACAGGTGGCCACAAGGGAGGACACTGGTCGCCACTGGCTCCGACCATCCGGGCAGCGACGAGCCTCAGGCCGGGTCGGGCGCGAACCACCCCTTCAGGCGCTCGTAGGCATCGGTGAAGCGCACGTAGTCCGTCTGCGCTCGCGCGTGCCGGGCGTCGTCGGGCTCGAAGACGGCCTCGATCGCGGAGAGGATCCAGCCGCGGACCAGCCCATGAGCCCGACGGCCACGCCGCCGACCACTGCCGCACCCAGCGAGTTGGCCTCGTCCACGATCGTGCGGCGACGCACGGGCACACCCCACGTGTCGGCCATGATGCGCAGCCAGACGTCGCTGCGGGCCCCACCGCCGACCGCGTCGATGGCGTCGATCGGGCGCACCGAGCCGGCCAGCGCACGGAAGGTGCCGTAGAGGTTGAAGGCCACGCCCTCGAGCACGGCGCGGGCGAGGTGCGCCGGACCGTGGTGGCGCGACAGTCCGATGAAGGTGCCGCGTGCGTTCACGTCCCAGATCGGTGCGCGCTCGCCCACGAGGTAGGGCAGGAAGAAGAGGCCCTCCGCGGCCGCCGGGGCCGACGCGGCCGAGGCCACCAGCCCGGCGATGCCCTCGGGGCCGACCCCGAGCGTCTCGGCCAGCCACTCGAGGGAGGTGCCCGCCGCCTGCATCGGCCCCAGCGGCAGGAAGTGACCGGGGACGACGTGATCGAACGTGACCGTGCGCGCCTGCGGGTCACGCGCGGGGGTGTCGGTGGCCATGGAGATCCAGGCCGAGGAGCCGAGGGTGGCGCAGGCTGCCGAGTCGCTCGCGACCAGGCCGACGCCGAGTGCCGAGGTGGCGCCGTCGCCGCCGCCGACCACGACCGGGGTGCCTGAGCGCAGTCCCGTGCGGTCGGCCACGTCGGCCAGGACTCCGCCGGCCACCGAGGCAGAGGGCACGATCTCCGGCAGCAGGGCCGGGTCGACCGCAGCGGCGTCGAGCATCTCCGCCGACCAGCCGCGCCCGGCCTGGTCGAAGGCCAGCGTGCCCGAGGCATCCGAGGGGTCGATGACGCGGCGGCCGGTGAGTCGCAGCGTGACGTAGTCCTTGGCCAGCAGGACACCGGTGGCGGCCGACCATGCCTCGGGGTCGTGCTCGCGCAGCCACATCATCTTGGGCAGGCTGTAGGTCGGGTCGAGCCGGTGGCCCAGGGTCCGATAGGCGCGGTCGAAGCCGACCGCGGAGGTCAACCGCTGCACCTCCGCCACCGCCCGCGTATCAGCCCAGATGATCGCCGGCCGGAGCGGCCGGTCGGCCCCGTCGACGAGGACGGCGCCCATCATCTGGCCCGAGAGCACGACGCAGGCGACGTCGGCCGGGGCCACATCGGCCTTGGCCAGCAGTGCCCGCGTGGATGCACAGAATGCGTCCCACCAGCCGGCCGGGTCCTGCTCCGCCTTGCCCCCGGCCCCGTAGTCGGTGGGGTAGTGCTCGGTACAGGAGGTCAGCAGCCGTCCGCTCTCGTCGTGCAGCGAGGCCTTGTCCCCGCTGGTACCCAGGTCGTGGGCGACGATGAACTGCCTCATACGGCCACTGTAGTGGGGGCAGACGCTCGCGTGGCGGGCGCTCTGCCACGTCGTTCACATGACACCGCCTGCCCCCTGGGCGATACTCGGCGGATGCGCGTGCAGCGAGGACCCGAGGGTGCGCCATTCGCCCGTGGGAACACATCCGACCTCTGGCGATGGTCGGAACAGACGATCGTCAAGGTCCTGCGCCCGGAGATCCCGCCGCATTGGGCCGCCATCGAGGCTGACATCCTCGTGCGCGTCCATGCCACGGGACTGCCGGTGCCGCAGACCGAGGGCGTCATCGAGATCGACGGCCGCCCCGGCATCGTGCTCGAGCGGGTCGAAGGCGTCACCATGTGGGAGCGGATGAAGGCGGACCCGGGGACGATCCCGGACCTGATCGGACTACTACTCGACCTCCAGACCGAAGTCCAACGGACGGCCGTACCCGGGCTCGTCTGGCTGGATGATCGACTGCGCACGAAGATCGGAGAGGTCACGCAGCTGCCGGCCAACGAACGAGAGGAGGCGCAGCGACTGCTCGTGCTGCTGCCGGCTGGCGAGGCCCTCTGCCATGGCGACTTCCATCCAGCGAACATCATCATGAGCGACCGCGGGCCAGTCATCCTCGACTGGTTCGACGCTGCCCGCGGCGATGCGACGGCCGACTTCGTGCGCAGCTCTTTGCTGATGCGCCCGCCCTCGGACCGCGGCTCGTGGCTGGCCGGCGCGACACCCGAGTTGCTTGACCATATCCACAGCCACTACATCACCGAGCTCGTGCGGCGGGGCGAGTTCCACGCGCCCACGTTCGGCCCCTGGGAGGCCGTGATGGCCGTGGCCCGCATGTCGGAACCGGTACCGGACGAGGACCTTATCGCGGTCTGGGAGGGCTGGAAGGCCCGGGGCCGGTCTGGCACGCGCACCCTCCTTGAGCACTGCCACGAGCGCGTGGCCGCGCCTCCCGGGGTGGTCTAGGCGACCAGTCGACGCAGCTCCGCGTGGATGGCCGGAGCAGATGCCACCATCAGCTGACCGTTCTCAGCGCTGGGTCGCAGGAGCGAGGCTCCCGCCTCGAGGGCGATGATCTCGCCCGCTGCGAAGTCCCAGTACTGCATGTTCCGCTGGTAGAAGCCGTCGAGCCGCCCGCAACCCACCCAGCACAGGTTCAGCGCAGCCGAGCCGAAGCAACGGATATCGCGCCCGGCCGGCAGCACGCGCATGAGGTACTCGGCCTCCATTGCCCGGCCCTCGGGCGTGTATGAGAACCCGGTCCCGATGAGCGAGGCGGACAACTCGGTCGCGGCAGAGGGCCCGATCCCGTCCCCGCCGAGTCGAGCACCACGGCCGCGGGCAGCGCTGAAGACGTCACCCCTGAGCACGTCGACGACCGCTCCGGCCACCGTCTCGCCGTCGACCGTGGCCGCGATCGAGACGCCCATGACAGGCAGGTCGTAGGTCAGGTTGACGGTGCCGTCGATGGGGTCGATGACCCAGCCCACGCCGGAGGTGCCATACCGCGCTTCGGCCTCCTCCCCCAACACCGAAGCATCGGGCGTGCGCTTGGCCAGGATGGCGCGGATAGCCGCCTCGGAGGCGATGTCCAGTGACGTCACCGGGTCGGTCGGGGTCGATTTGGTCGAGATCGTGCCCAGCTCACCGGCGGCAGAGCGGACCACGCGAGCGCCCGCGGCCGCGGCCTCGATGGCGATGGCTTCGAGGTCGCGGGGCGTCGGGAGCGGGCCCACGGCCCGACGGCCGACCGCCTCGGCTTCAGACACGGACGACCTCCAGGCCCTGCTCCTCGAGTAGCGCGGCCGTGACGTCGTCCATGCCGGTGTCGGAGTAGATGATGTCGACCTCGTCGACGTCGGCGAAACGAAACAGCTGCTCGTTGCCCACCTTGGAGTGATCGAACATCATCACCACGCGCCGGGCCGCAGCCATCATCGCCTGCTTGATGGCCACCTCCTCGCGGTAGGGGGTGGTGAAGCCTCGCTCCGGGGACATCCCGTCGCAGCCGATGAAGGCAACGTCGACGGTGATGTCGCGCAGCGTCTCCACCCCGGTTTCGTCGACGAAGGCCAGTGTCCGCCGGCGCAGCGCACCGCCGAGCACGATCACGTGCGGGCGCTCGGTGGTCGCAAGTGAACGGATGATGGGGACGTGGTTGGTGATGACCGTGAGATCGCGTTCGCGATCGAGGACATCGGCCAGCTGGAGCGCAGTGCTGCCCGAGTCGATGATGAGCGAGCCGTGCGCCGGGATCTCGGCGGCAGCGGCATGGGCGATACGCCGCTTCTCTGCCACGTTGTGGCTCTCGCGAACCTCGAGACGCGGCACGATCACCGAGCCACGCCACGGCACCGCCCCGCCGTGGACGCGTCGGACCAAGCGCTCGCGCTGGAGTTCGGTGAGGTCTCGGCGGATGGTCTCGCCGGTGACCTGGAACTCCTCGGCCAGCTCGCCCACGTCGACGCGTCCACGCTCCAGGACGAGCTTCATGATCTGCGCGCGCCGCTCTCCTCCGAACAGCGGGCCTGCTGGCGCGCGGTCACGATCCGCGGGGGCGTCAGCCTGATCCATCAACTCACTCCGTTCAGCCACCTCTCGAGCGTACGGTACGTGCCGTACTCACGGATCGAGGTCAACGCTTCAGTGAAGGCGGAGACGAACCGCGGATCGGCCGGAAGGCGCGGACCGAAGACATCGCTGAAGCGAAGGAGTGCCGCCGGTTCCGAGACCGACGCGCGGGCGTATTCCTGGGCCTCGTCCAGGCGCGGGTCGGGCGAGATGCTGATGTCGTGCCCCTCGTCGTCCACCCCCAGCAGGTATTGGCACCAGCCCGCGAGCGCCAGCGCGGAGAGCTTGACCTGACCGCCGGTCTCCAGCTGCGATTCGATGGTCGGCACCAGGAACTTGGGCCACTTGGAGGTGCCATCGAGACAGACGCGCGCGACCTGATCACGAACCTCCGGGTTGGCGAAGCGCTCGGCCACGATCCGCTTGTACTCGGCCACGTCGATGCCGGCCACCGGCGGCAACGAAGGTGTGGCCTCGTCGTCGTGGAACTGGCGCAGGTAGCGGGCCAGCGGCGGGTCGGCCATGATCTCGTGGATGTAGGTGTGCCCCACCAGCGCGGCCATGTAGGTGAGCGTGGAGTGGCCGGCGTTGAGGATGCGCAGCTTGAGCGTCTCGTAGGGGCGGACGTCGCCGGTCAGTAGCACGCCCACGTCCTCGTAGGGAGGACGGCCATGGGGGAACTCGTCCTCGATGACCCACTGGATGAAGGTCTCGGCCACGACCGGCCAGCGGTCGACCAGGCCGTACTCTTCCTCGAGGAAGGCGCGATCGGCCTCGGCCGTCTGGGGCGTGATGCGGTCGACCATGCTGTTGGGGAAGGCGACGTTGTCGGCCACCCAGCGTTCGAGGCCGGGCTCGACCATGGCGCAGACGCCCAGCGTGGCTGTCCGTGCCACGTCGCCGTTGCCCATGACGTTGTCACAGCTCTGCACGGTCAGGCCACCGAGGCCCGCGTCGCGGCGTCGCCCAAAGGCCCGTGCCAGCGACTCGAACGCGGGCGGTAGCGCCTCGGCCGGCGGCGCCAGCGAACTCGCCGCTGGCCTCGTCGACGGGATAGCCGCCCTCGGTGATGGTCATGCGACACGATGCGCGTGTCCGGGCTGGCCATGCGCGCAACCAGCGGCTCGATGTCTTCGGCGGCAAGCACGTAGTCGGTGATGGAGCCGATGACGCGCACGTTCGGTGGCGCGTGACGTCGCGGGTCACCAGCGCATAGAGGTGGTCCTGGGCCGCCAGCGCATCGGCCATCGCCGCGTCGCCCGGGCAGGACGCCCGCGCCGGTGATCGACCAGTCGGTCACGCCCGCGCGCACAGACGTCATCGAGGTAGACGGCCTGGTGGGCACGATGGAAGCCACCCACGCCGATGTGAACGATGCCACCACCCAGCGCAGCCACGGTCGTAGGCGGGGATCGAGATGCGGGGATCGAGCCGGCCAAGGTTCTCCGCGGAGAGCTCGATACGGCGCCGGCGGCCGTCGTCAGCAGTCATGTGGCGCAAGCCTACTCCAACATGAACGCAGATGGAAGACCCTAAAGTTATGTGGATAACTACTTGCCATCCCACATGAAACCACCTAGGATGACGCCTGAGCGTGCCTCAGTGACACGCTCAGGAGGAGCGGTTCCCAACCGTCCAGAAGGAGGTATCAGGCCCATGTGGTCGAGTAACAAGCTGACCAAGGCCGGTGTTGGCGCCATGGCCACTGCCCTGGTCGCATCGACGGCTTCGCTGGGGCGGCCGTGGCCCAGGACGAGAGACGCATCAACGTCGCCATCGTGGGCAACCCCCAGATGGAGGACATCGCCACCCTCACGCCGGACCTGTTCACGGCGGAGACGGGCATCAACGTCAACTACGTGGTCCTCGAGGAGCAGACGCTCCGCGAGATCGTCACCCGCGACGTGGGCGCCGGCGGCCAGCAGTTCGACGTGGTCATGATCGGCATGTTCGAGGCGCCGCAGTTCGGCCGCAATGGCTGGCTCGTCGACCTCAACCAGTACGCCGCCGACGACGCCGACTACATGGTCGACGACATCATCCCCGCCGTGCGTGACGGCCTGTCCTACGAGGGCAGCCTGTACGCCGCACCGTTCTACGCGGAGTCCTCCTTCGTGATGTACCGCAAGGACGTCCTCGAGGAGGCCGGGCAGGACGATGCCCGATGCGCCCACCTGGGACGAGGTCGCGGACATCGCCCGCGCCGTCGACTCGGACGAGATGGCCGGCATCTGCCTGCGCGGCCAGCCCGGCTGGGGCGACCTTGGCGCCATCTTCACCACGGTCATCAACACCTTCGGTGCCACCTGGTGGCTGGCGGGCGAGGACGACACCATCGGCGCCGCCCAGATCGACCAGCCCGAGTTCAAGGAAGCGCTGCAGTTCTACGTCGATCTCGTCAACGAGGTCGGCGAGGACGACGCAGCCAACTCCAGCTACAACGAGTGCACCAACCAGATGCTGGACGGCAAGGTCGGCCATGTGGGTCGACGCCACCGTGGCCGCCAGCAACCTCGAGGCCGACGACAGCCCCATCAAGGGCAAGCTCGGCTACGCACTCTCGCCCACCAAGGTGACCGACGCCTCCGGCTGGCTGTGGGCCTGGGCCCTGGCCATCCCGGAGAACGCGCCTGACAAGGACACCGCCTGGGAGTACGTCAGCTGGGCCACCGGCCCTGACTACCTCGTCCAGGCCGGCGAGAACCTGGCCGGTGGCTGGGCTACGGTCCCGCCGGGCACGCGCGTCTCGCTCTACGAGAACCCCAACTACCAGGAGGCTGCCGCCGCCTTCGCTGACATCACCCTCGAGGCCATGCAGGCCGCGCCGATCAACAACCCCGGCGTGCAGCCGCGCCCGGGCCTGCCCGGCGTGCAGTTCGTGGGCGTGCCGCAGTTCCAGGACGTCGGCACGCGCTGCACGGAGCAGTTCTCGGCGGCCATCGCCGGCAACGTGTCGGTCGATGACGCCCTGTCAGCCTGCCAGGCCATCGCCTCAGAGGTGGAGGGCGAGTCCTGGTAAGGGACTAGCCTTGCACTAGCGAGATCGAAGGGCAGAGGGAGCAGCCGTCATGACCGCACAAGCAGGCTCGATGGGAAGCCCCGATCCGGACGCCGAGCGCGCCGCCACGATCGCGGAGTTCAACCGTCGGGACAAGTGGCGCCGACGGCTGCCCCTCCTGCCCGCTCTGCTGTTCACCATCGTGGTGACGCAGGTCCCCTTCATCTTCAACATCTGGTTCAGCCTGCAGGACTGGAAGATCGTGCCCCCACGGGGGCCGGACTTCATCGGCGTCGAGAACTACACCGAGGGCTACACGAACCAGTTCTTCCTCGAGGCGGTCTGGATCTCCATCGCCATGACCACGGCTGCGGTGCTGCTGTCGCTGCTGGTGGGAACGGCTCTGGCGCTCCTGCTCGATCGCCAGTTCTTCGGCCGGGGCATCGCGCGCACGCTGCTCATCACGCCCTTCCTGATCATGCCGGTGGTGGCCGGCCTGCTCTGGAAGAACCAGATCTTCAGCTCCACCTTCGGCGTGCTCAACGCGGTCATCGAGGCCATCGGGCTCGATGCCGTCCCCTTCGTCGAGCGCTACCCGTTCTGGGCCATCGTCACGGTGCTGGTGTGGCAGTGGTCGCCGTTCATGATGCTCATCATCCTGGCCGGCCTGCAGGGCCAACCGACGGACATCCTCGAGGCCGCCCGCGTGGATCGCGCCACCAGCCGCGGCATCTTCACCCAGATCACGCTGCCCATGCTGCGGCCGTACATGGAGCTGGGCATCGTGCTCGGCGCCATCTACCTGCTGCAGGTCTTCGACCACATCGAGGTCATGACCGGCGGTGGGCCGGGCTCGACGAACGTGCCCTACTTCGTCTACCAGCGCTCCATCGGCGGTGGCTGGGACTTCGGGCAGGCGGCGGCCTACTCGACCCTCGTGGTCATCGCCTCGATCATCATCGCCACGTTCGCGCTGCGCGTGCTCTCCAGCCTCTTCCAGCGACAGGAGCCCGTATGACGCTCACCGCCCGCGACAAGGCAGCTTCGCGGCCAGTCTCGCTGGGGCACAGCCGCGCTCGGCATCCTCACCTGGCTCGTCGCCGCGCTCTTCTTCTTCCCGGTCTTCTGGATGGTGCTCAACAGCTTCAAGACCGAGCTCGATGCCAACACCACGCCGAAGCTGTTCTTCGAGCCCACGCTCGACCGCTGGCAGGCGGTGACCGAGTCGATCCCGGGCCTGCTCAGCTTCAGCGAGGCCTTCTTCAACTCGTTCCTCATCGTCATCGTCTCGACGCTGCTGGTGCTGGTGCTGGCCGTCCCTGCCGCATACGCCCTGGCCATCTACCCCATCAAGGCCTGGCGCGATGCGCTCTTCTTCTTCATCTCGACGAAGTTCCTGCCGATCGTGGCCGCCATCCTGCCGCTGTGGATCATCGCCAAGGAGCTGGGGCTGCTCAACACCCACCTGGTGCTCATCATCCTGTACACGGCCATGAACCTGCCGCTGGCGGTCTGGATGCTGCAACTCGTTCTTCCGCGAGGTGCCGCGTGAACTCATCGAGGCGGCGCAGATGGACGGGACCGGTCTGTACGGGCAGATCAAGGACGTGATGCTGCCGATCGTGGCCCCGGGCGTGGCGGCCACGGCCCTGCTCTGCTTCATCTTCGCGTGGAACGAGTTCTTCCTCGCCGTCCAGCTCAACCCGGTCGAGGGCTCGACCGTACCGGTCTGGGTGAGCACCAACGTGACCACGCGCGGGAACTTCATGGCCAAGCTCTCGGCAGCATCGACGCTCGCGGTGCTGCCGGTGGTCATCGCCGGCTGGGTCGCCCAGAAGCGCATGATCCGTGGCCTGTCCATGGGCGCCATCAAGTAGGGAAGTCATGGCTGAAGTCAGTTATCGAGACGCGACCAGGATCTACCCGGGCACCGAAGCTCCCGCCGTCGATCGCCTCAACCTCATCATCGACGACGGGGAGTTCCTCGTGCTCGTCGGCCCGTCCGGCTCCGGCAAGTCGACCGCCCTGCGCATGCTCGCCGGGCTGGAAGCCTGTGACGAGGGCTCCATCCGCATCGGCGACCGCGACGTCACGCTGGTCCAGCCCAAGGACCGCGACGTGGCCATGGTCTTCCAGAGCTACGCGCTCTATCCGCACATGACCGTGGCCCAGAACATCGGCTTCCCGTTGAAGCAGCAGAAGGTGCCCAAGGACGAGCGCGCGAAGCAGGTCCAGGAGGCGGCGCGCATCCTCGACCTCGAGGAGTACCTCGATCGCAAGCCCAAGCAGCTCTCCGGCGGCCAGCGTCAGCGCGTGGCCATGGGCCGCGCCATCGTGCGTCATCCCACAGGTCTTCCTCATGGACGAGCCGCTCTCGAACCTCGACGCCAAGCTGCGCGTGCAGACGCGGGCGGAGCTGGCCGACCTGCAAGCGCGCCTGGGTGTCACCACGGTGTACGTCACGCACGACCAGGTCGAGGCCATGACCATGGGGCACCGCGTCGCCATCCTCGACTACGGCGTCATGCAGCAGGTCGATACGCCCGGCGAGCTGTATCGCCACCCGGCCAATCTCTTCGTGGCCGGCTTCATCGGTTCGCCGGCCATGAACATCGTCTCGACACGGGTCAGGGACGGCTCGGCGTGACCTTCGGGTCGAGTCGAGCTGGCGCTCGATCCGGCCGTGGCGGCCGCGGTCGCGGAGTCCGATGGGGCCAGCCTCACGCTCGGCGTCCGACCGCAGGGTCTCTCGCTGGGCAGCGAGGGTGTTCCGGCGACGGTCGTGGTCGTGGAGGAGCTCGGCTCGGAGACCTTCGTCTTCGTCGAGATAGAGCATCTCGGCAAGACCGATCCGAGTGCGAGTTCGGGTCGACGCCGAGTACCGGGTCGCACGCGGTGACAAGACCCCAATGGAGGTCCTCGGACCGGTCGCACGTCTTCGGTCCGACGGGCTCCGCCTGAAGACGGCCGACGAGCAGGGGGACTGAGCGCCGATGCCAGCCGACTACGACTTCTCCGGCTCGACCGCGCTGGTCACCGGCGCCGGCGGCGACATCGGCCGGACCACCGCCGTGCGCCTGGCCGGGAGTGGCGCGCGCGTGGTCATCACCGACCTGGACCGGGCCGGATGAAGCGCTGGAGCAGACCCGGGCGGCCTGCGACGACGTGGGCGACAGGGAGCCGTGCTCGCGGTGACGGCCGATGTGACCGATGCCCGCCAGCGTGGAGGCCTGCTTCGACGCCACTGTCGAGCGCTTCGGTCCGCCCGACGTGGTCTTCAACAACGCCGGCGTCCAGGGCGAGCTGCTGCCATTGCAGGACTACCCGCGTCGAGGACTTCCACTTCGTCATGAACGTCAACGTCTTCGGCATCTTCAACGTGCTGCGTGAGGCCGCCCGGCGGCTGCGTTCGCAGGCTGCCGGGCGGAGCCATCGTCAACTCGGCCTCCATGGCCGGGGTCGAGGGTGCCGCCAACATGCCCGCCTACAGCGCCTCCAAGGGCGCGGTCATGAGCCTCACGCGGTCGGCCTCCAAGGACTTCGCGCCGCTGGGCATCCGCGTCAACGCCATCTCCCCCGCGCTTCATCGGCGAAGGACGCATGTGGGACCGGCAGGTGCCGCGACAGGCGCGAGCGAACACGCAGTACTACTCGACCGACCCGCAGGTCGTGGCGCAGGAGATGATCGGTGCCGTGCCGACTTCGCCGCACGGGCACGCTCGACGAGGTCGCCGCGACCGTGCTGTGGCTGCTCTCGGACGAGTCCTCGTACGTCAGCGGACACAACATCATCGTCAGCGGCGGCATCTAGCCGCACCAGGACCCAGGCTCCCGGACCGGGCCCTAGCTGGCCATCACCCGCGCCACGGCGGCGTCGAGCTCCGCCTTCGAGGGCGACGGTCGGTCGCCGTGGCAGCGCTTGAACTTGCGCCCAGCGCCGCAGGTGCAATCGTCGTTGCGCCCGCGCGCGGCGTCCTCGGCGGCATAGGCGTACATGATCTCGGCCGCGGCTCGACCTGAACGCAGCAACGTGCCCATGGCCTCCATCGCCGGCGTGACGTGATGGAAGAAGGCCTTGTAGCTGGGGCAGAGGTAGTTGAGGCCAGGCTCGCCGTAGACGTCGTTGCGGAAGCGGTCCTTGGGGCAGCCACCGTGGCAGGCGAAGCGCACTTCACACTCGCGGCAGGCGCGCGGCAGCTTGTCGCGCTTGTCCATGCCGAAGAGCATCTGGCCGACCGAACCGGCCAGCTCGAGCATGTGCTCCTCGTGGATGTTGCCCAGCTTGTAGCCCGGCTCCACGAAGTGGTCGCAGCTGTAGAGGTCGCCGTTGTGCTCCATGGCCAGGCCGCGGCCACACGTCTCGCTGTGGATGCACAGGCTGGGCGGCGCGCCCACGAAGTTGGCCAGGGTGACGTCGAACATCTGCACGTAGACCGAGCCCACGTCCCGGCGGACCCACTCTTCGAAGACATCGATGAGGAAGCGGCCGTATTCCGCCTCCCCGATGGAGCGGGCCGTGACTAGCTCGCCCTGCTGGGTGTAGAGCGGACGGCCTTCGACATGGCTGCCCCAGCCCTCCTCGGCGATCTGGATCAGCTCCGGCGTGGCCCGCTCGATGATGGGGATGAACTGCACGAAGTTGGCCCCGACCTCGTCGCGGAAGAAGCGGTAGACCTCTTTCCCCCGATCGGCATTGACCGCGTGGACCGTGCACAGGATGTTGAACTCGGCTCCGGCCGCCTGCAGGATCCGTGCGGCACGCATGACCTTGTGGTGGGTGCCCTTCCCGCCCTTGTCCACACGCTGCGCATCGTGGATGTCAGCCGGTCCGTCCATGGACAGCCCGATGAGGAACCCGTGCTCGGCGAAGAACGCGGCCCACTCCTCGTCGATCATGGTGCCGTTGGTCTGGAGCGTGTGCTCGAAGATCTGGCCCGGGCGGCGGTACTTCTCGACCAGCTCGATGGTGCGGCGGTAGAAGTCAACGCCCATGAGCGTGGGCTCACCGCCCTGCCAGGCCACGGTGACGCGCTCGGTCTGATGTGCCTCCAGTAGCTGACGCACGTACTGCTCGTGCGTCTCATCGGTCATACGGAACTTGCTGCCCGGGTAGAGCGCTTCCTTGGAGAGGAAGAAGCAGTATGTGCAATCGAGGTTGCAGACCGCGCCGGTAGGCTTGGTCAGCACGTGGAAGTTGCTCGGTGCGCCAGGCGGGAGCGGATCGGGCAATACCGGAATGGTGCGGTCGGTCGGCGCGGGCGGTGCGCCGGTCGTGATGTCCCCCCGGCTGAAACTGCGGCTCGGGTCCATGCGGGCAAGCCTACAGGCCACGTACGCTAACGGCAGGAATCACACCAAGGAGCACGCGAGATGACCCAGGCCAAGCTCCCGTCATGGCGACCGGGACCGACGCGTGACACGCTCGAGATCTTCCTCGATGCGGCCGAGATGCTGCCCATCGAGCAGCGCGCGGCGGTCTTCGATGTGGACGGCACGCTGTGGTGCGAGAAGCCGCGCTACTCGATGGTCGAATTTCTCGTGGCGGAGCTGCATCGCTTCGTGGCCTCCAGGCCGCAGCTGGCCGACCGGCCCGAGTACCGCGCTGCGCTCGACTGGGATCGCCAGGCCATCAGCCGCCTGGGGCTGGTCAACGTGCTCGCGGCTCTCGTCGAGCCACACGCGGGCATCACGCCCGAAGCCTACGAGGCGCGCGTGCGCGAGCACTTCGCCACGGTGCCTCACGCGGAGCGAGGCGTGCCCCTGTCACAGACGCGCTACCGGCCCATGCTCGAGCTCATCGGTGAGCTGCGCGCTCGACACTTCAGCGTCTACCTCGTGACGGGCAGCGGCACCGAGTTCATCCGTGCGGTCAGCCATGCGCTCTTCGGAGTCAAGCCTGAAGGCGTGGTCGGCTCGCAGGTCGACTACGAGCTCGATCGCAGCCACGGCAGCCCGCGCCTGCTGCGCACGAAGGAGCTGGTCGGCGACCCGAACGAAGGCCCGGCCAAGATCGAGAACATCCAGCGCCTGCTGGGCAGGCGGCCCATCCTCGCAGCAGGCAACTCGGCCGGTGATGCGGAGATGCTCGAGTACGCGCAGGCCTTCAGCGGGCCTTCGCTGGCCTTGCTCGTCGACCACGATGACCCCGAGCGTGAGTACGAGTACGCGGGCACTGCTGGCACCTTCGCGGCCTCGGAGCCGATCGCGGTCACGGCGCAGCGATTGGGCTGGACGACCGTCTCCATGAGGCACGACTGGGAGACGGTCTTCGCCGACTCGTAGCGGCGAAGACCGGCCCGCGGACACGAAGAAGCCGCCGATGGCCTCTCACCGGCGGCTTCGGTCGAGCGGGGTTAGGGCAGTGGCTGCTCCGGCGTGGGTGCCGCGTCCTCGAGCGCCTTGATGCGCTTCTCGTGGTCCTTCTTGGACGCTTCCAGCGCGCTCAGGCGTCGCGCCTGATTCTGGCTGGTCTGCTCGAGCGCGATGATGCGATCGCGGAAACGGTCGATGGTCCTGTCCAGGCGCGTGGTCGTCTCCTCGAGCGCAGTGATGCGCCGCCTGAGGCCCTCCACGTTGAGGCCCTCGGTCCGGTCGTCGAGCCTCTCGACATCCTTCTCGACGGCGGTCACGCGCCGGTCGAACCTGTTCACCGGGATGGCGGCGGTCTCGGCCGCGAGCGCGGCGACCTCGGCGCTGGCCCGGTCGATCTGGTCCTGCAGGTCACCGAGCGTGGCCACGAGCGTGTCGACCTCCGTAGCGGTGATCGCGACCGGAGCCTCCCCGTAGACCAGCTGCACCATGCCCTCGGCGTCGGCCAGGCTGAGCGCACCCTCGTCGTCGATGGACCAGCTCGCCGTCGCCTGCAGCAACGACAGGTAGGCATCCTCGACGTCCTGCGCCGGGCTCTCACACAGCTTCTGCGTGGCGCCGAACGGGTTGGGGAACGTGAGGCTCTCGCCCTCGAGTTCGTAGCGGCCGAAGTACGAGTTGCAGCCGGCGTTACCCACGGCCTCGCCGCCACTGAGGAGAAGGGTGGTCGCGACACCCTCGGGCACGGCCTCGCCCGCGAGTGTGGCCAGCGTCCACTCGACGCCTTCGGGCGAGACTGCGGTCTCATCCTGTGCGAACGTGAGGCCGGGCACTGCGCCGACGAAGAGCGAGGCGGTCAGGACGCCAATGAGCAGTTGTCGCTTGTCCATGTAGTCGGATCCTCCGTGCGGCATCCGGTCGGGCTGGGAGCGCCGGATGCGCGGTTCAGTCGGCTGATTGTGCCATCGCGACGCGTTTGCGCGACCAGCCAACCGTACCGGCGCGCGTGCCGCTACGCTGGGAAGCATGCAGTACCGACGACTGGGCAAGACCGGCTACGAGATCAGCGCCATCGGCTTCGGCGCGTGGGCCATCGGGGCCGACTGGGGGACCGTCGATGACAAGGATTCCCTGGCCGCCCTCCATGCCGCCGCCGACGCGGGGGTCAACTTCATCGACACCGCCGATGTCTACGGCGACGGCCGCAGCGAGCGGCTCATCGCGGGCTTCCTGCACGAACGTGCGGGCGAGCGCATCTACGTGGCCACCAAGATGGGCCGCCGCGTGGAGCAGAAGCTGGAGAACTACACACCCGAGGCCTTCGTGGCGTGGACGCAGCGATCCCGTGACAACCTCGATACCGAGACACTGGACCTGGTCCAGCTCCACTGTCCCCCCTTCGACGTGTACTACACGCCCGAGCTCTTCGCCGCGTGCGACGAGATGGTGGCCGAGGGCGTCATGCGCCACTACGGCGTCAGCGTCGAGAAGGTGGAACAGGCGCAGAAGGCCATGGAGTACCCGGGCACCGCGTCGATCCAGATCATCTTCAACATGGTCCGCCAGCGACCGGCTGACCGCTTCCTGGCGGAGGCCCTCGCGCACGACGTGGGCGTGCTCGCGCGCGTGCCGCTGGCCTCGGGTCTGCTGACGGGCAAGTACGACGCGGCCTCCGTCTTCGCCGAGAACGACCACCGCAACTACAACCGCGATGGCGCGGCCTTCGACGTGGGCGAGACGTTCGCCGGGCTTGACTACCAGGCCGGCCTCGACTTCGTGGCGGCCGTGCAGGAGTTGGTGCCGGCGGGTGCGACCACTGCGCAGATGGCGCTCGGTTGGATCCTCCTGCACGAGGGCGTGACTGCCGCCATCCCCGGCGCCAAGAACCCCGAGCAGGCGCGGGCCAACGCGGCGGCGGCGGACCTGCCGCCGCTGACCGACGAGGTCATGGCCCGTGTCGCGGAGCTGTACCTCGAGTACGCCAAGCCGTTGGTGCACCAGCGCTGGTAGCCCTCGTGAGCGTACGCTTGGGACGCTCGCCGTGGCTCATCCACACACGTATCGCAGAAGGAACCGCCCTTGTCCACCCACGCGCCTGAACCATCGCTGCAGGACCATCGATCCTGCACTGACGCTCTCGCATCGGCGCAAGATGGAGATCCTCTTCGCGGTGCTGCTGGTCGTGTTCCTCTCGGCGCTCGACCAGACCATCGTGGGCGTCGCCCTGCCCCGCATCGTGGGCGACCTCGGGGGCACCAACGAGCTCTACACCTGGGTCATCACCAGCTACCTGCTGACGGCCACCATCACCGGCGTCTTCTACGGCAAGCTCAGCGACATCTACGGGCGCCGCCTGATGCTGCTCTTCGGCGTCAGCGTCTTCCTCCTCGGCTCCGTGCTCTGCGGGCTGTCCTGGAACATGGAGACGCTCATCATCTTCCGTGGCCTCCAGGGCATCGGTGCCGGTGCCATCTTCCCCATCTCGCTGGCGGTCATCGGCGACCTCTTCAGCCCACGTGAGCGCGGACGCTACCAGGGCCTCTTCGGTGCCGTCTTCGGCATCGCCTCGGTGCTCGGACCGCTCCTTGGCGGCTGGCTGACCGACGGCTTCGGCTGGCACTGGATCTTCTTCGTCAACCTGCCCCTGGGCCTCGTGACCCTCGTCATCGTCTACCGACTGCTGCCCTCGGTCCATGGCGAACCACCGACGCGGAACCTGGACTACCTCGGCGCCGCCGTGTTCGCCGTGGGCGTGGTCTTCCTGCTGCTGGGCCTGACCAACAAGCAGACAGGCGAGTGGACCGACATCAGCGTGGGGGGCTTCATCCTCATCGCCGTCGTCATCACCCCGGTGTTCCTCTGGATCGAGTCACGGGCGGCTGAGCCCATCGTCCCGCTCGAGCTCTTCCGGGTGCGCAACTACTCGGTCACCATCCTCGGCACGTTCCTCACCGCCATCGCCTTCTTCGGCGCCATCGTCTTCCTGCCGCGCTGGTTCCAGTTCGTGCAGGAGGTCACGCCCACGGAGTCCGGCCTCTATCTGCTGCCGCTCATGGCTGGCGTGATCCTCAGCTCCGTGGGCAGCGGCATCCTCATCTCCAAGCGCGGCCACTACAAGTGGCTGCTGGTGGGGGCCCTGGCGGTGCTGGCCGTGGGCCTGTATCTGATGACCGGCATCGAAGCCACCACCGAGATGCCCCGGCTGTGGCTGCTGATGTTCGTGACCGGACTTGGCGTCGGTCCCACGCTCAGCGCTTTCACCATCGTCATCCAGGCCTCCGTCCCCTTCAGCCGGCTGGGTGTGGCCACGGGCAACCTCACCTTCTTCCGCCAGATCGGTGCCTCGGTCGGTCTCGCGCTGGTGGGCACCGTCTTCGCCGATTCGTTCGCCCAACGCCTGCAGCCGGAGCTGGTCGCAGCAGGGGTGCCCGCCGAGATGGCCGGCGCCGTCGACCAGTTCACCTCGACGGGCGGCGGAGATATCACGCAGGTCGGCACCGTCTCGCTGGCTGACCAGCTGGCACAGGTCCCGCTGTTGACGGGTATCGTGGATAAGGTCGTCGCAGGCATCTACGAGGCCTTCTCTCTGGCAGTCGCGGACACGTTCTGGGTCGGCCTGGCGGTCACGCTCGTGGCCCTCGTCGTGCTGGCCGCGGGCCTGAGGGATATCCCGATCCGTCACTTCGGTGACGCGTCCATGAGTGAGGCTGGAGCCGAAACGGGCCAGGCGGTCGGCGAGATCATCACGTGACATACCAACCGAACACTTGCACTGGGGGCTGCTGATGAAGGTCGGACTGATCTCGCCACAGGGCTGGAAGATGGAATACGCGGGCTGGGACCCGGCTGCGGCCTGGGCCCGCACCGTCGAGCTGGCGGTGCAGGCCGAGGAGCTGGGCTTCGAGTCGCTGTGGGTCTTCGACCACTTCACGACGGTGCCCGAGCCCACCGACGAGATGACGCTGGAGTCGTTCTCGCAGCTCACAGCGCTGGCGATGGTGACCGAGTCGGTGCACCTGGGTCACATGGTCATCTGCACCGCCTTCCGCAACCCCGCGCTGACGGCCAAGCTGGCCTCGACCATCGACGTCATCAGCGGTGGCCGCTTCGAGATCGGCATCGGCGCCGGCTGGAAGGAAGACGAGTGGATCGCCTACGGCTACGGCTTCCCGCCCATCGGTGAACGCATCAGCACCTTCGAAGAGCACCTCGAGGTCATCACCCGCATGATCGCGCCCGGCCACGCCACCTACGAGGGCAAGCGTGTCCACGTCATCGATGCCATCAACGAGCCGCGCAGCATCCAGCAGAAGATCCCGCTCATCGTCGGCGGCAACGGCAGGGAGCGGACCGCCGGGCTGGCCGTGAGGTTCGCTGACGAGCTCAACTTCGTCTTCAGAGGGCCCGACTGGGCAGCCGAGCGCATGGCCGAGGTTCGTGCCAAGTGCGAGTCGGCCGGACGAGACCCGGCGGGCCTGCGCTTCTCGATGTACACCCTTGACGAGGACTTCCGCGACGCCGGCTCGGCCCGTGTCGATCTCATCGCTCGGTTCGCCGAGATCGGCCTTGACCGCATCGTCTGCTTCCCCACCAAGTACGACCCCACGCTCGAAGCTCAGGCCGTCTTCGCGGAGGACTGCAGGCCGCCGGTATCGCGCTCGACGGGCCGTAGGCGACCGATGGCAGGCGCCTGGCGGACTGGCCGCCCCGGCGTTACTCACGACCCTGCTGGACCTGCTGCGGCGGTGGGCGCGGGCCAGCGGGCCCGACCGTAGTGGTCCAGTCCTACGATGCTCCGGACGTGCGCGCCTCGTTGACCTTCCCGGCAGGTTGGTGACAGGAGGCCGTGGGCGGCCAAGCCTCGCACCGCTACGTCGACGACTTCGAGGTGACGCTCGCGCCAGGGTCGGGCTTCATCTTCCTCGGGCGGGAGACCGTGGAGCTGCCGGCCGGCCCGGCCGAGCGCGTGGATGCCGCCGCCGATGAGGATGGCGGGCGATGGTCGATGTATGCGCTCTGGGCCGGCGGCTACGTGCACGAGCTGTGGTGCCGCGGCGACGCACGCCCGAGGATCGCTGGCTGCCGATCACCCAGACGCTGGACCTCACCGCAGAGGGCGAGGGCACACCGTTCGACCCTGTGGCGGCTCGGCCCGACGCGCGGCGTGGCCATGGCCTTCCGCGAGAAGTGGCACGTCCGTGGCAGCTCCACCGAATCAGGGTTTGCACTACGCCACCAGCGACATCGCCATCTGCGCGCTCAGCGACTACGGCGCGCTGGCCGAGAAAATGGCTGGAGCTGGGTCGATGACATGCACGACGAGTACGCGACCATCGCCGACGGCCGCGACAACCTCTCGGTCGAGGAGGCGGGTTACGTCGACTTGCAGGCTGGCCGCAGCGGCTTTCGCCGACATCGCCTTCGATGACGGCTGAGGGACAGGGAGGCCGCAGCACGGCGCGGCTCCGTCTAGGCGCCGAGTCTGGTCCAGGTCAGGCCGGCGAAGCGACCGAAGTCGGCGTCGAAGGTGACGATCTCAGCGGCGTACTCCACGGCCAGCGCTGCCAGGTGCGCATCGCTAACGAGATTGCCGGCCGTTCCCGACGACGAGAGCAGCCCAGCCAGAACGTCCAGGTGGCAAATCGTGGGCCCGACCACGGTCGCTGAGGCTGAGCCAGTCCACGCCGGCACGTCTCGATCGCGTCGACTTGCGCAGCCAGTTTGCGCACGATCGTCTTCGAGTCGGCGGCCAGACGCAAGGCCTTCCTCGCTCCTGCAGCCTAGAGCTTCGAGCATCATAGCATCACCAATTGATCCTCAATGATCAAGTCCGCCACCTGGCGCGCTCGGCCACCAGCCGCTCGAGGCGCGCGTGGTGGGCGCCTCGCCAGTAGTCGCGCCCGCAGTCGGGGCAGGTGTGGAAGTCGTCGTAGGTGCGGCGCGTACCCGGTGGCAGGCGGTGCTCGATGGCGGCCTTCTCGACCGACACCAGTGCGCCGTTGCAGGCCGGGCAGCGGCTGAACGGCGCGACCGAGCCTGACAGCTGGAAGCGGCGCATCACTTCGCGGACCTGCTCGGCCGGGAGGTCCGAGCGCAGCAGGTAGCCATGGGTGACCGCCCGCCGGCGCAACAGGAAGCGGTCGCGGGTGAGCAGGATCGCGACGGTCGCGCACCGAGATCTCGACGAGCCGTCGTCGTCCGCCTCGACGGCGTAGACGACAGTCGAACCCCAGCAGACGCAGCCGTCGCGTCAGCGTGCCCAGGTGGCCGTCGAGCACGAAGCGCGTCTCCCGTAGCGGCTCGGGGCGCAGTCGCACCAGCGGCCGGACGTCAAAGGCCTCGAAGACGGGGTACACGCTGATCCGCTCCCCTGACCGCGGCCGGTGGTCCCAGCCGACCGACGCGCCTTCGGCCAGGATGACCTCGACCTCGGTGTGCGGCACCCCGTACGACTCGACGAGGTCCTTGACCGTCTGCGTCTCGATCAGGCGGTGGCTGATGTGACCGGATCGGTGCCGCCACGGCAGCAGCGCACAGAGCTCTGCGTAGAAGCGCACATCGACCCGTGGCTCGGACACGGCGGCACAGGGGCTCTCGGGAAAGCTCCAGCATCTCGATCTCCACGGTCCAGCTTTCGGGGAGGCTCAGGGCGACTCCGGCCTCCGGGACCTCGACACGAACGAGAGCCTCGTCGGGGTCCGGCGAGGGTGCCTGGCCCGAGGCGCCGACCACTGGGGCCGCGGCCAGTGACCCGGCCACCAAGATGCTCGCAATCCATCGCATCGCCCACCTCCCTCGGACCATCATCCGCATGGAGAACAGTGGGTCAAGGGTCGGACGGCCTCCGAGGGTTCGTACACACCGATAGCGTTCGCTTCGGTCGTGCCCGCGTCAGGCAGCGGCGACCACCTGCTGGGTCATGCGCCGCGAGACGACCACCACCAGCGGCACGAGCGCGGCACAGATGACCAGCGCCACCGCCAGCTGTGGCGCGACATCGCCCAGCCCGGCATCCTGGACCGCCACCTCGAAGATGGGGTTGATGATCCAGTAGGTCGGGAAGACCTGGGCGATCCACCCCGGCCAGTCGGGGAAGATGTAGAAGATCACCGGCGCGAAGAGCAGGATGTTGACCGACTTCATCAGCGCGAAGAGCGTCTTGGAGTCCTTGGCCCCGCCTCCGAAAAGCAGGCCCACCTCGGCCAGCATGAGAGCACCCACGGCCACGCTCAGCAGCAGCGCCGCGGGCTGGGTGCCGAGCGCGTCGTTGAGCCAGAGCGTCACCAGCGTCATGAGGAAGGCCAGCACCAGGCCCATGACGGCCTTGGCCGCGCAGCACGTCCACCCCGCGGGCCGGCGACACCAGCAGCGCCGTCATGGTGCCGCTCTCGCGCTCCTGCACGATGCTGAAGGCCGGCACGAAGACGCCCGCGATGAGCAGGGCGAAGAGCACCAGCAGCGGCGTCATGCGGCTGGACATGGGCAGCAGCGGGTCACCCGTCGAGATGGTCTCGACATCGACCGGTGGCGTGGACTCCTCCACCGTGCGCACCGCGTCGAGCGTGGTCACGGCCAGGATGAGCCGGTTGGAGGCGAGCGATTCACCGCCCACGAAGAAGCGCAGTTCCGGCTGCTCGCCGGCACGCACCTGCGCGTCGAAACCGGCGGGCAGCACCAGGCCCGCATCGAGGTCGTTGTCCCTCACCAGCTGCGTCAGCGCCGCCTCGTCGTCGACGGTGCGGATCTCGACCCCCTCGACGGCCGCCATCTCGACGGCGACCTGTGAACCACCTTCGTCCACGATGCCCAGCCGGGGCGCAGGCGCGAAGAGCGAGCCGAAGACGATCTGGACCACGAACGTGCCCACGAGCGGGAAGACGATGGCCCACAGCAGGATCGGCGAGCGTGGTCCCAGGCGAAGGTCCTTCTTCAGGACCTGCCAGGCGATGCGCAGGTTCATAGCGCCTCTACCCTCCTTCGCAGGATGAACCAGCCGGCGGCGAAGATGGCGACGCACCAGGCCGTCGACATGAGCAGGTAGCCGGCACTTTCGCCCCAGCTCTCGCCGTAGGCGGTGACACCGACGATGGTCTCGATGAAGCCGTAGGTCGGCAGCAGTTGCACCCAGAACGAGGCGGCACCCGGGAAGAGCGCGGCCACGGCAGGCACGGCCATGGGGATGATGAAGACCATGCTCAGGAAGATGGTGGTCATGAAGTCACGGCCGGCAGAACCCGCGAGCATGCCGAAGCCGGCGGTCATGACCGAGCCGATGAGCAGGGCCAGGGCCAGCAGCAACGGCTCGTGCCAGAAGGCACCCACCAGCAGCAGCACGAGGCCCGCCTGGCTGAACGCCAGCAGCGTACCCGTCAGACCCTTGGCGCCGAGCAGGTCAGCGACCGTCGCAGGCGACGCGATGACCGCCTTGGCCGTGCGTGTCTGGAGCTCCACCGCCACCAGGCCCGCGAGCGCCATCGACTCCACCAGCAGCACCATCACCGCGATCAGCGGGATCATGCGCTCCTGGGCAGAGATCTGGGCACCGACGCGGTCGTCGCCCACGACCACGAGCTCCTGCTCGGGCTGGGTCACCGGCATCCCGACCCCGGCCATGGCATAGGTGGCCTCGCGCACGAAGGCATCCATGGCCGTCTGCACCTCGGCCGGCACCGCAGCATCGACGAAGATCGTGACCGTGGCCGGCTCGTCGTTCGCGAGTGCCTCGGCCAGGCCATCGGGGAAGGCGATGCCGATGTCCACGTGTTGCCTGCGGCCGTCGACCACGACCTCGGTACCCTCGATGACGGCGTGCTCGAGCGTCTCGCGGTCCTCGAAGGGGACCACGACGAGGGCCTGTTCGGCGCTGACGGCATCGGAGTCGAAGACCGCAGCGAATGAGCCGGTCAGTCCGCGTGCGTAGACGCCTACCTTGATGGATTCGTCGACCGTGCTGGGCAACAGCCAGAGGATGCCCACGTAGAACACGAGCATCAGCGGCGTGAGCACCATCCATAGCCGGTCGCGGCTGAACTCGCGCAGGTCCTTGGCCACGATCGCGCGCACGATCGCGGCGCGTCGGGAGAGGGTCATGCCTCGAGCGTCCGACCCGTCATCTCGACGAAGATGTTCTCGAGGGTCGACTCCTCGGTGTGGATGGTCATGAGGCCCTCGGACTGCACCGCGGCGCGCAGTTGCTCGCCTACCGCGGGATCATCGAGCGCGTAGCTCACCTCGTTCACGCCGGCCCCGTCACGCCGACGCACCTTGACCGACCGCTGCCCGTGCTGGAGCTTGAGGTTCTCGGGCGTGTCGATGGCGTAGATCTGGCCCTCGTTGATGAAGGCCACACGGTGGCTGAGCTCGTCCGCCTCCCACATGTCGTGCGTGGTCAGCAGCACGGCCGCGCCGCGCTCGGCCTCCTCGCGGATGATGCCGCGGATGGCCTTGGACGAGACCGGGTCCAGGCCGTCGGTGGGCTCGTCGAGGAAGAGCACGGTGGGTCGGTGCAGGATGGAGCGGGCCACCATCAGGCGCTGGCGCATGCCCTTGGAGTACGAGCCCACGCGGTCCTTGGCGCGGTCGGCCAGGCCCACGCGCTCGAGCAGCGCGTCGGTGTCGAGGCCGTCGACGCCGTAGAGCGCGGCGAAGAAGCGCAGGTTCTCCTCGCCGGACATGGCGTCGTAGAGGTTCTTCTCCTCGAAGCAGACGCCGATGCCCGCCTGGATCTCCGGGTCGTCGCGGCCCAGGATGCGGCCCAGGATGCGGACCGTGCCGCTCCCCGGCTGCAGCTGCCCCGTGAGCATCTTGATGGTGGTCGTCTTGCCGGCGCCGTTCGGGCCCAGGAAACCGAAGATCTCACCGGCTGCGATCTCGAAGCTGATGCCCTTGACGGCCTCGTGCTCGCCATAGCTGAAGCGCAGGTCCTCTGCGCTGATGGCCGCACCGCTGGCGGCACTCACGGACTCGGACATGGATCCTCCCTTCAGGGAATCAGCGCCCACGGTACCGGGAGCATCAACTGGCACCTAGTGCCATCAGGACCGACCGGGCCGGGTCCAAGGATGAGTTCGGCCCATGCCAGCGCCTGCGCCAGGCGCGACGCTCATCCCACCGAGAACCGACTTCGCCGAGATCCGCGACCGGCCCCGTGGCCGCGTCCGAGGCCCGCGCCGCAGAGCCTTTGCCCACCACGCTCGGAACGCTCGACGCGCTGCACCTCGCGAGCGCGCTGCTGGTTCGCGCGTCAGACCTCGAGCTCGCGTTCGCCACGCATGATCTGGAACTGGCCATCGCAGCCGGCGCGATGGGCTTCGAGATCTTGGACTGACCGATCACCGGCCGGCCGAGTGGCCGAGGTGCGTCAGCGGAAGACGTGCCCGACCGCGGCACCGTCGCGCACGAACACCGGGATGCGCTCGAGCGGGGCGGCGGCAGGGAGGCGGCCCGAGCCCACCGGCTCGCCGGTCCAGGCCTCGGTCCAGGCAGCACCCACGGGCAGGTAGACCTCACGCTCGGTGACGCCGGGGGCTGTGACCGGCGCCACGAGCAGGTCAGGCCCGAACAGGAACTGGTCCTCCACGGTCCACGCCGTCGAGTCGTTCGGGAATCCCATGAACAGCGTGCGCATCGGCGGCGTGCCGCGCTCGTGGGCCGCGCGCATCTGGTCCATCACGTACGGCCGGAGCCGCCGGCGAAGATGCAGCAGCGGCACGACGCGTTGGTACACCTCCTCACCGAAGGACCAGACCTCGTTGGGTCCGCCGGAGAAGTCGGCCAGCGAGAAGTCGTCCTGCCCCTCGGTCGTGCCGGCCAGCTCGGTGATGTCCTCGAAGGCGGCTTCGGCGTGCCCCTGGCGCAAGCCGTGGAGGCGGAACAGCGGGCAGAAGACGGCGAACCCGAACCAGCGCACGAGCAGCTCGCGGAAGCCGGGGTCGCTCGAGACGCCGCCCTTGAACCCGCCGATGTCCGTGCCCCACCAGGGGATGCCGGCGAGGCCGACGTTGAGGCCGGCCGGGACCTGTGCCGCCAGCGCCTCCCAGCTCGAGTGGATGTCACCTGACCACAGGGCCGCACCGTAGCGCTGCGTGCCGGCCCAGGCCGAGCGACCGAGCGTGATGGGCGCATCCACCCCGGCCGCACGCATGGCCTCGTGCACGGCACGCGCGTGCAGGTGCGGGTAGAGGTCGTGTACCGCCTCGCCCGGACCGGCGTGGTAGCTGATCCGACCCGGCTCGAGCGGCTTGATCTCCGGTTCGTCGGCGTCGAGCCAGAACCACTCGATGCCGTGGCGCAGGTAGCCCTCGCGCAGGCGCTCACCAAGGAAGGCGCGAGCCTCGGGGTTGGTGGCGTCGTACAGGTCCAGGGGGACGACGCCCGACGGGCGGTTGTCGAAGAGCCAGGTCGGATGCGAGTCGCCGTAGATCGTGCGCGCCACGAGTCCGCGCTCACGCAGCTCGGCCGCATTCTCGCTGGCCGGATTGATCGTGGGCCAGACCGAGACCATCACTTCGACGCCCATCTCGTCGAGCTCGCGCACCATACCCGACGGATCGGGCCAGAGCTCCTCGTCGAAACGCCAATCGCCCATGACCGTCCAGTGACCGGCGTCGATGACGATGACGTCGAGAGGCAGCGAGCGTCGGCGGTACTCGCGAGCGACGGCGAGCACCTCCGCTTGCGAGCGATAGCGCAGGTTGGACTGCCAGAAGCCGGCCGCCCGCTCGGGCAAGGGTGGGGCCCGCCCGGTCACTGCCGTGTAGCGCTCGAGGATGCCCACCGGGGAGTCAGCCGCGGTGATCCAGTAGTCGATCCCGCTGGCGGCCTCGGCCACCCAGCGCGTGGCGTCCATCCCCAGTTCCACGCGCCCCGTGGCAGGGCAATGCCAAAGGAAGCCGTAGCCGCGCGAGGAGAGCAGGAACGGGATGGTCACCTGCGTGTTGCGCTGCACCAGGTCGACCACGCAGCCCTTCTGGTCCAGCCGGCCGTGCTGCTGCTGGCCGAGGCCGAAGACTCGCTCATCATCGTAGGCCGCGAACGTGGCCTCGACCCGTCGATAGCCATCCCCACGGCGACCGTAGTGGCGCGCCCGCGGATCGACGAAGTGGCGGTCGGCCTCGGTCAGCAGCTCCACGCCGTCGCGGGTGCGCAGGAAGCGCAGGCGCCCGTCAGGGCTGAGCTTGACGGTGAGGGCGCCATTGCGCAGGACCGCGCCGCCGGGCCCGATCTCGACCGCGGCTGCCGCGGGCGTGACGTCGAGCAGCGCCCCGTCGTCGCCCAACGGCGCCGGCAGCTCGTCCCCCGGAGCAGCGCGGACACGGATGGCGTCTTCGCCGTAGGCCACGATGCGCACGATCTCGTCGCGCCCCCACCACGTGAGCCCTTCATCGGGCGAACCCTCGATCGGCATGCCAGGGAGCGTAGCCGGTGAGCTCGACCCGTACTAGGGTTAGGGCATGGAAAGCACCCAGGACCTCGCGCAGTGGTTCTCGCAGAACATCGTGCTGCTGCTGCTCGTCGCGGGCGTGCTGGTCATCGCCTACGCCTACAGCGGCCCGCTGGTGGACAAGATCGTACGCCGCACGCTGCGCGCGACCGAGGGCGACTTCTCCGGCGAGGGCGTCCAGGACACCGAGCTGCAGAAGCGCTCGGCCACCATCGTCTCGCTCGTCACCACGCTCATCCGCATCAGCATCATCGGCATCGCCCTGCTCGTCTTCGTGGGCCTGACCGGCAGCGAGTGGATCCTCGTCCTGGCCGGCCTGTTCCTGGCCGGCATCGCCATCGCCGGTCAGTCGATCGTGCTCGACTACCTCATGGGCATCCTCATCATCGTGGAGGGGCAGTACTTCCAGGGCGACAACATCGAGCTCGGCGACAAGCCCTGGAAGGGCACGGTCGAGAGCGTGGGTTTGCGACGAACGGTGGTCCGGGCGGTCGACGGCACGGTCTACTCCATCTCCAACGGCGAGCTGCGCAGCGTGGCCAACCGCACCCGCATCTACGCGGCGGCGGAGGTGCGTGTGCGCGGGATCCGCGGGGGTGACCTGCGCGCGGTGGCGGAGATCATGGACCGCGTGGGGCAGGAGGTGGCAGCCGACCCGGCCTTCGCCGAGTCCATCTTCGAGGCGCCCGCGCTCACGTTCATCGACGAGCCCGACGAACTGGGGGGCATCGCGGTCATGCGCGGCAAGGTCGTGGCCGCCGACCGCTGGCGCGTCGCCACGGAGATCCGCCTGCGACTCGACCAGGCGCTCGCCGACGAGGGCATCGAGCTGAACCGGCTGGTCCTCCCGGGCGGACGCGGCTAGCGAGCCGCAGATGACGACCGCGACACGGGCACCTCGCGTCGAAGAGCGCCTGCGCGAAGTGCTCGGCGAGCGCGTCCGCTCCGACCTCGGCACGCGCGCGCTGTACACGTCGGATGCGTCGCTCTACCGCGTCCTGCCGTCGCTGATCGCCGAGCCGAATCGACGTCGAGGAACTGGCCGCGGTCGTGCGGGCCTGCAGCGAGACGGGCACCTCGGTCACCATGAGAGGCGCCGGCACGAGCATCGCCGGCAATGCGCTGGGAGCGGGTGTGGTCGTCGCCACCCGCTCCCTCGCGCGCATCGTGGAGCTGGAACCGGCCCAGGGCTGGGCCGTGGTCGAGCCCGGTGTCGTGCTCGATGACCTCAACGCAGCGGCAGCGCCCTTTGGCCTGCGCGTGGGCCCCGACCCGTCGACGCACAACCGCTGCACGGTGGGCGGCATGATCGGCAACAACGCCTGTGGCTCGCACTCGGTGGCGTGGGGCACCACTGCCCAGAACATCCTCGGGCTGGACGTCGTCCGATCCGACGGCTCACGCCTCCGCCTCACCAGCCCCGAGGCGCCGACACGACCGGCCGACCCGGATTGGCCCGAGCTCGGCGGTCCCCTCGCCTACGAGCTTCGCGCGCTCACCGCCGCGAACGAGGAGCTCATCCGCCGCGAGCTGCCGACGCTGGCCGCGCCGCGTGTCCGGCTACGCTCTCGACTGGCTGCTGCCCGAACGTGGTCCCGACCACGCCAAGAGCCTCGTCGGCACCGAGGGCACCTGTGCGGTCGTCGCGCGTGCCACGGTGCGCCTGGTCCGGCCACCCGCCTCGCGTTCCCTGCTCGTGCTCGGCTTCGACGATGACATCGAGGGCGCGGACGCGGTCCCGGCCCTGCTGACGGCAGAGCCCTTCACGGTCGAATCACTCTCGGCCGAGCTGCTCGCGCTGGCCGGTGCCTCGGGCCGAGGACGTGGGCCTGCCGAGCCGGCGGTGCCTGGCTGCATGGTCGAGGCCCGCGCCGATGACCCGGCCGGTGCGCGCGACCATGCCGCACGCTTGACGGCCGCCATCGGTCGCTCGCTGGCTGAAGCGCCGGACGTCCGGCTCATCGAGGACGCGCCCTCGCTGGCGGCGCTGTGGCGGATCCGCGAGGACGGCGCCGGCCACTCCGCGCGCCTCGCCGACGGCACGGCGACCTGGCCCGGCTTCGAGGACTCGGCCGTGCCGCCCGAGCGGCTGGGAGGCTATCTGACGCGAGCTGCGGGCCCTGCTCGCGGAGCAGGATGCAGGCCATCACCTACGGCCACTACGGCGAGGGCTGCATCCACCTGCGCGTCGGCTTCGGGCTGGAGCGACCGGGCGGAGCCGAGCGCTTCGCGCGCTTCATGTACGGAGGCGGCCGACCTCGTCGTGCGCCACGGCGGCTCGCTCTCCGGCGAGCACGGCGACGGACGGGCCCGCGGCGCGCTCCTGGAGCGCCAGTTCAGCCCGGCGCTGATCGAGCGCCTTCGCGGCCTTCAGTCGCGCATCTGGGACCCGAGTGGCGTGCTCAACCCGGCTCGATCATCGTCGATCGCACCGGCGGTCACCGACGACCTCCGCGCGGCGCCGCTCCGACGCGCCTGCAGACCACGACCGGTGCAGGCCTTCAGCCGAGGACGGCGGGGACTTCCGCTCAGCGGTCGAGCGCTGCATCGGCGTCGGTCGCTGCGTCTCCACCCAGGGCGCGGCGCTGATGTGCCCCAGCTTCCGGGCCACGCGCGACGAGCGGCACTCCACGCGCGGCCGGGCCCGGCTGCTCCAGGAGATGATGGCCGGCGAGCCTCGCCGACGACGGCTGGCGCTCGGCCGACGTGCGTGACGCGCTGGACCTGTGCCTGGCCTGCCGCGGCTGCGTCTCGGAATGCCCGACCAGCGTGGACATGGCCAGCTACAAGGCCGAGTTCCTCGACCACCATTACCGCCGGCGCCTCCGCCCGCTGTCGCACTACTCGCTGGGCTGGCTGCCGCTGTGGCTCAAGCTGACCGCGCGTCTGCCGCGCGCTGGTCAACGTCGTGACGCGCTCACGCCTGACCCGGCGGCTCTTCACGCTGGCCGCCGGCATCGCACCCTCGCGCGGCATCCCGCCGCTCGCGCGCCGGACCTTCACCCGCGACTGGCGGCCGCGGCCGCGGCCGGAGGCAGCCCACGGTCGCGTGGTGCTCTGGCCGGACACCTTCAACGACCACCTCACGCCGGAGGTAGCGCACGCCGCGGTGCGCGTGCTCGAGGCGGCCGGCTTCGAGGTCGCGCTGCCCGATGGCTGGGTCTGCTGCGGGCTGACCTGGCACACCACCGGGCAGCTGGGCATGGCCCGGCGGGTGCTGCGCCACTCGCTGGGAGTCGCAGCAGCTCGGCGGGGACGAGCCCGTGGTGGTGCTGGAACCGTCCTGTCGCGACGATGCTCCGCGCCGACCTGCCGCAACTGCTGCCCGACGACCCGCGCGGCAGCTCGCCTGGCCCGGCGCGTCGCCACCTTCGCGGAGCTGCTCGACCGCGTCGGGCTACACGCGCCCCGCCGGCGGCCGGACGCAGCGATCCCCGCCATCGCCCAGCCGCACTGCCACCAGCAGGCGGTGCTGGGGCTGGAGGCCGATCGACGCGTGTATGCGCGCAACGGCATCGCGGTCGGCGTCGAGCTGCACCGGCTGCTGCGGCCTGGCCGGCAACTTCGGGGCGGAGGCTGGGCACGAGGAGGTCAGCCAGGCCGTGGCCGAGCTGTCGCTGGTGCCTGCGCTCGAAGGCGGCCCCCGCGCGCCCCGCTGCTGGCCGACGGCTTCAGCTGCCGCACTCAGATCGAGTCACTCTCGGGCCAGGCGCGCGCACCACCTCGCCGAGGTCCTCGCCGCGCGACTGCCAGCAGAAGGAGATCCCGCCGCATGAGCCTCGAGCGCGCCCTCGCCCCGCTGGCGGTCGCCGTTGCCGTCGTCGCGGTCGCTGTCTGGCTGATGCTCATCAACGACATCGGCCTGGGCCCGTGGCTGCTCGCGTTCCTCGTCTTCGCTCACGGCTGGGTCCACCTCATGTTCGTCTTCCCCAAGCCGGAGGGCCAGGGCAACGACAGCGGCGTCAGCGAGTACCCCTTCGACTTCGGCCGCTCGTGGCTCATCCGGCGACAGGGGTTGGACGCCGGCCTCGTCCGCTCCATCGGCCTGGCCTTGATGGTCGTGACCTTCGCGCTCAGCCTGCTCGCGGCGCTCGCGACCGTCGCCATCATCGTGCCCACCGACCTGTGGGCGCCGCTGCTGCTCGGGGCAGCGCTGGCCTCCAGCCTGATGCTCGTGCTCTTCTACTCGCCCGCGCTCGTGCTCGGCTTCGCCATCGATGCGCTCATGGTCGCGCTCGTGCTCAGCGGCAGCTGGAGCCCCGCCTAGGCCTCTCGAGCCCCGAGCCGACCGGCATCACCGTGCCGACCCGGCCGCTCCTGCCGGCCGGGCCATTCGTGCGTCTACGCGTGCGCCTCTGCTTCGACGCTCCCGGCACCAGCCCGGCGCCAGCGGCCGAAGAACCCCGTGTAGACGGTCATGCCCAGCACGAAGGTGATCGCGACCACGCCCGCGAAGAACCAGAACGGCAGGCTCCGGCCGGCCTCGTAGAGCGCACCCGAGGCCATGGTCGAAAGGATGATGGCCGTGGTGCCGACGGAGCCATAGATGCCCTGCGCCAGGGCGGTGCGGCCCTGCGGTCGATCCGCTCGCGACGAGAGCGAAGAGGGCCGTGCCCAGCATCGCGCTGAAGGCGGCCTCGACCGTGGCCGCGGCCGTGGGCATGAGCGGCTCGGTCGCCAGCGCGAAGGCCACGCCGGCGGCGGCCATCACCAGGCTGCCGGCGACGATGAAGGGCATCGAGCCCCAGCGGTCCACCAGCCGGCCGAAGAGCGGCGCCAGCAGCATCGAGGGCAGGCCCAGCAGCATGAAGGTGAGACCGACCCAGGCCACGTCAGCCCCGAGGTCGATCATGAACAGCGGCCATACCACGTCGTAGATGCCCATCGTCAGCTGCAGACCGAAGCCGACGATGACGGCGGTGAGGAGCACCCGGTTGAAGACCGCCCGCAGCGGCGCCTGCACCAGGGGCTGCGGTCGCTCCTCCTTGCTGTAGACGCGCTCGGCGGCGGTCGCGTGGACCCCGGTCCGAGCCAGCGAGCTCTCGGTCTCCTCGACTCGGTGGAGCAGGTCGCGGACGTGTGGTCGAGATGGCCCGAAGCGCCACATGAACGCGGCCGAGGCGAAGCCGAGGATGCCCATGAACACGAAGGGGAAGGTGTAGCCGCCGAAGATCGACGTACCGAAGGCGCCGATGGCCGGACCCAGCACGAAGCCGCCATGCATGAACGCGCTGAAGTAGCCGAAGGCCTGGCCGCGCGTGCCGGGGTCGGTCGCGTCCACCAGCTCGCCGCGGGCGGCCGGACCGAACATGCCCGAGGCCACACCAGCGATGAAGCGCAGGACGAAGAGCCCCAACGCCGAGGTGAAGACGAGCATGAGCACGCTGGTGGCGCCCACGAGCACGAGCGAAGCGACCATCTGGGGTTTGCGCGAGTGGCGGTCCGCCCACCAGCCGAAGGGCGGTTCGCTGACGAGCCGGCCGATGGCCCAGCCAGAGACGATGATGCCGATGGTGGTGGCGTCGATGCCCTGCGACTGCACGTAGAGCGAGAGCACCGGGATCATGGCCCCGAATCCGAGCATGACGATGGCCGTCGCTCCCATCAGCGGCAGCAACGGTCCCCAGTGACGAAGCCAGGCGGACGTACGGGCGCGCGAACGGGCGCGCAAGTTGGGCATCGTGCCCACGGTACGAGCGGGCCGTGGTCGTCGCCCCTGCCGAGCGTCGCCTCGCGGCGGGCGCTTCCGCCTACTCGAAGACCTTCGAGGCCTCGCGCATGCGCCTGACCACGACAGCGCCGTCCCCGTCGCGCTCGAGCAGGTGCAGCTGCGCCCGCTGGTGGACGACGGTGGGGTGCAGCTCGATCTGGGACAGACGCCGGCCGTGGAAGGTCAGCTCCACGAGCACGCCCTCTTCGGTGGCCTCGAAACGGGGCAGGTCGAAGACGAGGTCGCCCAGTGAGTAGAAGACCGGCGCCCCGTCGATGAACTGGATCGGCCCGACCACGTGGCTGTGGTTGCCCAGCACTACGTCGGCGCCGGCGCGGACCATCTCCCGCGCCCAGCGGCGCTGCGCTGTCTCGGTGGTGGTCACGTACTCACGGCCCCAGTGCGGCCAGACCACGATGACATCGGCTCCATCGCGCCGGGCTCGACGGATATCGCGCTTCACGTCGGCGCTGATGAGCTCGGCCGCTCCGGCGCGGCCCTCGCGCACCGCGTGCACCGCCGTGTTGACCTCGTTGTAGCCCAGCAGGCACACGCGTGTGCCACCTTGATCGGAACACCACGGCCGGCGCGCACGCTCCTCGTCGGCGCCGGCGCCGAAGGTGCGCAGGCCCGCCGCCGACGCGTTGCGCATGGTCTGGGTCACGCCCTTCGAGCCCGCATTGCGGATGTGGTTGTTGGCCAGCGAGACGACGTCGACGCCGGCGCGGGTGAGGCCGGGCAGCAGGTCCGGGTCGACGGTGAAGACGAGTCCGCCGGGGTGGTAGGCGTGGACGTTGGGCGCGGGTGCCTCGTGGTTGACCACGGCGATATCGGCGCCGGAGAGCAGCTCTCGCACCGCGCCCTTCGGGCCCACGCGCCTGGTGGTGATGGCCGGTCCGCCGTCGGCGGTGCAGCAGGTGCGCGAGGCGATCTCGGCGTAGCCGCCGTCCCAGAGCCAATCGGCGCCCCTCTCCTCGATGACCGCCTTGCGATAAGGCTCGCGATCGAGCATCACGTCGCCACCGGCGATCATCGTCCAGACGGCGTGCGGGTCGAAGGCTCGCCCGTCGCCCGCATCGGTCCCCAGCAGGGGCCACGCGGCAAGATCGTCGAGGCGCTCGCCGCCGAACAAGCTCGCGCCGTCGACGCTCAGCGCCCGCAGGTCCGGCCGTATCCTGGCCGCCGGCACCAGGCCCAGCGTGCGGCGCGAGCGGTCCAGCGCCTGCGCGACCTCGCGCACGGTCTCGACCACGGTCGTCGAGGCGGCCGGCTCGACCTCGAGGGCGGCCCACAGGCTCGACGGGTCATCCGACGCGACCACCACCCGCCCGATCCTCTCGCTACGCCCCTCGACCGCGGCCCGCAGCTCCTCGCGGCCGATGTCGCGCTGAGCCGTCCAGAAGCGTCGCACCGGCACGAACGGGACCGGGTCCGGGGGCACGAGGCCGACCGCGACGGAGGGCGACGGCTCGATGCTCGGGCTCGGCTCCTGGCCGAAGGCCCCGTGCGCAAGCAGGGCTGCGAGGGTCAGCGCAAGCGAGATCGCGAACGTCGCCCGGATGTGGCTCACCGCCAGAGCATATGGCCGAACGAGACCCGGCGCCGTGCCCCTCGGTTGACAGACTACCTACATGTCTGTAGGCTAGCGCGATGGCTGAGGCGAAGACCGACGACGCACAGGCGAATACCCGCCAACGCTTGCTGGACGGATTCGAAGGGCAACTGCTGGACTCGGGCTACCGGGGCATCTCAACGGCCGCGCTGGCAGAGCAGGCCGGGATCCGGCGGCCGAGCCTCTATCACCACTTCCCTGCCGGCAAGGAGCAGCTCTTCAGCGAGGTCGCCCTGCGCATGATCGCCGCAGATGCGAAGGGTGTGGCTGACGCCTTGGCCGTGCCCGGCGGACTGCGGCCGCGCCTGGTGGCGCTGGCCATGCTCCACACGAGTGACCCACGCCGGTCGGCGCTCGACGGACGCATCTACGACGCCACGCGCTACGTGAGCGACGACACCCGTACGCTCGTCTCTACCCGCTACGTCGAGGATCTGCTCGCGCCAGTCAGCGCGTTGATGCGCCACGCGGTCGAGTCGGGCGAGCTACGCGACCTCGATCCGGACTTCCTGATGAACGCATTCTTCGGCCTGGCGTCGGCCGTGCGGGACATCCCCGAGGACGTAGGCATGCCGCCGGACAGGCGAGGGCCCCGCAAGCGCTCGGCCGAGGCTGCCGCGGAGCAGGCTGTCGACATCTTCCTGCGTGGAGCCGCGGCATGAGCGCACCGCCGCTCCTGGCGCCCGACCACGACCACATCGAGGTGCGGGGGGCGCGCGTTCACAACCTCAAGGACCTCTCGCTGGACATCCCACGTGACCGCCTGGTCGTGGTGACCGGCGTGTCGGGTTCAGGCAAGTCCTCGCTCGTCTTCGACACCCTGCACACCGAGGCGCAGCGGCAGCTGATCGAGACCTTCAGCTCGTTCGCACGCCGGCGGCTGCCCAAGCTGTCCCGCCCGGACGTGGACGAGGTCCGCAACCTCTCGACCTCGATCGTCATCGACCAGAAGCGGCTCGGCCGCACGCTGCGGTCCACCGTGGGCACGGCCACGGAGGTCTACACCTACCTGCGCATGCTCTACGCGCGTTGTGGCAGCCTGCCGGGCGTGCCTTCGTTCATCTTCGGCTTCAACCACCCGGAGGGCATGTGCCCGGCCTGCTCGGGCCTCGGCCTTCGTGTCCGCGTCGACCTTGACCGCCTCGTGGACCCGTCGCTGAGCCTGCGCGAGGGCGCCATCACCCATCCCGACTGGAAGGTCGGCGGCTGGAACTGGCGCGAGGCCACCGCCATCGACCTGTTCGACCCGCACAAGCCGCTGCGCGACTACGCGCCCGCGGAGCTGGACCTGCTGCTCTATGGGGACGACGTGCCCATCGAGCGCAGCCACGGAGCGGGTACCTACGCGAAGGTCGTGGAAGGGGGTCGCGCGGCGGCTGGAGCGGGCCCTCATCGAGAAGGGTGAGGATCCCGGGCGGGAGGAACAGCGGGACGCCTATGGGCGCTACTTCGATGACCACGTGTGCGACGCCTGCGGGGGCCTGCGTCTCAACGCACGGGCGCTATCGGCCACGGTCGAGGGCGTGGGTATCGGCGATGTGGTGCAGCTCGAGCTGGGCGACCTCGACCGCTGGCTGGGCACCCTCGCTGATCCTGTGGCACAGCCGCTGGTGCACAAGATGCGCAGGGTCCTCTCGCACTTGCTCGAGATCGGCGTGGGATATCTCTCGCTGAACCGGGCCGTGTCCACGTTGTCGGGCGGTGAGAGCCAACGAGTGAAGATGGCGCGCCAGCTCGATTGCGATCTGGTCGGCCTGATGTACGTGCTCGATGAGCCTTCGATCGGCCTGCACCCACGCGACGTGGACAAGCTCATCGACCTGCTGCGGCGCCTGCGCGACCTGGGCAACTCGGTGATCGTGGTCGAGCACCACGCCGCGGTCATCGCAGCCGCCGACCACGTCGTCGAGATCGGCCCCGGGGCCGGCAGTCACGGCGGCCGACTCGACTTCGAAGGGACCCAGGTGCAGTTCCGTGCGTCCGCTGCACTGACGGCCACGATGATGGCGCGGCCGGATGAGCCGATCAGGCGACAGCGACGTGAGCCCACGGGTGTCTGGCACATCCGGGGCGCGACCACGCATAACCTGCAGACGATCGACGTCGACGTCCCGCAGGGCGTCCTGGTGGCGGTCACCGGCGTCGCGGGCAGCGGCAAGTCGACCCTCGTGCACGAGGAGTTCCTGACGCTCGCACCAGATGCGATCGTGGTTGACCAGGATGCCATCGGTCGCTCGAGCCGCTCCAACCCGGCCACCTGGCTGGGGTTGTTCGACTCGATCCGCAAGGCCTTCGCGGCTGCCACCGGACAGCCGGCGGCCCTCTTCAGCTTCAACTCGCGGGGCGCCTGCGAGGCCTGCAAGGGTCAGGGCTCGATCGCGGTCGAGATGAGCTTCCTGGACGATGTGCGTGTCGTCTGTGCCGATTGCGCTGGCCGGCGCTACCGGGAGGAGGTGCTGCAGCTGAAGTGGGACGGTCGGGACATCCACGAGGTACTCAGCCTCACCGCCAGCGATGCCATCAGGGTGCTGCCTGACGCGCGCATCCGCTCCAAGCTGCAGGTGGTCCAGGACGTGGGACTCGGCTACATCACGCTGGGGCAGCCGCTGTCGACGCTTTCGGGCGGGGAGTGCCAGCGGCTCAAGCTGGCCTCCGAGCTGGGGCAGGCCGGCCACCTCTACGTCCTCGACGAGCCGACCACCGGCCTGCACTTCGCCGACATCGAACGGCTCCTCGGCATCCTCGACCGCATCGTCGAAGCGGGCAACTCGGTCGTCGTCATCGAGCACGACCTCGACGTCATCGCCGCCGCGGACTGGGTCATCGACCTCGGGCCCGAGGGTGGCACCCGCGGTGGTCGCGTGGTCGCGACCGGCACGCCGGAGCAGGTAGCGCGGACGCCCGGCAGCCACACCGGACGATACCTGGCCCAACGGCTGGGCCTGGGCCGACCCACGAACTGACCCCTGCGGGCGCTGGTGCGTGGGCCTCGGCCCTTGGTGCGCATGCCGTCGTTCGCGTTTTTCAGCGACTTGGCTACTATCCATTGACGCACCCGACGTTTCCGAGCCCAGAGGACCGCCGCATGCCCTTGGTCGCCTACAACGCGCTGCCCACCTTCGAGCGCTTGCGCGCCGAGGGCGAGGACGTGCTCACGATCGAGCGCGCTGAGCACCAGGACATCCGCGAGCTCCACGTGGGCCTGCTCAACATGATGCCGGACGCGGCGCTGCTGGTGACCGAGAAGCAGTTCATGCGCCTCATCGGCGCCTGCAACCGCATCACCCAGATCTACGTCTACCCCTTCAGTGTGCCGGGGCTCGCGCGCAGTGATGAGGCACTGGCCCACATCGACGCCTTCTACGCGGACTTCGAGCGACTGAAGGAGGAAGGGCTCGACGCGCTCATCATCAGCGGCGCCAACGTGACCAACCCCTCGCTCGACCTCGAGCCCTTCTGGGAGCCGCTGCGTGAGGTCATCGAGTGGGCCACGGACAACGTCACCAGCATCCTCTGCTCGTGCCTGGCCACGCACGCCCTGCTGAAGCACTTCTACGACATCGACCGTGTGCCATTCGAGGACAAGCTCTGGGGCGTCTACCGCCACCGCGTCGTCGACCGTGCACATCCGCTCACGCAGGACGTCAACACCCGCTTCGACGCGCCGCACTCGCGCTGGAACGACATCCCGCACCGGGCCTGGGAACAGGCCGGGCTGCGCGTCCTGGCCGAGGGCGACGAGTCGGGCGTCCATCTCGCCACCAGCCCTGACGGCTTCCGCATCGTCTACTTCCAGGGTCATCCCGAATACGACCGCAACAGCCTGCTCAAGGAGTACAAGCGCGAGGTCGGACGCTTCCTCGCGGGCGAGGTGCCCGAACCTCCGCCGTACCCCGAGCACTACTTCTCGCCGGATTCCGACCGTCTGGCACAGACCTATCTCCGGGACGCCCTCGCCGCCCAGGCCCATGGCGAGAGCGACCTGGGGTTCCCGGATGCGACCTTCGAGCCGCACCTGGACAACACCTGGGGGGATACGGGCCGCGCGCTCTTCAACAACTGGTTGGGGCTGGTCTACCAGCTCACCGACCGCGACCGCCACGTTCCGTTCATGCCCGGTATCGATCCTGACGATCCGCTGGGCATCGGCCCGCCACGCCTGAACCACGCACCACAGGAGGATCCCCCATGAGAGACGAGACCATCGCCATCCACGCCGGTTACGAGACGGACCCCACCACCAAGTCGGTGGTGGTGCCCATCTACCAGACGGTGGCCTACGAGTTCGACGATGCCCAGCACGGCGCCGACCTCTTCAACCTCGAGGTCGCGGGCAACATCTACACCCGCATCATGAACCCGACGCAGGATGTCCTGGAGCAGCGGGTGGCGGCGCTGGAGGGCGGGATCGCCGGCCTGGCTCTATCGGCCGGCTCGGCGGCCATCAATTACGCGGTCCTGACCATCGCCAAGGCCGGCGCCAACATCGTCTCGGTGCCGCAGCTCTACGGCGGCACCTACACGCTCTTCGCCCACATGCTGCCCGGGCTCGGCATCGACGTGCGCTTCGCCGAGGACGACTCGCCCGAGGCGCTCGAGAAGCTCATCGACGAGAAGACCGCGGCCGTGTTCCTCGAGTCCATCGGCAACCCCGCGGGCAACGTCGCCGACATCGAAGCCATCGCGACCATGGCCCACAGCCACGACGTGCCGGTCATGGTCGATGCCACCGTGTCCACGCCCTACCTGACCAAGTCCATCACGTGGGGCGCGGACATCGTCATCCACTCGATGACCAAGTACATCGGCGGCCACGGCAACTCGCTCGGCGGAATGATCGTCGATGCCGGCAGCTTCCCCTGGGCCGACCATGCCGACCGCTACCCCATGCTGACCGAGCCCGAGCCGGCCTACCACGGCGTGCGCTACACCGAGACCTTCGGCCCGGCGGCCTTCATCGCTCGCGCCCGCACCGTGCCCCTGCGCAACACCGGCTCGGCCATCAGCCCGCTCAACGCCTTCCTCATCCTGCAGGGCATCCAGACCCTGCCCGTGCGCATGGAGCGCCACGTCGACAACGCGATGGCCGTCGCGGCACACCTGCAGGAGCACCCGCAGGTGGAGTGGGTCAGCTACGCCGGCCTGCCCGATTCGCCCTACTACGAGCTGGCGCAGAAGTACACCGGCGGCAAGCCCAGCGGCCTGCTCAGCTTCGGCGTCAAGGGCGGCTACGAGAACGGCGTCAAGTTCTACGACGCGCTCAAGGTCTTCAAGCGCCTCGTCAACATCGGCGACGTGCGCTCGCTGGCGGCGCACCCGGCCTCGACGACCCATCGCCAGATGACCGAGGCGGAGCAGGCCCAGGCGGGTGTCACACCCGACCTCATCCGCCTGTGCGTCGGCATCGAGCACATCGACGACATCATCGAGGACCTCGACCAGGCCCTGGCCGCCGCGAACGCGTAGGTCTGTATCCCACGCCCCGATTTCACGACCGCGGCTCCACGCCCCGGGGCCGCGGTCGATCCATGTCCGCGAAAGCGAAGCCCCGTCCAATCCCGGCGGCGACGAGAAGGCATGACCCCTGCCAATAGACACTAAGTTGGTTGACATTCGTTTCTGGTGAGAGTCGCCCGGTGCGCGTACCCTGCGTCGAGGGACTGTCGCCTCGAGGCCCTCCCCCGGCCTCGGCGGCGTTTCCGATAGCGGAGGATTCCGATGAACGGAGTCACGCCCAGAGCGTCACGCAGGCGCCTCCTTCCCCTGCGTCGCGGCCGTCGACGGCCGCGCTGCTCGCGCGTCGGCAGCACCACCGGCGCGCTGGCGGCCGAGATGGCCGAGCGTCACCCCCGAGCTCGTGCCCAAGGCAGAGCTGCCCCGGCTCCGGCCGACGAAGTCAACGTCTCCGGTGGCGCCGAAGGTCCCGCCGGCCGTCGGTGCGCACCGAGCCGCCGTCGTCGAGGTCGCGTTCGAGATCGTCGAGAACGTCACCGCCATCGACCCCGCCACCGGCGTCGAGTACGACACCTGGGGCTACCGCCTGCCCGGCGACGAAGGCACGGTGCTCGGGCACGCCCGGGCCCATGATCCGCGCGCGCGTCGGCGATGTGCTGCGCTTCACCATCACCAACCCCGAGGGCAACTCGATGCCCCACAACGTGGACTTCCACGCGGTCACGGGACAGGGCGGCGGTGCGGCCAACACGGTCGTGGCCCCGGGCATGACCGCCACCATCGAGGCGCGCCTGCTGTACCCGGGCATGTTCATGTACCACTGCGCCATGGGCGACGTGCCCGAGCACATCTCGAGGGGCATGTACGGGGGCATCCTGGTCGATCCGGCCGAGCCGCTGCCGGACGTCGACCACGAGTGGTACATCGTGCAGTCGGAGTACTACACCACCTCGACCGAAGCCGGCCTGGTGGAGACCGACCGCGCCGCCATCACCGCCGAGCAGCCCACGATGGTGGTGTTCAACGGCGCCAAGGGTGCGCTCACCGGTGCCAACGCGCCGGTGATGCAGGTAGGTGAGCGGGCCCGCATCTACTTCGTCAACGCCGGGACTCAACCTCATCTCCAGCTTCCACCCCATCGGCTCGCACTGGGACGTGGTCTACCCTGAGGCGGCGTTGCTGAACGAGCCGCTGCGCGGGTCGCAGACGACGCTGGTGCCGGCCGGCGGCGGCACGGTCGTGGAGCTGGTGGGCCAGGTTCCCAGCACCATCATCCTCGTCGACCACGCACTGGCGCGGACCTTCGACAAGGGCGCCCTGGGCATGGTCATGGTGCAGGGCGAGGAGAACCCGGAGATCTTCGAGGCCATCCCCGTCGAGTAGGCTGCGGCGACCGTCCCGACCGCGGTCCTCTCCGTGAGGGCCGCGGTCTTCGGATTCCGAGCGCCTCGGGTCTCGCGACGACCCGTGCGTCGTGGTCGATTTCGGGCATGAACGGTGTGTTACCGTCCCCTTCCAGAAGGGCTCAGCAGGGGACGCTGTCGGCCCGTTTCATCGAGGAGGAGTCTGTCGAATGATTCGACGAAGAACCGCTGGCTCGATCCTGCTTTCCGGCGTGCTCGCGGCAGGCCTGAGCGGCACGGCCGCGGCACAGGAGCGAGGACGAGCTCGTCGTCCTGTGCACGCCCGAGGAGCACGTGGTGCGTGAGGATGGTCGCAGGAGTTCCAGGACGCAGACCGGCATCCCCACGAGCTACGTGCGCATGTCCTCGGGCGAGTCGCTGGCCGCCTGCGGGCCGGCGCCGAGGCGCCCGAGTTCGACGTCTGGTGGGGCGGACCCGCCGACGGCCAGATCGCGGCCAACGCGGAAGGCCTGATCGAGCCCTACATCTCCCCCAACGCGGCCGTCATCGCCGACGGCCAGAAGGACGCGGACGGCATCTGGACCGGCGTCTACGTCGGTGCTCTGGGTTTCTGCTCCAACACGGAGCGTGCTCGACGAGCTCGGCGTCGAGGTTCCCGACTCCTGGGATGACCTGCTCGACCCGAGCTCGAGGACAACGTCGCGGTCGCGCACCCGGCCAGCTCCGGCACGGCCTACACCACGTTCTACACGCAGGTCGCTCCGTCTCGGCGGCGAGGAGAGCCGCCTGGACTACATGCAGCAGCTCCATCCCAACATCCTGCAGTACACCAAGTCCGGCTCGGCACCGGGCCGGAAGGCCGGTCGCGGCGAGATCGCCGTGGCCATCATCTTCAGCCACGACTGCATCAACAACATCGAGGAAGGCTTCGCGGACCTCGTCGGTCGTCGTTCCCCAGCGAGGGCACCGGCTACGAGATCGCCGGTCAGTCGCTCGTCGCGAATGCGCCGCACCCGAACAACGCCAAGACCTGGATCGACTGGGCGCTGCAGGCTGACACGCAGGAGATCGGCCCCACGGTCGGCGCCTACCAGCTGCCGACCAACCCGGACGCCGCCGTCAGCGACCTCGGCAGTCAACATCGTCGAGGTCAACCTGGTCGACTACGACTTCGACGCAGCCGGGGCGGCTCGCCAGCGGCTGACCGAGCGCTTCGAGGACGAGATCGCCACCGAGCCGGCCGAGTAGCCTGCATCGCGCCATGACTGCCCACGAGCACCGGCGCGCAGCTCCGTGCTCGTAGGTCGCCGCCTACCACGGACGAGGACGGCCGGTCACCGGCCTCGTCCTCCTACGTCGACGCATGACCGCTTCCACGCCCGCCAAGGAGTCAAGGACGCCGCCTACGGCCGCGCCTTGCCAGACGGGATTCCCCGGACGAGGCGCGCCCCGAGCTGGCCGGCGTGCCCTCGACCCGATCGTCATCGCCGCCATCCTCGATCTCGGCGGGCTTCGTGCTCATCGCCATCGTCTGGCCCGTCTTCTCGGTCGTCCGGGAGGCCCTCACGGCCGAGGCGCATCCCCATCTTCGAGCGCTACGTCACCTCGGTCCAGAACCAGATCTTCGTCAACACCATGGTGCTGGGCTTGTCGGTGGCGACGCTGGGCACGTTCGTCGCCTTCGTCTTCGCCTACGTGCAGGTGCGAGTGCCGGCGCCGCGCTCGGTCAAGCTGCTCATCCACGTGATGGCCCTGCTGCCCATCGTGAGCCCGCCCTTCGCCCTGGCCGTGGCCGCCATCTCGCCTCTTCGGTCGCAGCGGCATCATCACGCGCGACCTGCTCGGCCTGCGCGTGGACATCTACTCCTGGCCCGACGTCCAGTCCCGGCATCGTCGACTGCATCCAGCTGCCGCCGCTGGGCCTCACCGCGGTCATGTCCCTGACCTTCTTCCCCATCGCCTACATCATGCTGATGGGCATGATGCGGGCGCTCGACCCGTCGCTCGGGCGAGGCCGCCGCCAACCTGGGCGCGTCGAAGTGGCGCACGTTCCGCAAGGTCGAGCTGCCGCTGCTGGCACCGGGCATCGCGTCGGCCTTCCTGCTGCTCTTCGTGGAGGCGCTCGCCGACCTGGGCAACCCGCTCGTGCTCGGCGGCGACTACTGGGTGCTGGCGAGCCGCATGTACATCGCCATCATCGGCCAGTACAACCTGACGGCCGGGTCGGTGCTGGCCGTGATGCTGCTGGTGCCGGCGCTGGTCGTCTACTTCGTGCACCGCTACTACGCCAACAAGGCCTCGATCGTGTCGGTCTCGGGCAAGCCCAGCGGCAGGCACTCCGAGATCGAGAGCCGCTGGGTCCGCTGGCTGCCTGCTCGGCGCGGTGCTCGCCGTCGTGGCCCTGGTCATCATGCTGTACGGCACCATCGTGCTCGGCTCGTTCACCAAGCTGCTGGGCGTCAACCACGAGTTCACGCTCGACCACTTCGGCGGTCGGTGCTGTTCGGCTACGGCACCAAGGCCGTGACCGACACCGTCACGCTGGCGCCATCGCCACGCCCATCGCTGGACTGCTCGGCGTGGTCGTGGCCTTCCTGGTGGTGCGGCGCCGCTTCTGGGGTCGCGGTGCGCTCGACTTCGGCGTCATGCTCGGCATCGCCATCCCCGGCACCATCTTCGGCATCGGCTACCTGCTGGCCTTCAACACGCCCACGGAGATCTTCGGCTTCACCGTCATCCCCAAGCTGACCGGTGGTGCGGCGATGCTCGGCGGCGCCATCGCCATCGCCATGGTCTTCGTGCTGCGCTCGGCGCCGGGTGGCCTGCGCACCGGCGTCGCTTCACTGCAGCAGATCGACCCGTCCATCGAGGAGGCCTCGACCTCGCTGGGAGCGAACCAGGCGCACACGTTCCGCAGGATCACGCTGCCGCTCATCCGGCCGGCCTTCCTGGCCGGGCTCATCTACTCGTTCGCCCGGTCCATGACCGCCATCAGCGCGGTCATCTTCCTGACCACCCCCAAGGTGCGCATCATGACCGCGCAGATCCTCAATGAGACGGAGAACGCGCGCTACGGCAACGCGTTCGCCTACTCCGTACTGCTCATCATCATCGTGCTCGGTCGCGATCGGCATCCTGTCGCTCGTGATCGGGACGCGTACCGGCGCCGAGCAGGCCACCGAGTCTGGAGGCACGACTGATGACGGCGACGACCCAGGACCGGCGCGACGCAAGCGCGCCCGCGACCGTGCTGCTGGACCGACTGTGCAAGCACTTCAAGTCGCCCGAAGGGGCCGTCGTCAAGGCCGTCGACGACATCACCCTCGAGCTGGCCGGCGGCAGCTTCGTGACGCTGCTCGGGCCCTCCGGCTGCGGCAAGACCACCACCTTGCGCATGATCGCCGGGCTTCGAGGTGCCCGACGACCGGTCGCATCATGCTCGACGACAAGGACATCGCCCGACTCACGCCGGACAAGCGCGGCATGGGCATGGTCTTCCAGTCGTACGCGCTCTTCCCGCACCTGACGGTCCACGACAACGTGGCCTTCGGCGTGCAGCTCCAGGGCAAGAAGGGTGAGGAGCTGGAAGCGACGATCGAGAAGTCGCTCGACCTGGTCAACCTGCACGGCCTGGGCCAGCGCAAGATCTCAGAGCTCTCCGGCGGCCAGCAGCAGCGCGTGGCCCTGGCGCGCGCCATGGCCATCGAGCCGCGCGTGCTGCTCTTCGACGAGCCTCTCTCCAACCTCGACGCCAAGCTGCGCGTCTCGCTGCGCTCGGAGATCCGGCGCATCCAGCAGGCGCTCGGCACGACGTCGGTCTACGTCACGCACGACCAGTCCGAGGCCATGGCCCTCTCGGACGTGGTCGTGGTCATGAACGCCGGCCGCATCGAGCAGGCCGGACCGCCCGATGCCATCTATCGCCGCCCCAACACGCGCTTCGTGGCCGACTTCATCGGCCGCGCCAACTTCCTCAGCGGCGAGGTCCTCGCGCGTCGAGTGGCGAGACCATCGACATCTCGTTGATGGGCGTGGCCCTGACCATCCCGGCGGGAGCAGGCAACAAGCACGGTGACACCGCCGTCGGTCGTGGCCCGCCCGGAGTCGGTGCAGCGTCGGCGAGGGTGACCTGCGGGCCAAGGTCAAGGGCAGCACCTTCCTGGGCTCGTACGTCGAGTACGAGCTGGAGCTGGCGGCGGCCAGGACGAACATGCTCGCGGTCGACGGCGAGTGGATGTCGCGCGGCTCCACGCGCCCGGCGACGACATCGCCTGGGAGCTGCTGCCCGAGCGCGCCTACGCGCTGCCGGCCGCGGCGCTGAGCACGAGGCACGCCTCAGCGGCCTGAGCGAGGCTCAGTCGGGCTCGGCCCACTCCGCGACTCGCTCGGCCCACTCGTCCACGAGCGCGCGGTAGATGGGCCGCTTGACCTCCCACATCGACTCGGCCAGCTCTGCGAGGTCCATCCAGCGGAAGGCCCTGAACTCCTGCCGCTCACCCTTGGGTGGGGTCAGGTCGATGTCGTCGTCTTCCCCGAGGAAGCGGTAGAGGAACCACTTCTGGACCTGGCCGCGTGCCCGCTCGTTGCGACGGCGGGCCGGTGGCAGCTCGTACGCCAGCCACGCGGGATGCTCGGCCACGAGCTCCACGTGCTCGGCAGCGAAGACCGGTCTCCTCCTGCAGCTCACGCAACGAGGCCTCGACGGGCTCCTCGCCCACGTTGAGGCCACCCTGGGGCATCTGCCAGCGATCGGGCTGGTCGATGCGTTCGAGCGCCAGCACGAGCCCATCGGCGCGCGCCACGGCGATGCCCACGTTGGCACGGAAGGTCTGACTGGTCATGATTGCCTAACTGTACGCGGCATCGGGCGCGTCTGCGACCCTGGCCGTCAGTTGGCGCGACGTTCTCGGCGCAGTCGGCAGGCGGCTCTTCATCGGCACCGCCTTCGTCCCCCTCGCCGGTCCAGCCACGGCCCAGCGGGCGCCGGCGAATCCGCGACCAAGCCCGAACCGGCAGCCTGACCCCGGCCGACGAGGAGAAGCCCCGTGAACACGACGACGGATACCGCTTCGAGACAGTTCTCGTGCTCCTGCTCGGACGCACTCGAGCCCGGGACCCGCGCGGCCGTCCGCGCCGGGGTCGCCGAGGCGCGCGAGCAGATGGCCGGGGCCTTCGGCGGGGCCGCCACGCTGGTGGACGGCTGGAGCGAGCCGGCGCGGCCATGGCCGGCTGGGGCAGCAACGACCTCGGCGAGGCCGCCTATCCGCGCTCGGACGTGGGCGCCGACGGCCGTCCATTCGACGGCGGCTGGGAGGTCCCCGCCGTCCGTCGCATCGGCTGAGAGGTCCTGACACCAACGACCCACGGGCGTAGCATCGGGACGTGGGCCGGAGGCTCGCCGCACCCGTCGAGCCCGCTGGACCCAGGCACGGGGGGTTTCTCATGATCCGCTCCACCGCGGCCCGGCTGGTACTGGCCGCCGCATTGGTCATCTCGTTCCCGGCCGGCGTCGCGGCCCAGGCAGAGGCGGCCTCGCCCGAAGGCACGGAGTGGCACCTCATCGGCTACGCGGTGAACGGCGAGGTCGGGATCGTGCCCTGGTACATCGACGCCACGCTGCTGCTGGAGGATGGCCGCGCCACGGGCTCGAGCGGCTGCAATGCTTTCAGCGGCACGTACCTGCTCGAGGGCGAGATGCTGACCTTCGACGAGGCCTTCACGGTCACGCGTCGGGCCTGCCCCGGTGAGGCAGGCGCGATCGAGGACCGCTATCTCACCAACCTGCCACAGACCACGGCGTGGGAGGTCGAGGATGGCGTGCTCTCGCTGGTCGACGAGGACGGCGCGCCCCTGCTCGACTTGGAGGAGGCCACCGTGGCGCTGACGGCCAGCGACGTGGCGGCGCTCAATGCCCTCTTGGCCCAGCAACAAGCCCAGATGGACCGCCTCGGCGAGCGGCTCGACAACATCCGCGTCGGCACCCTGCGCGAACGCATCAAGACGCTCGAGAACCAGGTCAAGACGCTCAGGGCAGCGGCCGCTTCGTCGGGCGGCAGCGGCAGCAGCAGCGGCTTCACGGCTGCTGAGAGCCAGCTGCTGAAGGGCGTCCCGAGCCGTATCCGGAGCACGTGCAAGCCGCTGCGCGCGAGCCTCCCCGGCGGCACGCTGGCAGCGGTGCGCTGCAGTCCCGGCGGCATCGTCGACGAGATGGCCTACTACCTCATGCCCTACGACGCCGCCCGGCGTACGTTCAACACCGTCATGCGCAGCCACGGCGTACCTGAGCGCTACCGTTGCGACGCTGGCCGACCCAGCCAGACACTGCAGTCTCCCTACCACGCCACCGGCTGTTTCGTCGATGACGGCGGGGCCAACGTACGCTTCATCAGCTGGGCCGCTGAGTGCCACCAGCTCGATGTCGGCGGCCGCCGGATCGAGGAGCCGGTGGCCTACATCGCCATCGAGAGCACGGGCTCGCAGATCAAGCCGCTCTTCGAGTGGGCCACCAGGGACCTGGAGCTCACCCCGGTGTGGCGCAACATCCCCCACGGAGGCACCCCGCCCGCGCCCGCCTGTGCCAGCCTCATCCCCTGAGTCGGTCGGTCATCGCCGACCTCTGGGAGTGGGCCGCCAGCAGTCTCGACCCGGAGGCCGGAGGCGACCTCTTCGACCCCATCACGCAGCCGGGCCAGCCGTGGAGCGACATGTGTCGGCACGGCTAGGTTAGAGTCGCCTTCTGCCCTACCGACAAGCGCAGGGGGTGTACCTCGTGATCCGTGAACGCTTCATCCGCACCACGCTCGCCGTGACCCTGGCCATCTCGGTCCCGGCGGCCGTAGCCGCACAGGACGAGGGGCCATCGACGCCCGAGGGTTTGGCCTGGGCCCTCACCAACTACTTCGATGAGCAAGCCGGCGAGCTCGTGGCCGTGCCCCTCGAGGTCGAACCCACGCTGCTGCTGCAGGACGGCAACGCGTCCGGCTCCGGTGGCTGCAACCAGTTCAGCGGGAGCTACGAGATCGACGGCGGCTCACTGCGCTTCGCGGAGGAGATGACCGTCACGCTCGCACTCTGCGAAGACCCGGCTCAGGGGGTCGAGGACACCTACCTCGCGACGCTCGGCGAGGTCGACGGCTGGACGGTCGACACTGGCGTGCTGGAGCTCAACGACGACTTCGGCGACGTCATCCTCACCTTCGAGGTGCCGGGCGTGGCCTGGACCACCGGCCAGGTGGCCGCGCTCATGGCCACGATCGACGAGCTGCGCGCCGAGGCCGTCGACCTGCGCACGGAGTTGGCCACGCTGCGCACGGACACGGAGAAGCTCAACGTGCCCCGGCTGCGCGAGCGCATCAAGGTGCTCGAGGCCGACAACAAGGAGCTCAAGAAGCGCCTCGACGAACTCGAGTCCGCACCGGCCGTCGACCCCAAGCCAAGGTCCCCGCAGGCGGTCTCCTTCTCCGCGGCGGAGAAGGTGCTGCTCAGGGGCATCCCGACGCGCATCGCCAACTACTGTCGACCGCTACGGTCGTCGCTGCCCAAGGGCACGCGCGCCGCCGTCACCTGCAGCCCTGCCACGAAGGTGGTCTCGAGCGTCGACTACTACCTCATGGAGGGCGAGGACGCGGCACGGGCGTTCGGGGACGTGATGGATACGTTCAACGTGCCCGACGTCGTGGACAAGACCTGCGAAGACGGCGTCAAGTCGCAGCGACAGTGGCTGGGCAACGGCTGGCAGGCCGATGGCTGCTACCGCACCAGCGGGCAGGCCCAGCTGCGCTTCGTCGACAACGCCACCGAGTGCAGGAAGCTCAAGGCCGGCGTCAAGACGCTTTCCGCGCCCGCCCTCTACGTCGCGCTCCAGGGCACCGACCAGGACGTGGCCAAGGTCTACGCGTGGGCGACCCGCGACATGCCGGAGACCGGGAGCCAGTTGACCTCCATCACCCAGCCGATCCCTTCCAGCCTGGGCACCTCGACGAGCTGCCCCTACCTGAACCGAGCCCCGCAGACGCAGGACCCACGCGGCGATCGATCGACGACAGGAGACCAAGGGCCATGGGCAAGAAGTCAGGCAAGGCGAGCCAAGCCGGCCAAGGTGATCGCGTCCGCGCCGGACGCGGCGGAGGCGGCGAGGCTGCCGCGCAGACTCTACGAACAGGAGCTGGCCAAGCTGCAGATCGAGCTGGTCAAGCTGCAGGAATGGATCAAGGCGCGCGGCCTGAAGGTGGTCATCATCTTCGAAGGCCGCGATGCCGCCGGCAAGGGTGGCTCCATCAAGCGCATCACCCAGAGCCTCAACCCCCGCGTGGCGCGGGTCGTGGCCCTGCCCGCGCCCACCGAGCGCGAGAAGACGCAGTGGTATTTCCAGCGCTACGTGGCCCACCTGCCGGCGGCCGGCGAGATGGTCCTCTTCGACCGCAGCTGGTACAACCGCGCCGGGGTCGACCGTGTCATGGGCTTCGCCACCGAAGCCGAGGTGGAGGAGTTCTTCCGCTCCTGTCCCGAGTTCGAACGCATGCTCGTGCGCTCGGGCATCATCCTCATCAAGTACTGGTTCAGCGTCAGCGACGCCGAGCAGGAAGCCCGCTTCCAGAAGCGCATCGACGATCCCACCAAGCGCTGGAAGCTCTCACCCATGGATCTCCAGTCACGCGCCCGCTGGGTCGAGTACTCCAGGGCCAAGGACGAGATGTTCCGCCACACCGACATCAAGCAGGCGCCCTGGCACGTGGTCAATGCCGACAGCAAGCGACGCGCGCGACTGAACGTGATCAGACACCTGCTCTCGCTCATCCCCTACGAGGACCTCACGCCGGAGCCCATCGGCCTGCCACCGCGCGAGCCCGACAAGGGCTACGTGCGTCCACCGCTGGACGATCAGTCCTTCATCCCTGAACCTTACTAGGCGCGTGCCTGCGAGCCTCGTCATCATCAATCCCCACGCCTCCAAGGCGCGGGATACGAACACGCGCGCCGCGCTTGACCAAGCGGGTCGGCAAGGTGCTCAGCGAGCGCGATGGCGCACCTGCCCGCATCGTCGAGACCGCCACCGCGACCGACGTGGGCCCCTTGGCCACGGAGGCGCTGGCGGCGGGCGTGGCCTCGATCATCGGCGTTGGCGGCGACGGCACCATGCGCGACATCGCGACGGCGGTCGCCGGCACTCCCGTGCCGCTGGGCATCATCCCGGCCGGCACCGGCAACCAGGTCGCGGCCGTGCTGGGAATCCCGCTCTCACCGCTGGCAGCCGCAGACGCGCTGGCGTCCGCCGTCAGCCACACGGTCGACCTCGGCGAGGTCAGCGTCGAGCTCGAGGACGGGACGACGACCGCCTCGACGTTCATCATCGGCTGCGGCGCAGGCTTCGATGCCGAGCTCATGGCGGCCACGCCGGATGACCACAAGCGCCGCCTGGGTGCGTGGGCCTACTTCGCAAACGGGGCGCGGCTGGCGCTGCGGCTCACGGCCACGCCCTGTCGCGTGACCATCGACGGCGAGCTTATCGAGCCGGCCGCCACCGCTGTACTCATCGGCAACATGGGTCAGTTGGTGCCGGGCCGTCTGGACCTGCGCCTGCCGATCGAGCCGGACGACGGCTTGCTCGACCTCATCGTCGTGGGTGCCTCGAATCCGGTCACGGGCGTGCGCGCCCTGCTCGACCAGCTGCGCCGTACGGAGCTCGGCGGCGGCTCCGGTGACGCGAGCATCCGGCGCCGCGGCCGGACGATCCGGATCGAACCGGAGCGACCGATGGCCCTCGAGGTCGACGGTGACTACGTGGGCCGCGGTGGGCTGGAGGCCCGTATCCGGCCGGGCGTGCTGCAGGTGCTGACGCCGGCGGGCTGATCAGCCGCTGCAGTCCAGCTCCTCTGCGCCGTAGTGCGAGATGGCGGTGGCGGTGCCGTCGGGCTCCACCGTGACCATCCACGATGAGGCCCAGAACTCGCTGCCGTCGTAGGTCATCCAGAAGTCGGAGACCCACTCGCAGGCACCACCGCTGAGCGTCACGGTCTCGAACGGCAGCCGACCCTGGTCCTCGACTGGATCGTCGGTCAAGCGGCAGGTGAGATGCTCCTCATACGAACCGTCGCCAAACTCGAACCAGGTGGCCCGGGGGCACTCGGCGTGCAGGTACGTCTCGCCCGCCTCGCCAGGGGTCACCGGCAACGCGGTCACGACGTCGTTCACCTCGCTCCAGTCGACAGCGTCGTCGGGCATCTCTGGCAGCAGGCCAGGCATGGGCGCGATGGTCGCGGCCACCGAAAGCCAGGCGTCAGGCGGCAGCACGGCGGCGCCACAGAGCAGATAGCGACGGGCGCCATCGACGTCGAAGAGATAGACCACGTGGACCTCGCCCGCGTCGTAGCGCTCGATCGACCGGATCGCTGCACCGATGGGCAGGGTCAGCGCACTGGTCTCCACCGTGGCCGGGTACTCGGCGTTGCTGCCCACCATCGACCCGAACCAGTCGGCATGCTGCTCGAGCGTCATGGGCATGGTCTCGTAGGCATAGACGTTGCACCAGGCACCATCGGGACCGCTCGCTTCCAGTGCCCGCAGGATGGCTACCTCCCCCACGTCGTCGTAGGGCGGCGGCAGGAAGGCGCTCAATTCAGCGACCTCCGGCTCGAAGGTCCACTCGGCCGGGATGGCCAACTCCACGCCGGCCGCGGGCACGTCGAGCCACTGGGGCGAGTCGTCGATGACGTCGGCCTCGTCCGGCACACGCCCATCGAGCCACTCGAGCGAGTCAGCCACGTCCAGCCAGTCTTCAGCATCGCGTTCATGCGCACGGCACAGGAGCATGAAGCGTGAAGGCTCGTCGAAGAGGTCTGACGGCGCATCGATGAGGTACGTGGAGGCGAAGCCGACCTCTCCCGGTACGTACGAGTCCACGCGCCCGGCGACACCGGTCCACAGCTCGACCGAGGTCGCCTCGGCGGTCACATCTTCGTAGTCGGACTCGACGAGTCCCTGGGCCATGAGCGCAGCCTGCTCCGAGATCTCGAACGCAGGATGCGGATGCCTCGTCAAGGCACACCAACCTTCGTTGCCATCGCGTGCTTGGATCACGTCCCAGTAGCCGGTCTCCGGGTCCCCTGGCACGGTTTCCTTGTACTCGAGCCCGAGGTCGACCTCCCAGCCGACCGGGAAGGACACAGCCACCCCGGCGTCGGGCACCTCGACCCGCTCGAGCGCGCGTCCGGTGGTCTCGTCGGGATCCATGGGCTCGGCACCGGGCTTGGTCGGCAGGTCACCGTCGACCGGCAGCCACTCGAGCGTCTCGGCGATGTCCATCCAGTCATCCGGGTCGCGCTCGGGCGCATGGCAGGCCAGGTCGTACCAATACGCATCGGACTCGAAGACGAAGCTGGCGCTGTGCTCGTCGTCATCGAGATGGTGGACATCGAGGCGGTAGGCCTCACCGACCGCGATGTCGAGCTCGGACCACTCCGCGGTCGCCGTAGCGGACTCGTTCCAGCTGTCGCTGAGGAGTTCGACGATGCTGCGCAGCTCGAGGCCCGGATGCGGGCGCCGGGAGATGCCGCAGTACTCGGCGACGGCGTCGGCCGCGAAGAAGATGGTCCACCTGTCGTAGTCCGGATCCCCGTCTTCGGCGGGGTGGTACTCGACTCCCGGGTCGACCGACCAGTCCCCCGGGACGGAGATGGCCAGACCATCCTCGGGTAGTTCCACACGCTGGAAGTAGGCGGGGTCATCGCCCATGCGCAGGTCCTCGTCACCGGCGGCCGCGCTCGTGGCCGGCAAGCCGGCGAGCAGGGCAGCCGCCATCCCGACGGCCAGCTGCTGACGCATCACTCCTCCTCGGCGCTCTCGTCGATGCTCTCGCCAGTCGCCGCGAGTACCTCCAGCGAGCCGGCCACTGACAGCCAGTCGTCCTCGGAGCGCTCGTCGCCCGCGCACTGCAGCAGATAGCGCGACTCGTCCACGCCCAGGAGATAGGCGGTGGTGTGGGTGGCGGTGGGCTCGTTGTAGATGACGAAGCGGTAGGCCTCGCCGGCCGGCAACGACACCTGTTCGACGTCGATGGCACGCTCCACATCCGTGGAGGATGGCGTCATCAGGGCCTCGTAGCGCGCGGCGTGTTCCGCCTCCGTCAACGGGTGGAAGGGATACCACACCAGGTCGCACCAGGGCCGGCCACCATCGCTGGCGTAGATCACGTTCCAGAAGATGACCGGCTCCTCAGCGAAGCCCTCGTCGTACAGCCCCCAGTCCTCCTTCTCGCGCATCTCGACGTAGGCATCCCACGCGGCTGGGAGCGACAACGCCACTCCTGCCTGCGGCACCTCTACGCGCTGGACCTCCGTCGCCGCTTCCTCGTCCTGCGCCAGGCTGGGCAGGCTCACCCCGGCCACCAATCCGGCTGCCAACAGGGCCGTGGTCGCACGTCGCATCTTCACTCTCCCCCTCTCGCTACCGTCGGTCCTCGCGTCCACGCGAGAGACCACGCCTACTCCCCGCACTCGAGCGCCTCGGCGCCGTACCACGAGGTACCGAGGACGCTGCCGTCGGGCTCGATGGTCACCGCCCACGATTCGGCCCACACCTGGCTGCCGTCGAAGTCAAGCCAGAAGTCGGAGACCCATTCGCAGGCACCGCCATCGAGCGTCACGGTCGCATCCGGCACGGTGCCCTGCACCTCGTCCGCGCCCACCGGGTCATCGGTCAGCGTGCACTCGACACGCTCACTGAAGGTGCCGTCGGGATACTCGATCCAGAGCGCCTGCTCGCACGAGGCGCGCATGACGGCCGTGTCATCGACCGCGATGGTGGACTCCAGTGGCCCCAGCTCGCTCCAGTACGAGGCTTCCGCGGGCACGCCCGGCGGTACCGTCTCGTCGGCCTGGCCACCGGTATCGGCTGCTCCGTCAAGCGCCTCGATGGTCTCCGCGACCGAGAGCCAGTCATCGTCGGGTTGCTCCGGGGTGCTGCACATCAGGTACTCCCGAACGCCACCCACATCGAACAGGTACACGGTCTTGAACGCGCCCTCTGAGAACGACTCGGTCACGCGGACCGCATCGCCCAAGGGCAGAGCGACAGATTCGACCTCCGCCTCCCTCGGAGGGTCGAAGCTCGTCGCGGCGATGGTGGCCAAGACGTTGCCGTGGTCCTCGAGCGAGAGCGGGATGTTGCTCAGCTTGAAGAGGTCGCACCAGGTCTCGGCGTCCGGGAGGGAGTGCATCACCCTCCAGAGGTCGGACTCGGTCGTCTCGGGCCCGGCTACGTTGATGGTGTCGATGAACTCCATCTCGGACGTCACTTCCCAGTCGAGCGGGAGCGTCAGGGCGATGCCCGCATCGTCGAACTCGAGATGCTCGAGCCAGAGTTCGGGCGGCTCGTCGCCGATAGCCGTGATCGATGCAGCGAGCGATCTCGCAGCGAACCCACCGTCGCTCCCGACGATGCAGTCCACGAGATAGCGCGATCCGTCGAGATCGAAGGCGTAGGCCACCGACGACCCCAAGATGGAGTGATAGATCACGCGGTATCCCTCCCCCGCCGGCAACTGCACCCGCGCGGTCTCGGGAAGTGACTCGGAGAACGAGGAGTACTGCGCCCAGCCGTGCTCTTGCGCATGGCGCTCGAGGTCCATCGGCATCTGCACGTAGGTCTCGACCCAGCACACGCCGTCGGTGAAGGGGAAGGCCGAGAGGAACTCTGTCGCCGGCACGGTAGCGTCCTCGCCGAACTCGTCGGGGAGCGGGTACGCGGACTCCTCCCGACGGAGTTCGAAGGTCCAGAGGCTCGGGATGGTGAGGGCCACTCCGAACTCGGGGAACTCCACTCGCCGTTCGAACAGGCTCGTCTCCGACGGGTCGGTCGTCTCCGGCTCATCCGTTGGGGCCGTGTCGAGTGGTTCGCTCTCGGGTGTCTCTACAGGCTCGGCGTCGGGACGGCCCGTCTCGGGTGCCTCCGCCGGCTCAGCGTCGAGGAGCTCGACGGAGTCGGCCATCGGGAGCCAGCTGCGGTTGAAGACGATGTCACTGCCGCAGGTGAGCACGAGGCGGGTCGACCCCGAGTCCCAGATGTGAGCGCGGGCGAGCCCTGGGTTCGTGTCGCTGATGAGGTCGACCTGATCGGCCAGTTCGGCACCCACGACGGTGAACTCGACGACGGCGTGGAAGCCCTCCGGGGCGTCCGCCATCCAGGACGCTGCCTGCAGCTCAGCGTGCTCGCGGGTCGTCAGCGGGTTGTCGGGATGGACCTGCAGGCTGCACCAATCGCCCGAAGCGCCTTCTGCCGAGAGCACCTGGAGGTAGGCGACCGGGCCATCGTCGGCGTGGTCGGGCGGAAGGGCCAGCTCGCGCTCCTCGGCGATGACGTCGACCTCCCATGCCGGAGGCAGGTCCATGGCGATCCCGACCTGGGGCAGCTCCACCCGCTCGAGCAGATAGGAGCCCGGCTCGATGTCGATGGCATCCTCCGGGGGCGGTTCCAATGCTCGCTCCAGTCTGCCCTCGGCCGGCAACCACTCGAGCGTCTCGGCGATGCCCAGCCAGTCGTCGGCCACGAGTTCCTCCGAGTAGCAGGTCAGGTCCCACCTCATGCCATCCCTGTCGACCTCGTAGGTGGTGGTGTAGTCGTCGCCGGTCACAGAAGGGTGCACGAGACGCGTGGCCACGCCGATCGGCAACTCGACCTCTTCGGGCTCCCCGCCGAGCAGGTCCGTCAGCACGCCAACGCTGCCCGCGGCCATCTCCATCATCGAGGGGCCGGGATAGAGGTACCAATGGACGCTGCAGGAGTCGTCGCCGGAGCTGCCGTAGGTGACCCACCATTGCCCCGTATAGGGGTCGCCGGGTCGCGTGTGGTCGTAGCGCATCTCGACGCTGACGTCCCAGTCGGGCGGGTACGTGACGGCGATGCCGGCTGCAGGCACTTCGATGCGCTGCCCATCGCGGGCATCGTCGGCGGCATCCTGGGCCCCGACCGGACCCCACGTCGTCAGCGCCAGGACACCGGCCACCGATCCGGCCAACCACACGCGTCGCATCGCTCCCCCTCGCTCTCGCTGCCGTCGGATCGGGGCCATCGTCCGCCCGTCAGGTGGCGACGTCAACATGCGAAACGACCGCCGGGGCCCTGCTGGACCCCGGCGGTCGAACGAACGCAAGGCGGGACTAGGAGCCGGCCTCCACGTCAGGCCAGACGATGGTGATCCAGCCGTCCGGGCCCTCGGTCACCACACGCTCACCGAGCGCGGCCGCGTCGGCCAGCTCCGGTGCGTCGGCGATGAGCTCGAGGAACTCCACGCTGCCGACCTCGACCTCGGGCGCGTCGGTGTCGGCCTCGTAGTCATCCCGGGTCCAGGTGTCGTCGACCAGGTAGTAGGTGTGCGAACCGACCACCTGTGTCGAGGCCATGCTGTTGCGGGCGACGCCTTCGCTGCGCAGGTCGCTGACGGCCTTGGCCCGCTCCACGGCAGCCTGGCCCGAAGCCGGCGCGGCGGCCAGTGCCTCGGCCTCGTCGAAGGCCTGCTCCATGACCCAGTCGTCGCCATCGGCCGCGAAGAAGCGGCCCATCTCCGGCTCCTCGGCGAGGTAGGCCGTGTAGGGCGTCACGATGCCGAACTGGTTGGCCACTTCCACGATCTCCTCGATGAGCGAGTCGCGGACGCCCTCGATGCGCAGCTCGGTGAGCAGGTCGGCCACGCGTCGCTGGGCCCAGACCTGGGAGACCGCCGGGTCCGACTCGTCGCGCTCGGGGAAGACGACGTCGTAGACGAACGTCTCCGCGCCGGTGGCCGAGTTGCCCGTGACCGTGACCGTGGCCTCGCCCTCGCCGTCGAAGCGACCGGTGAGCATGGCCTGGTCGCCGGCGAAGATGCCGGGGATCTCGGCCGGGGCCAGGTCCCACGTGTCCACGCCGTCGATGCTGATCTCGACGTCGGAGAGCACCGGCGTGGAGACCTTCTCCCACAGTCGTGAGACCTCGGTGTCGATGCGCTCCTCCGGCGCGACGTAGTGGCTGGAGCCGGTGAACTCCGACGGCGAGCGCATCGAGCAGGACCGTGTCGACGTCGTAGCCCACGCCGAAGGCGAAGAGCTGCGTGCGCTCGGGTGCGGCGCCCTCGGCCACTTCGAGGATGCCGTCGGCCTCCTCGATGCCGACCGTGGCCAGCCCATCGGTCAGGAAGACGACCGTCCCCGGGCGCTCGCCGTCGAGGAACTCCATGCCCCGCTCGAGCGCGCCACTGATGTTGGTGTTGCCGCCAGCGGCCAGCTCGCGCACGTAGTCGATGCCGGCGCTCGCGTCAGAGGCCGGCCGCAGGACGTCGTCGAAGGTGCGGATGTAGCGGGAGAAGTCGACCACCGCGAAACGGTCGTCGGAACCGAGGTTGTCGAGCACGAACTCGGCAGCGCTGATGGCCTGGGCCATCTTGTCGCCTTCCATCGAGCCCGAGCGGTCGAGGACGAGCACGACGTCACGCGCGACGGTCTCGTCCAGTTCGACGACGGGTGCGAAGAGGAGGTTGAAGTAGCCGTCGTCGCCACGCTCCCGGTACGGCAGCAGGCGAGTGTCGATGAGGCCCTCGCCACCGGAGAGGTAGAGCCGGAAGTTGGTGTCAGGCGTCCAGCCGTCGGGCGACTCCCAGCCGAGGCCGAGCTCGCCCTCGCCCTGGCGCTCCTGGTCGAGCTCGAAGCCCGGGGCCACCGCCGAGCGCACCTCCCAGGGCACGTCGACATCGACTTCGACCTGGGCGCCGGCCGGGCGCGGCGACATGCGCGACCAGGGCACTTCCACCAGCGCCTGCTCGCCCTCTGCCAGCAGCGGCGTGGTCACGGTGAAGCTGACCTGCCGCTCCTCGCCGGCCGGGACCGGGAAGGCACGCACTTCGTACATGTCGCCCTCGAGCGAACGCAGCAGGGCCGGGTCGATGAGCCGGCGCACGATGTCCTCGTAGATGCGCGTGGCGTCATCGGCGTCGAGCAGCACCCCCTCGAGGGTCTCGGGCCCGCCCGAGAGCACCAGATCGGTGACTGAGCTGCCGGCCGGCACGGGGAAGACGATGCGACCCTCGGCGCCGGGACCGCCACGGTCCCGTTCGGCCGGGTTGGAGAGGTCGAAGCGGTAGCGTGCGATGGTGACGCCATCGGTGACGTCGATGTCGGCCTCGATGCCGTCGAGTTGGGCCACCTGGTCGACCGGCCACCAGCAGCCGGGGCAGGGCATCGGCGGCATCGGTTCGGGTTCGACGATCTGGGCCGCGGCCGGGGCCGGCAGCAGCAGGGCCGCGGCGACGGCGGTGACGAGTATCCGGGACAGGGAACGCATGGTCATACCTCGTGTGCGGTGTGCACGGCCATGACGTCGGCCCGCCGCGGCGCGGTTCCCTCAGCCGGTGCGCGGAGGCCCCAGCGCGATGAAACGATGGATCTCGTCGAGCGTCATGCGGCCGGGGTAGACGTGCTCCAGCCACCAGGTCACACCGACGTCCGCGTACGACGCGGCCACGGCCCGGTCCTGCTCGGGCTCGCCGCGCAGGAGGCCCGAATGGATGACGTCGTACGGTCCCGTTCGGGTCCGGTGCTGCGCGATGAAGGCGATGACCTCGGCCATCTCGGCCGGCGTCATCTGGTACTCGAAGCCGCCGCCGGCCTTCTGCGGACAGGCGCCGTCCCAGGCCGCAGCGCGGCGCATCGGTCGCGGGTGCGGCCACATGCCCGCCACCCACACCGGGATCCGAGGCTGCTGCAGCGGGATGGGCAGGAACGGCTGCGACTCGGCGTGGAGGTACTGGCCGTGAAACGAGACAGGCTGGCCGGACCACAAGCGAGCGAGGAGATCGAGGCTCTCATCGAGGATGCGCGCTCGCGTCCTGCGGTCGGCCTCGTCACCGAAGGCGCCGAACTCACGCTCATCGTAGGAGCCAAGCCCGACGCCGAGGATGAGCCGGCCGTTCGAGAGATGGTCGAGGGCGACCGTCTCGCGCGCGAGCTTGGTCATCCGACGGCGAGCCAGCGGGGTGACCATCGGGCCCAGGCGAACGCGCTCGGTGCTGGCGGCGACCGCGGCCAGCACGACCCATGGATCGGTCACGCGCGCAGCGTGGGTCGTGGCCACGTGGTCCCACAGGAAGAAGCCGTCCCAGCCGGCCAGTTCGGCCTCTACCGCCAGCTCGACCAGCAGCGCCGGCTCGGCCAGTTCGCCGAAGATGGTCAGGTCGAGTCCGAAGCGCATCTCAGTGGGAGAACGAGGGCGTATCGGCATCGAGGATGTCGGCGCGCACGACAGCGGGTGAAGCGAAGGCACCGAGGAGCGCCTGCAGGTCGCGCAACGCGCGGTCGATGTCATCGGCCGCGGCCTCGTGGTGGCCCTCGACCGTCACGAGGATCTCGGTCGTGTCCTCACCGGCGGCGCTCGCTCGTGACTGACGCCAGCACCAGCGACGGGCGCTGACCACCTCGTCCTCGTCGACGAAGATGACCTCGCCTGGCTCGGGATGCGCAGCCTCGCTCGAGCCGAGGTCGGCCCACGGTTCCCCGCCGTGTGCGAACCGGACGGTGGTGCCGCCAGCGATCGGGCGCTGGTCGAAGACGGCCACCGGCAGGGCGTAGCGGATGCTCACGAGGTTGGCCAGGTCCACGAGCGCGTTGATGGAAGGGATCTCACCCTGCTTGGTCAGGCGCCGCAGCAGGGACTCGGCAGCGCAGCGGTACTTGGTGGGGTTGACCCCGAAGTCGCGGAAGACAGCCCGCCATGCTGCGAGCGTAGGCAGCTCGGAGAGGGGGGTCTCGCCGATGCGCTCGCGTACCGACGCCTGCTCGGCCGCGGAAGGCCGCGGTGAGCTCGGCGGGGGCTGGTCGGTTGGTCACGCCGTCGGCATGGATGACACCACCGACGACCGCCGGGAAGCGCTCGAGGATCTCGTGGTCGTAGGCGAACCGGGCCATGGCGCCAGTGTGGCAGAACGATGGCGTGGCGGTCTCTTGACGTGTAACTCAACATCTGTAGAATTCACCAGATGATGACTTCGGGAATGGCGGAGTCCGGCCATCCGGGCCGTCGAGCTGGTCAAGGTCTTCGGCGACGACCGGGCCGTCGACGGCGTCAGCTTCGACCTGGCGCCGGGCAGGATCTACGGCCTCCTCGGGCCCAACGGTTCGGGCAAGACCACGCTCATCCGCCTGCTCACCGGCCTGGCCAAGGCCACCGACGGCATGGCCGAGGTGCTGGGCGTGGAGATGCCCTCGCGCGAGAACCTTGCGCACATCGGCTACATGACCCAGAGCGATGGCGTCTATCCCACGCTCACCGTCGTTCGACAACGCCCGCTTCTTCGCGGCGACCTACGGCGTCCGTGACAGGGAGGCGGTCATGGAGGCGCTGCGCGTGGTCGAGCTGGCCGACCGTGTCAAGGAAGCCGCCATGAACCTCTCCGGCGGGCAGCGGCGACGCCTCTCGCTGGCCTGCGCACTCATCCACAAGCCGGCCGTGCTCTTCCTCGACGAGCCCACGGTCGGCGTCGACCCGCTGCTCCGGGTCCAGTTCTGGAGCCACTTCCGCACGCTCGCCGGATGCCGGCACCACCATCGTCGTCTCCAGCCACGTCATGGACGAAGCCGACCGCTGCGACGAGCTGCTCTTCATGCGCTCCGGCGTGGTCATCGCCCGCGGCACCAGCGCGGAGCTGCGCGCAGCGCGCCGGCACCGACGACCTGGAGCAGGCCTTCCTCTCCTTCGCCGGTGACGTGGAGGTGACCCGGTGAACGTCCATCGCATCCTGGCGCTCTTCCGGCGCGTCACCGCTCGAGATCGTCCGCGACCGTCCTTCGCTGGCGCTGCTGTTCATCGCGCCGCTGGTCATGTCCGGCCTCATCACCTTCATCATCCGCGAGGGCGACACGCCTACCGTCGACGCCGATCGTGGTCAACCAGGCCGGCGTGCCCGGTGCGCGTCGTGGCTGACCAGCCTCGGCGCCCGCATCGAAGCTGAGGGTGGCATCGTTGGAGATGGTCGATTCGGAGGAGGCTGCCGCGCACGGCCATCGAGGACGGCGAGGCCAGCGTGGCGCGTCATCCTGCCGGCCGAGCTCACCGCGGCCGCAGCGCCCGGCGCTGACGCTCATGACCAACGGGCTCGACCCCATGGGCGAGGCAACGCAGATCGGACCAGCTGCAGCGCGCGATCATGGAGACCGCCTCGGCCATCACCGGTGCGGCGGCGCTCCACGATCACTCACGTGACGGTCTACGGCGTGCCCAGCACGGACCCCATGGCCCGCTTCGCGCCGGCCATCGTGGGCTTCTTCGCCTACTTCTTCGTCTATCTGCTCACCGGCGTCAGCTTCCTGCGCGAGCGCACCGGCGGCACGCTCGAGCGGCTCATGGCCACGCCGGTCGCGCGCGGCGAGATCGTCGTCGGCTACTCGCTCGGCTTCGGGCTCATGGCCGTCATCCAGATGGTCGTGCTGCTGACCTGGGCGCTGAGCCAGCATCGACCATCGGCGTCCGGTGATCGCATCGGCCTCGGCATCGAGACCGCGGGCAGCGCCGTCTACGCCTTCCTCGTGGTCATGCTGCTGGCCGTCGGCGCGGTCAGCCTGGGCATCCTCGTCTCGACCTTCGCGCGCACGGAGCTGCAGGTCATCCAGTCCATCCCGCTCATCCTGGTCCCGCAGTTCCTGCTCAGCGGCGTGCTCTTCCCGGTCAGCAGCCTGCCCGAGATCCTGCAGCCGCTGGTGGCCATCATGCCCCTGCACTACGCGGTCGACGGCCTGCGCCAGGTCTTCGTGGCCGGGGCCGACCTGACCTCGACGGCGCTGCTCTTCAACCTGCTGGTGCTGGGCGCTGTTCGCGGGCCTCTTCGCGCGTGCTGGCCTCGCTGACCATCCGACGCGAGGTGGCGTGAGCGCGAGTGACGGCGTCGGCCGGCGGCCGCACCGGGCGGCGGCCGGGCGCTGGCGACACGCGCGAGGACATCCTCGTCGCGGCCCGCGAGGTCTTCGCCGAGCGCGGCTACGACGGCGCCACCGTGCGCAGGCGTGGCCGAGCGCTGGCCGGCGTGGACCCGGCGCTCCTCTACCACTACTTCGGCTCCAAGCAGCAGCTCTTCGTGGCCGCCATGGAGCTCCCCTACGACTGGCAGCAGGTGCTGCCGGCGCTGCTCGACGGGGCCGCGCGACGAGATCGGCGAACGGCTCGTGCGGCAGCTGCTGGGCTACTGGGAGGACCCCGAGATCAGTCCCGCTGTTCCGGGCGTCGTGCGCTCGGCGGCGACCGATCCGGTGGCCGCGGAGATGGTGCGCCGCTGCTGGCCGAGGGTCCGTTCGCGACTGCTGGCGCAGGCTGATCGGCACGCCCGACCGCGAGCTGCGGGCGATGCTCATCGCCTCGCACGTGATGGGCGTGGCCCTGCTGCGCTACATCCTCCGCGTCGAGCCCCTGGCCTCAGCCTCGATCGACCGTGTGGCCGAGATGGTCGGCCCGGTCATCGAAGGCTATCTGCGTGCAGCAGGAGAGCCGGCCGAACGATAGGGTCGCGCTCGTCAGCCGTCGCGAACGAGGACGCTTGGCCCTTGTCTTGGGGCAGCGGCGGGCGCACGCTGGGACAGGAAGGTGGGCAGCCGGCCGGTCGCCGACCGGCCGGCCAGGATCCGGGAGGACTGGTGATGGTCGAGACTGGGATCGTCGAACACAAGACCGTCGAATTGGACTGGAGCGAGGCGCCACAGCACTGTCCTGAGGACAGGGGTCTGCCGGCCTCGGACCCGCAGAGCGTGGAAGCGGCCGTGGCGCGCGCCCGGGAACGCGCGCTGCAGTCGATCGGGGCACACCTGCAAGACGGCTGGGTGCTCGATGGCACTCCGGCCCAGGCGATCTCCTTCAGCCGGCGCAAGCGCCGCATCCTGCTGCCGATCCCGGGTGAGGCGGGCGAGCAGTGGGAGGAGTACTGCGCGGCGAGCGTGAAGCTTCGCCGCGGCTGAGGCTCTGCGGCTGCGTCAGCGCAGCCCGAGCGCGGCCAGCGCCTCTGCGGGCATGCAGGCCATGGGTCAGACGACGTCGACGAGGACCTTCATCGCACCCGAGGCCGCGTCCTCGATCAGGGCGTAGCCGTCAGCCAAGCGATCGAAGGGCACGTGGTGGGTCTGCAGGGGGCCCAGCCGGATCAGGCCCTCGTCGATGAGCCTTGCCGCCTCGCGGAAGTCGTCCCACGTGTACATCAACGAGCCGAGCACGTTCAGCTCGCGGTCCTGCACCGCGATCATGTCGGTTCGCGGTGGCTCCGCGTAGACGGCCACGACCACGACCGTGCAGCCGCGCGCCACGGTCTGGATGCAGTCGTCGAGCCCGGCTGCCACCCCCGAGCACTCGAAGGCCACGGTCACGTCTCGACCGTCGAACGCGGCCTCGGAAACGTCGGTCTCGCCGGAGGCAGGGTCGAAGGTAGCGAGGCCGAGGGCATCGAGGATGGCCCGTCGGCCGGCGATGGATCGGAGACGACGACCTCGCGCGCAGGCCTCGCGGGCCAGGCGACGGGCGACGAGCGCCCCGATGGGCCCGCCACCGGTGACGAGCACATCGTGCCCGTGGACCTGGCCCGCACGGCGCACAGCGTGGACGGCCGTGGCCAGCGGCTCGGTCAGGGCAGCATCGTCGAGGCTCGTGGTCGTGCGCATGCGCACGAGCTGGGCTGCCGGAGACGACGAACCGGCTGGCAGCAGGACCGTCGAGGTTGCCGCCGATGAAGTCGAGGTCGGCGCACTGGGCCGATGAGGCCGACCTCGACAGCGTCGAGCATCGCGCCGCAGCCGATGGCCGGCTCGATGGTGACGATGTCGCCGGGCGCCAGGCCGTCGACGTCCGGGCCAGGCCTGGAGCACCGTGCCGCTGACCTCGTGGCCCTGGACGAGCGGCGGCTGCACGATGGGGTGCTCGCCCTTGAAGACGTGGACATCGGAGCCGCAGATGCCGATGCGGGCCGGCTCGATGAGCACCTCGCCCGGGTCCCGGCTCGGCCGACCTCGACCTCGCGGTACTCGATGCGCCCGACCTCCGGGCACGATACGCCTGTCGCACGATCTCGCCTCATCGTCATCCGCTCCTCTGCTCGTGCGGCCTTCGCTCATCCTTCCAGGCGACCCGTCGAGCCACCAGCGCGTCGGCGCCGGGGGCGCCGACCGCTTGCGCCGCCATGACGGCGGCGCCGAAGGCGGTGCTCTCGGGCTTCGTCGACCGCGGCCATGGGCCGGCCGTAGGCCGCCATCCGCAGCCTCCGCCAGAGCGTCCACGCGCGTGGGGTGTCCGGCGGCGAGGATCAGCTCGTAGGGGCTGCCGCTGGCGGCCTCCAGCTCGTCGATGATGGCAGCCGAGCGTCGGGCCAGCCCTTCGAGGATGGCGCGCATCAGCACCTCGCGGTCGGCGTCGTAGGGCACGTCGTCGAGACGCCCGCGGCGCAGGTCGGCGGTCAGCTCGAAGGTGATGCCGTCGGCGCCCTCGGGCGCCGCCTGCGACCTCGGCGTACATGGCCTCGTCGTCGGTATCGCCGTAGAGCAGCCGGCGCCAACCCTGGAAGAAGTGACCGGAGTGGATGTTGATGTGGACGTAGTAGCTGTCGGCGTCGACGAAACAGCCTTGGTCGACGCGCGCCGCCGCCTCCCCTTCGAGTGGCGCTGTCGAGCAGCGCAAGGTGCGCCTCCGACGTGCCGGCCGACAGGAACAGTTCGGCGCTGCTGCGTACGCCGGCGCCATAGGCCGCGCAGAGGTGGTCGTGGCCGCCGGTGACGAGGGCGACTCCAGGCGGGCAGCCCCGACATGTGGGCGATGCCCGTGCTGACCTCGACCGATGACGGTCATGGACGAGACGAGGCGCGGGAACGCGAGCTCCAGACCGGCGGCCCCGATGCTCTCGCTGTCCCAGGTTCGCTCGGCGAGATCGAAGGCGCCGGCGCGCGACGCGTGCGACCAGTCCATGACCACCGCGCCGCCGAGGCCCGCCAGCACGTAGTCACCCAGGTCGGTCCAGGTGGAGCGCGGCCGCGTAGTCGCGCGGGCGGTGAGTCGCGGGTCCACTGCAGCTTGAAGATGGAGAAGGTGGGGTCCGGCGGCCAGCGTCGCGAGAGCGCCACTCTCGCCGCCGTCGCCGGACAGGTAGGCCGCGGCCTCGTCGAAGCCGCGGGGGTCGTACCAGGCGATGGCGTCGCCCACGGCCCGGTTCGAGCCGTCGAGCAGCACGACCTCCTCACCCACGCTCGCGACGCAGACGGCCCTGATGGCGCCTGAGTCGTCGAGAGCACCGGCCACCCGGCCGATCAGCTCGACGACCGTGGCCAACACGTCGGCCGGGCGATGGGCCTCGCCGGCCCCGTCCCTGCGCACCGGCGTGGAGGCCGACTCGAGCGCCAGCGTGGCGCCACTGGTCACGTCGAGGGCGAGCACCTTGGTGTGTGTGGTGCCGACGTCGATGCCGAGCGCGATCACGAGCGAGCCTCCAGCCGCTCCGATGTCATGCGGGCGGTCCACACGTCAGGGTCGAAGTCCCGGGGCAGCTCGGGCCGGAGATGTGTCGCACCCGCGGTGCCGCAGGCCGCACCCAGGATGAGTGCGTCGGGGGGCGCCAGACCGCGGTCGATGCCGACCGCCAGGCCCGCCAACAGCAGGTCGCCCGAGCCGGTGGGATTGACCTCGGCGATGACCGGCACACGCACGTGGACCACGCCGGCGGCATCGGCGACAAGGGCGCCGTCGGAGCCCTGGGTCACGACCACGACCTCGACACCCCCGCCACGAAGCTCCCGCATGGCCTCGGGCAGGTCGGCGATCACGCTCACGCCCAGCAGTTGGGCAAGCTCGTGCCGGTTGCACTTGACCATCCATGGCTGCTGGCCCACGGCATGCCGCAGCGCCTCGCTGTGGATGTCGACGAGCGTACGCGCACCGGCCTCGACGCCGATGCGTACGATCTCGCCGGCGACGGCGGCATCGACGCTGTCGGGCAGGCTACCCGAGAGGACCAGCAGATCGCGGGCGCGACAGTCCTCGCGAAGCTGCCTCAGGAAGGCCTCGACCTCGGTCGGCATGACGCTGGGCCCGGGCTCGTTGAGCACGGTCGAGCGCCCCTCATCCGGCTCGACCACGATGAAACAGACCCTCGTGCCGGCCGCGATGGCGGTGTGGCGATCGATGACGCCGTCGGCGAGGATCATCTCTCGCAGGGCCTCACCGACGTGGCCACCGAGGAAGCCGTAGGCGGCCGCTTCCGAGCCCAGCCGTACCACGGCGCGGGCCACGTTGAAGCCCTTGCCGCCGGGCACCACGGCCACCTTCGCTGCGCGGTTGACCGCGCCCAGCTGCAGTCCCGGCCACGTACTCACCCGGTCCATGGCAGGGTTGGCGCCGACCACGCGGATCATGCCGGCACCGTCCCTCGCGGCCGCGCGTGCAGGTAGGTTTCGAAGAGCTCGTCGTAGCGGGCTGCGGCGTCGGGCGCATGGGAGATGCGCTCGCGCACCCGGTAGCAGCGTTCGACGCTGGCCTCGAGGCTCTCGAACCGGCCCACGCCGACGCCGGCGAGCATGGCCGCACCCAGCGAGGCATCGGCTGTCGCGGGCACCTCCCCATCCATGGCCAGTACGTCACAGACGATGGCCAGCCAGGTCGGGCTGAGCGTGCCGCCGCCAACGTAGATGCAGCGCTCGAAACCGGGGGCCCAATGGCCGAGGGTGCTCATGGCGTCGCGTAAGGCGAAGGCCGTGCCTTCGAGTACCGCCCGCGCCAGATGTGCACGGCCGTGCTGAGCGGCAAGTCCACTGAAGGAGGCTCGCAGGCTGGGATCCCAGTAGGGCGCGTCCTCGCCCAGCAAGTAGGGATGGAAGAACAGACCCTCGGCGCCGGGCGCGACCCCGGCGCCCTCGCGATCGATGGTGGCATAGGCCACCGTGTCAGAGCCGATCTCCGAATAGGCCGTCTCACGCAGCCAGCGTACGGCCTGACCGCAGGCGCGTGTGTTCGTGTCGAGCATCCAGCGATCGTCACGCACGTACGACCAGACGTATGCAGGCCCGGACTCGGTGACGTCGTCGACGACGGTCGAGACCGCACCCGACGTGCCCAGCCGCACCTTGCAGGCGTGCTCGTCGGCCAGCCCGATCGAGAACGACTCGACCGTGCTGTCACTGCCCCCGATGATCACTGGGAGGCCGGGTGGGAGGCCGGTGTCGGCGGCCGCGCTCTCCGAGAGCGGGCCTGCGATGTCCGTGGCCCGTCGAACCTCCGGCAGGACCCCGCGGGGGATGCCGAAGCGCTCGAGCAGCTCGTCCGACCAGGCCTGGGCCTCGACGTCGTAGAGCGAGCTCCCGGCGGCATCCGAGAGGTCGGTGGCGCGCTCGCCGGTGAGGCACAGGCGGACGTAGTCCTTGGGATAGAGCATGGTCCTCGCGCCCGAGAGGGCGGCCGGCTCGTGGGCCGTCAGCCAGAGCAGCTTGGGTAGCGTGCACATGGTGTTGAGCACGTTGTGGGTGATCGCTTGCAGCCGCTCGAGGTCGTCTCCGGCGATGGCCTCGACCTCGGCCCCGCAGCGATTGTCGTTCCAGAGGATGGCCGGACGCACCGGCTCGCTGGCATCGTCGACGAGCACGACACCACGCATCTGGCCGTCGATACCCAGGCCACGCACGGCTGCAGCTGCGTCGGGCCTCTGCGCGAGCAGGCGCGAGATGACCGTGACCGCGGCAGCGCACCACGTCCCTGGGTCCTGCTCGGACCAGCCGGGGCGTGGGCTGTCTGGCTGGTAGCCCTCGGTGGCGGTGGCCAGCACCACCCCATCCTCGGCACGCAGTAGGGTGGCCTTGCAGGCGCTGGTGCCGATATCGACACCGACGAGCAGGTCGTCCATCTCTCGACGGTACTCGATGCTGTTGCCGCCGTCCCGAGCCTAGCTGAGCCCGAGTCGGCCAGCTACCAACTCGCTCAGGTCGGTGACGGCGATCTCGCCGGCGGCAGCACCGGCGAGCTGGGCCTTGCAACCCGGGCAGGCGGTCACGACCGTGTCCACGCCCTCGGGCAGGCGAGCCAGCTGCGCTGCCGCGAGGCGCGCCGCCAGCTCGGGGTCGGTCTCGGGCAGGAGGCCGCCGTCCCCACAACACTCAGCCTCCGCGTGGCTGTGGAAGAACTCGGCCGGCACGGTACCGGTGATCTTCTTGATGACGGCGCGCGGCTCCTCGTAGACGCCGAGACGGCGGCCCAGCGAGCAGGGATCGTGGTAGGCCATGGGCCCGAACGACGCGCCCTCGGCAGCGCCGGTGTCCTCAGGCGCGCTCACGCGCGCCGCGAGGAATTCGCTCAGGTGCTCGACGCCGGCGCTCACCACCAGCGTGCTCGGGAGCGGTTCCCGCAAAGCGCGGACCACGCGCGATGAGCCGCTGACGATGCGAGATGGCGACAGCCGGGTGAGTGCGGCGGTGAAGCGCTCACCTGCTGCGGTGGCATCGTCGTCGAAGCCCAGTTCCCACAGATCGATACCGGGGTCGGTCTCGGCCGACATGGCCGTCCAGTCGCAGCCGAGATGATCGAGGATCGCGGCCGTAGCCGAGATGGTCTCGGGCGCGCGCTCACGCGCGTCGAGCCCGGTCAGGAACAGGATCTCCGCGCCCTGGCGGTCCAGTCGGTCGGACGCGATGGGCGGCGAGGCGAAGATGGCTGGGTCTCCGCTGATGCGTCGGTCGGCCGCACGCAGGGCGGTCGCGGGAGCGACGCCGTGGCGCACCGCCCCGACGCGCCCAGCCTGGACCACCAGGTCCTCGCGCCAGTCGAACTCACAAAGCTCCGAGCAGAGCCCATCCATCGTCGACTGGTACAGCTTTGCCGCGAGGTCGGTGTCCCAGCTCGCGAGGCCGTCGTCGATGCGCGACAGGCCCAGGGCGTAGCCACGTGGCGTGTGGGCATCGAGCTTGGTCACGAGGAAGGTGGGGTTGGCATGCCGGCACATGAAGCAGTGCCGACACATGTCGATGGTCTTTCTGATGTCCGCTGCTGGTGCCACGTCGGTCTCCGCTGTCGATGTCGGCTACAGGCCGAGCTTGCCCGGGTTCATGAGGTCGTCCGGGTCCAGCGCCTGCTTGACGGTCTGCAGTAGCCGGAACGACTCCTCGCCGTACGCCATCGGCAACAACGGACCCAGCCGGACCCCGATGCCGTGGTGTTCGTTGAGCGCGCCCCCGTTGTCCAGCGCTGCGCCGACCGCCGCGCGCAGGATGCGGTCGTAGAGCTCGAGTGCCTCGCCGCGATCCTCGGGTACGTCCTTGACCAGGAACGTCGGGTAGATGGCCGTGCCCCAGTCATACCAGTGGCTGAAGTGGGCGTGGAACAAGGCCCCGTGCCTGGCGAAGCCCTCCTCGACCGCGCTCTTCATGGCCGTGTAGACGTTCTCGATGTCCTCGTAGGGCGCGACCGTGTCCGTCACCGCGGTCATCCACGGTTCGCAGATGTAGTCGAGCGGTGGGTAGTACGAGCGCAAGCGGCCATGCCACCAGTTCCACCCGTACTCGTCGCCCAGGTCTCGCCCGTTCGTCTCCTGGAAGATCTCGTGGGCACACTCGGTCTCGGCATCGACGACCCTTTCACGGCCTTCGAAGCCGACGAGGAAGAAGCAGCCTTCGCCTTCGAGGTCGTACTGCTTGCGCAGGATGTGCTCGGTGTCCCTCTGGTCGTAGAAGCGCATGACGGACGGTCGCAGGCCCTCGGTCATCACGCGCCGGCCGGCTTCGATGCCCTGGGCCAGGTCCGCCAGTAGGTAGCACATGAACGTGCGCTTCTCCGGCAGGTGGTGGATCTTGGCCAGCACCTCGGTCACGATACCCAGCGTGCCCTCGGCTCCGATGAAGAGGCGGGACAAGTCCGGGCCGGCAGAGTGGCGGTTGACCGGCATCGACGTGAACACGTCGCCGCTGGGCAGCACCACCTCCAATTGGTGGACCATGTCGCCGGTCTTGCCGAACTTGGACGAGAGGATGCCGCTGCCGTTGGTCGAGACGAACCCGCCCAGCGTGGACGTGTTGATCGAGGCCGGCAGGTGGTTCATGGTGTAGCCACGCTGGTTGAGCGCCTCCTCCAGGTGGCGCTGCAGGATGCCCGGCTGGACACGCACGGTCAGCGATCGTTCGTTGATGGCGATGATCCGGTCCATGCGCTTGGTGTCCACGACGATCCCGCCGCGGATGGCCAGCGATCCACCCGAGTCGCCGGCACCGCCACCACGGGGCACGATGGGCAGACGGCGCTCTCGGCAGAGCTTGACCAGGCCTACGACCTCGTCGCGCGTGCGCGGGAAGACGATGGCCGTAGGACGAGGCAGGCGGTCCTCGCCGTGGAACTGGTAGCGCGTGATCCACCACACGTCGATCGAGGCCGCGTCCATCTCGGAGCGGTCGGTGACCACGCCGTCGGGACCGACGATGGCTTCGAGCGCCGAGCGAGTGACCGCGTCGAGCTCGGGCGGCGCGCCACTGGTGGCCAGCTCAGGAGCAAGCTCCCAGGGGATGGTGGGGTGACTCATGGCGCGCTCGAGATGAAGGCCCACTCGAGGGGGATGTCCGCACGAGTGGCGATGTCGGTGAGCACCTGCATGGTCCGGACCTCGTCGTGGATGGATGGCTCAGGCTCCTCGCCTGATGTGACGCGCTCCACGAAGTGCAGCATCTGGGGCACGTAGCCGTTGAAGACGTGGCTCTGGTTCTGGCTGATGGGGTTCCAATCCGACGTCCAGACCTCGCCGACCGACTCCTCGAAGACGGTCACCTCCCGGGCGTTGGCGATGGTCACGCCCCTGTTCCGGTCACTCACGACCTCGATCCGCTCGGAGAAGGGTCCGGGCCCGCCGTAGGTGCCCCAGGTGAGGGTGGCCACCGCGCCGCTCTCGAAGCGCAGCAGGGCGTTCAGGGCGCCGTGGCGGTCGTCGACCAGGAACGACTTCGCCTCCACCTCGGTGACGCCACCGCCGAGAGCCATGACGTAGTCGAGGTTGTGGCACTGCCACTCGAGCATGCAGGTGTAGAAGGTGGGGAAGACCGGGAAGCCCAGCTGCTTGGAGTCGATGTGGACGAGTCGCCCGAAGGAAGCCTCGTCAGCGACGATCTCACGCACGCGCCTGTGAGCCACGCCGTGTCGCTTCTGGTGGCCGACCTGCACCGGCGAATCCGACCGCACGCGCGCACTCCGCGATGCGCTTGGTGCCCTCGAGGTCGATGGCCGCGGGCTTCTCCAGGAAGACGGGTAGGCCGGCCTCGAGGACCTCGCAGGCCAGATCGGGATGCGTCGGGCCACCCGTACAGACGATGACGCCGTCGAGCTCCTCTGACGTGAGCATCTCGGCCACGTCGGTGTAGACCGCGCTCCAGCCGTAGCGACCGGCCATCGCTCCGGCGCGCGCACGGTCGAGGTCGCAGATGGCCGCCCGCTCGACCACGCCGTCAAGAGCGTGGTGCGAGAGCGAGGGGTAGTGGTTCGCCTCGGCGAAGATGCCCGCCCCGATGATGCCCATGCGGAACGGGGCGCGGTCACTGGTCATGACGCACTCCTTGCGACTGTTGGCGGTGCCCCCGCCCGGGTGGGTCGACTAGTCGGACGCGGATCATCCCTTCACCGCTCCCATGCTCAGACCGCGCACGATGAATCGCTGGGTGAGACCGACGAAGATGACCGCGGGGATGACGGCCACCACGGCCGCGCTCGAGAGCTTGGCCCAGTTGGTCTCGAAGTAGCCCAGCGACTTGTAGATCTCGACCGGCAACGTCTGGGTCTCGGTGCCGGTGTTGAAGAGGGCGAACATGAACTCGTTCCAGACGAGGATGAACGAGAGGCCGGCCGCGGCCACGATGCCGGGCATGACGTTGGGGATGAGCACGTGGCGCATGGCCTGCAGCCTGGTGCAGCCATCCACCTGGGCTGCCTCCTCGATCTCGACGGGGATCTCGACGAAGAAGCTGCGCATCATCCAGACCATCAGCGGCAGCGCCAGCGTCAGGTACATCACGACCATGGCCTGGTACGTGTCGCGCATGTCCAGGTCGCGCCAGATCATGAAGTAGGGGATGACGAAGGCGATGGGCGGCACGGCCCGGATGAGCAGGAAGGAGTAGGCGAAAAGGCCCTGGCCGCGGAAGCGATAGCGCGCCAGTGCGTAGCCGGCGAAGACCGCGATGAATGTGGCGATGAGCGTGCTGGCCGAGGCGATGATGAGGCTGTTGAACGCAGCCCGGAAGAACTCCTCGTTGGCCAGCTGCTCGACGTAGTTCTCCAGCGTCGGCGTGAAGATCCACTTGGGCGGCAGGGCCACGCTATCGACCTTCGTCTTGAGCGAGGTCATGACCACCAGCAGGAACGGGCATGAGCGTCACGAAGACGATCACGAGCAGCGTCGTGATCTTGGCCACGCGCATGACCTGCGGACGCCGCGAGGGCCGCGGGACTGCTCGCCGGTCGCTCCACGATCGCGTCGTCATCGGTCGACCTGGAACCTGGTGCCGCGCAGGATGATCGCCGTCGAGGACCACGACCACGACGGCGAAGATCAGCGACGAGGCGGTGGCGTAGCCCATCTTGAACTGCTCGAAGGCGGTCTTGGAGGCGAAGACCGAGACGCTCTCGGTCGTCCGTGCCAGGGCCGCCGCCGGTGATGACCTTGATCTCGTCGAAGATCTTGAGCGCGTCCATGAAGCGGAAGACGAAGGCGATGAGGATGATCGGCCGCAGGACAGGCAGGACGATGCCGGTGATGCGCTGACGCAGGCTGGCACCGTCGACTTCGGCCGCCTCGAGTTGCTCGGGCGAGAGCGTGGAGATGCCGGCGTAGAGGATGAGCACCACGAAGGGCATGCGCAGGATGACGTCCATGAAGAGCAGCACACCGATGGGCTTCCAGGTGCCCTCGAACCAGACGAAGGGCGGTCCTGCCGACGCGCACGATGGCATCGCTGAGGTAGCCGAAGCTGGGGTCGTAGATGAGCGTCTTGAAGATGTAGGCCATCACCACCGGCGCGACCATGTACGGGACCAGCATCAGCGTGCGCGAGACCGACGAGAGCCGGTCGGGAATCTGCTTGTCCGCCAGCAGCCAGGCGATGAGGAAGCCCAGCACGATCTCGATGGTCGTCGCCACGAAGGCGAAGCGCGAAGGTGAAGGCCATCGAGTACTGGAAGCGGCCGTCGGTGATGAGCTCCCAGTAGTTCTCGAGGCCGATGAAGAGCTGCGGCGGCCGGACGAGGTTGTACTCGTGCAGCGACAGCCAGCCCGCATAGAGCAGCGGGCACGACGCCGACGAGGATGAGCACCAGCGATCGCCGGCAAGAGGGCGATCGGGAGGAAGTACCGGTCCCCGAAGCTGCGCGTGTCCTGGCTCGGGTCGGGTCTGGCTGCGGTCACTGCGCTCTCTGCTCGGGGTGTCTTGCCGGTGCCCGCCCACAGCGTCGCGGAGCGGACACCGGTGGAGGAGGAGGCGTCAGGCGTCTCCAGTCCCGCCGGTCCTGGCGGGACGTCGTGGGGCCCGTGTTCATGGACCCCACGATACGATGGGTGGCTACGGGGACGGATAGCCTTCCTTCTCGAGTGCCGCGGCGGCGTTCTCGACTGCCGTCTGCGCGTCGTACTGACCGGCGACGACCGCGTTCATCTCAGCCGAGATGATGTCCGCGACGAGTCCGTAGTCTGGGCTCATCAGGTGCGGGGCCTTGGGATCGACACCGTTCTCCAGCATCCAGGCCTGCGAGTCAACGAACTCCTGGCTGGGCATGGCCGCGAGGTACTCCGGATCGGAGTAGATCGAGGTGCGCGCCGGCACGCCGAACTGCGGGCTGATCTGCTTCATCAGGGTCGGCGAGGTCGCCCACTGGACGAACAGCCAGGCCGCGTCCTTGTTGGCCGCGTCGGCGTTGATGGCCCAGCCCCATTCCCACAGCGGGTCGAGGCCGCCCTCGTCGAGCGGAGGCGGTGCGTAGCCGGTGATGCCCGCGACCATGGAGGTCTCGGGGTCCTCGAGCTGACCGTAGCCAGCGTTGCCGGCGACCGTCATGGCGATCTGACCCTGCGAGAAGGCCTTGCCGATGTCCGGCCAGGTCCAGTTGCCGGCACCTGGAGGCCCGTACTTGATGATGAGGTCGGTGTAGACGTCCATCACCTCGAGCGCGCCGGGCTCGAGCAGCAGGTTCTTCTTGTTGGGGAAGTCGATCCACAGCTTGTTCATGCGGTTGGCCGTGGTGAACAGGTTCCAGCCACCCTCGCCGCCGCCGGGCATGGCCCGGTCGGTCCAGGCGTACTGCTCGATGGTGCCAGCCTGCGCGCGCGGCCTCGATCACCTCGGCGACCGCGTAGAGCTCGTCGATGTTCTTGGGGGCGGTGAGGCCCAGCTCATCGAAGATGTCCTTGCGATACCAGAGCAGGAAGTACTCGGCGGTGAAGGGCAGATACACGAGCGTGCCGGCCTCCATGTCCCCACCGCTGTAGCCGCCACCGATGACACCATCGGCGTAGTCGCTCATGTCGTACCAGGCTCGGCGTCGGTCAGGTCAGCGTTGTCGAGGAACGGCTGCAGCGGCTCGAGGCGCATCCATGCCCACGAACTCTTCGCGGTTGCTGATGCCGACGTTGCTGACGTCCCAGTCACCGGTGCCACCCTGGAAGTCGAGCAGCTGGGTGTTCTTGCGGTCGGTGTCGTTCATCATCTCGAAGTTCACCGAGATGCCGGTGAGCTCCTCGAACTGGTCGATGACGCCCGCGTAGACCTCCGAGACCGGCATGGCCGTGGCAAGCACGTTGAGGGACTCGCCCTCGAACTGCTTCCAGTCGATGTTGCCCCAGTCTCCATCCTGAGCACTGACGGCCGGCACGGTCGTCGCGGCCAGGGCGAGTGCGACCGTGGCGACGGTCGCGTTGCGCATTCGCATCGTTCTCGTTCTCTCCTCTGCTCCGGCGCCGTTCCGCATGTGGCGGCGGCGCTCGATCGTCGCGACCGGGACGGCACCCGGTCAGTCGGAGTGGGTCTTCGGTCACGATCGAGTCGCTGCGTCCACCTCCCCGGCTTCGTACCGCGCCGACGGCCATCCCGTGACGGGTGTCGACGGGATCGCGACGGGCGGTCCTCGGCCGCCTACTGGCTAACTGTTCGCTGTTCGCGTACAATGAACATTAGACGCGTCAAGGAGGCGCGTCAAGGGTCTTCGTCCACATTCAGATGGCATCGCCAGCGAGCGCGGTCAGAGGAGGGCCTGGGATGAGCGCTCAGCCAGCTCGTCGCTTGCATTCGGCGGGTGCGCGTGTTAGACGTGAGCATGTGTACGGGCAGAGCGAACAGACCGCGGGTGTCCGCGTCGAAGACCTGACGCGCTACCTCGCCCGTGACTTCATGCGCCTACAGGCCGGCGACCGCCTGCCCACCGTGCGCGCGTTGGCTGCCGAGCACGGGGCCAGCCTGGCCTCGGTGCAGACGGCGATGGCGCGGCTGGAGGCGGAGGGCGCGGTGACCGTCGTGCGCCGGGGCCGCCTGGGCGCCTTCCTCGAGAGCCGCTCGTTGCCCGGGCTCTGGGCCTCTTCCGACGGCCCGCCCTTGGTGATGACCATGCCCCTGCCCTCCAACCTGCGCGGCCAGGGCCTGGCCACGGCGGTCAAGATGTCGCTGGAGGAAGCCGGGCTCGATACGTTCCTGACGTTCGTGCGCGGCTCACGCAACCGGCTGCGGGCGCTCAAGGAAGGGCGCTGCCACATCGTGGTCATGTCTGGTCTGGCGGCCACCATCGCCGAGGATCCAGGGCTGGTCGTGGTGCAGCTGCCGGTGCGGACGTTCGCAGAGGAGCGGCGCGTGTTCGAGCACCGGCCCGATGCCGGGGAAGACACCGCCCGCCACCGACCGCTGCGCGTGGTCATCGACAGCGAGTCGTCCGACCTGCAACGTCTCACGGAACTCGAGTTCGAGGGTCAGGACGTCGACTTCGTCGAGGCCGTCTACATGCAGTCGGTGGCCCTCATCGAGAACGGGCGGGCGGACGCGGCGGTGTGGGACCTCGACGAGACGACGCGGCGCCTGCCACCGCACGTGACCAGTCGGCCGCTCTCGCCGCACGTGCGCGCAGTCATCGGCGACAGCGAGACGAGGGCGGCCTTCGTGACCCGGGCTGATGATCCCGCGACGCAGGTCATCGTGGAGCAGATCCTCAAGCCGGAGCGGATCGTCGAGATCCAGCGCAAGGTGCTCGCAGGCGAGCAGGTACCCGGCTACTGAACCTCGCGGCCCGGGGCCCAGCCGGGCTCGGCCAGCTCGAAGCCCTCCCACACGAAGCCCGGCGAGACGGTGCAACCGACCAGGGTCCACTCCCCCAGCGACTCTGCCGACTGCCACTCGCCCGCCGGCACCACGATCTGCGGTCGCTGGCCGGCCTCGATGTCGGGACCGAGTGTCAGGCGCACTGGAGACGCCTCCCCCGAGGCTGCCGCGATCGAGAGGACCAGCGGGTCACCGGCGTAGAAGTGCCAAACCTCGGCAGCGTCGACGCGGTGCCAGGCATCGCGTTCACCCCTGCGGAGCAGGTAGTAGATGGCCGTGCCCGCGGGCCGCTCGCCGGAGGCTGAGTCGGCTCGCCATGTCTCGGCGTAGTGACAGCCTTCTGGGTGGGGCTGTAGTCCGAGGGTAGCGATGATGGACTCGGCGTCGGACATGCCGCCAGTCTATGCGCTCTGCTGCACTCCCGGATGTCGGCGTCGGGCCAACATCGCCCCCAGTCTGGCCGCACGAGCTGCGCGCGCCGGAGTCTGTGTGCCGGTCACGACGCCGGCCTTTCGCAGCTGCGCCACGCGGGTCGGGGCGACCGCGGCCTCGGCGAGCACGTCGTCGGTGTCGGCGCCCAGGCGGGGTGCGGGGGTCGACGGTCGCGCTCCGCCACCACGCATGCGCACGTACGGGTCGTCGAGCGCCTCGGCTGGCTCTCGCACCAACGCCACGCAGGCGTCGTCGTCGAATCGCGCCAGCCAGGCAGCGCTCGAACGACTGGCCAGCACGCCGGCCACCTCAGCCACGGCAGCGGGATCGAACTGGCGGACCACGAGGTCGTCGCGGCCCAGGCCCGCACAGAAGGCCCGCCAGAACTGGACCTCCAGTGCGCCCACCGCCAGCCAGCGGCCGTCGGCAGCGCGGTACGTGCCGTAGCAGGGGTAGGCACCGGCCATCGGCCCCGGCCCACTGTCGGCGGCGCCGTTCGAACCGTGTCCGAGCGTACCCAGCCACGAGACCGGTCCATCGATGGCAGCTACGTCGAGATAGGCCCCGAAGCCGCTCGACAGCTCGGCCCACCAGCGCCGCCAGGATGCGCACGGCGGCCAGCGTGCCCGTGGCGATGTCAGCCAGCTGCAGCCCGGGTGGTGCCGGAGGGGCTCCGTGTGGGCCGAGCAGCGAGAGCACGCCGCTGACCGCGAGGTAGTCGATGTCATGGCCGGGGCTGTCGCGATGAGGCCCCGACTGGCCGTAGCCCGAGATCGAGCAATACACGAGCGAGGGGTTGACCGCTCGCAGCGTGACCGCGCCAAGGCCACAGCGGTCGAGTCGGCCGGGCCGCGAGGACTCGATGAAGACATCGGCTCCCTGGGCCAGCTCCAGCAGGAGGTCACGGCCGCGCGGCTTGCGGTAGTCGATGGCCACGCTGCGCTTGCCGCGGTTGAGGGCTTCGAAGATGCCTCCGAACCCGAGCTCCCGCGGGGCCATGCGCGCGTAGTCGCCGGCGAGGGGCGTCTCGACCTTGATGACCTCGGCTCCGAGCTGTGCGAGCAGCAGCGAGCAGTACGGGCCAGGCAGCAGGCGCGAGAGGTCGAGCACGCGGATGGCCGAGAGCGGAGCGGTGACGTCGGGCGTATGCGTGGTAGCCATGGCCGGGAGGTTGGACTTGAGCCGTCGCGACCACATCGGGACGCCACTTAGGGCGCGACTCATTCCTGGTGGCCGGCAGCCTAGACACGACGTGTAGGGTAAGGCGGCCCATGACCGCTCCCCCCGCTTCACAACGGCCATACCGCAGCTCGAGTCCAGCGCGTCTACCTGCTGCTGACGCTGCTGACCACGCTCGCGGCCTCGTTCATCTGGGGCGTCAATACGCTCTTCCTGCTGGACGCCGGCTTGAACAACACCGAGGCCTTCGCGGCCAACGCCTTCTTCAGCATCGGCATGGTCATCTTCGAGGTGCCGACGGGCGTGATCGCGGACACTCGCGGCCGCCGCTTCTCGTTCATGCTCGGCGCTGCCACGCTGCTGGTCTCCACCCTGGCCTACCTGGCCATGTGGCAGATCGAGGCGCCGTTCATCGGCTGGGCCGTCGCTTCCATCCTGCTCGGCCTGGGCTTCACCTTCTTCAGCGGCGCGACAGAGGCCTGGCTCGTCGACGCGCTCGGTGCCACCGGTTACGAGGGTGAGCTCGACACGGTCTTCGGCCGGGGCCAGACGATCGCCGGCGTGGCCATGCTCACCGGCTCCGTGCTGGGTGGCGTCGTGGCCCAGATGAGCTCGCTCGGGGTGCCGTACGTGCTGCGTGCCATCCTGCTCGGAGTGGCGCTCGTGGCGGCCTTCCTCTTCATGCGCGACCTGGGCTTCAAGCCCAAGACGGACGTGAGCACGGTCACGGCGGTCCGTGACATCACGCGCGGCTCCATCGACGGCGGACTACGCAACCGCCCGGTGCGCTGGCTCATGCTGGCAGCGCCCTTCACCGGCGGCGTGGGCTTCTTCGCCTTCTACGCCATGCAGCCCTACCTGCTCGAGCTCTACGGTGATCCCAACGCCTACAGCATCGCCGGCCTGGCCGCGGCCATCGTGGCCGGCGCGCAGATCGTGGGCGGGCTCTCGGTGCCCATCGTGCGAAGCTACTTCAGCCTGCGTACGAACGCGCTCTTCCTCTTCATCGCGCTGGAGTCGGTCCTGCTGGCCGGCATCGCCGTCGTCGGCTTCGGCTGGAGCGGGCTGGGCATGAACGCGTTCTACCTAGCCATCGTGCTGCTCATCCTGTGGGCCCTGGTGGGCGCGGTGGCCAGACCCATCCGCCAGGCCTTCCTCAATGGCGTCATCCCCTCGGAGCAGCGGGCCACGGTGCTTTCCTTCGACTCGCTCATGAGTTCGATCGGCGGGGCGGTCGCCCAGCCGGTCCTGGGACGGGTGGCGGACACGTCCGGCTACGCCGCCTCCTACCTGGTCTCAGGTGTCATCAACGCGTTGGCCCTGCCGTTCGTGCTGCTGGCACGGCGCGAACACGCGCCCTCGGACCCCATCGACCCGTCGTAGTCGGCCGCCGCCTGAGCGAGCGCGCACGGCTCCTGCGTCCCGCGCGGCTCCGGCGCTTCGCAGCTACTGCGTCTGGCGCGGCTGCCAGCGGACTCTGTCGCCGTTCCAGACCTGCCGCCACATGCGGCGCATGTCCTTGAGCCGGTTGGCGTATGCCGGCTTGCCCGCGAGGTTCCGCAGGCGGTGCGGGTCCGTCGCGAGGTCGTACAGCTCCTCCTCGCCGGTGCGGTAGCTTGCGCGTAGGCCCACGGCGTCTTGGAGTACCGCCTGGTGGTCTCCAGCCCGGCCCAGCCCGGCCGCGCCTTGGGACTCTTGGTCCAGTGGATGTCGTTGTGCAGCAGTTCGGTCCAGACGAAGTCGCGACCCATCCAGCTGCGCGTGTGCTTGATGAGCGGAACGATGTTGATCCCATCCGCCTTGGGCATGGCGCAACCCGCGAGCGCACAGATGGTGGGGGCCAGGTCGACGTTGGAGACGGGCTCGCGCACGATGCGCAACTGGTTACCCATGACCGCCGGCCAGCGCATGAACAGGGGCACCCGCGCCGAGTAGGGCACGCCCTTGCCCACGAGGCGATGGTCGCCCATGAGCCAGCCGTTGTCGGCGGTCACGATCTGCAGCGTGTTCCAGGAGCGGCCGGCCGCCGAGAGCGCACGCTGCACCTCGCCCACGACCCAGTCGATCGTGAGCAGCGCCTCGCAGCGCTCACGCAGCGCGTACGACGGCTGGGAGCGCAGCGGTGGGCACGGACGTAGCGCGGCTTGTCGGAGAGGTCCGCTTCGTTGTACGCCGGGCCGGCCCAGCCACCGACCTCGGCACAGGCGGGATGGCCCTTGAAGCGCTCCATGGGCGTGATCGGGGCGTGGGCGTCGTAGAGCGATACCGTCATGAAGAGCCGCTTGCTCGCCGGCGTAGCGGCGATGTGGTGGGCGGCACGTCTCGCTGCCTGGTAGGAGGAGTGGTCGGTCGGTGCCGAGCCGTAGTGCCAGGTCCCGTTCTTGCGGTACTGGCGCCAGTCGTAGTACGCCCCCGGCTCTTCCCACATGATCTCGAAGCGGCTCCAGTCCCTGGCCAGGTTCCACATCTTCGCGCGCGTGGGGTAGACCCGCTCGAGGCGATTGATGAACTTGCCGATGAAGACGGTCTTGTAGCCGGCGGGCGCGCAGCTTGGGTGAGAGCGTGCCGCGCTGGTCGAAGGGCCCGACGTGGTTCTGGGTGACACCGCTGTTGTGGCCGTACTGGCCGGTCAGCAGGTTGGCGCGCGCCGGTCCACACAGCGGGGTCGAGGCGACTGCACGTTCGAAGCGCATGCCCTGCTTGGCGAAACGGGCCAGGTTCGGCGTGACCGAGGGATCCGCCCACAGCCGCATGGGGTACGCGGCCAGGTCATCGAGGTAGAAGACGACCACGTCCGGACGAGCGGCCGCCTGGGCCACGCGCTGCGGCAGGTTGGCGAGCGTCCCGAGCAGGGCCATCACCAAGGCCAGTAGCACGAGGGTGCGCGTGCTCATCGAGGGCCGAGGTGCGAAGCGAGTGCCGACCATGCCCTACGGGTACTTCGGCGGGATGCCGATGGGGAGCTTGGAGCGCCACTTGACCTTGTCACCGTTCCAGACCCCGCGCCAGAACCCGCGCATGTCCTTGAGCGTGCGCGTGTGGGCCGGCTTCCCCGCCAGGTTCGAGAGGCGGTGAGGATCGTTGGTCAGGTTGTAGAGCTCCTCCTCGCCGGTGCGATAGCGCGTGTAGGCCCACAGTTTGTCGTCATAGCCGAGCGTCGACTCCACGCCGGACCAGGCCGGCCGTGCGCGCGGGCTGCCGCTGCCCCAGTTGGCACCGTTGTGCAGCATCTCCACGTAGACGAACTTGCGCGTGAGCTGTTTGCGCTTGCCCTTGATGATCGGCACCAGGCTCCGTCCGTCGGCCTGGGGCACCGAGCAACCGGCGAGATGGCAGAACGTCGGTGCCAGGTCGACGTTGGAGACGGGCTCCAGCTTGACGTGCCGCCGGGGAGCGATGACGCTTGGCCAGCGCATGTACAGCGGCACCCACGTGGTGTAGGCGTGGGCCTTGCCCGTGAGGCGATGGTCGCCCATGAGGAAGCCGTTGTCCGCAGTGAGCACCTGCAGCGTGTTCCAGGCGCGCCCGGTCTCGACGAGGGCCTTGCGCACCTGCCCCACGACCCAGTCCACCGTCAGCATCTGCTCGCAGCGTTCCTGCAGGTCATACGAGGGCGCCGACCGACGCGGCTGGGCGCGCACGTACGCGGGCTTGTCCGCGACCCAGGCTTCGTCGTACGCCGGTCCGGCCCAGCCACCGATGCCACTGCATGACGGGTGGTTCTTGAAGCGCGCCATCGGCTCCAGGGGACTGTGACCGTCATAGAGCGAGATGACCATGAACAGGCGCTTGTTCTTCTTGGTCTGGCGGATGTGCGTGACGGCGCGCATGGCGGCCACGAACGAGGAGTGATCCTTGGGCTCGGAGCCGTACTGATACGTGCCCGACTTGCGGTACTGCGGCCAGTCGTAGTACTGGCCCTGTGGGTACCAGATCACGTCGAACTGGCTCCACTTGCTCGACAGCTTGCCCATCTCCTTGCGCGTTCGGTAGACACGATCGAGCAGGTTGATGTGCTTGCCGATGAAGACGGTCTTGTAGCCGCGGGCGCGCAGCTTGGGTGAGATCGAGTCGCGCGGGTCGTAGGGCGTGATGTCGTTCTTGGTGACCCCGTTGTTGTGGCCGTATTGGCCGGTCAGCAGTGCCGCGCGGGCCGGCCCGCACAAGGGTGTGGAGACGGTCGCGTGGCGGAACTCCATGCCGCTGGTCACGAACCGGGCGAGCTCCGGAGTGCGCGCGGGATCGCTCCACAGCCCCTTGGGGTACGGGGCCCAGTCGTCGAGGTAGAAGAGGACGACATCGGGGCGGGCCGCGGCCTGCGCCACTCGCTGGGGCAGGTTGAAGAGCGTGCCCAGCAGGGCCAGCAAGACAGCGGCCGCGACGACCATGCGCAGCCGCGCACCCGCAAGTGGTAGCGTCGTTGCTGATCTCGTCATAGCCACGCTCACTCCCCTTCCCTGATTGGGCTGACCTTAGAGGACGAGCGGTCTTTGCGCATCCCGCTCGGTCGGTGCGTGGCCCAGCCGGCGCCGACCGGCGCGATCGAACGGTCGAGACCCATCGCGGCCTAGCGGGGATGCTTGGCTGCGGCTTCGCGGACGTAGGCGGTGACGATGGCAGGGTCGACGTCTTGCGGACGCGCGTGATCGATCTGCGCGGCGGTCGTACTCCCGGGCCGCAGCAGGCCTGCAGGGTCGTCGAGAAGCTGGCCATGCAGGAAGCGCAGGTTCACGGCCTTGCGCGAAACCCCGATGGCCACGACCCAGTGGTGCCAGCGGGCGTCGAAGGTGTAGACGAGCATCTTGTAGGTGACCTTGCGGTCAAAGTCCTCGCCGGCCGCGTCGACGGCCGTGGCGAGGGCACGCACGATGTCGCGCGCATCCGGCCTGACGGTCTGGAGGTACTCTTCCACGGTCGCGTTAGCCATCGGCACCCTCCCGGGTCGAGAGCGCCGGAACCGCCGCACGCAGGATGGTGCGGTAGTCATCGTGCGCCTGCCGGGTCAGCTCCAGCACGGGTCCCAGGTCGATGGGCGGGCCGATGCCTGCGGACATGGTCGAGACGAAAGTGAACGCCACCACCCGCATGCCCGCGTGGTAGCCGGCCATGACCTCCGGCAGGAAGGAGTTGGAGGAGATCGAGCAACCGGCCAGCTGGGCCAGGCGGATCTCTGCCGGCGTCTCGAAGCTGGGGCCGATCCAGTACCCGGCCACGCCCACCGGAATGGCCACGCCCGCCTCCTCGACCGCCGACACGAACCGCTTCGTCAGCCCTGCTTCATAGAGCTCGGCCATCGAGAGGTAGGGCGTGCCCCAGCCGCCGCCCTCACGCTCGCTGGCGAGCGGGTTGGAGCCGCTGAAGTTGACGTGGTCGGTGAAGGCGAGGAACGAGCCCGGGCCGACGTCGTCACGCATGGAGCCCGAGTTGGCCGAGTAGAGCAGGGTCTCGCAGCCGGCGCGTGCCAGCGTCCGAGCCGGCAGGCCGCTCTCCTGGGCGGTGGCGCCGTCGCAGGGCAGGACCTTGGCCTTCACCGCGGCCACGGTCACGCCGCCCAGCTCGCCCACGTCGATCTCGTTGACGTGGTCAGGAATGGCGCTCGGCCGGAACCCCAGCTCCTCGAACCCGATGGTGACGCGGTCCTCGAGCACATCGGTGCAGGCGGCGAAGCCGGTACCGCAGATGAGGCCAAGTCGCGGGCGGCGACTGGCACGCTCGTGGATGACGGAAGCCGCGCGATCAGCGGCAGCGCGCGTGTCCATGCGCCAAGGATACGGTGGTACGGCGACACCGGAACGCCTTGCCGGGCGACTCCGTGCGACCGTAGACTCGGTGGGCTACCCGCCCCAGGAGGTTCGACGTGAGAAAGGTGCTCCCTACCCTGCTGCTGAGCCTGTTGCTGGCAGCCGCCATGGCTTCGTCTGCAGCCGTCGCCATCGCCGCCGACGGTGAGCCAGCCCGCGGTGGCCGGCTGGAGCTGGTGGCGCTGAACGATCCGCGAACGCTGGACAACAACCAAGCGGTGGACACCATCGAGTACAACACCGTCGCCGGTGCGCTGTACGAAGGGCTGTACCACTTCACACCGGAGGGCGAGCTGGAGGCCGCGCTGGCCGACGGCATGCCGCAAGTGAGTGACGACGGGCTGGTTTACACGTTCACCCTGAAGCCGGGCGCGATGTTCGCCGGTCCGGACTTCGAGCCCCGCGCGGTCACCGCCTCAGACGTCGCCTACGGCATCACGAGGGCCCTTGACCCCACGCCTGATGGGGCCCCGGCTCCCTCGTGGGGCGGTGGCTACCTGTTCCCCATCCAGGGCGCGGCAGCCTTCAACGCGGGCGAAGCTGAGACGGTGGAAGGCCTCGAGGTCATCGACGACAGCACGCTGCAGGTGACCCTCGAGTCACCGACGACCACGTTCCTGCTGGGGCTCACCATCGCCACCAGCTGGCCCGTGCCACCCGAGGCCGTGGCCGAGCGCGGCGAGGACTTCGCGGTCCGGCCAGTGGGCGCGGGACCCTTCTACCTGAAGGAGTGGAACAAGGGCTCCGACCTCACCCTGGCTCGCAACGAGGGCTACGTCGACCCGCAGCTCCCGTATCTCGACGAGATCCACGTGGACCTCGCGGTCGACGAGAACTCGCAGGTCCTGCGGCTCGAAGCGGGCGACGCCGACGGGGTCTACGAGCCGTTCACCATCGGCCCGGCCGGCATCCGCACGCTGGAGCAGGCGCCCGGCCTCACGGTCGAGGATGCGGTCGGCCCACGGATCTACTACCTGGCCCTGGAGAACGCCGGCATGTTCGCTGAGCGCGATCTGCGCCTGGCGGTGGCCCATGCCATCACCCGCGACTTCACGGTCCAGTTCGGCGATCTGGCGAAGCCATGGAACCAGCTGATGGGCTCGAGCACCCTGCAGTCCGACCCGGAGGGCACGCGCATCTACCCCTACGACCCGGAGGTAGCGAAGGCCTACGTCGAGTCGGGCGGCTACGACGGCACGCCGGTGAAGGTCATCTACGACGTCACCGACCCGTATGGATCAGCCAACGCCACCGCCCTACGCCAGGACCTCGAGGCGGTGGGGTTCGCGGTCGAGCTAAACGGACTCCAGCCGGGCGAGTTCTTCACTCTCGTCTACGAACCGGAAGCGCGTGACCTCTCGTCCACGTACTGGAGCGCTGACTACCCGGACCTGCAGGACTACGTCTCGACCAACTTCGTCTGCGGTTCGTTCCTCAACATCTCGCACTTCTGTGACGAGGATATCGATGCGGCGTTCTGGGCCACCGAGGAGATGCCCTTCGGGCCGGAACGCGATGCAGCGCTGCTGGAGGTCCAGCAGCGGCTCATCGACGAGGTCGCCGGCATCCCCGTGATGGAGGTCACGCCGCAGGTCGTGTACGGCCCGCGGGTGGGCGCCATGCCGACCCTTGCCACGTACGCCCCCTACGACTGGAAGCGAGCCTGGGTGAAGGCCGACGGCTGATCCCGCCGGGGTCGCAGCGGACCCGCCGACCGAGACGACACCGCTCCTGGCGGTCGAAGGCCTGCGGGTCTCGGCCCGGAGCGGTGACATCCTGCGTGGCGTCGACCTGGCCGTGCCGCGCGGCTCCGTGGTCGGAGTCGTGGGCGAATCGGGCTGTGGCAAGACGACGCTGGGCCTGGCCGTGCTGGGGCTGCTGGGCCGGACCAGACATATCAGCGCCGGGGAGATCAGGCTCGACGGCGAGCTCATCGGGGCCGCAGGCGTCGATGTGACGAGCGAGCTGCGCGGAACCCGCGTGAGCTTCGTGCCGCAAGATCCGTTCCGCTCCTTCGACCCGTTGCGGCGCATGGGCCCGCAGGTGCGCCGGCCGCTGGAGCTGCATCGCGGCCTCTCGGCGAGCGAGGCGGACGCACGCGTGGGCGACCTCCTGGCGCGACTCGGGGTGGATGACCCGGAGGCGGTGATGCGCCGCTATCCGCACGAGCTCTCGGGCGGGCTGTTGCAGCGCGCGACGATCGCCACGGCACTGTCCTGTGAGCCCGAGCTGGTCATCGCGGACGAGCCCACGACCGCGCTCGACGCGCTCGTCCAGGTGCAGGTCATCGAGTCGTTCCTGCCGTTGGTGCGCGAGCTGGGCACCTCCGTCGTGGTCATCACCCACGACCTGCGCTTGCTCGGAAAGATGGCCGACCGCATCGCGGCCATGTACGCCGGGCGCATCGTGGAGTTCGGGCCAGCGCAGCGGCTGCTGCGCTGGCCACGGCACCCCTACCCGGCGGCGCTGCTCGAGTCCTCGGTGCGTGCGGCCGCACCGGGTGAGCGCCTGCGCGTCATCGAGGGGCAACCGCCGAGCCTGCCCGGAACCTTCCCCGCCTGCGCTTTCGCGCCACGTTGTGGTCGAGCAGACGCGACGTGCCACGAGGTAGAGCCCGGCTACGACTGGCCTGCCGCGGAAGGCGCCGCCTGCCACCACCCGCTCGAGGCTGACCGGTGATCGGGCCGGCGATGGCCCCGGCGCGAGCGGCAGAGCCGCAGCCGTGGGGCCTGTGGATCGGTGTGGGCCTGCTCCTGCTGCTGGTCGTGCTGGTGATCGGCTACCCCCTGCTCTCGCCGGTCGACCCGACGTATGAATCGATCGAGGGCCTGACCGAGCTGGGCGAACCCCTGCCCATCGGGGCCGCAGGCCATCCGCTGGGCACCGACCCGCGCGGTCGGGACATGCTTGCGAGGACCGTCTATGCCGGCGGCCTGACGCTGCTCACGGCGCTGTCCGCGGTGGCCATCGCCACGCTGGCCGGCCTGGCGGTGGGGCTGATGGCGGCCGGCACTCGGCGCTTCGCGGGCTCGGTCCTGATGCGCTTCACCGACCTCGGCCTGGCTATCCCGGGACTGCTGCTGGCAGCGGCCATCTCCACCATCCTCGGTCGTGGCACGCTCTCGCTCGTGGTGGGCCTCGCCGCCGTCTTCTGGGCGCCTATCGCTCGCGTCACCTACGGGCAGGCAGTGGTGCTGCGTGAGCGCGACTACGTCGAGGCTGCTCGGGTGATGGGTGGCGGTGCCTGGACCGTCTTGACCCGGCATGTGCTGCCGCATCTGCTGCCGCTGGTCGGCGCCTACGCGGCCCTCTCGGTGGGCTGGGCCGTGCTCTTCGAGTCCGCTCTCGGCTTCCTGGGTGCGGGTGTGCAGGAGCCGGAGGCGTCGATCGGATCGATGCTCGGTCAACACCTGGTGTATTACCGCAGCCATCCGGCGCTCATCGTCGTCCCGGCCTTCTTCCTGGGCGTGCTGGTCATCGCGGCCAACCTCGTGGGTGAGGCGCTGCGAACACGGACGGAGGAGCGCTGATGGGCTGGTACGTGGCACGACGGCTGGCGGCGGCGCTGGTGACCGTCTGGATCGTGGCCACCGCGGGCTTCCTGCTGGTCGAGATCATCCCCGGGGATCCGGCGCGACAGCTGGCCGGACCGGGCGCGTCGGCGGAGTCGCTGGCGGCCATCCGAGCAGCCTACGGCTTCGACGACCCGCTGCCGGTGCGCTACCTCGAGTCGCTGGCACGCATGGCCCAGGGCGACCTCGGATACAGCTTCGCCAAGGCGGAACCGGTGGCAGACGTGCTCCTGCGTTCGCTGCCCTCGACGTTGCTGCTGACCGCCCTGGCTTTCGCGGTCGAGGTGTTGATCGCCATCCCGTTGGCGCTGTGGGTGGTCGGCCGGGGTGGGTTCGTGGACCGCCTGCTGGTCATCCTCGCAGGTGCCACCGCGGCCATCCCGGCCTTCCTCGTGGGTCTGCTACTGATCTACCTCTTCGCCTTCAGACTGCGCATCTTCCCGCTCGGGGGGGCCGGCTCGCCCGCAGCCTACGTGCTGCCGGTTCTGACCCTGGGGATCCCCTTCGGCCTGGTGCTGGCCCGGTTGCTGCGGACGTCGTTGCTGGAGCAGCGCAGCCAACCCTACGTCACCTTCAGCGAGGCCCTGGGCGAGACCAGCCGGGCGGTGCGCTGGCGGCACCTGCTGCCGAACGCGTTGCTGCCGTTGCTCTCGGTTCTGGCGCTGGACTTCGCTGGCCTCTTCTCCAGTGTGGCCGTGGTGGAGGTGGTCTTCTCGATGCCCGGTTTGGGCGCCGACCTGCTGCTGGGCCTGAAACGCCTGGACACCGCGCTGATCGTGGGCATCGGCATCATCGCCGGCCTTCTCGTGGCCGTCGTGAACCTCCTCGCCGACCTCGCGGTCATCGTCGTCGACCCACGGGTGCGTCGCTCGACCTAGTCGGGCGTCCCGACCAACGGGTCGAGGCCCATGGCCCCGAGCAGGGCCCGCGTGTACTCGTGCTGCGGGCGCTCGAAGACGTCTTCACGGGTGCCGCTCTCGACGATACGACCATCGCGCATGACCGAGACGCGGTCGCTGATGTGGCGCACCACCGCCAGATCGTGGGCGATGAAGAGGTAGGACAGGCCGCGCTCTGCCTGCAGGTCCATGAGCAGGTTCAGGATCTGCGCCTGCACCGAGACGTCGAGGGCGGACACCGGTTCGTCGCAGATGATGAGGTCCGGCTCCAGCGCCAGGGCGCGCGCGATGCCGATGCGCTGGAGCTGGCCGCCGGAGAAGGAGGCCGGCCGCCGGCCGCCGGTCGCGGGATCGATGCCCACCCGTTCGAGCAACTCGTCGGCACGGCGGCGGCGCTCATCGCGGTCGTGGAGGCCATGGATGACCCAGGGCTCGGCCACGATGTCGCGCGCGCGGAACCGGGGGTCCACCGAGCTGAACGGGTCCTGGTAGATGAGCTGCATGTGGCGGCGCATGGCCCGCAGCTGCGCACCCTTGAGCGCGAAGAGGTCCTGTCCACGGAACGTGGCCGTGCCGCCGTCTGGGTCGACCAGCCGCAGCAGGATGCGCCCGGTGGTGGACTTGCCCGAGCCTGACTCGCCCACCAGCCCGTGGGTCTGGCCGGCCTCGATGGCGAGCGAGACGTCCTCTACCGCACGCACCTCACGACGGCCCGAGCCGCGGCCGCCCGAGAACGTCTTGGACAGCCCGCGCGCATCCAGCAGGAGCTCAGCCACGGGTCAGCGCTGGCAGCGGCGACGCTAGCGCAGCTTCGACTTCCAGCGCACGTCACCCCGGGCCTTGACCGCCTTCCAGAACGAGCGCAAGTCGGCCCGCACCTGCTGATACTCGGCCTTGTGCACCACGTTCTTGAGCTTGTGCGGGTCGTTGGTGATGTCGTAGAGCTCTTCTTCGCCGTTGTGATAGCGCGTGAACGTCCACAGCCGGTCGGAGTACGCATGCGTGGAGTGGATCTGAACCCAGGCCGGACGAGCGGAAGCCCTGTTGCCCCAGTGCTCGCCCGGGTGCAGCATCTCCGCGTAGAGGTACTTGCGGTCCAGCTGCTTGCGCCAGCGTTTCAGCAGCGGCACGAGGCTCTTGCCGTCCGAGCCGGGCAGGGAGCAGCCGGCCAGCACGCAGAAGGTCCTCGCGAAGTCCACGTTCGAGACCGGCTCGGTGACGACGCGACGCTTGTCCTTCATGACCGCCGGCCAGCGCATGTAGAGCGGGACCGAGACCGAGTAGGGATAGCCCTTGCCGAAGAGGCGATGGTCGCCGAGCAGGTAGCCGTTGTCGGCGGTGAAGATCTGCAACGTGTTGCTGACACGTCCCTCGGCCGCGAGGGCGCGGCGGACCTGGCCGATGACCCAGTCGACGGTCAGTGCCTCCTCGCAACGCGTGCGCAGGCCGACAGCATCGATCTTGCGGCGGAAGGTGTTGCGCACGTACTTGGGCTTGTCGGAGACGTCCTTCTCATTGAACGATGGGCTCGCCCAGGGCTGGATCGACTTGCACTTCCAGCTGCCCTGGTGGCGGGCCATGGGCGTGCGCGGAGAGTGCCCGTCGTAGAGCGAGACCACCATGAAGAGCGGCTTGGAGCGCGGCGTCGACTTGACGAAGTCCACGGCCCGCTTGGCCGCCTGGTACGAGGAATGGTCGGTGGGCGCAGCCCCGTACGAGCCCGTACCGTCCTTGCGGTACTGGCGCCACCCGTAGTAGCGGCCCTGGTTGTGCCAGATGACGTCGAAACGATCCCAGCGCCTGGCCAGGTTCCACATCCGGCTTCGGGTCGGGTACGCCGCGGCGAGGCCGTTGATGTGCTTGCCCACGAAGGCCGTGCGGTAGCCGCTACCGCGGAGCTTGGTCGAGATCTGCTCGTTGCCCTGGTACTGATCCATCAGGTTCTGGGTCACACCGTTGCGGTGCCCGTACTGCCCGGTAAGCAGGTTGGCGCGCGCCGGACCGCACAACGGGGTCGAGGCGATGGCGTTGCGGAACTCCACGCCCTTGTCGACGAAGCGGGCCAGTTCGGGCGTGCGCTTGTCGTGGTCCCACAAACGGTACGGCAGAGGGGCCCAGTCGTCGATGTAGAACATGACGATGTCCGGCCGCTTGGCTGCCATGGCCGGGGCGGGTGCACCCAGTAGCGCGGTCAGCAGCGACACCGTCACCGCGATCAGTAGTCCGACGCGGAACATGTCCTCTCCCTAACGTGTGCAGCCGAGTCTAGCAAGCGAGCGCGGCGCCAATGGGTGGACGCGGGTGCGACACTGCGGCGATGAACGAGAACCCGGACGTCAGCGCCTGGCTGGCCGAGCTCGAGCACCCGCTCAGGGACGTGATCCTGGCCGTTCGTGGCGTCTTCCTCGAGGCCGACGAGCGCATCACCGAGACCATCAAGTGGAAGTCGCCCACGTTCATGTATCAGGGCAACCTCGCCAGCATCGATCCCAAGGCCAGGCAGCACGTGGCCGTGCTCTTCCACCGCGGGGCGGAGATTCCCGGGGACCATCCGCTGCTGCAGGGCGACGGGGCGTTGGCACGCTACGCTCGCTTCGCGGACCTGGCCTCGGTCGACGACGGTCGCGACCAACTGACGGCAGTGGTGCAAGCATGGTGCGACAGCAAGGAGAGGTCATGACCGAGACGGATGCTGCGACCGCGATCAGTTACGACTGGGAGGAGGTCCGCGCCGACCAGCCCGTGCCCACGGTCACGCGCCAGATGATCGTCGCCGAACGGGTGATGGTGGGCCGGATCGTGGTCGAAGCGGGTTTTCACCTCGAGCCCCATGTCCACCACAACGAGCAGATCACGCTCGTGCTCGAGGGCTGCCTGCGCTTCCGTGTCGGGACCGTGGGATCCGACGAGCTACGAGATGAGGAGGTCCGCGCCGGCGGGGTCATGGTCCTGCCACCCCACGTGCCGCACGGAATCACCGCGCTCGAGCGCTCCGTGGTCTTCGACCTCTTCAGCCCGCCCAGCGAGAAGACCGGCCTCGACCAGGCGTAGGCACGCCGATCGACGGCGCCGATCGACGGCGCCGCGAGCGGATCTCGCGTCCGACCGACGCGACGAGGAGGGCGTGGACCCCCAGCGCGATGAGCATCGTGAGCGAGACTCCGGCGAGCGCCACGATGAACGACACGGCCACGAACTCGAAGTCGTAGTCACCTCGCCGGCACCAGGTGATGACGAAGCCCGCTGAGATGGCCGTGACCTTGACCCCCACCAGCAGCACCGCGCCGAATTGGCGGGCGCCGAGGCCGTTTCGGGCCGGCGGTGTATCGGTGGGCCGCTCCATGTCCTCTACTCCCCGTCGTGCGCTGACGATGGGGACAGCGTGGGGCTAAGACCCGCGCGCAGCCATCGGGTCGTGGCTTAGCGTCGACCTCATTCGCGCGGGCACGGGCCCAGGCAAGCCGCCCGTCAAGGGCAGGAGCCTACTCCGGCTTCGGGTCCACCGGGGTCCGTGCTCAGCCGGCGATCAGGCCCAGCTTCGCGCCGACTCGGGCGAAGGTCTCCAATGCCCGCTCGAGTTGCTCGTCGGTGTGGGCGGCGGTGACGATGGCTCGCAGCCGCGCCTGGTCCAGGGCTACCGTCGGATAGACCACCGAGGTCACGAAGACCCCAGCCTCGAAGAGCGCGTCGCTCAAGCGGATGGCCGCCTCTGACTCGCCCACGATGACCGGCGTGATCGGTGTCTCCGAGGCCCCGGTGTCGAAGCCGAGGCGCGCCAGCTCCCCCTTGAAGCGCCGGGTGTTGGCCCACAGTCGCTCGAAGAGCTCGTCCTCTTCCTGCATCACCACGAGGGCCTCGATGCAGGCAGCGGCTACCGCCGGCGGGTGCGACGTCGAGAAGAGGAAGGGCCGGGCGCGCTGGGTCAGCAGGTCACGCAGAGCGGCGGACCCGGCAACGTAGCCTCCGAGTACGCCCACGGCCTTGCTCAGCGTGCCCACCTGCAAGGCCACTCGACCGTGCAGTCCAAAGTGATCGACCGAGCCGCGCCCGTGGTCGCCCAGCACACCCGAGGCGTGGGCGTCGTCCACCAGCACCGCCGCTCCGTGCTCCTCGGCCGCCTCCACGATGCCCGGCAGCGGCGCGATGTCGCCGTCCATGCTGAAGACCCCATCGGTGACCACCAGGATGAGCCGGTAGGGCTCGCCGGTGTCGGGCTGCCCGTGCGCGCGTGCGCGCGCGAGCACTTTGCGCAGGGCCTCGACGTCCTTGTGTGGATAGACCTCGCGTCGCGCCCTCGACAGGCGCATGCCGTCGATGATGGAGGCGTGGTTCAGCGCATCGCTGACGAAGAGGTCGCCCTCGCCGGCGACCACGGGCATGACCCCCGTGTTGGCGGTGAAGCCGGACCCGAACACGAGCGAGGCCTCGGTGCCCTTGAACGCCGCCAGGTCGCGTTCCAACCGCTCGTGGAGCGACATCGTGCCGGCGATCGTGCGCACGGCACCAGACCCCACGCCATAGTCAGCAACCGCGCGCACGGCTGCCTCGCGCAGTCGTGGGTGGTGGGTCAGCCCCAGATAGTCGTTGGACGAGAAGCTGATGACCTCGCGGCCATCCACCTCACAGGTCGGTCCCTGTGCCGTGGTCAGCTCGCGCAGCGGCCGGTAGAGGTGTCGCTGACGCAGGGCCTCGACCTCATCGGCGAGGAAGGAGAGTGGGTCGGACATCACAGGCTCCAGTCCAGCAGCACCTTGCCGCTGCCGCCCGAGCGCGCCGTCTCGAAGGCGGCCACGTGATCGGTGAAGGCGAAGCGATGGGTGATGGCCGGCCGGATGTCAAGGCCGGACTGCAGCATCACGCTCATCTTGTACCAGGTCTCGTACATCTCGCGACCGTAGATGCCGGCCACGGTCAGCATCTTGAAGACGATCTCGTTGAAGTCGAGGGTGATCTCCTCGGTGGGGATGCCCAGCTGTGCCAGCTTCCCGCCGTGGGCCATGTGCGCGAGCGCGCCCCGGATGGCAGAGGGTACGCCGGACATCTCCAGCACCACGTCGAAGCCCTCGACCATGCCCAGCTCGCGCTGCACCTCGGCCAGGTCCCCGACCGCCGGGTCGACCACCGTGGTGGCGCCCATGCGCATCGCCAGCTCCCGTCGGTAGGCGTTGGGTTCGGTGACGACCACGTAGCGGGCACCAGCGTGGCGGACCACGGCCGTCGCCATCAGGCCGATGGGCCCGGCGCCGGAGACGAGCACGTCCTCGCCCAGGACGGGGAACTCGAGCGCCGTATGGACCGCGTTGCCGAAGGGGTCGAAGACCGCGGCCACGTCCTCGTCGATGTCGGGCCACTGGTGCCAGACGTTGGTCATAGGCAGCGCGACGTACTCGGCGAAGGCGCCGTCACGACCGACGCCGAGGCCGATAGTGTGGGCGCACAGGTGGCGCCGGCCCGCGAGGCAGTGGCGACAACGTCCACAGACCACATGGCCCTCGCCGCTGACGATCTCGCCGGGGTGGAAGTCGCTGACGTTGGCCCCGACCTCCACGATCTCGCCCACGAACTCGTGGCCCACGATGAGCGGCGTCTTGATGTGCTCCAGCGCCCACGGGTCCCACGACTCGATGTGCAGGTCGGTTCCGCAGATGCCGGCCTTGTGCACGCGGACGAGGACATCGTTGATGCCGACCTGCGGGGTGGACATCTCGCGCAGCTCCAGCCCTGGCTCGGGTGCGGTCTTGACAAGCGCGCGCATGGCATGCCTCGAGTGCGGGTGGATGACGTGCACATCATCCGCCCGCAAGAGGCCCACCGTCAGGCCGCGTCAGCCGGCGTCTGCCTCGGCGTCAGGTCCAGCTGCGTCGGCAGGCGTGATCTCGATACTCTCGGTCAACTCCATGGCCTTGTCGAGAAAGGCGAAGGGTGACGCTCCGGTGTCCTGCGGAGTCTCGATGACCACGACCTCGTCCTCGTCCTCGGCGGCGGCGGCGATGATCCGAGCGACCACGCCGCGGTGCGCTTGAGCCGCTTGTCGACCCGGCCCTTCTTCGCGCAGGCGTCCTTGAAGACGGTGCCGCCGAAGGGGTCAGGGTCACGATGCCGGGAAAGCCGTCGGGCGCCAGCTCCGTGCCGACCTCGGGCAGCGGCTCGCCGGACAGGACCCAGGAGTCGTCGACGGTGAAGTTGACGCTGGGGCCGGTCGAGGTATCGACGTAGGCACCCGCGGCGAGCGGACCGCGGTCGTCACCGAGTGGCGACGGTTCCACCTGGGCGACCACGGGCGTGGCGCTCAAGGCCATGGCCGATAGGAGCGTGACGGCAGCAGCAAGGCGGCCGGCGGCGCGTTGGCTGGAGGGCGTCCTGGGCGGACCCTCCCTGATCCGTCCAGGACACTGGTCGTGACGACGGTCGTTCCTTGCCGGCGGGCATGGTACGACCGCACAGCACCACGACGCAAGGCCGTGGTGCGGCGCCGGACTTGCGCTCGCACGCCCGATTCCGGGACCGAATCAACAGCCTGCCACTGTCCGATGAATGCGTATGCACTAGGTCCAACGGCGCACCGGACTCGGGCCGGGTGGCCCTGTCTGGTTACGGGGTTCGAGGCCGACGCTACCGAGTAACCGAATAGCTCGAGCCAGCGGAGGCTTTCCCCCGGCGTTCCCGACGACCCGAGTCGTGGGCCATGTCTGACACATAGCCGTCCGAATAGTCGCCCGCGGTCGCCGCTTCATCGTGGTCCGCGGGCGGATGAGCATAAAGAGGCGAAGAGATGCCGAAGGCTGCCGTTCCGCCACCGCCTGCGCCCGTTGGGGGTAGGCGAGCGGCCACGTTCCAAGAGGAAGTCATCGCCATGATTCCGGCTGACTCCCGCCTGGAGACCTGTATCCAATGCGGGACCTGCGGGGGGTCCTGTCCGTCGTACGCGGACATGGACCACACCCCACGCCAGATCTTCGCGCTCGTGCGGGCCGGCGCCCGTGACAAGGTCATGGACAGCAACACGCCCTGGATGTGTGTCAGCTGCTACCTCTGCGCCGTCCGCTGCCCCCAGAAGATCCACATCCCGGACGTGATGTACGCGTTGAAGGCCAAGGCCACCCAGGAGGACCGCGTGCCCAGCCACGTGGCCCCGGACTTCAGCAAGACCTTCGTCGACTACATCCATGCCTACGGCCGCAGCTTCGAGGTCGGCCTCGTGGCCAAGCACTACCTGCGCCACTACATGACCCGCCTGCCGGGCATGACCACATCGGGCATCGGCATGGTCACCAAGGGCCGGATGGGCTTCAGGCCGCACAAGATCAAGAGCATCGAGGGGCTCAACGCCATCCTCGACCGGGCCACCGAGATCGAGCAGGCCAAGCAGCGCGCGGTCTTCGACGAGAAGCCCGCGAGTGGGGGAGCGCACTGATGGCCAAGTACATGTACTACCCGGGCTGCTCCATGGACGGCACCGGCAAGGCCTATCACGACTCCATCGAGGCGGTCCTGCCCACGCTCGACGTCGGGCTGGCCGAACTCGATGACTGGAACTGCTGTGGCGCCACCGAGTACATGGGCATCAGCCCGCTCCGCTCGCAGGCACTGGTCGGGCGCAACCTGGCCCTGGCCGAGCAGCAGAAGAACGGCTCCGACACGCTCGTGGCGCCGTGCAGCGCCTGCTACGTGAACCTCGCGCGTACGGACGCCTACGTGCGTGAGTCGCGCGAACTGGCGGAGAACGTCAACGACGCCCTCGGTGCCGACGGCATGCACTACACGCCCGGAGCGGTCAAGGTCCGGCACCTGCTCGAGATCATGATCGACGACGTCGGCCTCGAACAGGTCGGCGAGCATGTCACGCGGCCACTGACCGGCCTCAAGCTGGCGCCCTACATGGGCTGCCTGGTGTCGCGGCCGGACTACGACGACCGCTGGCAGCACCGCGAGCACCCACACGCGCTCGACCAACTGCTGCTGACGCTGGGCGCGGACGTGGTCGATTTCTCGCGCCGGACCGACTGCTGCGGCGGCCACATGACGCAGATCAGCCCCGAGACGGGCCTCGAGCTCATTCGCCGCCTCATCGTCGAGGCCGAGCGGGTGGGCGCGCACGCGATGGTCACGGTCTGCCCCATGTGCCAGATGAACATCGACTTCTACCAGCGGGAGATGAACCACCACTTCCGCGAGAGCCACCACATGCCCATCCTGTTCTTCACGCAGCTGATGGGCCTGGCCTACGGGATGCCGGCCAAGAAGCTGGGCTTCGGACGCGAGATCGATCTCCGCCCGCCCGGCGCTCGCCAACATCGGCATCGAGGCCCCACTGACCGAGGAGGAAGAAGCCGCGAAGGCGGCTGCGGCCAAGCCGGCGCGCAGGCGCCGCGGTGATCCCACGCTGCCCTCACCAGCACCGCGAGCGGACGAGGAGGAGCTGCGATGACCGCCCCCAAGACCGGCGTCTATATCTGTCACTGCGGCACCAATATCGCCGCCATGGTCGACGTCGAGGAGGTCCGAGACTGGGCTCTCGAGGAGCTCGGCGACAAGGGCGTGGTCGTATCGCGCGACTACCCCTTCATGTGCTCGAGCCTGGGCCAGGAGCTCATCGAGAATGACATCAAGGAATACGGCCTCGAGCGCATCGTAGTCGGTGCCTGCTCGCCGCACATGCACGAGAAGACCTTCCGCGAGGCCAGCTCCAACGCCGGCCTCAACCCCTACCTCGCCGAGCTGGTGTCGATCCGTGAGCAGGTCTCGTGGGTCCACACCGACAGGGCCAAGGCCACCGAGAAGGCCAAGGCCATCATCGCCGGCGGTGTCTATCGCGTCGCCGAGCAGGTGCCGCTGGAACCGCTCATCGCCCCGATCAACAACGCCACGCTCATCGTGGGTGGCGGCATCGCCGGCATCACTGCGGCGCTGGAGATCGCCGATGCTGGCTACCCGGTCCACATCGTCGAGCGCGAGCCGTCCATCGGCGGCCACATGGCCCAGTACGACAAGACCTTCCCCACGCTCGACTGCGCCGCCTGCATCCTGACCCCCAAGATGGTCGACGCAGGCGCACATGCGAACATCACGCTCCATACCTGGAGCGAGGTCGAGGAGGTCAACGGCTCGGTCGGTGACTTCAAGGTCAAGGTCAAGCACAAGCCACGCATGGTGGTGGAGGCCGACTGCACCGGTTGCGGCATCTGCTGGGAGAAGTGCCCGGTCCAGGTCATCGACACCGGCTTCGAAGCTGGCCTCGGCTATCGCAAGGCCATCTACACACCCTTCCCGCAGTCGGTGCCCAAGTACCCGGTGCTGACGCCGGACGACTGCACCTACTTCCAGAAGGGCACCTGCAAGGCCTGCGAGAAGTTCTGCCCGGTCGACTGCATCGACTTCACCCAGACCGACGAATTCGTCGAGCTCAACGTGGGCAACATCCTGCTCGCGACCGGCTTCCAGCCATTCGACGCACGCCGCATCGAGGCCTTCGGCTACGGGCGCCTGCCCAACGTCTTCACCTCCATGGAGTTCGAGCGCATGAGCAACGCTGCCGGCCCGACCGGCGGCAAGATCGTCCTGCGCGACGGCGTGACCACGCCGCGCTCGGTGGCCATCGTCCACTGCGTCGGCTCCCGCGACAAGAACACCAACGAGTACTGCTCGGCCATCTGCTGTATGCAGTCGCTCAAGTTCGCGCACCTGGTCAAGGAGCACACGGACGCTGACGTGTACGAGTGCTACATCGACATGCGCACACCCGGCAAGGGCTACGACGAGTTCTACAACCGCATCCTCGACGAGGGCACGCAGATGATCCGCGGGCGGGTGGCTGAGGTCACCGACTCGCTGCGCTACCCAGAGGAGGAGGAGCACGAGGGCCGGCTCATCGTGCAGGTGGAGGACACCCTCGCCGGTATCAAGCGCCGCGTGCCGGTGGACATGGTCATCCTCTCGACGGGCCTCGAGCCCCAACCGGACGCCACCGAGGTGGCACGCATGTTCGGCGTCGGCTGCAGCACCAACGGCTTCATCATCGAGCGCCACGCCAAGCTGGCGCCGGTGGCGACCATGACCGACGGCGTCTTCGCCGCCGGAGCCACGCTCGGCCCGCGCGACATCCCCACGAGCGTCTCGAACGGCGCCGCGGCCGCGGCTACCATCCTCAGCCGCATCGCCCAGGGCGAGATCGCCATGGAGCCATACCGGGCCACGGTCGATGCCGAGCGCTGCTCCGGTTGTCGCATCTGCAACGACCTTTGCCCCTTCAGCGCCATCACCTTCGATGAGGGCGCGATGGTCACCGAGATCAACCCCAAGCTCTGCCAGGGCTGTGGCGTGTGCGTGGCAGCTTGCCCCGCCAATGCCATCGCTGGTAGCGGCTTCAGCCACAACCAGATCCTGGCCCAGATCGACGGGCTGCTGAGCTTCCCCTCGGAGGCCGGCACCGGCGTTCAAGCCGATGAAGCAGTGGGAGCGACGGCATGACCGCACCTGCGACCACCACCGTGACCACGGCAGCGGCCGTCGCGGCGGAGCCATTCGAACCACTCATCCTCGGTTTCACCTGCAACTGGTGCAGCTATCGCGCGGCCGACCTCGCGGGCACGGCCCGCGTCAAGTACCCGCACAACGTCCGGCTCATCCGCCTGATGTGCTCCGGACGCATGGAGCCCGAGTTCATCCTCGAAGGCTTCGCCAAGGGGGCCGACGCGGTCGATCATGACCGGCTGTTGGCCGGAGGACTGCCACTACCGCATCCAGTCGGTGAAGGCCCTCCGGCGCTTCATCTTCCTGCGCCGGACGCTGTCCGACCTGGGGATCGAGCCGGCCCGCCTGCAGCGCTTCTACGCCAGCGCCGCCGAGGGCCAGCGTTTCGCCGACGAGATGGCCCGCATCGTGGACGAGATCAAGACCCTTGGCCCCATCCCACCCGAGATCCGCGTCGCGCTGGAGTCACGACCTGACGCCCCGGCTGCGGCCTTCAAGCCAGAGGAGGTCGAGGCATGACCGCCAAGACCGTGGCCCAGGCAGCGGTCGAGGCACCGGTCGAGGAGACCGCCGCGGCCCCGGCCGAAGCCGAAGCCAAGCCCCGCTACAAGCTGGCCATGTACTGGGCCTCCGCCTGCGGAGGTTGCGATGTGGCCGTGCTCAACCTGGGCATGAAGCTCATCGAGTTCACCGAGCGCTGGGAGCCGGTCTTCTGGCCGGCCGCCATGGACGGCAAGCGCCAGGACGTGCGCGACATGGCGGACGACGAGATCGACGTCTGCCTCTTCGATGGCGGCATCCGCACCGACGAGGACGCCGAGATGGCGCACCTGCTGCGGGCCAAGTCGAAGGTGCTGGTCGCCTTCGGCTCATGTGCCAGCGAGGGCTGCATCCCGGGTCTTGCCAACCAGCGTCCGGTCTCGGCCGTGTTCGCGGCCGCCTACGATCCCGAGCTCAACGACGTCAACGGCGGGACACCCAACGGACCGTGGGCGTCGCCCTTCGGCGAGTTGGAGCTGCCGACCCTCGAGGTTCGGCTACGAACGTTGGGCCAGGTCGTGGACGTCGACTACTCGGTGCCGGGCTGCCCGCCCGAGACCGAGCGCATCGCCGAGGTGCTCGGCGCGGTCACGGCGGCGCTCGACGGCACCGGGCCGCTGCCGCCCAAGGGTGCCGTGCTCGGCGCGGGGGTCTCGACCGTCTGCGACGAGTGCACGCGCGAGCGCGGCGTCAAGAACATCAAGGAGTTCAAGCGCATCCAGACGCTGGCCGAGGTCGACCCGAACCTGTGTCTGCTGGAGCAGGGCCTGCCCTGCTGCGGTCCGGCGGCCCGGGACGGCTGCGGCGCCAAGTGCCCCGCTGCCGGGGCACCCTGCATCGGCTGCTACGGCGCGACGCAGGGCGTGGCGGACTTCGGGGCTCGCCTGCTCAGCGCCTACGCCTCGGTGGTGGAGGCCAGTGAGCCGGAGGACATCGAGCGCGTGCTCGCAGGTCTGCCGGACACGGTCGGCCAGTTCTATCGCTTCAGCCTGGCAGCCTCGCTGCTTCACGGGGGTCGGTCATGACACGCATCACCATCGATCCCGTCACTCGTCTGGAGGGTCACGGCAAGATCGAGATCCTGCTCGACGAGGCCGGTGACGTCGAGCACACGTACTTCCAGATCCCGGAGCTACGCGGCTTCGAGGCCTTCTGTGTGGGCCGTCCCGTGGAGGACATGCCGGCGCTGACGAACCGTATCTGCGGCGTCTGCCCGGAGGCCCATCACATGGCCGCGGCCAAGGCTGGTGACGCCGCCTACGGGGTGCAGATCCCACGCACCGGCCGCATGCTGCGGGAGCTGCTCTACAACGCCTTCTATGTGACCGACCACGCCACGCACTTCTACGTGCTCAGCGGGCCGGACCTGATCATGGGCCCGGACGCACCCAAGGCCGAGCGCAACATCCTCGGCGTGGTCAAGAAGGTCGGGGCCGAGGTCGGCGGGAAGGTCATCAACGCACGCAAGGCCGGCCACCGCGTCATCGAGATCATCGGCGGCCGCCGCATCCACCCCTGCACCTCTGTCCCGGGCGGCCAGACCAAGGCCATCAGCGACGAGGAGCGCGACGAGATCAAGGCCCTCGCCGACGCCATGGTCGAGTTCGGCAGCTTCAGCCTCGAGCTCTTCGCTTCGATGCTCAAGGACGAGGCCATCGAGGAGATCGTCAAGGGCGACCTCTACACCCACGAGACCTACTACAGCGGCCTCGTCGATGCCGATGACAAGGTCACCTTCTACGACGGCCAGGTCAAGGTCGTGGGGCCCGACGGCTCGGTCCACGGCCAGTACGAGCCCAAGGACTACCGCGACTGGATCAGCGAGAAGGTCGAGCCCTGGACGTTCCTCAAGTTCCCCTACCTCAAGAAGGTCGGCTGGAAGGGCCTCGTCGACGGCGCCGACTCGGGCATGTACACGGTGGCCCCGTTGGGCCGGCTCAACGTCGCGTCGGGCATGGCCACGCCCAAGGCCCAGGCGGCATACGAGCAGTACTTCGCCACGCTCTCACCCGAGGGCACGCCGGTGCACAGCCGCGGTGCGACCCATTGGGCTCGCCTCGTCGAGCTGATGCAGGCGGCCGAGACGGTACAGGCGCTGGTGAACGACCCTGAGATCACCTCGCCCGACGTGCGCGCCGTCCCGACCGAGATCCCGACCGAGGGCGTGGGCACGGTGGAGGCGCCGCGCGGCACCCTCACCCACCACTACTGGACCGACGAGAACGGCGTGATCACTCGCGTCAACCTCATCGTCGGCACGACCAACAACTACGGTCCCATCGCGATGTCCGTGGACAAGGCTGCCAAGAGCCTGATCACCAAGGGCACCGTGGTGACCGACGGCCTGCTCGATCGCATCGAGATGGGCTTCCGGGCCTATGACCCCTGCTTCGGCTGCGCCACGCACACGATGCCGGGCCAGATGCCCATGGTCGTCACCATCCGCGACAAGGACGGCAACGCGCTCAAGGAGCTGCGCCGTGACTGATGCCGTCGAGGCCTATGGCCTGCGCATCGCCGAACCCGGTGAGACACTCGTCGTTGGCCTCGGCAATCCTATCCTGGGCGACGACGGGGTCGGCTGGCGCGTCATCGACGAGCTCGACGGGCTCACCGGCGACGCAGCCAGCCTGCAGCAGGCCTGTGTCGGCGGCGTGAGCCTGATGGAGCTGCTCGTAGGATATCGGCGGGCCATCATCGTCGATGCCATCATCGACCCGACAGCCCAGCCCGGCAGCGTCTGGTGCAAACCGCTGTCGATGGTGGAGACTCGTGTCGCGAGTCACCTCGACTCGACGCACGATGCTCCCCTGCCAGCCGCCATCGAAGCAGGCCGTGCCATCGGTGCGGACCTGCCGTCTGAGATCGAGGTCGTAGGCATCGTCATCGAGCGAGGCGACGTCTTCGGCGAGGAACTGAGCGACGCCGTCGCCGCGGCCGTACCGGTCGCAGCGGCGCAGGTCGTGGGGGCGCTCCAGGGGGCGCGCCCCGTATCGCCACAAGGGGAGCCCGTCCATGCATGAAGCCGGAGTCACCGAACGCATCCTGGAGATCGTGCTCGAGCACGCCAAGGAGGCTCACGCCACGCGAGTGACCGACGTCTACCTCGACGTCGGCGAGGAGTCGGGCATCGACACCGACTCGGTGGAGCTCCATTGGCCGTTGCTGAGCGAAGGCTCGGTGGCCGAGGGTTCGATCCTGCACTTCAGCGCCAAGGAGGACGAGCCGTTCTCCTTCCGCCTGACCAGCATCGAGGTCGACGAGGTCGAGGTCCCGACGAGCTGATCGCGTGGGCGACTCCCCTCGCCCGCGCACGATGCGCCTGAGCCCCGCGCTAGCGTCGCGGGGCTTCGTCGTGTCCGGCGCGGCGACCGTGGGCCGTGCTCGCCCACCCATCGACGTAGATGAAGCGCACAGCGTCGAAGGCCAGGCGGCGCCCCCAGGCCGCGGGCTCGCCCGTGTTGTCGGCGAGCTGGACGATGGGTGTCGCGGTCAGGTCGTGTTCGCCAAGGCTGGCCCATGAGCCGCGCCGCTTGTACTGGCTGCGCACGCGCGAGACCCAGCCACGGGCGCCCTTGATGCGGTAGGTCGCCTTGCGCGAGGTCGCGTTCGACCCGGGGATCCAGGCCATCACGAGGTAGCGGCCGGCAGCAGGCAGCTGCGGCTTCCAGGACGCGAAGCGGGTGCGCTTGTCGTCGCGCGTCCCAGTCCAGTAGGCGTGGCTTCGAAGGCCGGTCGTGGCCTCGTTCCAGCCGGTTCCGAAGCGGCGGAACTCGGGATCGAGGTCATCCACGTAGACCGTCGTCCCGCCCGTCGGCGGCGGCGCCGGCGCACAGCGCTCGACGAGTGCGCCGATGTCCAGGCGGCCACCACTGGCGGTGCTTCCGGTCATCGACTCAGTGGGGGCGACCGTGTCGAGGATCAGCTCCGCGAGGTCACGGGCACGCAGCGACGGGTCCAGGCTCGCGCACAGCGCCAGGGCTCCGGTCACGTGCGGGGCAGCCGTGCTCGTGCCGGAGTAGTAGGCATAGCCGTCCTCCACGGGGTGCGTGCTGACGATGGTCGTGCCTGGGGCTCCAAGACTCACCCCCACCCGGCCCCAGTTCGACTTGCTGTTGCGGGCGCCGGCCGAGGTGAGGTTGGCCACGGAGATGACGCAATCCCAGCCGCGAGCGCTGCCATCGGCATGGGTCGTGCAGCGATGAGCCGCTGGGTACGCGGGCGTGGCATCGATGTCACGTCCGTCGTTCCCGGCGGCAGCCACGAACAGGATGCCGGCGTCACCGGCACGGTCGATGGCGTCGGCCAAGGCCTGGCTGTAGCCCCCGCCGGTCCAGCTGTTGTTGGTGGCCACGATGTCGAGATCGTGACGCGACGTGAGGTCGGTGATGTAGTCGATCGCCCGCACGGCGTCACTGATGTAGCCGCCCCTGGCCCCCAGGAACTTGGCCGGGATCAGCGTCACCCGCCAGCCCACGCCGGCGACACCGATGCCGTTTCCGCCACGGGCGCCGACCGTGCCGGCCACGTGGGTGCCATGGTCGTCGATGGTGCCGTCGTAGACGGTCGGGTCGTCGGCGACGAAGTCCCATCCGTGAACGTCGTCCACGTAGCCGTTGTCGTCGTCATCGAGGCCGTTGACGGTCTCAGCGGGGTTGGTCCAGATGTTCGCCGCCAGATCGGGGTGATCGACCTTGATGCCCTCGTCGATGATGCCGACGTGGACCCTGTCGCTGCCGACGAAGCCTTGCCGCCAGGCAGCGCCGGCGCCCGAGCCAAAGGGATTGGCGTGGGGCACGGTGTCGGAACCGTACATGCCCCAGTGGTCGCCATCGGTGTACCAGGGGTCATCCGCGGTCTCCGCAGCTTCGACGAGATAGTCCGGCTCCACGTAGGCCACGCCCTCTTGGCCGCCGATCTGGACCATGGCCCGAGCCAGCGAGCTGCCTGGCGCCAACTCCACGACGACGCTGCGGCGGCTCAAGGGCGAGACGCGGCGGATCGAAGCCACACCCGGCACCCGTGCACTGCTGCGCCGCGCCGAGGTCGCGTTGCCGGGCTCGAATCCGACGATCAGGCGGTCCGGCGCGTGCGGGTAGGCCAGTGCACGCGCGATCCGAGGGTCCTGCTCCGCGGCGATCGTCCCGAGCGGCACGGCCGCCGCCAGCAGGGATGCAACCAGCGCGACGCTGAGGCAGGTGCGGTGTCGGCGGCGGCGGTCTCGATGAGGCATGGCGAGCACGGTAGCGACGGCCTCTTAGCCGGCGTCCGCGACGATGTGGACAACCGCGGCCGTGGTAGCGTCAGGGGGTGAGCCAGACCGCAGCAGCGCCGCCATCCGGGATCGCTGCCCGAGCGCTCGCCGGTGGCGTGCACCGCTTCAAGCGCCTGCTCATGCGCTTCATCCTGCAGCCGACCTGGCGGCTCGAGGACGAGCTCGCGGCCAGGCCGGGCGGCGTCCACGCCGCACCAGACTCGCCGCGACGGATCGAGATCGTGACCGAGTCGATGGCGGTCGAAGGGCTGCACCGACCGATGCCCGGCTTCCCACGCTCGCTGCCGCACGTGCTCTCGAGCGCCCGCAACATCAAGGCCTCGTTGACCGAGATCAAGGACAACCCACCCGTGCCGCGCACGTCGATGGATCAGCACGAGCGAGCAGGCCTGGAGGCGTTCATGCGCTCGCGTGGGCGTGGACTACGTTCGGCTACACGCGCGTACCGCCCGAGCTCGTCTTCGAGGGCAAGGCCGTGCTCCACGCGCACGCCATCGTGCTCACCATGGAGATGGATCGCGAGCGCATGGACGCCTCGCCCAGCGCGGACTCCGCCGTGATGGTGCACGAAACGTACAACGAGCTAGGCATCGCGGCCAACGCCATCGCCCGTCATCTGCGCGAGCTGGGCTACTCCGCACAGGCTGGACACCCGCTCGGGGGGCTCACGCTGTACCCGCCGCTGGCGCAGGCAGCCGGCCTCGGCTGGCAGGGCATGCACGGCCTGCTCATCACGCCCGAGTTCGGCCCCCGTGTGCGCCTCGCAGCGGTGTTCACCAGCATCGAGGACCTGCCTGACAGCGGAGGCGAGGAACACGCCTGGATCGAGGACTTCTGTGCCGAGTGTGTCAAGTGCGTGCGCCAGTGCCCGCCCGACGCTATCCGCACCGAGCCGATCCGGCACGCGAGTGGTCGCGTCACCTCGATCGAGCCCGACCGTTGTCTGCCCTACTTCGTGCGCAACCACGGCTGCTCCATCTGCATCAAGGTCTGCCCCTTCCACCAGCGCGACTACGACTGGCTCAAGGTACGCTGGGACCGCCACGCCCAGCGCTCGGCGGTACTCCGCGGCAACCCGCCAGCGGGCTTCCCTGAGCACCTCCGTCGGGCACCGATGTCGTAGGCTCTGGCGATGGCGACGTATCGCGTGATGTCGTGGCGCGACATCCCCTCACAGATCAAGGTCACCGACGACACCGGCGCCACCGTGTCGAAGATGCTGCCCGGGTTCCTCCAACAGGAGATCGACCGCGTTGCCATGGCCGAGGGACTGGTCGGCTCTGACGAGTACCTCGAGGCCTGGACCTGGTCGGACGAGCAGGAACGAGAGGGCGCGGCCGAAGCCGTGGCCGATGCCGTCGTCGAAGAGCTGGCCGAAGCCTGGCGGCGGGAGCCCCAGGCGACCTAGTCGCGCGCGAGGCTGCCCGCTACCACCACCGCGTCCTCGCGCACGAACACGTCATCGGCCACGAGGCGCACGGTCGTGCCATCGCCCAGCTCGACCGTGGTTGGCAGCAGCGTGACCGCCTGCTCGCCGGCCCCACCGTCGGGCAGGTGATCGGCAAAACGCCGGCAAGCGCCCTCGGCGAAGGGGCTGGTGCGCAACCCGTGCTCACCACTCGCGAGCACCACACCCGCTTCGACCGTCAGCACGTCGTCGATCCAGCAGGTCCCGTTGGGGAAGTCCAGCGGCCCCGCGAACTCGAGCGTGGTGCGCACCCGGGTCTCGTCGGGATACCACTCGAGCGCGACCTCGGAGCCGATGCCGGGCGTGGTCGGCGCCTGCTCCAGCATCAGATCGGCGCCGGCCTCGAGGAAGACCCGGTCGAAGCGAGCCGACCACTCGTGACCGGGCTCGAGGCAGGGACCCTCGCCCACGGCCAGCCCCGGGTGTCCGCTGTCGATATCCAGACGCGAGCCTCGGGTGTGGATCGAGGGCGCAGGAAACAGCAGCGGTCGTGCCACCACGGCAACCTCGACCGCTTCGTCGAGAGCGTTCCACTCCTCAGCCGAAAGCACGCCCGAGGCGACCTCCAGGCAGACGTCGGCGGGGTCGCCTTGTGCCGCCGCAGGCGTAGCCATCACCAGCGCCGCCGCGAGCACCGTCACCGTGATCACCGAGGACCTCACTGCGGTACCTCCACACTGATGGTCGCGCCGCCGTAGCCGTTGACCTGATCGCGGCCCTCGACCGTGACCGTGGTCACGCCGTCGGGGATGTGCAGCCCTCGCTGCGTTCGCGTGAACGGCTGCTCGGCCGCGTGGTCGTGCAGCAGCGTGTGCGTGCCCAGCACACTGCCGTCGGGATCGAGCACGCGCCAGCCATCGGCATAGCGCTGGGGCGTGTCGTAGGGCGAGGAGATGGTCACCGCCACGTCGTAGACACGCTCCCCCGCCGGGCGCAGCTCCACGGCCAGGACATCGGGGAAACGGTCGGGCTCGGCATCGACGGTCGGCTCGGCATCGGGCGCGAGCAGGGGCAGCAAGCTGCAGCCGCTCGCGACGAGGACGATGAGCAGGGCAGCCGACAGGCGCAGCAGGACGGCCATGAGGCACACATCGTACGGTGTAGGGGCAAGTCCGCGACAGTCACACCACGGAGGCACCGATGAGCGAGATCCCAGCCGGCGTCAAGGTCGAGTCCATCTTCCTGGTCGAAGCGCAGTACACGCCCGAGGCGGCCGAGAAGCGGCCCGCGGTGCGCGCCGAGCATCTCGCTCGTGTGGCCGAGCTGCGCGAGGCCGGCACGGTCATCGAGGCCGGTGCCTACAGCGACGGGCTGACCTCGTCGATCCTCTTGGTGCGCGCCGACGACGCGGCGGCGGCGCTGGCGCTGGCACGGGCAGACGTCTACGCTCGTTCGGGCGTGTGGGGCGACATCAGCGCTCGCCCGTTCGGTCGCGTCACCAGCGAGTAGCACCCGCGCGGGGACGATATCCTCGCGACGCTGCTGGGACACTTCGGTCTCGGGGGGGCATCTCCTTCACATGGAGAGCGCCATCGTGGACGCCAGAACCAGCGCGGGAACCGTCGAGCTCGCCGCCGCGGGTGACGAGGTCGCCCTCGCACGCCTGATCGCCGAACACCACGAACCCATGGTCCGCGCGGCCTACGTCGTGGTCGGTGACCCCGAGCTCGCGCGCGAGGCCGCGCAGAACGCGTGGACCATCGCCTGGAGGCGCCTCCACACGCGTGCGCCAGCCCGAGCGCATCCGCTCGTGGCTCGTGGCCATCAGCGCCAACGAGGCCGGGGGCTCGTCCGCCACGCGAAGCGCCGCGGGGTCGAGTCGAGATGCAACCAGGCACCGCCTGCGCCTGTGATCCGACCCGGCCGACTGGATCGACACGGTGGACCTCGAACGCGCACTGGCCCGACTTCAAGCCCGACGAGCGCAGCCTGCTCGCGCTGCGCTACGTCAGCGGCCTCGAGCTCAAGCGATATCGCCCAGCAACTGGGCCTGCAGTGCCTCCGGCGTCCGCAGCCGACTCTCCCGACTCGTCGAACGCCTGCGCAAGGAGCTTGACGATGGCTGATCCCGCGACACCTTCGAAATCCCGTCTTGCCGACGCCTTGCGTCGGTACGCCAACCAGGCCCCTGTCGATGTCGATGCCATGGCTCTCGCCCGGGAGATCGCCAGGGCACCGACGAAGCAGAGCCACCGGCGCCCCCGCCGGTGGCCGTTCGGGCCAGCACCATACGAACAACGGAGGTCAGGGACCATGTTCATCGCAGCAGGAGTAACCGCGGTGGTCGCCGCGCTCGCGCTCGGGGCGGGCTTCGCCCTCATCGACCTGGAGGATGGCGAGACCGACCGTCGGCCGGCTGCCGTGGGTCCGGAGGCAGTCGGTGACGATTGGGCGTTCTTCGCCGGGTCTCCGAGGTGGGATGGACTCGCCCATCGGACTCACGACCGACGGCAGCGAGATGGTAGGCGGTGAATGGCCTCGTCGTCCACACCGAGACCGGCTACCGGGACCAGACGCTCACGACGAGCGATCCGCGCATGACCGGCACCCGCACCGTGCTCGACAACAGCTACCAGAGCCTGCAGGCTAGCGGTACCGAGCCAGCCCGGCAGTGATCTGGAGCAGCGCGGCCACGATCGAAGCCGAAGGCGGGGAGTGGTCGTGTCGCTTCGAAGGCGCCGCGGTCGATGACCAGGGGGCGGAGAGCGGTTGGTGCGAGGGAGCGGGCGGCTTCGAGGGCCTGAGGGCGTTCGTCGTGTTCGACGTGCACGATGCATCCGGCGTCGTCTTCGGCTACATCACCAACGGGCAGGGGCCACCCGCACCAGAGCCCGCCCCGTAGCATCGACCAGTCCAACGGCCTCGCTCGACCTCGAGCGGGGCCTTCGTGCGCCGGGGCCCAGGACGCGCATTGATCTCGGTGGCACAGGGAAACGCGCCGGGGGCCAGGAGGAGGAAGAGATAGCCCTCGACGCGTCTCCCAGAGGGAGAAGGTGCGACCGGAGTGTCCACGGGGGACGCAGGAACGTGCCCGGTCGCTGTGCCTCTTACCTACATAGAGGTGCGCGGCGCGTGAATCGTTCCATCGTGCGCACGCGACCAGCACGCCGCGGGCGCGAACGCCGACCGGGACGAGGCGGTCACGAGGCTCGCGGACCGGTGGATCGGACGGAGGCCGGCCGCTGCGGGTCGCGTGCCATGAGCTCGGTGGCGAGGGCTACCTCGATGAGGCCGACGATGCCGCCGATGAGCGCGGCCACCAGCCAGGATGCCGTGACCTGCAGCCAGAAGTCGGAGTGGTGCGTGAGTTGGTGCACGAGCTCGTGGACGGCCATCTCGACGACGATGAAGCCGACGACCAGCACGAGGATCATGGGCCAGGCGGCCCGGCTCAGGCGGAAGGTACGGGCGAAGCCGTCGACGACGCCATGGCGCTCCTGCACGATGACCGGGCCCACGAGCGCGAAGAGGGTCATGTACACGACCCCGGGCACGACCAGCAAGGAGAGCCCGATGGTCGTGCCGAGGATGAGCGCGAGGTCGGCCACCAGCAGTCGGCCCCAGGGCAGCGTTCTCAGCAGCGTGCGGAAGTGGACCCGGTGTCCTTTGAAGTACTCGTGGCCGACCGCTTCATCGAGGTAGCCCGCGTAGACCACCGGGCCGAAGAGCCGGATGAGCGTGACCAGCAGCAGACCGAGGACGAAGCCGAGGCCGCGGACCAGCCCGGGATCGGCTTCGAGCGAGTCGCGCAGCCCTCGTAGCGCCACGGACAGCAACGGTGGTGGCACGAAGAGCAGCAGCGCCACCAGCGCCACGCGCCGGTAATGCCGGCGGAACATGCCCAGCGCTTCGTGCAGGACACGCCCGTAGGTGAGGGGCCCCTCCCCCGCGACGTGTCTTCTCGTCTCGCTCACGGAGGAGAGGCTACAGGGAGGTTGGCGTTCAGGCGCGACGCTGCAAGGTGACGTAGCTCAAGGCCAGGGCGGCCCCGCACCAGATGGCCAGCGTGATGAAGGGAGCGATCGTGAGCGGGAAGATGTCGCTTGCGAGCGAACCGCGGATGACCTCACCCATGGCCTGCACCGGCAAGAGCGAGTGGATCGTCTGCATCCACTCGGGCAGCCGCTCCGCGGGGTAGTTGATGGGGGAGAACAGCAGGACCCCGAAGACGAGCACCTGCGAGAGCAGCATGGCCATCATCGGTGGTAGCAGTGAGGCCATGGCGTAGCCCAGGGCGGCCGCAGTCGTCACCGTCAGCAGCACCGCCGGCACGATGGCGAAGCTGACCGAGAGCGCGAGGTCGAAGGCCCAGGCGCCGACCGCGACACCGAAGACGACGCCGGGCAGGACCACCGCCAGCCATACCGTCAGGTCAGCCATGAGGTAGGCCATCCGCGGCACCGGCAGGCTGCGCATGAACTCGAGCGAGCCCTCCAGCTTGGATTGGGCCACCACCTGCGGCAGCACCACCACGCCCATGGTGATGAGCGTGACCGCCGGAGCCCCGGTGGCCAGGAAGAGGACGGTCATCTCGTCGATCTGGGGGAAGAAGAGCGGATAGCCGACCACGATGCCGAAGGCGAAGAGGCTCTGGACCACGAAGGCCAGGGGCAGGAAGCTCTTGAGTCGGAGTGCTTGCCATCGGATCAGCAGCGTGTAGCTACGCAGCGCGGGCATGGGAGACCTCCTCGGCCGGCGCCGACGCCGCCGGCGCCGGGTCCGGGGAGTCGTCTGGCGTGGCAGAAACAAGGTCGACGTAGACGTCCTCGAGGGACGCCGGCGTCAAGGAGAACTCGCCGATGAGCCGGTCCGCACGCAGGGCCTGGGCCCAATCGATGGCCTCGGCAGCACGACTGGCTTCGATGACGGCCTGGGCTCGCGTGCCGTTGGGTTGGTAACGCAGCACGAACGAGGCTGCGGCCGGTGCGGCCTGCCCGGGTTCGAGCGAGAGGTCCAGGCGAAGCTCACGCTCCAGACCAGCCTTCAGCTGGGCGGGTGTGCCCTCGGCCACCACCCGACCCTGGTCCATGATGGCCAGCCGGTCGACGGCCCTCTCCGCCTCGACGACGTTGTGCGTCGCCAGCAGCACGGTGCTGCCTTCGTCGGCGATGGCCCGGACCGCCGTCCAGAGCAGGCGACGTCGCACCGGATCGACGTCGTTGGTCGGCTCGTCGAGGATGACCACGCGGCCGGGTACGACCGCGGCCATGGCGAACGAGACCAGGCGCTTGACGCCGCCGGAGAGCTTGTCGCCGCCGGTGTCGAGCCACTCCCCGATGTCGAGCGAGGCCGCGAGACGGTCGCGCCGCGCCTGCACGTCCGCCCTCCGGCCGCCGCGCATCTGGCCCAACAGGTCGATAGCCTGGCGCGGGGTCAGGCCATCGAGCGGCACCTGCGCCTGCGGCTGTAGCGAGCAGGCCTGGCGCGCACGCCCAGGGTCGGCCACGAGGTCGACGCCATCGACATGGATGGTGCCGGCGTCGGGCTTCAGGAGGCCGACCACCTGGTTGGCCAGCGTGGTCTTGCCGGCGCCGTTGTGGCCGAGCAGTCCATAGACCTGGCCCACGTCGGCTTGCAGCGTGACGCCGTCGTTCGCGTGTACCTCCCCGCCGCGCCGGAAACGTCTCCGGTACGTCTTCCTGATGTCCCTGATCTCGAGCAGCATCTTCCTGTCCCTCATCGTCGTGCCCTGGCTGGCGTCGATCGTCCAGATGCTCACCAGTATCTCCATACTGACAGGTATGTCAATACTGCGCAGTATTCGTATACCAAGTGGTATCCTCGCGGCATGGCACGAGAGACGAAGGCGGACAAGGCCATCCGCGACGCCGCAGCGGAGATCCGACGCGAGTCCCAGGCTGCGGCGGCCGAGATGCGCGTCGAGCTCGGGTCCGCCGGGCGTGAAACGAGCGAGGCCCTGCGGGAGGCGATGACGGAGGTCCGCGCCGCCCTCCGGGAGATCTGGGGCCCTGGGCCCGGCATGCCGTCGCCCTCAGGCACGAGCGGGGGTCGGCCCTCGCGGGCCGAGCGCAAGGAGATGACGCGCCAGCTCCTGCTCGATGCGGCCATCGACGTCTTCGCCGAGAAGGGCTACCACGGCGCATCGCTCGACGACGTAGCCGACGCGGCCGGCTTCACGAAGGGAGCCGTCTACTCGAACTTCACGCGGAAGTCGGACCTCTTCCGGGCCCTGCTCGACCGCGAGGCGGTGCGGGCGGCCGAGGCGCGACGACAGGCCATCGAGGCCACGCCGCTCGAGCTGCTGCCGGAGGTGGCGGAGGAGCTGGCCCGGCAGCCCGGATCCGACCCGGACCTGGAGGTGTTGCTCGTCGAGTTCTGGTTGGCGGCGGCACGGGACCCCAGTCTGCGCGCCCCACTGTTGGGCACGAGCGAGGCCATGGGGGAAGCGCTCAGCGCGAAGCTGGCCGGCTCGGCCGAGACCACCCAGCTCGACGGTCACGAGCTGGGGATCGTCTTCGATGCGTTGCTCAACGGACTGACCATGCACCGCGTGCTCGATCCCAGCGGGGCCCAGCCGGAGCTGCTGGCCAAGGCCCTGCGCAAGCTGCTGCAGCCTGATCCTTCCTCCGGCCTGACCAGGATCACGCCGGCGACACGAGGGTCGCCCGCGGGTGAGTCATGCTTAGGGTGGATGGGCCGGCGCTCCGCGATACTGGTCGCGGGCACGCTGACCCGCTCGCTCACGCTGCGCCTCTCCTCGAGACGCGGCGACGCGGGCCCCGAGTCGAACAGGAGGCAGAGGAACCATGAGGATCGTGGTCACGGGTGGAAGCGGCAAGGCTGGTCGCTGGGTAGTCCGTCGTCTGCGTGACGCTGGCCACGACGTGCTCAACGTGGACTGGAAGCATGACGGCAGCGCGCACGGCCTGTGCCTCGTCGCCGATCTCACCGATCCCGGTCAGTGCTTCGACGCGCTCGCGGGAGCAGAGGTGGTGGTGCACCTCGCGGCCATCCCCGCGCCAGAGGTACGGCCGGCCTCGGAGACCTTCCGCGTCAACATGCTCTCGACCTACAACGTGTTCGCGGCCGCGGAGGCGCACCGGGTGTCGCGTGTGACCTACGCGTCGAGCGAGACCATCCTGGGCCTGCCGTTCGACGAGCCGCCGGCCTTCGCGCCCATCGACGAGACCCATCCGTCACGGCCCGAGTCGTCCTACTCCCTGGCCAAGCTGGCCGGTGAGACCATCGCCGAGCAGTTCGTGCGTCGGACCGGTACCGCCTATGTGGGCCTGCGCATCTCCAACATCATGGAGCCCGACGACTACGCCGCGTTCCCGGGCTACTGGGACGACGCCACTGTCCGCAGGTGGAACCTGTGGGGCTACGTGGACGCGCGCGACGTGGCCGCCGCCTGCGAGCTGGGCCTGACAGCGGACGTCGAGGGCCATCAGATCGCCATCATCGCTGCGGCCGACACGTGCATGACGCGCGAGAGCGCTGACCTGATGGCGGAGGTCTATCCCGATGTGCCGCTCACACGGGCGCTCCGAGGCCGCGAGACGTTGCTCTCCATCGACCGGGCGCGCGAGCTGCTCGGCTACGAACCGGCCCACTCCTGGACCGACGAGCTGCCGGCGCCGCGGAGCCAGAGTGAGGTCGCTAGGCGTCCAGCTCCGGATACTCGGGTGTCTGCACGATGCCCAGCGTGTCGAGCGGGAAGAAGCGCAGCCAGGCGCGACCCACCACGTCGTCGACATCGACCAGCCCGACGCTCTCGCGGCGTGAGTCGGTCGACGCCTGCCGGTGGTCACCGAGCACGAACAGCTGGCCCTCGGGCACGTCCCACTCGCTCTGGCCGCGCAGCGGTGTGGGCAGCGTGGCCTCGTTCTCGCCCGGAGCGGGATAGGTGTACTCCGTCTCGTCGATGGCCACGCCGTTGATCGCGACGACGCCGTCTGCGATCTGGACATGGTCGCCACCGATGCCGATGACGCGCTTGATGTAGGGCGTCTCTTCGGTCCGCCCCTTGGGGTGGAAGACGATGATGTCGCCACGGGAGTAGTCGTCGAAGCGGGGCGTGATCTTGTCGATGAGCAGGTGCTCACCGGGTTGTAGCGTGTTCTGCATCGACTGCTGCTCGACCCGGAAGGTCTGCACGATGAAGGTCGTGATGATCAGGTACAGGATGACCGCCAAGCCGATGGTGGTGACGATCTCGATGATCGCGTCCTTGACCTTGGACGCGCGCGCTCGGCTGCTCCGTGACCTCGGGCATCTCTGTTGCGGCGGGATAGGGTGCGGGCTCGCCCGTCAAGTGTTCACCTCTGGGTGGGCAGGCGCGAAGAAGACGCCTGACCCAAGGGTAGCCGTTTCGGCCGTTCCGCTCCGCAGCGGGACCCTCTCAGCGTCCCCGGGAACGAGGGTCCTCAGCCGTCGCCGCGGGAGCTCTCCGCCTCGGCAGCGCGCTCGGCTCGGCACTGGGCGGCTGGTCGAGGGGCTCCTCGCCCCCGTCGCCCGGCTCCTCGGCCGGCGCGGCCGACGACTCCAGCGGCGCGGCCGTGTCGATCAGCTCCCACACGTCCGCCCTGGCCCGCTCGCCCTGGCCGCCGAAGAGCAGAAGCCGGCCACGCTTGGCGTCGGTGATGAGCGTGCCCGCATAGCGGGCCGACGGATGGTTGCCCTCGACCCTGACGCGCTCGAACGCGAGCGTCTCGCGATCGACACGCCAGAGGTCGGCGAGCGCGCTGTTGTCCTCCCCGGCCCCGCCGAACACGTACGCGTGGTCGGCGGCCTCGGTCACCGCGTACAGCCGGCGCGGCTTGGGCTGAGGGTCCTCGAGCCGCTGCCACTCGCGCTCACGGCCCATGCGCCAGAGGTCGCCCAAGGCGAACGCGCCGTCGTCCTGGCCGCCGTAGAGCACCAGCTCGCCGCGGGCCGAGGTGAAGCAGTCGTGGAGACAACGCTCGCCGGGCAGCCGCCCATCCGGCGTGATCACCGCCCAGCGCCCGGTCTTGAGGTTGTAGGCACGGGTGTCGTCGAAGCGTCCGCTGGTGGTGAAGCCGTGGCTGATCCACAGGCGCCCGTCGGGGCCGACCACCATGCACGAGCCATAGCGGCGCTTGGGCACGGAGCCCTTGGCCGGCAGCTCCTTCCACCGGCCCTTGGCCGGGTCGAAGGTCCACAGGTCGTCGAAGAAGTCGGGACCCTGCTGCCCAGCGAAGACGACCACGCCCCGCCCGTCGACCCAAACGGCGCTGTGGCCGAAGCGCGCTTGCGGCCGCGTCCCCTTGGGTGAGAGCTTCTTCCAGCTGTCACGGCGCAAGTCGTAGCGCCAGAGGTCGCCGAACTCGCGACCGCCGTCGCGGCCGCCGAAGAGGTAGGCGAAGCGGCCGTCCGCATCGACCGTCCAGGTGTGGTCCTCACGCGCGGCCGGCCCCTTGGAGGCCGCGACCTTGCGCCACTTCGGTTCCATGAACAGCAGTGCCGGCCGGGCCGTCGCCACCTCGGCCGCCACTTCGGCCGCCGCTGCGGCGGGTGTGGCCGACGCGACGGGTTCGGTGGAGGGGCTGGGATCGGCTTCCGCCTGGGCGAGCGCGCTGCCCCCCAGCGCGGAGAACGAGAAGGCCAGTACGAGACTGGTGACGAGTGTCTTGCGCATGGTCGGTGATGCTCCCCCGCTTCGGTGACGTGGCGATGACGAGACTGGATCGGGACCCCGCCCCAAGCGTAGTCTGGCGGCGTCGCAACATGGCGACCGATGCCGGGAGAGAGGGAGGAAAGGCATGATCAAGGAGTTCCGGGAGTTCCTGTTCAGGGGCAACGTCATCGACCTCGCGGTGGCGGTCGTCATCGGCGCAGCCTTCGGGGCCATCATCTCCTCGTTCGTGGCGGACATCCTCACGCCCCTGCTGGGCCTGATCGGCGTCCCCGACTTCAGCACCTGGGTCATTCAGGTGGGCGACGCCGAGATGCGCATCGGCTTGTTCCTCAACGCACTGATCTCGTTCGTGCTCATCGCGGCAGCCATCTTCTTCGTGGTGGTCAAGCCGATGCAGGCGGTCATGGCGGTGCGAGGCGACGAGGAGGCCGAGGAGGAAGCCGGCCCGAGCGAGGTCGACCTGCTGACCGAGATCCGCGACGAGCTGCGCAAGCGCGCGTAGCCGTCAGGTCGGTGCGGCGTGGATGCAGCACGGGCGCCCATGACGGGCGCCCGTGTTCGGTAGCGTCTGGAGAACGGGGCGCCGGCCGGCGCCCCGATGGGGGTCCTAGCCGGCGTCTTCGTCGCCAGCCTCGGCAGCGGCCTCGCCAGCCTCGGCAGCGGCCTCGCCCTCGGGCGCCTCGGCACCCTCCTCGAGCCCTTCGGCTTCGGCGCCGACGACCGGCTCCTCCTCCACGCGCGGCGGCTGGACACGTGCCAGCGGCTCACTGGGATCGGTCAGGATGGTCGTACCCTCGGGGACGATGAGGTCGCTGACGTGCAGCACGGCCTCGAACGAATCGAGCGGCGTGATGTCGAGGTCGATGGCCGATGGCAGGGCCGTGGCGAGGGCGCTGATCGAGACGCTCTCACGCAGGTGAAGCAGCGTGCCGCCGAGCTTGTCGGCCGCGGTCGAGTCACCCATGTAGTTGACGGGCACGTCGATGGTGATGGCCTCCGTCATGGACACGACCTGGAAGTCGACGTGCATGGGGTTGCGCCGGACCGGGTGCTCGTGGATCCCCTGGAGCAGCACCGGCGTGGCCCTGGCCTTGCCCACCTTCAGATCGACCAGCGTGTTCTTGGTCGTGGTTCGCCTGAGGACATCGAACTCGCGAGCATCGAGCTGGATGTTCTGCGACTCCCGCCCAGCGCCGTAGACGACGGCGGGGAGGATGCCCTGGCGACGCAGGGTGCTGACCTTCTTACCGATGACCTCTCGGGGCTCGGCAGACACGACCGGACGGGTGCTCACTGGTGACCTCTAAGGATGGTGGATCCGACTGGGCGGACCGTGGTTCCGTGCTGGGCAGACAGACGGGCGGTCCAACAGGCTGGACGGCCGTGAATCGTAGCACGTACAGGCGAAATGTCGCTCCGATGTACCATCGGTCATCGTATGTCAGCAACCATCCTCATCGTCGAAGACGAGTACGCCGTCGCGCGCGGCATCCAGTACGCCCTCGAACAGGAGGGCTACCAGGTCACCGTCGCGGGCTCGGGCGAGGAAGCGCTCGAGATCGCCGGTGAGCTCGCACCGGACCTCGTCGTGCTCGACGTGCGCATGCCTGGTATCGACGGCTTCGAGACGCTCCGGCGCATGCGTTCCGAGGGCTCCAAGGCGCCGGTGCTGATGCTCACCGCGCGCGACGAGGAGATGGACAAGGTCATCGGCCTGGAGATGGGCGCAGACGACTACATGACCAAGCCCTTCGGCCTGCGCGAGCTCCAGAGTCGCATCAAGGCCCTGCTGCGGCGCGCCTACGGCGACCTCGCCGATGCCATGGGCGGGCGGCTCATCCGGCACCGTGACCTGGTCATCGACCTCGACCGCCGGCGCGTGCAGCGCGGCGACAAGCGCATCAGCCTGACGGCCACCGAGTTCGAGATCCTGCGCCATCTGGCCTCCAAGCCCGGCCGTGTCTTCGCGCGCCGTGAGCTGCTGGAGCTGGTGCGTGACTACGAAGCGCTCGACCAGGACGAGAAGACCATCAACGTCCACGTCAGCCACCTGCGCGAGAAGCTCGAGGATGACCCCATCGACCCCACCTTCATCCTCACCATCCGTGGTGCCGGCTACGCCTTCGCCGAGCGCTGAGTAGCGGCTGATGGGCGGCGCTGCGGCACCCGCGCCCGACTACAACTCCGGCTATCGCGCGCTCCTCTCCAGCTACCGCACGCGCCTGTTCGCGGCGATCGTGCTCGTGGTCGCGGTCGTGCTCGGCCTCGTGCTCCTCTCCCTGCCCCGCCTGCTGGAGGGCTTCTTCCTTGACCAGGAGCAGGTCAACCTCGAGACGCGCGCCCAGTCGGTGGCGACGATCATCGCCGGCGAGCTGGCGGAGGTCTCGGCCGGCGGTGCCCGTCCCATCATCCTGCCCGACGAGCAGTCGGCCGGCGGCTCGACCGAGTGGACCCTGGGCGACGCCGAACGCGGGACGGTCTCCGAGTTGCGCGATCTCGCCCGCGCCGACGCGTATGTCTCGCTCGCACCCGCCGCTGGGTTCGCTCCGGTGTGGGAGCTCGACGTGGCCTACCCCGAGGGTGCCGGCGAAGCCGGCCAGAACCGCGAGCCGAGTCTGTCCGCCTCGGCCACGGCCCTGGTCAGCGACACCTGGTACTCGGAGGGAGCGCCGCCCGAGCGGGAGCTGACGGTCACCCTGAGCAACCCCTTCACCTCGCGGCAGCAGACGACCCAGACCATCACCGAAGTGTTGCTCAATGCCGCGCTCGTGGCGCTGGTGGTGGCGCTCATCACGGCGCTGCTGCTGGCCCAGTGGCTGGCGCGGCCGCTGCGGCGCCTGACGGTGACCTCGCGGCTGCTGGCCGAAGGCCACCTCGACGCGCGAGTGGAGGTGCCGACCAACTCACCGCCGGAGGTGCGCGAGCTGTCGGACGCCTTCAACGACATGGCTTCACGCCTGCAGGAGTCGGTCGAGATCATCAGCGGGGATCGTGACCGCAGCCGCGAGTTCGTGGCCGACGTGAGCCACGAGCTGCGCACACCCATCGCGGCCATGCGCACGTTCAACGAGCTCTTGCTCGAGGGCGCGGCCGAGGACCCCGAGACGCGCGAGGAGTTCCTGCGCGGCAGCCGCCAGCAGCTGGAACGCCTCGACTGGCTGGCAGCCAACCTGCTGGAGCTGTCCAAGCTGGACTCAGGCCTGGTCATGCTGCAGCTGCGTGACGAGGACCTGCGCACCGTGGCCGAGGATGCGGTCGACCATGCCGAGCCCATGGCCGAGCGCAAGGACATCGAGCTGCGGACCCACCTGCCCGATGAGCCGGTGACCCAGCCTCACGACCCGCCCCGGCTGGGCCAGGTCCTGGGCAACCTCATCGGCAACGCCATCAAGTTCACCCCGGCCGGCGGTCACGTCGACGTGACCGTGGCCGTCACCGCCGAGGGCGCCGTCTTCACCGTGGCCGACGACGGCGTGGGTATCGATCCCGAGGAACTCGAGCACGTCTTCGACCGCTTCTACCGCGGCACACGCAGGCGCGAAGAACGAGCAGGCGGTTCAGGCCTGGGCCTGGCCATCGCCCGCTCCATCGTGGACATGCACCAGGGGCGCATCTCGATCTCGAGCACGCCCGACGTCGGTACGGAAGTCCTGGTCACATTGCCGCGGGACGTTGCGGGTTCTTCACCCACCGACGCCCGCGATTGAACCTGCGCGCGCCTACGCTTCTTGGTCCGAGCCTGTGCCCGATCGGAGTAGAGCTTCCTCATGGCCCAACGGCCCCGCGCCGACGCTGAGCGCCGACCCGCGTCCTACAGCCCCCCACCGCACCACCGACCGAGCTGGATCGACAGCGGCCGGGGCGAGCGACCGACGCCCGGCGCGATCGTTCCGGCCGGGCTCGAACGAGCGGGAGAATCCGGGATCGAAGCACGATCGCGGCCCGCACCTCGGCGGGATCCTGACGGCGGCCGTCTTCGCCGCCCTGCTGGCCTCGTTGGCCACCTATGCGCTGCTGCTGGCGGGTGGCCAGCTGGACCGCTCCGTGCTCATCTCGGAACCGGTCGGACAACAGACCGGGACCGCGGCGCAGGTGAACCCCGATCTCGTGCGCGTGGTGGAGGAGAACGCCGTGACCACGGCAGTGGAGGCCGTGAGTCCGGCGGTGGTGACCATCTCGCCGCGTACCCGCGATGGCTCGTTCGTCATCGAAAGCGTCGGCTCGGGCGTCATCTTCGACCCTGACGGCTGGATCGTGACCAACCGCCATGTCGTCTGCGGCGCGGACTCGCTCACGGTGCAACTGGCCGACGGTCAGCGCTACCAGGGGAAGGTCCACGGCCTGGACACGCTCACGGACCTGGCCATCGTCAAGATCGAGGGGCACGGGTTGCCGGCCGTGGCCACGGGCAACTCGGCCACCCTGCAGGTGGGCCAGCACGCCATCGCCATCGGCAGCCCGTTGGGCACCTTCACCAACTCGGTCACCGCGGGCGTGGTCAGCGCGCTCGGTCGCAGCATCGACGTGGAGGACCCGTGTGGCGGCGGCCGCAGCATGGAGTCGCTGCGCAACCTCATCCAGACCGACGCAGCCATCAATCCCGGCAACAGTGGCGGGGCGCTGGTGGACGCCGGTGGGGAGCTCATCGGCATCAACACGGCCATCGCCGGCGAAGCCCAGGGCATCGGCTTCGCCATCCCGGTCAACCTCGCCCGGCCCATCATGCAGCAGGCCATCGAGGGCGAATCGCTGAGCCGCCCGTGGATGGGCATCTACTACACGGCCCTGACGCCGGTGCTGCAGGACCAGCGGAGCCTGCTCCTGGGCTACGGAGCACTGGTCGAGGCGCCGCAGGGCTTCGCGGCCTCTGCGGTGCTGCCCGGGAGCCCCGCGCACGAGGCCGGGCTGCGTCGCCGGCGACATCATCACCCACGTCGACTCCATCAAGGTGGACGGCGACAACCCACTCGATGAGATCCTGACCCAGTACCGCCCACGTGAGACGGTGAGCCTGCGAGTGCTCCGAGGTGAGGAGCTGGTCGACCTGAGCCTGATCCTGGGCACGCGCCAGACCGGCGGTTGACCGTTCGCCCCCGACGTCAGGCCCGCGCGTCAGCGCGAACGGCGGATCTCCACCTCCGCGTGGTCCATGGAGACGTCCATGGGCACCGCCAGCTTGCGCACGCGTACGGTCACGGCCGCAGCCTGCGGAGCAGCCTCCAGCACGCCCGTGGCGAGCGTCCCGGCGAGGCCCTCGAGCAAGGTGAAGTTTCCCCCTTCGACGGTGCGCTCGGTGAGCGTCACCAGCGGACCGTAGTCGATCGTGTCGGCCAAGGCGTCGGAGCCGGCGGCAGCGGTGAGGTCGGCCTCCACCACGAGGTCCACCTCCAGCATCTGCGGAAAGGCGCGCTCCTCCTCGGTCGCGCCGATGAGACCCTCATGGCGCATCGAGCTCAACGTGATCCTGTCCATGCGATCACTCCCGCTGACTACGACCCTGACTCGGTCCAGCCACCCCGGATGATGGCATCGCTCATGCGGGCCGCGCGCACGTTGGCCGCAACGTCGTGGACACGCACGATATCGACGCCGGCGGCGATGCCCAGGGCGGTCGTGGCCAGCGTGCCTTCGAGCCGCTCGGCAGCGGGCAGGTCGAGGACCACCCCGATGGTCGACTTGCGGCTGGTCCCCAGGAGCACCGCCCGCCCCAGCGCGCGCAGCGCCGCGAGGTCGCCGAGCAGGGCCAGGTTCTGCTCGGCCGTCTTGCCGAAGCCGATGCCGGGATCGACGATGAGCGAGGCCGGCTCGCAGCCCTGGGCCTCTGCTCGCTCCAGCGCACCACGCAGGTCCGCGAGGGTCTCGGCGACCACGTCCGCGTACTCGGGCGTGGCGCGGCTGTGCATGATGACGTAGGGCGCGTCGTGCGCAGCGGCCACCGGCGCGAGCGCGGCTCGGGCGGTCACCGCGGCCACGTCGTTGATGATGTCCGCCCCCGCGAGGAGCGCAGCCTCTGCCACCTCCGGCTTGCTCGTGTCGATGCTGAGCGGCAGGCGGGGCAGGCGCTCGCGGATGGCTGCCACCACCGCCACCACGCGCTCCACTTCGTCGGCGGCCGACACCGGGACGTGGCCGGGGCGCGTGGACTCGCCGCCGATGTCGATGATGTCGGCGCCATCGGCGGCCATGCGCAGCGCCTGGGCCACGGCACCCTCCACGGGCGAGGCACCTGCCAGCAGCCCATCGCCGCTGAAGGAGTCGGGCGTCATGTTGACGATGCCCATGACGTACGTGCGTGCACCGAAGTCGAGCAGCGTGTCCCGCACGCGGATGGCCTCAGGCACCAGCGGCGCCCTCCGTGTCCGGCGCCAGGCGTTCGTGCAGGTGTCCCACCAGGTAGAGCGAGCCGGCGACGACGAGCAGGCCGTCCTCGGCTCCGACGCGCTGGAGCGCCCGCTCGAGCGCCTCGTCGGCGTCCTCGCACGATTCGGCGTCCCCGTCGCTGGCCGTGCGCCATGAGCTCGGCCAGCTCGGTCGCCGGCAGGGCGCGATCGGTCTGCGGGCACGGTCGTGGCCACGCAGTGGGCGTGGCGCAGGACGTCGGAGCGCGCCAGCGCGCCGAGCATCTCCCGCACCTCCTTGTCGCGCATGACCCCCAGCAGCAGCGTGACGCGGCCGCGAGGCAAACCGGGCGCCAACTCATCGATGGTCGCTGCCAGCGCGGCCATGCCGTCGGGATTGTGAGCACCATCGACCAGCACTGTGCGGCCTGCGTAACGCAAGAGCTCCAGGCGACCCGGCCAGCGGGTGGCGGCGAGGCCGGCGCGCAGGGCTTCGTCGGGCACGTGGGCCACACCGGCCGCGTCGAGGGCCTCGACGATGCCGATGGCCACCGCAGCGTTGCCGGCCTGGTGCCGTCCCAGCAGCGGCAGCGTGAACCGGCCCAGCCGGGGATGCTCGACCGCCACGCCGGTCAGGTCCATGGAGTGGACCGGCAGCGGCCGGCGCACGTCCAGGGGGCACCCCTTCCGAGCGAGCACGCTCGCGGATGACCGCGAGCGCCTCGCCCTCGGCGCCGGTGACGGCCCTCGCGCCGGCCTTGATGATGGCCGCCTTCTCGACCGCGACCGAGACCAACGAGTCGCCCAGGAACTCCTGGTGGTCGAGGCCCACGTTGGTGACCGCCGCGACATCGGGGTCCCACGTGTTGGAGGCGTCGAGTCGGCCGCCGAGGCCGACCTCCATGATCGATCACCTCGACCCCGGCGCGCGCGGCCGCAAGGTAGGCCGCCGCGGTCATCAGCTCGAACTCCGTGGCCGGGCCGAACTCGCCCTCGCCCGGCTCGGACGCCGCCAGGACCTCCTCCAGCAACGCCTCCAGCGCCTCGGCCGCGATGGGCTGCCCGTCGATGGTCACCCGTTCGCGGTAGCTGCGCAGGTGCGGGCTGGGCGACTGGGCCGTGCTGTGGCCGGCTGCGGCCAGCGCCGCTGCCGTCATCGCGGCCACGCTGCCCTTGCCGTTGGTGCCGCCGATGAGCACGCCGCGCAGTCGCCGCTGTGGATGGCCCAGGCGTCCCAGGGTCGCCCGCATGCGACCGAGGCCCAGGCGGATGCCGATGTGACCGCGTGCGCGGATGCGGGATAGGGCGTCGGCGCGTCAGGAGCGGCACGTCAGAAAGCGGCACGTCAGAAGGCGGCGATCTCTTCCTCGTAGAAGACGCACTGGTTGAAGCGCGCCGAGAGGCAGACATCGGTCACGTAGCCCGCATCGAGGTGGACGCCGCCGCGCACCTGGCAGCGCGCGATCGTGCCGTCCTGGCGCATGTAGGCCTTGAGCAGGTGCGGGGTCTGCACCGGGATGGGGCCGCGAGGGCCGGTCATGTAGAAGTGGGGGCAGACGTTGCGCCGGAGGTTGGGCAGGCCGAAGGGCACGCCGGGGCGAAGCGCATCGAGCTGCGTCGAGGCCACGTCGGCGCTGGGCATGCGCGGCGTGACGCGGGCGATGGGGCCTGAGGGTGGTGGCGGCGGCGGCGTACGACCGGCGGCGTTCGAGCGCGACGAGCGGTCACGGCTCGATGGCACACCGCGCTGATCTGGGTCCAAGCGATCCCCTCTCCGGTCCCCCCGACATGGCTGTTCCGGATTAGCGTGCCACAATCTGCGGGGATGGACGACGCCACTTCACGTACACGAACGTCGAGCCGGCGCATGGCCTCGACCAAACCGGCCGCCGCGCCGCGGCGCAGCAGCTCCGGCCGCGACTCGAAGAGGAAGGACGAGCCGGACGTTTCGCCGGCGCGCTGGGCCGGCGTCGCCTTCGTCATCACCGCCATCGTGGCTGCGATCATGCTGGGGGTGGTCAGCCCCAGCGACCCTGCGGGGGCACCGGGTGCCGTGGCCGCCGAGGCCCTGATCACGCCCGCCCCTACCGAGCTCGACACGCGCAAGCCGATCGTCGTGCCCTCGATCATCAACCCGGAGGAGGGCATGACCAAGGAGGTTCGCATCCCGGTGACCGTGGAGCTGCCCAAGGACGAGCTGCCCAGGAAGACGCTGAAGCTGCTCATCCTGCGCGGCGACGACATCGCGGGCCAACTCGACGAGCCCAAGACCGGGGACACGGCGGTCGTCCACGACGTCCAACTGGTGGAGGGTCCCAACGAGTTGGCGGCTGTGCTCAGCGGACCGGGGGGCTTTGGTCCTCGCTCGGCACCAGTGCTCGTGACCGTTGACCGAGACGCGCTGGACCTGACCATCATCGCGCCCGAGGACAAGCACAAGACGTTCGAGGAGAACATCCTCGTCGAGGGTACATCCGAAGTCCGCTCCGAGGTGTTGGTCCGCAACGAGGCCAACGGCTGGAAGACCCTGGAGACCGTGGGCAGCACCGGCGAGTTCAGCGTGCTGGTGCCGCTCAAGCGCGGCGTCGTCAACCCTATCGAGGTCACCTCGGAGGATGACGCCAAGGTCCCCAAGACCGCGCGCGTGAAGGTCACGCGACTCGATGGCAAGCCGAAGGTCAAGGTCAAGGCCATCGATCCCATCAAGCGCTCCGCGCTGCCCAAGAAGATCAAGGTCCAGGTCGTGGTCACCGACGCCAAGGGCCAGCCCATGAAGAATGCCGAGGTCTTCTTCTCACTGGGCGGACCCAACCGCACTGCCGAGACGGCGACGATCTCCACCAACGCCAACGGCCGCGCCAACTGGACGACTTCCGTCAGCGGCAGTTCCAGCCTGGCCGACGCGCTGGAACTGGTGGTGAAGGCCACCTCTGCGCTGTCCGAAGACAGCAGGACCGTCCGGCAGACGATCGAGTTCGACTAGACGGGGGTCAGCCCGTCAGAGCGGGTCTCAGCGCCGGCGCCGGCGGTGCACCCGCCGCTCCGGTTCCGATTCGACCACGCGGCCCGGCGTCACTGCCGGTGCCTCCAGCAAGCGGCCGTGTGGCGCCTCGGACCAAGCCACTGCACGCACCTCCTGCACGGGCGGCTTGGCGCCTGCAGGGTGCCGCAATGCGGGCAGCGCCATGAGGGCGCGGCAGGCACGCTGACGGGATGGTCGAAGATGGACACCGGCAGAGTCGCGGGCCGGTCGGAATCAGCCCGGCGGACATGGGTCCAGCGGGTCTCCGAGCATGAGGTCGACCTTGGAGCCGACGGGGATGGACACGCCGGGCTTGGGCAACTGGTCGTGCACCAGCCAGTCGTCCGCAGGCGGCGGATCCTCGGGGATGATCGCGCCCAGCAGCAGGCCGGCGGCCTGCAGGTGGTTGCGCGCAGCGCCCAGATCGATGCAGCTGTAGTCCTTCACCAGCACGACCTCCGACGACGGGAAGGGCGTGGGCTCCAACGTCAACTCGGGCGTGGGGCTGGGCGTGGGCTTCGGGGTCGGTTCGCGCGTGGCGGGCGGTCGTGGCGTGGGCTCGACCGCCGGCCCCAGCGAGACGGTGTAGGCGACCTGCGCGCCGCGAGTGACCGAGGAGCCCGCACGCGGGTCGGTGGAGACGACGTAGCCCTCGGGCAGTTGGTCGATGATCGACGCGCGCTCGCCCGGGTGCAGGCCGGAATCCTCCAGCACCCCCACCGCGTTGTCCTCCTTGATGCCGTGGAGGTCGGGCACGACCACCGTCTCCACCTGCGTGGCCACGGTGACCTGCACGGTGGTGCCGGCAGGGACTTCGGTCTCGGGTTCGGGGAACTGCTCCACGACGCGGCCGGCCTCGACTTCGTCGGTCTCGTGGTAGGCGATCTCGAGGATGACCCCCCAGCGCTCGGCCAGTGCCTGCGCGCCAGCCTCGCGGCGTCCCACGAAGTCGGGCGTCTTGACGATCTCGATGGTGGGCTCGGGCGTGGGGCTGGGCGTGGGCTCTTCCTCGCCGATGCCACTGAACAGCAGGAAGAGCAGGATGCCCGAGGCGATGATGACGAGCAGGCCCAGGCCGGCCGCGAGCCAGGCCCACGGGCCCGACCCCGAACGCTCGGCCTCGGCGGCGGTACCGCTGACGGCGGTCGCGTAGGCCGTCTGCGTCGGCGGCCGGGTGGCTCCCGGCATGGGGCCCGTGCCACCCGCAGCCGCGGCCCCAGCCGCCGCCAGCGCGGCGGCACCCGACGGATCGGTGCGGAAGCGAGCCAGTGCCGTCGAGAGGTCGGTCGCCGTCGGTCGCGCGGCCGGGTCCACCGCCAGACACCAGCGCACGATGGCATCGAGCGCAGGCGGCACCTCCGCGCGCACCGCCATGGGCGAGGGCACGCTGCCGGAAAGGCGCGCCACGGCCACGGCCGCTGGTGAATCGCCGCTGAAGGCCCGGGAGCCGGTGAGCATCTCGTACATCACCAGGCCCAGCGAGTAGATGTCGGAGGCCGAGGTGGCGGTGTCGCCGCGTGCCTGCTCGGGGCTGAAGTAGAGCACGCTGCCGAGGGTGATACCGGTGGCCGTGACCGGCGAGCCGGCCGCGGCCTGGGCGATGCCGAAGTCGGCCACCTGCACCCGGCCGTCGGGCGAGAGCAGGATGTTGCTGGGCTTGATGTCGCGGTGGACCAGTCCCGCCGCGTGGGCCGCCGCGAGGGCATCGGCCACCTGCTGGCCCATGTTGGCCACGGCGGTGGGCGGCAGGTTGCCCTTCTTGCCCAGGGCCGAAGCCAGGTCGCCACCGGAGACCTGCTCCATGACGATGTAGGGCCCGGCCTGGTCGGTGCCGTAGTCGTAGACCTGGACGATGTTGGGGTGGCTCAGGGAGGCTGCGGCTTGGGCCTCGTGCTCGAAGCGCACCACGAACTGGGCGTCGGCACCGAACTCCGGCCGCAGCACCTTGACCGCGACCTCACGGCCGAGCTTGTCGTCGGTGGCCCCGAAGATGGTGGCCATGCCACCCTGGCCCAGGACCTGGCCCAGGCGGTAGCGGCCCCCAAGGAGCGTGCCCAACTCAGCCACGCAGGTATCCCCCGTGGCACGTGCTGCGACCGACGGTCTCGGCCGGGGTCACTGCAGGTCGATCTCCGCCAGATAGTCGCGGAACTCGCCGCCGATGTCCTCGCGGTCGAGCGCGAGCTGGACCGAAGCCTTGAGCCAGCCCATAGTCGTGCCGGCGTCGTGACGGGTGCCCTCGAAAGCGTAGGAGAAGACCTCCTGCTCCTGCATCAGCGCCTCGATGGCGTCGGTCAGCTGGATCTCGCCGCCGGTGCCTGCCTGTGTCTGCTCCAGCTTCTCGAAGATCTTGGGCGTGAGCACGTAGCGGCCGATGATGGCCTTGTTGCTGGGTGGGTCTGCCTGCGGCTTCTCCACCAGCCCATGGATGCGGTTGAGGCGGGTGTCGGGATCGTACCAGTTGGGGTCGATGTCCACGATGCCGTAGCGCCTGGTCTCCTCGGGTGGCACCTCCATGACCGCCAACGTGGAGCCACCCGTGTGCTGATAGGCATCGATGAGCTGGCCGATGCACGAGCGCTCCGACTGGACCACGTCATCGGAGAGGATGACCGCGAAGGGCTCGTGGCCGACGAGCTCCTTGGCCATGAGCACGGCGTGACCCAGGCCTAGCTGCTCCTTCTGGCGAACGTAGCTGACCTGGGCCATGTCGCCGATCTGACGCACGCGCCGCAGCATCTCGATGTCGCCCTTGGCCTCGAGCATCGACTCCAGCTCGAAGCTGTGGTCGAAGTGGTCCTCGATGGCCCGCTTCTGGCTGCTGGTGACGATGATGACCTGCTCGATCCCGGCGGCCACGGCCTCTTCGACCGCGTACTGGATGACCGGCTTGTCCACCAGCGGCAGCATCTCCTTGGGCTGCGCCTTGGTGGCCGGTAGGAATCGGGTCCCCCAGCCAGCGGCCGGGAACACTGCCTTGCGAACGCGCATCGATCCTCCGTGGCGTGTGCCGGGCCAATTCCCCGGACTTGGCGGTCGGCGCGGTTTTCCCCGACGCGAGTCTCCCGAGTGTAGCGCGCAGGCGGTGGTGGCTCGGAGGCCTCGAGGTCCCGCCGAGCGGCGGCCATGGCTCAGGGCCCCCGAGGTCCCGCCGAGGGGCGACGATGCCTGATCCGCTCAGCCGCCGGTCACGTCACCGAAGGGCGCTTCGAGACCGGCGCCAGCTGCACCAGCGTCGCACCGATGAGCACGAGCGCACCGCCCGCCCACTGCAGCGGCACGGGCTGCTCGGCCAACAGCAGCATGGCCAGGATCACGCCCGTGACCGGCTCGAGCAGCATCAGCACCGCGCCGCGAGTCGGTCCCACGCGGCGGTAGCCGGCCACCAGCCCGGCGGTCGGGAGCGCCGCGCTGAAGACGCCCGCGATAACGATGACGACCCAGGCGTCGACGCCGTCGAGGGGGCCCAGCAGGCGGTCGCTATCGCCCAGCAGCAGCACCAGCGGGATGAGCACGACCAGGTAGATCAGCAACGAGAAGCCGCGCAGCAGGGTCGCCGCCTGGAACGTGGGCACCGAAGCGAAGCCACGCGACGCGACCAGTGCGTAGCCGGTCTGGCACAGGGCCGCCCCCAGGGCGAAGGCGATGCCGAGCGGATCGACGCCGCCGCCGCCGGTGGCATCCGGACCGAGCACGACCATGAGCATGCCGAGACTGGCCAGCGCGATGGCCGCTGTTCGTCGTGGACCCAGCGGCTCGCCGTAGAGGCGCGCCGCGACCATGGCCACGATGACGGGGTAGGTGTAGAAGACGATGAGCGCGAGGGCGATGGTCGTCCGCTCGAAGCTGAGGAACATGCCCAGCGTGGTGCCAGCCACGAACAGGCCCATGGCCAGCAACTGCAGCCACTCCACTCGACCGATCCGGCGGAGCGGGATGGTGTGCAGGCGGCCGACCACGACACCGAGCGTGAGCAGGACCACCAGCGCGGCCACGGAGCCGGCGGACCGCCAGAAGGCGAACGTCGTGCCGTTGAAGCCCAGCTCGCCCGCGATGCGAGCCAGCGGGCCGCCCAACCCGAAGCCCACGGCAGCGGCCGCCACCATCGCGGCGCCGGTGCCATCGACGCGGCCTCTCACAGCAGCTCCGCCTCGGCCTGCTGTACCTCGACCTGGGCTTCCTCGCCCCTGGCGCTGCGCCATCGGACCTGGGCCAGCGCGCCGCCGGCGAGGACCATCAGTCCGCCGGCCAGCTGCAGCGGCGAGGGATGCTCGGAGATGAAGACCGCTGCCAGCAGCACACCCACCACCGGCTCCAGCAGCATCACGATCGAGGCTCGGGTGGGGCCCAACTGGCGGAAGCCGGCCAGCACCGCCGCGGTCGGGATAGCCAGGCCGATCGACGGCGCCCATGAGCAGCCAGATACCAGCCACCGCCCTCGAAGGGTTCGGCCAGCGCTGCGGCGGAGCCTCCGAGGACGGCCACCGCCAGATAGCCCACGGCCCCCACCGAGGTGATGGACATGGCCGCCTGAGCGGCGGTCAACGTGGGGTAGCCGCGCCCGGCGATGAGCGCGTAGACCGCCTGGAAGACGGCCGCGGCGAGGCCCAGCACGATGCCGATCGGCTCCACCTTCACGCCTTCCTGGCCCAGGGCCGGCGCCAGGACCACCAGCAGCATGCCGGCGGAAGCGAGGATGAGCGCCAGCACACGCGTCGACGTGAGCGGTTCCCCGTAGACCCGCACGGAAGCCACCGCGACCATGACCGGGAAGGTGTAGAAGCAGATGAGCACGACCGCGATGGAGGTCTGCTCGAAGGCCGTGAACATGGCCAGGTTGGTGAGCACGGTGGCCAGCGCCACGACACCGACCTGCGCCCGATGGACGACGGTCATGGCTCCGAAGCGCGGCGCCGACATGCGCCCCCTCCGCACTAGCACGAGCACGGTGAGCGTCAGCAGGGCGGCGCCCAGGATCGAGCGCCAGGTCACGAAGGTGACCGTGGAGATGCCGGCCTCACCGGCGAAGCGCGCGACGGTCGGCAGCGTGCCGTAGCCGATGGCCGCGAGCAGGACCAGCCCGGTGCCCGTCAGCGCTGGCCGGTTCAGGGCTCGGTCGCTTCCCGGGCCTCGCTTCGGCGACCCCAGAGCACGATGTTCGTGAACGGCACCCGGATCTCGCTGAACGTCTCGGTCGAGACCAGGAAACCAGCCAGCAGGAAGAGCACGCTCAGCAGCTTGCCCAACTGGAACCACTCGGTCGAGCCGAAGCGGTTGAGGCTATCGGTCACCGCGGGGATGAAGGCGCCGATGGCGATGAGCAGGGTGGCGGGTACCCGGCTGTTGAGGCGACCCGTGAAGAGCGCCTTGAGCGCGCCCGGCAGTGAGGCCGCGAAGTTGACCACGATGGCGACGGGGCTGATGAGCAGGTTGAACAGGAACTGCTCGCCGGGCTGGCCGGGGTCGAGCGAGTAGTCCAGGATCCGCTTCTTGGACATGAACACGTAGGCGCTGAAGAGCGCCCCGAGGATGAGCGCGAAGGCGCCGGTGATGTTCATGAACGGTGTCAGCAGGCGCAGCTCGGGTGGCAGGATCTCCGCCGTCGGCACGCCGGTCGCGGGATCGAGCGCGTAGCCCGGCGCCGGCAGGGCGGCCATGAGCATGAGTACGAGCGAGAGCACGGTCGCGCCACCCACCGCCAGCAAGGCCATCCACGGCCAACGCCAGTTCTGGAAGTACGTCTCCACCGAGACCGCCAGGGCCAGCACGCCGGCCACGAGGAAGTAGAGCATGGCCGTGGTGCTGGCATCGCTGTAGATCTCGGGGTTGCGGCGCGCGGTCAGGAAGGTGAACAGACCAGCGAGGAAGAGGCATAGCGCAAAGGCGAAGCCGAAGCGGGTGCGGCCCAGCAGGAAGGCGTTGCCCAGGCCCAGCCAGCCGGCGGTCCAGACCGCGCCCGTGAGATACCACAGGCGATAGACGGGCTCGCTCCAGCCGGTGGCGGCGGCGACCGCCTCACAGGCGACGGCGACGGCGAAGAAGAGGATGCCCAGGGCCCAGATGGCCTGGTAGGCGCGGCGGCGTGTGCGCCACTGATCGAGCAGCGCCACGAAGAAGACGGTGGCCAGGACAGCCGTGATCGCGGGCAGGAAGACGTTGGCGTCCATGCGTCCCGGGTACTGTCGGCGCTAGGCCGGTTCGAACTCGTGATCCTCGCGATGGCTGCTGTCACACAGGCCCCAGGCCGGAGGATCGACGGGCAGCGGCGTGGGCCGCATCAGCTCTCGCACCTCGGAAAGCCGACAGATGTAGTGGCCACGTCGATGGGCCCAGGCGCGGAAGCAGGCCGGATCGGCGTGGAGCTGGTGTGGGCCCGGGTTGATCGACGCGGTCTCGGCCCAGCTGGGAGCGGATTCGCGCGCGACGTTATCGATCACGCTCACGCGAAAGGGCGTGCCGCTGATGGGCTCGTTGCAGCCGGCGCAGCGCTTGGCGTCGTTCTCGTGGAAGACGGTCGGGATCCGGATCCCCATGATCCGGCCGCCGCGGAATCTGGTCGCGGTCACGGGCCGATCGTAGCAGAGGGCTCCACCGATCGAAGGGTCGCGCCGAATCGGGAAAGGCGCGTGCTTGCGGACGACCCGTACGCTGTAGAGGACCGGAACAGGCTCGGTCCCTCGGCGGCCCGACCGGCCGCCGCACGGTGGTGTGGGGGCATGGACCAGAACCTCGTGCTTCGGGTACAGGAGGGCGATGAGGACGCCTTCGCGGCGCTCGCCATCGCCGACCACGCGCGGCTGTTCCGGGTCGCCCACGGCATCCTCCGCGATCGCAGTCGAGCCGAGGATGCCACGCAGGCCGCCCTGCTCGACATCTGGCGGGACATCCGTGGGCTGCGCGATGCAGCGCGCTTCGAGGGCTGGTCCTACCGAATCCTCGTGCATGCCTGCGGTCGCGAGGCTCGGCAGGTGCCCGACTGGGCCGCCGAGAGCGCGGTGGTGAACGAGCCGGTGGCTGACGATGACCTGTCGATCATCGAGGACCGGGACCAACTCGAGCGCGGCTTCAAGCGCATCTCGCTCGAGCACCGCACGGTGATCGTGCTGCGTTGCCTCCTCGACATGCCCATGGACGAAGTGGCCGAGGTGCTGGGTGTGGCTCCCGGCACAGTGGGGTCCAGGCTCCACCGGGCGTTGGAGGCGATGCGCGCTGCCCTCGCATCGGAGGCGCGCTCCACGGTGGCAGCCGGACAGGCCCGGGAGGTCGTGCGATGAACGACGAGCACCTGCTCCGTGCCCTGGGAACCTGGCTCAAGGCCAGCGACATCGTGCCGCCCGACGCGTGGGTGTCGGCGGACCAGGTCATGTCCCGGGTATCGCAGACACCGCAGCGCAGCAGGCTGCGGTTCGTGGTCCGGCCTTCGGCCGTGACACGACGACATGCGGAACGCGGGCGCGCGCCCGCAAGGGGGTTCTCCACGTTCTCCGCGATGAGGCTCGTCGCTGCGACCGCGATCGTGGCCCTGTTCGGGGCGATCCTGCTCTGGTCCGTCACGCACGCGCCGCCCGATGTATCCCGTCCGCCGGTGGTGAGCGACTCGCCGTCACTGCTCGAGCAGGTCGACCGGCTGTCGTTGTTGGAGTTCGAGGACGTCGAGCCCGGCGTGCGCCGCGTGGTGAGCGATGGTGTCCGCGACCTGCGCTGGGAGGTGCCGACCGACTGGGAGGGATGGGGTCCCTTCGATGGCGCCTGGCTGGCATCAGCGGTCGGGAACATCAGTGTCGGCCCCAACGGCTTCGTGTGGGTCGTGTGGGACGACGAGCTGGTCCGGCTCGGCGACGAAGGCACACTCCCATGGTCCTCGGATCTCGGGGTGGCGACGGCTTACCACCAGCTAGAGGTCGCGCCGGACGGGCGCCTGTGGCACGCCGACGGTGAGCTGGTCTCCTACGGAGCAGAGGGTGCATCGGTGCACGTGGAGCCGGCAGGGCGAGACATCTTCTGGGACCTCGAGGCACTGCCGGACGGCAGTGTCTGGGCGCTGACCTCCCTCTCCGGCTCGACGGTGGGCCGCTACGCCCGAGACGGCTGGCACGCCATCCGCTCTCAGCCACCGAGCGAAGGACGCAACCTCGCTGCGGACGACGACGGGGGCCTCTGGCTGGAAGCTGGGGTCTATGAGGGGAAGCTCGAATGGCGGCTGCTCCATCACGTCGATGGCTCGTGGCAAGAGGTCGAGACCCCTGAAGGCGCCTGGACCTTCGATGTCGGAGCTGACGGCACCGTCTGGCTCGGCCTCGGTTGGGATGAGCCCAGCGTATGCGAGGCTGAGTCCTGTGCCGCAGGTCCACTTCGACTGGCCCGCGGCGGTGACGGCGGATGGATCGAGTTCGGGCCTGGCGATGGACTCCCACTGCTAGGACCCACGTCGTACGCACATCCATTCGATCCGCTGGCGGCGCCCGACGGCAGCGTGTGGGTGAAGCCGGCGGCCGATGCGACCGTGCACGGCACCGACTGCGATGGCGTGGCCAACTTCGATGGCGAGGCGTGGTCGTCCTACCTGTCCGGACTCTGTGTCTACGCCATGGACGTGGCGCCCGACGGCTCACTTTGGGCACTGGCCGGAAAACGCGAGGCGTGGGGCCCCAGGGAGCGCAAGCGCCCCGAGCGGAACACGGCGCTCGAAGGGGCTCCGGCCGGGCCGGTTGAGCTTTACGTCATCGGACGCGTCGCCGGCGAGTGACCCGTTCGTGGCAGACCGCCGTGCCTGGGTTGCGGCCTGCCACAATCAGCGTGTGATCGAAGAGGAGGTCCGGGCACAGTTCCCCGGGGCAGCCGGCTATCTCGATAGCGCCAGCCTGGGTCTGCCCCCGCAGGTGACCGTGGACGCCATGGCCAGAGCCTTGACCGAGTGGCAAGCCGGGGCTGCCACAGCGCCCGGATACGACCGCTTCGTGGCTGAGGCACGGGCCGCGTTCGCCACGCTGGTCGACGTGCCCCCGTCCTCGGTCACGGTCGGCGCGCAGGTGTCTGCCCTGGTGGCGATGTCAGCCACGGTGCTGGAGCCCGGCTCCCGCGTGCTTTGTCCCGAGGGTGAGTTCACCTCCGTCGTCTTCCCCTTCCTCGTCCGCGACGACCTCGAGCTGGAGGTGGTGACCGCTCCGCTCGAACGACTGGCCGACGCGATCGACGCGGGCACGGCCATGGTCGCCTTCAGCCTGGTCCAGTCGGCCGATGGACGAGTGGCGGACCTGCCCGCCATCCGCGAAGCCGCGCGCGCCGCTGGAGCCTTGACCCTGGCCGACGCGACCCAGGCTGCCGGCTGGCTGCCCTTCCACGCGGGCGACTACGACATCACCGTCTGCGGCGGCTACAAGTGGTTGCTCTGCCCGCGCGGTACTGCCTTCATGACCGTGCGCCCCGAGCTGCTCGCGTGCGTGCGACCCCTGTACGCGGGTTGGTATGCGGGTGAGGTGCCGTGGGACTCCATCTACGGTCTGCCCTTGCGGCTGGCAGGCGATGCCCGCCGCCTGGACCTCTCACCAGGCTGGCTGGCGTGGATCGGCACGGCGGCCTCGCTGCAGCTGCTGAACGAGATCGGCGTGGACGTCATCCACCGGCACGACCTGGGCCTGGCGAACATGACCCGCGAGGGCCTGGGCCTGCGGGCGGACGACTCGGCCATGGTCTCGCTCGACCTGGAAGCGGATCTCGACCGCAGCCGCCTCGTCGGTGTGCGTGCCGCCTTCCGCGCCGGACGCATGCGCGTCGGCTTCCATCTCTACAACACCAGCGATGACGTGGAGCGACTGCTGACCGCGCTTCGCGGCTGAGGGCTTGCGCCGGGGCCGTATCGTTCGCGCATGAGTGAACAGTCGATGCCCCTCGGGGCCTTCTCCGTCAGCCTTGCCGTCAAGGACCTCGCAGCCTCGCGCGCCTTCTACGAGAAGCTCGGCTTCGAGGCCGTCTTCGGCGAGCCCGACCAGGGCTGGCAGATCATGCGCAGCGGCACCACCACCATCGGGCTGTTCCAGGGCATGTTCGAGCGGAACATCCTGACCTTCAACCCCGGCTGGGATGCGGGTAACCAGCCACTCGACGAGTTCACCGACGTGCGCGAGCTGCAGCGGCGGCTGGAAGCGGCCGGGGTCGATCTCGAGTCGCGGGCCGATGAGTCGACCACGGGACCGGCCTCGTTCACGGTGGTCGATCCCGATGGCAACCCGGTGCTCGTCGACCAGCACGTCTGATCAGGGCGAGACGACCGACCCCCACAGCTGGGCCACGGTCTGGAGCCGGCCCTTGCCGGCCACTCCGTTCATGGTCCCGTAGGTGTCGGTGCGCTCGTCGGTCCAGCGCAGCAGCGCGGTGCCCCTGTCGGAGACGTAGCAGAGGACCTGCCCGTGCTCCCAGGTGCCGACGCCGGGACGGCCGTCGAGGCACGCCCCTGCACGTGGTCGTGCCGCCGAGGCCGCGCGCGCACGCTGCCCCCAGTAGGCCTCGAGCCCCTCTGCGCTGGTGAAGCGGAAGAGGACGACGTAGTCGACGGCCTTGTGGAGCTGGCGCTCCAACCCGTCGAAGATCACACCCGTGCGGGCGCCGGCCTCGAAGGGGTCGAAGGCCACGCCAGCCGGGCTCTTGCGGTACGGCTTCCAGGTCGCGTTGGGGATGGTCTCGCCGAGCTCCCACTCGATGTCGGCCCTGGTCGGCTTGGGCGTCGGTCCCGGGGCGCCGCCCGCGCCCTTTCCGGCCGCCGGGAACAGCGGTGCCCCCCAGGCCGGTCGCGCGGGTGCCTCGCCCGTCGCGAGCATCTCACGCCACCGCTCATCGCTCAGGCGCTCCGGCGTCGGCCAGGGGAACTCGTAGTAGGAGTAGACCCCGCCCACGGCCACCCGGAAGTCTTCCTCCTCGTAGCCGGGGACGATGACGAAGATGCGATCGATGTAGCCCGTGCCGATCTCCAGCACCACGTCGGCCCCCTTGAGCGGGTCGAGGCCGCGCATGATGTCGGCGATGATGGCCGCGTCCTCGTCGAGGTCGGGCTCCCAGCTCTTCTTGCCCTTGTCGCCGCTTTGCACCCACAGGCTCTCGAGTGCGTAGTGGATCGACGACAGCCACTCGTTGTCGCGCTTCGTCACCGACTCGCCGGCGAGCTCAGTGGCGGCGATGCGCGCCAGCCGATCGGCCATCCCGATGTACTCGGCCAGCATCTCGCGCTGCGCCTTGGGCAGGAGGTCCCGGGCGAGCAGGCCGTCGCGCGTCAGCCTGGCCACCGCGGCGAGGCGGCCGAAGGGCACCGGATCGGGCTCTACCCAGTGACGCACGGGCTCGGGCGCGACCCCGCCACCGGTGTCCCCGAAGGCCTGCTTGGTATAGAGGATGGTGTCGTGCTTAAGCTCGGCGTAGGAAGCGAAGCCGGTCTGCTGCGCCTTGGTCCGCCACGCGTCGGAGCGCATGAAGTCGGGGAAGGCCTCGCCGCGCGGCAGCCACATCGGCTCCACGGCCGCGAGCCAGGCGTCGTACACCGTGCGGCCCCAGGCCTCGTCGGGGCGGGCCGCCACGGCCGTGCGCATGGCCTCCATCTGCTCGGGGTAGTGGAGCTTGGCCGTTTCGCCGGCATCGTCCTGGATGGCCAGGGCGAAGTCGGAGCCGAAGGCGGCCGCCAGGTCCAGCGGTGAGCCCAGCACGCGTGGGTCGGACCGCGTGCCCACGTTGGGGCCGACGAGTTGATCGAGGATCCACGAGTCGAGCACGAAACGCGTGCCCATCAGCCGCACCGCCGGGCGCTCGGGGTCGATGCGCACGGGTCGCTCGTGCGTGAGCACGTCGGCGACCGTCGCGAGTCGCTCGTCGTCCGCCACCAGGGCGGGGTCCGCCCAGCCGCCGGGCGTCGTGGCTTCCACCGCAGCCTGGAGCTCGAAGGGGGTGTAGTCATCGGAGACCCCCACGAGGAAGGCCGTGGGCTCGAAGATCTGCTGCCACAGTGCCTCGAGCTCGGGATGGCCTACCAGCGTCCGAGCAGCGAGCACCGCACGACGCAGCCCGTCGGGCTTGGCCTTGACGTCCCCGTCGGGGTCGCGCGCTCCGGGGAGCCCGAAGGCGTGCTGGCCCAGCACCGACATGGCCCTGAAGTAGCGCTCCAGGTCCTTGTTGCGCGTGTAGTGGCCGCGAGGCGTGAACAGCGAGTAGTCGGTGAGGGTCTCGAGGATCGGTGATCTCGTCGACCGCGCGTGTTCGGTGATGAGGTCTCGCTCGGCCACCGCGCGATCGCTGAGCTCCACGCCGGGCAGGCCCAGCACGACGCTCGTGGTCGCGAGGAGGTCGTGGACACGAGCGGCGTCGTCTGCGAGGACCGAGCCTGCCAGCTCCGCCTCTTGGGCAGCCGCGTTCTGACGCATGCCCTCGACCAGTCGCTCCAGCGCCGGCAGTAGCCGACGCTGCTCGGTCTCGCGCAGCAGCTTGTCGAAGACCAGGTGCCAGGTGTGGTAGGCCGCATCGGTGGTGACGAAGGTGGGTGTCCCATCCCAGGAGTAGTCGGAGTAGACATCGTGGAAGAGGCGCTCCCGGCTGGGCACGATGACGAAGCCCTGTTCTGCCAGACGCTCGCGGGCCTTGGGGGTCAGGGACTCGGACCCCGGGTGGCCGATGTGGACGCCGTCGAGCGATGTCGGCGTCGATGGACCCGCATAGGCCGGGACGTCCGCGAGCAGAGGCACCAGCTCGTACTCGCCGAACTCAGGCACATCCGGGTCGGGCAGCTCGGTGGCGACGGCCGCGCTGGTCGGCGCCAGCATCGCCACACCGAGGATGAGACCGACCCACTTCGAAGCTGACCAACGCATGACTTCCCCCTGTCCATGTGTCAAACCGCGCCCCTCGCGCCGTCTGCGTCGACGGTACTCAGTGAACGGCGCGACCACAAGGCCGTGCGCGAGGAGACCTCCCCTCGGCGTCGAGCCACGCGGCACGTGGTGCACGGCGCACGGAGGCGCGGCCGCTTGGGAGGAAGCGACCGCGCCTCGGGGCCCCCGTTCGGCTTGAGCGGCGAAGCGGGGACCGTTTCATTCAGGCGGCCGTCAGCCCATCATGTCCACCGGATGGACGATGCCGCGCAGCACCCACGTGCCGCCGCGGCCAGCGTGGTTCCGCCCACGAGGGAGAGGACCGCGATGAGGAGGGTGGCGGTCCGAAGGGCGCGCATGACGTGCCTCCTTGACAGCGCGGGTCGGGTTCGCCAGTGGCTCGGTACGACTCAGGCGGCCAACGTACGCGAGTCGCGCTTCACAGCCTCCCGCCGGACTCCGAAGCGTGCGCCGGACTTGCGCCGGACACAAGTGCCGGAGGCGCGGAATCTGGGTATTTCGCAACGCCGAGAGGCGGCTGCACCGAATCGGAACCCGATGGCTTGCAGTCGATTCGTACCCTATAGAGGAACGGATGGACCGCTCCTCAACAGCGACCGGACGGGTCGTGGTCCCGACGGGATCGGAGGCATGGACGAGGAGCTCGTGACCAGGGCAAGGGATGGTGATCCCGGTGCGTTCCGCGCGCTGGCGGTCGAGAGCCATCCGCGGCTGTTCGCAGCCGCCTACGGCATCCTGCGCGATCGCGACCTGGCCCAGGACGCGGCACAGCAGTCGCTGGTCAACATCTGGCGCCACTTCCACGGCCTCAGGGACCCCCGACGGTTCGAGGGCTGGTCGTACCGCATCCTCGTCCACGCCTGCTACGCGGAAGGTCGACGGCTGCCCCTGACCCAGGAGGAAGCACGACCATCCTGTGAGCCGCGCGCGGCCGACGAGCTCCGGCGGGTCGACGATCGCGACCAGCTGGAACGCGCCTTCGCGCGGCTCTCGCTGGACCACCGCTCGGTGGTCGTCCTGCACCACCTCGCCGACCTGCCACTCGAGACGGTGGCGGAGGCCCTGGACCTCAAGGTCGGTACCGTCAAGTCACGTCTGCACCGGGCCATGGCCGAGCTGCGCGCCGCCATCGAAGCTGATGCGCGTTCCGCGAGCTCACCGTCGCTGCAGCGGGAGGTCGCTCCATGAGCGAGCACGACCGCAGCACGCAGCGGATCCGCGGATGGCTCCGGGCATCGACCCCGACCGCACCCGACGCCGAGCGCAGCGTCGACGAGGTCATGACCACCTTGCTCAAGCAGACACGAACCAGGCCCAGGCTGTCGTTCCGCTTCCTGCGCGGACGCGGCGGGGGCGAAGGGGGGTATTCCATGTTCTCGGCACTCAAACTCGGCGCGGCCACAGCCGTCATCGCCCTGGTCGGCGGCATGCTCGCCGTAGGCGTCCTACCGCAAGAGCAGTCGACGCCGGTGCCCGCTGCACCGACGGAATCGGCCTCGCCGGAGGTGGCCATCGAGGACCTGCCGCCATCGGTGGCGGTCACGGGCAAGATGAAGGCTCTCGACGACACGCGCCTTGCCACTCAGGATCCCGACCATCCCGGGCCGGGGACGCTCTGGCACGACTGGGCCTGGGACCTGAGCATCGAGGTGGACGACCCCAGGCTCAACGGTCTGTATCGGACGAACCAGGACTACATGCTGTTCGAGGGCACCGACGACTACAGCGGCTCACTGCGCACCGTGGTCGGCACGGTGGAGAACGAGGGTGGCTCGTGGACCAGCGTGGCCCACGGCTTCAACAAGCCGCGCACGAGCTTGTACCAGAGTGGCCACTACGTGGCCTACTTCAGCGGCGAGGGTGGATACGAAGGGCTCTCGGCCATGCTCCTCGTGATCCCGGCCGGCTCGTACTGGGCACTCGATGGCGTCATCGGCCCAGGCCCGCTGCCGGAGCCACCGGCCTCGGTGAGTCCTCCCGCGGCCGAGTAGCGAACGCGATCCGCTCAGTCGGGCGCCCGGACAGGCACGAGCCGGTCCGGGCGTACCCATCGACGAGGGAATCGGAACGCAGGCGGCGCCACGCGACGACCGACAGGCTGACACCTTCGTTTCTTCGGTCCTTCAGCGCAAGGGCGCATCGTCTCTGAACGACTGTCAAGTGATGGCGCCATTCGCATGATATTCTTCCGTAATGTGCCGTTCCTACCGAATGTCATTGACCAAGCGGACCGTCCGTTGGTAGATTCTTCTGCACAAGTGAGTCTCGACGAAACGGACGGACGCATCCTCGAGCTGCTGCAGGCCGATGGTCGGCTGAGCAACGCGGAGATCGCCCGAAGGGTCGGTCTCTCCCCTCCGGCGTCCCACGCCCGCATCAAGCGGATGGAAGATGCCGGCGTCATCCAGCGCTACACCACGCTGCTGGACCGGGAGCGGCTCGGCTTCGACATGGTCTGCTTCATCGACGTCTCACTACAGCTACACCAGGCGGAGGCGGTCGAACGCTTCAAGCGCCTGGTACAGGAGATGCCGGAGGTGCTGGAGTGCCATCACATCACGGGGCAGTACGACTACCTGCTGAAGGCGGTCTTCCGCAACCGTGCGGAGCTGCAACGCTTCGTGGTGGATACGCTCACGCCCATCCCCGGGATGGCGCGCATCAACACCAGCATCGTGCTCACCGAGATCAAGGCCGCGGGAGCGCTCTCCCTGGAGTGAGAACCTTCCGCGTGGGAGGGGCGTGATGGGCGAGTTCGGAGCAGGCGTCGAGTCGTACGTGGCCAGAGGGGAATCGATGACCGCGGCTTCGGCGCAGCGCCGGCGGATCGTGCGGACCAGGAAGTTCGATTCGATCGCCGTCCACGGCATGTACGACATGGAGGCGGCGCTGGCCAACCAGGGCAGCATCATCGAGCCGGCCTATCTCTCCTCGGCCCAGCACTTCGAGAACAGCGACCACATGGAAGCTGCGCTGGCCTACCTGATGCCCTCGTGGACGTACAGCCGCATCGCCAATCCCACCCAGGGCTACCTGGAGCAGACGCTGGCGCTGCTGGAGAGCTACGGCTTTGCGGGCGAGGCCTCGGCGGTCGCCACCTCGTCGGGCATGTCGGCCATCTTCATGGCCACCAACCCCCTGCTCGCCGAACCGACACCGCGGATGAACCTCGTCGCCAGCGCCAAGTGCTACGGGGGCACGTTCATGCTCTTCGCCGAGCGTTACGGCCGGGAGCGCGGCATCGACGTGCGCTGGATCAGGGACTCGCTCGACCTCGAGGAGTGGGCAGCCAGGATCGACACCGACACGCGTTTCGTCTATGGCGAGATGCCGGCCAACCCCACGCTCTCGGTCTTCGACATCGAGGCCGTCGCGGGCCTCGCCCACGACGCACGGCATCCCGCTGATCGTCGACTCGACGGTGGCCACACCGGCGCTGATGCGACCGCTTACCCTTGGCGCCGATGTCGTGATCCACTCGCTGACCAAGTCCATGACCAGCAGTGGCCTCGCCGTCGGGGGCGCGATCGTGGCCCGCAAGGGCATCCCGACCCCGGTCGGGCCGGACGAGATGGCGGAGGACTTTGCCACCTACGTCAAGCTCCTGCCCTATCGTGACCACGGCCCCGGGCTCAGCCCCTTCAACGCCCTCATGACGCTCACCGAGCTGCGCACGCTGCGGATGCGCATGGACGCCATGAGCCGCACGAGCATGCAGGTGGCCGACTTCCTGGCCGACCACCACCACGTGGAGACCGTGCTCTATCCCGGGCGGCCGGAGTCGCCGGGCCATGACCTCGCCCGGCGAACGATGTGGCTGGCCGATGGCGAGGACGACTACGGCCAGCCCGTCAACCGCTACGGACACCTGCTGAGCTTCACCGTCAAGGGCGGTGCACAGGCGGCTCGCGACGTGTTCGATCGCTTCGACATGATCTGGCGCGCGACCGACCTGGGGCGCATCAAGAGCGTGGCCACCATCCCGGCCATCTCGACCCATCAGCAACAGGGCGAGGAGGGTCGGGTTCTCGCCGCTCTCCCGGCCAGCCTCATCCGGTTGAACGTGGGTGCCGAGCACCCGCAGGACATCATCTCCGACCTCGATCAGGCCCTGAGCGTGCTGGCCTGACGAACGGCCATCACCACCGTCATCGGGGCTCGAGAAGAGGAACCACGGGTCTTCCTCGCGTGGACGCGGCCGGCCGCGCACGGCATGTTCCGGCCTTCACGGTCGCGCCTTCGCGTCTGCGCACGCTCCACGGCGGCCGCTGGGATCGACAGCGGCTATGCGGGCGGCGATAGACTCGGGCTGCGTTTGCCACCAGGAGGATGAGATGACCAAGTTCCGGATGCTCGGCACGACGTTGTGCACGCTGCTGCTGATGGCGCAGGCCGGCGGTGTCCTCGCACAGACGCCGCCACCCATCGAGCGAACACCGGAGATGGAGGAGCATGCTGCCGCATTCGCCGCCCTCTTCCCCACCGAGATCGCCGACGCGTCCCTGGTGGAGAACCTCGACATCAGCGTCGGACAAGAGGTCGTCGGCGAGCTGGATCCAAGCGACCCCGATGATGCGGCAGAGATCGCCCAGCTCGACGAGATCGTGGCGACCGTCGGAGCGACACTTGACGATGTCGCGACCGCGTCCAGCTTCGCCCAGCTCGGAGAGGACGCGTACGCCTTCATCATCGCCTTCCAGGTCCGCGGCGCTGAGATCGGGGGTGCGCTGCCGCTCTTCGTGGCCGCCTTTGAGGAGGACATCGCCGATCCGATCATCGAGCAGGGGCAGGTCGGCGATGTGGAGGTGACACGGCTCAGCAGCGGCGAGGACCCTGAAGGGGGTTCGTTCGTCATCCTCGCTCGAGGTGACGTCATCTGGTTGCTCTCGATGCCAGAGCAGTTCCTGGAGGAAGCCATCGGGTCACTGCCCGAGTCCTGACGCGTCGCCGCCGCGCGCGCTGCGCACGCTGCCCCGACGACCTGGTGAAGCGAGCATCAGCCGGCTGAGCCGCCAAGGGTCTCGAGCAGCCGGCTGCGTCGCAGCCCGCATGGTGCCCTGGCCTGGCGAGCAGGCCATGGCCCGTCGATGGAGCTCGTGCGTCGTGGCGAGCTGTCGTTGATGACCATCGACCAGCTCCATCGCCGCATCCTCGATGACCTGCTGGAGCGGTTCGGCATCGCCGGTCTCAGCGAGGCGGAGACGGACCACATGAACCGGATCTGGCACAGGCTCGACCCATGGCCGGATGCGAGACGCGGACTGGAGCGCCTTCGCGAACAATTCATCGTGGCACCGCTGTCGAATGGCAATCTCTCGCTGCTGACCAGCATGCCGACCTGCGCTGGGACTGCATCCTGTCCGCCGAGCTGGCTCGCCACTACAAGCCTGATCGAGAGGCATACCTGACCGCCGCCAGTCTCCTAGGACTGGCGCCGGAGAACGTGATGATGGTCGCTGCGCACAACGTGGACCTGCGGGCCGCCGCGTCGGTGGGCTATCGCACGGCGTTCGTGCCCCGGGGGACGGAGCACGGTCCCGGCCAAGCGACTGATCTCGAGCCCGAACCCGCCGTCGACGTCGTGGCGCCCGACTTCTCCGACCTCGCCGACCGATTGGACCTCCATGCGTAGGCCCAGCCGATGAGCCTCACGGACAAGGTCGCCCTGGTCACCGGTACTGCGGACCGCGCACGAGGGGCTGGGTGAGCTCGATATCGCATGCAGCAACGCCGGGGCCATCCGCTGGGAGCACTTCCTGGAGATCACGCCGCAGAACCCGTGGGCAATCGTCGAGGTCAGCCTGAAGGACACCATGTTCGTCTGCCGCCGAAGTCGTCGCTCGGATGGCCGTGGTGGACCTCGGGCCTCGCCCGAGTCGGCCTATGTGATGGGCGTCGTGCTCACGGTCGACGGCGGCGATCTCCGGACGAAGTCGGAATGCAGGTCTCCCTGCCCGGACGCCACCTGAAGGTGCCGCCGCGATCCGTGCGCCGTCCACCGGCTTGCGGCCGCGGAGCGGATGCAGGCGTGGCACCTGTCGCGAATGTGGAGTAGGTCGGGCGCTTCGGGTGGCTCTTACCCTATAGAGGCGCTGCACTGACGGCGCGGGGGTGTCGACGGGCATGGACAAGAGTCTCGTGGTCCGGTCCCAACGAGGTGACGAAGAGGCATTCAGGGCTCTCACCCTCGATATCGGCCCGCGTCTGCTCGGGGTGGCCTTCGGCGTCCTTCGCGACCGCTCGATGGCCGAGGACGCGACGCAACGCACGTTGCTGCAGGTTTGGCAGAAGCTGCCCCGACTGCGGGATCCAGCCAGGTTCGAGGGCTGGTGCTATCGGATCCTCGTCCGCGCTTGCTGGGCGGAGGCGAAGAAACAGCCTCCATGGGTCACGGGCGAGGTCGTCGGGTCACAGCACGAGCCGATCGCTCCCGATGCCTATGGCGGCATCGCCGAGCGTGACCGGTTGGAGCGTGGCTTCCGCCGTCTGTCGGTGGATCAACGAGCAGTCCTCGTCCTCCACCACTACCTGGGGCTGACGATCGACCAGACAGCCGAGGCCCTGGACATCCCGGTCGGGACGACGCGTTCACGACTCTACCGTGCGGTCCAGGCGATGCGGTCAGCCCTGGAGGCAGACGCTCGCCCGGCACGTTCAGCCGCACTCCCGACGGAGGTCGCGAGATGACCGAAGACCTCGACATGACGCCGATCCTCGAGCAATGGCTCAAGGACTCGACTCCGCGACTGTCCGACTCGCACCACGTGTTCGACGCCGTCGGTCGGCAGATCCATGAGACGCCGCAGCAGCGACGCTGGTGGCCGCTGCCTTCCTCCGCACGCCTGCGGGTCCCGGCAGCGAGCAGGCCCGCACCCACAAGGGGGTTCAACATGCTATCCGCCATCAAGTTCGTCCTCGCCGCCGCCTTCGTGGCGCTCTGCGGCGGCTTCCTGCTCGCGGGCGTGCTCACGACAGAGCCGCCGACCGAGCCACTGCCGGCGATGGTCGGCGCGACCTCGTCGCCGCTGCCGGTCGAGGACCCGCTCGGACTGGCCGAGTTGGAGAGGGTCGGCCCAGGTGTCCGGCGACTCGTCGACGATGGCGCCGGACACTCCCAGGGTGGCCCTGGATACCTGCCCGACTTGAGGCAGATCCATGCCACCGCTGATGGCGGCGCCTGGGTCGTGACCGACACCTCCGACTACGCTGGGACTGCGTCGACGCCCGGCGACCCTGTGGCAAGTGGGGCTCGAAGGCGAACTCCGGCGGGCGCCTGACGCGTTCGGCAGGCTGTCGGTGGATAGCGCCGCGGACGGCACGCTCTGGGCCGTCGGTCGGCATCTCGCCTCCTTCGACGGCGCGACGTGGACCGAGCACGACCCTGGCGTGGGCACGGCTCGTGCCGTGAACATCCAGTCCGATGGCACGGTCTGGGCCGCGTGGGAACAGGACATCGGCAGGCTCGATGAAGATGGCTGGACGTTCTTCGATGGACCCACCGACTGGTCCTCGGAGTGGCTCGACCGCATCGTCACGTTGCCCGATGGCAGCGTCGTCGCGGGCGGCTCCACGGGCATCGTGCGCCTGCAGGACGGGAACTGGCAGCGGATGCATCCGTTCGAGTCCGTGCCGGGCGCGGTCGTCTCGGGCATCCGCCTCGGCGGCGATGGATCGCTCTGGTCACAGGCCAGTACGCTCGTCCGTGACGAGGGCGGCGAGCTCCAGCACCATAGCCTCCTCGCGCGCTTCGACGGGCAGGCATGGGACGGTGTACCCCGACGCTGGTTCGTTCGGGCTCGCGTACCAGTTCGAGCCTCGCTGGGAGGTGGACGCTGACGGCGTTGTATGGGGCCTCGACGAAACCGAGGAGCGCGGCACCAGGGACCGCGACGGCAACCTGCTCCTCTCGCAGCTCTGGTCCTTCGACGGCAGGGAGCTTCGCAGCCATCTCCGCGGGATCGATGGACTCGTGCGTGGACGCGACGGCTCGATCTGGGTAAGCAGCCCGCGTGGTACGTGGTCGATCCGCGACGGCCGGTGGACCAGCTATCCCGAGAATCAGCGGGCTCCGCTCGCTCGATATCGGCCCCGACGGCACGACGTGGGCGCTGACGGGGGAGCCTGCCATCTACGCCCTTGACGCGAGTGCGGAGTATCTGCACGGAAGTCAGCCCGATCTGTTCTCTGCCCAGCAGGTCGCGACCGGCGAGGACTGGGTCAGCTCCATCGTCGGCCTGGAAGCCCTGCCGGACGGCGGCTTCGTGGCCGTGGTGAAGGAGCCTGGAGCGTGATGTGGTCACCCGACGGCATCACCTGGCACGACGGCGATCCGCAACGACTCCTGGCGCCGTATCGGACGCCCAGCATGGGCACCGGTCCAGAGGAACGTGTCGTGACCGTGGCGGGCGACACCGTGGCCGTGCTCGATCGAGCCGATCCCGGCACCTGGCTGGGCGACCCTCGGACGGGTGCGTGGCGGCACGTCGCTCTCCATGCCAGCGACATCCCGGGCAAGCCGGACCTCGTCGAGGGCATCGCCAACGACTCGCAGGTGTTGGTGATCGGCGTGGTAGCGGACGGCGAGGTCGTGAACGCGGATGGAGAGGCCGAGCCGCGAACCCGCTACGCCGTCTGGACCGTGGACCCAGCGACCAATTCCGTCGACCAGGTCTGGCTTCCGGTCGTCGGTTCCACCTGGACCGCACCGATGGCCCGGTGGTTCGATGGCCGGTGGTTGCTGGTGACCGACGACGAGGAATCGGAGCACGCGAGGGCCTTCGAGTCGGTCGATGGGGTGGAGTGGACGGAGGTGAGCTTCGTCGACGCCATCGGCCTCTCCGACGTCGATGACGGTCGGACCGACGAGCATGATCGCCACGTTCTGCTACGGCGGTGGCGATGGCTTCTGGTACTCGACCGACGGTCGCGAGTGGCATGAGGCCACCTCGGAGTTGCTCGGGCATCAGTCGATGTGGGTCGACGGTGTGGGCTTCGTCATCACGGACAACCCGGAGATGCCGGCCTCGCTCGACGGGACCGAGTACCGCACCCTGGGCGCGAACCCGGTCGCCCAAGGCGAGGGGTACAGCGGGTCCGGAATGGCGGCGTCGTCTGCGGGCAAGCTGCTCATGTACGAGCCCGGCCCAGGGGGACCGTGGCTCCTGAGCCCGGAGTAGCGACCACGCTGACGAGGCGAGAGAGACGGTGAAGGTGCAACCGCTCCGCGTCGTCGTCTCTCGTGTGCGCTGGCGACTCGGCTAGCCCCCGTACCCCATCAGCCGTGGCACGAAGAGGACGATGTCCGGGAAGAGGATGAGGATGATCAGGGAGACGATCATGATCGCGAGGAAGGGCCAGATCTGTCTGATCACGTCCTGCAACGGGGTCCCGGTCGTGCTGGAGACGATGAACAGCAGCACGCCGAACGGCGGAGTCGAGAGCCCGATCATCATGTTGAGCACGATCACGACTCCGAAGAAGACCGGGTCGATGCCCACCAGCCGCATCACCGGGAGCACCACCGGAACCATGATGAGCAGCAGGACCATCGTGTCGAGGAACATGCCCATCACCAGGAAGAGCAGGTTGATGAGGATGAGCAGGACCAGGGGGTCGTTCGAGATCGAGAGGATGGCATCTGCGAACGCCCGCGGGATGCCTTCGACGGCGACCGCGTAGTTGATGATGAAAGCCGCGCCGACGATCAGCCCGACCGTCGCCGACTGGCGAACGGTCGTCTGGAACATCGAGTAGAACTCACTCCTCCCCATCGACCGGTAGACGACGAACGCCAGCACGAGCGCATACATCGACGCGACAGCCGCGGCCTCGGTCGGCGTGAACACGCCCGAGTAGATCCCGCCCAGGAGGATCAGTGGAGTCAGCAGCGCCGGAGCGGCCACCAGGAACCGGCCCATCGTCTGGCCCAGGCCCGGCCACATCTCCCTGGGGTATCCACGCCGCTTTGCCAGGAAGTAGATCAGCACCATCTGCATCCCCGCGAGCAGGAGGCCCGGGAGCATGCCGGCAGCAAAGAGCATGCCCACGCTCGTGGCGCTGAGATAGGCGTAGATGACCATCGGGATGCTGGGCGGGATGATGGGCCCGATGGTGGACGTCGCGGCGGTCGTCGCACACGCGAAGTCCTTGGGATACCCACCGTTGGCCATGGCCTTGATCTCGACCAGGCCGGTTCCGCTCGCGTCGGCCACGGCACTGCCGCTCATGCCGCTGAAGATCACGCTGTTGACCACGTTCACCTGGGCCAGGCCACCAGGCATCCGCCCGACGATGGCGTGTGCGAAGTGGAAGATCTTCTCGGTGACCGTGGAGTCGTTCATGATCTGCGCCATGAAGATGAACAACGGCACTGCCAAGAGGACGAACTTGGAGTAGAGGCCGTTCATCGTCACCTGGGCGAAGAGGCCGAGATCGGTCCCGCTCGCGACCAGATAGACGATGCCGGCGGCCATCATCCCGTAGGCCAACGGGATGCGGATGAGGAACGCGGTGATGAAGACCAGCAGCAGCAGGCCGAATGCGACACTCATGCGCGTCCCGCGCGTCCCGCCCGCTCGCGTGCGATGTCACGCATGTCGATGACGAACAGGCGCCCCCGGTGCACGACGGTCGCGGCCAGGAACCAGAGGACCACAGCGAAGGCGAGGTTGAACTTCAGCGGGAGACCGGTGACGGAGTCGGCACCGATGAACGCGAGGTAGTCCCACGTGGCGGGGATCGGCAGGGTGAAGATGACGACCAGCAGCAGGTTGCCGACCATCCTGGATGCACGCTGCCATCGCGGCGACATGCGCCGGTAGAACAGGTCGAACTGGATGTGCTCATCGGCCCAATTCGGCAACCCTGCAGCGATGAGCACGGTCCAGATGAACGCGACGGCCGCCGCGTTGACGGTCCAGATCAGGGGGTCGTTGAGGACGTATCGCCAGAAGACGCCGACCAAGATCGACGTGAACATGATCGTGAAGAAGACCATGGCGGCGACTTCCTCGACCCGCTCCACGCGGGTCGTGGTCCGTGGCTCGTCGCCGGGCCAATCAAGAAGATCGCCGGTGTCCGGAGGCTTCGTGCCGAGGCGGACCTCGGCCACGAACCTGGACACCAGCGATCCCTTCTGACTCACTGGTGGATCCCGGCGCAGTGCTAGCCGGCCAGTTCCTGGATGATGTCGTAGTGCCCTTCGATGAACGTGGAGGTGAGCTCCTCGTTGCTCAACAGCTCGTCGAGCACGTGCGTCCGGAACGCTTCGCGGTCGGGCTCGTAGACCTCAAGCCCTTCCTCTTCGAAGAAGGACACCAGGTCTGCCTCGGCCTGGAGGGCGATGTCCGTCGCGTAGTCGCGGGCTCCGAGCCAGGCTTCGGTGACCATGTTCTGCTGGTCCTCGCTGAGCGACTGCCACACTTCCTCATTGATCGTGGGCCAGACATCGTTCACCAGGTGACCGGTCAGGACGATCTGGTCGGTGACCTCGTAGAACTTGGCGTTGAAGTTGGTCGGGAGTGGGTTGTCCTGGCCGTCGACCGTACCGGTCTGCAGCGCCAGGTAGAGTTCGCCGAACGCGATCGGCGTGGGATTCGCCCCGAGAGCCTCACCCATGGCGATCCAGCTCGGTGAGTCGGGGACCCTGAGCTTGACGCCCTCCAGGTCGGCCGGCGTCATGATCGTGCCGACGTCCTTGAGGTTCAGCTGCCTGGTTCCCAGGTAGAGCGACGTGAGTGGCCGCACACCAGCCTCGGCGACTGCCGCCGCGAAGATGTCCTGGCCGACCTGGCTGTCCATCACCGCATACAGGTGGTCGACGTCCGTGATCATGTACGGAACGCCCACGATGCTCGCCGCCGGCACTCGCTCGGAGAGCCACTGTGAGCTGGTGTAGGCCATGGCGATATCGCCGCGGAGCAACGCGGTCTGCTCGGCGTTCTGGTCGAAGAGGCTGCCGCTGTCGAAGACCTCGACTTGGATCGAGCCGTCACTCGCGGCTTCGACGAGCTCCTCGAACTTGTAGATCGCCTTGGTGTGGTGGTCATCGGGGACGCTCTGGGTCGAGAACTGCAGCGTCACCGGCTCCTGGGCCACCGCGGTCGCGATCGGCGCAGCGGTCATGGCCAGCGCCACGGCAAGGCCCAACATGCCAGTCCTTCTCATCGAGAGACCTCCTCCAGATTGCTACTCGGAGCCCCTCCCCATGGTCAGGCTCCGGCTGACGTGGATGAGTTACCGTGAAGAGCATATCTGACACGCACCGGTCGGCTTCGACGATTTGGGTCGTACTGAGCTGAGGCCTTGACATGGGATACGACAGAGAGAATCGGCTGGACGGCATCGTTCGAGGGCGTGGTGGCAGCCCCACTGACACCTCTCGGACCTGACGGTGAGCTGCGCCCGGACCTCGTTCCCCCGATGGTCGAGTTTCTTCTCGAGGGAGGGGTGAAGGGGCTCATGGTCGGTGGCACGACCTCCGAGTTCATCACCCTCGACGTGGCTGAGCGTCGTGCTCTTCTCGAGTCGTTCGTGCGAGCGGTGGATGGTCGCGTCCCGGTCATCGCCCACATCGGCCACGTCGACCGACGCCGCGCAGTACTGCTGGCCGTCCACGCGCAGGATGTGGGAGCTGATGCCACCACCACCATCGCGCCGTACTACCAGCCGGTCAGTGAGCCGGCCCTTCAGGACTACTTCGCGACGCTCGCGAGTGCCACTCCCGAGCTGCCCTTCTTCGTCTACAACTACCCCGGCACGACCGGCAATGCCGTGCCCTTCGACGTGTTCGAGGCCCTGCTGGAGCTGCCCAACGTCGCTGGTGCCAAGCACTCCGTGGCCACGTTCGAGGAGCTCGAGCCCTACCTCTCGCTGCCGCCGTATCTCTGCGTCATGGCAGGCAACGACCTGCTGGCGCCCAGGTTCCTCCGTTCCGGCGGGCGAGCGATCGTCTCGGGCAACGCCGCGGCCTTCCCCGAGGTCGTGAGTCGCGTCGTGGACGCGGTCCTCGCTGGCCGGGAGGTCGAGGCTGACGGCTCGCTGCTGCAGCTCGAGACGATCGTGGAGCTGGGTCGGTCAGGTGCGCCGGACCGGCTGCGGGAGCTACTGACCATGCGCGGCATCGACGTCGGGCGTTCCAGGCAGGTGACGTTCCTGGCCGCAGAGGTTCCCGAGGCCCACGCGACGCTGCTCCGCGACATCCTCGAGCAGCTCGGGGAGTAGCCCGACGACGGGCACGGTCACCTCCTCCGAGCGGGACCGCATCCGCGCCCTGGCTTCGCGCTGGGCGGAGATCGCGGCGCTGCCCGTGATGGCCGAGCGGGTGCGTGCCTGGACGGCCCTGCACGACCTGCGCCCCGAGCGCCCGATGGTGCTGTTCGAGGTCGGTTCCATCGACCGATGGGTGCGCGAGGACGAGCCCGCGTGCACGAACCCGGTGCTGCGCACGGTCGAAGCCACCATGCTCGAGCACATCGCTCACTTTGACGAGGTCGGCGACGACATCGTCTTCGAGCCCTACTACCGCCTGGGCTGGGACATCCGCGACACCGGCTGGGGCGTCGACGTGGTCCGGATCGCGGGGCCGGCAGCCGTCGGCGGCAGCTCCATCGGCTACACCTACGACTTCCCCCTCAAGACACCCGCCGACGTGGACCGGCTGCGAACCCCGACGGTTCTGGCTGGACCGCGCGGGCACGACCGCCAAGCTGGAGCTGCTGGCGGACGCCTTCGGCGACATCCTGCCGGTGGTGGTCGGCAACTACGAGCACTCGCTCTCCGACGAGGGTGCGCCCTCGCGGGCCGGCACCTACTACCTCGGCCTGACCCGGCAGGTCTACCGCTTCATCGGCAACGACGGCCTGCTCGGCTGGGTCTACGAGTCGCCCGCGACCATCCATGCCCTGATGGAGTACATGACGCAGGACCGCGAGCGCCTGTTCGGGTTCCTCGAGGAGCAGGGCCTCATCGTGCCCAACACCGACAACGTGCTCGCGGGACCGCGGGCCTATGGCTACTGCTCCGAGCTGCCCGCCCCCGACGAGGCGCCGGGCACGCTCGGCGATCTATGGTGCTGGGCCGAGTCACAGGAGTCGACGCCGGTCAGCCCGGCCATGTTCGCGGAGTTCGTGCTGCCCTACCTCACGCGCGTCACCGACCGCTTCGGTCTCGTCTACTACGGCTGCTGCGAGCCCCAGACCGACCGGCTCGAGCTCATCATCGCGGCCATGCCCAACCTGCGCTCGGTCTCGGTCACGCCCTGGGCCGACCTCGAGCGCACGGCCGAGCTGCTCGGTGACCGCTACGTCTTCAGCCGCAAGCCCGACCCCGTGCCCATCAGCGGGAACCAGCCACACTGGGAGCGGGCCGAGGCCGATCTGCGACGCACCGCCGAGGTCGCGAAGGCCAACGACTGCAACGTGGAGCTGCTCTTCCGCGATGTCTACGACATCGGCGGTGACCGCTCCCGGCTGCGCACCTGGGTCGAGCTGACCCGGAAGGTCTTTGACGCCTGAAGCGATCTACCCGCATCGTTGCCACGACGGCTCGGGCAACCATGACGCGCTCACCTGGTGTGCGGAGGCGTGCGCCTGCGATCAGGTCGGGCTCGACGGGTCCTCGGCCGCTCGGGACATCGTGAGACCTATCCAGCCGTCGCCCCCGGGCGACTCGTGACCCACGACGAAGCCATGACGCTCGTAGAGCTTCTGCTGAGACGGCTTCTCCGGGTCTGCCCAGGCGATCGTCTCGAGATACCCAGGTAGTCCGTCCTCGTCGCAGGAGTCACAGTAGGCAGCCATCAGCGCCGCTCCGACGCCCTGGCGTTGTGCTGCTGGATGGACCGCGACCTGCGAAAGGTGACGATGGGGTGTCTTCGGATCGAATCTTCCCAACCTCCCGGAACATCCTCATCGCGGCCACGAGCCTCGGCCCGAGGATTCGCACCATCGACAGCATCTGTCGCCCGCCCATCTTGAAACAGTCAGGCTGGTCGGCACACTGGAGCACACCGAGCACGTCACCGTCCCGCTCAGCCACGAGGAACCTTGAGCTCTTCGGTCCCGTGACGGTGAGCCGGGTGAGACGCAGCAGGCGGTCCCTCGCGCTGCTGTCGGTGCCGACGACGATCTGCACAGGCGGGAAGTCAAGGAACGCGTCAGTCAGCACCTCGACCACCGTCTCCTCGTCGCCCGGACGCATGTCTCGCACCAGGATGCCGTTTGCCTGGACCATCGCCTCACCCCACGTCACTGGCTCGTATCCACCGAGCATACGTGGGCAGCAAGCGGGCGCAAGGGGACGAGGTGTTGGTGCGCAGGGCCGTGTGGACCGATCTCCGACGCACCGCTGAACCGGGCGACTTGGTCGAGTGGCACTCCGGCGAGGGAGTGGCCGGGAACGGCAGCCAAGACTGCGACCTGACGCCTCATCACCCGGTCGCGGTCAGCGCTACGAACCGGCGTCATGGAGGAGTGGCCCCGGTGGACTTTGGGCAACCAGTCACGTCGAAGACCGTTGACAAAGCTAATGCGATTAGCTAACGTGCTCAGGAATTGGCTAATACAATTAGCTTCGCGCACTGGCAGGAGGCCCACGTGACAGAGACAGCACGAGCTCGCTCGCAGCGCCCCGCCACCGGGTTTCTTGACCGACCCGGCGGCCGGATCGCCTACGACGTGGCAGGCGAGGGCCCACTCGTCGTCGCCGTTCCGGGCATGGGCGACCTCCGTTCGGCATACCGGGCCCTCGCGCCGGCCCTGGTCAACGCCGGCTATCGCGTCGCCACGATGGACCTGCGTGGGCACGGCGAGAGCGACACGACGTTCGAGGCCTACGATGGCGCGGCGGCAGGTTCCGACATCATCGCCCTGGTCGAAGGTCTCGGCGAAGGTCCGGCCGTGGTCATCGGCAACTCCATGTCCGCCGGCTCGGCGGTATGGGCTGCCGCCGAGCGGCCTGATCTCGTGGCCGGGCTCGTGCTCACCGGGCCATTCGTCCGGAACGCACCGGTCGGGCGGCTGGCGGAGCTGAGCTTCCGCCTCGCACTCGTGCGGCCCTGGGGACCGCGGGCCTGGGACGCCTGGTACGCACGGCTCTTCACCGGCCGACGACCGGACGACCTCGATGCGCACGGCGCACGCATCCGCGAGAGCCTCGCCCGGCCGGGCGGCTGGGATGCATTCGTCCGTACCACCCGCACGAGCCATGCGTACGCGGAGGCTCGCCTCGGTGACGTCGCGGCCCCGGTGCTGGTGGTGATGGGCGAAGCCGACCCGGACTTCGGTGACCCGGCTGCCGAGGCCGGATCCATCGGCGAACAGCTCGGCGGACGGGTCGTCATGGTCCCGAACGCGGGACACTACCCGCACGCCGAGTACCCGGAGGTCGTCACGCCCGAGGTCGTGCGCTTCCTGGCGGACGAGGCTCGTTGGACGAAGGGCGCCGAGCGCACGCAGGCTGACCGCGGGACCGACGCGGTGTCCGATGCCTAGGGCCGGCCTCACGAGCCCGATCGTCGTGCGCGAGGCGGCAGACCTCGCCGACGAGATCGGCTACGACGCCCTCACGCTGACCGCGCTGGCCTCGCGGCTGAACGTCGCGGTGCCGAGCCTGTACAAGCACGTCGGGAGTCTCGACGAGCTGCGCCGCGGCGTGGCACTCATGGCGGTCGGAGAGCTGGGCGTGGTGATCCGGGCAGCGGTCCACGACAGCGACGCGCGGCGCGGGCAGGCAAAATCGACCGGCGCTGAGCGTGTGCCCGACAGCGACCTCCACGCTCTCGCCGCCGCCTACCGTCGCTACGCCCTGGATCATCCTGGTCGCTACGCCGCCACCGTCCGTGCTGCACCAGCCGGGGACCGTGAGCTCGGAGCCGCCAGCGAAGCGACGTCGCGGACCGTCCTCGACGTCCTCATGGCGAAGGGCCTGCGAGGTGACGACGTCGTTCACGCGGCACGCAGCCTGCGCGCGGCGCTCCACGGGTTCGCCTCGCTCGAGACAGCCGGCGGTTTCGGCCTGCCGCAGGCCGTGGAGCAGTCGTTCGAATGGATGGTCGAGACCTTCGAAGACGGACTGATGGCCCAGGTCGATCGCGCCTGAGCTCGACTCGCCCTACACCCACGACTTCGGCCCCTTCTCCGTTCAGGTCCGACCCGACACCGACGCCTTCGCCATCGCACCGGGCACGGCGCGGAGTCGCCCCCGTCTGGGGGCGCGCGAGATCGGGCTGCGGATGCGCCCTCGCTCGAGAGAATCGGAACCACAGGCCACGCCCCGCGACACGAACGGGACATGGAGACATCCCCAAGGTCGATCGTGGCGCGAGAGCGAGATCCGGGTCGCCCTGGCCGCTGCCGCGCTCGCTGTCCTGACGAGCACCGGCCTGGCCGCCGCGTCCGATGCGGCGACCGACCCTGAGCATGAGCTGGAGCTGGAGCGCCTGCGCACGGAGCTGACGGACGTTACCGCCCAACGCGACGCCCTGCTCGACGAAGCCGAGGCCCGCTCTTCGGCGCCCAGGCTGAGGTCCACACGTGGACGGAATGGATGGCCCCGGACGGTTCCATCGGAGGCTCGCTCTGGACCTGGTCCGGCGTGGCTGCCAACGGGCAGCGGTTCGCGCTCCCGGGCGTCGACGTGAGCACCCACGACGAGAACGGACGCACGACCACGGCGGTCGTCTACTGGCCCTGCGAGGACGAGCAGGTGGAATGTGCCATCTACCTCGGCACCGAAGTGTGCCGAGCACGACGGATCGGCTGACGAAGGAGGGTGATGCGATGAAGCGGATCTTGGCAGCGAGTGTCGCTACCGGGTTGCTGGCGACGGTGGCCCCGTCCGCAGCCATCGCGGAGTCGTCGAGCACGGCTGTCCCCTGGCCTGCGGGCGCAGTGACCGAAAAAGTCGAGCCCGGCGTGCTGCGGGTCGTGCACGACGGCGTACGGGCCCTGGAAGTCCCCGACGCCGGCTCACCCAACAGCTGGCTCTCCATCGACCCCGATGGCGGCATCTGGGTCTTCGGCGAGAACGTCGCCTACGAGCTCGGAGCAGCGCCGACGTATGACTGGGACCACATCGCGCCGTGGACGTACGAGTTCGCAGCGGACGGGACGCTCTGGGGAACCACGTTCGAATTCGGCCATCTCGTCCTTCGGTGGCCGGTCATGGACCGAGCGCGGTAACCCGGCCCCACGGACTCATCTCGGCGCCTTCGCGATCGGGCTCGATGGCACCGCCTGGGCCACTGCGCAGGACAACGGCGGGTGCCCGGATGACTCCTCCACTCCATCCTGCCGAAGGACGGTGCTCATCCGCGTCGACGAGACCGGCACGTCCACGGCTCGCGGGTGGGAAGAGGTCTACGCGGGGCACCTCTCGGGGCACAAGCCCGTGGTGAGCCCCGACGGAGACATCTGGCTGGCTGGCGTGGGAGATGAACCGTTCTCGTACTCGGTCGAGGCCTTCCTGCGCTACGACGGGAGCGGCTGGCACGTCGTCGAGGTACCCGACGGACTGAGCACCGCGGACATGGGCAGCGACTCCTTCGACTTCGGTCCTGACGGTACGTTGTGGGCGGCCGTCGCCTCTCCGGACGCGGACCTGCACAACCGAAACGATGGCCTTGCCCGCCTCGACGAGTCTGGTTGGACCGTCTTCTCAGCGGCCGACGGTGTCCGCCCTTGGGGTAGAGAGTTCTGGTTCGCGACCGACTACCTGCGCGTAGCGCCTGACGACGCCGTGTGGGTCAACACGGCGGAGTGCGATGGCATCGCCAGCTTCGATGGCACGACGTGGACGCCCTACCTGCGAGGCCACTGTGTCGACGACTTCGACATCACCCCCGACGACGCCGTGTGGGTCCTTGCCTCCGCCGAAGACGACGACCCTGTCCATGCCTACGTCATCACCCCGGAGTCCGCGGCGGCCAGCGTCGATGTCGTCGTCGCCCAGACGGAAGAGGGCGTACCTACGAGCGTCGGCGAGAACAGGGCGCAGGAAGCTGGATCGGCGGGGGTGCTGGGCGAGCCGTAGCTCGTGGCCGCGGGAGTCCCTGGGCGCGGTCCTTGAGGCTCGAGACCGGCTGATGGATGGCCTCGTCGCAGTCCCCGGTGTGGTCGGGTCAGGGACGATCGATGCCCCGGGTCGATGACTGGTCCGTTCGTCACTTGGCAATATCCACCATCGGATACACCGTGATGGGAGCAGAAGGAGGAACGACGATGCGACGCCCGAACAGAGCCATGGTCATCGCTATCGCGGGTGCCATCACCCTGACCACTGCGGCTGGCGCCCAGGAGGCACCACCGAGTCCGATGGATGACGAGGCGGCGATGTCCGGGGTCGTCTGGGACTCGGGCTCGGTGCGCCTCGAAGCCGACGACTTCGAGCTCCGCGTCGGCGACAAGATCTTCTACGGCATCGGGCCGACGGCGGTCGACTCCGATCCTGGCGGCTCCGACTACCGGACGCTGGAGATCACCTGGCAGGAGCAGGGAGTCGAGCAGCGCATGAACCTGTACTTCGGCGCCGATGATGACGAGTGGTGGATCAGCGAGATCCGCACGTACGACGGCTTCGAACAAGGTGAATGGCTCAACTACGCCGTTGTTGGACAGATGTGGAACGACATGCTGCGCACACCCAAGCGGGACACGTACGAGGGTGATGTGCAGCTCGTCGGCTGGGGTCGTGTGCCAGGTGAGGTGCGCATCAAGGGCCTCCGATTGACTCCGTTCGCTCCCGGCACCGGCCCGGCTTCGTTCACCGGCTGCGAGTTCGCAGTCAGCCCGGAGAACGCCGAACGCACTCGGCCGGCCGACAAGGGCCAGCCGCTGTACCGGTCGGGCTACAAGAAGATGAGCCCGCAAGAGGTGGAGGCGATGCTGCTTGACCTCGGCCTTTGCTTCGACTTCCGCTACGGCTACCCGACAGGCCCGTGGATCGATGGCGGCCAGGAGGGCATGAGCGAGCGCTGGTGCACCGCGCCGCCTTCGGGCAAGGTGGACGACGCGCTCTACGGGAGCGAGGGGCAGATCATCATCTTCGTCGAGGACCGCATGATCCGCGAGGCACGTGAGCAGCCACTTCAGGGCTGGAACTGCCCTCCCGACGAATGGCCGGGCGACCTGGCCGCGGCCGATCCCGCCGCCGTCCCGAGCCTGCCGCCTCTGGCGCCGCTCGGTGCCGTCCGCGGGGGCGGTCGAATCGAGATGCCCGCATCGGGGTTCGAGATGACGTTCCCGGACGACTGGATCGTCGAGGTCGCGGACCCGGACCCCGACGTCTCGGTTGCGGCACCCGGAGATGCCTGGGAAGCTCTCCGTGCCCACGATCCCGAGCGACTGCAGGCATGCTCGGTGTCGGTCGGCGTGGCGACGGTCTCGCTCAGTGAGGGCGCGGGTGGGGCTTCGGGCGAGGTGACGATGCAGCCCCGGTGGGATGAGCGAGACGAGAGCATGCTCTGGGCACCCGGGCCACGAGTCCAGGCCGGCTCCGGGGGCCTGTACTCGGTGATGGCTCCGCGCGAGCGCTTGCATGACGGCGATGCGGGGCTCGCGCACGACGTGTTGTACGTGGTCTCCTGCAGCGCAGCTGGTGATGACCAGTACGAGACGGCCGAATCGGCGCTCGAAGGCCTCATCGATTCCTTCGAATTCCTGCCGAGCAGGAGCTGATGCCAGCGAGCAGGTCAAGCGACTCCTGCCACGCGCTGGTCGGATCCCGAGCGGTCGCACGATGAGTCAAAGGTCGCTTCTCGCACTCGATGTGGCCGCCAAGCTGACCCTCCTCGGGTTGCTGCTGCACGCGACGGCGAACCCGGATCTGCCCCAGTACGCGGACAAGGCCATGGGGGCCCGAGTCGTCACCTACCCGCTGGCGGTCCTTGCCATCCCCATGGGCTGGTGGCTGTTCTCGCGCCAGCGTCCGTTCCCGGTCCTGGCCGACCTGCTCTTCACGCTGCCGTTCCTCATCGACACGGCAGGCAACGCGCTTGACCTGTACGACAGGATCGAGTGGTGGGATGACGCCAACCACTTCGGGAACTGGGCCCTGCTGTCTGCCGCCTTCGTCACCCTTGGCTGGCCTCGCGACGCGACCCGACTCACTCGCGTGGCGCTGGGCGTCGGATTCGGAGCCGTCGCGGCGATCGTCTGGGAGGCGCTCGAGTACGTCACCTTCATCCCGGACTCCCCGGAGGCTGCGACCGCCTATCAGGACACGCTTGGCGACCTCACCCTGGGTCTGCTCGGCGGTCTCGTCGGAGCCTCGGTCGGCGCTTCCTATCTCGAGCGGCACCGACGGGACGGCTAGCGGGCCGCGCGCGCGGTGGCCTCGTATGCCTGGGGCCGGCCGGTCTTCCCGTCTGTTCCTCGTCCAGAGGGGTCAGGTTTCGACCGGGCGGAGCCAGCCCCGTCGTCAGGGGGTCAGTATTGGGCCGTCGTCGACAAAGGCGACGGGCGAGCGTTCCATACGCTCACTGTCACCGATCGATCCCCACCTCTTCCGAGTGGCTCATACCGTCCTGCGGGAGCGCTCGCGGGCCGAGGATGCCACCCAGCAGGCCTACTTCGACACCTGGCGCAGCATCCGCCGACTGCGGGACCCGGCCAAGTTCGAGGGTTGGTCCTATCGGATCCTCATCCACGTCCCCTGTGCCGAGGCCAGGCGCACGCCGCGATGGCTGCCCGACAGCGAGATGTCGACAGGGCACGAGCCGAAGCCGGTCCTGAGGGCAGCATCTGGATGCTCTCGGACGAGGCAACACCGCTTCTGGGAGTGGTCAGTCGGTCAGGCCCACGATCATCGCAGTCATCAGTTCTGACGCGCGGCCGGGGGTGAGGCCGTTCGAGGACAGGGACATCCAGGTCCGGAAGTCCAGGGCGTGCCGGACCGCGATCTGTAGGCGCTGATTATCCGGTCGGCGCCACGGCTCGACCAGAGCGGCGTGCATGTTGTCGAGCTGGGCCCGTACGTTCTCGCCCACGAACGCTGGCATGACCGCGATGTCGCGGAACGAGTTGAACATCATCTGCTGGTTCTCGTCGTAGTAGCGATACAGCTCGCCGAGTCCACGATCAAGCCGGACGGCTCCATCTGTCTCGACACGCCAGTCGTCGGGTCGGGGCCACGGATGGCGTGCGAACCAATGGCTGGTACAGGCGCTGAAGAGCGCCTCGTCGTCGGGGAAGTGCCGGTAGACGGTCGAGCGCTGGACACCGGCCCTATTCGCCACGCCCGAGATCGTCGTGTGCAACGGGCCGACCGAGCCATGCAACTCCACCGTGGCTTCGACGATCCGTCGGCGTGTTCCATCCACATCCTCGAGCCGCTTGCCCATCCGGTACGGACGGGGACCGTTGCCTGCGTTGGTGCTCACGGGGTCCATCGTACATTACTGTTCGTCCATAACGCAAGTACGCGCCTTTCCTCGACGACCAAGTACCTGGCATAGCTCAAAGCGTGGAAGATTATCGCTGTACATGGCTGTGCGATTAATGCTTGACACGGACGCGCGACTGGCCTACGCTCAATTCCGTTGCACACAGGTGTGCGATAGAAGAAGCGGACCCACCGAGCAAAGCGACGGAGGACACGTTCAATGACGTCGACGATCGACATGAGCACGCAGCTGGGAGTGCCAATGGAGGCGCCGCAGCGCGCACCAGGCTCTAACTACCGGCTCGAGGGCGACTTCCGCGAGGTCGCGCCTGTCGGCGCTTTCGCCGATGGCATCCGCTTCCTGAGCAAGTGTGCCGCCACGGTCGTCTCGGAGATGCCCGGGCCCTTGAGGACCCGGGGCGGACGCGTGTCCATGGATGTCAACGGTTTCGTCAGCCCACTCGATGGGTCGCCGATGCCACCCTTGGCGATCATCGGGACTCCCGGGTTCGACTTCCCGACCTCGACTTCCGACTGACTGGCACGGCATACATCCGGTCCACCGAACCCCGGGATGCGTATCTCGATGGCTCCGTCGTCTCGATCGAGGGCTGGGTCAACTTCGAATCGGGCGAGCTGGAGGTGGAGGCACGAACGCTGTGACCCCGGGAGGCAAGCGGCGTCGCTACTAGTCGAGTGGGCGGCCGAGCCTGTGTGGGGCACCTCTCGGAGGGACGACGTCGTCAAACGCTGCCGAGGAGTCAACCGCTTCGACGGCGCGATGCTTGCGGGTCCTCACAGACCGCCGCGTTCAGGCCATGAGCATCACACCCGATGGCAGCGTGTGGTTGAGGGCGAACCCGGCCGGTCGCTAGGGTCGGCCGTCTGACCGCGGGCCCTTCCAGACCTTCGCGATCACGCCGGATGCGGTCACCGCCGCGGGGGTGGCAGCCCGACCGCGTACTGGGTGGACCGCATCGCAGGAAGGAGCTTGCGCCCCCAAGGGGTCTTGAGGGCGCAAGGACAACGCAGTAGCGACCGACTGGCGTGGTATGCCGAAGCTTGACGGACCGACGCGAGAGTCGTCGCCGTGTCCGGCCGGAGGCCAGCAGCGACAGCCTAGGGAAGCGGGAACGGCCCGTCGCGCGTGTGGTCACCATTGCGCGATCGTGGCCGTTCTCACATCTGGTGAGCAAGCCTGCGGGAGAGTCCGTCGCCCGCAGGCTCACCTATGGCTTGACGTGTCCGGTCACCTAGCGGGGGTCAGTACGTCCTGCCTGATGCGGTCCTCCGCTACCGAGAGAAGGCGTTCCACGGGTTGCCCTGCATGAGCTTCGTGATCAGCTCCTCGGCGAAGCCGGCCTCCCGCATCGCAGGCACGAACTCCTCCGGTACGGAGCGGTAGTCCTGAGCTAGGTCACCGACGCTCGTCCAGACACCGTCGACCTCCTCGATCTCGAAGCCGGCTGGGTGGCCCGGGTCGAACCATCCCGTGTCGGCGCCGATGATGATCTGGTCTTCGTAGCCGGCGTCGACGAACTGGGAGATCCAATCGATGTTCATATCGTAGGCACCGACCCAGTCGGTCCAGTAGCCGCTGCCGATGCCATCCAAGCTGACGTAGGCCCCACGGTCCAGGGCCGCCATGAGGTAATCGAGGCCCGAATCAGCACCGATCCCCTCGCCCTCTAGCTTCGCGCCCTCGGCCACGCCGGTGACCATCGCGTGGACCCAGATGAACCGCACCTTGTCCTGCGGGCAACCGAACGACGCTAGCGCATCCATGACCGACAGCGCCGTCGGCCCGGCGGTGATGTGGCTAGCGATGGACGAGCCCGTCTCCTGGGCCACGATGCAGGCGGCTTCCAGGATGTTGCGCTCGGTGATCGTCATGCCCGTGTCGTTCTGTGAGAGCTTGATGAAGCCGGCCGGTACTCCAGTGTCGGTGACACCGTCCACGAGCTCCGTGCGCATGAAGTCGGCGATCTCGTCGACCGAAGCGTCGTAGACCCAGTCGGGCATGTAGGGCTCGCGATAGATGCCCGTGACCAGCATCGTGGGTAGCCCCGCCGTGTCCGCGACGTACTTGACGATGTCAGGTCGTCGGCCGACGCCAAGCGGGGTGAACTCGATGAACGTCCCGATACCAAGCTCCTTGGCGTCCTCGACCCACGGCCCGATGACCTCGTAGACCATCTCGGGATCAGCGTCGAGATACGCCACCGGTGGAACGGCGCCGAGCTCGACGAACATGTGGTGATGGGCCAGAACATCACCGATCTGGCTCTGATCCAACGGTCCGGCTGTGGTGTGGAAGACCGGCCCGTCTGCATCCTCGGCGGTCACGCTGCCCACACCCGCCGTGGCCACCAGCAGCAGTGCGCCGACTACGCCCGTCAGTCGCCGTGAAGCCATCCCAGGCACCTCCCTAGCTGCACTGCCGAGGCGTTGGGACCGAGCTCTCCGATCGCGACCAGATATGCCCCTGAGCCCATGCCATCGGCGTCGCGAAACGCTGGACGACAGCGTCGTCGCAGTCCATCCGCGAGGACACGACCTTACAACTGCGGCGTCGGCCTGTCGAGGTACTTGCAGTGGCCTCGCCGACGGTGTGGGAGCTATCAGGCGGCGACCAGGTCGGCCTCGGAAGACTCAGTCGACTCACGACTGCTCGTCAGGATCACGTCATCGTGTCAGGTTCGACGGAGCTGGCGCCCCCAAGGGGTCTTGAGGGCTCAGGGACAGCGCAGCGGCGACGCCCTCGCCTGGTACGCGGTAGGTCCGCGGCCATGTGGCACATAGGTGCTACCCCCAAGTCATGGCGAAGTCCATCACCCTCCGTCGCGTCGGCGGGTCCGTGGGGACCACGCTCCCCAAGGAGATGGTCGACCGGCTCGATCTGGCTGCCGGTGACCGAGTCCTGGCCGTCGAGACCGAGCGAGGCATCCTGCTGACGCCGTACACCGAGGAACTCGAGGCTGAGTTGGCTGCGACGCGGCGCGCCGCGAAGCGCTATCGGGCAGCCCTGCACGCACTGGCCAAGTGAGCGGCCGGGAGCCACGATGGCTCCGACGCCTGGTGGTCGACGAGGCTCACTTCCAGCAGGTCCGTGCGCATGGCGGCTCGTATGGCCTCCGCGATGAGAAGGCACTCGAGGCAGCACTGGCGCGTCCTCGGCACCGTTGGTCGTACTCACCCGGCGTCGGGCTGTCGGAACTGGCCGCCGCGAATGCGTTCGGCCTGTTGATGGACCATCCGTACGTCGATGGGAACAAGCGCGTCGCCCTGGTTGCGCTGGTCGCGTTCCTTGACCTCAACGGCGTCGAGCTCATCGCCAGCAACAGCGATGCACACATGGCCGTGCTTGCCGTCGCTGCCGGAGACATGACCGAGGTCGAGTTGGCCGACTGGGTAGAGGCACACTCGCGCACTTCGTGACCAGCCGAGTCCACGCTGCAGCCGCCAGCAGTTGGCGAGCAGAGGAGGAAGTGGCGCCCCCAAGGGGTCTTGAGGGCTCGAGAACGGCGCGACGACGATGACCCGCTCGCCTGGCACGCGGAGGCATCGTGACCGTCGGTGCCTCCACATGGTTGCGCAGTGCAGAAGCAGGGATTCGTATCGGGCTGGATTGGACTCGTACCCTGTAGAGGACCGGAACAGGCTCGGTCCCCTCGCTGGTCGCAGGACCGGCGTCCAAGGGATGTGGGGGCATGGACCAGAACCTCGTGGTCAGGGCGCAACAGGGCGACAGGCGAGCGTTCGATACGCTCACCGTCACCGATTATCCCCGCCTCTTCCGAGTGGCTCACAGCGTCCTGCGTGAGCGCGCGCGGGCCGAGGATGCCACCCAGCAGGCCTACTTCGACATCTGGCGCAACATCCGCCGACTGCGGGACCCGGCCAAGTTCGAGGGTTGGTCCTATCGGATCCTCGATCCACGCCTGCTATGCCGAGGCCAAGCGCACGCCGCGATGGCTGCCCGACAGCGAGATGTCGACAGGGCACGAGCCGAAGGCCACCGATGACTTCGCGGCCGTCCTCGACCGTGACGAGCTGGAGCGTGCCTTCGCACGGCTGAGCATCGACCAACGGGTCGTCGTCGTCCTTCACTTCCATCTCGACATGACGCTGGAGCAGGTGTCGAAGACGCTGGGCATCCCCAAGGGCACCGTCGCCTCGCGCCTCAGACGGGCGATGCGGGTGATGCGGACCGCCATGCGAGTCGACGCCTCGCCAGCGATTGCCCCCGCTCGACAGGAGGTCGTGCGATGACACCCTCTGAGTCAACCCTAGGCCGCGATCGGCTCCTTCGCCTGGGCCTCGAGCCGTCGTGCCGCACCATGGCGAGCGGGGTCGTAGGCGACGCCATCGAGCCAGCAGCGGTGGATGACACCGATCCAGGCCCGCGCGAGGATGCGCACCGCATGGGGATGGTCAGCGCCCCGGTCGATGGCCGCCGAGTAGACCGACGCCGCCCAGGGACTGGCATGGCGGCTGTCGTCGGCGAACGTGGCCATGGCCTTGCGGAAGCGCTTGTTGCAGGCCCAGCGGAAGCCGACCGCGAGGCGCTTGCCCGAGCGTCGGGTCACCGGGGCCATGCCCGACAGGGCAGCCACCGCTTCGGGTCCGTCGTAGGCTTCGCGACGGTCGCCCTGCTCGGCGAGCATCTGGGCGGCGTCGATGCGACCGGCCCGTGGCAGCGAGCCGAACACCACCGCGTCCGGGTGCTCGCCCAGATGGGCCACGACCGCTCGGTCGAGCTCCTTGATCGAGCTGTCCAGCGCGCGCAGGACCCGGACCATCGAGCGCACGACCGCACGGCGGGCCTCCGACTCGGGCCCATCGGCCAGGCCTGCGGGTGCGGACCGCAGCCGCTCGAGCAGCTCGGCGGGGCTGCGCCGACCGCTGTAGCCGTGCTGGTGCAGGAACGAGCCCATGCGGCCCTCGCCGAGCCGGGCTGTCGAGGCCGCGGTGGGGTAGCGCTCGAGGAAGGCGAGGCTGATGGGGCTGGCCACGTCGGCGAAGAGCTCGCCGGCTCCGGGCCAGGCGGCGGCCAGGGTCGCACGCAGCTGGTTGGCCGCGGCCACCCGGGCATCGACGAGATCCGATCGCGAGCGCACGACCGCGCGCAGCGCCCGCGTCTCGTCGCTGAACGGCCGCAGCGGTCGCAGCTCCTCGAAGCGCAGGCGCAGGTAGTCGGCGATGACCTTGACGTCACCCGAGTCGCTCTTGGCCCCCGAGCCGACCTCGGCCTCGCGCCAGGCCTTGATGGCCGTGGTCTTGACCGCCACGACCGGATGGCCGGCCTCGAGCAGGCGGTCCACGAGTCGGCCATCGGGCCGCTCGATGGCCACCGGCAGGAGCCCGGCTCGGCCCGGCGGGCGAGGCGAGACGACGAGCCGCTCGAAGCCCTCGGCGGAGTGGGCGATGCTGAAGCGCTCGACCACCCGACCGCTCGCCTCGATGATGCAGACGGCGTGCTCATCCGCCGCCCAGTCGATCCCGACGTACATGGGTCCTCCCTCGTGTGGCAGCACGAGTCCGGTCCCGAGGCCATCTCCCGGGCGGTCACTGACTGGCGCTCTGCGGCGCGTCCTTCTGATGCCGGTCGCTCGTCCTCGGGGGATCGGGGGCGGCGGCGTCATGCTGGCCCTCGCGGGGCGACCGACCCAGGCCGACTCCCCGATCCTCACCTAACGACGGGACGCTCAGCTGCGCCCGTCAGCTGGAGGGTAGTCCAGTGACCGACCAGTACCTGGAATCCGGTCTTCGGGCATGGCTGAGGGACACCGAGGCCCGGGCCGACGATGCGCGGCGAAGCACGGACAGGGTCATGGCACGCGTGGACAAGGCCGGACAGCGTGGCCGCTGGTGGCCGCTGCCGGTGTTCGGCCGCCCGGTGTCCACGTTCCCCAGTCGTGCACTTGCCCCTGCCCCCATCCCAGCGACGGACGGGCCAGCGCCCGCAAGGGAGTCCACGATGTTCTACGCACTCAAGTTCGTGGTCGCGGGCGTCATCGTGGCGCTGTTCGGCGGCTTCCTGCTGGCAGGTGTCTTCACCAATCCGCAGGACGGTGAGTTCCCCCCGGCAGCACTGACCGAGTCACTCTCGCCGATGACGACCGAGGCGTTGCTATCGGGTCTGGTCACCGAAGAGGTCGAACCGGGCGTGTACCGGGTCGTCGATGACGGCGTGCGGGACCCAACGTCGGCCAAGAACCGGGACGTGGTCGCCGGACGGGACGGTGGCGTCTGGATCGTCCGACTCAACAAATTCCTCCGCCTCGGCAGCGACACAGCGCACAAGTGGGCCACCAAGAACCCCGAGGTAGCGGACTTCGAGGTCGCCCCGGACGGCACCGTCTGGGTCCAAGCCGAAGGGGTCATCCAGTCCTTCGATGGCGAGGAGTGGACGAACCATCACAAGGCAGCAGGCAGGGCGACCCTCGAGGTCGCGCCCCACGGCACGGCCTGGGCGTTCTGGCAGGACCCGGAGCAGGAGGCCCGGCAGGTCTTCGGGTACCTCGACGAGGATGGATGGCAGCCCCTCGACCACCTCAACAACGTCGACAGCCTGCATGTCGCCAGCGCCGACGACATCTGGGCCACCGCCGCTCGCGGGGACTTGGTTGGCGTGACCCCGTACCATCTCTATCGGTTCGTGGACGGCGCTTGGCGGATGGCCACGACGACCGTGCCCCATCCGGCCCGCCAGACGCCCGGAGGCGGCCCAGCCCAGCACCTCCGCCTGTCGGTGGGCGTTGGGCCGGATGGCACCCTCTGGGGCGTCGGCACCTTGGGCAACGACGTCGCCCGCTTCGACGGCAGCGGGTGGAGCCGCTGGAACGTCCCGCTCACGTCGGGTCGGCTCTGGTACGCGGAACAGACGGTGGGGAACCTCGAGGTGGCCCCCGATGGCAGCGTCTGGTTCGTCAGCCGGTGGGGTCAGAGACCGGAATGCGGTGGCGGCGTCGGCCATGCCGACGGCGACACGTGGGACGGCTACCCGAGGTACCTCGAGGACCTCTGCGTCGACGCCATCGACATCACCGCGGACGGGTCGGTCTGGCTGCTAGCTGGCAAGGGGTCACAGGAAGAGGAGGACGCCGGACCGCGCAGTGTCTACGTCATCACCCCCGAGGCCGTCGCGGCCAGCGGGTAGCGACCGGGCGGGTGTATCGAAGGGGATGGAACCCGCATCATCCACTTCGTTAACTGGGGTCCCGAATTGGCTTGTCTCGTGCTTGTCAGCACCAGGATCCCGCGACGCGTGCACACTCATCGAGACCCCGACGCTGAGGCCGCCTAGCTTCGACGAACAAGGTGTGTGTGGCGCCCCCAAGGGTGTCTGGGTTCACGACATAGGAGACAGGTGATAGGCGACAGGTGAGTCGGGACATCGGCGACAGTCGGTCGCATGTCGAAGCACCGGGTGGCCGTCCTCAAGGTCGTCACGAACCAGTCGTCCGTCACCGCCGCTGCGGCCGAGTACGGGTTCGGCCGACAGCATCTCCGACGCCTGCTCCGCCGCTACCGTGAGGGTGGACTCGAGGCGGTCGAGCCGCGCTCCCGCCGGCCACGCAGCGACCCTGGCCGGACGCCCGAGGCGGTGCGCGAGCGTATCGTCACGCTGCGCACGGGACTCAGCGCCGAGGGGCTCGATGCCGGCCCGGTGACCATCGCCTGGCACCTGGAGCGAGAAGGGCTCCCGGTCCCATCGACCTCGACGGTCCGACGCATCCTCCATGCCGCGGGCCTGGTCGTGCCCGAGCCACGCAAGCGTCCGCGCAGCTCGTGGCACCGCTTCGAGGCCGACGCGCCCAACGAGCTGTGGCAGTCCGACATGACCCACTGGCGCCTCGCGGACGAGACCGAGGTCGAGATCCGCTCCTGGCTCGACGACCACTCCCGCTACCTGCTCGGGTGCACGGCCTTCGGCCGGGTCGACGGCGACGACGTGGTGGCCACGTCCTGCGCGGCAGGCGAGGAACATGGCTGGCCCGCCGCCACGCTCACCGACAACGGCGCGATCCACACCTCGCGCTTCACCGGCGGCCACAACGCCTTCGAGCACCTGCTCGCCTACCTCGGCATCCGCCAGCAGAACGGCGCCCCGAACCATCCTCAGACCCAGGGCGAGATCGAGCGCTTCCAGCAGACCCTCGAGCGCTGGCTCGGGCAACAGCCCGCCGCACGGACCATCGAGGAGCTGCAGGCCCAGCTCGATGTCTTCCGGTTCGTCTACGACGAAGAGCGACCACACCGGGCCATCGTGACGACGCGCACGGGATATCCCCAGCCCTGATCACCGAAACTCCCCAGGTGAACACCCGGGCTGGCTCCGGTGGAGTCTAGCGCTCGTCGCTGGCGTTCACCCCCTTCCTGAGGTTCTCGACGCGCGCCCGGTGAGTCCGCAGGCGATAGCTGTCGCCGTCGATGTCGAAGACCACCGAGCGGTGCAGCAGCCGGTCGAGCATGGCCGCGGCCACGGTGGTGTCGTCGAAGATACGGCCCCACGAGGCGATGCCGAGGTTCGTGGTCAGGATCACCGAACCCTTGAGGTATCGCTTGGCGATGACCTGGAAGAGCGCGGCAGCGGCCTCGCTCGCGAGCGGCAGGTACCCCAGTTCGTCGATGATCAGCAGGTTCGGTCCCGCGTAGAAGCGCATCGTGGTGGCCCAGCGGCCCTCGATGGCGGCGCGGTGGCAACGCGCCGCGAGCTCCGCGGCGGTCGTGTAGTAGGTGCGCTGGCCGGCCTCGACCGCGGCCCGTCCGAGACGCCACCGCGAGCATCGTCTTGCCCACCCCCGGCGGTCCGATGAAGAGCACGTTGGTGGCGTCCTCGAGGAAGCGCAGCGTCCCGAGCTCGTTGACCATGGCCCGATCGACCGACGGCTGCGCCGCGAAGTCGAAGTCGGCGAGCCGCCAGGGTGCCGGCAGCGAGGCGAAGCGCTCGAGGCTGCTGAGTCGACGGGCCGTCGTGGCCGCCACCTCGATGGCCAGCAGACGCTCCAGCAGCGCGGTATGCCCGAGCTCCTCGGAGCGTGCTTGCTCGAGCACACCCGGCAGGGCCTCCGCTGCCGCCGCCAGCCGCAGCGTCGCGAGGTGACCGCGCAGCTGCTGATAGACCGAGGCCTCGCTCATCGGACGGTGCCCGCGAGTTCGGCATAGCGGGCCAGGTCGATGACGACCTCGCACCGTCTCCGCTCCGCGCAGGGCGGCAGCCGCGGCCCGGGCCTCGGGTCCCGGTGGGTGGTGGCCCTTGCGCTCACACGGCCGGGCACTGCTGAAGGCCGACAGCACGGCCGCCTCGAGTCCAGCCCGGTGCTCCTCGCTGCGGACGAGGGCACCGCCGCCGGCGGGCCGCAGCTCGTGGACCGCGACGAGCACGCCCGATGGTGCATGGATCTCGAGGATCCCCGGCCCCCGAGGCGGTGACGCAGGGTGAGGCTGGCCCCGGCGAGCCCGTGGGGCACCGAGTAGCGGTTGCCCCGGAAGGCGACCGTGGCGTCGACCGCCACCGGCGCGTCCACCTCGATGGTCGCGGGATAGGGTGCCGCCGGCAGGGCCATGAGTGGCTCGGCGTCGGCGAGCGCCCGCACCGTGGAGCTCGCTCTCGGTCGATCATCGGCGGTCGTGGCGCAGAAGACAGTCGAGGTCGGCCTGGGCGCCCTCCATCGTCGTCGCGGTCATCGTCCGCCACCAGCGCCCACAGAGATAGCGGACCGAGGCCTCCACGGCGCCCTTGCGGTTGCCCCGCCGGGGCGGACAGGGCCTGACCGTGACCCCGTAGTGCTTGGCCACCGGGGCGAAGGAGGGCTGCACGTCGGCACTGCCGGGCACGATGACCGTGGCCATGCGGTCGGTGCGCCAGTCCCGAGCGGTGCCACCGAGGCGCCGCAGGACCGCGTCCATGGCCTCGACGAGGTGGGCCTGGTCCATCGACTCGGCCAGCACGCCACGGACCCGGCCCGAGTGGGGCAAGGTCCCCAGCAGGACGTAGGCCGTGCCACCCCAGGGTGCCCGGCGGCGCTCGAACCAGTCCCACTGGATCTCCGCACCGGGAGGATGTTCGATCTCGATGGTCAGGCGTCCCGTGACCCCGTGACAGGGTTCGCAATGGGGCCGCAGGCGGTGGCTCCGGACGCTGCGCACGAAGGTCGGGTAGCTGCGCGGGTAGCCGAGGGCGATGACCTCGTCATAGAGGCTCGTGAGCCAGAGGTGCGGGTCGTCATCGAAGCGCGCTCGCAGGTAGGGCACGAAGGGCTCGATCGCGTCGGGTCCGGCACGGCGCCGGACACCGGGCTGGCGTTCACCGCGGACATAGGCGCGGACCGTCTTGCGATCGCGCTCGAGGTGGCGGGCGATGGCCGAGATCGACCAGCCCCGCTGGTGCAGTGCGTGGACCTCCACGTCTTCTCCCTGTGTGAGCATGGGGCGGGGCTCCTGCGTCGCTGTGGCTTTGACACCGTCAGCATCGTCGGGGCCCCCTTCCCGAGTCTGGATGGACCGGTCGGGGGCCAGGTCCATGTGCTCAGGGGTGGGGAGTTTCGGTGATCGTCTCTGGGGAGTCTCCGGTGATCGTCGTCAATCGGGCGTCGCACCCCGGCCGAGGCCTACCGGGCGATGCCCGAAGCCCACCCGGCAGGGCGCGGCGCCCCGGGCCACTTCCGGCTGCGCTACGACCTCGTCGACCGAGGCGGCCGGATCACCCTGCGTCGGGCCGGCCGCCTGCACCACCTGGGCATCGGGGCCGCCCATCGGGGTCGCCGCGTGCTCGCGGTCATCGACGAGCGCGAGGTCACCGTCGTCGTGCTCGAGACCGGCGAGGTTCTCTCAGCCCATCGCATCGAGCCCGAGCGGGACTACTGGCGCAACCAACGACGAGACCCCGGCCGATGGCCGGGGTCCCAAGCGACTCGATGACACCTGGGCAGGGACTTCGACTGTCGCCGATGTCCCGACTCATGTGTCTCCTATGTCGCGACTCATGACAGTGGCGCCCCCAAGGGGATTCGAACCCCTGATCTCCACCTTGAAAGGGTGGCGTCCTAGGCCTCTAGACGATGGGGGCCAGCGACCGGTGGAGTGTACCCGACGCGCGCAGGGTGCCCCTCAGAGTCTGTGAACCAAACGCGGCGCACGTGCACATAGGCGGCTGAGGGCGTCTCGGGTGTCGATCATCGGTGTCCCTCCGTCGTCAGGATGCGGTGGGGTAGGGCCGCGGGGCGAACGCCGTGGCTTCTGTGGGCAGAGTCCGTGCAGGGGTGCATGGGGTCCGTCCCTCCTCCCATCAGACCGTCGCCGCGGCCCGCCGGAGGGCCACGGTGCGCATGAGGTTATGGGCGAGGGCGTACCAGAGCAGCATCGTCCTCGCTTCCTCGAGCCCTCGGACCGGGATGTGGCGCAGGCCCCGGTTGCGGGCGATGGCGTTGACGCACTCGGCGGTGGCGGCCCGCTCGCGGTAGATGTCCTTGGCCTCGGAGGTGCCCATGCGGGTGCGCCAGGCGGCGACGGCGGGCGGGTCGTCGGGGAGCGGGACATGCGGGTCGCGGGTCGGGTCGCGTGGCGTGGTCGGCGGTGCGTAGAGGATCGTGCCGCAGTGGCGCTCCGAGAGCGCCACGATCTCGGTGAGGTCGACGAAGCCGTTGTCGACGAGCATCGCAGCGGGGGCCCGCGCGTAGCGGCGCTCGAGCTGGTCGAGCATGGGGCGGAGCTCGCCGTGGTCGGAGCCGACGTCGCTGACGTCCACGCCCACGATGACCTGGCTCGCGACATCGGACGCGAGCTGGGCGTTGACGGCCGGGCGGAAGCCGCCATCGGCCATCTTCATGACGCGCGCCTCGGGATCGGTGGTCGAGGCGCGGGCGTCCTCGGTGGGCTTGCCGTTGCGCCTGCGGGCGGCCTCCACCGCGGGCAGCTGCCCGAGCGCCCGACGGACCCGTTCGGCTCGCTCGCGCGCGGCGCGCTCGCGTGCCGCGCTCACCCGGCGCGACGTGGCCGCGGGGTCGTCGTCGAGCTCGGTGCGCAGGGCCGCCACCTGCGCTTCCGCCTCGACGAGCGCCGCGTCGAGGGTGTCACCGCGGCGGAAGGACGCGGCGCCCGCGGAGGCACGCACGCGCATGCCGTCCTGGGCCACCCGCTCCATCGTCACGAGGCCGTCGGCCATGAGCGCCGCGACGCTCGCGCTGAGCATCGCGTCGAGGACGTCGACATGGTCGACGCGGAAGTCGGCGAGGGTGTGGTGGTTGACGCCCACGCCGCCGCACAGCCAGCGATAGGCGTCGTGCTCCTCGCAGAGGCGCGCGAGGGCGCGGGCCGAGCCGACCCCCTCGAGGGTGGCGTAGAGCCAGAGCGACACCAGGATGGCCGGGTCGATGGGCGGCCGGCCGGGATGGCCCTCGACGGCTCGGATGCGCGCGTGCAGGGGTGAAAGGTCGAGACCCTCCACGAAGTCCCACACGAGGCGCGCCCGGTGGTCGGGCGGCAGGAGGCCGTCGAGATGCGTCGGGCGCAGCTCGACCTGGTCGCGGTCGGGACGCTGCAGGCGAGGTCGGCCCTGGGGGCCTCGGCCGGCTCGACGACGGGCTCCCCGGGCACATCGAAGAGGGTGTCATCCATGGGCCCGAGATCGTAGCTGATCGACACCCGCTTGGGAAGATCCCATCGCGAGAAATGTTCACAGCCTCTCAGACGCGGATGAAGGCGAAGATCGAGGCGGCGGCGAGGCAGACGGCTGCGCCCAGGGCGAAGAGCCCGCCCATGGCTGCACCGAGCAGGGAGCCAGCCGTCCGGCCCCAGCGCGCATCGGTCAGCGCGCGCGAGAGGAACCAGGCAGAGGTGAAGGCCAGCGTCAGGCCGAGCACGGCGAGGCCGGCGACGGTAAAGGCGATGTTCTGGCCGGAGCGGTCGAGGATGAGGCCGTACAGGACGACGAATCCTGAGACGACCATGACGACCACGACCGCGATGCGTACGAGCGCCACGGACCGAGTATAGGTTCGAGTGCCGATACCAGCCCACGAGCCCTATCGGTACAGCCGAACGACGATCCCGTCTCGACCCGGCAGGGCCACCCGCAGCCGACCGTCGATGATCTGGGCGCTGTGCTCGCCGGGCACGCTGCCCCGCAACGGCATCAGCTGGACCGTCGTCGCCTGCGGCACCAGTTCGAGCTCCCAGTCGAGCGCGTCATCGCCGGCGTTGACGACCACGGCGAAGGCCTCATCACCATCGCGACGCAGGTAGGCCACGGCGGCACGTGTCGCACCCAGCGGCGCCAGCTCCGCATCACGCAGCGCGCGGCTCGAGTGGCGCAGCGCGATGAGGTCAGCCAGCCACGCGTGGGGCTCTCGTTCCCAGTCGGCCGGGTCGGTCGGGAAGGCACGACGGCACTCAGGGTCGGCCGAGCCATGCAGGCCGATCTCGTCGCCGTAGTAGACGCATGGCGCCCCCGGCAGTGTCATCTGCACCAGGGTCGCCAGCCGCAGCGAGGCCAGGTCGCCTCCGCACATCGTGCGCAGCCTGGGGGTGTCGTGGCTGTCGAGCAAGTTGAGCTGGACGGCGGTCACATCGGGGTGGTTGGCGGCCACGACCTGCTCGATCCGCGCCCAGAACCCGCCGCCATCGAGCGGCTCCAGACGGCCCTGGTACTCGAACGGCAGGGGCACCGACGGATCCAGCCGGCCGGCAGCCGCGAAGCCGACGATGGCCATCGTCAGTGGGTAGTTCATGAAGGCGTCGAACATGTCGCCCTGCAGCCATTCGGGCATGTGGTGCCACACCTCGGCCACCAGATAGGCGTCAGGGCGGACCGCGCGCACGCGCGTGTGGAACTCACGCCAGAAGTCGGCCCCGATCTCCTCGGCCACGTCCAGGCGCCAGCCGTCGATGCCGAAGCGGATCCAGAACTCGGCCACACCCAGGATGAGCTCACGCGCATGGGGTTCGCCGAGGTCGATCTTGGGCAGGGCCGGCAAGTCCCGCCAGCACTCGTAGCCGAGCACCTCCTTCGAGGCCGACCCCATCGGTGCGCCCTCGGCCTGGCGGTGACCGATCTCGGCCAGCTGCGCGCTCGAGGGGAAGGGCGAGAGCTCCTGCGTTCCCGCGCGCACGCCAGCGGAGAGGTGGAACCAGTCGCTGTACGGCGACTGCACACCGTTCTCGAGCACGTGGTGGAAGGGCCACCAGCCGCGGCCGCAATGGTTGAAGACCCCGTCGAGCACGACGCGCATCCCGCGGGCGTGGGCCGCGTCGAGCAACTCGCGCAGGGCGTCATTGCCACCGAGCAGCGGATCGACGTTGTAGTAGTCGTCGGTGTGATAGCGGTGGTTGGAGGCAGAGGCGAAGACCGGGTTGAGGTAGAGCGCGTTGACGCCCAGGCGCTGCAGGCGGTCGAGGTGGGCCACGACGCCGTAGAGGTCGCCACCCTTGAGGCCGCGGGTGCTCGGCTCGGCCGCCCAGGGCTCGAGCTCGCCGGGCGCTTCCACCCGGCCGCTGCGTGCCAATCGGTCGGGGAAGACCTGGTAGAAGACCGCGTCGCGCACCCACGCGGGCGTATCGATATGCATGCGCCGCAGGGTATCGCCTCCACTCCGGCCGGACAGGCCCGCGTGGGACAATCGAGCCGATGTGGGAGGTCATCAAGGCCATGCCGCCGGGCGTGCTCATCTTCATGGGCTACGCCTTGCTGGTGCTGTCGGTGCTGGGCCTCTTCATGGGCCGCGTCGTGGACGAGGCCGTCTCCTCGCCCATCTCGTTCATCGGCCTCGTCTGGATGGCCCTGCTGGCTTACCTCATCTTCACCACGACGCTGGTGCTGCAGAAGAAGCAGGCGGCGTATGGTCTCTCGCTGGGCCTGACCTCGTTGCTGCTGCCCCTCGCAGCCATCCTCTTCTTCGCTCCGGCCGGCTGGATCCTCTCGATCGTGGCCCTGGTGCTCTTCCTCATCATCGTCTGGTCACTGCGCCGGCCGCGCAGCCGCGAGTGGTTCTCGGAGCCATAGCGGTGGAGGAGCGCGGGCAGCGCTGGGTCGTGCTCGACGTCGGCGAGACGGTGGTCGACGAATCGCGCGCATGGCGGGCCTGGGCCGAGGAGTTGGGTATCTCCCAGATGGAGTTCATGTCCGTCTTCGGCGCCGTGGTGGCGCGCGGCCAGGGCTACGCCGATGTGGCCGGCTACTTCCGCGGGATCGACTGGGTCGCCCAACGCGAGGCGGTGGATAGCAGGGTGGGCGACCTGCGCGAGGAGGACATCTTCCCCGACGTGCGCTCCTCGCTGGCGGCTTTGCGACAGCACGGCTATCGCACCGCCGTCATCGGTAACCAGCCGAGCAGCGTCGTCGACCAACTGCGTACGCTCGGGGTCGAGGCAGAAATCATGGCCATGAGCGCGGACATGGGTGTGATGAAGCCCGCTCCCGACTTCTTCCGCCTGGCCCTGGAGCGGCTGGGCAGCCCCGACCCCTGGGAGGTCGCCTACGTCGGTGATCGCATCGACAACGACGTGGTCCCCGCGGCTGCCGCCGGCATGCGCGCGATCTGGCTCCGCCGCGGCCCGTGGGGCGTGGTGCCCCAGGAAGAGCCGGCCGGTGCCGTCCTCATCGTCGACTCGCTGACCGAGCTGGCCGAGCGTATCGACGAAGCCTGGGCCTAGGCCTCCGCTCGAGTGGCGTCGGTCAGGCGAGCGACCTCGCCCCACAGGCGGCGCCGGGCCGCGGCGCTCAGGCGGGTCGAGCGCAGCCGGTCGAACGGCCGCGGGCGGCGGTCCAGGTAGAGCCGACCATCGGGGCCATCGGGTCGAGTGTCGCCCGCCAACCAGACGATGGTGTCGGCACCCTCGGCCGGCGTACGCAGCAGCGGGCCCATCAGTCGATGGAACCCCGGCAGCGACTCAGCCAGGCCGGGCGTGTCGGCCCAACCGGGGTGCATCGCGTCGAAGCGCACGCGACCGTGGTAGCGCCGCGCCCACTCGCGGATGAGGACGGTCGATGCTCGCTTCGCACGCGCATAGGCGAGCGTGCCGTTGTAGCCGCGCTCGAACTGCAGGTCGTCGAGCGGCAGCGACTGGAAGTACATGCCGCCCGAGACGACGCTGATGACCCGTCCGTCGCCGCTGGCCTCGAGCAGCGGCAGCAGGCCATCGATGAGCACGAAGGGACCGGCCACCATCGTGGCGAACGTGGCCTCCAGACCGTCAGTCGTCACGCTGCGCTCGCGGTTGATGGCGCCGGCGTTGTCGACGAGCACGTCCAGGCGGGACTCGGTAGCCGAGATCTGCTCGACCCCGGCCCGCACGCTCCCCAGCGAGGACATGTCGGCGACCACCGTGCGGTAGCGATCCTCACCGGTGCGCGCGACGAGTGCATCGCGTACCAGTGACAGCCGCTCCTCGCTGCGCCCGACGAGGATGACCCTGGCGCCGAGGTCGGCGAAGCATTCGGCAGTCACCCGCCCCAGGCCGGAGGTAGGCCCGGTGATGAGCACGGTGCGGCCGGCGAAGGCGTCGGTGGCAGGTCGCTCCCAGCCGAACAGGGCCCGCCGGGCCCGGTAGCCGGGCCGGCTGAAGCTGCCGACGATGCTGATCTCGAGCAGTTCGTCGACGAGGGCGCGCGCGTTCATCACGCTAGGTCCGGGCGCGCGCGTCGAGCTCGCGCGTCATGCCCACGACCACACCCCTGCCGATGCCCTTGAAGGCACGTCCCAGGAGTGGCTGGACCCGTCCGAGCCAGCCGCTCAGCTTGATCTGGGCCTCGTAGTCGACACGCGTTCCGTTCTCGGTCTCGGCGAAGGTGAGGACATCCTCGGTCCAGATGCCGGAGCCCTCACCGATGAGCACGAGACGGGAGGGCGCGTCGAGCTCGGTGATGCGGTATTCCATGGGCACGGCCTTGCGGCCGAACTGCACCGCGAGTGCGTAGCGGGCGCCGACCTCGGGCCCACCCTCGCCGATCCGCCTGGAAGAGACGGTGTTGGGATCCCACTCGGCCTGGCGACTCCAGTCGGCGATGTAGGCGAAGGCCTCGTTCCGTGGAAGGGTCGTCTCGATGGTCTCTCTGAGCTTGGTCATGTTCTCCCTCGTTTCGGGGTTGCGTACGTTGTACAAACACTGTACCATCATTGTACAACTGATGCCACCAAGCGTGGACCGAGCGTGCAGAGGCGCTGGAACCACCGACCAGAGGGGAAACGAACCATGGACATCGCGATCATCGGAGCGGGGGTCAGCGGGCTCTCGGCAGCCTGGGCCCTGCGGCACGACCATCGCCTGCGCATCTTCGAGCGCGATCAGCGAGCGGGCGGTCACGTCAAGACCGTGACCGTGCCGACACCGGACGGTGAGATCAACGTCGACACCGGCTTCATCGTCTACAACGAGCCGACCTACCCGCACCTCACCGCCCTCTTCGCCGAGCTCGGCGTGGAGACCCAGCCGACGGAGATGAGCCTGGGTCACGCCTGCCACGCGTGTGACCTCGAATTCGGTTCGCGACGACCCTCGAGCATGTTCGCCCAGCCGCGCGCGCTCGCGCGTCTTTCGCACTGGGGCATGATCCGCGACATCCGCCGCTTCTACGGCGAGGCGAGGAAGCGGCTCGATGAGGAGTCGTGGACGCGAGAGACCCTCACCGACTTCCTCGACGCAGGCGGCTACGGCAACGCCTTCCGCAACCACTTCCTGGTACCGGTCGTCTCGGCGGTGTGGTCCACCTCGGCCGCGGAGATCATGGACTTCCCGGTCGACTATCTGCTCCGGTTCCTCGACAACCACGGCCTCATCGGTTTCGGCAAGGGCAAGCCCTGGCGAACCGTGGTAGGCGGCTCCATGACCTACGTCGATCGCATCATCGAACGGCTGCCGAGCGACGCCCTCATCGCCGGCGACCCGGTCGTGGACGTGCGCCGCGACACGGACGGTGTCACGGTGGTGACGCTCTCCGGTCGCAGCGAGCGGTTCGACGCGGTCGTCATGGCGACCCACGCCGATGTCAGTCTGACGCTGCTCAACGACGCGGACGAGGCCGAGCGGTATGCTCTCGGACACTTCGAGTACACCACCAACGAGGTGGTGCTCCACACCGACGAATCGGTCCTGCCCGCACACGCGCGAGCACGCGGTTCATGGAACGTGGACACGCAGGACTGCCGCCAACCGGCCGACCGCCTGATCATGAGCTACTGGATGAACAGCCTCCAGCGCCTCGATGAGACCGAGCCGTACATCACCTCGGTCAATCCCGGCGATCGCATCCCCGACGATAAGGTCATCGTCTCGCGTCCCATGTCGCATCCCAAGTACACGTTCGACACGCTCGACGGCCAGGAGCTGGTGTCCGAGTTGCAGGGCCACCGGCGCACGTTCTATGCTGGTGCGCACCTTGGCTACGGGTTCCACGAGGATGGATGCCGCTCCGGACTCGAGGCGGCCGAGATGATCGGTGCGGCCGGCCTTCTCTCGGCCGGGGAGCGTCGGGACGAGACGCCGCCCGAGCCCATGCTGGCCCCGATCGCGGCATGAGATCCCACCTGCTCACGGGCGTGGTCCGGCATCGTCGAACGCAGCCGATGCCGTACGAGCTGGAACACGACGTCTTCTACCTCGCGCTCGACCTCGACGAGATCGACGCGGTCGCCGGGCGGCTCCGCCTGTTCAGCCGCGACCGCTTCAACGTGCTGGCCCTGCACGACCGGGACCACTGGCTGCCGGCGGCTAGCGACCTGCGCACGTCGGTGCACGCGCACCTGCGCAACGAGGGCTTCGATCCGACCGGCTGGCGCATCACCTTCATCGCCACGCCGCGAGTCCTCGGCTACCAGTTCAATCCGGCGAGCTTCTACCTCTGCCGAGACCGCGAGGGCGTGATGCAGGTCGTCGTGGTGGAGGTCCACAACACGCACCACGAGCGCCGGCTCTACACGCTGCGCCCAGAGCGCCAGGGCAAGGCCTGGGTCGACGACATGGACAAGGACTTCTACGTCTCTCCCTTCATCGACATGGACGCCCACTACACCGTGCGCGTGCAGGATGATCCGGGGGCGGTCCGCATCGCGATCACCGAGACCGAGCTGGGGCAGCCAGTGCTGACGGCCACGCTCGTGGCCGACCGCAAGCGGCTGACGGACCGCAGCCTGCTCCGGACCATGCTGCGCATCCCCTTCGCCACCCAGAAGACGATCGTGGCCATCCACCTGCATGCCTGGCGCATGTGGCGTCGAGGCTTCACGTTCCGCAAGCACTCCGAGGTGACCCGATGACCGCTCGCTCGCTCGCTGGCCGCGCCACCGATCCGATCGACTCGCTGCTGACGCAGGTCGCCGGCCGGGTAGCGCTGTCGGCCGCCTCGCGCATCACGGTGGGCAGTCTCACGGTGCGTCTGCCCGATGGCTCCGAGCGCGTCTTTGGCGACCGCACTTCGCACATCCGCGGCGAGATGCGCATCCACGACCCCGAGGCGCTCAAGCGGCTGCTCGTCGGCGGTGAGGTCGGCGGCGGCGAGGCCTACATGGACGGGCTCTGGTCGAGTCCGGACCTGGTCGGGCTCATCTCGATGGCCGTCGCCAATCGACATACCCTGGCGCTATCCAAGGGCTGGTGGCGCGTCCCGGCGAAGGTCGCGCGCGCGGCCGCGCACCGGCGCAAGCGCAATACCAAGGCCGGATCCAGGCGCAACATCACCGCCCACTACGACCTTGGCAACGACTTCTACCGGCTGTGGCTGGACGAGACCATGACCTACTCGAGTGCGCTCTTCGAGTCACCCCAGCAGTCCCTGGCTGATGCCCAGCGGGCCAAGTACCGCGCGGTCGCGGAGCGCGCCGGTGTGGAGCCGGGCATGCACGTGCTGGAGATCGGCACCGGCTGGGGCGGCATGGCTCTCTTCCTCGCGAGTGAGTTGGGTGCCCGGGTCACGACCCTCACCATCTCCCAGGCACAGCACGACCTAGCTCGTCAGCGGATAGCGCACGCTGGCCTGGCGGACCGCGTGAAAGTGGAGTTGCGTGACTACCGTGACATCGAGGGTGCATACGACGGGGTCGTCTCGATCGAGATGCTCGAGGCCGTCGGCGCCGATTACTACCGCGACTACTTCGGGGCGGTCTCGCGCGCACTCAAGCCGGGCGCCAAGGCCGCCATCCAGGTCATCACCTTCCCGCACGACGCCTATGAGGCGCAACTGCGTGGCGCCAACTGGATCCAGCGCTACATCTTCCCCGGTGGCGTGCTGCCGTCGCTCGCGGCCATCGAATCCTCGCTCGCGGGCACGAGTCTGCTGCTGACCGGCGTGCGCGACATCCGCGACTCGTACGCACGCACGCTCAGGGCTTGGCGTGAATCGTTCTTCGCACACATCGATGAGGTCCGGGCCATGGGTTTCGACGATCGCTTCATCCGCATGTGGGACTACTACCTCTCGATCAGCGAGGCCGGCTTCCGCACAGGCATGACCCAGGACCTGCAGATCGGCTTCGAGAAGAGCCGCGGACGGCCCTGAGGCGAGTGGCGACATGCGCATCCTGATCGTCGGCGCCAGCGGCTATGTCGGTGGACGACTGGTGGCGCTGCTCGCAGCGGACGGCCACGAGCTCCGGCTCGCCAGCCGCGATCCGCGCGGACTACGGGAGCGATTCCCGCAGGCGGAGGTCGCACGCGTCGACCTGCTCGACCGGCAGACCCTGCCGCCCGCGCTCGATGGCATCGACACCGCCTATTACCTCGCGCACTCGATGAGCGGTGGAGAGTCCGGCTTCGAGATGCGCGACCTCCGCGCTGCGCGCTGGTTCGGCCAGGCGGCGCGAGAGGCCGGCCTCAAGCACATCGTCTACCTCGGGGGGCTGGGCGACCCCGACAGCGGTCTCTCACCCCATCTCGCGAGCCGACAGGAGACCGGCGCGGAGCTGGCCGCGCATGGTGTGCCGGTCACGGAGTTCCGGGCGGCCATCATCATCGGCTCGGGCTCGGCTTCCTTCGAGCTGTTGCGCTCGTTGGTCGAGCACCTGCCCGTGATGGTCACCCCGCGCTGGGTCCGCACGCTCTGCCAGCCCATCGCCATCAGGGACGTGCTCGACTACCTTCGCGCCGCTGCCGGACGGCCCGAGCATGCGGGCATCGTGCAGATCGGCGGGCCGGACGTGCTCTCCTACGCGGACATGATGCACACGTACGCGCGACTCAGGGGCATGCGCCGGCTGATGATCCCGGTGCCGGTGCTCACGCCGCGTCTGAGCTCGTATTGGTGCAACCTGGTCACGCCGGTCCCGTCATCGATCGCTCGACCGCTGATCGAGGGGTTGCGCAACGAGGTGGTCGTGCGTGACGCGGCGCCCGCGCGAGCCTACGGCGTCGAGCCCATCCCGTTCGAGACCGCGGTCCGACGCGCCATCGATCGCCGCGACCGGCACGAGGTGGAGACCACCTGGTTCGACTCGCTGGGGCTTCCCGGGCGACCCGACCTGGAACAGGACGGAAGCCGAGAAGGCATGCTGCTCGACCGTCAACGCCGCACGGTCCGGGCCGCGCCCGGCGACGTCTTCGCGGAGCTCTCGCGGCTCGGTGGCGCTGTCGGCTGGCCCTTCGGTAATGCGCTGTGGCGTCTGCGCGGGTGGCTCGATCGATTGGTGGGCGGGCCCGGCATGCGGCTTGGCCGTCGCGATCCCGCGCACGTGCGCGTGGGTGATGCGGTCGACTTCTGGCGCGTGGAGGAGGTACGACCGGGCGAGCTGCTGCGGCTACGAGCGGAGATGCGTGTACCGGGCCGGGCCTGGCTGCAGTACGAGGTCATCGATGAGACGGGTGGCAGCAGGCTGGTGCAGACCGCCTTCTTCGAGCCACGAGGCCTCAGTGGTCGCCTGTACTGGTATCTCCTGCTGCCCGCACACCTGTTCATCTTCCGCGGCTCCATCCGCGAGCTGGCGCGGCGTGCTGAGTCACGGGCAGCGCACGCGAGAACGAGCGGATCAGCGCCCTGACGTCGCCTCCTTGAAGGCAGCCAGGGCCCGCTCCCGGCCTTCGGCCAGATCGACGATGGGTGGCGGATAGTCCGCTGGCGGAGTGGGCGAGTCCCAGGGAGCATGGACGTGGCGGTCCTCGAGGTCTCGCAGCTCGGGCACCCACTGACGGACCCACGACCCCTCGGGGTCGAAGCGCTGACCCTGCCGCACCGGGTTGAAGATGCGGAACCAGGGTTGCGCGTCAGCCCCTACGCCGGCCGTCCAGGTCCACCCGCCGTGGTTGTTGGCCACGTCCCCGTCGAGTAGATGACGCATGAAGTGGCGCTCACCGATGCGGTAGTCCATGAGCAGGTGCCTAGTCAGGAACGAGGCCACCACCAGCCGGGCCCGATTGCTCAGCCAGCCAGTGGCGCCCAGCTGCCGCATGCCCGCGTCGACGACCGGGACACCGGTGCGCCCGTCGCGCCAAGCTGCGACAGCCTCAGGGTCGTCGGACTCGCGGCGGAATGCGGCCATGAGCGGTGACGAGGACACCTGCTGCCCGGTGCGCTGGCCGAAGAGCTGGTGGTGGTAGAACTCGCGCCACGCCAGCTGGCGCACATAGGCCGTGGCGTCGACCTGCGCCTCGAGGGCGGCTGATTCAACTTGCAGCGGCGAGAGCGTCCCGAAGTGAAGGTCCGCGCCGAGGTGGGACGTCTCGCCACCGGCGAGCGCATCGCGCTGGTCGCCATAGCCAGCGAGGCCCGACCGCACCCAGGCATCGAGCCGCTCGAGCGCGGCCGCTTCGCCGGGGCTGGGTAGTCCCGTGCGCGGGGCGGGCTCCGGCGCGATGTCGAATGAAGATTCGTCTACGCCCGACGGAGTCGGAATCGAACCAGGTGCCGGCAGCAGTCGGCGCCGGGGGGCAGCCTGCAACCTGCGCCAGAAGGGCGTGAAGACGGCGTAGGGGGTGCCGCTGGAAGTGACTACCCGCTGCGGTTCGGCCAGCAGCAGGCCGCTGCGAAGCCCCAGCTTCCGGCCATCGCGCTCAAGGGCAGCCGCGACCGCGCGGTCGCGGCGGTAGCTGAAGGGGGTCACATCGCGCGAAGCCAACACCACCTCCGCGTCGAAGGTGCGCGCCACCTCGGCCACGACGGTCTCGGGAGGGCCCGCGCGAACGAGCAGTCCGCTACCGCGAGCCCGCAGTGTGGCTGCCAGCTCCGCGAGCGAGCGGCGCAGGAACCAGGCCCGCGCCGGAGCAGCGTCGGCCAGCAAGCGCTGGTCGATGACGAAGAGCGGGATCACGTTGGCGGCCGAGCGGACGGCCTCGCTCAGGGCCGGATGGTCGGCCAGGCGCAGGTCACGACGGAACCAGACCACGGCCGTCGAGCGTGACTCCGTTCCAGCGGCCTTCTTCGGCATCCGTCACTGCTCCTTGTACAGGGTTGACCAGCAACATTGTACAACCCCTTGACACGCGACGGCGCCCCGCTCTATCCTTCGTGGTGTACAAACCCTGTACAGACAAGGAACCGCACGATGACGAAGCACATCCTCAGCAGCCGACATCACGTCGCGTCCGACCAGGAGACCGTCTGGGAGTTCTTCTCGCGCGCGGAGAACCTTGGGCGCATCACACCGCGCTCCATGGGCTTCCAGATCCACACACCGAACCCTTCGACACGGGCGGGCTCGACCATCGACTACACCATCCGTCCGCTGTTCGGCATCCGCGCACGCTGGCGCACGCGCATCGACACCGTCGAGGCACCGTTCCGCTTCGTCGACGTGCAGGAGAAGGGCCCCTATGGGTCGTGGGAGCACGAGCATCGATTCACCGAGGTCGAAGGTGGGGTACGCATGGACGACCGCGTCGAGTACGCGATGCCCTACGGACCGTTCGGCTCTCTCGCACATCGCCTCGTCGTACGTGCACAGCTTCAGCACATCTTCGACTACCGAGCGGTCGCCATCGATAACATCTTCGAACCGGCCGGCGACCGTGCGGGTGCGACTCCCGGCACCATCGCGGTCGCCGGCGGAACCGGCTTCGTGGGCGGCGAGATCGCGCGAGAGCTTCGGCGCCGCGGGCGCAACGTCATCGCCCTCTCCTCGCGGGGCGAGAGCGCCCGCGGCCAGCTCCCCGACGACATCGGAATCCGGACCGCGGACGTGCGCAATGGGGCGTCGCTTCGGGCCGCGCTCGAAGGCGTCGATGAGCTGGTCATCTCGCTGGCCTTCCCGGGCCTGCCGGTCGAGCAGCCGGAGAAGGGCTACACCTTCGAGGAGGTCGACGCCGCCGGAACCGAGCGACTCGTCGCGGCAGGACAGGACGCGGGCGTGGGCAAGGTCGTCTACATCTCCGGTGCGGGCGCCGGCCACGACGCCGAGCGTCACTGGTTCAGGGCCAAGGCGCGGGCGGAGGACGCGGTGCGCGGTTCGGGCATGTGCTGGACCGTCATCCGACCCACATGGGTGTTCGGACCAGGGGATGTCTCGCTCAACCGGTTCCTCGGGTTCGCCCGAGCCCTGCCCTTCGTCCCCCTCACCAACTTCGGCCATCAGCAGCTCGCGCCCGTCTTCGTGCGTGACGTGGCGGCGCTCGCCGCCGATTCGCTCGAGCAAGAGGCCGCCGCCGAGCAGGTCTTCGAGATCGGCGGTCCTGAGACGCTGACCATGCGCGAGGTCCTCCACCGCGCGATGGACGTGGCCGGCACGCGCAAGCGGCTGCTGCCGGCGCCAGCGCCGCTGGTCAAGCTGGCGGCCTGGCCCATGCGCTTCCTGCCGAACCCGCCGCTGAGCCCGGACGCGGTCGACTTCGTGAACCAGCCGGCGACGGTCGATGTGGAGCCCCTGCTCGCGCGCATGCCACGCACGCTCACCCGCCTCGAGCAGGGGCTCGGCACCTACCTCGGCGCTGATCGCACGTCGGTGTGCATCAGCGAGACCCGAGCAGAGGAGACCGGCCCGGCCGCGTGAGCGCGGGCCTGACCCTCTCGTGATCGAAGCCCCCCTCGTCTACGACGGCGCGCGCCGGCCTCACCCCTCGGTCGAACTCCTCTGGAGTCCTGCGAGACCGACCCTCCAGGTCGCCTCCGCGCTCGACCGTGTCCGGCGCGCGCCGACCATCCTCGAAGCCATGCGCCTGCTCGGCGGGATCCTGCCGGTGGTCGACTCGGCCGTCGAGGACGGGGTCGACAGCGACGCCATCCTGGAGCCCATCCTCGAGGCCGTCACCGACGAGTCCGATACCGTCACTGGCCTCGCGGCGGTCCACGCCCTCGCGCGCGTGCCCGGCGTGCGCGCCGAGCTCGAGCTGGCGGAGCTCATCATCGGCGGCGCTTCGGGGTTCGAGCAACACGCCCTCTGGGCCGCTGGTGCTCGTCCCGCCGCACACCTCCTCCTCCGCCCGGTCGCCCGTGCCGTCGCCCGTGGCGGCCTCTCCGGAATGCACGCCCAGCGAGCGCTGGCCCACTGGGCCGCCAGCGCACCCGAGCAGGTCACGTCGGTGCTGCACTCGGTCCTGGAGGAGTCCACGAGGGAGGACGCCCGTCGCTATCTGACAGAGACCATCGGTCTGGTGCCGGGGCGGCTCGCGAGCACAACGCTGGAGCTGCTGGCGATCGACGACCAGGAATCGCTGAGCGTACGCATGACGGCAGCACACGCGTTCGTCGAGCGCGTCTCCGAACCCCTGCCGCGCACGTTCGCGGGGCTGACCGCGGGCGAACTGGGGCCGACCTTGCGTTCCGTGCGCGCCCAGCGACAACTCCGCCGCCGCGGGCCTCGCCGCCGCCCGACCCGCAGCAGGGTCCGCATCGCGCAGATCCACCTCGGCGAGGCCGGTGGCCTGGCCACCCTTCTTCCTCAGCTCGGCGAGGCGCTGGCTGGGCAACAGCGCCTTGCCGAGCCCCTGACCATCGTTCGCGCCGGCGCCCCCCACGAGGTGACCGCATCTGCTCGCGGCGAGCGACTCGACACCATCGAGCTCGCACGCGGCGAGGGCGGCTCGTTCACGGACGCCTGGCCCTCGCTCGTGGCCGCAGGACGCGGGGTCCATTCGGCCTTCCTGGCCGGCCCGCTGCCCGACCTCGTGCATCTGCGTATGGCCGACCCCGGCACCTACGCTGGCGCCTCGACCGCAGCGTCACTGGGGATCCCGCTGGTCTTCACGCTCGCACCCGATCCGCATGGACCCGTCGCCGCCGCCGAGGCCGCCGGCACGCTCGAGCGACGCTCGTTCGCGGCCGAGGACGGACGCTCCGCGGTGTGGTTCCGAGCCAGCCTCGTGGAGCGACTCGCGCGCGAGGCCCGCGAGGTGGTGCTGTTCCCGCGCGAGGAACTGGACGCCCGCATCGCCGAACTCACGGGCGTGGACCTCGCCGAAGGACCTCCCCGCCACACCGTCGTAGCCGAGGGCATCGACACCGCCCGCATCGACAAAGCGCTCGTGTCGGTCGCGACCGACACGACCATGCCGCCGGTCCTCGCCGAGCTGCAGCGCGCCATCGGCGCCATGTCCCCCGATCGCCACGGCCTGCCCCTCGTGGTCAGCGCCGGGCGCATGGTGGAGACCAAGGGCATGGCCCGCCTGGTGGACGCCTTCGCCCGTGACCACGAGCTCTCGGCTGCGGCCAATCTGGCGATCATCGGCGGCGACCTGGCCGATCCGGGTCCGGCCGAGGCCGCCGAGCTGCGCCGGGTCCGCCGGGTCCTCGACGACCACCCTGGACTCGCAGGACGAGTGGTGCTGCTGGGCCGGCGCGGACACGATGAGGTGGCCCTGCTGCTCGCGGCAGCCCGGCACGGATGGCGCTCGCTCATCGGCCCCGGTGGCAGCTACGCCTGCGCCAGCTCCAAGGAGGAGTTCGGCCTCGCCGTGGTGGAGGCCCTGGCAGCCGGTCTGCCGGTGACGGCACCGCTCGCTGGCGGTCCTGCCACCTATGTCGAGCACGGACGGACCGGCTCCCTCGTCGACACGACCGACCCCCTCACCCTCGCGGCTGGCATCAGGCAAGCCCTCGACCTCGCCAGCGATCCGGCCACGGCCGAGCGGACACGAGCCACGGTCGACGGCCGCTACACACTCGAACGCATGGCGCGTACGCTCGCCGCGGTCTACCGTGTGACCACCGGCGCCACGACCCTGGCCACGCCGGTGGCCGTACCAGTGACGGCGGTATGACGCTCCTGGTCGTCACGCCCGACTACTTCTCACACGCACTGCCGCTGTTGACCATCGCCGGTGCGTGGCTACGTCGAGGGCATCGCGTGATCGTCGCCACCGGCCCGGCCATGGCCCCGCTGGTACGCCGCACCGGCATGGAGCATACGGAGCTGATCATGTCCCGCGGCTCCAACGCCGGCGTGCTCGGCACGAGCCGAGCCCTCGAGGATGAGGCTCGCTCGCTCGAAGCCTTCTTCGGGGCCACGCGCGAGGGCATGATCGCGACCCTGCGATACCAGGCCGAACAACGCGCGACCGACCTGCTGTGGCGGCCAGAGCGCGTCGCCCGGCGCGTGCTCAGGATCATCGAGACCGACCATCCCGATGCCGTGCTCATCGACCACCTCGCCTTCTCGGCCTCGATCGCGCTGCGCGCGCTGGATGTGCCCTACGGTGACGTCGTCCTGGGCCATCCGACCTCGCTGCCAGTAGCAGATGAGCTCTACGGCGTGCCCTCGGCGTGGCCGGCGGCACTCGGCGCCGACGCCATCGAACTCGCCTCGCTGCGCGCCACGGCCAGCGGCGTGACACTCGCCTTCACGCAGGCCTACAACGACACGCTGCACGCGATCGCCCCCGGCACAGCCGGCGTCGACGATGCCTTTGCCGCCCACGGCGAACTGGTGCTCTACAACTACCCCGCCGAGTTGCATGGCCCCATCCGCGTCGCACGCCTGCCACGTCACGCGTTCCTCGGCAGCTCCGTGCGCGATGAGGCCTCGGACCCCGACGTCAGCGCCTGGCTGGCGCGTCGCGATCGTCGGCCCATCGTGGTCGTCTCGCTGGGCACCTTCCTCTCGGCGCGAACCGACGTGCTCGTGCGCATCGCCGCTTCGCTGCGGCAGGTGGACGTGCGCGTCGCGTTGGCGGTCGGTGACAACGATCCGGCTGCACTGGGCGAGCTGCCGAGCGACTGGCTCGTGCGCTCGAGCCTACCCCAAGTGACGGTGCTGCAGCGGGCCGCGGTCCTGATCACCCACGGCGGCAACAATTCCGTGACCGAGGCGCTCACCTTCGGCGTGCCCATGCTGGTGCTGCCGTTCTCGACCGACCAGTTCGACGGCGCCGCCGCGGTCGAGCGTAGCCTGGCCGGTGTAGCCCTCGACCCCAACAACGCATCACGGCCACTCATCGCCGGCGCGGTGCGCGGTCTCCTGCGCAACCCGCCACCCCAGCTGGACGAGCTTGGTTCGCGTCTCCGCGCCAACCCTGGCCCCGAGATCGCCTACACCGCGATGTCGACGTTGCCACGGCTGGTACCCCAGCGCCTGTCCGCCCTGCGACCGTCGGTCGTCGCGCAGTAGCCCACCGCGGACGACCGACGCGACCGACGCGACCGACGCGACCGACGCGACCGACGCGGAGCGAGGCTGGGCCCACGGACGGGGGTCATACTCGGCCGATGACGATGCGAGCACGCGAACCGGGCCGGCGGCCAGTCGTCGGCATCCTGCTTTTCGATGAGGTCGAGGTGCTCGACTTCGCCGGACCATACGAGGTCTGTAGCGGCACCCTCGATCCGTCGGGACAGCCCTATGTCGACGTCGTCACCGTGGGACCGCGCAGCGAGATCGGCTGTCGTGGCGGGCTCGTGGTGCGCCCCGACCACGTCGTGGATGATTGTCCGCCACTCGATGCGCTCATCGTGCCGGGCGGTCCCGGGGCCGATGAACGTACGCCCGTCCAGGATGAACTGCTGCTGCCATTCCTGCGCGCGCGGGCCGGGTCAACTGCGACCATCGCTTCGGTCTGCACGGGAGCGTTCCTGCTCGGTCGTGCCGGCCTTCTCGACGGTCGCCGCGCCACGACGCACTCCGGGGCCCTCGATGCGCTCCGCGCTGAGTTCCCTGGGGCCGACGTGATCGTCTCCAAGGTCGTCGACGAGGGCGTGATCGTGACGGCTGCCGGCGTCTCCTCCGGCATCGACCTGGGGCTGCACCTCTTCGAACGCTGGTTCGGGCCGTCGGCTCGGGCACGCGCGGCGCAGGGTCTCGACGGACCCTGGACGTGACCCGCCTTCGTCAGGGTCGCGCCTGAACGCACGCGCGGATGAGGCGACCGTGCTCGGCGACGGAGGTGAATCAATCGGACCGGCCCACAAGGGGCCGGTCCGATCGACAGAGGGAGGGAGGGCGTGAGGGTTAGGGCAGCAGCACGCGGTTGACGACGTGGATGTAGCCGTTGCTGGCGCGGACGTTCGGCAGAATGATGCGGGCGCCGTCGATCTTGACGCGCCACCAGTTGCCGGTGATGGCAGCCTGCTCGCCGTTGAGCATGGTCACGGACGAGCCGATGGCCTTGCGTGCATCACGATAGGAGACCTTGCCGTCGATGACGTGGTACTGGAGGATGTCGGCCAGAACGCCGGGCGTCGACGAGTACTCATCGCAGACGTTGCGCTTGTTGAGGCCGAGCTTGCGGAAGGCGCGGTCGGTGGGGGCAAACAGCGTGGTGCTGGGCTCGGAGAGCGCGGCCACGATGGCGCCGTTGAAGTAGTCGCAGGTCGCAGCAGCCAGGAGGGTGTCGAAGGAACCGGTCAGCTTGTTGACCGCGATAGCGCGATCGACGATGTTCTTGCCGCCGCTGTGGTGGGCGCTCGCCACGGGGGCGAGGGCGCTGAGCGCGAGCGTGGCCAGCAGGAGGCCGGCGATGAGCTTCTTGACCATGATCTCTGTTCCTTTCGCTTCCGTGTGCTGTCAGGTGGAGTAGCCGTGTGAGGCCCGGCCGAGGGGAGAACCGGGCCTCACACGGATGTCCGGGGGATGTGCGGGGCTAGTTGACGGCCGCGTCCTCGACCAGGATCACGTCGAACGAGTCGCCGCTGAGCTGGCCGATGGCGATGGCGCTATAGGACTTGCCGGGCTCGAGGGTGACGGCGGGGATGTCGAAGGCGGCCTGCTTCTTGCCGGCCGGACGGATCTCGAGGTCGTACTCGCCGGCCGGGACGGTGGCGTACTTCTTGGCGTTGCCGTACTTGACGTTCTTGAAGATGGCGCGCCTTCTTGCCGGTGCCGTCAGGAGCGACGTCGACCTTGGGCGCATCGGCGCTGAGGTGGACGACGCGGACCTGGGCCTGATCGGCCACGGGGGACGGCCGATCCTTGATCACGACGGGGGTGATGTTCGCGAGGGTGTTGGTCGCAGCGACGGTGGTCTTGGTGCCGTCGTCGAAGGTGAGCTCGGCGTCGATGACGACGGGGCCTTCCTCCAGGCTGAAGCCCGGTGGGCACGACCTGGATCTGGTAGGTGCCACCGGGCACGTAGAGGTAGTCGGAGAGGACGCCGAAGGGCACGTCGTTGAGGATGGCGCCACCGTTGGCGTAGACGTCCACGTTGGGAGCGTCGGCGCTGAAGTGGCCCACGCGGACCGCGGCCAGCGCATCGTCCACGACCGGGACCACGGTGAAGCTGCCGTCGGTCAGACCACCCACCGCGAAGACGGTGTAGCTGGTGGCCGCGTCGAGGTCGACCTCGGGGATGTCGAAGGCCACGGTATCGGTACCGGCGGCCCGGATCTCGAGGTCATAGGCGCCGGCAGGCAGGTCGATGTAGCCGGTGTCGTTGGCGTACTCGAGGTTGGGGATGAGCGTCTCGCCGCCATCGGGCGCGATGTCGACGGCGGGAGCATCAGCGCTCAGGTGCGCGACGCGGACCTGCGTGCCGTCGCTGTTGGGAGCCGGGGCGTCCGACAGGACCTGGGGGATGATGCCGTCGGCGAGGCTGCCGGTGGCAGCCACGGTGGTCATCGTGCCGCCGTCGAAGGTCAGCGCTGCGTCGATGACGACCAGGCCCTCTTCGAGGGAGGCACCGCTCGGCACGACCTGGATCTGGTAGGTACCACCGGGAACCTCGAGGTAGTCGGTGATCTCGGTGTAGTCAAGGCCCTCGCCGATGAGTCCACCATCGGCGTAGATGTCGACAGCAGGCGCATCGCCGGCACCGTGGAGGACACGCACCATGGCGTTCTCGTCCTGTGCGGCGACCGCGGCGGGGATGGCCAGGGCGGCGGTCAGCGCGGCGGCGGTGCCGAGCAGACCCACCTTCCGGCCGAAGGAGGTCTGGGAGTTCATGGGATGGGTTTCCTTTCGCGAGCTTGGGGGTGAGCCGGCGGCGCGGGTTAGGGGTGCGGTGCGCCGCCGGCCTGGTGGGTGGCTTGGTGAGGACTACTCCTCGACCATCTCCTCGTCCATCATCTCGACGGAAGCGTCGAGGGCGGGGATCACCGTGAAGGTGCCCTCTTCGAACGAGCCGATGGCGTAGGCGGAGTAGCTGTTGCCGGCTTCGAGCTCGAGGGTCGGGATGGTGAAGACAGCGTCAGGGCTGCCCGCGCCACGGATCTCGAGGTCGAGCGCACCAGCGGGGAGATCGAGGTACGGCGAGGTCGCGCCGAAGGGGACCTCGGTCAGCACAGGATCGCCGCCGACGGGGGCGATGTCGACGGCCGGAGCGTCGAAGCTGAAGTGCGAAGCGCGGAGCTGCACACCCTCGGCATTGGGCTCAGGCATGTCGGCCACCACCTGCGGGATGATCCCGGCCTCACCGGCCAGGGTGCCGGTGGCGGCGACGGTGGTCATGGTGCCCTCGGCGAACTCGAGCTCGGCCTCGATGACGACCGGGCCCTCTTCGATGGTGGCGCCGTCCGGAACGACCTGGATGAGGTACGTGCCGGCCGGAACCGTGGCGTAGTCGGTGATGTTCGCGAACGCGAGCGCGTCGATCAGCTCGTTGCCATTGGCGTAGACGTCGACGGCAGGGGCATCGCCCACACCGTGGAGGACGCGGACCTTGGCGCCTTCGTGATTATCGGCAGCGGCGACGGCGGGGATGGCCATGACGGCGGCGAGAGCGGCGGCGGCGCCGACGAGGTGAAGCTTGTTCTTCTGCATCTGATGTTCGTCCTTTCGGGATGAGTGGTCGTTGGTATCGGTTGCGATATGGATGAGGGGTTTCGTGCGGGAAGCGGCGATCTACGCCTGGTCGCGTGGGCCCTTCAGGGCGCCCACCGTTGGGTCACGTGTTCTTGCCTCCTCAGTGCTCGTCGTCGGTTCTGGTTGTTCAGGGTTTGTATACCTGTTGCGCTGCACGAATAGCGGTCTGTTCAATGCTTGTCAAGTGTTTGTTTGAGCTCGACGCGTGTGCTATCATCGACAAAGCATGTACAGCATCAAGCAGGCCTCGATCCGCTCCGGCGTCAGCGTTCCCCTCATCCGTGCCTGGGAGCGCCGCTACGGCGTGGTCAGGCCACAGCGCACCGCTTCGGGCTACCGGCTCTACGACGACCACGCCATCGCCACGCTCGTGCGCGTACGCGAGCTGACCGAGACCGGCTGGACCGCCAGCGAAGCCAGTCGGGCAGTCCTTGCCGGCGAGGTCCCCGTCGTGTCCATGGCGGCGGACGCACCCCTGCGCCTGACCGATGAGTCCGCGCATGCGCGGCAGGCGGCCCTCGTGGAGCGCTTCGTGGAGGCCGCTGCGGACCTCGACATCGCTGCCACCGGTGCCGCGCTCGACGAGATGTTCGCCCAGGGCTCCTTCGAGGCCATCGTCGATGACCTGCTGATGCCTGCGCTCATCGAGCTCGGCGCGGCCTGGGCCGACGGACGCGTCGACGTGGCCGCCGAGCACGCCGCCAGTGCGGCCGTGCACCGGCGCCTGTCCGCTCTCGTACGAGGCGGCGGCATCGATCGCCGAGCCGACCGTGGTAGTCGGCCTGCCGCCCGGGTCGCGTCACGAACTGGGCGCTCTCGCCTTCGCGGTCGCGCTGCGGCGCATCGGGATCGGTGTGCTGTACCTGGGCCCGGATGTGCCCATCGACAGCTGGGTGCATGTCATCCGCCAGCACCGGGTGCGCGTGGCCATCATGGCGGTCGTGCAGGTCGTCGACCGCGCGTCGGCGCTGGAGGTCGCGGAGGCGATCCGCGCGGTCGGTGATCAGCCGGTGCTGGCCTTCGGTGGCAAGAACTCCGATTGGGACGGCGCGCAGGAAGCCGGTATCGTGGTGCTTCCTGGTCGCATCACCGAGGCGACGCACGTTGCCGCAGGTCTGGCGTCCGGCAAGTCCCCCACCCCGTAGTCCAGAGGAAGCAGGCACATGACGCGGAGTACGCGCCTCACGAACGCATGGGCTTGAAGCTCACCGTCCTCGGCTCTTCGGCCGCATGGTCAGAGCGGCCCGGCCGGCCGTCCTCGTGCTACATGCTCGAGATCGGCGACGAAGCCATCCTGCTCGACCTTGGGCAAGGCTCGCTGGGCTCGCTCTTCCCGCACCGCGACCCCTCCTCGGTCCGGGCCGTGTTCGTCAGTCACATGCACGGCGACCACCACGTCGATCTCATCCCCCTGCGCAACCTGCTCTACTACCACTACGGCGAACCCCGCCGCATCGGGCTGCACGTGCCGGAGGGTCTGCGCCAGCGCTACGACGTGTTCATGGGCGAGGAGGGCTTCCTCGACTTCATGGCCGGAGAAGACGTGGTCGCCGGCACCCGCGAAGTCGGGCCCTTCGAGGTGCAGGCACATCCGGTGACCCACGCCCAGAACAGCCACGCCTTCCGCGTCAGCGACAGGGACGACCCGGCGGGCCCTGGCCTCGTCTACAGCGGGGATTGTGGCCGGGCCGATGACCTCCTGCCACTCATGCGCGAGGGTGACACGCTCCTGTGCGAGGCCTTCTGGTCCACGCATGAGCCCATCCCCAGCGCGAATCACCTGAGCGCCGCACAAGCGGCCGACGTCGCCCGACGGGGAGGGGCCGCCCACTTGATCCTGACCCACATCCTGGAGTCCTACGATCCGCAGGCGGCGCTGGCGACTGCACAGGGCATCTTCCCCGGCGACGTGCGCCTGGCCGAGCCGGAGATGGTCGTGACCATCGGGGCCACCGGATGACCGGCGGGCCCGCGGTCCTCTCCGTCCGCACGCGGATCCGGGCACTCATCGAGGAGGCGTGGGCGCGGGCCACCGAAGCCGGAGCTCTGCCCGCGGTCGACGCCGACCAACGGCCGACCGTCGAGGTCGAGCGACCGGCCAACCCCGACCACGGCGACCTGGCCACGAACCTGGCCATGAAGCTGGCGCGGCCCGATGCGACGCTCGCCGCTACAGATCGCCGAGGCCCTGGCCGACGCCCTGCGCACGGCCCCGGCCGGCGACGCCCTCAGCGAAGTCACCGTGGCCCCGCCCGGGTTCCTCAACATGCGCCTCTCGGCCCCGTGGCTCGAACGGGTGCTGGACGAGGCACGTGCAGCCGGTGACGACTTCGGCCGAGTCCACCAGCAACAGCCACTCCACTTCAACGTCGAGTTCGTCTCGGCCAACCCCACCGGACCGCTGCACGTGGGCAACGCCCGCGGCGCCTTCGTGGGCGACCTGCTCTGCCGCGTGCTCGAAGGCGCCGGGCACTCGGTCACGCGCGAGTACTACTTCAACGACGCGGGAGCCCAGATCCGCAATCTCGGCGCCTCGGTCATCGCCCGCAAGCTGGGTCAGGACGTCCCCGAGGACGGCTACCGGGGCGGCTATGTCGATGTGCTCGCGGCGGACCTGCCCCAAGACGTCTGGACCACGGCCAACGAGCCCGGCGCCGACCGCGACGGCATCGTCTCAGACTGGGCCCAGGAGCGCGTGCGCGCCGGCATCGAGGAGAGCCTCGAGCGACTGGGCGTCCACTTCGACGTATGGAAGAGCGAGTCCAGCCTGCACAGCGAGGGCTGGGTCGAGCGCTCGGTCGAGCAGTTGCGCGCAGGCGGGCACATCTACGAGGAGGGTGGCGCCACCTGGTTCCGTTCGACGACGTTCGGCGATGACAAGGACCGCGTGGTCTACCGCTCAGGTGGGGAGCCCACCTACTTCGCCTCGGACATCGGCTACGTCACCGAGAAGTTCAGCCGTGGCTTCGACAAGCTCATCTACATCTGGGGCGCCGATCACCACGGCACCGTGGCTCGCGTACGCAACGCGGCCCAGGCCATGGGGTTCGACGTGGAAGCGGTGGAGATGCTCCTGGTCGCCTGGGTGCGCTTCGTGCGTGATGGCGTAGAGATCCCCATGAGCAAGCGCTCGGGCGAGTTCCTCACGCTCGACGAGTTGCTCGAGGAGTTGGGTGTGGATGCCGCGCGCTGGTCGTTCGCCTCGCGTGCCGCCAGCTCGCCCATCGACGTCGATCTGGAACTGGCGGTGAAGCAGTCTTCGGAGAACCCCGTCTACTACGTGCAGTACGCGCACGCGCGCATCAGCTCCATCCTGGCCAAGGCGGCCGAGGCCGGGCTGGCACCGGCGGCCGACTTCGTTGGCGTGCTCGATGGTGACGAGGTCGCCACCGGCCTCGCGCGCATGGCCCTACGCCTGCCGGAGGTCGTGGAGGACGGCGCCCGCGATGAGGAGACCCACGGTGTGACTGCCTACGCCATGGAACTGGCGACCACCTTCCACGCCTTCTACCGCGACCGTCGCGTTGTCGACCCAGACGATCCGGACACCTCGGCCGGGCGATTGGCGCTCGTGGGCGTGACCCAGTCGGCCATCCGCAACGCACTGGCCCTGCTAGGGATCTCGGCCCCCGAGTCGATGTAGCCCGTGCCCGGTGCACGGCCGCGCCGACAGCGCGAGAAATGACGGAGGCCGGGCTCGGGGCCCGGCCTCCGTCTTCCGATCGGATCTTGCCCTTGCGGGCGGTCGTCTACTGCGGATCGGCGACGACGACGCCCAGGGCCTCGGACACCGCGACCAGCGTGTCGTCGCTGCCGGTGATGAGCACGAGGGCGGGGTTGGATGCACCGCCGCTGACGTCCTCGGTGAGCACCACGCCGGAGCCGGCCAGGTCGTTGATGACCGCGTCCGCGGCCTGCACGAACTGTTCGACATCCTGCTCGGTGTCCCAGCGTGTCTGCCACACGATGGCCCACTGGCCGTCAGGGCCGTTGAGGCTGACCAGGGTATCGCCGCTCCAGCCTGCCGCAGCGTTGGCCTTGGGCAGCTTCACCGCTGCCCTGGGACCGGACTGCTCGCCCGGCTGGCCGTTGGCCAACCACACGCCGATGCGCAGCTCGCCCATGGTCTGTTGCCACTTGGCCTTCCAGCCGTTGCCGAGGCGACTCGCGATGTCGTCCATCTCGACCGCTCGCGGGCGCTCGCCTGGGTACAGCTTGGGATGGAGGATCTGCTCGGTCGACTCCGGCAGCCCACCCCAGGCCTCGTCCACCGCGCCCCAGCCGCCGCTCTCGCGGAGGCGATCGACGAAGATGCGGCCTTCGAGGAAGGGGAACGAGTACTCGCGCTGGAGCAGCAGGGGCATGGAGGCAAGGACGCCGTCGTCACCGGGGACGATGACCTGGTCGGCCTTGTCCTTGTTGCCGTTCGTCGCCGCCCAGTCGATCAGGACGGCAGTGCCATCGCCCTGTTCGAGGGCGTAGGCGGCCATGGCCTCATCACCGCGAGACTTGTCACCGACGCGGGCGGCATCGGCACCATTGTCCTGCAGTGTCATCGTCCGGCCGAACTCGCGTGCGGCCTCGGCTCGCTGGGCACCATCGAGCTTGTCGATGGCGTTGAGGATGGACTGGCGGTTCTCGCTCTCGAGGTACGCGACGGGCAATGCTTGGCCGTAGAGGGTCTTGAGCAGGCCCTCCAGGTCATCGCCACCATCGAGCAGGCCAAGACGCTTGAGCGCCTTCTCCTCGTCGTCGATGACGTTGAGGTCGTGCAGGATGCCGATGCGATCCTGAAGCGCCAGTTGCTGCTCGCGCTCGCTTACGCCGTCATATGACGTGGCCTCGAGCTCGATACCGCGGATGGCTTCGGTCTCGGCCCCGACGGTGTCCATCTGCGTCATCACATCCGGATCGTCGAGGTCGCCCCCGAGGCCCATCGGCTCGATGGCCGGCCCGACCGAGACGGTGTAGGCCACTGCAGCGTCCTTGTCGACGGTCGAGTCCGCCGCTGGATCCTGGCTGATGATGCTACCGGCCGGGACCGACTCGTCGACGGCCTCGGACCGCTCACCTGCCGCCACCTGGGCTTCGGTGAGCGCGGCCAGTGCGTCGGCTTCGGTCTCGCCCACGATGTTCGGCACCGTGACCTGCTTGGGGCCCTTGCTCACGACGAGCGTGACCGCGGTGCCGACCTCGACCTGCTCGCCGGCGGCGGGCTCGGTCTTGACGGCTTCACCGGCGGGGACCGAGGCGTGGTTGCGCTCGGCGACGGTGACCACGAGGCCGAGGCCCTCGAGCGTGGACTGCGCCTCGGCGGCGGGCTGGTTCTTGACGGGCGGGATCTCGACGGCCGGCGGACCCGAGCTGACGGTGTAGTCCACCGCGGAGCCCTTGTCCACCTGGCTGTCAGCGACCGGATCCTGTGTGAGGACGGTGTTCTTGGGAGCACCGTCCTCGATGCTGCTCGTCTCGCCGACGGTGAGGCCGGCGTCGGTGATGGCGGAGTTGGCGTCGGCCTCTGAGCTCGCCCACGATGTTCGGCACCGTGACCTGCTTGGGGCCCTTGCTCACGACGAGCGTGACCGCGGTGCCGACCTCGACCTGCTCGCCGGCGGCGGGCTCGGTCTTGACGGCTTCACCGGCGGGGACCGAGGCGTGGTTGCGCTCGGCGACGGTGACCACGAGGCCGAGGCCCTCGAGCGTGGACTGCGCCTCGGCGGCGGGCTGGTTCTTGACGGGCGGGATCTCGACGGCCGGCGGACCCGAGCTGACGGTGTAGTCCACCGCGGAGCCCTTGTCCACCTGGCTGTCAGCGACCGGATCCTGTGTGAGGACGGTGTTCTTGGGAGCACCGTCCTCGATGCTGCTCGTCTCGCCGACGGTGAGGCCGGCGTCGGTGATGGCGGAGTTGGCGTCGGCCTTGAGTTCGCCCACGATGTTCGGCACCGTGACCTGCTTGGGGCCCTTGCTCACGATGAGCGTGACCGCGGTGCCGACCTCGACCTGCTCGCCGGCGGCGGGCTCGGTCTTGACGGCTTCACCGGCGGGGACCGAGGCGTGGTTGCGCTCGGCGACGGTGACCACGAGGCCGAGGCCCTCGAGCGTGGACTGCGCCTCGGCGGCGGGCTGGTTCTTGACGGGCGGGATCTCGACGGCCGGCGGACCCGAGCTGACGGTGTAGTCCACCGCGGAGCCCTTGTCCACCTGGCTGTCAGCGACCGGATCCTGTGTGAGGACGGTGTTCTTGGGAGCACCGTCCTCGATGCTGCTCGTCTCGCCGACGGTGAGGCCGGCGTCGGTGATGGCGGAGTTGGCGTCGGCCTTGAGCTCGCCCACGATGTTCGGCACCGTGACCTGCTTGGGGCCCTTGCTCACGACGAGCGTGACCGCGGTGCCGACCTCGACCTGCTCGCCGGCGGCGGGCTCGGTCTTGACGGCTTCACCGGCGGGGACCTTGGCGTTGTGTACGTTCGTCGACGGTGACCGCGAGATCCTCGGCCCTCGAGCGTGGCCTGCGCCTCGGCGGCGGGCTGGCCGGCGACATCAGGCACGGCGCGGAAGTTGGAACCGAGCGACACGTAGAGCGTCACGGTCGAGCCGTGCAGGATCTCCTCGTCAGCGGCGGGCTCGGTCTTGATGGCGTTCCCTGGGGCAACCTTCTCATGCGTCTGTTCGATGATCTCGCCTACCACCAACTCGACGCCTTCGATGGCAGCGACGGCGTCGGCCTCGGGCAGATCACGCACGGCGGGGACCTTCACGTAGGGCGTAGGGCCGAGTGAGGTCACATAGTCGACGGCTGAGCCCTTGTCGACCTGGGCGCCGGGAGTGGGGCTCTGGCTGACCACATCACCCGCGGCCACAGACTCGCTGAACTCCTCGCCAACCGTGCCGGTTGCGAGCGACGCCTCGGTCAGCACCTGATCAGCGTCGGCGGCGGGGCCGGAGAGTTCGGGCACCTCGACCTGCTCGACGCCGAGCGAGACGACGTAGTCGACGGCCGATTTGGCATCGACGGACTGACCCGCGGCGGGCGTGGTGCTGACGACACTGCCAGCGGGGACGGTGTCGCTGTACGCGTCACTAGTGGCACCTGCGGCAAGGTCGGCAGCCTCGATGGCGGCCACCGCGTCGGCCTCTGGCATGCCTGTGACGTCAGGGACATCGACCTGCTTGGGGCCCTTGCTGACGATGAGCGTGACGGTCGAGTCCATCTCGACCATCTCGCCCGCGGCAGGCTCGGTCCTGACGGCGTTGCCCGCCGGGATACTGGCGTGGCTCCGGTTCTGGACCTCACCGACCTGGAGCTCGGCTGCCTCGACAGCGGCGATGGCATCAGCCTCGGGCTGTCCACGAACCTCGGGCACCTCGACCTCTGCACGCCGAGGCTCTCGACGTAGTCGACGCGGCTGCCGATGTCCACGCTCGTGCCCGCGGCGGGGGACTGGCTGATGACCTCGCCCGCGGCGACGGTGTCGCTGTACTCCTGGGTGGCGTCGCCGACGGCGAGGCCGGCGGTGGTGATGGTGTCGGGTGCATCGGCGGCGGGGCCGGAGAGATCGGGCACCTCGACCTGCTGCACGCCGAGCGAGACGACGTAGTCGACGGCCGAGCCGACCGCGACCTCGTGTCGGCGGCGGGGGACTGGCTGATGACCTCGTCGAGCGGGACGGTGTCGCTGTATTGCTGGGTCATCGAGCCGACGGCGAGGCCGGCGTCGGTGAGCGTCTGCTCCACGTCGGCGGCGGGGCCGGAGAGGTCGGGCACCTCGACGGTCTGCACGCCGAGGCTCTCGACGTAGTCGACGCGGCTGCCGATGTCCACGCTCGTGCCCGCGGCGGGGGACTGGCTGATGACCTCGCCCGCGGCGACGGTGTCGCTGTACTCCTGGGTGGCGTCGCCGACGGCGAGGCCGGCGGTGGTGATGGTGTCGGGTGCATCGGCGGCGGGGCCGGAGAGATCGGGCACCTCGACCTGCTGCACGCCGAGCGAGACGACGTAGTCGACGGCCGAGCCGACCGCGACCTCGGTGTCGGCGGCGGGGGACTGGCTGATGACCTCGTCGAGCGGGACGGTGTCGCTGTATTGCTGGGTCATCGAGCCGACGGCGAGGCCGGCGTCGGTGAGCGTCTGCTCCACGTCGGCGGCGGGGCCGGAGAGGTCGGGCACCTCGACGGTCTGCACGCCGAGGCTCTCGACGTAGTCGACGCGGCTGCCGATGTCCACGCTCGTGCCCGCGGCGGGGGACTGGCTGATGACCTCGCCGCGCGGCGACGGTGTCGCTGTACTCCTGGGTGGCGTCGCCGACGGCGAGGCCGGCGGTGGTGATGGTGTCGGGTGCATCGGCGGCGGGGCCGGAGAGATCGGGCACCTCGACCTGCTGCACGCCGAGCGAGACGACGTAGTCGACGGCCGAGCCGACCGCGACCTCGTGTCGGCGGCGGGGGACTGGCTGATGACCTCGTCGAGCGGGACGGTGTCGCTGTATTGCTGGGTCATCGAGCCGACGGCGAGGCCGGCGGCGGTGAGGCGTCTGGTCGCACGTCGGCGGCGGGGCCGGAGAGGTCGGGCACCTCGACCTGTCTGCACGCCGAGGCTGACGACGTAGTCGACGCGGCTGCCGATGTCCACGCTCGTGCCCGCGGCGGGGGACTGGCTGATGACCTCGCCAGCGGCGACGGTGTCGCTGTACTCCTGGGTGGCGTCGCCGACGGCGAGGCCGGCGGCGGTGATGGTGTCGGGTGCATCGGCGGCGGGGCCGGAGAGATCGGGCACCTCGACCTGCTGCACGCCGAGCGAGACGACGTAGTCGACGGCCGAGCCGATGTCGACGCTCGTGTCGGCGGCGGGGGACTGGCTGATGACCTCGTCGAGCGGGACGGTGTCGCTGTATTGCTGGGTCATCGAGCCGACGGCGAGGCCGGCGGCGGTGAGCGTCGGCTCCACGTCGGCGGCGGGGCCGGAGAGGTCGGGCACCTCGACGGTCTGCACGCCGAGGCTCTCGACGTAGTCGACGCGGCTGCCGATGTCCACGCTCGTGCCCGCGGCGGGGGACTGGCTGATGACCTCGCCCGCGGCGACGGTGTCGCTGTACTCCTGGGTGGCGTCGCCGACGGCGAGGCCGGCGGTGGTGATGGTGTCGGGTGCATCGGCGGCGGGGCCGGAGAGATCGGGCACCTCGACCTGCTGCACGCCGAGCGAGACGACGTAGTCGACGGCCGAGCCGACGCGACCTCGTGTCGGCGGCGGGGGACTGGCTGATGACCTCGTCGAGCGGGACGGTGTCGCTGTATTGCTGGGTCATCGAGCCGACGGCGAGGCCGGCGTCGGTGAGCGTCTGGTCCACGTCGGCGGCGGGGCCGGAGAGGTCGGGCACCTCGACCGGTCTGCACGCCGAGGCTAGACGACGTAGTCGACGCGGCTGCCGATGTCCACGCTCGTGCCGGCGGCGGGGGACTGGCTGATGACCTCGCCAGCGGCGACGGTGTCGCTGTACTCCTGGGTGGCGTCGAGCCGACGGCGAGGCCGGCGGTGGTGATGGTGTCGGGTGCATCGGCGGCGGGGCCGGAGAGATCGGGCACCTCGACCTGCTGCACGCCGAGCGAGACGACGTAGTCGACGGCCGAGCCGATCGCGACCTCGTGTCGGCGGCGGGGGACTGGCTGATGACCTCGTCGAGCGGGACGGTGTCGCTGTATTGCTGGGTCATCGAGCCGACGGCGAGGCCGGCGTCGGTGAGCGTCGGGTCCACGTCGGCGGCGGGGCCGGAGAGGTCGGGCACCTCGACCGGTCTGCACGCCGAGGCTCGTCGACGTAGTCGACGCGGCTGCCGATGTCCACGCTCGTGCCCGCGGCGGGGGACTGGCTGATGACCTCGCCCGCGGCGACGGTGTCGCTGTACTCCTGGGTGGCGTCGCCGACGGCGAGGCCGGCGGTGGTGATGGTGTCGGGTGCATCGGCGGCGGGGCCGGAGAGATCGGGCACCTCGACCTGCTGCACGCCGAGCGAGACGACGTAGTCGACGGCCGAGCCGACCGCGACCTCGGTGTCGGCGGCGGGGGACTGGCTGATGACGTCGCCGCGCGGGATGGTGTCGTGTTGGCCTCGGTCAGTCGAGCCGACGGCGAGGCCGGCGGCGGTGAGGGCGTCTGATGGCGTCGGCCTCGGCGGGGCCGGACGATGGTCGGGCACGGCTCGACCGTCTGCGGGCGCCGAGGCTGAGCGACGTAGTCGACGCCGCTGCCGACGTCGACCTCGGTGTCGGCGGCGGGGGACTGGCTGATGACGTTGCCCGCGACGATGGTGTCGTCGTGGGCCTCGGTCACGTCGCCGCGGCTCGAGGCCGGCGGCGGTGAGGGCGCTGATGGCGTCGGCCTCGGCGAGGTCGACGATGGGGGGCACGGCCACCGTGCTGCGGGGCCGAGGCTGAGACGACGTAGTCGACGGCCGAGTCGACCGCGACCTCGGTGTCGGCGGCGGGGGACTGGCTGATGACGTTGCCCGCGACGATGGTGTCGTCGTGGGCCTCGGTCACGTCGCCCGGCTCCAGGCCGGCGGCGGTGAGGGCGCTGATGGCGTCGGCCTCGGCGAGGTCGACGATGGGCGGCACGGCCACCGTCTCGGGGCCGAGGCTGAGCACGTAGTCGACGGCCGAGTCGACCGCGACCTCGGTGTCGGCGGCGGGGGAGCTGATGACGTTGCCCGCGACGATGGTGTCGTCGTGGGCCTCGGTCACGTCGCCCGGCTCGAGGCCGGCAGCGGTGAGGGCGCTGATGGCGTCGGCCTCGGCGAGATCGACGATGGGGGGCACGGCCACCGTCTCGGGGCCGAGGCTGAGCACGTAGTCGACGGCCGAGTCGACCGCGACCTCGGTGTCGGCGGCGGGGGACTGGCTGATGACGTTGCCCGCGACGATGGTGTCGTCGTGGGCCTCGGTCACGTCGCCCGGCTCGAGGCCGGCAGCGGTGAGGGCGCTGATGGCGTCGGCCTCGGCGAGGTCGACGATGGGCGGCACGGCCACCGTCTCGGGGCCGAGGCTGAGCACGTAGTCGACGGCCGAGTCGACCGCGACCTCGGTGTCGGCGGCGGGATCGGAGCTGATGACGTTGCCCGCGACGATGGTGTCGTCGTGGGCCTCGGTCACGTCGCCCGGCTCGAGGCCGGCAGCGGTGAGGGCGCTGATGGCGTCGGCCTCGGCGAGGTCGACGATGGGCGGCACGGCCACCGTCTCGGGGCCGAGGCTGAGCACGTAGTCGACGGCCGAGTCGACCGCGACCTCGGTGTCGGCGGCGGGATCGGAGCTGATGACGTTGCCCGCGACGATGGTGTCGTCGTGGGCCTCGGTCACGTCGCCCGGCTCGAGGCCGGCAGCGGTGAGGGCGCTGATGGCGTCGGCCTCGGCGAGGTCGACGATGGGCGGCACGGCCACCGTCTCGGGGCCGAGGCTGAGCACGTAGTCGACGGCCGAGTCGACCGCGACCTCGGTGTCGGCGGCGGGATCGGAGCTGATGACGTTGCCCGCGACGATGGTGTCGTCGTGGGCCTCGGTCACGTCGCCCGGCTCGAGGCCGGCAGCGGTGAGGGCGCTGATGGCGTCGGCCTCGGCGAGGTCGACGATGGGTGGCACGGCCACCGTCTCGGGGCCGAGGCTGAGCACGTAGTCGACGGCCGAGTCGACCGCGACCTCGGTGTCGGCGGCGGGGGATCTGGCTGATGACGTTGCCCGCGACGATGGTGTCGTCGTGGGCCTCGGTCACGTCGCCCGGCTCGAGGCCGGCAGCGATGAGGGCGCTGATGGCGTCGGCCTCGGCGAGGTCGACGATGGGTGGCACGGCCACCGTCTCGGGGCCGAGGCTGACGACAAGATCTACCTTGGTGCCGGTAGGCAGTTCTGCATCCATCGCCGGATCCGTACTGATGACGACCCCGGCTTCGACCTCGTCGCTGTACTCCTCGGTGATGTCACCGACCACGAAGCCAGCATCCTCGAGAGCCTTGATAGCTTCCTCTTCGGTCATGTCAGCCAGGTCGGGTACAAGGCTGGTGGGTACCGGCTGGGCCACCGAGAGGTCGATCGTCGAGCCGGCATCGACCGACTCGCCCGGAGCGGGATCCTGGTCCAGGACGGTGCCGGGTTCCGCGTCGTCGGTCTCCACTGGATTGACGCGCACCACCAGACCGTAGTCGGTGGCGGTGGCCTCGGCGTCCTCGAGCGACATGCCCGAGAAATCGGGCGTATCCACGGCGGCGATAGCCGAGGGGGACTCGCTGGGCATCTCGGTGACGACCGGCGACGGCGAGAGCGAGGCGTCGACGTCGTTCAGGCTATCGAACGGACGGAACAGGATCAGGACGATGGCCAGGGCCACGATGAAGGCACCGACCAGGATGCCGCCCACGAGCAGCACGGGCGTGCCCTCGTCGGGCGGCTCGTCGCCGGGTCCGACCGGCGGCGCCTCGGGCGGCTCCAGCGTGACCTCAGGCTTGGCGGCAAGAGCGGCGAGGGCCGCTTCTGTGGCTTCGGGATCGGGCGCGACGGGCGTGGTCGTCCAGGCGGCGCCAGCTGCCGCGGCATCGGCGGCTTCGGCTTCGGTCTCAGCGACAACGCCCTCAGTGACGGCCCCTTCAGCCCCGGCGTCGGCGTCAGCTTCGGCGGCGGCTGCTTCGGGGCGGCGGCTTCGGCTTCGGCGGCGTCAGCGTCGGCTTCGGCGGCTTCGGCTTCGGCGGTCAGCGTCGGCGTCGGCGGCGTCGGCTTCGGCGGCGTCGGCGGCTTCGGCGTCGGCGGCGTCGGCGTCGGCGTCGGCGGCTTCGGCGGCGTCAGCGTCAGCGTCAGCGTCGGCAGCCTCCGTGGCTACCTCCTCGCCGGTCTCTGCCTCGGCAGCATCATCGGGCTGCTCGGCGGCCGTGTCGACCTCCTCCGGTTCGGAGGGCGTGGCCTGGGTGTCGGTGGGCTCGATGTCGGTGCCGGTGTCCGGCTTCTGCTCAGTCATGGCAGTCGGACCTTACGAGACTGCGTTGCCACTTGTGGGCACGCTCTCATGACCATCTGTGCCGTTCCCGGCACAAGTGTCAGTTTCTTCATCGTCCGCCGCTCCTCGCTTCACTCGCTGGCGGCTCGCGATGCCGGTTAGCGGAGACCCAAGGCGGTCCGAAGATCGGCCAGTGTCGCCTTGCTGTCAGCCACCAGGACGAGTACTGGAGAGGATAGTCCTCCCACGACATCGGCATCGGTCGCCGCGTGCGCGCCGGGCAGGTCCTTCATGGCTGCGCGGGCGGCCTCGCGGAACTCCCTGCGGTCCTGTTCGCTGTCCCATTCGGTCTGCCACACGATGGCCCAGGTGTCGTCAGGACCATCAAGGCTGACGAGCCGGTCGCCACCCCAGCCGGCCGCAGCGTCGGCGTGCAGGGAGTTGCCTCGGTAGCACTGGCCAGAGAGACCACTGCTTCTTGCCATCAGCCACCCAAACGTGGGTCTGCATCTCACCCATGGTCTGCTCGTAACTGGTGACCCAGTCTGGTCCGAGGGCCGCCGCGATGTCCGGCAACACGATCTCCACCGGTAGCTCGGCAGGGTAGAGCTCGGGGTGCAGGATCTGCTCGGTCGAGACCGGCTGTGCCTCCCACACCGCATCGACCGCAGCCCAGTCACCCTGGCCGCGGATGGCGTTGACGAAGGCGAAGCCGTCGATGTAGGGAAACTCGAGCTGACGCTCCAGGATGTCGGGCAGGCGCTCGAGTCTTCGGGAGTCCTGCTTGGTCATGGACTCTCCGGCGACCAGCAGCAGTTGAGGCAAGCTCAACTCGCGAGCGGTCCAGTCGTTCATCACGGCGGTGGCGTCGCCCTCGATGAGCGCCTGTTGGGCGAGGATGGCGTCCGCCTGGTCCAACTCCTTGATGCGTGTGCCCTCGAGATCAAAGGCCTCGTCCTGCAGGGCATGCGCGTATTCATGCGCCACGACGACCGACTCGAACGAGCCGATCTTCTTGATGGGTCCGATGAGCGAGAAGGTCCGCGTGGCCGGGTCGTAGTAAGCCAGCACCTGCTGGTCGTAGATCTTGAGGATGAGCCTCTCCAGGCTCTGGCCCGGCTCGAGCAGGCCCAGCCGCGTGAAGGCGTCGTCCTCGGCCGCGATGTGCGAGGCCGGGTACTCCTCCCGGAACATGGTCTCGAGCTCCGTGCGGAACGTCTCCTGGTCGATGACCCGATACGAGACACCCTTCGCGGCCGGGAGACCGCGCACGGGATGAACGTCCTTGATGACCTCCTGGACCCGCTGGACCATCTTCTTGGTGAAGCCCTCCGGCAGCGTCCTGGTCGCAGGTGATGGGCTCGGGTCCTGGGCTGTGACCGGTGCCCCGAAGGCGGCCAGCAGAAGGGCGGGGATGAGCGCATGCGGAGAGCGCGCCCGCGATGCGCTGGGTTCGCACGGGACCGCGTCGGAGGAGTGACATGGGCGTGATTGTGCCAGTCCTCGCGCAAATCGCCAGCGAGCTGACCGGTGGTTAGGGCGAACGTGCACCAGATATGCGTTTCTTCACCGTTCGCGGACTAGTGCCTTCACGCGCGATGAGTACCGTTGTCCGCACGGAACCGCGAAGACATCCTTCACAGTTCCCTCTCCCTCCCTCTTGGAACGAGGGGCGCTGATTGGGCAGGCGTCCCTCGTTCCTTCTTTGTGTGCCCTCTGTGCCACTGACTCGCCTGTGGCACCATCCACGACATGGAGATCACCTGGTACGGCGGCTCGTGCGTTCGGATGAGAGGACGTGAGGGGGTCGTCGCCGCAGACCCGTTCCGGTCGATCGTGGGGCCCACGGGTCGCGGCCTCACCGCAGACATCGTCTCGTACGGCCATCCCGACGAATCGGTCGTGACGGGCCGCGGTGCGAAGGCCAAGGCGGGCGTCACCTCGCACCAGCTGGGCGTGCCCTTGCCGACGAGCCTCGAGACGGCCTTCGTCCTCGACTCACCCGGCGAGTACGAGGTCCACGATGTGATGGTCATCGGCGTGCGCACCTTCCGGGACAACGAGCACGGTGCAGCTCGCGGCCTGGGCACGTCCTACGTGTACGAGCTCGATGGTCTCTTCACCGCTCACCTCGGCGAGGTCGGACACCTCCTCGATCAGGACACGGTCCGCGAGATGGGCCACGTCGACATCGTCACGCTCGGCATCGGCCCCCAACTCAGCGCCGCCCACGCCGCAGAGATCGTGGGGCAACTGGATGCACACATGGTCATCCCGTTGCCGTTGACCGAAGCTGCGGCCAAGCCGGACGCCGACCTCGACAAGTTCCTCAAGGAGATGAGCGCCACCGAGGTCCAGCCGGTCGGCAGCCTGAAGGTGACGATCTCATCGGTGCCCAACGAGACGACGGTCGTGCTCCTCGAGCAGAAGGGTCGCAGCTAGGGCTCAGTCGGGCTGACGCGCTTGTGCCAGTCGCACTTCCAGCACCATGCTCGGATCGAAGCGTCGGATGCGCAGGTAGCCGGCTGCCTCCAGCAGGCGCTGCTCGGCAGTGTGGAACGTGGCCGACCCGATGTGGTCGGCGACGTCAACGAGCGCCCGCGCCGGTGCCAGCCCGATCAACTCCGAATCGAGCAGGCTGACGCCCTCGAGCGCGGCCAGCCGCTCCGCCTCCTCCCACACGCGCCAGATCGGCGTCTGCTCGTGGTCAAGGATGTTCATCGAGAGCTGACTGCACCCCTGCGAGGCCAGGTCGATGCCCAGCGCCTGCACCGCGGGCAGCCCACCGTCCCGCTCGCGGATCCGTCCCGCGATGCGCCTGGCCACGGCCACGTCCGTGGTCGAGAGCTGGATGTTCCAGGCGATGAGGAAGGGACGGGCGCCGACGGCCGTCGCGCCGGCCGTCGGATGCGGCTGCGAGGGACCGAAGTCGGGCTCTCCGCCAGGCTCGGTCATGGCCTGGGCCAGGCCCTCGAAGCCGGGGCTGCGAATCTCGGCCAGGACACGGCGATCGGACCGCAGAGCCGCCTCGCGGTAGAGGTAGACAGGCAGGTCGAACCGTTCCGCTAGCCGTTCCGCGAATCCTCGTGCGCCCTCCACGCATTGGACCATGGACGTGTCGCCGAGCGGGACGAAGGGGATGACGTCGACCGCACCGAGGCGTGGGTGCCGTCCATGGTGTGCACGCATGTCGATGCGCTCGATGGCGACTTCGACGGCCGACTCCATCGCGCTCATCACGCGTCCCGGATAGCCGGCGATGGTGTAGACGCTGCGGCCGTGATCGATGTCGGCCGTACGGTCCAGCAGCCAGGTTCCGGCGTGGCCGCCGAGTGCGGAGGCCACGGCTTCGAGCGTCACCTCGTCCGCGCCTTCGCTGAAGTTGGGTACGCATTCGACGAAGCTCTCGAGCATCAGGCTATCCATGGCCGCGATGCTAGCTCAGCCGTCGGTCCGGGTCGCCTCCTGGCTGCGCCGCCCGAAGGCTACCGTCTCGACGTCACGAAGCTGGACCGTGACGCGATCGCCCAGACTCAAGTGCCGGACTCGCGCACCAGCCTCGACCCACAGGCGCTGACCGTCACCAGCCCGCAACTCGAGCAGGATCCTCCGACCCCGAGAAGCGACGGTCGGTGACGTCCCAGCCTGAACCATCGGCCGCTGCGTCGGGCGCCTCGGCCACGCTGAAGTGCTCCGGGCGCAAGAGGCATAGTCCATGTCCATCGACCCCTCGCGCCGACCCGCCCACGAGGGGCACCGAACCGAAGCGCGTCTGCGCCACGCCCGCTCGGATGTCGCTGGGCACGAGGTTGGCGACACCCACGAAGGTGGCCACGTAGGGCGTCGCCGGTTCCGCGTAGATGAGCTCCGGCGAGGCGACCTGCAGCACACGGCCCCGGGCCATGACCGCGACCCGGTCGGCCATCGTGAGCGCCTCACCCTGGTCATGGGTCACGAAGATGGCGCTCTGGCGCGCCTCGCGCAGGATCTGACGGACCTCGGCTCGCAGCTGCGTCCGCATGGCCTGATCGAGCGAAGAGAACGGCTCATCGAGCAGGAGCACGTCCGGCCGCGGCGCGAGCGCCCGGGCCAGCGCCACCCGCTGCTGCATGCCGCCGGAGAGCTCGTGCGGCATACGCTCCGCATCTGCAGTGAGACCCACCAGCTCGAGCAGTTCCTCTGTGCGCACCTGGTGGCGAGGGTCGCGACGGATCCCATAGCCCACGTTGGCCCGTGCCGACAGGTGCGGGAACAGGGCCAGGTCCTGGAAGACGAGACCCACGCGTCGGCGCTCTGGCGGCAGCATCGTGGTCGGCGTGGCTACGGGTCGGCCGCCCACCTCGATCGTGCCCGCGTCGGGTCGTTCGAATCCGGCGATGAGCCGCAGCGCCGTGGTCTTGCCGCACCCGGAAGGACCGAGTAGACCGAGCATGGTGCCGGTGGGCAGCTCGAGGCTGACCTCGTCGAGCGCGGACCTGCCGGCGAAGGACTTGCTCACGCCGGACAGGCGCACAGCCGTCTTGACCGGGGGTCCGCTCATGCCTCGGCCGCTCCACGTCGGATGAGCAGCGCGATGGAGGCGAACGACACGCCCAGGAGCAGCGCCGCCGGGATCGCGGCCTGCGCGTAGAACGCCTCGCGTGCCGCATCCCACAACTCGGTCGCGAGGGTGCTCGTGCCCGGTGGTGCCAGCAGGAGCGTGAGCGGCAGCTCCTTGAGCGCCGACAACGACACGAGCATAGCGCCGGCCACGAGCCCAGGCCGCAAGAGCGGCACGGTAATCGTGCGCAAGACCCCGACCGTGCCCTCACCCAGCGAGCGTGCGGCCTCGCGCGTGCGCGGCGAGACCTGCAGCATGGGGCCTCGCAGGGCGCCGACGGACTGGACCACGTAGCGCAGCGCGATCGCCAGCACCAGCACGAAGAGGGTCTGGTACAGGACCGGCACCGCATTCAGCGAGAAGGTCACGAAGGCAAGCGCCAGGCTGATCCCGGGGATGGCGTAGATGGCGTAGAGCATGCGTTCGGTGAGCGTCGACGCACGGCTGGGGAAGTGGACGATGAGCCAGGCCAGCGGCAGTGAGAGCGCCATCGCCAAGGCTGCGGCACCGGCTGCGATCAGCAGCGAGTTTCGCAGGGCGTCGGTCCCGATGAGCAGTTCGGTGTTGCCGGCGATGCCACCGGCGAGCCACAACGCGACCGTTACCACCGGCACACCCAATGAGAGGAACGCGACCGACCCAGAGAAGACCAGCGCGGGCCAACGCCAGCGGCCGAGTCGCACGGTTCGGGTGACCCGGCGCCGCCCATGCGGCGTAGCCAGGGCGGCTCGGCGGCGGACGCGACCCTCGGCCCACACCAGCACCAGCGCAAGGCCGAGCAAGAGTAGTGCCAGGGCGGCGGCGGCCGAGCGGTCGAACGAGAAGCGATACTGCGAGTAGATGGCCGTGGCCAGGGTGTCGTAGCGCAGGATCGAGACAGCACCGAAGTCGGCGATGGCATAGAGACAGGCCAGCAACGCGCCCGCACCCACGGCCGGCAGCAACGCGGGCACGACCGCTGCACGCGCGGCGCTCCAGGGCCCGTCGCCGAGGGAGCGCGCAGCCTCCTCAGTCGCAGGGTCCAGCCGCACGAGCGCGGCGCGCGTAGCGATGACCACGTACGGCAGCGTGGCCAGGCTGAGGACGACGGCTGTGCCGACGAAGCCGTAGACGCTGGGGGCTTGTTCGACTCCCAGCGGCGCGAGGACCGCCGTGACCCAACCTCGTGGAGCGAAGGCGCCGACGAAGGCGAACGCCAGCAGATAGGACGGCACCGCCAGTGGCGCGATCGCCAACACCGACCAGGCGCGTCGAGCGGGCAGGTCGGTGCGAGCGGTCAGCCAGGCCAGTGGTAGACCGAGCCCGACCGCCCCGACGATGACGGCCAGCCCCAGCGAGACCGTGGAGACGACGAGCTCCAGCGTGCGTGGCCGCAGCAGCACGGAGAAGGCATCACCGCCGCCATCGAGCGCACGCACGGCCAGGTAACCCACGGGCACGAGCGCGGCCAGGATGACGAGCCCGGCGATCGCGAGCAGGGGCAGCGGCGGCCGTGGACGGTCCGACGTGTGGCGCCACCGCGACGTGCGCGTGGCGATGGTGATGCCCATCCTGGCGCGGGCTAGTCGATGGCCCCGACCTCACGCAGCAGCTCGACCGTACCCTGCAGGTCAGCCAGTGCCGAGAGATCGACGAGCGGGCCTTCGATGTCCTCGAGGGCCGGGAGCCGCGGATCGGCCGCGACGCCTTCGATCAGCGGGAACTCGAAGGTCGACTCACTGAAGTAGCGCTGGGCGTCGTCACTCAGCAGGAAGTCGACGAATGCGACTGCCGCCTCGAGCTGGTCCGTCGATGCCAGCAGGCCGACGCCCGCCACGTTGACCAGGGCGCCGATGTCGCCGTCGCTGAAGAAGGACTGGGCCACGGGGTAGTCCTCGCCGTGCTCGGCGAGAAGGCGCAGCAGGTAGTAGTGGTTGACGAAGGCGACGTCGACCTCGCCCGCAGCCACGCCCTCGACCGCGGCGGTGTTGTTGGGATAGTCCACCGGGTCGTTGGCCAGGATGCCCTCGAGCCACCCCCGGGCGACGTCTTCACCCTCGACCATGCGGAGCGCCGTGACGAACGACTGGAACGAGCCGTTGGCCGGGGCCCAGCCGATCCGGCCGGCCCACGCGGGGTCGGTGAAGTCGAGGGTCGAGCCGGGCAGTTCGACCTCCTCCCCGGTGGTGTAGGCCACCGTCCGGGCCCGACCACTGACGCCGACCCACGCACCGTTCGCGTCCCTGTACCGGGCAGGTGTGCGCGCGAGCACGTCCTCCGGCAGTGGAGCCAGCAGGCCGGCGCCGGCGACGACGCCCAGGGCGCCGGCGTCTTGGGCGAAGTAGATGTCCGCGGGCGAGCGCCTGCCTTCCTCGAGCAGGATCACAGCCAGCTCCGCGGTGTCGGCGTACTTGACCTCGGCCTCGATGCCGGTGGCCTCGGTGAAGGCAGCGATGACCGGCCCCACGAGCGATTCGCTGCGTCCTGAGTAGATCGTGAGCGGGTCCTCGGCGTCCCGGGCCGTCACGCTGCCCGCCGCCGCGAGCAGCATCGAGACAAGGGTGGCCAGGGCGAGCGAGGAGCGGGGCATGTGTCCTCCGGGGCTGGAGTCGTGGCCCGCCGACGCGGTCACGACCAATCAGGGTCGTCAGGGGCGAGAGCGTACGCCAGACCACTGCCCGAGTCAAGCAGGCATGGTTCCTGCTATCAAGTGGCCTTGATGAGCCTACGTAAGCTTCCTGCGCATCACTGGGTAGCGCTCGTCCGCGACGGCCATCTCGAAGCCGCAGGACTGCCAGAACCCCGGGGAGGCAGCCGAGGCCTGCTCGACGCCGAGCGTGAGGTCGGGATACGCCTCGACGGCAGCGAACCCGCGCTCGGTCAGATCGTCGAGTACGGCCTCGATCAGCCTGCCCGCCAGCCCCAGGCCACGAGCCGTCGCAGTCGCAGAGATGCAGGTGATGACGGCCGGCAGCGGCGAGCTCGGCAGGCGCGGGTAGAGCTCACGCACGTGCTGTGCCCGGGGGTAGGCCGACAGCGGTCCGAACTGCACATAGACCATGGGCTCATCCCCGCGCAGGAGCACCTTGGCATAGGAGCCGAACACGGCCCGGCCGCGGTCGAGCAGGCGCAGCTTGGAGGGACCGGAGTGATGGGTCGCACCAGGGCTGGTCGTGGGTGCCGGCGCGAAAGGGTTGAAGTCAGGTGCCTGGGACCCGGACGACGACGGGTCGAAGGGGTTGAAACCCACTTCTTCGGCCGGTGCCAGGGCGAAAGGGTTGTCGCTGGCCGGCCGCGGCTTGGGTCGTGACGGCGGTGGGGCCACTGCCCACCACGAGGCCCGCGCAGCCTTCGATCCGCGCACCTCATTCTCCCAGTAGTCGCAACTGCGATGGTCGTAGCCGGGGTCGGCGCAGGGCGGCAACAGCCCGAAGGACTCGTCGTCTGTGATGTCGTGGATGCGGATGTCTGCGTCGCTGCTCACGCCAAGCAGTGTAGGACGGCTAGACCCCGAAGCGAAGGCTGTTGGCGATCGCGTCGAACATCAATTCTGCCTCGCCGGCAACCTCCGCCGAGGCCACGAAGTTCACCAGGTACGCGGTGCGCCCGAAGCGGAACAGATAGCTGAACACCCGCAGCTCGCCCAGATCCGGATCGTCGATGGTGTAGTCGAAACGCATGCCCTTGGCCGTGGGCAACGCCACGTCGTGAGCAGAAAGCGGCCCGCTGCGGTTGGGCAACCCGTTGATGCGCTCGCGTACGTCGGACTTGATGGCGTGGAGCCGCCGCCCTTCGGTCGCCTGCGCCAGCACGACCAGGAGCGGGGCCACTTCGCCGTCCGCGGTGGGGTCGAGGGCGATGGCGCTCACGCGCGCCTGGCTCTCCTCGAGCACCAGGTCGATGCGGGCGCCGAGCTCGGGCATCGCGGCTGTGACCGAAGCGACGATCTCATCGGTCTGATCGTGGTCGACGGCCATGCCCGACCACCCCGCGGGCAGGACCATCGCGTAGCCATCCGGATGAGGCCACCACGTCGGTTGGTCGCTGCTGGAGGCAGGATCCACGGCGGGGTCGGCCTCCGGTGAAGACGCGGCTGTCCCGGCAGGGTCGAGCAGAGCTTGGAACACGGCATCCGTCCCGGCGCTGCAGCCCATGGTGATCAGGCCGACCAGCGCGATGACGAAGATGCCGACTGGGGTGGTCCGGCTCGTCATTCCGGCCACAGGATGCCCCAGAACGGCGGAACGTGCAGGCGACCGTCTGGCCCCCTCAGGCGTGACCTCCGCCTCATGGTCGGCCAGATGAGCACTGCTATAGTCGAGCGACAATACGCATAACACGCCTCGCCTTCGGGGTCGGGTGCAATTCCCTACCGGTGGTCGGCGGTTCCCGGACACGTCAGTGTCCCTGCCGCCAGCCCACGACCCGTCCACCACTCGTGGTGGCGGTGGATCCCTCGCAGGGAGCCGACGGTGACAGTCCGGATGGAAGAAGGAACGAGGTGGCCGCCGATGGGCTCATCGGCATGCCGTCGCTCGTGGAGCATGGCCGGTCCCGCAGATCGCGGGGAGGCTGCGCTCGACCGTCTTCCCGGTGCCTCGCAGGTGTGGCCGGAGGTCACACGCGCTTGGACGCCCTCGAGCTCCACGGCATCTCTCGCAGCTTCGATATCAACGGCTCCCGCCTGCTCGTGCTCGACGATCTGAGCCTACGCGTGGCCGAGCGCGAGATCGTGGCCATCGTGGGCCCCAACGGCTGCGGCAAATCGACCCTGCTGCGTGTGGCCAGCGGACTGCTGGCGCCCGATCACGGCAGCGTGCTCGCCTTCGATTCGACGGTGGCCGGACCGGAGCCGCGGGTCGGCCTGGTGTTCCAGGAGCCGCGCTTGCTGCCTTGGCGCGACGTGCTCTCGAATGTCGCCTTCCCGCTGGAGCTGGCTGGCGTCGGACGCGCTGAGCGCGAGAAGCGGACGCGGGAGGTGCTGCGCCTGACGGGCCTTGAGGCGTTCGCTCAGGCCTACCCCGACCAACTCTCCGGCGGCATGGCCCAGCGCGCCGCCCTCGCGCGCGCTCTCGCGCCCGAACCGGACGCCCTGCTCATGGACGAGCCATTCAGCGCGCTGGACGCCATGACGCGGGAGCGGCTCGACGATGAGTTGCTCACCCTGTGGCGCCAGACCGGCACGACCATCGTGCTCGTCACCCACAGCATCTCCGAGGCGGTCTACCTCTCCGACCGCGTGCTGGTCATGTCGAGCCGGCCCGGTCGCATCGTGGCGGAGGTGGCGGTGGACGTCCCGCGCCCGCGCAGCCTCGCCGGCAGCGGCGCCTCCACGTTCAGCGCGGCGGCCGACCGGGTCCGAGCCCTGCTGGCCGGTCCCGGCTCCGGCGCTGCCGAGGTCGCGGCATGACCGAGGCCACGCCTCAGCTCCGGCATGGCCGACGTGGCCGTGACCGAGCCGAGCGGGACCAGCGGCCGTCGATGGCGGCCACTTGCGCGAGACGTGGCTCCGGTGGCCGCGGCGGGCGCGGTCTTCGTCGTAGCCTGGGCTGGCATCGTGTGGCTCGGCGACTACCCGCCATACATCCTGCCGGGTCCGCGGGCCGTGGCGGAGCGCTTCGTCGGCGCCTGGGTCGATGGCACCATCGCTCCGCACTTCTGGACCACCCTCGGGGAGGTGCTGCTGGGCTTGGCGGTGGGCGGCAGCGCCGGTGTGCTGGTGGGGGTCCTGCTGGCGCGCTCGCGACTGGCTGCGCGCATGCTGTCGCCCTACATCGTCGCCGCCCAAGCCACGCCCATCCTGGCCCTCGCGCCGCTCATCGCCCTGTGGTTCGGCACGGGGTTGGGCAGTCGCGTGCTCATCTGCGCGCTCATCTGCTTCTTCCCCATCGCCGTGGGCACGATGGTCGGCATCCGCTCCGTGGACCCCAGACTCATCGAGCTCGGACGCAGCTTCCGGGCCAGTCGCCGTCAGCGCCTCGCCCGCATCGAGGTGCCGAACGCCCTGCCGCAGATCCTGGGCAGCTTCCGCATCGGGGTCACGCTCGCGGTGGTCGGCGCCATCGTGGCCGAGTGGGCCGGCGGCGACAGGGGCCTGGGCGTGCTCATCAACCTCGCTCGCGGGAGCATGTTCGACATCCCGCTCATGTTCGCCACGCTCGTCACCATCGCCATCATGGGCGTGGCCCTCTATCTCATCGTCGTCGCCATCGAGCGCCGGCTCATCCGCACCCATCGCTGAACGACCGAAAGGAAGAGCGCCCCTCATGGTCCCATCTACTTCTGCTGCACTCCACTCATCCGGCGTCCTCACGCTGGTGGCGGCTCTGACCCTGACCGCGAGTGGCGCCATGGCCCAGTCGGACGATGTGGCGACGGCCGAGCCGACTAGCCTGACGGTGGGACTGGGTTACATCCCGAGCGTGCAATTCGCCCAGTTCTACCTCGCCGACCAGGCCGGCTACTACGCGGATGCGGGGCTGGAGGTGGACTTCCAGAACAAGATCGACCCCGAGCTGGTGACACTGCTTGCTCGAGGCGCGGTCGACATCGGCATGGCCGATGGCACGAGCGTCATCCCGGCGGTGAGCCAGGGCATCCCGGTGGTCTATGGCGCCACCATCTACGGGCGCGACCCGAACGTCGTCTTCTCCTTGGACGAGACCGGCGTGGAGGAAGTGTCCGACCTGGCTGGGCTGCGCATCGGCATCCCGGGGCTCTACGGCTCATCGTGGGTGGCGCTGCAAGCGCTCCTCGGCTCGGCCGGTCTCACGCCCGATGATGCCGAGGTCGTGACCTATCCCGACTTCGGTCAGGGCGTGGCCGTGGGCAGCGGCCAGGTCGACGCCGCCACCGGCTTCGTCACCAACGAGCCGGTGCAGTTGACGCTGCAAGGCCTCGACGTCGACGTGTTGCGCGTGGCTGACGTGGCTCCCCTGCCGGGTCCCGGCCTCGTCACCGGAAGGGACACGCTCGCGAGCAAGGGCGAAGCGCTACGCGCGTTCACGGCAGCCACCATCCGGGCCATGGAAGACATCATCGAAGATCCGCAGCTCGGGCTGGAGGCCACCTTCGAGCGCGTGCCCGAGCTGGCCTCCGATCCGGGCACGCAACTGGCCATCCTCGAGGCCACGATCGAATCGTGGACCAGCGACTACGTCGAGGAACACGGTCTTGGCTCGATCGACCCCGCCGTCTGGGAGTCAGGGCTGGAGATCATGCGCTCCCTGCCAGACTCGGTCGTGAAGGCGGAGCTGAGCGTGGACGATCTCATTACCGACGAGCTCCAGCCGTGACCATGGCGGATACTACGGGCATGTCTGACGCAGAGACCACGCCCGCGACCGCGGACGATGACGATGCTCAACACGGGCACGGCCACGCTCCGTCCGGCGAGCCGCTGGGACCAGTGGATGTGACCGCTTGGGCTTACGCGCTCGGAGGCTCGCTTCTGGGGCTGCTCGTCATCGTGGCCCTGTACATCGCCCGGGGCGCCTGAAGCCTACTCGTCCTCCGGCCGCCGGAGCGTGCCCTTGGCCACGCGCTCGCGTGCCCGATCGGCGGCGCCCTGGATCTGCTGCAGTCGCTGGTCCAACTCGACCGTGACGGCGTTGGCGAAGGCGCCATCGCCGATGGATCCGAGGTTCACGCGCACGTTGGCCGCTGCCGAACGCGCAGCGGCGTCTAGCAGCAGCGCTGCCACCTCGAGGTCGCTCGCGACATTGAGGTTGGTGCGGCCGGCGACGCGGCCGACCAGCTCGACCTGCGCATGGCAGGCCTTGACCATGTCGAGCGCCACCGTGGTGGCGAGCCGGGCAGCCTCGCGCGTCGCCTCCCCACGCACCGTCTCCTGCGCCTCGGTCTCGTGCGGCATGCTTCGCGCAGCACGATAGGCGGCGTAGGCCGTGGCGTCGGCGTCGGCAAGCTCCAGGCACCGCAGGCGCGCCGCGTCGGAGGCCTCGAGCGCTTCGCGGTGGAGAGCCGCGTGGTCGGCGTACTTGGGACGGTCGAGCGAAAGTCGCACGACCATGGCGGTGAGGCTGGCTCCGAGGGCGGCGGCCACGCCGGCAGCGGCACCACCTCCCGGCACGGGCCGCTCGGAGGCGAGAGCCTCTGCGAACTCGCCCAGGCTCATCTCGGCAACGGTCGGTTCGGAATCGGACATGGGCGCATTCTCGCACGGGCACCGGCCGGTGACCACACGACCTAGCCGGGCGCGTCCTACGCGGCGCGAGCCAGACCCGCGTGCTGAGCGCCAAGCTCCTCCACCGTCCAGCGACGGTCGCGAAGCAGGTGGACCAGGCGATAGCGGCGACCGGCTGCCCCGACCACGAAGACGGTGCGTGGACCCGACTCGACGGGGTGGGCAGCCGTCTCGTCGCGAACCGACACGAGGTCGGTGACCCGCAGACGCCGACCCTCTGCACGAATCTCGCGAGGGCGACCCGAGCCGTCGGTGGCGACGGACATGGCGTTGGCGATGAGGCTGAACATGGTGGCTCCTCCTGCGAGCGACGCGGTCGAGGGGCACGGTTCCGACCGAGATGTCGAACATCTGTTCTGTTACGGCAGCGGGATGCTAACCGAACATGCGTTCGAATGTCAAGCTGTTTCCCGATTCGAACCGAACACTGACGGCGGAGTCTGTCACCTTGCCTGTCACAGCGCGGCGCGTCAGTCAGCGATCGCGTGGTCGCTCATCGGGAGCGTGCCCGATGGCTCCGCCCTCAGGAGCCGTCATGGGGTCGCGCTCGAACGGCTCAGCCACGGCGTCACGCAGCAGACGTGCCCGCCTGATGGCCTTTGCCCCGTACCGTCGGCGGATAGCGTCGGCGGCCGCGGTGGCCTTGCGCTTGCGCTCGTCCTCGGCCGAGAAGAGCGCCATCTGATCGCTCTCGCCCAGGTGTGACGCCGCCACCCCCAGCAGGCGCACTCGCACGCCACGCAACTGTGGCCGCGCCAGCTCACGAGCCGCCTCGAAGACGACCTCGGTCTGGTCGGTCGGTTCGGGCAAGGTCCGCTGCCGGGAGACGGTGGCGAACGAGGAGTCGCGCACCTTGACCACGATGGTACGGGCCTTCACCCCGCCGGCACGCAGGCGGCCCGCGACGCCCTCCGACAGCGACAGGAGCGTTCGTTCGAGGACCTCCGGGTCGGTGGTGTCGACATGGAAGGTGTGCTCGTGACTGACCGAACGCGCCGGGTCGGCCGAGGACACCGGTGAGGTGTCGATGCCGCGAGCGCGCTGTGCCAGGAGTGGGCCTTGTCTGCCAAAGCGCCGCGCGAGCAGATCCTCCGGCAGGGCGGCCAGGTCGCCGATCGTCCGCACGCCGAACTCGGAGAGCCGCGCAGCGGTCTTCTCGCCCACCCCCCAGAGACGCGAGATCGGCAGTGGCGCGAGGAACTCGGCTTCGGTGCCCGGTGCCACGACCACGAGGCCGTCCGGCTTCTGCAGGTCGGAGGCGACCTTGGCCACCAGCTTGGTCGCGGCCACGCCCACCGACGCCGTCAGCTCCAGCTCATCGGCGATCGCCCGCTTGATCGACCGGGCCATGGCCTCGGGCGTGCCATGGAGGCTCTCCGAGCCGGCGACGTCGAGGAAGGCCTCGTCGATGGAGATCTGCTCGACCGCGGGTGTGTAGCGGCGCAACACCACCATGACCTCGCGACTGACCCCGCTGTACTTGCGCCCATCCACGGGCACGAATACGAGTTCCGGGCAGAGACGTGCCGCGGTACGCAGGGGCATGGCCGAGCGCACGCCATAACGGCGCGCCTCGTAGGAGGCGGCAGAAACGACGCCGCGGTCGTTCGGCCCGCCCCCGCCCACGACGACGGGCTTGCCACGCAGCTCGGGGCGGTCCCGCTGCTCGACGGCAGCGAAGAACGCATCGAGATCGACGTGCAGGATGGTGGCGCGGGTCACCACACCATGATGTCGTGCCCGGCAAGCCGGGCGGGGCGATCGCTGCCGCCCTCGGTCCTAACCCTTGGGCTCGACCTCGACGGTGACCTCCGGGGTCATGTCCTGGTACACGCGAATGGCGACCTTGTACGTGCCCAGCTGGCGCAGCGGCTCGTCCAGGTCGACCTTGTGGCGGTCGATCTCGATGCCGCGGCGTGCGAGGGCGTCGGCGATGTCCTTGGCCGTGATCGAGCCGTAGAGCTTGCCGCCCTCGCCGACCTTCACGCCCATGGTGAGCGTGGTGCTGGCGATACGCGTGGCTGCGATCTCAGCCTCGGCGCGCTCCTTCTTGCGCTGCTCCTCGCGGCTGGCGATGTCGTGCAGCCAGGCGCGGTAGGTGCCACCTGCGGCCGGCACGGCCAGGTTGCGCGGGATGAGGTAGTTGCGGGCGTAGCCGTTGGCCACGTCCTTGAGTTCACCGCTCTTGCCGAGCGGGTCGACATCCGCTGTGAGGATGACCTTCACGCTGAGATAGCCTCCTTGTCCTTGTCTTCTGTGTCGATGAAACCGCGGGCCTCCAGCTCCGCCCGGACGACATCGGCGCTGGCCTCGATGAGTGCCGGCAGTCGTCGTGCGATCGTGCGGATGGGCAGCGGGAGGAAGCGTCGTGCCGCCTCCATGTCGCGCTCCAGCTCACGGCCGTCGATGCCAAGGGTATACATCTTCTCGATCATGAGCTCTCTGGGCACCCCTTCGAGGAAGAGGTCGAGCGCGATGATCGTGACCATGACGTCGTCGACCCGGCTGATGAAGGGCACGAAGTCGGGGATGAAGTCGATGGGCGAAACGATGTACGCCACCGCGATCCCCAGGATCGCTTTCCTTGACCAGGGCACACGCCCATCGATCGCGAGCTCGTAGATGAGCCGGCCATAGACCGGCGCGCGCGATGCGATCGGTAGGAACGGCCAGAAGCTGAGCGCGGTCAGCCCCAGCCTGAAGGTGCTTCTCAGGGCCATCGGAGCCGCGAGTCTAGCATCCGCGGCCCCTTGACCTCTGCACGTGCGCCGCTGCACGCGACCTCCTTCGTGTCGGCGTGCCACGATGAGGCGCTGGACCGTGGTCCACGTGGCCGCTCCTGCGGGATCACGACCGCGCAGGACAGCTGGGTAGGTACGGGATGGGCACGGGAGCCCCGCCGACAAGACAGGCCCCGAGAGCGGGACTTGACATTCGAACAGACGTTCGATACCGTACAGTCAAGGAGGTCCCGTGACCAAGCACGACGCACTTCGCAAGCAGCGGATCATCGACTACATCGCCGCCACCGTTCGCGAGAGCGGCTATCCGCCGTCCGTGCGGGAGATCGCCGCGGCCGTCGGCCTCGCCTCCACGTCCGCCGTTCATCACCACCTTTCGGCCATGGAGAAGGACGGCTTGCTGGAGCGCGATGCCACCCAGTCGCGCGCCCTGCGCCTGACTCCCGCGGCGATGCTGTCGAGCGGCAGCGGCAGCGACGTGCTCGTGCGCGGCGCGGAGTCCGGCACGGCCGCCATCCCGATCGTCGGCGAGATCGCCGCCGGTGGTCCCATCGAGGCCTACCAGGACGCGAGCGAGACGGTGAGCGTTCCGGACATCATCAACACCAGCGCGGGCACATACGTGCTGCGCGTGCGCGGGGATTCCATGGTCGATGCCCACATCATGGATGGCGACCTGGTGGTCATCCGTGAGCAGCAGACCGCACACGACGGCGATATCGTCGTGGCCCAGGTGGACGAGAACGCGGTCACCCTCAAGCGCTTCTTCAAGGAGCGGAACCGTGTCCGGCTGCAGCCGGCCAACGAGTCGTACGAGCCGCAGTTCTACGACGATGTCCGCATCCAGGGCAAGCTCGTGGGCGTGATTCGCCGGGTCGATTAGGGACGAACAGGCGCCTCGTCGACGTTTGTCCACGGGTTATCCACAGAAATGGTGGAGAGTCCTGCGAGAACTCGTGGAGATCACCCTTGTCCGGCCCTGGCCAGACAGCGAACATCGGTGCCAGCCCCCGCCGTCCTGAGTCGTCCTGCCTGATCCCGGAGTCTCTGCGTGTCCATCGATCGCCTCCCGCCGCAGTCCATCGAAGCCGAGCAGTCGGTGCTGGGCGCATTGCTCATCGACAAGGACGCCGTGGTCGAGGTCGCGGAGTTGCTCAAGGCGGAGGACTTCTACCGCCAGCACCACGGCACCATCTACGCGGCGGTCCTCGAGTTGCACGAACGCCGCGAACCGGTCGACATCGTCACGGTCAGCGAAGTGCTGGAGCGACAGCAGAAGCTCGATGAGGTGGGCGGTTCGGCTTACCTGACCAGCCTCATCAACCTCACGCCGACCGCGGTCAACGTCGTCTACTACGCACGGATCGTGGAGCGCAAGAGCGTGCTGCGCAACCTCATCAGCGCAGCCGGCCGCATCGCTGGCTACGGCTACGAGGAGGACGGCGACGTCAGCGAGGTCATCGACCGGGCGGAGTCGGAGCTGTTCGCGGTCAGTGAGAAGCGTCTGTCCTCAGGCTTCGACTCGCTCAAGACGCTGCTGCACAGCGCCTATGACCGACTGGACTACCTTCACCAGCACAAGGGTGAGATCAGCGGCATCCGTACCGGTTTCGCCGACCTCGACACGCTCACCACTGGACTCCAGAAGTCGGACCTCGTGCTGGTCGCTGCACGCCCTTCCGTGGGCAAGACCAGCCTGGCCCTGAACTTCGCCGAGTATGCTGCCGTCAACGAGGGCAAGGTCGTGGGCATCTTCAGCCTCGAGATGAGCAAGGAGCAGTTGGTGCTGCGCCTGCTCTCGTCGGTAGCGAGCATCAATTCGCAGAGGCTTCGCACGGGCTTCCTCGAGGAGATGGACTTCGCGCGCATGGCCCCCGCCATGAACACCCTGGCCAATGCGCCGATCTTCATCGACGACACGCCCAACATCAGCGCCATGGAGTTGCGCACCAAGGCTCGACGCCTGCAGGCGGAGTCCGGGCTCGATCTCATCCTCGTGGACTACCTGCAGTTGATGCAGTCGAGCGTGACTTCGCGTGACGCCAACCGGGTGCAGGAGGTCAGCGACATCTCACGCGGCCTCAAGGCGCTCGCCCGCGAGCTGCAAGTGCCGGTGGTGGCGCTATCGCAGTTGTCGCGTCAGACAGAGAACCGCGGTGAGAAGGGCGAGCCACGCCTGTCGGACCTGCGTGAGTCTGGCGCGCTCGAGCAGGACGCGGACATGGTCATGTTCCTTTGGCGCGACAAAGAGCGCGGTCCCGGCGAGCACGACCAGGAAGGTGAGGTCATCAACCTGAGGTTGGCCAAGCACCGCAACGGCCCCACGGGCGAGACCAAGCTCTGGTTCAAGAAGCGTCAGACACGCTTCGTCTCCTACGCCGAAGAGGACCACTACGCCGAGAGCGCCTACCTCTAACCCGCGCTCGTCGGCGGGTCGCGATGAGCCGCGCACTCTGGCGTGCGCCTACACTCGTAGCCAGCAGCTGAGACAACGTACAGAGGAGGCGCACGATGGGCGTCATCATCATCAGGGAGATGGTCGGCAGCAGCTCCAAATCGTGGAGTGCTGCGGCCGCCAACGCCGTGGCGCGTGCCGCTTCGACCGTCCGAAACATCCGCCAGGTGGAGGTCGTACGCCACACCGCACGCGTGGATGACGGCCGCATCACCGACTACGAGGTCGAGCTCAAGATCTTCTTCGAGTACGAGGGCACCTAGCCGGACTTTTCCACACTCGAGTAAGCGCGGGATGAGAGGGCATGGCGATGATGTCCGCATGACCGACACGCCGACGGCACCGGAGCACAGGCTCGCCAGGACCGAACCACCGCGCGAGTACCGTGGTCCGCGACTGCCCGGTGAGACACCAGAGGTCCATGACTCCGGCCTGTCGATCATCGCCAGCAAGATCGGGCGAGCCGTTCCTGGCCGGTCGATCCTGTCCCGTCCACGGCTGGTCGACTGGCTTCTCAACCAGGGCCGGGCACGGCTCGTGCTCGTCTCGGCGGAGGCCGGCTACGGCAAGACCACGCTGCTCGACGAGTTCGCCCTGCAGACGCGCGACACGTGTGTCTGGTATCGGATGGAGCCGTCGGACGGGGACTGGATCACCTTCCTCAGCTACATGGTCGCGGGTCTGCGCGACGTCTGGCCCGGATTCGGCCGCCCCACTGAAGCGCTGTTGCGCAACGTCGCCGCCATGGGCTCCTCGCAGGAGGTCGTGCTGGCCCAGTTCCTCGCCGATCTCAGCGAGGTGGAGAACCGCCGGATCGCGGTGATCCTTGACGACTACCACTTCGTCGAGAAGTCCCCGGATATCCGCATGATCTTGAGCCGGCTGCTGGAGCGAGCGCCGAGCGGCATGTATTTCATCCTCGGGGGACGCGGCGCGCCGAACCTTGCCTTGGGCAGGCTGCTGGCGCAGGGCCGAGTCTCCGAACTCACGATCGACGACCTCCGCTTCACGCTCGAGGAGATCGAGCAGTTGTTCGCGAACACGTACGGCCAGCCGCTGGACGAGGCCGCGTGCCGCACCATCCACGAGCGGACCGACGGCTGGGCAGCCAGCCTGCAGCTCATCTCGGCCTCCATCGCTGTCAGCGAGCCGAGCGAGGTCGCCAGCTTCATCGAGGCCCTGAGTGGCGCCGCCGGCCCCATCTACGACTTCCTCGCCGAGGAGGTGCTTACCCGTCTCTCGCCACGGACCCAGCGGATCCTCATGCGCGCCTCGCTCGTGGACCGGGTCGACACCAGGTATGTGTCCGCCGCGCTGAGTGCCGACGGTGCCGAGGACGACGCGCAGGCGGTGAGCGAAGCGCTCGATGCGGCGGAGGCTCTGGGCCTGCTTGGCGGGCGAACGAGCGGTTCGAGCGGGAGACGCGTCCACCCGCTGTTCCGTGACTTCCTTGGCGCTCAACTCCGAGAAACAGTCTCCACCGAGCGGATCAGACACATGCATCGCGCTATCGCGAATGCAGCCGTGACGGACGATTGGCTGATCGCCGCGAAGCACTACGCCCTGGCCCGTGATGTGGACGACTGCATGCGCGTGCTGGGCTCCGCTGCAGGCGAGGCGCTCGGGACCGGAGCATGGGGAGCGGCCGTCGGGATCCTGGACCTACTGCCAGAGACCGTGGCACCGCCCGCAGTCAAGGTCATCAAGGCGCGCGCGCTCATCAGCGATGAGCAACTCCAGGCTGCTCTTGAACTCATGACGCCGATCGACCGTGCCGACCTGAGCCCGGAAGAACGAGCGCTCGTCGGACTGACGTGTGCGGCCATCCACCACATGAGAGGTGCGAGTGCCGAGCTCGTCGCCGAGGTCGAGGCCGTCGCGTCAGACGCCGCTACGCCAGACCGACTCCGTGATGTCGCCATCTCCTGGCGGCAACTCCTCGATGCGTCCGTCGGTGGCTGCATCAGTGACGCGGTTCAAGTGCTCCGGCGCATCGCGACCAACCAGGCGCAGGCTCAGCTGCACTACTTCGCTGGAGTCACGCTTCACAACACGGCTACTGCAGAGTTGTCGCGTGGCAACTACGACCACGCAATCAGCCTCGCGAACGAATCGATGGCTCACCTAGAGCGAACAGACGTGGATGGGACAATCACAGCATCGACAAAGTCGATCGTAGCCCTCGCGTCAGCTGAGAACGGGAGCATCGAAGAGGCACTCCGATTGTCGAACGAGGTCGCCACGCAGCCTGGGGCGACGGCCGATGCGATTGCCGAAGCGGCCCATCTTCACGCCGTCTGTGGCCGTACGCGCCGAGCCTTGTCGCTGCTAGCGAAGTTCGAGCGAGGAGATGCTCTGTGGGCCGACAATTCCACGTCGAGAGCAGCCGGGTGCTACGGCCGAGCAGCGGTTCATATGGCGCAGATGGACTATGGCAGCGCCCATCACGAACTCGACCAACTGAAGGATCTCGCACCCGTTGAGTTCGATACGCCATCTCGCATCGCGGTACTCGAGGCGCTAATCGCCGTGGCGGAAGACGCACCCACCGCTGCGCTGCTCGCGAGGAACGCTGTCCACACTTGCTCCGTTCAGCACTCATGGCGCTGGGCGGCGCGCGCACGAATCATCGATGCGGCGGTTCGACGTGACGGCGAAGCGCTGGCGCTCTGGATTGCCGAGGCTGAGACCGAGTCTTCACTCGCTCCGCTTGAGGTGGCGAATGCAGTGGCGACGGCCATCGGCACACTGGCTCCACTACCGGAGGCGCTTGAGCGCTCCATTCTTCGCGAGCCGAGTCGTTGGGTGGACGCGCTCGGCAGCCAAGTCCAAGGGCCGCCCAGCGACGACGCGAGCGCCGCGGCATCGATTATCGCAAGGTATGGGACTGCGGACGACGTCCCACTGCTCCGGGACTTCGAACGTGCGACGTCGAGTCGGCGCAGTCGCAAAGGGATTGCGAGTCAGCTAGTGCGCCGGGTCAGTCCGACGGTGCGAGTGCATGACCTTGGCCTGAGTAGCTATGAAGTCGGGGACCGCCGTGTTGCGCTGGCTGAAACCAGGCGGAAGCCAGCCGCGCTGCTCTTGTATCTCGTCACGAAGGCAGGCCTCGTCGCCACCCGGGAACTGGTGATGGAAAGCCTTGTGGCCGGACCAGACACCCAAGTCGGCGGCGAATAGCCTTCACCAGACCGTCTTCTTCCTCCGGCGCGACATCGAACCCTGGTATGAGGACGGCGCGACGGCCGACTACATCCACCTGGACGGTGAGCTGGTAAGACTCGATGAGGAACTCTTCCAGATCGACAGCGTGGCCTTCGCGAGGCAGGCTGCGAGCATCCTGTCTACGAGGAGCGCACTGGCTCGGGACCCTGATCTGCTGGCCCTGTATCGAGGAACGTTTGCACCTGAGTTCGAGTACGAGGAGTGGGCCGATGAGTGGCGTACTCACCTGCACGCAACGTACCTCCGCCTAGCCCACGAGACGTCTCGCCAGCTTGTGGAACAGCACCGTTTCGGAGAAGCGGTCGAGGTCCTGAGCCCTGTCAGCGCACTCGACCCCAACGCCTTTGACCTGAGAGCTACGCTCGTTGCGTGTCTGGCTGCAACCGGCGCGACAGATGCCGCCCAAGCGCACTACAGGAGCATGGCTGCATCTCACGAGCGCGACCTGGGGCTGCCAGTTAGGCCGTACGCGGAAATCGTCAGGACGAGATTCGTGATCCGTAACTAACCGTACGTACTAGTACTTATAGGGACCTAGAGCACCCCGTACCTAACCTCTGCGGTGCATCAGCAGATTGGCTGGCGCAACAGCAACGGAGTGCACTCCGTGTGGACTTCGTGGGGCTCGAGAGAGGGGACCCTCGAAGCGATGCGGCAAGCACTCCCCTAGGACTACTCGGCCTCCTCATGGGCCGGCGTCAGAAGGGGAAATCGATGGATCCCAACGCGAACATCAAGCCCTGGTAAGCAGAATGCCTCGCAACGTGTTGTCGAGGCTCATGCTGCTATCGACTCTAGTAGTCACACTAGTATTCGCGGGCAGCGCGGGCATCAATCCGATCTAGTAGGGCCAGTGAGCTCCCAGTACCAATGTTGGATGGGGAGTCTGGGTATCCATCGCGATACTGACAACCTCTTCATTGGACCCAGGAGTCTCGTAGCCCTTGCCTAGAGACCTTCGGACTCTCCTGATAGTCGTCCCGGTGGCGGCTACCGCGCTGCTCGTCGCCACTCTTGTTGCACGGCCGATCGACTTGGTCGATGGGCCGTATTTCAGTGCTGCAGCGGTCGGATTCTGGGTCTTGACTACGCTTGCGGCTTCGGCAGCTCCGATCCACGTCCCGCGCGGATCAGTCGTCAGCGTCGCCGCAGCCCCAATCATCGCAGCAAGCATCCTCATGGGACCGGCACTCGGCGCCGTCGTGGCCGGGCTGGGAACGACCGAGGTTCGCGAACTTCGGGGCCGGGTTCCGTGGTACGGCGTTGTCTACAACCACTCGATTGCGGTCCTCGCCGCGATAGTCGCCGGCATCGTCTATGGCGGGATGGTCGCAGGCTCAGAACTCAACAGCCCCGTTGGACTTGTCGCCGGAACCGTTGCAGGACTCTCGTACGTTCTCGTGGGGACCATCCTGTCATCACTGGCCGTGGCGCTGAGGGAGTCGCGACCAGTCAGAGCAGTCTTGAGGTCCGACCTACGCTCAGTCGGCTTGACAATGGTCGGGCTGACCCCCATGGCGTGGCTGATGGCATCGGCCTATCTCTCGGTCGGCCCCCTTGTAGCTCTCGCCTTCGCAATCCCGCTCTACACAACTCGAGCGGCATACAAGGCAGTCGTGGACATCCGGGAGATGTTCACTCAGACCGTGAAGGCGCTGGCGTCGGCTATCGATGCTCGAGATCCGAGCACGAAGAAGCACTCGGAGCACGTCTCTGACATCGCCGTTGAGATCGGCCAGGCGATGAACCTTGGCGAGACTGAGCTCGAGCAACTCGAATGGGCAGGTCTTCTACACGACATCGGCAAGATCGGCATCCGTGATGCCGTCTTGCTCAAGCCGGAGAAGCTCACACGTGAGGAACGCATCCTCATGAACGAGCACCCGGCCAAGGGTGAGGAAATCCTCAAGGACGTCGACCAGCTTGCAGCCGAGCGCCCACTCATTCGGCACCACCACGAGTGGTACAACGGCTCCGGCTATCCGGACCGCCTTGTCGGCGAAGAGATCCCGCTCCTTGCACGCGTCCTCCACGTGGCCGACGCCTTCGAGGCCATGACCGCAGCTCGTCCCTATCGGCCGATTCCGCTGACGGCAGCCGAGGCACACGAGGAGCTCAAGCGCTACTCCGGCATCCAGTTCGACCCTCAGGTGGTCGAGGCCTTCGGTCGCACCAAGGCCGCCCTACAGGCGGCCGAGGACCATGACGAGCCCGGTGAGCCTGAGCGACAGCTCGCGCCGGTGCCGAGTCTGGGCCAGGTTGCCGCAGCCCGGGCCAAGTCGGCCGCGATGCCGCCGAGTTCAGCGCCTGCCGAGCCGTAGCGCCGAGGACCTCCGAGCACATGGCGGGCATGTCCCGCACCTTCCGAGCTACCACTGCCATCACTGCCCTGAAGCAGGGCGCTGACCGATGCTGCTGATCGCCATCGTCCTGGGGGTCGCCGCCGGCCTCCTCGCGGGCGGCCGAGTCACGAACCTGCTCTCTGCCCAGCTGCGCTTCGGAGCCCTCATCGTCGGCGGCCTGCTCCTGCGTGTCGCCACGCAATGGCTCATCGACCAGGGCGTGGAGATCGTGGACGCATTGCGGTTGCCGCTCTTCGCCATCTCATTCGGCCTGCTGGTTCTGGCGCTCTGGCTGAACCGCTCCCAACCAGGCCTGCTCCTCGCCATGGTCGGCATCGGTGCCAACGGTCTCGCCATCGTGCTCAACGCCGGCTACATGCCGGTCTACCTGCCGGCGGCGGAGCTGGTCGGCCTCACGACGGCGGACCTCTCACCCGAATTCCACGTCCTGCTCCCAGAGGAGCTGGGCCTGGAGTTCCTGCTCGCGGGCGGGCCTCTGGGTGACATCGTCCCCATCGGCATCCCGTTCCTGACCAACGTCGTCAGTATCGGCGATGTCTTGCTCGCCGCGGGCGTCGCCTGGTTCCTGTTCTCGGCCATCGCCCACGGCAGTCCCGATCCTGATGCCGGCGTAGTCTCGCTCTGGAACGCGCGACCACGATCGGAAACGAGCATGTCAGGGGCGATCGGCCAGGCAGGCATCGACCGGCCCGTCGTCGGCGGCTCCGGCATGGGCCCAGGCTTGAGTACGGCTGCCGCCTCCGATGCGGTCGGCCGGGCTGCCGGCGAGGCGGGGCTGCCGCTACCGTCCCTGGGCGAGCGAGTCCGTGCGCACCCCTATGTCCGGCTTGCGAGAGACGCTCGCTTCTCGGCGTTCTGGCTGGCCGGGACGATCAGCCTCTTCGGCGACCGGCTGCACCAGATCGCGCTGGGCGTGATGGTTCTCGCGGTCACGGGCTCAGCCATGCAGACTGGCCTCGTCTTCCTCGCGGCCACCTTGCCCAACCTCTTCCTCGGCCCGATCGCGGGGACGTTCGTCGATCGCTGGGACCAGAAGCACGTGATGATCGCCAGCGACCTCATCCGGGCGGGCATGGTTCTCACCCTCCCCTTCGTGGCCGAGGTCAACATCTGGCTCATCTACCCGGTGGTCTTCCTGGTGACGACCGTCAGCCTGTTCTTCCGGCCGGCCAAGGCCGCCATCGTGCCGCGGATCGTGCGACGTGAGGACCTCACGCCGGCCAACGGCGCCATCTGGACCGGCGAGACGATGGCCGATATCGCCGGCTACCCCCTGGCCGGTGTCTTCGTGGCCTTCTTGGGCACGAATCTTGCCCTCGCCTTCTGGGTCGATGCCTTCACCTACGTCGTCAGCGCGATCCTGCTGGTGGGACTGGTCATCCCGCCGGCCGTGCGCGAGGTGGGACCGCGGGTGACCAGCGCGGTCGGTGCGTTCGTGGAGGAGCTGCGTGAGGGCTGGCACTTCCTGCGCGGGGAGGTGGCGCTCTTCCAGAACACCATCGTGAGCGTGGTCGCCCAACTCTCCATCGGTGCCACGCTGGCCCTGATGGTCGTATACGCGGAGCGATCGCTCGACGGAGATGTCATCCCCTACCCTGAGAGCTACGCCGCCATCGAGGCAGCGATCGGTGTCGGCAACCTCGTGGGCGGCTTCATCGTCGGTGCCATCGGCGCTCGCCTGCGCAAGGGTTGGCTCGTCATCGCCGGCTTCGCGGTGATGGGCGTGGCCACCGTCGTGCTCGGACTGACGTCAAACGAGCTGCTGGCGATGGGAGCGGCGATCGTCATCGGCATCTTCAACCTGGTCTACATCATCCCTAGCCAGACGCTCTTCGCCGAACGTACCCCTGAAGGCATGATGGGTCGCGTCGTGGCCATCCGCTCGAGTATCGTGATGGGTGCGCTGACTGGTGCGATGGCGGTCAGCGCTGGCCTTGCCGACCACATCGATGCTGGACTCATCATCGCCTTCACGGGCGTGCTGACCGTCATCGCTGCGGTCATCGCCGCCGGATTGCCCGCGGTACGCGACGCGTAGCTTCGGCAACCAACTCGCTTCCCCGCGATAATCGGACCAACGCGTACGACCCAGGGAGAGCTCCGCTACATGACCGACCAGAAGATGCCCCAAGACGCCGCCCCCGAAGAGGCGACCGCGACCGAGTCGGCCGAGGCCAGTACCCCAGCGGATTCCCGGGCCGCGACCAAACCCGACAAGGGTGGTACCGAGGCAGCCGGCACGGCAACCGGCAGCGGACCGGAGGAACCGCCCTTCATCGATGACCCCGTGAGCAAGTGGTGGATCGCCATCATCATCGCCGTCTTCGCTCTGATCTTCGCCTGGGCCATCTTCTTCGGCGGCGGTGGGCTGCTCTCCGGTGTCTTCGACCCAGAGGATCAGACGCCGAGCCCCGAGCCGACGCTGGTCGCCAGCCCGTCGCCAGCGGCCTCGGAGGAGGCCAGCACGGCGCCTGTCGACGCGTCGATCGAGCCGTCCGAGGGGCCCACAGCTGAGCCGGCGGCGGAGCCCACGGTCGAGCCGACGGCGCAGGCGACCGAAGAGCCGACAGCCGGACCGACAGCCGGACCGACGGTCGAGCCGACGGCGCAGGCGACCGAAGAGCCGACAGCTGAGTCGACGCTTGGTCCCTGCGGATCGACCGGATCCGGATGCCAGCCTGGCGCCCGACCAGACACCCGAGCCGACGCCGGCCTGCTACACCCCCGAGCCGACCGGGGAACCGTCCGCGTCGCCAGCGGTCTGACGATGATGGGGTGAGCGAGGGTCGCGACCGGCCACACCCCGCCGATCCGTTCGCCGCGGCTCGCGTCGCGATGGTGCGCGACCAACTGCAGGCGCGCGGGATCTCCGACCCGGTGACGTTGGCCGCCATGTCGGTCGTCCCACGAGAGGCGTTCGTGGACCCCCGTCGGGCCCCCGACGCCTACACGGACGGCCCGCTGTCGATCGGCCGCGGCCAGACGATCTCCCAGCCCTACATGGTCGCGCGCATGACCGCCTGCCTCGAACTCGCCGGTCTGGGCTGGCCGTGGGACGACCGGCGGCCGACGATCCTCGACGTGGGCACCGGATCAGGCTATCAGGCCGCTGTGCTGGCACAGTGTGGTGCACGCGTGGTCTCGATCGAACGCGACCAGGAACTCGCTGCGCGCGCCCGGGCGGCGCTTGCCGCCCAGGGCTACGAGGTCACGCTGGTCGTCGGAGATGGCAGTGCCGGCTACCCGCCCGCAGCACCATACGAGGGCATCGTGGTCGCGGCTGGCGCGCCCACGGTCCCGGAGCCGCTGGTGGCTCAGCTGGCGGACGGCGGACGGCTGGTCATCCCCGTCGGAAGCGGTCGGAGTCAGCGACTCACGATCGTGCAGCGGCGGGGCAACGATCAGGCGACGAGGACGGCTGATGCCTGCGTGTTCGTGCCGCTGGTGGGGGCATACGGCCATCGCGAGTGAATCGTCATGCGGGGCCGGTGCTATCCTCGCCCGCGATGACACACGTCTTCATTGCCCCCCACCCGGACGACGTGGCCCTCTCTTGTGGAGGTCTCGTCGCCAGCCTTCGCGAGCTCGGTCAGTCCGTCACCATCCTGACGGTCTATTCAGGCGGCCCGGACAGCGCGATCGACCCGGCCGACGTCCAGCGCCAAGCAGTCGGCTTCGGCACCAAGACCCTGCACCCAGCGACCCAGGCCTTCGACCGCGGCAATATCGCGTCCGAGCACCCCGTCGTGGCGACCGTGGGCGCAGGCGCGCCCTGGCAGGCCGATCCCGATCGCATCGCGGCCACGCAGGACAGCGCCAATACGCAGGCCCGTCAGTTCTGGCAGCGCGCGGCGTGGACCAGGAGTGCCAACGTCACCAATGCCGCCGACGAGCAGCGGCCTCTGCGCGATGACGTGCCCACCCAGGGCACGCTCGACAGCAGCGACTTGGCAGCCGCCGACGCCACGACCATGCGCAAGGCCGAGGACGAACGCTGGGCCTACTTCATCGAGGCGGCCTTGGTCGACCTCGACCTGCCCGACGCCATCCATCGTGGCTACGAAGGCGATGAAGATGTGCTCGGGCAGCCGCACGAGGGTGACGAAGCGCCTGTGGATGTGCTGCGGCGCGAGATCCTGCGGCTGGAGCCGCAGCAGGTCTACTTCCCGCTGGGCGTCGGCGGCCATGTCGATCACCGGCTCTGCCGTGACGCAGCCCTGGCCCTGCTCGGCGATGAAGTGGAGTGGGTCATGCCAAGTCCGGCCATGGCCCCCCTGCTGTCCTTCTACGAGGACTTCCCCTACGCCTGGTGGAGCGACTTCATCGGCCCGGCCGATCTGGCCGGCCAGGACATCGTGGTACCGGCCGGGCTTGCCCTGGAGGCGCGCTACGCTGACATCAGCGACCAGCTGGAGCGCAAGTGCGCCGGGCTCAAGATGTACGCCAAAGAGGTCGAGCGCCTGTTCGAGAGCGAGCAGGGCATGCTCGACGCGGTCGCGGGCTACGCCACACGCGTGGCCGAGGCTGGTGGCGTAGGCACGGGTGCAGCCGAGCGCTACTGGAGCGTCGTTCGCGCATAGGCCTCGCCGACCGACCCTGACCGTCCCGGACTACCGCGCTCCCTACCAGTACCTTCGTGCCGCGTCCAGGGGGTTCGGGTCGCCGCTAGCCTGCGTGTGATGACCGAGCGACACACCCGGCAGGCGGATCTGCCACACCTGGCCGCGGTGACGCTGGCCCTGGGCGGCTGGGCCATGGGCCTCACCACGCTCGGCGTCCTGCTGGCATCCACTGGCGGCCTCATCATCGGGGCCGACCTCGACGCCTACATGCGCGCCGGAGACGACTTCGTCGCCGGCAACCCCGTCTATGTCGGTGAGATCGGCGAGTTCGACGTCTTCAGCTACGCACCGCCATGGGCCGTGCTTTTCGGTGCACTCTCGTGGGTGCCGGACATGGTCATGCAGGTCGGGATCATGGTCCTGGGCCTGCTCTGCATCCGCTACGTCGCCGGGTCGTGGCTGTGGGCGGGGCTCGTCTTCTACTACCCGCTCAGTGCGATGGTGCTGCTGGCGGGCAACATCGAGTGGGTGATCGCAGCCTCGGTCGTGCTGGCGGCCCACGGGCGGGCGGAGCCGCTGGTGTTCACGGCCCTGGCCAAGGTCGCACCCATCCTCGGTGTGCGGCCCGACCAGTGGCGACAGGTCGCGCTCGTGCTGGCCATCGCCTTCGTCGTGACGCTGCCCTGGCTGCACCTGTGGTCGGAGTGGGTGGAGCACCTCCTGCGCCAGCCATCGTCGATCTACATCCACATCGGCCCGCCTTGGTACTGGCGATTGCCTTTCGCCTTCGCACTGCTGCTGCTTCGCCGGCCGTGGGCCTCAGCCTTGGCCGTGGTCGTGGCCATGCCCTCGCTCTGGCTGGGCACGCTGGTGATCCTGTTCGCGGCCGTGCGCCTGTGGTTCGACGGACGGCGATCGCGCGCAGCTGTCTGAGCCGCGGCGTGTCCGCGGCGCTCGTGGGTCAGACGGTGTCGGACGTGCGGGGGACCGGGGTACCGGGAGCCGCGCGGCGGTGGAGCAGCGGGATGCGGAACAGGTCCCACAGCACGCCCAGCCCAAGTCGCAGCCGCACCTTCATGCGCGAGCCGTGGATGTCGTGCCACATGACCGGCACGACGGCGTAGGTGTAGTCGAGCTTGCGCGCGAGGTAGATGACCTCGGCGTCGAAGACGATGCCATCGGTGCGAAGCCGACCGAAGATGTCGTGCGCCGCCGCCCGACGGAAGCCCTTGAACCCGCACTGTGTGTCGGGCACATCGCCGGTCACCCACGCTCCCGCAAGGGCGCGGTAGATGCGCCCGAGGACCTGTCGATAGGGCGGTTGGCTGGCACGTCGGTCCGTGCCGTCCGGCTGGACGCGGCTGCCCAGCGCCAGGTCGGCTGTGGCCAAGGCCTGGGTCAGCAGCGGGATCTGGTCCGGCGGTGTGGCCATGTCGGCATCGGTGAAGACGATGAGGTCGCCTTCGGCCGCGAGCACGCCGGCGGTGACCGCCGCGCCCTTGCCCGCGTGCCGGCGGCAGAGGACGCGCAGCTTGGGCGGCGCGCCATCGGGGCCCGGCTGGGCCTCGGGGCGACGCTCGACGATGTCGACGGTGTCGTCCTCGGAGCCATCGTCGACGACCAGCACGTCCCATGCGCCGACCTCGTCGGAGGAACGACCGGTGCTGCGTGCGCGCCCGCCGCGTCGCAGCCAGCCGAAGAGCTCGTCGAGGGCAGGGCCGATCCGCTCAGCCTCGTTGTAGGCCGGCAGCACGATCGTGAGGCGCGGGGCGCCCCGGTGGGTGGGGGTCACGGAAGCGAGGCTAGCGGGCGCAGCGGGCGCACAGGATGGCTCCTTGGTCCCATCGTGACCCCACCGCATCGCACCGCTCCCGACACGAGGACCCCCGGTGCTAGCCCATTCGTACTACCGGGCAGCCGGTGGCCGCGTTGCTAGGGTGGGCAGCGATGGCGATCCCAGTCCTGCTCTTCCTGATCGCGTTCGCCGTGCGCGTCGTGGTCGCGGCACTTTTCGCCGACCCTGCCTACCCCGATGCCCTCTACTACGCTAACCTCGGCCGGGAGCTGGCGGCGGGTGGCGGCTTCAGCGTGGACTACATCTGGAACTTCGTGGAGGTCGGTGGCGGCCTGCCCGCTGAAGGAGCGCTCCCGATCCCGTCGAACGCGCACTGGATGCCACTGGCCGCGCTGGTCCAGGTGCCCTTCATCTGGGTTCTTGGACCCACGCCAGTGGCCTCGGGGCTGCCCTTCTGGCTGGCGGCGGCCGCGGCGGCACCGCTGACCTGGTTCATCGCCCGCGATGCCGGCCTGGCCGATTGGCAGGGAGCCGCGGCAGGCCTGATCGTGGCCGTGCCCGCGGGCCTGACCCCATTCCTGGGCCAGCCGGACAACTTCGCGCTGTTCATGCTGCTTGGTGCGCTGGCCTTGTGGTTGTGCGCTCGCGGCTACCGCGGCCACCGACGCTCATTCGCTGCCGGCGGCCTGGTGGTCGGCCTGGCCTTCCTCTCACGCAACGATGGCGTGCTGCTAGGTGTGCCGTTCGCGGTAGCCTTCCTCTACGACTTGCTGCGCCGCCCGCGGCTGTCGCGCATCGGCTGGGCTCCGGCCTTCGCCAGCGCTGCCGGCTTTCTCCTGGTCGTCACACCCTGGCTGCTGCGACAACTCGCCGTCTTCGGCTCGGTATCCCCGTCCTCGGTCGGTGGGCGCATCCTCTTCATCACCGAGTATCGCGAGCTCTACAGCGTGAGCAGCGAGACCACGCTCACGGCCTTCCTGGACCAGGGTCTGGGCGCCATCCTGGAGAGCCGGCTCGTGGGCCTCTGGGACGCGGTGCGCATCTTCGTGGCCTCGCCCATGCTGGTCCTGCTCGTGCCGTTCCTGCTCATCGGCATCTGGACCATGCGGCGCAGCCGCGACTTTGGGCCCTGGTTCATCTACGCAGTCACGCTCTTTCTTTTCACTGCCCTGGTCTCGGCAGTGCACGTGCCCTACGGGACGTTCATCCACTCGGCGGTCGCGTTGCTGCCACACGCCTACCTGCTGGCCATGACCGGGGTCGCGGCTGCGGTGGTCTGGATCGCCGCTCGCCGTCCCCGCTGGGACGGGCCCCGAGCGAGCCGCAACATCGGCTTCATGGTGGTCGGCGTGATCATCGCCGTCGGCGCCTACGCCACACTGGCCACCATCGACGGCTGGAGACGCGAGCAGGACGGCCGCGCCGAGGTGCTCGCGACCCTCGCGGCCGTGGCTGATCCGGTCGACCGGGTAATGAGCCCCGATGCGGGCGCCTACCAGTATCACGGCGACTGGGCCGGGATCGTCACGCCCGATGACCCGCTGCCGGTGGTGGAGGAGGCGCTGCGGAGGTACGACGTGCGCTGGCTGGCGCTCGAGAGCGACCACATCACGGGCGGCCTGGAGCCGGTGCTCCGGGGCGACGCCCGACCCGAGTGGCTGTCCGAGCCATTGGTGGTGGCGGGGCCGTGGCCTCCCGCAAGCGACGAAGATGCGGCTGCAGAGCCGTCCGAGCCACTGCCGCGAGCCGCCCTCTACGCGGTCTGCCTCGAGCCTGCCGACGCAAGGTGCGCGCGATGAGGCTGCTGATCCCGCTCGGGCTCTACGTCCTGGCCCTCGCCGTCCGCCTGCTGGTCGCGGGCGAACTGCCCTACCCGACCACCGAGCCGGCCGTCTACTACTTCGATGTCGCACGCAACCTGCTCGCGGGCGAGGGCCTCGTCAGCCATGGCGTGTGGAGCTACGCCACCCTGCCGCTGGAGGTGCCCAAGCCGGCCTTCGAACTGTGGCTGCCCATGGGCTCGTTCGTGTCGGTCGCGACCATGGCCACGATGGGCTCGTCCTTCTGGGCGGCACAAGTGGGCGGAGCGCTGCTCGGGGCTGCCGTCGCACCGCTGGCCTGGGCCATCGGCCGTGAGGCCGCCAACGCCCAGGGGCTCGACTCGCGGCGCGGGCGAGCAGTGGCGGTCACCGCAGGCCTGCTGGCGGCGGTGCTCAGCCCGCTGGTGCTGGCCTCGGCCGTGCCCGACTCGTACACACCCTTCACCGTCTTCGTGCTCGCGGCGGCCCTGCTCATCCCACGGGTCACGGGCGCGCGTGATGGTCACGACGATATCGCGCGCCCGAGCATCCTCGCCGGCCTCGGCCTGGGCCTGGCCATGGGTCTGGCCTACCTGTCGCGACAGGAGGTCATCTGGCTCGGAGCGACGGTGCTGATGATGCAGGGCTGGGTCCTGCATTGGCGGCCGACCGGTGCCCGGCTGCGCGAGGCGATGCGCCGGCTGTGGCCGGTGGTGCTCGGTGGCCTCGTCGTGGTGGTGCCGTGGCTGGCGCGTAACCACCTGGAGCTGGGCAGTCCCTTCCCGGGCCAGGCCGTCGAGAACATGTTCCTCGTACAGAACGAGGACATCTTCGCCTTCAGTGAGCGCCCCGACGCGGCGAGCTACCTCGCGCAGGGGGCGGCGGTCCTGCTGGGCAACCCGCTGCGAGCGGCGTGGGACGGCCTCATCAGCGTCATCCTCGTACCGGCCTTCCCGGTCGGGATCGCCGGCCTCGCCGCGCTGGTCGGCATGTGGCGCTCCCCTGCCCTGCGTCGGCCGACCGCGCTCACGGCCGTGCTCATGAGCAGCCTAGTCATCTTCGCCAGCACCGTGGCCCTCTTCCCCATCGCGACGCTGTGGGGCACGTTCATGCACTCGTCGGGGCCGCTGCTGGTGGCTCTCGGCGTCATCGCCGCGCTGGGCGGCGATGCCCTCCTCGCTCGCGTCTCGCGCAGCCGTGGATGGGAGCGCCCCAACGTCATCGTCGCGCCCATCGCGCTGGTCTCCATGGCGGTCCTCTTCACCGTCTTCCAGGCCAGCCTCCTGGCGGTGCAGTCGGCCGGGACGCAGGAGCGCTACGAGGCCCTCGCGACCTCACTCGAACGGGAGCTCGCCGGGATCGCGGCAGAAGCGTCCGTGGCAGGAGCGCCCGTGGCCGTCATCACCGACCACCCCATGTGGCTGGCTGAGGCTACCGGCGGCTATGGGCTGGCTCTGCCTGACGAGGCACCGGCCTCGCTCATCGAGTTGGGCCGGCAGTTCGACACCCACTGGGTCGTCGTCGTCGATGAGCGAGGTCGTTACCCCGAGGCCCTGCTCGACCCAGCCGCGCGCTCCTGCCTCGCGGCCGACCCACTGGCGCTTGACGCCGCCGGAACCGAGGCCTGGCTCTTCCGCCTCGCTGAAGGATGCGTGTCAGCATGACGAGCGACACGTGGGCGGCGGCCCGCAACCCCTATACTCCGAGCCACATGGACGGCGGGCTACTGCATGGGCGGCAACAATCAATCGGGATGAACGTGGTGCACGCGTGGGTGGGCCTCTCCGCCCTGCGCCCACCTGAACGAAGCCCAAGGATCGCAGGCACGACGCTACGGCTCGAGCCTCACCCCAAGGGGAAGGAGCGAGGTATGACTCCGGCCGAGTACGCAGGACCTGATCGCCGCCGAGGCGGCCCCGATCGGCGAGACCCGAACGCGCGCGTGAAGATCCTGCTCGTCGATGACCACGCCCTCTTCCGCGTGGGCATGCGCCAGATCCTCGACGCGGAAGCGGACTTCGAGGTGGTGGCCGAGGCCGATGACTCACGCAGTGCCATCGACGCGGCCGGCGCCACCACGCCGGACATCGTCCTGCTCGACCTGTCACTGCCTGCACCCGGTGGCATCGAGACCACACAGCGGGTCAAGCGCGAGGTACCCAGCGCGGGCATCGTCGCGCTGGCTGCGACCGAGGACGAGGACCAGCTCTTCGAAGCTATCAAGGCCGGCGCAGCCGCCTTCCTGCTCAAGGACATCGGCCCCGAGGACCTGGTCACCATCATCCGCAGGGTGAACCATGGCGAGTACCTCATCAACGACAAGGTCTTCGCCCGGCCCTCCGTGGCCAACCGCGTGCTCAAGGAGTTCCGCGAACTGGCGGTCTACGGCCAGGAGGCCGCGCCCATCTTCGCCCCGCTGTCCCCGCGTGAGGTCGAGATCCTCGACAACATCGCCAAGGGCATGACCAACAAGCAGGTCGCATACGCCCTCTCCATCAGCGAGCAGACGGTCAAGAACCACATGAGCTCGATCCTCCGCAAGCTCTCGGTGAACGACCGGACACAGGCGGTGGTCTACGCCATGAAGCAGGGCTGGATCAGGATCCCCGAGGATTGAGCAACCTGGAGCCGCCTCGCGCTCCTGGACCCCCGCCGGCCGGCCCTGGTCAGCCGGGTGTGCCAGCCCCCGGCCCGCTGCGACCGGGTCAGCCGCTACCGGGTCAGCCGCCGCTAGCGACGCCATTTCCGGGTGCGCCCATGCCCGCCGCCGGTGGCCCGCCGCCTGTGGTTCGGTCCGGTAGGCCTGAGCTGCATGGCCTGCGCCGCGAGCTCGAGGAGGACATCGGCCGCATCGAGGGCGAGAACCGCGAGATCGACATGCTCATGGAGCAGGTCCTCGTCGAGATCGAGCGTCACGAGGGCCGGCGGTCGAAGATGGAAGCCCGTCTGGCCTCACTCGAAACGAGCGCGTCCCCGGACGCAGACGAGTTGGCAGAGCTGCGGGACGGCCTGCTGGCGCTGACCCGCCGCGAGATGCTCTTCGATGCCCAGCGCCAGGTGCTCGAGGGCAAGCAACGCGTGCTCGCCCGTTTCCTGCAACGACTCGTCGAGATCGACAACAGCCTCGCCGCCATCGGTGGCGGGTCCACCCGCCCGGCACCCGTCGCCACAGCCGGCCTGCGCGCGCTCGCCGAGGCCGCCGGCGGCAGCGGTGCACCGGGTCTCAACCAGCCCGCGATAGCCCTGCGCAACGAAGAGGAGCTGCGGCGCGAGATCGTCCGCCGCCTCCATGACGGCCCCGCTCAATCGATCGCCAACATCGGGCTGCAAGCCGAGATCGTGGAGCGGCTCGTGGAGAAGGAGGATGCACGCGCGCTCGATGAGGTCGAAGCGTTGCGGCAGCTCGTGCAGCAGGCGCTCGATGCCACCAAGGCCTTCATCTTCGAGATCCGGCCGATGGTCCTCGACGACCTCGGCCTGGGCCCGACCATCCGCCGCAGCGCCACCGACCGCGGCCGGCGCGCCGAGGTCAACGTGGAGTACGACTCACACGGCATCGAGGAGCGACTCGGTCGCGACATCGAGAGCGCCGTCTATCGCAGCATCGACGAAGCCATGGCCGGGTACATCGCACTCCGCCCACCCTCGGTGCTGGTGCGCCTCGAATGGGGCCAGCGCGAGCTCGTGGCCACGGTCGAGGGCACCTGGCCCAGGGTCAATCCCGAGGGTCAGGCAGAGACCAGCGACGCTGCCGCCGCGCGCTCGGTGGAGACCCCGCCGGCGCTGCTGGCGATGATGGAGGAGATGCGCTCCGCCGACCGCGAGGTCGAGATCGCAGCACGCTCGCTGCCACCCGAGCGGGTGCACGAGATCGAAGGGCGCGCCCGTGCCCTGGGCCTGCAGTTGACCATGCGTGACGACGGCCAGGTGCTGGAGCTGGTGGCGCCGATCCGCCGAGACGTCGGTTAGGCCGGGCTCAGGCCGTCGCCGGTCCCAGGCCGGTGCGGTCGACGCGCCCGACTCAGGCGAGGTCCCTGAAGTGCGGCCAGAGCGACAGGTCCAGGTCCGGCATGTAGGCGCGCAGACGCTCGATTTCTGGACGGTAGTAGCGCGCCAGCAGCTGTAGGTGCTCGGGTGGCACATCCACCTTCTCCAGCTTGGCCTTGTTGCGCGGCTTCACCAGCTCGTCCTCGGGCAGCTCGAAGGGAGGCAGGCCAAGGAACTCGAAGGTGCGCGCGAGCTGGCCCGCCGGGTCGGCTGCACAGGCCTCGTACTGCAGGATCTGCAAGCGGTCCGCGGGGTACTGCTCGAGCAGCCACTCGATCTGGGTCGCGTACAGACCGCGTTCGATGGCATCGGTGGCGACACGCACGCGATCACCGAAGAGGCGCACGTAGCCGCCCGGGTCCTCCGCGTCGAGGAGGCCGCCGCGGTCCTGATGGCTCATGCCGCTGATGTAGCGCTCGATCGGATCACGCAGGAGCACGATGGCCTTGGCCTCCGGCGCAGCCAGTTTGACCATGGGTGGGACCCAGGCGCAGTTCATGTACTCGGGCGTCTTCTCGCCCGCCAGCTTCCCGGCTGGGCGGGGGAAGTAGCGGTGATAGTCCTCGATCTGCGCGGGCGTGGGCCACTGGGCCCAAAGGCGGTCGAAGAAGTGCAGCTCCGGTCGCTGGGTCTTGGGCTGGACCACGCCGGGATGCTGCTCGATGAGACGGAACCACCAGGTCGTGCCGGACTTCTGGGCGCCGAAGATGACGAAGTCAGGCGCGCCGGTGGTCCAGCCCTTGGGGCACTCCGGATGGTCAGCCAGCACCTCGAAGACGCGGCGGCGCTCGCGCACGCTGGCGGGATCCATCGCCGGGGGCTTCTTCTGGCCGGACTTGGGAGGCCGGGCGACGGGGGCTTTGGGCCGGGGCTGGTAAAGACCCAGTCGCCTGCGCAGTTTGCGCAGTCGGATCTGGCGCATGGGGAACCTCGGGAGCGGGCGTGGATGTGCGTCCGAATCATAGCCGCCGCCGAGCTTGGACACCGTCAGACGCTCTGGCACGACTACCGTGGACCGCCCCGCACGGGTACACACGGCTCCTATGCCGCATAGCCCGATAGTCATATCGCAGGGCGCGGAGGCTATGCCTAGGATTCCGGTGACACCTGTCACATGAGATGGAGTCCTGCTCTTGTTGTCGACCCCCGGTGAGCACGTGCTCGATGCCTGTCGGATGATTACACACCATCCGGCTGGTGCATTCATGGCCACCGGTCTACCCTTGAGCCCCCACCACGGCCGCCTGCCGAACACGGCCGAGAGGAACCGAGCGTGAGCGAACAGATCCGCGTCGTCATCGTCGACGACATCGCAGAGACCCGAGAGCACCTCACCAAGCTGCTCTCGTTCGAGTCGGATATCGAGGTCGTGGGTGCGGCCTCTTCCGGTGAGGAGGCCGTCGAGCTGACGGGCAAGCTCCAGCCGGACATCCTGCTCATGGACATCAACATGCCCGGCATGGATGGCATCGCCACCACCGAGCGCGTCTCGGCCACCTATCCCCTGACCTCGATCATCATGATGAGCGTCCAGGGTGAGGCCGACTACCTGCGCCGTTCGATGCTGGCGGGCGCGCGCGAGTTCCTGGTGAAGCCCTTCAGCTCCGACGAGCTGACGGCCTCCATCCGCCAGGTGCATATGCGCGAGAAGCAGAAGCGTGGGCGCATGATCGTGCCGACGCAGCCGGGCGCGGCGCCGGATGGCAGCAAGAAGGACGGCAAGGTCGTCACGCTCTTCGCCCCCAAGGGCGGCGTGGGCCGGACGACCCTGGCTGTCAACCTGGCCGTGGCCATGGCTGGCGAGCAGCGCCAGAGCGTGACGCTGGTGGACGGCTCGTTCCAGTTCGGCGACGTGGGCGTCCTGCTCAACCTCAACCCCAAGAACAAGTCGATCATCGACGTGGTGGCCGACCCTGGCTCCACCGACGAGGATCTCGTCGACACCACGCTCATCAATCACAGCACCGGCATCAAGGTCCTGCTCGCTCCACCCAGCCCGGAGATGGCCGAGCTCATCACCGTCGACCAGATCCGGCGCATGATGGGCCGCCTGCGCGAGACCAACGACTTCACGGTCGTCGACCTGTGGCCGCACTTCAACGACGTCTCGCTGGCGCTGCTGGACATGTCCGACGTGATCCTCACTGTGCTCACCCTCGAGATCACGAACATCAAGAACATCCGGCTCTTCCTGGAGGTCGCCGAGCAACTCGGCTACGGCGACCGCCTCAAGCTCGTGCTCAACCGCGCCGATTCGGCGTTCGGCATCCGCGTTGCCGACGTAGAGAACTCGGTCGGACGGAAGATCGACCACCAGGTCGTGTCCGATGGCCGAACGGTCGTCTACGCCCTCAACCGCGGTGTCCCGTTCGTCTGGAGCAACAGCCAAGCTCCGGTGAGCGAAGACATCCTCAAGATCTCACGCGCGCTCGTCCAGGGTGAAGGCTCCCCCGAGGGCGAGGATGAGAAGGAGCCTGGACGCAAGCTCTTCGGACGGCGGTGAAGTCGTCATGGCTCACTAGGGAGAACCTGAGATGTCACTGCTGAAGCGGATCGAGAGCGCCAAGCCTGCCGGCGAGGGCGCGCCTGTCAACGTCCCGGCCTCGACGCCCGGAGCGCCCGGAGCGCCACCCGGTGCCCCGCCGATGGCGCCGGCTGGTGTCCCGCCCCGGCCGCCCATGCCGCAGCGCGTCATCAGCCAGGTGCCGGTGCGTGAGTCCTTCCGCGACACGAAGTACCGCATCCAGCAGCGGGTCATCTCCGATCTCGATCCGAAGCTCGATCTCACCAACCAGGTCGAGGTGCGACGCCAGATCGAGGAGATCTTCAGCATCGCGGTCGACGAGGAGGGCCTGGCCCTCACTCGCGCGGAACGCGTGCGCATGCTCGAGCAGATCACCGATGAGATCGTGGGCCTGGGGCCGCTCGAGCCGCTGCTGCGTGACGAGTCCATCACCGAGGTCATGGTCAACGGGCCGCGCCAGGTCTACATCGAGCGCAGCGGCCGCCTCGAGTTGACCAACATCTCGTTCCAGAACGACGACCACGTCATGCGCATCATCGATCGCATCATCGCGCCCATCGGCCGCCGCGTCGACGAGTCCAGCCCCATGGTCGACGCCCGTCTGACCGACGGTTCCCGCGTCAACGCCATCATCCCGCCGCTGTCGCTCGTGGGCCCGGTCATCACCATCCGCAAGTTCGCGGCCAGCCCGTTCACGGTCGACGACCTCATCCGCTTCGGCACGGCCACGCCTGAGATGTTCGACTTCCTCAAGGCCTGCGTCGAGGCGCGGCTGAACATCTTCGTCTCCGGCGGCACCGGCTCCGGCAAGACCACGACGCTGAACGTGCTCTCCTCGTTCATCCCCAATGACGAGCGCATCGTCACCATCGAGGACGCGGCCGAGCTGCAGCTCCGCCAGGAGCACGTCATCACGCTCGAGTCCCGCCCGCCGAACATCGAGGGCAAGGGCGCCATCACCATCCGCGAGCTGGTCCGCAACTCGCTGCGTATGCGCCCCGACCGCATCGTCGTCGGCGAGTGCCGTGGCGCCGAGGCCCTCGACATGCTGCAGGCCATGAACACCGGCCACGACGGCTCGCTGACCACCGGTCACTCCAACAGCCCGCGCGACATGCTCGCCCGTCTCGAGACGATGGTGCTGATGGCCGGCATGGACCTGCCCCTGCGCGCCATCCGCGAGCAGATCGCATCCGCCGTGGACCTCATCGTCCATCAGTCACGCCTCAAGGACGGAACCCGCCGCGTCACCAGCATCACCGAGGTGCAGGGCATGGAGGGCGACGTCGTGGTCATGCAGGAGGTCTTCACCTTCGAGCAGACCGGCGTGGTCGACGGCCAGATCCAGGGCATGCTGCGACCCACCGGCATCCGGCCCAAGTTCACCGAGAAGTTCGAGGTCATGGGCATCCACCTGCCACCGGCCCTCTTCGGCTACCGGTCCTAGGAGACGAACATGGATCCTGCCGTCCTTGTCGCCCTCATGGCCGCCGCGGCGGTCCTGCTCATGATCTTCGGCCTCTTCGGCGGCCGACGCGTCTCGCCCACCGAGCGCATCGAGCAGGTGGCGGTCGCGGCCACCGAGGCGCGCAACCGGGAAGAGACCAGCAACAAGAAGTCGCTGCGCCAGCGCCTCTTCGGCGGCCGTACCGCGGCCGCTGCCGACCGCGCGGTCTCCCAGCGTGACTGGGGTACGAGCATGGCTCGTGACCTCGCGCGGGCAGACCTGCAGCTGCGCCCCTCGGAGTACCTCGCCATCCGCGTCGGAGCCGTCATCGGCGCGCCACTCGTGGTCTACCTGCTGGGCCAGACCATCCTGCCCAGCCTGGGTAATCCGCTGGCACTACTCGTGGCCGTGGTCCTGGGCTGGTGGGTCCCGCGCTTCTACGTCGGCCGCCGCAAGTCGCGCCGCCTGTCGGCCTTCAACGACCACCTCGCCGATACCATCACGCTCGTGGCCAACGCCCTTCGCGCCGGCGCCTCCTTCCTGCAGGCCATCGAGCTCGTGGTACGCGAGACACAGCCGCCGATCTCCACTGAGTTCAACCGCGTCATCCGCGAGGTCAACCTGGGCCTGCCGTTCGAGCAGGCCCTGATCCAACATGGTCCGCCGCGTCCGTTCCGAGGACCTCGAGCTGATGACCACCGCCATCACCATCCAGCACCAGGTGGGCGGCAACCTCGCCGAGATCCTCGACTCGATCGCCTTCACCATCCGTGAGCGTATCCGCATCAAGGGTGAGATCAAGACGCTGACGGCGCAGCAGCGCATGTCGGGCTACGTCGTGGCCGGCCTGCCCATCTTCCTCGTCGTCATCCTCTCGATCATCGCGCCCCAATTCATGGAGCCGATGTTCGGCGATCCCGAGGTGCTCGGCATCCCCGTCGGCGTCATCCTCCTCGCGATCGGCGCGATCATGATGATCATCGGCTTCCTGGCCATCCGCCGCATCGTCGATATCGAGGTCTAGCGCATGGGACTCCCCTTCCTCATGGCGCTGCTGGCTGCCGGCGGCGTCCTGCTCATCGTCTGGGCCCTGCTCGGGGCTCGCACAGCGGATCCGGTCCAGGCTCGCCTGACCCAGCTGGGCACGCTCGAGGGCGTCACCAGCCTCGAGGAGATCGAGCTGCAGCAGCCGCTCATGGACCGCACGATGCGGCCGTTGATGCGACGCCTGTCGGGCATCGGCACTCGCCTTACCTCACGCGAGCGCATCGGCCGCACCGAGTCCAAGCTGGCCGAGGCCGGCTATCCCGGCGGCCTGCGCACCATCGACTTCATGGGCCTCAAGGTCGTGGCCGCCGTCGTCATCAGCGGCCTTGCCTTCCTGCTCTTCGGCGTGGCCATGCGCAGCTCACCGTCGACCACGCTCATCATCGCCGCCATCGGCCTGTTCATCGGCTTCTTCGTGCCGGACTACTGGCTGAGCACACGCATCAAGTCCCGCCAGAAGGCCATCCTGCTGGCGATTCCCGACGTACTCGACCTGCTCACCATCTCGGTCAAGGCCGGCCTCGGCTTCGACGCCGCCCTGGGCAAGGTCATCGAGAAGACCGAGGGTCCGCTCACCGACGAGTTCCGCCGCGCCCTCGCCGAGGTCCGTATCGGCAAGCCGCGTCGTGACGCGCTCAAGGAGCTGGTGGGTCGCACGAACGTGCCGGCCCTGACCAACTTCATCGGCGCCATCGTCCAGGCTGAGCAGCTCGGTGTGGCCATCGCCAACGTGCTCGAGGTGCAGTCCGAGCAGCTGCGCATCGAGCGCCGGCAGCGCGCCGAGGAGATGGCCGCAAAGGCACCGATCAAGATGCTCTTCCCGCTCGTGGGCTGCATCTTCCCCTCGATGTTCATCGTCATCCTGGGGCCGGCCATGATCCTCATCGTCAAGAACCTGGGCGGCGTCTAGGTCAGCAGGAAGACCTCGAGGACGACCCCGTGAGCGATCGTTTGCGCCTGCGCCGCATCGGTGACGACACCGTGGTCTGCGAGCGGCTGGTGCTGGGCGAGTCGTTCGGGCAGCGGTTCATGGGCCTCATGGGTCGCGCGGCCATCGACGCGAGCGAGGGGCTCTACCTCTCGAGCAACAGCATCCACATGCTCTTCATGCGCTTTCCCATCGACGCGCTCTTCGTCTCGAAGGCAGACGCCGAGGGGGTCCGACGCGTGGTCCGTCTGCGGCCCGACCTGCCGCCATGGCGCGGCATCGTCATGCCTGTGCGCGGGGCTGAGGGGGTGGTCGAGATGCGGGCCGGCACGCTGGCACGCCTGGGCCTGGCCGTCGACGACGAGGTGGTCTTCGAGCCGCTCGGCTGAGCGCGCCCACCGCGGCCAAGTGCGCGATACGCGCGCGATGAGCGGATGATGTGAGCAGGCCACGAGCGCGCCAAGCCGCGAGCGCCAGCATGCGCTTCGATGCGCGCGCTGCTCGAGCTGATCCTGCCACCCCACTGCCCCGGCTGCGGCCGCGAGGGCGAGCTCCTCTGCCGTGGCTGTGCGGCACCGCTGCGACGGCGTAGCGGAGAGCCGCCGGGCGCGCCCCTGGGGATGCCTGTGGTCCTGCCCGAGGGACTGCTCCAGCTCGAGTGGTGCGCGACCTACGGCGGCCCCGTACGAGACGCGCTGCACGCGCTCAAGTACCGCGGCGAGCGGCGGCTGTGCGAACCGCTGGCGGCGGCCATGGCCGAGCGCTGGCGCGTCGCCGGCCGGGGCGGGGACCTGCTGACCTGGGTGCCCGTCCACAGCAGCCGACGACGCGAGCGCGGCTTCGACCAGGCGGAGGAGCTGGCACGTGCGCTGGCCCGACACCTCGACCTGCCCGTGGCTCGCTGCCTGGAGCGGCAGCAGCGCACGGCCGCCCAGCACGCGCTGGGCCAGGCTGAGCGGGCGAGTAACACGACGGGCGCATTCGTGATGGCCGAGGGTGCCCGCGAGCGACTGGGGGGCCGGTGGCTGGTGGTGGTCGACGACATCGCGACGACGGGTGCCACGCTCGCCGGCTGTGCCGCGGCCCTGCTCGAGGGCGGCGCGGCCGCGGTCTCGGCCATCACCGTCGCGCGGGATCGTTGAGCAGCGGTGCGTTGGAGCCATCAGACCCGTGCCAGCGCGTCGTCCGGCCGCGGCGGGCGGCCTCGGGGGAGCCTATCATCGGAACAAAAGCGGAGGTGCAGCCGGTGCGAACCACGATCCGAGGCAAGAGCCTGACCGTCTCCGACAAGGACCGCGCCTACATCGAGCGCAAGATGCAACGGCTTGAGCGCATGCTCGACGACCGCAGCGAGGCCGAGGTGGAGCTGCGGCTGGAGGGTAATCTCAAGGTCCACGACAGTCACATCGTCGATGTCGCGATCGATGTCGCCGGCCAGCATGTGCGCGGTGTCGGGACTGCCTCGTCGTTCATGGTCGCCGCCGACGACGTCATCGACAAGATCGAACGGCGCGTCGTGGAAGCACGCCAGCGGCCTCGCGATCGCCGGCGGGCCGAGCACGCCCGCTACGTCGAGCAGGGCCTGGACGTGGTCCCGAACCTCACGGTAGATGACGTGCCCGAGGAGGCTGTGGACGCGGAATCGCGCATCGTCAAGATCAAGCGCTTCGCCATCGAGCCCATGTTCGAGGAGGACGCCATCACGCGCATGGAGGAACTGGGGCACACGTTCTTCATCTTCGTCAACGCGGAGAGCGAGCAGGTGGCCGTGCTCTACCGCCGCAAGGACGGGCGCTACGGCCTCATCGAGCCCGAAGTCAGGGGCCGCTACAGCGAAGACTAGGAGGGCCCGCTGCAAGGCGGTTCGGGACCGTTCCCCCACCAGCACCCGGTACCAATGGACCATATCCCGTGGGGCGTGCACGCACCGATGATGTCCCTGCCGCCGAACGGTGGCTGCACCGAAGCGAACCCGCCGAGGTGTCCACACGAATGACGCTGTCGGGGTGCTATGAGCGTCCAGAACCCACGGGCCTTCAACGAGTGGCTGCGAGCACAGCTCAAGGCCAAGAAGATGTCCCAGCGCCAGTTGGCGCAGCAGTCGGGCGTGGATCACTCCACGATCTCGCGTCTGCTTCGGGGTGACCGCACACCATCCCTGGGGACCGCCACCAAGCTGGCCAAGGGCCTGCGTGAGCTGCGCGACGACACCGATTCGCCACACTACTTCGGCCTGACCTCGTCCTCGAGCACGCATCCCACCGCGCGTGTGGAGTACGCGCTCCGTTCGGACGAGCTGATGAGTGAACCGCAGGTCCGCCAGGTCATGGAGTACTACCTGGCTCTGCGCATGCGCCGGTTGTCGGTGCGCCAGACCGGCCGCTACGCGCCGGTTCGCCCGGTCGCGGCCGTGCGCCAGGTCCCGCGCTCGAACGAGCCCAACAAGAAGCACTGACCAGAGGCGGTCACCGCCGCCACCACACGAATCCCCTCGACCACGGCCGAGTTCCGCGCTTGCCCGGTGCGGTGCCCAGACTAGGCCGTGGTCGTTTCCTGTCCGGCCGCGGTCTCGTCCCGCTCGGGCTCCTCTTCGGAGTCTCCGTCATCGGCCAGCTCCGACGGCCGACCGCCCTTGGTCTTGGGAGAGAGCAGGTAGGCGATGAAGCCCAGGATGATGACCGAGAGCACGCTGATGGCGCGGTCGACGAGGGCGATGGCCGCCGCTTCGTTGGGGTCCGCCTGGTAGACCACGGTGAGGATGCCCACGATGCCGGCCTCGACGATGCCCAGCCCGGCCGGCGTGAAGGGCACGGCCGTGAGCAACGAGGCCACCAGGGCCACGAAGAAGGCGCCGCTGATACCCAGCGATATCTCGAAGCCAAGGGCATAGGTCACGAACAGCAGGCGGATGGCCTCCGTGGTCCAGATGAACAGCGTCAGCAGGCCGACCATGGGCAGTGTCCGCCGGTCCATGGAGAAGACGCCTTCCTCGAACCGCTCGTAGAGCTTGACCGCCCTCTCCGGGAGGGGCAGCCGCTCTACCAGACGACGGCCGAAGTTGCGCATCGTGAAGAGGCCGATGGCGATGACGATGACGACGACGATGCCCAGCAGCATGATTGCGCGCACGGTCTCGTCGAGCCCGGTGCGGAACGACCAGAAGGCGGCGCCGAGGCCAAGGATGACGATGGCGAAGATGTCGAACATGCGCTCGATGAAGATGGTCCCGAAGGTGGCCGACAGCGACACCGGGTAGTTGATCTTCAGGAGCCAGGCGCGATAGACCTCACCGAGCTTGGCCGGTACCACGCTGTTGACGAGCCAGCTGACGAAGATGATCTCGGTGGAGTCACGCACGCTGACCCTGGCCCCGATCCCGCGCAGCAGCAGCGACCAGCGGTAGCCGCGCAGCGGGAAGCCGGCGTAGTAGATGACGAAGGCGGCCACCAGCCAGAATGGGTCGGCCGAGAGGATGTGGTCGACGAGCGTGTCCAGCTCGAAGCCCGGAAGGGCCACCACGAAGAGCCCCAGCACGATGATCGGCACGATGATCGAGGCTTGGGTGCGCCGGTCGCGCAGGCGGGCGGTCAGCGGGACCGCGCCCGCCGAGAGGTCATTCTGGACGAGCGGATTCTCCTTGACAGCGTCCCCGACCTCTGGCGTCTCGTCGAGGGCGAGGACCCAGGGCTCGGTGCGATCGTGGATACCCGGCTTGGGATCGCGCCGCGGTGTGGGTCCATCCGTCTGTGCCGGGCCGCGGTCCGTGGCGGGCTCGCGGCCCCGGGTCGGCTTGGCGCTGTCGTCCGGCTTGGCGCTGTCGTCGGACTCGTCGCTGCGGGTGGGTTCGTCGCTCAAGACGCCTCCTCCCCTGCCCCGGCCGGCCGGATCCGCCCGTTACCCCGGGCCCGGTTGACGAGCTTGGCCAACGGCGTCCACAGGCGCACGATGTAGGAGGCGCGGCCGGGCATGATCTCAGCCGCCGGCAGCAGCGACTTGAGCTCGGCGGCGCTGGTGAAGGGTCCCGGCAGCACCGTCGAGGCCACGCCCAGCTCGATGACGCTGTGGGCGTCCGAGGAGGCCACGCCCGGGAGGTCGTGGCGTTGGGCGAAGGCACCCGCGAGTGGGTTCGCATCGCGATAGGCGCGGGCGTTGTGCGTTTCCACGTAGTCCACGATAGCGGCCAGCGCCTCGAGCTTCTGCTCTGCCTCGCCGGCCTGGCTGCCACCCGACGAGCGGTAGGAGTCGAAGGGATGGGGCAGGCCGACCAGTCCGCCCTGCTCGCGGATGGCTGCGGCCGTCTCGGCCGCCGACAGGCCCGGAGGCACGACCTCGTGCAGGAACAGGCCGAGGATGTCACCATCGGCCGTGCGCACCTCTTCGCCCACGATGACCTGCAGGCCCGGGGGTGCCACCTCCGCGGCCGCGAGGGCGCCGTCGATGCGCTCATGGTCGGTGATGGCCAGGTGCGTGAGGCCCAAGCGCACGGCCTTGGCCATCATCTTCGCTGGATCCGCGCGCGAATCGAACGAGGCCGAGCTGTGCGTGTGCAGGTCAGCGAACGAGCGGCGGGTCGCCACGGGCGCTGTCATGCCTAGATGCGCTGGACCAGCGAGCCCTTGAAGAACTCGAAGTGCTCCATGGCCAGGCCGGTGCCCAGGGCGACGCAGTTGAGCGCGTTCTCGGCCACGTGGCAGGGCACGCCGGTTACCTGCGTCAGCAGCCGGTCCATGTTGCGCAGCAGCGAGCCGCCGCCGGTCATGACCATGCCCTTGTCGATGATGTCGCTGGCCAGCTCGGGCGGCGTCTGCTCCAGCACGGCGCGCACGGCCGTCACCACCTGCTGCAACGGCTTCTCCATGGCCTCCATGATCTCGGAGCTGGTCAGGGGGATGGTGCGAGGCAGGCCCGCGATGAGGTCGCGACCGCGGACGTCGAGGGTCAGTTCACGCTCGAGCGGCAGCGCCGTCCCGATGGCGATCTTGACCTCCTCTGCGGTGCGCTCGCCGATCATGAGGTTGTACTTGCGCCGGATGTAGCCGGTGATGGCCTCGTCGAAGCGGTTGCCGCCGACGCGCAGGGAGCGGCTGACGACGATGCCGCCGAGTGCCACCACCGCGATCTCGCTGGTGCCGCCGCCGATATCGATGATCATGTTTCCCGAGGCGCCGCTGATGGGCACGTTAGCTCCGATGGCGGCGGCTAGCGGTTCCTCGATGAGGTAGGCCTCACGGGCACCTGCCTTCAGCGCCGCGTCACGCACGGCGCGCTTCTCCACGCTGGTCACGCCGCTAGGGACGCAGACCATCACGTCCGGCTTGGTGAAGGTGCGTCCGGCCTTGCGGATGAAGTAGCGCAGCATGGCCTCGGTGATGACGTAGTCGGCGATGACACCGTCCTTCATGGGCCGGATGGCGCTGATGTTGTCGGGTGTGCGCCCGATCATCTCGCGCGCTTCCTCGCCGACGGCCACGATGTGGTTGCTCTCGCTGATGGCCACGACGGAGGGCTCACGGATGACGATGCCCTTGCCCTTGACGTAGACGAGCACATTGGCCGTGCCCAGGTCGATTCCGATCTTCATGCCGGCGGGCTAGCCCTGTGGCTCCTCGTCGATGAGCGCACCGAGGTCGAGCAGCTTGCCCTCGATACCCTCGTAGCCGCGACGAACGTGGTGGACACCGTGGATGGTGGACGCCCCCTCGGCCGCGAGCGCGCCCAGGATGAGCGAGGCCCCGGCGCGCAGGTCACCGACCTCCACTTCCGCTCCCTGCAGCCTGACCGGCCCGTTGATGACCGCGTGGTGCGCATCCGCGATCTCCGCCTGCGCGCCCATGCGGCCAAGGTCGGTGAGCCACTCCAGACGGTCCTCATAGATGGTTTCGTGCACGGTGCTGCGCCCGTTGGCTTGCGTCAGCAGCACGCCCATGGGTGGCTGCAGGTCCGTGGCCAGGCCCGGGTACGCAGCCGTCTCGATGTCCGTCGCCGCGTAGGCGCGGCTGCCCGGTTCTGCCCCGCGCACGGTGATGCGGTCACCGTCGCCACCGACGTCGACGCCGACCTCGTCGAGCACGTCGAGGAACGCGCCGAGGTGCTCACCGGGTGCACCTCGCAGCGTGACCTCGCCGCCGGTGACCGCCGCAGCCACCGCGAACGTACCGGCCTCGATGCGATCGGCGATGGTGTGGTGGGTGGCGCCTCGCAACCGGCGCCGGCCCTCGACCTCGATGACGTCGGGGGCCGTGCGCTCGACTTCCGCGCCCATGGCCTGCAGCAGGCTGATGAGGTCGTCGATCTCCGGCTCCCGCGCGGCCGGCCGGATGGTGGTGTGGCCGTCGGCGAGGGTCGCCGCGAGGATCGCGTTCTCCGTGCCCATGACCGTAACGTGGGGGAAGACGACCTCGCCGCCGCGAAGACGTCCGGGGGCCTGCGCGAAGTAGTAGCCGTTGCGGTAGTCGACCTCCGCACCAAGCGCCTCCATGGCTCGCACGTGCAGGTCCACCGGCCGCCGGCCGATGCGGTCGCCGCCGGGGTTGCTGATGATGACCTTGCCCACGCGCGCCAGCAGTGGTCCGAGCAGGATGAAGCTGGCGCGCATCTTGGCCGCGGCCTCCAGCGGCACGAAGCTCCAGTCGATGTCGCCGGCGCTGACCTCGTAGGTGTTGGGCTCGGGGTGGTCCACGACCACGCCGAGGTCGCTCAGGACCTCGGCCATGAGCGAGACGTCCGCGATCTCGGGCACGTTGGTGAAGCGACAACGCTCACCCGTGAGCGTGGCCGCAGCCAGCAGCTTGAGGGCGGCGTTCTTGGAACCGCTGATGGGCACCTCGCCACGCAGGGGCCGGCCACCCTCGATGCGGATGGTCTGATCGAAGGTGGGCGGAGCATCGTATTCCCAGTGGAACGGCCGAGTCGGTGCCATCAGCCCCTAGTCTCAGCCATCTGCGTTATCGGCGCTGACGCGGGCCCTCGCGATGTCGTCGCTCGGCCACGCGGATGCGCAGCAGGGCCCGCTCCATCGCGGCCCGGGCGTGGGCCAGGTCGGCCGGCTCGTCGAAGCCTTCGGCGAGGGCTCGCTCCGCCTCGTTGCGCGCCTCCTCCGCAGCTTCGAGGTCGATCTCCGCGGCCAGGTCGGCCAGTTCAGCCATGACCACGACCTTGTCGGGACGGACCTGCACGAAGCCACCGGCGATGGCGAAGTACTCCACTTCGCCGCCCTTCTGGATGCGCAGCTCGCCCACGCCCAGCATCGAGAGCAGCGGCGCGTGATGCGGGAGCACACCGAACTCGCCCTCGGTGCCTGGGCAGTAGACCGCGTCGACCGTGTCCGAAGTACGCCTGGCGCTCGGGCGTGACGATCTCCAGCAGCAGTGGCATCGGCTAGGCGTTCAGCTTGGCCGCGTTCTTGCGGACCTGGTCGAGCGTGCCCGCGAGGAAGAAGGCCTGCTCGGGCAGGTCGTCGGCCCGGCCCTCGAGGATGTCCTTGAACGAGGTCACGGTGTCCTTGATGGCCACGTACTCGCCCTCGCGACCGGTGAAGACCGCGGCCACGAAGAAGGGCTGGCTCATGAAGCGCTGCAGGCGCCGGGCGCGGGCCACCAGCGACTTGTCCTCGTCGGACAGTTCGTCGATGCCGAGGATGGCGATGATGTCCTGCAGGTCGCGGTAGCGCTGGAGCACGCGCTGGACCTCGCGCGCGACCTCGTAGTGCTCCTGGCCCACGATGAGCGGGTCGAGCACGCGCGAGGTGGACGTGAGCGGATCGACCGCTGGGTAGATGCCCAGCTCGGTCAGGTAGCGCTCGAGGCGGATGGTCGAGTCGAGGTGACCGAAGGTCGTGGCCGGCGCGGGGTCGGTGTAGTCGTCCGCGGGCACGTAGATGGCCTGCAGCGAAGTGATCGAGCCGGTCTTGGTGGAGGTGATGCGCTCCTGCAGGGCGGCCATCTCGGTGGCCAGGTTGGGCTGATAGCCCACCGCGGAGGGCATGCGGCCAAGGAGGGCGGAGACCTCTGACCCCGCCTGCGTGAAGCGGAAGATGTTGTCCACGAAGAGGAGTACGTCGCGGCCCTCATCGCGGAAGTACTCGGCCATGGTCAGGCCGGTCAGGGCCACGCGCAGGCGGGCGCCGGGCGGCTCGTTCATCTGGCCGAAGGAGAAGACGGTCTTCTCGATGACGCCCGACTCGGTCATCTCGGCGATGAGGTCGTTGCCTTCGCGGGAGCGCTCGCCGACGCCGGCGAAGACGGAGTAGCCGCCGTGCTCCTGGGCCACGTTGCGGATGAGCTCCTGGATGATGACGGTCTTGCCCACGCCGGCGCCGCCGAAGACGCCGATCTTGCCGCCCTTGGCGAAGGGGCAGATGAGGTCGATGACCTTGATACCGGTCTCGAAGACCTCCGTGGCCGTGGCCTGGTCCTTGAAGGCGGGGGGCTTCCGGTGGATGGGGTACTTCGTCTTGGTCGTGACCTCACCCTTGCCGTCGATGACCTCACCGAGCACGTTGAACACGCGGCCCAGCGTCTCAGGGCCGACAGGCACGCTGATGGGCGCGCCGGTATCAACGACCTCGATACCGCGGGCCATGCCGTCGGTGGAGGTCATGGCCACGGTGCGCACCCAGTTGTTGCCCAGGTGCTGCTGCACCTCGCAGGTGACCGAACCGTCCGAGGTCTCGATCGTGAGCGCGTTGTAGATCGCCGGTAGCTGACCCGCGGGGAACTCCACGTCCACGACGGGCCCGGTGATGGCGATGACGCGCCCGACCGTACCTGCGGTGCGCTCGGGCTGGGTGGTGGTGGTTGCCGCCATGTGGGCTGGTTCCTCCGTCGTGCTAGGTGCTGCTGGCGCCGGTCGCGATTTCGATCATCTCGCGCGTGATGTTCGACTGGCGCACCTTGTTGTAGGTGAGCGTGAGGTCGTCGATGAGCTCCTGCGCGTTGTCGGTGGCATTGCGCATGGCCACCATGCGCGAGGACTGTTCGCTGGCAGTGAGCTCGAGCACGGCCTGGAAGAGGCGCGTGGCCACGTAGCGCGGCATGAGCTGCTCGAGGACCCGGGCCGGGTTGGGCTCGAAGATGAACTGTCCGCCGGGGACCCCCTCGAGATGGTCGGGGTTGGGCTTGACCGGCAGCAGGCGCTTCATCTCGGGACGCTGGACCAGCGTCGAGACGAAGGCCGGATAGAGCAGGTGCACCTTGGTGTACGTGCCCGCGAGGAAGTCGTCGCTGATGAGCCGGGCGAGGGGCAGGATGTCGGTGAAGGCCGGCTTGTCGCCGAGGCCGTCGAACGAGGCCGCCAGCGGCATCTGGGCCCGGCGCATGGCCGCGGTGCCCTTGCGGCCCACGGTCACCACCTGCAGCTTGGCCTGGTCCTGGGCGATCTCCTGCATGGCGAAGCGGATGGTGTTGGTGTTGAGCGAACCGGCCATGCCGCGGTCGCTGGTGAAGAGCACGATGAGGCGGGTGCCCTCGCGCTCGTCGGCCAGCAGCGGGTGCGTGTCGTGCTCGACCACGGCCGCGACGTCGGCGAGGACCTCATCGAGCTTGTCGCTGTACGGCCGCGACGCGAGCGTGGCCTCCTGGGCACGGCGCAGCTTGGAGGCAGCCACGAACTGCATGGCGCGGGTGATCTGCTTGATGTTGCCGACAGATCCGATGCGGCGCCGGATCTCGCGCTGACTGGGCACGTTCCCTCTTAAGCGGTGAAGGTTTGCTTGAAGTCTTCGGTCGCGGCGCGCAGGGCCTCGATGATCTCGTCATCCCAGGCACCGCCCGCCAGCTGGCGCATGAGCTCACCCTGCTCGGCATCGAGGTAGCGGTTGAAGCCCTCCTCGAAGTCGCGCACCCGGCTCGTCTCGATGTCGTCGAGGTAGCCGTTGGTCACGACCCACAGGATGGCCGTCTGGCGCTCCACCGGCCAGCGGGCTGAACTGCGGCTGCTTGATGACCTCGGAGATGCGCTCGCCGCGGTTGAGCTGGTCGCGGGTGGCCTTGTCGAGGTCGGAGGCGAACTGCGCGAACGCCGCCAGCTCCCGGAACTGGGCCAGGTCGAGCTTGAGCGGGCCGGCGACCTTCTTCATGGCCTTGTTCTGGGCTGCCGAGCCCACGCGGGAGACCGAGATGCCCACGTTCAGCGCGGGCCGCTGGCCGGCGTTGAAGAGGTCGGACTCGAGGAACATCTGGCCGTCGGTGATGGAGATGACGTTGGTGGGGATGTAGGCCGAGACGTCGTTGGCCTGGGTCTCGATGATGGGCAGCGCCGTCAGTGAGCCGCCGCCGTTCTCCTCGTTGAGCCGGGCGGCACGCTCGAGCAGACGGCTGTGCAGGTAGAAGACGTCGCCGGGGTAGGCCTCACGGCCGGGCGGGCGGCGCAGCAGCAGCGACATCTCGCGGTAGGCCCAGGCGTGCTTGGTGAGGTCGTCATAGACGCAGAGGGCGTCCTTGATGGTCTGGCCGTCGATGGTGACGCCGTCCTCCATCACGTACTCGCCCATGGCCACGCCGCTGTAGGGGGCCAGGTACTGCAGCGGCGCCGGGTCCTCGGCGCCGGCCACGACCACGATGGTGTGGTCCATGGCACCCTCGCGCTCGAGGACGGCCACCGTCTGGGCTACGGTCGAGAGCTTCTGGCCGACCGCCACGTAGACGCAGATGACGCCCTTGCCCTTCTGGTTGATGATGGCGTCGATGGCGACCGTGGTCTTGCCGGTCTGACGGTCGCCGATGATGAGCTCGCGCTGGCCGCGACCGATGGGGATGAGCGCGTCGATGGCCTTGATACCGGTCTGCAGCGGGGTGTCGACCGACTTGCGCGTGATGACGCCCGGCGCCACGCGCTCGACGGGACGGGTGGTGGTCGCGTTGATGGGGCCCTTGTCGTCGATGGGGTTGCCCAGTACATCGACCACGCGGCCGATGAGCTCGGGGCCGACGGGGACCTCGACCACGGCGCCCGTGGTCTTGACCGTGTCGCCTTCCTTGATCTGGGAGTAGTCACCCAGGATCACGGCGCCGACCGTCTCCTCTTCGAGGTTGAGCGCCATGCCCTTGACGCCGCCGGGAAACTCGAGCAGCTCGCTCGAGAGCGCGCCATCGAGGCCATAGATGCGGGCGATGCCGTCACCGACCTCCACGACGGTGCCGACCGAACGCGTCTCCACGCCCGAGTCGAACTGGTCGATCGCGGACTTGATGATCTGGGTGATGTCGTCGGAGTGGATGGCCATGCGTATTCCTTGCTAGGTCGGCGTCAGATAGCGATACTGGCGAGGTCGGAACGCAGTCGCCCGAGGCGGCCGCTGACGGAGCCGTCGATGAGCTGGTCGCCCAGGCGCACCACCACGCCGCCGAGCAGCGATGGGTCCACCTCTTCACTGAGTTCGATGTGCTTGCCCGTCATCGTCTGCAGCCGCGTCTGGAGAGCTTCCAGCTCGGCGGCACCGAGCTTGGCGGCGGCGGTCACCGTCGCCTCCACGATGCCCTCGCGCTGGCGATGGAGCCGGCCGAACTCGCGGATGACCGCGGGCAGCTGGTCGAAGCGGCCGCGGCGAACCAGCAGCGCCAGCAGGTTGCCCGGTGCGCCGTTGACGTCGCCGCCGAGGATGCGTTCCAGGACCTCGATGCGAGCGTTGGCGGGCAGGGCCGGGTTGGACAGCAGCCGCATCGCGTCCGTGCCGGTAAGACGTTCGTCGGCGACGGCCAGCGCATCACGCCAGGCCGCCATCGAGTCGTCGCGCTCGGCGATCTCGAAGGCAGCCTCGGCGTAGCGGCGGGCCGTGCCGCGGGTCAGCGCCATGCCACCGGCGCGTTGGCGGTCGTCATCAGTTGCGCTCGTCGCCAGCGGGGGCCTCGACCGAGACCTGGGTCAGGAACTCGTCCACGAGGCGCTTCTCGCGTTCGTCGCTCATGGTCTCGCCCACCAACTTCCCTGCTGCCGCAAGCGCCAGCTCGGCCACCTGGCTGCGGACATCTGCGAGGGCACGCCTGCGCTCGACGTCGATGTCGGCGACCGCCCGCTCGCGCAGGCGGTCGATCTCGGCCTGCGTCTGGGAGACGCCCTTGTCGCGGGTCTCGTCGGCCAGTTTCTGGGCGCGCTGCACGATCTCGCTCGCCTCGCGCCGAGCCTCGTTCAGGACGGCCTGGCGCTGATCCGCGGCCGATTCACGGTCGCGGCGGGCGGCGTCGGCGTCCTGGAGGCCCTGCTCGATGCGCTCACGACGCTCGTCGAGACGCTTGCCCACGGGCACCAGCACGATGCGGTAGGCGATGAGCGCGAAGATGATGAAGTTGAGCGCAGCGACGATGATCCAGAAGAGGTTGATCGTCAGCCCGCTCTCACCGCCTTCGGCAGCGAACGCCGCGACCTGCTCGCTGAGCGGCCGAGCGACAGCCAGGATGTCCATGGAAGTGGCCTCGACCGCGAGTTAGAGGAGTGCGATGAGGAGGCCCACGACCAGCGCGATAACGCCGAGGCCTTCGGCGAAGGCGGCCATGAGCACGGCCAGCGAGCGGACCTGCTCACCGGCATCGGGGTTGCGACCGATGGCGCTCGAGGACATGCCGGCCAGGATGCCGATGCCGAGGGCCGGGCCGATGATCGAGAGGATGGCGATGCCGGCTCCGAGGGGCTTGAGGTCGACCGGCTCGGCAGCGGTGACGACGGCGTCGGCGGCGGCGAGGGTCGGGGCTGTCTCGGAGCTGGCGCCCTCCTCCGCGGCGAATACTGGGCCGGCCACCACGCTGAAGGCGATGATGGCGATGATCACGGCCATCAGCAAGTGGACCGGGCCAACGCGGAACCGGCTGAAGCTCGGCTTCGAGAGCGCTGCCTGACGCTCTGCTTGTGCTGACGCTTGCATCCTGGACTTCCTCCTCGGAGTTTGGGTTTCTGACCTCCCGGACCTGCGGTCCGGTCGATCGATGGGCTAGTTGCCGGCCGCGGCCGGCTGCTGGGATGGGTGGGCGGCCTCGAGCATCTCCTCGGCGACGTGGCCCTCCTCGTGGTGATGGCTCTCGATGGCGATCAGCGTGAAGACGAGCGTCAGCGTGCTGAAGATGAGGGCCTGCACGAAGGTGAGGATGATTTCGAGGCCGTAGATGGCCACGGGGATGACGGCGATGGCCAGGCTGGTGATGACCGCCAGCGCCACCTCGCCACCATAGATGTTGCCGAAGAGTCGGACCGACAGCGTGACCGGCTTGATGAACTCGAGGATGAGCTCGATGATGCCGACGAACATGGCGATGAGTCCCGCGCCGACGCCATTGCGGAACTCGTACACGGGAAAGAACTTGGACAGGTAGCCGCGTACGCCGAGGCGGCGGAAGCCCTGCCACTGGAAGAAGCCGAAGGCCACGAGCGCGAGCCCGATGGTCACGTTCAGGTCGCTGGTCGGCGCGCGAAGCCCCTCGACCAGCCCGATGGGCGGCACCAAGCCACTCCAGTTGAAGGCCAGGATGAGCACGAAGAAGGCGGCCAAGATGGGGATGTAGGGCAGGGCCCGCGCGCCACCCATGCCCCGACCCCAGCCAGTGAGTGACTCATAGGACCACTCCACGAAGTTCTGGAAGAAGCCCGGCACCGGCGCCCGTCCCCGACTCACCAGCACCATCACCAGCAACAGCGCGGCCGTGACCAGGAACATGGTGAAGAGCGTGTCGGTGATGCTGATCTCGAACAGGCCACCACCGCCCTCGCCTGCGCTCCAGATGACGTGGGGGCTGGGGAAATGCAGCGTGCCGTCGATGAGGCAGGCTGAATCGCTGACGGCACAGGCCTCGTCCGGGGTGGCCGGATCGAAGGGCGGGACCAGCAGGAAGGCGAAGATGTCGATGACCACGACGAGGATGAGCCCGGCCACGATGAGACCCAGGGTCCGCGACCGGAAGCCCATGATCTTCCGGTCGTCGGGCGCCGCTGCTTCGCTCTGCTCCACCGACTCGGGTGCCACTGCCACTCCTACCTCGCGTCGCCCCCACGGGCGCTTGTCACGTGTCCTTGATGGTCTTCAAGAACCGGTCGATCAGTCGCCAGTCGACCAGCGCCCCGAGCACGACACCAAGAAGGAAGCCTGCGACCAGAAAGAATGGATAGGTACCCAGCTGCTGATCCAGCCACCGGCCGGCGAGCGCGCCGCCGAGTGTGGTCACGAAAAGGACGATGCCGATCTCTGAGAACAGGGCGAGATAAGCGACTGTCTTCCCGTGACCTTCCTTGGTGCCCCGTTCGGGCGGGCAGAGTATAGCAGGGGCCGCGGACCGCCCCCACCACGGAGCTATGGCTTCTGCTCACCAGCGGGTCCGGCTGTGCTGTCGGGTGGAGGAGCGTCGGCAGGCTCACCCGTGACGGCGGGCGGAGCTGACGGGTCCAGCAGCGAATCGCTCTCGGGATAGGAACTGGCCTCGAGGGCATCGTCGGGGCCGATGCGGAAGGTCACCAGCAGGAGCAGGATGCCGGAGGCCACCACGATGGCCATGAAGGCGTAGAGCGGGCCCGAGCCGCCAGCCAGGACCAGGCTGACCACCGCCAGCACGGTGGTGATGGCGTAGATCAGCAGTACGGCGCCCTTGTGGGACAGGCCCAGGTCGAGCAGCCGATGGTGGAAGTGGCCGCGATCGGCCGTGAACGGCGAGCGGCCGCTGAGCAGACGACGGGTGATGATCCAGAAGGTGTCGATGATGGGCACGCCCAGGATGAGCAGGGCCACCGCGATCTTGGCCGAGCCCAGGATTGCCAGCACCGCCAGCAGGTAGCCCATGACCATCACGCCGGTGGTGCCGATGAAGACCCTGGCAGGGTTGAAGTTCCAGGGCAGGTAGCCCAGCAGGGCGCCGGCGAAGAGCGCACAGAGCAGAGCCACCATGGGCTGGTACGACGACTCGTAGCCGAGCGAGACGAAACCCAGGGTCAGGGCCGCGATGACGGCCACGCCCGTGGACAGGCCGTCGAGCCCGTCGATGAAGTTGATGCTGTTGATCATGCCCACGATCCACAGCGCCGTGATCAGGCCCGCGAGCACGCCTTCGAAGACGATGGAGTCGTCGCCGAGCGCCCCGCCGAGGAAGTCAAGCGGGTTGTTGATGGTCAGGATGCGCAGTCCCAGCGCGATGGCGAAGACGGCCAGCGCGAGCTGGAAGCCGAACTGCCAGCGCGCACGGATCTGCCACTTGTCGTCGACGAAGCCGAAGGCGGCGGCCAGGACCGCGCCGCCGAGGACGGCGGTCAACTCCTCGCTCTCGAGCATGCGCCACGGGAGGGGCCGGATGAACTCGAAGCGGTCCTGCAGCAGCAAGGCCACCAGGCCGACACCTACGAAGCTGACCATGACGGCCATGCCGCCCGCGCGTGGGATGGGCCGCATGTGGATCCGGCGTCCCGAGTCCGGCTCGTCGATGGCACCGGCGGTCGTGGCCACCCACATGGCCAGCGGCGTGAGCAGATAGGCCACGATGGCCGCGACGAACCCGGAGGCGAGGATGAAGGGCAGCTCCTCGAAGGTCACGCGTCAGGCAGCCCGGGCACAGGGAAGCGTGCGCAGATCTCCTTCACCTCGCGGCGGACGGTCTCGAGTGCGGCGTGGTCGTCGCGCTCGCGCAGCGTGCGCACCATCAGCTCCCCGGTGCGGCGCATCTCCTCGGCGCCGAAGCCACGAGTGGTCGTGGCCGGCGTGCCCACGCGGATGCCCGAAGCCGTGTTGGGCGGCAACGGGTCGAAGGGGATGGCGTTCTTGTTGACGGTGATGCCGACCTCGTCGAGCAGTCGCTCGGCCTCCATGCCGTTGACACCCAGCGGCGTCACGTCCACGAGGATGAGGTGGGTGTCCGTGCCGCCACTGACCAGCTCGGTACCAGCCGCCAGCAACGTCTCGGCCAGCACGGTCGCGTTCTCCACGACCTGGCGCTGGTAGGCACGGAAGTCCTCGCCGGCGGCCTCGTGCAGGGCCACGGCCTTGCCCGCGATGGCATGCATGAGGGGCCCGCCCTGGGTGCCGGGGAAGACCGCTCGGTCGATGGCCCGTGCCAGCTCGGAGCGGCCGAAGATGAGCCCGCCGCGGGCACCGCGCAGGGTCTTGTGGGTGGTGGACGTGACGATGTCTGCGTGTGGGAAGGGGCTGGGGTGGACGCCCGCGGCCACGAGCCCGGCGATGTGCGCCATGTCCACCATCAGCAGCGCCTCCACCTCGCGGGCGATGGCCGCCATGCGCTCGAAGTCGATGATGCGCGGATAGGCGGAGGCTCCGGCCACGATGAGCTTGGGCCGCACCTCGCGTGCCTGTCGTGCGAGCGCGTCGTAGTCGATGCGCCCGTCGTCCCCGGAGACGCCGTAGCCGTGGACGTCGAAGTAGCGTCCGCTGAAGTTGATGGGATGGCCATGGGTGAGGTGGCCGCCGTGGGCCAGGCTCATACCCAGGATGGTGTCGCCATGGTCGAGCACCGCGAGGTAGGCGGCGGTGTTGGCCTGCGCCCCCGAGTGCGGCTGGACGTTGACGAACTCGGCCCCCGGGAACAGCTCCAGGGCCCGTGTCTCAGCCAGGCGCTCGATGACATCGACGTACTCGCAGCCGCCGTAGTAGCGCCGTCCGGGCTGGCCCTCGGCGTACTTGTTGGTGAGCCATGAGCCGGTCGCCTCCATCACCGCGCGCGAGGTGTAGTTCTCACTGGCGATGAGCTCGATCTTCCACGTCTGGCGTTCGCGCTCGTCGACCATCGCTGCCCACACTTCGGGATCGACACTGGCGATGGGGGCGTCGATCAGCTGGCGGCCGGGGGTAAGGGTCATCGGTGCTCCGTCGGTCTCTCCCTGCGTCCGAGGCGCCGGCTCGGCGCGAAATCCAGTGTACTCGGGCCCGCGATCAGGCTCCCCCTGCCACGGTGTCGATGAGGTCTCGCCCGAGCGCACCTTCGCGCAGCACGGTCCACGACCCATCGGCAGCCACGGCCACCACCGTCGAGGCCACGCCGCCGCGCACGGGACCATCATCGAGCACGAGTGCGAGCGCATGCCCGACCGAGGCGATGAGCTCCTCCGGGATCGTCGCGGCCGGCTCTCCTGTGCGGTTGGCCGAGGTCACTGCGATGGGTCCCAGCTCTCGCGCCAGCGCGCGTGGCACAGGATGGTCGGGGATACGCAAGCCCAGGGTGTCCCGCCCGCCCGTCACGGCCTCGGGCAGCAACTCCGGCCGGCGCAGGGGCAGCACCAGGGTCAGCGCCCCGGGCCAGAACTGGTCGGCCAGTGCCTGGGCCGGACGGGCCAGCTCCACGAGGCCCTCCACCTGGTCGAGCCCATCGATGAGCAGGGCGATGCCCTTGTCGTCGGCGCGACCCTTGGCCGCGATGACGGCGGCGAGGGCTTCCGGGCGGGGCACCACGCCGATGCCGTAGACGGTCTCGGTCGGGATGCCCACGATGCCGCCGGCAGCCATCGCCAGCGCCGCCTCGGTGAGTGCCGCGGGGTCGGTCGCCGGCAGCAGCGGAGGTCGGCCTTCAGGCACCGGACCGTTCCAGTCGGGCCACGCGCGGGCTGCCCGAGAGGTCCGCGTGGAAGGTAAAGGTCCAGCCGGGCAGGGCCGTCTCGACCGCAGCCGACACGAGGCCCTCCTGGTCGGCGCCGATCTCGAGCAGGGCCGCTCCAGTGGACGCGAGGACGTCCGGCAGGGCCGGCAGCAGCCGGCGGATGATATCGAGCCCATCGGGACCGCCGTCGAGCGCAGCCGCGGGCTCGAAGCTCGCCGCCACCGGCAGGTCGGGCATGAGCCCCGAGGGGATGTAGGGCAGGTTGGCTACGAGCAGGTCGACGGGGCCGCGCGGAGGAACGGCCACGTCGGTCAGATCGCCTTCGGCGAAGATGAAGAGGTGCGCGAGGCCATGGGCCACGACGTTGACGGTGGCCACGTCACGGGCCTCGCCGGAGAGGTCGCTGACGTGGAAGTGAACGGCCTCGCGGTAGCGCCGACGGCGCAGTTCGAGTGCGATGGCCACGGGAATGGCGCCCGAGCCCGTGCCCACGTCCCACACCAGATAGGGCTCGGCGTCATCCTCGCGTGGCGCACCGGTGAGGTCGTGGGTGATGCGCGCGAGGGCCAACTCCACGAGCGTCTCGGTCTCGGGGCGGGGAATGAGCACGCGCGGGTCGACCGAGATGGCGGTGCCGTAGAACTCCTTGAGGCCGCGGATGTAGGCCACCGGCTCACCCGCGACGCGTCGGGCAAGGCAGGCCTCGTAGCGCTCGAGCTGGCTCGTACTGAGGACGACCTCGGGGTGGGCCGCCAGACCACTGCGGTCGATGCCCAGGACGAAGGCCAGCAGCACCTCGGCATCGAGCCGCGCACTGTCGGAACCGGACGCCTCGAGGCGGTCGGTCGCTTCGGCGAGCAGCTCGCCGACCCGTTGCGCACGCAGCTCCATGAGGGCTCCTCGTGGGGGTCTAGCCGCCGGACCTCGAGCCTGCCTCGAGCGAGGCTAACCGCTCAGCCTGGTCGGTCGTGGTGAGGGCGTCGATGAGCGTATCGAGGTCGCCGTCGAGCACGCTCGGCAGATCGTGCACGTCGAGCCCGATGCGATGGTCGGTGATGCGATCCTGGGGGAAGTTGTAGGTGCGGATCTTCTCCGAACGCTCGCCGCTGCCGACCATGACGCGGCGTGCTTGCGCCTCTTCCTCCTGGGCCTTGCGCAGCTCCAGCTCGAGCAGGCGCGCGCGCAGCACGGACATGGCCTTGGCCTTGTTCTTGTGCTGGCTCTTCTCGTCCTGGATCTCCACCACCAGGCCGCTGGGCAGGTGAGTGATGCGCACCGCGGAGTCGGTGGTGTTGACCGACTGGCCACCGGGTCCCGAGGCGCGCTTGACGTCGATGCGCAGGTCCCTGGCCTCGTCGATCTGGACGTCGACCTCGTCGGCCTTGGGCAGGACGGCCACCGTGGCCGTGGAGGTGTGGATGCGACCGCTCGACTCCGTCTCGGGCACCCGCTGGACGCGGTGCACGCCGCCCTCGTACTTGAGTCGACTCCAGGCACCCTGACCGCTGATCTCGAAGATGACCTCGCGCAGGCCCTTCACGCCCGACTCGCTCGTCGACAGCGTCTCCGCCTTCCAGCGGTGACGTTCCGCGTAGCGCGCGTACATGCGGAACAGGTCGGCCGCGAAGATGGCCGCTTCCTCGCCGCCAGTGCCGCCACGGATCTCGATGATGACGTCGCGCTCGTCGTTGGGATCGGCGGGCAGCAACTGCACGCGCAGTTGCTCGTTCAGTCGCTCGACCTCGGCCTCGTTCTCGGCGATGAGCTCGCGGGCGAGGTCCTTGAGCTCGGGGTCGTCCTCGGTCTGCAGCTCGTGTCGGGCCGAATCCAGCGCTGCCCTGGCGGCCTTGAGCTCACGGTAGTTCTCGACGACCGGGCTGATGCGAGCCTGCTCACGTCCAAGCGTCCGGCTGCGCGCGGGGTCGGACGAGACCTCGGGCTTGGACCACTCCGCTTCGATCTCGGCGAGCCGCTGCTCCAGCTCGTCGAGCCGGGCCTCAAGGCTCATGCGCTCTCCGTAGCGCCTCCGGCGCGCGGAGCCGGGATCGGATGCCTTCAGGGGAGCCGAGGCCACTGCGGCCGCGGGCTCGGCAGCGGCCGCGGGCTCTGCAGTGACCGTCGGTTCGGCCACGGGCTCGGCGGGCTCGTCCGTGGCGGCCGCCTCTGGCTCGCCCTCCTCGGCATCGATCCTGGCCTCCATCTCCTTGGCCAGCTCCCCCACGTCGGGAATGGGCTCGCGCACGGGATCGAGGCTGCCCGCGGGCGCAGTCTCGCCATTGGCCGCGAGGCCCTCCTGCATGGCACAGATGGCGATCTCGATCATCGAGTCGTCGGGCTGCTTGGTGGTGATCTTCTGGATCCAGATGCCGGGCATGAAGAGCCACTTCCAGAAGCCTTGCTCTCGCCGCGCGGCACCGAACCTGAGCAACTCGTATGAGACCGCGGCGATGACCGGCACCAGCAGGATCCGGCCGAGGATGGCCAGCCACAGCTCCATGCCTGCGAGCAAGCTGAAGAGCAGGATGCTGACGATGATGAAGATGACCAGGAACTCGGTCCCGCAGCGTGGGTGCGCGGTCGGGTACTTGCGGATGTTCTCGACCGTCAGGGGCAGCTCATGCTCGAGCGCGTGGATGGTCATGTGCTCCGCACCGTGGTACTGGAAGACGCGCCCGATCTCGGACGAACGGCTGACCAGCGCGAGGTAGCCCACGAAGAGCGCCACGCGAACGAGACCCTCGAGGATGTGCACGAGGAACAGCCCGAAGCTGCTCTCGACTTCGCCGAACAGGAGCGACACGCCGCCTTGCGCCACCAGTAGCGGCAGCAGCACGAAGAGGCCCACCGCCAGCCCGATGGTGAAGAGCATGGTCAGCGCGATGGCAGCGCCACCGAAGGCCACGCCCTCGCCGGCCGCGGCCAACGAACCCGAGCGCATCAGCCACTTGGTGCCGATGACGAGCGTCTCATAGAGCACGACGATCCCGCGGAACAGCGGGGCGCGCGCGAAGCGGCGGCGGTGGAGGACGCTGTCGAGCTTCTCCTGACCGGCGAAGATCTGGCCATCCGGCCCACGCACGGCGACGCCGATGGCGTCCTTGCCGCGCATGTAGATGCCCTCCATGAGGGCCTGACCGCCGTAGGCGAAGCGCTTGGCTTGGGCGGTGCCGGGGTCGCCGCTCAGCGGGGCGGCTGTCCCCTGCCCTACCGGCGACTGGGTCACGGTCTCGTGCTGCTGACTAGAGCTTGGCGGAGCGCTCGAGGCGCTTCTGGAAGCGCTCGACCTGACCGGCGGTGTCGACGATCGTCTGCTTGCCCGTGTAGAACGGGTGGCAGCTGGAGCAGATGTCGACGCGCAACTCCTCGGTCGTGGAACCGACGCTGAACTCGGTGCCACAGGAGGCGCAATGCACCTGTGCCTGGTAGTACTTGGGATGGATGTCTGGCTTCATGGTATCTCTCGCGTCCTTGGGGTCAGCTGGCGGCCGCTTCGGCCTCGACGCGCACGCGCTTCTTGTCCTTGCGGGCGTGCTCGAAGTGGACCCGGCCGTCGACGGTGGCGAAGACGGTGTAGTCCCTGCCCAGACCGGTGCCTGGGCCGGACAGGAAGGTCATGCCGCGCTGGCGGACGATGATCGAACCGGCGCTGACGAGCTCGCCATCACCGGCCTTCACGCCCAACCGCTGGCCGACGCTGTCGCGGCCGTTCTTGGAGCTGGAACCTGCCTTCTTGTGGGCCATGGGTTATTCGTCCTTCTCGCTGGCGGCGTCGCTGGCACTCTCCGCCTCGGGCGCGGGCTCGGTGTCCGCGGCCTCCTCGGGCGCAGCCTCCTCGGCTGCGGCCTTTGGCTCCGGCTCGGCGGTGGCCCTCTTGGCGGTCGACTTCTTCTTGGCGGTCGGCTTCTTCTTGGCCGGCTCCGGTTCGGCGGGCGCGGCAGCCAGCTTGGCGGCCAGCTCCTGGTCGGCAGCAGCCCGCTCCTCGGCAGCCTTGGCCGCGGCGGCCTTCTCGGCCTTCTCCGCTTCCTTGGCCTGCTTGGCCTCAGCCTTCTGCGCCTGCTCAGCATCCTTGGCGGCGCTCTTGCCACCGAATGCGATGTCGGTGATGCGCAGCGTCGTCAGCTCGGCGCGGAAGCCCTTCTTGACACGCGTACGCGCCTTGGGCTTGTACTTGAAGACGATGATCTTCTGGCCGCGGTTCTGAGCCACGACCTGGGCCGAGACGGTGGCGCCGTCGACGATCGGCTGGCCGATCGCGGACTCGTCCCCATCCGCGACCAGCAGGACGCGATCGAGCGTGATGGAGTCGCCGGGCTGGACGTCCAGACGATCGACCTGGATCTCCGAGCCGAGCTCGACGCGGTGCTGCTTGCCGCCTGATTCGATGACTGCGTACATGGGGTTCCCGTTGCGTGGTCGGTACGTGATGGTGTGACTGGGTCTGACGCGGGGCACGAGTCGCAGGCGAACACGGCGCGACAGACGCCCGGGCGCGAACGGTGATGGTAGCCGGATTCGCGATTCGGCGTCAATCGTGCCGCGACTGGCGCAGGTCGGCTATGGTCGGGGAGTATGCCGAATACCCACTACGACGTGCTCATGGTCAGTCCGCAGGCCGACCGCGAGCTCATCTCGGTCGTCTACCGCCATCTTGCCAAGCGCTACCACCCCGACCGCGACCAGTCGTCCCAGGCAGCGGCGCGCATGGCCGAGCTGAACGAGGCGTACGCCACGCTCGGCGACCCGGCCAAGCGTCGCGCGTACGACCAGCGCCTGGGGCTGCGATCCTCCACCGAGCCCACGCCGGTGAAGGGCGACGGGCGCCCCACACGTGCAGGCGCGGCCAACGTGGCGCCGGCGGATAGCCCCCACGGCGAAGCCGGCCCGCCGCCGCAGAGCCCTCGGCCGGAGGGCCGGCCGCTGACGTTCGGGCGCTATCGCGGCTGGACGCTTAACCAGGTGGACCGCTTCGACCACAGCTACATCGAGTGGCTCGGGCGCACCACCATGGGGCGCACGTATAAGCGCGAGCTCGACGAGTTGCTGCACCGCGCGCCCTGAACCCGGCAACCGCTGGACCCCGGGTCGCGGTCACCGCCCGCGAGCGGTCTTAGGCCGGAGAACTGGCCTCGTCGCCACCGTGACGCTCGTCACGCGGCGCCTTGGGGATGACCCACTGCAACATCACGGGCGCCACCAGCGTGGTCAGGATGACCGCGGCCAGCAGGACGGCGTAGACCTCCTGGCTGATGAGCGCCAGCGAGAGTCCCAGGGCTGAGACCACGATGCCGACCTCGCCACGCGGGCTCATGCCCACGCCCACCACGACCGAGTTCCACTTGCCCAGCTTCCACGAGCCGATGATGCCGCCGACCAGCTTGGTCAGGACGCCCATGACGGCCAGCACGAGCACGATGATGAGCAGGTCCGGCTGAAGTAGCGCGCTCATGTCGATGTTGGCGCCGGTGACCGCGAAGAAGAACGGTGCGAAGATGCCCAGCAACGAACGGAAGCCGTGCTCCACTTCCTCGCGCACCGGGGTCTCGGCGATGAAGAGGCCCACCACGAAGGCGCCGATGATGGCGGCGAGACCTACGAACTGGGCCAGTAGCGCACCCGCGAACATGATGATGAACACCGGTACGACCGGGGTGTCGGCGAACATGGGCCAGACGAAGACCTTGCGCGGCAGGCGCCGGCCGAGCGGGGCCAGGGCCAGGCCGACACCTACGAAGATGAGGCCGGCGACGAGGGTCACCAGCGTCTCGGCGCCCAGAGTCACCCTCGGCCAGGCCGGAGAGAAGACCGATGGCCAGCAGGGCCAGGATGTCGTCCACGATGGCCGCGCCCAGGATGACGCGGGAGAAGGCTCTGTCGAGCACGCCCATCTCGGCGAGCACGCGGCTGGTGATGCCGATGCTGGTGGCCGCGAGGGCCAGGCCGATGAGCGCAGCGGGCAGGACGTCCTCACCGATGGCCAAGCCGATACCGATGCCCGCGATGATGGGCAGGATGAAGCCGATGGTACCGACCGCGATGGCCATGGGACCGACCTTGAGCAGGTCGTCGAGGCGCACCTCCAGACCGACCGTGAAGAGCAGGATGACCACGCCCAGCTCAGCGAAGACCTCGGCCGTGAGCGTGACGTTGGCCAGACCCAGCGCGAAGGGGCCGACGATGAAGCCGCCGAGCAGCTCACCGATGACACCTGGCTGATTGATACGCCGGAAGATCTCTTCGCCGATCTTGGCTGCGAGGAAGAGGATGAACAGGCTGAACAGCGCGTCCGCAAAGGCTGCGCCCTCCTCGCCGCCGGCGCCGGACGAGAAGACAGAAAGGTCAGGTAGGTCGAAAGGGAGAATGGGCATATCGCACTACAGCCTAGCGGCAGACCCCCTCGCGGGGGCCGGTCGCTCTGGCGCGTCGTCGATGGGCCATAGGAACCGGCGCAAGGCGCCTCAGCTCGATCTCGAGCGCTGCATGGCCAGCGACTCAAGGATGCCCAGGCCGAGCGCGGCGCTCAGCAGCGAAGCGCCGCCGTAGGTCACGAACGGCAGCGGCAGGCCGGTGATGGGCATGGCCCCGAGGACCATGCCGATGTTGACGATCATCTGGAACAGGAGCATGCCCGCGATACCGCCCGAGAAGGCCAGGGTGAAGGTGTCGCCCGAGCGCCAACCCACGTGCAGGACGCGCCAGATGAGCAAGGCGAAGAGCACCAGTACGACCGAGCCGCCGAGGAAGCCCAACTGCTCGGCCACGTGCGCGAAGACGAAGTCCGTCGAGCCCACCGGGAGGTTCTGGCCCGCGAGGCTGTTGGTCAGGCCGCGGCCGAAGAGGCCGCCTGAGCCGACCGTGATCTGTGACTGCTGCAGCTGGAAGCCCGAACCGAGCGGGTCGGCTGCGGGATCGAGGAACGAGGCCAGTCGCTGCTTCTGGTAGTCACGCAGGACGAACTGCCAGGCCAGCGGCACCATGGCCAGAACACCCAGCACGGTCACCGCCAGCCAGCGCAGGCTGGCTCCGGAGAAGAAGAGTGACCCGAGCATGATCGCGCCGAACACGAGCGAGGTGCCGAGGTCGGGCTGGATGAGCACGAGCACGAGCAGCGGGAACACGATGAGCCCGGCGCCAACCAGTGTGCTGAAGCTGCTGATGTGCCGCTCTCGCTTGGCCAGGAAGTGGGCCAGGATCACCGCCAGCAGGATCTTGGTCACCTCCGAGAACTGGAACTGCAGGCCGAAGACCGAGACCCAGCGGTGCACGCCACCGACACCGCCGCCGACCACCAACGTAAGCACCAGCAGGGCGATGCTGAAGCCATAGATCGGCCATGCGAACGTGCGTAGCCAGTGGTGGTCGGCAGCGGCGGTGGCAACGAAGATGATCGCCGCAAACGCGAGCCAGATGAGCCCGCGAACGAAGACGGAGTTCGGCCGGAATGGCTCTCCGGCCGAGTTGGTGAAGGCCATGAGCAGGCCGATGACGGTGAGCGACAGGGCGAAGATGGCCAACTGCAGGTCGAAGCCGTACCAGCGGCCCTCCCCTTCCCGCGCGGTCAGCGTGCCGACGCGTGCCGGCTCCAGGCGGAGTGCGCTCATCAGCTGTTGCGGTCGTAGAAGTTGTCGCGCACGAGGTAGTGGTGGTTGCGCAGGTCCACCTTGAGCCCGTAGTGCAGCTGGAGGAAGTACTTGACCACCTCGGTGGCAGCGTTGCCCTTGGTGCGCGTGTCATCGAGATAGGCCAGCACCACGAGGTCGGAATCCTCGCGCTTGACCGCGTTCACGCCGCTAGGGTCGGACGCGGTCTTGCGCGCCTGCTTGGGCACGAAGGCGGCGAACCAGTTGCTGAACGGCAAGCGGCCCTGCTTGTCGCGCTCACCAAACTCAGCCGTGCCCGACTTGCCGGCGACCACGATGGGCAGATCGACGAGGTTGTCGGTGTGACGGATGGTGACCACGCGGCGAGCTGCCTGGCGCATGGTGCGCAAGACCGACTTGTCCACGTCCATCTGCCGTACGACCTCTGGCTGGACCCGTTCCACGAGCTTGCCCTCGGCGTCGAGGACCTTGCGCACCAGCTGCGGCTTGTAGACCGTGCCGCCGTTGGCCAGCGCGGCATAGGCATTGAGCATCTGGATGGGTGTGCTCATGTTGTAGCCCTGGCCGATGCCGGCCTGGTACAGCTCACCGGTGAAGAAGATCTCGTTCTTGGTGCGCCGCTTCCACTCGTTGGTGGGCACGATGCCGCTGGCCTCGCCCGGCAGATCGATCCCGGTGGGCCGACCGAAGCCGTACTGGTGCGCCCAGTAGGCCAGGCGGTCGATGCCCAGCCTGCCGGCCAATTGGTAGAAGTAGGTGTCGCTCGAGTGACCGAAGCCGTCGTAGATGTTGAGTGGGCCCCAGCCCTCGCCGTTCCACTCGTGGTACTGCCAATCGCCGATCTCGAGGAAGGGTTTGGTGGTGATGTGCGAGGTCGTGCTGATGCGGCCATCGGCGAGTGCGCCGGTGCCGGTCACCAGTTTGTAGGTGGAGCCCGGCGGGTACTGCTCGTTGATGGCCACGTTGAGCATGGGCTTGGAGGGGTCCCTGAGCAGCTTGTTGTAGTCCGCCATGGAGATGCCCTGGGCGAACTGGTTGTTGTCGTACGTGGGCAGCGAGACCATGGCCAGGATCTCGCCGTTCTGCGGGTTCATGGCCAGGAACGTGCCGCGCTTGACGCCGATCCTGTTCATGGCCCACTTGAGGGCCTTCTCAGCTTCTTCTGGACCTTGGTGTCGATGGTCAGTTCCAACGAGTTGCCGGGCTTCGGCTCACGCAGGATGACCGGCGCCTTGATCTCGTGACCCTGGCGGTCGAGGTCGACCTCTTCAAGGCCGTAGGTGCCGCGCAGGACGTCTTCCCACGTGGCCTCCAGACCGGCCTTGCCCAGCAGGTCCTCAGGGTAGTAGCCGTCGTCCTTGAGGCGCTGGTACTCGATCGCGTTGATGCGGCCGGTCCAGCCGAGCACGTGAGCCATGAGCTTGCCCAAGTGGTACTTGCGGCGAGCCTCGAGGTCCACCCGCACGCCCGGGAACTGGCCCGGGTCTTCCTCGATGACGCGGGCCGTCTGGGTATCGATGTCGGTGATACGCACCAGCTCGTACTGCGAGCCGGTATGGCGGTCCAGCCGCTCGATGATCTTGCGTGTCTTGACGTCGGTCAGGTCGGAGATACGGCCGGCCACCTCGAGGCGGTCGTCGAGCGGCAACTCCGCGGGCAGGATGCGCAGCACGAACGTGGGCACGTTCTCCACCAGCGGTCGGCCCTTGCGGTCGAACATCAGGCCGCGTGCCACGGGGACAGGCCGCTCGGTGGTCAGCTCGTATTCCTGGTACGCCGCGTAGGTCGAGCCCTCCGCCAACTGCAACTGGAACAGGCGCAACCCCAAGCCGCTGACGGCGAGGATGATGGCGATGCCGAAGGCGATGAATCGCGGGGCCAGGTTCCGCGTCGGCGCAGAGAAGCGCTCCGGGTGCAGTCGTCCGTCGCTCATGGCCTCACCACGCCAGTCGCTCCGGTTCGCCGAAGCGCAGCTCGAGGGCGCGCAGCAGGGGCACGGTCGCGCCGGCGATGACGGCGTTGAGCAGGCCGATGACCACCATGTCCGCCAGCGAGACGCCCGTCAAAGCGGCTCTCTCGGTGAAGGCCAGCAGGGCCGCCACGAGGAGCTGATAGGCGAATGTCAGCACGAACGCCGTGCCTGCGATGAACAGCAGCCGCGGCGGCCAGAGCACGCGCGCGGCCATGAGCGCGGCAGCGCCCACCAGCAACAGCGCCAACGCCGAAGAACCCAGGGCACGCCCGGGCAAGAGCAGGTCGAGCGCGATGCCTCCCACGAAGGCCCAGGTCATGCCGCTCTCGAAGCCGAGGACCATCGCCACAGCGATGCCCATGGCGAAGACGAGGTCGGGCCTGACGCTGCCCACCTGAAGATGGGTCAGCACGCTCGACTCCAGGATGGCAGCTAGGACGGCTCCCACGGCAGGAGCCAACACGCTCATCAGAGTACGTCGATGCTTTGAAGTTCCACGGCAGCAGGTGGTGCGTCCGAGTCGCCCCTCGCACTGCGGTCCACCCGTGCCGAGAGTATAGACGAGCCCCAAAGCGCTGCCTCAGGCACGATCCCAGGCCGTCACTGAGCGCCGGCCGGACACGGGCGACCGCTCCCCTCCCCTGTTCATGCCCTCGCCGTCGGTGACGCTCTGTCCTACCTGTCGGGTGTATCGTCTGGTGCGTGCCACCGGCCGGCTAGCGCTGCCGCCGGTGGATGCACTAGCCGGCGCGGTGTTCCACGTGGAACACCGCGCCCTCGCTGCTGGCGGCGGTGCGACAATGCGCCCTCCCCTCGCCGATCGTGACCACACCGGGAGCGAACGTCCGCTCAATCGTTGTGTGTTCCACGTGGAACATCGAATCGCTGGGTCGTTCATCCGCTCGTCCACCAAGATTGTGGACAAGATGCGGATATGTGCGCGTGGAGGCGGAGTGAATACCGAATGATCACGCTTGGAGCCGATCTCGGACTGTGCGGTTGCCGCCATGCGGCCGTGGTGGTGACAGGAAGCAACATCCCGTCCGTACGGGTAGAATTCGTGGAGTGTCTAGCGAATGGCTTGGGGGCTAGGTGGGCGAGATAATCGCCTGCGCGAACCAGAAGGGCGGCGTCGGCAAGACAACCACCGTAGTCAGTCTTGCTTCGTACCTCGCCCAGGACGGTCAGCGCGTGCTACTCATCGACCTTGACCCCCAGGGAAACGCCACCAGCGGCCTCGGGATCGACCGCGCCGGACTCAGCTCCTCCGTCTATGACGTGCTTCTCTCCGACGTCCCACTCGATGAGGTCGTCCAGGGCACCAGCGTCGAGGGCTTGTTCTTGCTGCCATCGGACCGAAGCCTCGCTGGCGCTGAAGTCGAGTTGGTGCCGAACACGGGCCGAGAGCGTCGACTCAAGCGCGTGCTCGATGGGGCAGGGGACCGCTACGACTACGTCCTGCTCGACTGCCCGCCGTCTCTCGGCCTGCTCACCGTCAACGGCCTGACCGCCGCCGACTCGGTCCTGATCCCACTGCAGTGCGAGTACTACGCCCTCGAGGGCCTCGGCCAACTCATGGCCACGATCGAGCTCATCCGTGAGCACCTGAACCCCCGTTTGGCCATGAAGGGAGTCGTGCTCACGATGCACGATGGGCGCACAAGCCTCTCCGCCGACGTCACTGCCGAGGTTCGGCGCCATCTCGGCGACCAAGTCTTCGGGGCCGTGGTTCCCCGCAGCGTCCGTCTCGCAGAAGCGCCGAGCTACGGACTACCGATCTCCCAGTACAGTCCCAACTCGCGCGGCGCCCTGGCGTATCAAGCCGTGACGGCTGAGTTGCTCGAGCGTGGCGCCGTCAGACCCAGTGCGGCACTGCTGGCCGCGCGCGAGCGATATCAAGTACCGCGCAACGTCCCGGAAGGCGAGGTGATGTAGGCCATGGCCGTCGAACCCAGGAAGAGCAGCGGCCTCGGACGAGGCCTGGCCGCGCTCATTCCCACCGCGCCTCCGGGCGTATCCGGGATACGCGAGGTGCCGATCGCATCCGTCAGCCCCAACCCCGATCAGCCCCGGCGCTCGTTCGACCCCGACGAGTTGGCCCGGCTGGCCAATTCGATCGTCACGCATGGCCTGCTGCAGCCCATCGTGGTCATGCAGGATGGCGACGGCTTCACGCTCATCGCCGGAGAGCGGCGCCTTCGGGCCGCGGTGATGGCCGGCCTCGAGATGATTCGCGTCATAGTTCGCTCGGCTAACGAACAGGAGCGCCTGGAGCTCGCGCTCATCGAGAACATCCAGCGGTCCGACCTCAATGCGCTCGATGAGGCGCGCGCGTTTCGCCGATTGATGGACGAGTTCTCGCTGACGCAGGAGCGAGTGGCCGAGCGCGTCGGCCGGTCCCGCCCGTCGGTGGCCAACGCACTGCGCATCCTCGAGACTGCACCGGGTGTGCAAGCGGCAGTCGCCGACAGCAGCATCAGCGGCGGCCACGCCAAGGCACTTGCGGGGCTCGAGAGCGCGGCGCAGCAGGAGGTACTGCTGGCCACGGTCGTGGCGCGCTCGCTATCGGTACGCCAGACCGAGGACCTGGTGCAGGCGGCGAAGGACGCCAAAGACGCGCCGCGCACGCGCCGCGGATCGCACTGCCGACCCCGATATCCAACACATGGAGTCCCAGATGCGTGAAGCGCTGGGAACCAAGGTGACCATCGCGTCGGGCCGAGTCGGCGGACGCATCACCATCACCTGGTATGACGATGATGACCTCGGTCGACTGGTCGACCGACTGACCACGATCGACCGATGACTGGAGCGCAGCGATGACCGACCAGGCCACAGCTGAGGGCAAGGCCCCGGCTTCCACCATGCCCAAGCCGCCGAGGTACGACGCCGGTTCCATCCAGGTGCTGGAAGGCCTCGAGGCCGTCCGGCGCCGGCCGGGCATGTACATCGGCTCCACCGATGCTCGGGGCCTGCACCACCTCGTGTGGGAGGTCGTGGACAACTCCATCGACGAAGCCATGGCCGGCCACGCCGAGTACATCGAGGTCACCATCCTCGCGGATGGTTCGATCCGCAACAGCGATGACGGCCGCGGCGTGCCGGTGGGCACGCAGAAGCAGACCGGCAAGAGCGCGCTGGAGGTCGTACACACGGTGCTCCACGCCGGCGGCAAGTTCGGCGGTGGCGGCTACAAGGTCTCCGGTGGTCTGCACGGCGTGGGCGTGAGCGTGGTCAACGCGCTCTCCGAGTCGCTCACCGTCGAGTCCGTGCGCGACGGCAAGGTCTGGACGCAGTCGTACGAGCGCGGCGTCCCAGTCAGCAAGGTCAAGGCCATCGGCCCCGCGGCCGGACGCAAGGGCACGACCACCACGTTCAGGCCCGACCCGAAGGTGTTCGAGACCGTCGAGGTCAGCTTCGACGTCATCGCCCAACGCCTGCGCGAGTCGGCCTACCTGACCAAGGGCGTGCACATCCGTCTCGTGGATGAACACGTCACCCCCGTGCGCGAGAAGTCGTTCTACTTCGAGGGTGGCCTGGTCAGCTTCGTACGGCACCTCAACAAGGGCAAGGACCCCCTCAACTTCCGCCCGATATCGGCGGAGAAGAGGGATGGAGCGACGCAGATCGAGGTCGCCATCCAGTACAACGACGGATTCAGCGAAACAGTCCTTGCCTTTGCTAACAATATCAACACGGTTGACGGCGGCACCCACGTCACCGGCTTTCGCGCTGCGCTGACCACGTCGCTCAACGACTGGGCCCGCCGCCAGGGCCTGATCAAGGACAAGAAGAGCGCCCTCTCGGGCGACGACGTGCGCGAAGGCCTGACGGCGGTAATCAGCGTGAAGCTGACCGAGCCGCAGTTCGAGGGCCAGACCAAGGCCAAGCTCGGCAACGCCGAGATCAAGGGCCAGGTGCAGACCGCGGTAGGGGAGGGCATCGGCCAGTTCCTCGACGAGAACCCCTCCGATGCCCGGCGCATCATCGACAAGTCTCTGACTGCGGCCCGGGCGCGCGAGGCGGCGCGCAAGGCGCGTGATCTGGTGGTGCGCAAGTCGGCGCTGGAAGGCTCGGCCTTGCCAGGCAAGCTGGCCGACTGCCAGGAGCGCGACCCCGAGCGTAGCGAGCTGTACATCGTCGAGGGTGACTCGGCCGGAGGCTCGGCCAAACAGGGCCGCGATCGCCGCAGCCAGGCCATCCTGCCGCTGTTCGGCAAGATGCTCAACGTGGAGAAGGCACGCATCGACCGTGTCCTCTCGAGCGAGAAGATCCGCCCGTTGATCATCGCCCTCGGCACCGGCATCGGCGAGACCTTCGATCTCTCCAAGCTCCGTTACCACAAGGTCATCCTGCTGGCCGACGCAGACGTCGACGGCGCACACATCCGCACGTTGCTGATGACGTTCTTCTACCGCAACATGCCAGAGCTGGTGGAGGCCGGTCATCTCTACATCGCGCAGCCGCCGCTGTACCGCGTGAGCACGGGCAAGGTCACCCACTACGCAGCCGACGAGAGAGAGCGCGACCGCATCGTCAAGGAGATGAAGGTCAAGAACCTGACCGTCCAGCGCTTCAAGGGCCTCGGCGAGATGAACGCCGAACAGCTCTGGGAGACGACCATGAACCCGGCCACGCGCACGCTGCTGCAGGTCGACCCGGAGAATGCGGCCGAGGCCGACCACATGTTCACCGTGCTCATGGGTGAGAAGGTCGGCCCACGCAAGGACTTCATCCGAGCCGAGGCCAGGAAGGTGCAGAACCTCGATGTCTGAGGCAACCGCGAAGGCAGGGGCCTTCGTGACGGCACACCTCGAGGAGGCGTCAGCGCTGGGCCGGCGCCTGGCCGACCTGACCGAGGAGCCGGATGCCTACCTTGCGACCCTGACCGAGGGGCTGGTCTCGCTGACCGAGCCGGCCTACCTGGAGCTGGTCACGCGCGCCTGCCCGGAGACGCCGGCGCGCTACCTCGTCCGGGGCGCCCTCTCCGAGGCCATGGCCAAGCCGATCAAGGCGGCGCTACGCGAAGGCTCGAGCATGTCCGCGCTGCAGCTCGCGCACCGGACTCTCAGGGGCCGACCACCGCGACCTGCGCCTCCATGCCCATGAGCCGCTCCGGCGATCGCTCGCGGAGGACCCGGAGATGAGCTGGCAGGTCATGCGCCAGCTGGGGCGTGTCGCCGCCGACTGGATCGCCACCGACAGCCTCGCAGACCCGTGGGCCAGGGGCGTCCTGGCCGAGCAGTTCCGCTGGGCCGAGCTGGAGCAACTGCTCTACTCCGAGCACGTCTACGAACGCCGGCTCATCCTCGCCACCCTGGCCACGCTGCCGCACCGCGTGCCGGTGGCCCGCCGCGGCGGACTCCGGCCGTCCGCGCTCGAGCACGCCATCGAGCTGATCGGAACGCTCATGGGTGACGCAGAGGTGATGGTCCAGAAGGCGCTCTCGTGGGCCATCCGAGAGTGGACGCTGGTCGACGCCGAGGCCACCGCCGCGTTCCTGCGGGCCCAGACCGACATCGCCGTCGAAGAGCGCGACGGGGCGCGTGCGTGGGTCATCCGCGACTCGCTCTCCAAGCAGCCGGATGCGCTCGCGGGCGAGCTGCGCGCTCGACTGGAGGGCATCCGCCGCGACCGCAAGGCCCCGTCCACCAGCATCGCTTCCATGCGGGCGGCGGCCTACGCCGACGCTCTCGCCAGCAGCACTGACGCGGTCGCCGCCCAGGGCGACCGCTACACGAGGAGTCGCGCATGACCGACCACGTCGGCAACGTCCGCTCGGTCCCCATCGAGGAAGAGCTCAAGACGGCCTATCTCGACTACGCCATGAGCGTCATCGTCAGCCGAGCCCTGCCCGACGTACGTGATGGCCTCAAGCCGGTGCACCGCCGCATCCTGTACACCATGAACGAGATGGGCCTGCACTCGGGTTCCTCGTACCGCAAGTGCGCGGCCATCGTCGGCGACGTCATGGGCAAGTACCATCCTCACGGCGACCAGGCCATCTACGACGCCCTCGTGCGGCTGGCCCAGGACTTCTCGCTGCGCTTCCCGCTCGTCGACGGCCAGGGCAACTTCGGCTCCGTCGACGGCGACCCGGCTGCGGCCATGCGCTACACCGAGGCGCGCATGACGGCCATCACGGCCGAGGTCCTCGCCGACATCGACAAGGACACCGTCGAGTTCGTCGAGAACTACGACGGCACGCGCATGCAGCCGTCGGTGCTGCCGGCCAAGCTGCCCAACCTGCTCATCAACGGCTCTGCCGGCATCGCCGTGGGCATGGCCACCAACATCCCGCCCCACAACCTGGGCGAGGTCGTGCGTGCCACGCAGGCGCTCATCGACGACCCCGAGATGAACACCGACGCGCTCTGCGAGGACCTGCTCGGCCCGGACCTGCCCACGGGCGCCACCATCTTCCGCTACGACCGCCGACGCAACCCCGTGACCGGCGAGTGGGAGGAGATCGACGCCATCCGCGACATGTACCGTCATGGGCGCGGCCGCGTGGTGATGCAGGCACAGATCGCCTTCGAAGAGACGCGCGCCGGGCGCACGGCCATCGTGGCCACATCGATCCCGTACCAGGTCAACAAGTCGACCTTGCTGGAGAAGATCGCCGACCTCGTCAAGAGCGGCAAGATCGATGGCATCGCCGACATGCGTGATGAGTCCGATCGCGACGGGATGCGCATCGTCATCGAGTGCAAGCGCGACGCAGCCCCGCGCAAGGTGCTCAACAACCTCTTCAAGCACACGGCGCTGAAGATGGCCTTCAACGCCAACATGGTCGCGCTCGTCGACGGCCAGCCGCAGACGCTCTCGCTCAAGCAGATGCTCCAGCACCACATCGAGTGGCGCCAGGTGGTCGTGCGCCGGCGCACCGAGTTCGACCTGCGCAAGGCCAGGGACCGGGCCCATATCCTCGAGGGGCTCAAGACGGCCCTCGATAACCTCGATGCGGTCATCAAGACCATCCGTGAGTCGGCCGACGTGGAGACCGCGCGCGCCAACCTGATGGGCCGCTTCGGTCTCAGCGAGGTCCAGGCTAATGCCATCCTCGAGATGCAGCTGCGCCGACTAGCCGCCCTCGAGCGTCAGAAGATCGAGGACGAGTACGTCTCCATCATCCAGAGGATCGCCGAGCTCGAGGACATCCTGGCCAACCCCAAGCGGGTGCTGCAGATCATCCGTGACGAGCTGGGCGAGCTGGACGTCAAGTACGGCGAGGACCGTCGCACACGCATCGAGGGCAGTGCCGACAAGGAGCTCAGTGACGACGACCTCATCGCCGACGAGGACGTGGTCATCACCATCAGCGGCCGCGGCTACATCAAGCGTCAGCCGCTGGTCACCTATCGGCGCCAGGCGCGCGGTGGCAAGGGCATCATCGGCGCCCGTACCGTGGAGGAAGACGCAGTCAAGTACCTGCTCGTGGCCAACACCCACGACTGGGCCCTGTTCTTCACCGATCGCGGACGCGTCTTCAGTTCCAAGGTGCACCAGATCCCCGACGCCACGCGCCAGGCCAAGGGCATGCCCATCATCAACCTCGAGGGCGTGCAGGTGGACTCCGGAGAGCGCGTGCTGGCGACCATCACGCTGCCCGACTTCGAGCCCGGCCACAACCTGGTCATGGCCACGGTCAAGGGCGTCGTGAAGAAGACGGCCATCGAGAAGTTCGAGCGTGTGCGCTCTACGGGCATCCGGGCCATCACTGTGCCAGAGGACGACAAGCTCGCGTGGGTGGCAGTGTCTTCCGGTGACGACGACATCATCCTGGCCACGGCCATGGGCCGCATCGCCCGCTTCAAGGAGTCGGAGGTGCGGGCCATGGGCCGCGACGCCGCCGGCGTCATCGGCATCCGCCTGGCCAACAAGAACGACCGCGTCGTGGTCATGGGCGTGCTACGGGAGGACATGGACATCCTCGTGCTCACCGAGACCGGGTACGGCAAGCGTGTGGCCAACAGCGAGTTCCGGCCCAAGCACCGGGGCGGTCAGGGCGTACGCCTCATCTCGCTCGAGGGCGCCAAGAGCGGCAAGGTCGCGGCCGTGGAGCTCGTGGACGAGTCCGACGAGGAACTGCTGCTCATCTCCAGGGAGGGGCAGGTCGTGCGCACGGACGTCAAGTCCATCAACCGCTATGGCAGCGCCGCCCGCGGCGTCATCGTGATGCGTCTCAACGAGGGCGACACCGTGGCCGGCATCGCCGTCTTCCGGGAAGGGTTGGCAGAGCAGCGCGGTGTCGGTGAGAATGGAGCGGACGGGCCCGATGAAGGCGGCCCCAGCGACGACGGAGCGGCGCAGGCATGACGGTTCTGGCCCTGATGGCGACGTGACCGCCTTCGGCGATACCGAGCACGCGGGTGCCAACGACGCGCTGGGCCTCTATTCAGGCAACGCCAATCAGGCACTAGCACGCAAGATCGGCCGCTATCTCGGTGCCGATCTGGGCCAGTCCGAGGTGTTCGAGTTCGCCAACGAGAACATCTTCGTGCGCATCATCGACAACGTGCGCGAGAAGGACGTCTTCCTCGTGCAGCCCACGTGCAAGCCGGTGCAGAAGTCGATCATGGAGCTGCTCATCATGATCGACGCCTTCAAGCGGGCCAGCGCCGGGCGCATCACCGCGGTGGTGCCCTACTACTCGTACGGCCGCTCGGACAAGAAGGATCAGCCGCGCGTGCCCATCACGGCCCGGCTGATCGCCGACATGATCAGCGTGGCCGGCGCCGACCGCCTGCTCACGATGGACCTGCACCAGGGCCAGATCCAGGGCTTCTTCAACATTCCCGTCGATGAGCTGACCGCGACCCACCTGCTCTCGAACTACTGGCAGCAGAAGGAACTGGAGAACACGGTGGTGGTCACCGACCTCGGCTTTGCCAAGCGTGCGCGCGGTTTCGCCGAGCTGGTGGGCGCGCCCCTGGCCATCATCGAGAAGCGGCGCGAGGGCAACGATGACCGAGCCGAGGTCATGAACGTCATCGGCGAGGTGCGCGGCAAGCGCGCCATCATCGTCGATGACGAGATCGACACTGGCGGCACGCTGGTGGAGACGACCAAGGCGCTCGTGCGTGAGGGGGCCGCGGAGATCTACGGCTGCGCCACCCACGGCGTGCTCTCGGACCCGGCCATCGACCGCATCCGCGACTCGGCCCTGCGCGAGGTGGTCATCACCGACACCATCCCGCTTCCGGCCTCGCACCGGCTGGACAAGATCAAGGTGCTCTCGGTGGCGCCGCTCATCGGCGAGGCCATCGCCCGCATCCACCAGGGCAAGTCGGTGGGCGCGCTATTCTCCTCGGAGATGCAGCGTGCCGAAGCCATGCTGTTGTGGGACGAGGAAGACGAAGGAATCGCATGACCGACGGAGCAGGCCTGCAGCCGGTCGAAGGCCAGGGCAAGACGACGCTCTACCGCCCGGACGCGGAGGGCGGCCTTGAAGCCGTGCCCGCCGAGGGCGACTACCGCGAGGGGCTCCGCTCGCGCCGCTGGAACGCCGCCCCCTTGGAGAATTCGGAGGTCGAGAAGACCGACCCCCGTATCGCGGTGGCAGCCATCGTGGGCCTCGCGGTCGTCACCTTCGCCATCCTCATCGTCGGCTACGCGCTCGGGGTCTGGAGCCTCGCCTAGGACGTCAGGCCCACCCGGGCCAGGCGACCCGCCCTTGACCGGGCACGTCGTCTGGGACTGGAATGGAACCCTCCTCGACGACTTCGAGTTGACCGCTCGCATCGCGCGACGAACCCTCGAGGCCCTCGGCCTGCCGGGCGTCACCGGCGACGCTATCCGGGCCCACTTCCGGCGGCCGTACGGTGGCTTCTACGCCCGCCTGTTCGGCAGGCCGGTGACGGAGCAGGAGCTGCGCTACATCCGCGAGCGCTACGAGGTCGAGTACGCTAGCGCCGTCTTCGCGCTCGGCCTGCAGCCGGACGCCGAGGCGGCCATGGACCTGCTCGCCGCAGACGGCGCGGGTCAGTCGCTCTTGTCGATGGCCCACGACGAGCAGCTCCAGGCGCTCATCGACCACCATGGCATCCGCGGTCGTTTCGTCCGGATCGAAGGCAGTCCCACCACCGATAGCGACGGCTCCAAGGCCGAGCGACTGCGGCACCACCTCGCGGCCATCGGGGCCGAACCGGCGCGCACGGTGGTCATCGGCGACACCGTCGACGACCATGAAGCCGCCGCCGCATGCGGGGCGCATTCGGTGCTGGTGACGACCGGCAGCACGTCGAGAGCCGCGCTCGAACGGACTGGCGCGCCCGTGGAAGACCGCCTGCTGGACGCGGCGATGCGCGCCCGTCGGCAGGTGATCACCAAAGGCGCGTAGCGACGATAACGACTCGCGGTCCCGACCTCGGCCGGGCCATCACCCAAGCGGTCAGGCAGCCCCGTGGCAGCGCTTGAACTTCTTGCCCGAGCCGCACCAGCAGGGGTCGTTGCGGCCGATCTTGGTGCCGTCAGGCGCCTGATCCGCAGCCGTGGCCGGGCCGCCCTCGAGCTTCTCGTCGCCCTTCTGCAGCTGCACGTTGCGGGGCACCTGCGGGCCCAGCCCGGGGAGGACCTGCGTGGTGGTCGTGATCGTGGCGCCGCTGGTGGCGGTGGCACTGCCGCCTGACGAGACCGCGGGCGTGACCGTGCCAGCGCCAGCCGGCGGTGCGGCGCTGGTGTCGATACCACCCCCGGGCGCCCCGTTGCCGCTGTTCTTGAGCCGGGCCAGCTGCTCGGGTGAGAGCGTGGGCATGGCCTGCGCCTCCGGCGACGGTGCGGCCTCGCGGCGCTGCACGCTGACGCGGAAGATGGTCGAGGCCACCTGGTGCTGGATGAAGCCGCGCAGCTCGTCGTAGAGGCTGAAGGCCTCGCGCTTGAACTCGACGAGCGGGTCGCGACCGCCGTAGCCACGCAGGCCCACGCCCTTGCGGAAGTCCTCGAGCTCGGTCAGGTGGTCGACCCAGAGCGTGTCGATGGCGCGCAGCAGGACCGCCCGCTCGACCAGCGCCCAGGTCTCCTCGCCGTACTCCCGCTCGCGCGCGTCGAGGGCGTCGGCAGCCTGGTCGTAGATGTACTCGACGATCTCGTCCTTGTGGCCCTGCTCGTCGAGGGCGTCGGCGCTGAAGGCGTCACCGGTGAGCCCGAGCGCACCCAGTGACTCGGACAGCCCCTCGAGGTCCCACTCGGCCTCGACCTCGCCCAGGTGGGCGTCGATGTGGCCGGCGAGCTCGTGCTCGACGAAGGCCAGCACGGTCTCGCTCAGGTCCTCGTTGTGCAGGACCTTGTCGCGCTCCTCGTAGATGCGCTCGCGCTGCTTGTTGATGACATCGTCGTACTCGACGATGCGCTTGCGGATGTCGAAGTTGTGGCCCTCGACACGCGACTGTGCGTTCTCCACGGTCTTGGAGACCATCTTCGACTCGATGGCCACCTCGCCCTCGAGGCCCATGCGCTCCATCAGCGCGGTCACGCGCTCGTTGGCGAAGCGCTTGAGCAGCGGGTCCTCGAGCGAGAGGAAGTAGCGCGAGGAGCCGGGATCGCCCTGACGGCCGGAGCGACCGCGCAGCTGGTTGTCGATGCGGCGCGCGTCGTGGCGCTCGGTGCCGATGATGTGCAGGCCGCCTGCGGCCACGACCCGCTGGTGATCCTCCTCGCACTCGGCCTTGGCCTGAGCGAAGACCTCGTCGTAGGTCTCCGGATCCACCTCCGCGGGGTTGAGCCCGCGGGCGTGCAGCTTCTGGCTGGTCAGGCCGGCCGGATCGCCGCCGAGCTTGATGTCGGTGCCGCGGCCGGCCATGTTGGTGGCGATGGTGACCGCACCGGAGCGTCCGGCCTGGGCCACGATGGGGGCTTCCTTCTCGTGGAACTTGGCGTTGAGCACCTCGTGCTTCACGCCGCGCTTCTTGAGCGCCCGCCCCAGCTCCTCGCTCTTGGCCACCGAGGTCGTGCCCACCAGCACCGGCCGGCCGGCCTCCTGCATCTCCACGATCTCGTCGATGACGGCGTTGAACTTGGCCTGCTCGTCACGGTAGACCAGGTCGGCGAAGTCTTCGCGGATCATGGGCAGGTGGGTGGGGATGGCCATCACCTCGAGCCCGTAGATCTTGTAGAACTCCTCCTGCTCGGTCATGGCCGTGCCGGTCATGCCCGCGAGCTTGTCGTAGAGGCGGAAGTAGTTCTGGAAGGTGACCGTGGCCATGGTCATCGACTCGCGCTGGACGCGCACGCCCTCCTTGGCCTCGACGGCCTGGTGCAGGCCCTCCGACCAGCGGCGGCCCGGCATCTGGCGGCCGGTGAACTCGTCCACGATGACGATCTCGTCGTCCTTGACGATGTAGTCGCGGTCGCGCTTGTAGAGCGCGTGAGCACGCAGCGACTGCTCGAAGTGACGCGGCAGGCGCGGGTCGGTCTCCACGCCATAGAGATCGCGGATGTTGAGCATCGCCTCGATCTTGGCCACGCCCTCCTCGGTGGCCGAGACGGCGTGCTCCTTGAGGTCGACGAAGTAGTCGCCGCCTTCCTCGGCGCCCTCCGGGCGGGCCTCGAGGCGCGGGACGAGGCGCGCGAAGACCTTGTACAGGTCGCCCGACTCACCCGCCGCGCCGCTGATGATGAGCGGCGTACGCGCTTCGTCGATGAGGATGTTGTCGACCTCGTCGACGATGCCGAAGAAGCGCCGGCGCTGGACCCGCTCGTCGAGCTCCTGGACCATGTTGTCGCGCAGGTAGTCGAAGCCGAGCTCGTTGTTGGTGGCATAGGTGACGTCCGCGGCGTACGCCTCCTTGCGCTCCACCGGACGCAGGTTGACGAGCGTCTCGTCAGTCGTCTTGTGCTCGGGGTCGTAGAGGAAAGCCCGGTCGTGCTGGATGACGCCGACCGAGAGGCCAAGGCCGTGGTAGATGGGGCCCATCCACTGGGGGTCGCGTTTGGCCAGGTACTCGTTGACGGTGACGATGTGGACACCCCAACCGGACATGGCGTTGAGCGCGGCCGCCAGGGGCGCCACGAGGGTCTTGCCCTCGCCGGTCTTCATCTCGGCGATCTTGCCCCGGTGGAGCGCGACCGCACCCAGCAGCTGGACGTCGAACGGGCGCATCTCCAGCTTCCGCCGGCTGACCTCCCGGGCCGCCGCGAAGACGTCCGGCAGGACTTCATCGAGTGCCGCCTGCATGCGCCGGAAATCGGACCGCTCCCGATCGCGACGCATCTGCGCACGAACTTCGCTGTCGCGCTCGTGGATCTTCCGCCTCGGGCGGTTCGGTCGCCGGTGTGCTGCTGCGCACCTCGTCGCGCACCTCGGCCATCTCGGCGCGGATGTCATCATCCGAAAGGGCCTGGTAGTGCGCCTCCAGCTCGTTGATCTTGTCGACCAATGGCTGCAGCGGCCTGAGGTTGGATTCTTCGGAGGTCCCGGCGAGGCGGGAGAGGAACTTACGCATGGAAGCCTGAGTATAGGGCTCAGGACCGCTCTACCCTGTGAGCGGCGTGGAGTGGCTGGCGTGGACGCCGACCCCGCTGCCCTCGTTCACACGAAGTTCAGATGACCCCTTGTGTGGAAGTGCCTACCCTCGGTACACTCGCACCAAACACCGGCGGCCACCCCCGCCGGTGTGTTCATACGCGGCCGTTGCAAGGAACGTGCCCTGGCTAACGGACCGGAGGGAGAGACACCAGAAGTGAAGCCGTTTTCGGTTGAGCCCGGAGCCGAGATCGGCGATCTGTCGTTCACCGACCTGATCGCCTGCGAGCGTGATTGCCGCAACTGCAGCTACGCCGCTTGGCTGGACTGTGATGGCAACTGCGGCGAGTGCGTTCACAACGGATACTGCCCGTGCGTGAACCCCGTGGTCGCCCGCAGCAAGACTGCCCTCAAGATCATCGAGCTGCGCCCCCTGCTGCTGCAGGACCTGCGCTCTCGACGCTAGCGCCAGACCCTGACCGCCGATGGACAACGCGCTGATCCGTGACCTCGTGTCCCGCGTCCACTCGACGTCGGGGCGTCTTTGACCTAGCCGCCAAGGCTGACGAGCTCGCTGCGCTCGACGAGCGCGCCTCGCAGCCCGAATTCTGGAATGACTCCCGCGAGGCCAAGCGGGTGCTACGCGCGGCCGATGGCCTGCGCGAGGAGCTCGACTCGTGGAACAGCCTCATCGCACGCGCGAACGACCTGGCCGAGCTGGCCGAGCTGGCCGCCGACGCCGGTGACAGCGACCTCGAGGCGGAGGTCGGGTCCGAGTACGACGCCGTCAACGCCATCTACGAGCGCATGCGCACGAGCTTGCTCTTCTCGGGTGAGTACGACGAGAGTGACGCCTTCATCAGCATCAGCGCCGGTGCCGGCGGGACCGAGGCCACCGACTGGGCCGAGATGCTGCTGCGCATGTACCTGCGCTGGTGTGAGCGGCGCGGCTTCGGCACCGAGATCGTCGACCGCCTCGAAGGGGAGGAGACCGGCATCAAGAGCGCCACGGTCTCGGTCCAGGGCCGGCGCGCCTACGGCTGGCTGCGGGCGGAGAGCGGCGTGCACCGACTGGTGCGCATCAGCCCCTACGACTCACAGTCACGTCGCCACACCACCTTCGTGCAGGTGGAGATCCTGCCCGAGGTGGAGGCGGCGGCAGAGGTCGAGGAGATTCCCGACGACGACCTGAAGGTCGATACCTACCGGGCCCAGGGCGCGGGCGGCCAGCACGTCAACAAGACCGACTCTGCGGTGCGCCTGACGCACATCCCCACCGGCATCGTGGCTCAGAGCCAGAACGAGCGCTCGCAGCATCAGAACCGCGAGGCGGCCATGAAGATCCTGCGCGCCCGGCTGCTCGAGCGGCGGCTGGAGGAGCGCGAGGCCGAGATCCGTGAGCTGAAGGGAGAGCACGTGGAGGCCGGCTGGGGCAACCAGATCCGCTCGTACGTGCTCCATCCCTACCAGATGGTCAAGGACCATCGCACCGAGCACGAGACTGGCAACACCACGGCCGTGCTCGACGGTGACCTCGATGCCTTCATGGTGGCCGAGCTCGAGCGCGTCGCCACCATGCGGGAGGGTGGCACTGCCTGAGCTGCGGGAGGCCACCGCTGCCGACGTCCCAGCGATGCTGGATGTCTTCTTCCATGCCATCGAGGATCTCGACACCAAGCGCGGGAAGCCACTGTTGCCACGCAACGCCGCGCCCCTGGAGATGCACTTCGGCCACCTTCTCGCGACCGATCCCCGCTCCTGCTACGTGGCTGACGACCACGGGCGCATGATCGCCTTCGGCATCGTCATGCGCCGCGAGGCGGCGGCCTTCCTCTCGTTCCTCTTCGTGGAGCCGACGTGGCAGAGCCGGCGCATCGGCCGGGCTGTGCTGGAGGCCTGTCTTGATGGTGCCGGCACCGGCCTGCAGGGGCTCTCCACCTGCGTCGAGGCCAATCAGCCGGTCTCGACCGGTCTCTACGCCAAGCTCGGCCTCGCGCCACGGTTGCCGCTGTACCTGCTGCGCGGTCTCCTGCCTGACGACGCCCTGCCGCCCCTGCCGGTCGGAATCCGCCGGCGACCGGTAGCAGCGGAAGCGGTGGCGGTGTTCGACCGCGCCCTGATGGGCTACGAACGGCCGGAGGACCACGCCCTCTGGCGGCGTGACCGGACGCATGCGCTCTACCTCGACGACGCCGGCTCCGTGCGGGGCTACGGCTACGCGCAACCCAGCGGCCGCATCGGCCCCATCGCGGCCGCCGACCCGGCCGACCTGCCCGCCTTCATCGGCGACCTCGTACGCAGCACGCAGGTGCTGGAGGGCCGGCAGCTCGTAGTGCCCGGCCCGGCCATCCACGCACTGCGGCCACTGCTCGAGGCGGGCTTGCGCATCGACGGCACCCCGGCGGTCTACTGCTCCGAAGGCTCCGGGCCGGCCTTCGAGCGTTATATCCCCATGAGCTACGCCCTGCTCTGACAGCCAGCATGGAGAAGTGATGACGCGCCTGACCCTGCCCGACCCTGCGACCGAGATCGGCGCTGCCGTGGAGGTGGCCCTGGCCGCCTGTGACGAGGCCGACGCCATCAGCCTGGCCTCATTCCGCAAGACCATCGGCATCGAGGCCAAACCCGACGCCACCTTCGTGACCGAGGCCGACACAGCCGTCGAACGAGCGCTTCGCGGGCGCATCAGCGCCCACTTCCCGGACCACGGACTCGTGGGCGAGGAGTACGGCGAGGCGCCCTCGGACAGCGGACGCCGCTGGATCATCGACCCCATCGACGGCACCCACAACTACATGCGCGGCGTGCCCATCTACGCCACGCTGCTGGCGCTCGAGGTCGAGGGCGAGCTGGCCGTCGGCGCCGTCAGCGCGCCGGCCCTGCACCGGCGCTGGTTCAGCTGGGTCGGTGGCGGCGCGTGGGCCGTGGACACCGCGGCAGGCGGCTGGGACCGGGCCTCTGCGGTGCGCCTCTCGGTGTCCGAGGTCGATCGCCTCGACGAGGCCTCCGTCGTCTACTCCTCCTACCCCAGCATCGTCGACTCGGGCTGGGCGCCGGGGTTCGGGCCGTTGTTGGGGTCGGTCTGGCGCGACCGTGGGCTGGGCGACTTCTACGGTTACATGCTCGTGGCCGAAGGGGCCGCCGAGGTCATGGTCGAGTCCGAGCTCAAGCTCTGGGACCTAGCCGGGCCGCGGGCCGTGATGGAGCACGCCGGCGCACGCGTGAGCGACATCACCGGCGGCACGGACATGCCGGCCCGTGGCGTGCTCGCCACCAACGGACGCCTGCACCGGGCGGTACTCGAAGCACTGGCGCGCGGGTAGCACCGTGCAGGGGGGGCGAGTCGGGCGCGGCAGTGGGAGTGGGAGCGACCCCTGTGCTACGCTCCGCAGCCGATGAGCGACGCCGTTTCCCGGGCCGTCGCCGGGCCTCCCCCAGGAGCACCTTGGCCGGAGGGGGCGCCTGCCCCAGCAGGACCCGCACCCGTGCAGCCCGGAGCACCCGTGCCCGGTCAGCCGCTACCCCCACCGGAGCGGCATGATTCGGTGCGCCTCATCGGGGTGAACAAGACCTACGGCACCGGCAAGGAAGCGCTCATCGACGTCGACCTGGTCATCCCCGAGGGAGACTTCATCTTCCTCGTCGGACCATCGGGTGCGGGCAAGTCGACGCTGACCAAGCTCCTGGTCCGTGACGAGAAGGCCAGCGCGGGCCAGGTCCACGTCGCCGGTCACGACCTTGGGCGCATGAAGAAGAAGGAAGTGCCCCTCCTGCGGCGCAAGATCGGCATCGTCTTCCAGGACTTCCGCCTGCTGCCGCGCAAGACGGTGTGGGAGAACGTGGCCTTTGCGCTCGACGTGACCGGCACCCCTAAGCGGCTGATGGAGCCGGCGGTGGAGCGGGCGTTGGCCCTGGTAGGGCTGACCGAGCAGGCTCGGCAGCGCCCGCACCAACTCTCGGGCGGCGAGCAGCAACGTACGGCCATCGCCCGGGCCATGGTCCACGACCCCCGCCTGATCATCGCCGATGAGCCCACCGGCAACCTCGACCCGCTCATCAGCTGGGAGATCATCCAGTTGTTGCTGCGCATCAACGAGATGGGTACGACCGTGCTCATGGCCACCCACGACGCCGAGGTCGTGACCGCGCTGCGCCGGCGCGTGGTGGCGCTGGAGGACGGGCGCGTCGTTCGCGACGAGGTGGGCGGCTACCACCGTGAGTACTGAGGCAGGGCGCTGATGCACTTCCTCCGTTTCTCGGTACGTCAGGCCCTGCAGGGCCTCTGGCGCAACAGCGTCATGACCTTCGCGGCCACCTTCACGATGATCCTGATGCTCATCCTGCTCTCTGCCCTGGTCATCGTCATCGCCGGCGTCGAATTGGGTCTCGAATACGTCGAATCGCGCGTGGAAGTCCGGGCCGAGCTGCACGACGGCGTGCTGCCGGAGCGCGTGGACGACCTGCAGGCACGCGTGCAGGCGCTGCCGGAGGTGGCTGCGGTCGGCTACACGAGCAAGGATGAGGCACTCGCCGACTTCATCGCCGAACGCGAGGAGCAAGGTCAGGACACATCCGCCTTCGCGGGCGTGAGCAACCCGCTCTACGCCTACCTCACGGTCGACCTCATCAACCCCCGCGAGACCGAAGCGGTGACCGAGATGCTGCGTGCCGAGACCGGCCTGGTGCGCTACGTGCCCGACCAGCAGACCGGCATCGACCGCCTCGTCGAGTTGACCGCGCAGCTGCGCAACCTCGGCTTCATCGTGCTCAGCTTCGTGGCCGTGACGGTGCTGCTCATCGTGGTCAACAGCATCCGCATGGCGCTCATGGCCAGGGCCCAGGAGATCGAGATCATGCGCCTGGTGGGTGCGTCCGACCGCTACGTTCGCTGGCCCTTCATCCTCGAGGGCGTCTTCATCGGCCTCGCTGGCGCGATCATCACCTTGTTGCTGCTACTCGTCGCCTCACCCCTCCTCAGTGACATCGCCAGCGACATCGCGGGCTCCGTGCCGCTCGGCTTCGACGCCTCGCTCACGCTCCAGATCATGGCCATCTGCTTCGGTGCCGGCATCGGCCTTGGGGGCGTCGGTGCCTGGATCAGTGTGCGCACGTACCTGCGCTAGCCGAGCCAGCCTGCGATGAACGTTCCCGTCGCGACACCTCCGCCCGAGCAGGCTCCGCCCGCGCGCTCGAGCGGCGCCGGTGTCGGCCTCACCGCTCTGCTGCTGCTGGGGGTCGGCGCCGCGGCGATCTTCTGGGCCGGCCTGTCGCTGGGCGCAGGCTCGATCGGCCGCAACGAGGAGGAGCAGGCCGCTATCGAGTCGTTCACCCAGCTGTACCAGAGCATCGCCGACGACTACATCGGGACGCCCGTGCCCGAGGAGGTGCTGCAGGGTGCGCTCGACGGCATGGTCGAGGTCCTCGACGACCCCTACTCGCGCTACATGTCGCCCGCGGAGTACACGGGTGCACTCGACGATGCCCGCGGCGAGTTCGAGGGTATCGGGGCGGAGATGGCCATCCTCGACGGCGACGGCGAGCGGTGCGAGGCCATCGACGCGGGTTGCCGCCTGACGGTCACGCGGGTCCTGGCCGATACCCCTGCGGAGGAGGCCGGCCTCATCGCCGGCGACGTGGTCACCGGCGTCGACGGCGGCGTCACCACGACGATCACGGACGCCTCCGGGGAGGCTCGTGAGGAGGTCGTGGTCGAGGATATCGCGGGCGAAGCGCTCGACGGCTTGACCGTCGACGACATGGTCTGGCTCATCCGTGGGCCGCGGGGCAGCGAGGTCATGCTCAGCGTGCTGCGCGAGGACGAAGAGCTCGAGTTGTCCATCACCCGCGACACCGTCACCGCCACGGACGTGCGCACCGCGACGCTGGCAGACGGGCGGGTCGGCTACATCGCCATCGACAGCTTCAGCGCCAACGCCGCCGAGGACTTCGCCGCCGCCCTCGAGGACCAGCTTGGCGCGGACGTGCAGGCACTCGTCATCGACGTGCGTGACGATCCTGGCGGCTTCGTCGATGCCGTCGTCACCATCAGCAGCCAGTTCATCGCCGAGGGCCCCATCTACTGGGAGGAGTACGCGGACGGATCCGCAGATCGCGGTCGAGACCGAGGGGGAGGGCATCGCCACCGAGGACGTGGCCGTCGCGGTGCTCATCAACGGCGGCACTGCCTCGGCCAGCGAGATCCTCGGCGGCGCGCTGCAGGACGCGGGCCGAGCCGTGCTCGTGGGCCAGCCCAGCTTCGGCAAGGGCACCGTGCAGGAGTGGAGCGAGTTGCCCGGCGAGACCGGTGGCTACCGCCTCTCCGTGGCCAAGTGGCTGACCCGCGACAAGCATTGGGTCGACGGGGGCGGCCTGCTCCCGGACGTGGTCGTGGCCGACGAGGGCGAGCGTTTCTGGGCCGGCACGGGCGAGGCCGACCCCGAGCTCGACCGGCAGCTCCAGGCTGCCGTGGCCGCCGTGCTCAGCGAGCCAGTGCCCTCGCCGGCGTCGCCGTCACCGTCACCGAGCGTGTCACCGATGCCCACGCCGGCGCCGGGGAGCTAGCGACCTCGGGCGCGCGACCAGCGGCCGGGGGATCCGAGCGGTCGGCTCTTGACAGGTCGGGTACGGTTCGGACAAGCGAAAGGAGGTGGTGTGCAATGCAATCTCGATTAAGTAGCAGCACCGCCTCGGAGGTTCAGCGCTAGCTCGAACCACCCGAGTAGTGGTGCATGCCACTAGGACGCCGGCCCATCTGGGCCGGCGTTCGTGTGTCTGTGCGACCCTTAAGGGCCGCACCCAGCACCAGCCGTTCGCCAAGGAGCCCGCCAGATGGGCAAGACAGTCGCCACCAATCGCAAGGCCCGCCACGACTACACCGTCGAGGATACGTTCGAGGCCGGGGTCGTCCTCACCGGCACCGAGATCAAGTCGGTGCGGGAAGGGTCCGTCAACCTGCAGGACGCCTACGCCCGCATCGAGCGGGGCGAGGCCTGGCTCATCGGGGCCCGCATCGCGCCGTGGGCCGGCGGCAACCGCTACAACCATGAGCCCATGCGCGACCGCAAGCTGCTGCTGCACCGGACCCAGATCGACCAGCTCGTCGGCCGCACCAAGGCCAAGGGCCTGACCATGGTGCCGCTCTCGATGTACTTCAACGACCGCGGCAAGGCCAAGATCGAGGTCGGGCTGGTGAGGGGCAAGAAGCACTACGACCATCGCCGCGACATCGCCGACCGCCAGTCCAGGCGCGACATGGAGCGCGAGGTCGCCGACGCCATGCGCGGCCGTTAGGCGGGACCGGTCGCGCTGGCCGGGAACCGGGTTCGGCTGATACACTATCGTGTCCATGGGGATGCGTGGTCTCGACAGGGCCCGAACCCCGAAGAACGCGAGTCGAGGTTGCCATCGGGCCTCGTTAATCAGGTGGCAAAAACGAAGTAACTGGCAACAACCGCCAGCCTGCTCTCGCCCTCGCGGCCTAAGGCCGTAAGGTGAGCGTGGAAGCAGCCTCGTCCCCGTGGGCTGTGGAAGCGTCATCCAGCGGGGATGCGCTCCGGGCAAGCGTCACGTAGCTCGGAGTCAAGCCCGCAAGGGGACGTGACTGGATCTGCCGCCACGGTGCCGATGCCGGGACGACGGATCGACGACAAATCATCGGATACGCTCGTAGTGGTCTTCGGCAGAAGGTTCTGGACGGGGAGTTCGACTCTCCCCCATCTCCACCAACTCGCAGATACGGCACGACCCCGTCAGTCTGGACGGGGTCGCTTCATGCCTGAGGGCGGGGGCCCGCCCGCGTCCGTTCGAACTAGGCCTTGAGCACGACCACCCGGCGCGTGGGCTCCTCGCCGATCGACTGGGTGGTGACGCCGTCGACGTCACGCAGGGCCAGGTGCACCCAGCGGCGCTCGAGCGCGGACATCGGCTCGAGCTGCAGCATCTGGCCGGTCTCGAGCACGCGCTCTGCGGCGCGGGTGGCCACCTCCACGAGTTGCTGCTCGCGGCGGCCACGGTAGTCCTCGACGTCGACCAGCACGCGGGTCCAGGTGCCCATCTTGCGACTGAGCATGAGGTTCACCAGGTGCTGGAGCGCAGAGAGGCGTTCGCCCTTGCGGCCGATGAGCGCGCCCAGGGCTTCCTTCTCCTCCTCGTTGGCGCCATAGACGGTGATCTTGGCGGTGGCCCCGGAGGTGACCTCGACGTTGGCGTCGTAGCCCATCATCTCGACCAGTGTCTCGAGGATCTCCTGGCCGGCCGCGAGTGCCTCGGGCGAGGCTTCGCTGTCCGGAGGGTTCCGACTTGCTCGAGGAGCCTGCGGCCACGGCTGCTTCGATCTCGGTGGCCGCGGCTTCGCTGACCGTGGAGGCCTCGCGGGAGCGGCTGCCGCCACGGCTGCGGCGGCGATCGCCATCCCGTTCGCGCCGGTCGCTATCGCGCTCGCGGGCGTCGGTGTCGCGCTCGCGGGTAGCGTCATCCCCCTCACCGCTGCTCTTGGCACGGCTTGGCTTGGCCTCACGCGGGCCGTCGTCGGGCTGTGGCGCGGGGGGAGGAGGCGGCGGCGAGGTGGCGGCAGCCTCCTTCTTGGGCGCGGCTCCGCCCAGGGCCGATCGCGGCGCGGCGATGATGCGGGCGGGCTCGGCACCCATGCCCAGCACACCGCGGCTGCCCTGGGTCAGGATCTCGAAGTCGAGGTCCGAGAGGCCAGTGACCCCGAACTCCTCGCGCGCGTTCTTGAGGGCCTCCTCGACGGTCTTGCCCGTGAACTCCTGGTATTCGCTCATCGTCGTCTCCCTCGGCGGCGGCTGCGTCGCCTTGCCGGTCTGATGGTGCCCGCGGCGCTGTCCTTGGTGGAGCGCTTGGTGGTCGTGGGGGTGCCGTCCTTGTCAGGCTCGGCAGGTTTCGGCTCCGGCATGCTCACCGGGAAGGGCGCCTGGAAGTCCTTGGCGATGCCCGGGGTCCAACCGAAGAGCGGGAAGAGCCCGCCGAAGCCGTTGATCAGGAACTGCTGGACGATGCTGAAGACGGTCGTGGTGATCCAGTAGATGAACAGGCCGGCCGGCAGGATCGCGCCATAGATGAGCGAGAACAGCGGCAGGATCAGCATCATGCGGTTGGTGGTGGCAGCCGTGCGTGTCGCCGGGGGCGACGTCGCGGTTCATCATCATGCGTGACTGGATGAGCTGGAGCCCGGCCGAGGTCAGCGCCAGCAGCGACAGGCCGAAGCCGAAGCCGCTGAGCAGCATGAGGAAGATCTCGGGCTGGTTGGAGGGCAGTCCACCGGGGTAGCCGGGGAAGATCAGGCCGTCGTCGATCTTGGGCAGCCAAGCGAGCCACGGGATGTTGGGGTCGATGCAGGGCACATAGGGGTTGCCGGGGTCCTGGCACTGGACGTTGACCAGTTGGATTCCGAAGGGGTGGAGCATGGAGCTGATGTCGGGTGCGTTGAGGCCCTGCATGAAGACCTGGTACATGGGCAGCAGCAACAGCATCTGCAACACCGCCGGCAGGCAGCCCGAAGCCGGATTCACGCCGCGGTCCCGGTAGAGCTTCATCTGCTCCTCCGAGATCTTCTGGCGGTCACCCTTGTACTTGGTCTGTATCGCCCGCAGCTCCGGCTGGAGCATCTGCATCCGCCGCTGCGAGACGATCTGCTTGCGGAAGACCGGGATGAGCAGGATGCGGATGACGATCGTCAGCAGGATGATCGCGATGCCGATGTCGCCGGTGACGCTGTAGAGGAAGGCGAGGCCGATGAAGATGGTCTGGAAGATGGGTGTGAAGACCCACGCCAGCAAGGCCATCGGGTCCGCACCATGGGGCTGCGCCGGACAGAGGTTGGGCTTGGGCGCGGCGGTCGCGTCGGGGTTCGGCGTCGCATCGGGGTCGATGGACGGCGCGGGTGTCGGGGCGCAGGGGTCGCCCAGGCTCGAGGCGCCAGGGGCCAGCGTGGGCGAGGGGCTCGGCTCGGCGGCTGGGCTCGGTCCGGGCGCGGTCGTGGGCGCGGTCCCGGACGGCGGGAAGCCGCGGGGGAGCGGGGCCCGCGGTCGGCGGCTCAGGTGAAGCCGCGGGCGTGAGCGTGGCCGTCGCCGCGACGCTGGCCGCGGGAGCAGGGCTGCTGTCCTGCGCGAATACCGGCCCGATCGCGAGGCTGAAGGCGATCAGCGCGATGGCCACCGCAGCCAGCAGGTCGATCGGGGACAGGCGCAGGGGCGCTGCGAGGGCTGTGCGGATTCTCATCACTTCACCGGGTCATAGCCGCCGGGACGCCATGGACCGCAGCTGGCGATGCGCTTGGCACCCATCCAGCCGCCCTTGAGCAGCCCGTACTTGGAGATGGCCTGCTCCGTGTACACCGAGCAGGATGGTTCATACCGGCACGAACCGGCGAAGAGGGGAGAGAGCGTCTTGCGGTAGATGTGGATCAGGCCGATGCCGAGTCGCTGGGCGGCGCCGGTGGGGGTCTTCACGAGGGCGCCTTCACCGAGCCGCGCACGGTGCGCAAGAGGCGTTCGAGGGCGACACGGAGCTCATCGTAGGAGGCATCCACGGCGGCGGGGCGGACCGCGATGAGGATGTCCCAGCCGTGGCCGCTGTCGTTGGGCAGGCGCCGCAGGATCTCGCGCAGGCGTCGGCGCACACGGTTACGCCGGACGGCGCCTCCGAGGCGTCGACCGGTCGAGATGCCATAGCGGTCGTGGTCGCGTCCATTCGGTGCGAAGCGGACGACCATGAGTCGGTCCGCCCGGGAGCGTCCCTCCGCGCTGATGTGCGCGAAGTCCTCTCGGGAGCGGAGTGTCGGCACGGCCCCCCGTGGGGTCAGCCGAACGTCAGGCGGAGAGCTTCTTGCGGCCACGCGCACGCCGGGCGGCGAGCACCTTGCGGCCAGCCTGGCTCTTCATGCGCTTGCGGAAACCGTGCTCCTTGGCACGATGGCGCCTCTTGGGCTGGTACGTTTGCTTGGTCACTGGGGTCTGGGCTCCTTCAGGCAGGCAGTCTGGATCCTTTCGTGACCGGCCCGCCGATGCGGATGTGAGCGATGCGGATCCCTGGTGCGGTAGACCACTTGTGGCCGTCCCGGGCACCCGCGCGCATCGGTGTCCGCCGGATTATACGCGACGACCCATCGAGACCGGAGGAATCGATTTGAGCCCCGAATCCCAGGCCGCGCCCCTACCTTTCCTCGAACCCGGCAGCGCCAGCGTCGAGGACTTTGAGCGCCTCGACCTGCGCGTGGGGCGAGTCATCTCGGCGGAGCCACTCGAGGGCGCACGTGTCGCGGCCTACGCGCTGCGCCTGGACTTCGGCACGGGCGGTGTGAGGCAGTCTTCGGCGCAGTTGACCGTGAGCTACCCGGACCCGGCAGCCCTCGTCGGCCGGCTGGTGGTGGCGGTGGTCAACTTCCCCCCTCGCCGAGTCGCGGGTTTCCGCAGCGAGGTGCTGGTCCTCGGCGCCCTGGCCCCAGGCGGGCAGGTCCCGCTGCTGAGCCCCGATGAAGGTGCGTTGCCTGGCCAGCGCATCGGCTAGTGCGGTACCTTGCGCTGCGGCCTGGTGGCGTCGCGCGGCTGTACCCGGAGCTCCGAAGCGGTGCCTCCTGCCACCACCGCTCCGGTGGTGTCCAGGGCCGAACGACGATGGTCGCCGTGGCGATCCGGCACGATCGGGGTGCGGGCGAGCGTGGGAGGTGATACCCCAGGGGAGTATGCCGCGTCGACGTTGCGCGGTCCCGAAAGCCGGTGCTAACGTATGGCGCCCCAGCGCTCTATCAGAGCCTTGGGTGCCCAAGCTGGAGCCACCGTCGTGACGGCCCAAGGGGGGTCGGCTCGGTTCCTCCGATGGGATGTCGATCGCGCCTCTGCCCTGGGTGTCGGGACGTCACTCCGAGAGGGACGCGCTGTGTTGTGTAGTTGTGGGTCACGTTGCCATCGATGGACGCGAAACAGGTCTGGAGAGCCGCCCTCGGTGAGCTCCAGGTGTCGCTGTCCCCGGCCAACTACGAGACGTGGCTGAAGGACACGACCCTCGTCGATGTCGACGGGGACCGCTTCCGCGTCGCAGCACCCAACGGCTTCGCCAAGGACTGGCTCGAGAACCGCTACCGGTCGCTCATCGCCCAGACCCTGGCTCGCGTGGTCGGCTATAGCGTCAACGTCGAGTTCGTCGTGCAGGAGCACGAAGGGGACGAGCCGGTCGAGGCGGTGTCACAGGAGGAGGCGGCTCGAGCGGCGATGCCCCAGACCGTACGGGTCGAGCCCGGCCGCGTGGGGGCCACCGAGGGCGGGGGTGTCAACCTCAACTCGCGCTATACGTTCCGCACCTTCATCGTCGGCTCGGCCAACCGCTTGGCCCACGCCGCGAGCCTGTCGGTGGCCGAGCGGCCCGGCGAGGCCTACAACCCGCTCTTCCTCTACGGCGGAGTGGGCCTGGGCAAGACCCACCTGATGCACGCCGTCGGCAACGCGGTGGTGCAGCGCTACCCGCGCAAGAAGGTCGTCTACGCCACCAGCGAGAAGTTCACCAACGACTTCATCACGTCCATCCAGCAGGGCCGCATCGATGACTTCCGCGCCCGCTACCGCCAGATCGACCTGCTGCTCATCGACGACATCCAGTTCATCGCCGACAAGGAGCGCACGCAGGAGGAGTTCTTCCACACCTTCAACGCCATCCACGAGGACGGTAAGCAGATCGTGCTCTCCAGCGACCGGCCGCCCAAGCAGATCAACTCGCTCGAGGAGCGCCTGCGCAGTCGCTTCGAGTGGGGCCTCATCGCCGACCTGACCGCGCCCGACCTCGAGACGCGCATCGCCATCCTGCGCACCAAGGCGGAGGAGCAAGGCGTGCGGGTCGACCCCGAGGCGCTCGAGTTCATCGCACGCAAGGTCGTGAGCAACATCCGCGAGCTGGAGGGCGCGCTCAACCGCATCGCGGCCTATGCCTCCATGCAGGGCATCCCCATCAACGTGGAGGTGGCGCAGGCCGTACTCACCAACGTGCTCTACCAGGCACGCAAGCGGGCCGTCACCCCCGAGCGCATCGCGCTGGCGGTGAGTGAGTACTACGACGTCGACCTCGAGGTATTGCGCGGCCAGAAGCGTGACCGCGCCATCGTCGTGCCGCGACAGATCGCCATGTATCTCATGCGCGAAGAGACCGACGTGTCGCTGTTGCGCATCGGCGCCGAGCTCGGCGGCCGGGACCACTCGACCGTGCTTCATGCGTGCAAGAAGATCGACCAGGAGGTCGGGCGCAACGAGGAGCTGCGCCGCGAGCTGGCAGCGGTTCGCGAGGCCATCTACAACGAGGGCTGACTCCTCGCCCCTGCGCGTTACAGGGGTGGCGACGCGGACGCGCACTGCTGGCCGGCGGCGATCGAGGTAAGGGAGCCGTGTGGAGAAGTCCCACTGGTGAGCGCGCACGGGCTGGGCCCCGTGGTGGACCTCAGCGGGGACAGAGACGAGCTCGGTGTGGGTACTTCGGCATTCTTCCACGACCCGCCCGCAGCGGTGCACGGGTCGCACACACCGTATCCTCGGTACCGACGTGTCGGTCGCAAGCGTGTCGCAGCACGGCGCATGTCGGTCATCAACACGATGCACACCATGAAGATGATGATGAGATGAGAAGATTAGAGAAACACATCTACATCCCATAGGGAGCTCGACCGCCCGTGAAGCTGTCCTTGATGCAGGAGAACCTGGCACGGGGCCTGTCCCTCGTCAGTCGCGCCGTCAGCAGTCGTGCGACGCTGCCGGTTCTCGCCAACGTCCTGCTGAAGACCCAGGATGGCGGACTCCGCCTGACTGCCACCAACCTCGAGATCGGCATCTCGGTGTGGGTGCCGGGCAAGATCGACAGCGACGGCACCATGACCGTGCCCGCTCGCCTCATCACCGACATCGTCAACGGCCTGCCCGCCGGCGAACGTGTCGATCTCGAGATGGAGCAGAACGACACGCTGCTCGTCCATTCGGGCAGCTACAAGACCCGCCTGCGCGGCATCGAGGCCGAGGAGTTCCCGGTCATCCCCGCCGCCGGCGAGCGTCCCACCACGCAGGTCAGCCAGAAGGCTCTCAGACGCGCACTCAGCGAAGTCACCTTCGCGGCGGCCGCGGATGAGACGCGCCCGATCCTGACGGGCGTGCTGACACAGTTCGCGGGCGAGCAGTTGACCCTCGCGGCTGCCGACAACTACCGCATCGCGGTCAAGTCTCTCCAGTTGATGGGTTCGGTCGAGGAGACCAGCGTGGTCATCCCCGCGCGCTCGTACACCGAACTCATGCGTGTCCTCGGTGACACCGACGAGCCGGTCGATATCATCCTGGCGCAGGCCAAGAGCCAGGTCATCTTCAAGGTCGAGACGACCGAGGTCGTGAGCCGGCTCATCGACGGGCAGTTCCCCAACTACCAGTCGGTGCTGCCGACCTCGCACGCCACGCGTGTGCTGGTCGACCGCGACGAGTTGCTCAAGGCCGTTCGTCTGACCGCGCTCATCGCTTCCTCCTCGGCCAACGTGGTGCGCCTGGGCTTCGGCGAGGAGGACGCCCCCGGCGCCATCAGCGTCAAGGCCAAGGCCGACGTCGGTGACGCCGACGCCCAGGTGGAGGCCCAGCTCGAGGGCGACCCCGTGACCATCGCCTTCAATGCGCGCTACATGGTCGAGGCGCTCAGCAACATGGAGGCCGAGCAGCTTGCGATCGAGCTCAGCGGGCCACTCGCGCCGGGGGTGCTCAAGCCCGTTGACGACCCGGCCTACGTCCACGTGATCATGCCGGTGCGCACACCCTCCTGATCACCATCGACAGGGCGCCCCTCCCCGCCGCATCACCGCGTCGCCTTCGCTGATGTCGGTCCGTACGCTCACGCTCTCGGGCTTCCGTAGCTACGAGGAGCTCGAGATGACCTTCGCTGATGGCCCCCACGTGGTCGTCGGACGCAACGCCGCGGGCAAGACGAACCTCGTCGAGGCCCTGGTGGTGCTCTCGAGCGGGCGTTCACACCGCAGCCCGGCCGACCCCGAGATGGTGCGCTGGGGGGCTGACTTCGCGCGCGCCACCGCCGTGGTCGAGAGCGAAGGTCGCAGCGAGCAGCTGGAGGTGGTGATCCACGGGCGCGGTCACGGGGCTGGTCCGCGCAAGCGCATCCGGGTCAACGGCGTCAACCGTCGTGCGGCTGCGTTGCGCGCGATCCTGCGCACGGTGCTCTTCGCGCCCGAGGACATGCTGCTCATCGTGGGCTCGCCCTCGTTGCGACGGAACCTGCTCGACGGGGTCGTGGCCCAGCGTGAGCCCACGGCTGCGTCGGTGATGTCGACCTACCAGCGCACCCTGACCCAGCGCAACTCGCTGCTGCGGCGCGTCCGCGAAGACGAGGCCGAGCGTGCCGAGCTGTCGTACTGGACGGAGGTGATCGTCGAACACGGTGCACGCATCCTCGACTGGCGCCACGAGACGCTCGCGGCCATGGCCGGCCCGTTGGCGGCGGCCCACCGTGAGATCGCGCCCGATGAGACCGAGCTGGTGCTGCGCTACACGTCCAACACCGCGCGCGGGCCGGCCGAGACAGCCGAGGACGCCCTCCGCCGGCGTCTGCTCGAGACCGCCGACAAGGAGATCTGGAACGGCGCCACGCTGGTCGGCCCGCATCGCGACGACCTCGTCTTCGAGTCGGGAGGGCGCGATCTGACCGAGTTCGCCTCTCGAGGCCAGCAGCGCACGGCCATCCTGGCCCTGAAGCTGGCCGAGCTGGATGTGCTCACGACCCTGGACGGCCGGCCCCCGCTACTGTTGCTCGACGATGTTTTCAGCGAGCTCGACCCCGAACGCAGGGCCCACCTCGTACGCCGGATCGGTGAGCTGCCCCAGGCACTCGTGACGACGACCACGCCCGACGACCTGGACCCGGCGCTCATCGCTGCCTCGACACTGTGGCGCGTGGACGAGGGCCGCATCACCCGACCGCCCGGCGGCCGCCGGTGAGCGGCCGCAAACGCCCGCTGCACCGCCTCGGCGACCTTCTGCCGGGCATCGCCAGTCAACTCGGCCTGGAGGAGGAACTGCAGGCTGCCCGGGCGATGTCGTCCTGGGGTCGCATCGTGGAAGAGCTGGTGCCAGCGGCCAGCGGAGCCTCCCGACTGTTGGAGGTGCGGCCGCCCGCGCTCTTCGTCTCAGCCGAGGACGCCCCAATCGGCCAGGAGCTGCGACTCCACGCCCCACAACTGCTGGAGGCCTTCGCGGCCGCTCCGGGAGGGCAGCGGTTAAGGGAACTTCATGTCGTCGTGCAGGGAGCCAAGTCCGGGGGTCGGGCGCAGCCGCGCTAGACTTGACCGCCCATGGCTACCCGACTCGAGATCACGCATGGCCTGATCGCCGAGCGGGACCGGCTTTCGACTTCGGCTGACACCGTTCGCGTCACCCGGCCGTCGACCGGCTCGAAGACCCGCTCGAAAGGCGTGCTCTTCCTGCTCGTCAGCTCGGCCGTCCCGGGGCCCCGGGCACGGGAGGCGACTGCGCTCGTGGCTGAGACCATCCGCCACGAGTACTACTACGACGAGTCAGCCGGCGTGCCGGTCTGCCTGGAGAAGGCCGTGAAGAGCGCCGACCGGCGGCTGCGCAGTAGCCGTGAGGGCGCGGGCCTGCCTCCAGGGTCGCTCGGCGTGGCTGCTGCGGTGATCCGCAACAACGAGCTATACCTGGCCACGCTCGGGCCGGCGGAGGCGTACCTCGTGCGCGCTGCCCGACTGCTCATGCCCGACCGCAGCGCCCCTGGGGGCCTGCCCAGCGACGATAGCCGCTCGGTCGATGTCTGGCGCGGTGAGCTGCACGTGGGCGACGGCCTGGTGCTGGTCTCGCGCAACGTGACCGAGACGGTGGGTACCGAGGAGCTCAAGAGCGCTGTGCTCACGCTCCACCCGCAGGCAGCCGCCGAGCATCTCCACCACCTCTTCGTGGCCACTGGCGGCGCGGGCTCGGACGGACTCCTCGCTGTCGAGGCCAAGGAGCAGACGTCGCGCGTGTCCGCGTGGGCCACGGCACCGGTGGGCGATGCCTACGGTGAGCTGCCCGGCGCCGTGCCGGAGCCGGTGGGTGGCGCGGTGGCCTCGGCCGTGCTCGGCGTCCGCGATGGCTTCGACGGTGTCATCGACCGCTTCTGGAATGCCATGCCCCAGCGCCGTCGGCGGGCCACGGCGATCACCGCCACCCACTCACGGGCAGAGACCCAGCGCCGCGCCGCCATCGGGTTGCTGACGCTGGTCGTGGTCGTGCTCATGGTCGGGGTCGTGCTCGCGCTCGTGCCCCGAGGCTCTGACTCCATCTCGGTCCCGGAGATCGCGGGCAGCGATTCGGCGCTGGGGGCCGCGCTCGACGCCACCAACCGCGCCGACAACCTCATCGCCAGCGAGCCAGACACGGCCATGGACTACTACCGCGAAGCCTGGACGGAGATCGAGCGTGCTCGTGGCACGGGCCTGCAGGCACCCGCCCTCACCGACCTCGAGGAGCGGGTCGGCGCAGGGCTGGACAAGCTCTACAACGCGCGCAGGCCCTCGATCGAGCGACTGGCCAAGGTGTCCAAGGATCACGACCCCGCCTACCTCGTGCGCGGCCCCCGTGATGGCGCGATCTACATCGACCGCACAGACGGTTCGGTCTACCGGGCCAACACCAAGAACGGCAAGGTCAACAGGATCGTGCAGGAAGGCGCCAAGGCCAGTGGGGGCAAGACCATCGGGACCCCGGTCCAGCTGGCAGTCACCGACTACTACGTGATCATCGTCGACGACCAGGCGCGACCCTTCCGCTGGAGCCCCTCCAACTCGGCCGGTGCCGGCACGCTGGCCAAGATCACGCTGCGCGGCCGGACCGGGTTCGAGAAGGACCACGGCGATGTGGAGGCCTACGACCCGCCTGGCGACAGCCTCTACCGGCTGTACGTGGCCGAGCCGGACCTGAACCAGATCATGCGCTATGTGCAGACGCTCGACGGGAGCGCCTTCTCGGCGCCGACGGCCTACCTCGCATCGCAGGCGTCGGAGGTCGCCGACTTCGATCAGCTCTACGTCGACTTCGACGTCTATGCGCTCTTCGACAACACCCTACGTCGCCATCGCTACCAGAAGTACGACGGCACCTTCGCCCTGGCTGACCTGCCCGATGACGGTGACCTTCGCCCTGGTCACGACTACCGCCTCGTCGGGGGCTCCGGCACCTCCGGCTCCGAGGGCCGTGTCTACCTCTACGACGTGAAGCACGGCCGTGTCGTCGGCTTCAGCAAGTCGGACGGCCGCTACCTGGCCCAGTGGTTACCGCGCGGCAACGGCCGTGAGATGGAGGATGTACGCGGCATGTACGTCATCGAGGGCGGACTGACCGCGAAGGGCAAGCGTCGCGCGGACAAGCTCGTGTGGGTCACGCCGAGCGGGGTCTACCAGACGACGCTGATCGTCGGCTGACGGGCGCCAGTCCCGGTGATCCGGCCGCCGCTAGAATCGATCCATGGCTGAACCGCTGCGCGAGATGGTGGTCGAGAGCGTGCGTGTGCACATGCTCTCCTCCCAGCACGTGGTCATCCTGCGCGAGGCTGATGCCGAGCGCTACCTGCCCATCTGGATCGGGTCGTGGGAGGCCCAGTCCATCGCCATGCGCCTGCAGGGTGTGGAAGCCGAGCGTCCGCTCACACACGACTTGCTGGCGACCATCCTCGCCGACCTCGCGGTGAGCGTCCGCCGGGTCGTCGTCTCCGACCTCGCGGACGAGACCTTCCGCGCCCGGCTCGTGCTCGTGCACGGCGGTGATGATTACGAGGTCGATGCCCGCCCCAGCGACGCCATCGCCCTGGCCGTACGCAGTGCCGCGCCGATCTTCGCCACCGAGGCCGTGCTCGACCGGGCTGGTGTCATGCCCGAGGCCGATGAGGATGAGCGCCTGAGCGTCTTTCGCGAGTTCGTCAACTCGCTCGAGGGCAGCGCTGAACCCGGCGGCCCCGGCTTGGCCCCCGATCCGCCCGCGCCCGAAGACGGTGATGACGATCGGCCCCTGGACGACCGCCCTGGCGATGAGCCCGAAGGGGTCGGCTAGGTGTAGTTCCCGGGGTTAGTGGAACACCGCCTCACGCAGCCATCAGCTCGGTCAGCCAGCCCTGGAGATGCTCGATCGCGGGAACATGCTCGAAGCCCCGGTCGGTGAACGGCGTGCCATCCCAGCGCTCAGCCGGGGTCTGCCAGTCGAGTTGCCCATGGAGGCGGTGGTAGTTGTAGTAGAGCGCGAAGCCCAGGAGCGCGGCGTCGGCGTCCTCGGGCGTGGCGAACAGTTCACGGTCGAGCAGTTCCGACTGCAGCACACCCCAGAAGCGTTCGATCTTGCCGTTGGTCCAGGGCGAGTTCACCTGGGTGCGGATGTGCTTGA
>CAVQUM010000015.1:0-30703 GCA_963716815.1 uncultured Chloroflexia bacterium
CGGACACACCCACCTACCCAAGCATCTCGTGGAACGAAGCTCGACGCGACCTGTCCCCGACGACGGTGGCCGCATCCAGCCCGAGCGTGTTCTGCCGAACTCCGACTTCAGTTCTTCGACGACCTTCAAGGAGTCCGGCGACATCGGCTATACGCCGGTCCAGTTCTACCGTCCCGGAACCAAGGTCATGGTGGCCGACATCACCATCCGCAAGCTGGTGAGCAACGGCGGCGAGCTGGGTGCTGGAGCAGAGCCCTCTCGATCGCATGGTGCATCTGGACCATCAAGGTCTCCTGGATGACGGGTCGGCAAGTACCTGGCCGCGTCTGAGCGGTTGGTTCGAACTCGCAGATCCACCAGCCACGACCAACGGTCTTCGAGCTGGGCAAGCTCTGAGCCGCCAGGAGCTGAACGAGAACCCGACGCGGACGTGGTCAGTCCCTGGCGAAGGACGACCGCCACCAAGATCTACTGCCTGACCGCCGTCGCCGTCATCCAGATGCGCTGAACGAGCTACACCGGCATGCGGATGGCGCACCCGTCGCAGGGCCGGCCGCCAACCTCAACGGCATCGAGCTGGACCGACTGGAGCTGGGCGAGTACACCGCGAGGGTGGAGGTCGACGACGGAAGGTCGGGGACCGCGGCAGCAGAAGCCGACGAGCCGACGTTCGGCAAGAGAAGCAGCCGCAACGACCGCAACCGAAGCCCATCGCGCCCACCCGCCGTACCGCCCGCCAGGACCGAATACTCGAGTCACCGAGCTGGCGGAAGGCGTTCTACGCTTGGCGCCGGGGTATCATCTACGGCGGACAAGAAGCTGAAGGACGCCACCAGGTGGTGGACCGGCGAGCTGGGGCTGGGCCCTGACGAAGCAGGCCGAAACGGCATCCTCCTCGAGCGGTATCGATCCCCCCGGCCTGCGCCATGCCGGCCTCGAGGTTCGGGTCACCGACAGTGATGCCGAAGTCGTGAAGCGATCGGTCTTCGACATGAGGGACAGCGACTAGGGCAGATACCGGTCGAGGAGGGATGGTCGTGGGAGTGCCGGCAGGGCTGAGTAACCGCGGGATGCGCGTGTTCCTTGCGTCGATCATCGCCGCGCTCGTCGCATCGGCGAGCCTGCCGCCCACCCTGGCCGTGGGCGCTCCCGGCAGCCAGGGAGTGGAGCGCAGGGACGTCACACCCGAGGCGAGCGAGGACAGCTGTGAGCGGTTCGAGGCCATCGGCCAGTACCGCCTCGAGCGCGAGACGGACCTGGCTGGCGACTGCAGCATCGACTGCGTGCTGAGCGCTCCGGTCGGTCCCTATGGGAGCTGGGCGACGGTCTGCCTGGGTCTCTACGCCTCGCCGATGGACGCCCAGGAAGCCTGGGACGAGTCAGTAGCGATCGAGGGGACGTACCAGGAGCTCTACCGGACAGCGATCATCGACGTGTGGACCTCGGATCCGTCCGACGGTGACGAAGCCGCCGCCGCATTCGTCACCGTGGCCAAGGGTGTCGTAGACAGCCTGGCTGCGAGTGAGTCGGACCAAGACGATGGGGAGGACTCGGTACCGGCAGGATTCGTCCTCTTCGAAGACGACTTCGACCGCGAGAACGGCGGGACGGGCATGCTCGACTACGCCGCCTTCGCACGGTGGAGCGTCGACGACGGCACCGTCGACCTGCTCGGCGAGGGGCTCTTCGACTTCCATCCCGATGCCGGGCTCTACCTCGACCTCGACGGCAGTCGCAACGCCGGCGGCACGCTCGTGTCGAACGAGGCCTTCGCCCTGACGCCGGGTCGCTACCGGCTCGAGTTCGAGCTCGCGGGCCATCCCTTCTCCGGGCCCGAGACGGTGACGGTGGGCCTGGGTGAGGTCTTCGGCGAGGACTTCACCATGCCCCACGACCCCGACCTGTCCGGCTTCCGGCACGTGGTGCGCGACATCGGCGTCGAGACCGAGACCACGGCCCGGCTGTCGTTCCGCCAGCACGGGGGCGACAACGTGGGCGCGCTGCTCGACGAGGTGCGCCTCTCGCGCCTGCCGGACGAGCCCGCGCTCGGCGGCGACGCGGCCGCACCCGCACCCACCGCCGCGCCCACCGCGTCCCCCGCAGCGCTCGTGCCGACCGCGGCCCGGGACCTCTGGCTCCACGAGGGCGACACGGTGACCCGCGTCGACCATCTGACCGGCGCGATCGTCGAGCGCTGGGACGTGGCCCGGCCGGACTGTCCCTCGGGGCATGGCGGGCGGCCCCTCGTCGCGGCCGATGGCGGGGCCGCCTGGCTCCCGCTCGTCGACGCCGGGTGGGAGACGCCCGTGCTCGAGTGCCTCGTGCGCCTGTCGCTCGAGGGCTCGAGCGGGCTCGAGGCCTACCCGCTCCCGAGCGGACGCAAACCCACCTTCATCCACGATGCCGCGACCCAGGACGGGGACCTCTGGGCGGTCACCTGGAAGAAGACCGCCCCCGGCGCCACGCTCGAGTACTACGACGACTGGTCGCTGGCCCGGCTCGACCGCTGGACCGGCGAGCTCACGAGGGTGCTCCCACGGGTCGTGGCGCTGGCCCCCACCGAGGCCGGCCTCGTGGTGCTCTACTCGGGGTCGGGTGCCAAGGCCGGCGCGCGGCGGCCGCTGCGGCTGGGGGTCGTCGAGCCGGGCCGCAAGACGCCCCGGAGGATCGACCTCGACGCGGCCCTGGGGCGCACCAAGGCGGGCACGTACGTCACGCCCCGCCTGCGCCTGTCGGCGGGACACGCGGGCACGGTCGCGCTCTACGACGAGCTCGCCGGCCGCGACATCCTCGTCTTCGAGCCGGCCTCGGGTGCGCTCATCGGCCGGGTCCCGCCACCCGCGGGGGCCTCGCTCATGGGCCGTGTCCTGCCCGTCACGGACGGCGTCTGGCTGAGCGGGTCGTTCGAGAGCGGCGAGGACTTCGTGCGCTACCTGCCCTTCGACGGCGGGCCGTCGCTCGAGCTCGCGCCGTGCGCTGGGGTCGTCGGCGACTGCTACGGCGGACTCGAGACCGCGAGCGATGCCGGCGCCTGGGTCGGTGCCTGGCCCTACGACGCGGCCTTCGAGCTCGACCTCGACCGGGTGGTCATGCGGCGCTACGACACGGGCGGCCAGGCCCTGGCCGAGGTCACCGGCGTCGAGCTGTTCGCTAGCGGCTAGGCATGATGCACGCGACCGCCGTTGGCATCGTGGTGCTTGCGTTGCTGGCCGGACCCGCCGGTGACGTGGTGCAGGCCCTGCCCGACGAGGCCCCAACCTACGGGCATGCCCCAGGCATCACCTTCGAGCCCGTCGAGCCGTCAGCCTGGATGGTCATCGACCCCGCCTCGCCAAAGACGACGGATTCCGAGTATCCCGACTGGCACCAGGGCATCGAGGTCGCGACGGACGGGATGGTCTGGGCCTGGGGTCCGGGCGGCATCAGGACCCTGGGTCATCCGCCCATCGCTGATGATCCCGCCGACTGGGAAGACGGTATCTCCGGCATCACCAGCAAGGCCTTCGGTCTCACCGTATCCACCGACGGCACCGTCTGGGCGAACATCGACGGCCAGATCCGCTCGTTCGACGGTGCGCAGGGGACGACACACGAGCTGGACTGGGCCGCCATCACCCCACGCGGTTCGGACGATCCCTTCGCCACGCTCGTCAACGCCCTGCCGGACGGCAGGGTCTGCGCCACCTGGGAGACCTGGTATGACGACGGGTACGAATATCAGACGACACTCGCCTGCTTCGACGGCAGCGCGTGGACCGAGCATGAGGTCTTCCGCGATGTGCACTCCGTGCACGCGATCGCGGGGACACCGGACGGCAGCGTCTGGGTCGGCGCGTCGACATCCGGACCCAGCGGCGCCCTGATGCGCCTACGCGGGGATGCGTGGGAAGAGGTCGAGATTCCCTCGAGCTCGTGGTGGTCGACCCCGGCCTCCGGGATCGATGGCACGCTCTGGACGACGGTGGAGCGCCCCGATGACTCCGGGTCCGGATGCTCCGCCCTTGCTCGCCTGGCCGACGGAGCGTGGTCCGTGTTCGCGCCCGACGAGGACGAGATGTGCGGCCTCGGGCTGTTCGGACTCGAAGTGGCCCCCGACGGGTCGGTCTGGTTCGCCGGTGATGGCGTGACCAGGTTCGATGGCAGCGGGTGGACGGACTATCTTGCAGGCACGTTCCCGATGGACATCGCCATCGCCTCTGACGGCACTGTGTGGGTCGCCGCCGCGGAGGGCGTGTACGTCATCCGACCCGAGACGACGCCGTAGGCACCTCGGGCAGGCGGCGAGGGATACGGCGGCCGTGGCATCTTCCGCGCTATCGACGGCCATGCGGACCGCGTCGATGGTGGCCCCTGGTCGACGGCGGGGGGGGGACACTGGCAAGGACTACGTCACGAGCGTCGAGAAGCGCTGCTCGGTCGGCATGCTCGAGCAGCCCGGACGCTTGAACCTTGCGAGCGACCGGTGCCACTGACCCGCGTCTGGCGGTGGTGAGAAGGATCTCGCCCCTTGGCGGGACGGGCTCGGGGCCGCCGGATCGGCGTGTCGGCTACGGGCCCTGGCTCAGCCGGAGGGCCCTGCAGACCTCGTGGTCCTTGTAGACATCCGTGCCGCGGAAGCTGTCCACCTTGAAGTCGATCAGACCTCCTCGGGTTGCTTGTTCTGCTGGTAAACCGTCGCGGCCGCCCTCTCGACGCCGACCGAGCGCCAGATCAGCCGACCTCCTCGTGGCGCAGGCTGTCGAACACGCCCGCGGGCGTGGCCTTCCAGGTCTCGAGGTCGACTCCCGTGGGCCGTACCACGCCGAGGGGGTACGTGCCGCCCAGGTGGTGGTTGTGGGGCGCGTCCTCGTTCGGAACCAGCCCTTGATGACGCTGCCCGTCTCGCCGAAGTAGGCCGGCGTGGTGCACTCACAGCCCCACTCTGCGGCCGTGACCGGCACTGGGAACGTCCAGTTATCCGACAGCTCTGGGATGTACACCTACTGAGCGGCTGCTGCCGGAGGCGACCGCGCTGGCCGCGAGCGCTGCAACAGGGAGCATCCGCACTTGCAGTACCCCGTACATCGATCGATTCGGGGCTCGAACGCAACGGAGCCCAGGCACACCGACATGGAGCCACGGGGCTTCTGACGCGCGCGAACCCGTGAGCCCACGGCGCAGCGTGCCGCCTACTCGGGCTGGACGCCGGCCTCGATGAGCATCTGCGGGATCTGGGTGGGTGACTCGGCCACGCGGATGCCGGCGGCCTCGAGCGCGGCGATCTTGCCCTCCGCCGTCCCGCCACTGCCGCTGATGATGGCGCCGGCGTGGCCCATGCGGCGGCCGGGGGGCGCGGTGCGCCCGGCGATGAACGAGACCATCGGCGTGTCCGGCATGTGCTCCGCCTTCCACGCGGCGGCCGCTTCCTCGGCACCGCCGCCGATCTCGCCGATGAGCACGACCGCGTCGGTGTCGGGATCGGCCGCGAAGAGCTCGAGCATGCTGATGAAGTCCGACCCGTTGACCGGGTCACCGCCGATGCCCACGCACGTGGACTGGCCGATGTTCGTATCGGTCATGGCCTGCACGACCTCGTAGGTCAACGTGCCCGAGCGGGACACCAGCCCGACCCGACCGGGCCGGTGGATGGAGCCGGGGATGATGCCGACCTTGGCCTCACCCGGCGTGGTGGCACCGGGACAGTTGGGTCCCACCAGCCGCGCACCCCGAGCTTCCACCTCCGCCACGACCGGGATCGATGTCCAGGGCGGGGATGTGCTCGGTGATGGCGAAGACCGTCTCGATGCCCGCCGCGACCGCCTCCATGATGGCGTCGGGCGCAGCGAGGGCCGGCACGAAGATGACGCTGGTGTTGGCGCCGGTGGCCTCGACCGCCTGGGCACAGGTGTCGTACACCGGCACGGCCCCGTCGAGCGCGGTCTGGCCGCCTTTCCTCGGGGTCACGCCCCCGACCACGTTGGTACCGTAGGCCAGCATCTGCCCGGCATGGAAGCCACCCTCGCGGCCGGTGATGCCCTGCACGATCAGCCGCGTGTCCGCCCCCACGAGGATGCTCATGCCGCGCTCCCGGTCAGGGCGACCGCCTTTTCGACGGCCTCGTCCAGCGACTCGGCGGTGACGATATCGGTCGCCGAGTCAGCCAGGATCTCAGCTGCGATGTCTGCGTTCGTGCCCACGATGCGCACGACCATCGGCACTGACCGCGTCTGCCTGCTACGAGCCTCCACCAGGCCGCGGGCGACCTCGTCGCCGCGGGCGATGCCGCCGAAGATGTTCACCAGGATGGCCTTCACGTTCTGATCGCTGAGGATGAGGCGCATGGCTTCGGCGACCTTGTCACTGCGGGCGCCACCACCGATGTCGAGGAAGTTGGCGGGTGAGCCGCCGGCGCGCTTGACGAGGTCCATGGTGGTCATGGCCAGGCCGGCACCGTTGACCATGCAGCCGATGTCCCCGTCGAGCCGGATGAACGAGAGGCCCGCCTCGCGCGCTTCGATGTCGGCCGGGTCCTCTTCGTCGAGGTCGCGCATCTCCTCGTGGCCGGGATGGCGGGCGAGGGCCGAGTCGTCGAGCGTGATCTTGGCGTCGAGCAGCTGCAGCACATCGACGGGACCGTCGGGCCCGTCCTCACGCACGACCGCGAGCGGGTTGATCTCGACCAGGTCCGCGTCCTCATCGAGCGCCACCTTGACCAGGCCGGTGCAGATGGCGGCGGCCTCCTTGAGGTTGTCGCCCAGTCCCAGGCGGAAGGCCATCTCACGCGCCTGGAACGGCTGCAGGCCCAGCTGCGGGTGCGCGTCGATCTTGACGATGGCGTCGGGGTCCTCCTCCGCCAGCGTCTCGATCTCGACGCCGCCTTCGGCCGAGCCCATGATCATGATGCGCTGGGCGGTACGGTCGAGGACCGCGGCGAGGTACAGCTCGCGCTGGATATCGGCACCCGGGGCCACGAGCACGCGGCGCACGGTGATGCCCTTGATGTCCATGCCCAGGATGGCCTCGGCATGCTGCTGCGCTTCGTCAGCGGAGCGGGCAAGCCTGACCCCGCCGGCCTTGCCGCGGCCGCCTACGAGCACCTGCGCCTTGACCACGACGGCGGTCGCGCCATCGTCGAAGTAGGCGGCAGCCTGCTCACGAGCCTCATCGGCAGAGGAGGCGACGGAGTAGGGGGGGACGGGTAGGCCGGCTCGCGCGAGCAGGGTCTTGGCGTGGAATTCTTGCAGTTTCACGGTCGCGAACGAGCATAGCGCGGCGCCGTGACGCGCGTGGGGACGCGCCGGAGGCACGTGCGTCGCGAATCGGTCACCGCGTTGCGGTACATTGACGCCCACCGCCCGACCGACGGGCTGCCACCGCATGGACTCGAGGGGACACGGGAGATGATGCTCGCGCCCACGCCGACCGCAGGCCGCCGCCGATGACCGCGTCACCGCAGGTCGAGCAGGGCCGTCGCGTCGAGCCCGAGCCGCGACCCGCGACCAAGCCGCAGGGCACCGCCCAGCGCGGCTTCGGCTCCACGCTTCGCGTCGACCGCTGGATCATCAAGCCGGCGCTGATCGCGGGTGGTCTGCTCCTGTTCATCCTCTACGCCACGTGGTCGTCGGTCTTCGGCATCCCGTACTTCGGCGTCGACTACGCGGCGCAGGGCTATCACTCGCCCTTCTTCGGCATCGACCTCGGCGGTGCTCTCCGTCTGCCGGCCTGGTTCAGCGCGGCCATCCTCGTGCTTTGGATCCAGGTCCTCTTCCGGGGCACCTGCTACTACTTCCGCGGCGCCTACTACAGGGCCTTCTTCCTCGATCCGCCCGCCTGTGCCGTGGGCGAGCCGACGGTCCACCGCCGCTTCGCGATGGAGAACAAGTTCCCCTTCATCCTCATGAACGCCCACCGCTTCGCGCTGTACCTGGCCTTCATCCCGCTGGCTGTGCTGTGGTGGGACCTGGTGGTCTCGATGGTCCACGACGGGGTCTTCCGCCTGGGCATCGGGGTCTTCCTCATCGCGCTCGACGCGATCGCTCGTGACGCTCTACGTGGGCAGCTGCCACTCCTTCCGCCACCTCGTCGGTGGCTCGGTGGACTGCTTCAGCTGCGACGCCTACACCCAGACCCGCCACGGGGTCTGGAAGTGGGTCAGCCGTATCAATGTCCACCACGGCAAGTACGCTTGGCTCAGCCTCTTCAGCATCATCCTCGTGGACCTCTACGTCCGCGCCCTCGCTTTGGACATCATCAACACCTCTACGCCCGTCATCGGAGGCTTCCTCTAGTGGCTGGCGTCGAGACCCGAGCACACGACGTCCTCATCATCGGCGCCGGCGGTGCCGGCCTGCGCGCCGCGGTCGCCTGCATCGAGGCCGGCCTCTCGGTCGGTGTGGTCTGCAAGTCGCTGCTGGGCAAGGCCCACACGGTCATGGCCGAGGGCGGCATGGCCGCCTCGCTGGCCCACGTCGACGACCGCGACGGCTGGACCACCCACTTCCGCGACACCATGGTCGGCGGCTACCGGCTCAACAACCCGCGCATGGCCGAGCTGCACGCGAAGGAGGCGCCCGACCGCGTGCGCGAGCTGGAGGAGTGGGGCGCCGTCTTCGACCGCACCAAGGACGGACGCATCCTGCAGCGGCCCTTCGGCGGCCACACCTATCCGCGCCTCGCGCACGTCGGTGACCGCACCGGTCTCGAGCTCATCCGCACCCTGCAGGACCGCAGCGTGGGCGTGGGCGCGCAGGTCTACCAGGAGGTCATCATCACCCGCCTGTCGGTGCAGGACGGTCGGGTCAACGGCGCGGTCGGCTACCGACGCATCGATGGCGTGCCCATGGCCTTCCCGGCCAAGGCCGTGGTCCTTGCGTCGGGCGGCGTCGGCCGGGCCTTCGCGGTCACCTCCAACTCGTGGGAATCATCGGGCGACGGCCAGGCGTTGGCTTACCGCGCCGGCGCCGAGCTCATCGACATGGAGTTCGTCCAGTTCCACCCCACGGGCATGGTCCACCCTGCCGGCGTCAAGGGCTTGCTCGTGACCGAGGCCGTGCGCGGGGAGGGCGGCATCTTGCGCAACGCCGAGGGCGAGCGCTTCATGTGGAACTACCTGCCCGAGGCCCGACGCCACGAGTACGCCGCCACCGACGAGGAGGCGCGTGCCTGGGTCGACGACCTCACCGAAGGCCGTCAAAGCAGCCACCGCCGCCCGCCCGAGCTGTCCACCCGTGACAACGTGGCCCGCGCCATCTATACCGAGGTCAAGGAGGGCCGCGGCTCACCCCACGGCGGCGTCTTCCTCGACATCAGCTACCTGCCCGCCGAGCGCGTGCGGGCCAAGCTGCCCTCGATGTACGAGCAGTTCAAGGAACTGGCCGACGTCGACATCACCGCCGGCCCGATGGAGGTCGGACCGACCATGCACTACATCATGGGCGGGGTCCGCGTCGACGCCGAGGGGGGCCAGACGACCACGCCCGGCCTGTACGCCGCGGGCGAGGTCGCGGCCGGTCTGCATGGCTCCAACCGACTCGGCGGCAACTCGCTTACCGACCTGCTCGTCTTCGGGCGACGTGCCGGTGAAGCAGCAGCGGCGGCGGCGGCCTCGCTCCCGGCCGTCGCGGAGCTCAGTCCCGAGTTCGTGGACGAATTGGTGGCGGCCATGCTCGCGCCCTTCGAACGCGAGTCGGGCGAGGATCCCAACCGCCTGCACGAGGAGCTGCAGGCGACGATGAGCTCGCTGGTGGGGATCTTCCGGCTCGAGTCTGATCTGCAGGAGGCCATCGATCGCATCGAGGGCTACAAGCAGCGCTGGGGCGGCTTGCGGGTCACGGGCCCGCGCCGCTTCAACCCCGGCTGGGACCTCGTCTTCGAGCTGCGCAGCATGCTTACCGTCTCCGAGGCCATCGCTCGCTCCGCGCTCGAGCGGAAGGAGTCGCGCGGGGCGCACTCGCGGCTGGATTTCGTGGGCCCGCAGGACGGGTGGGACGAGGTCAACGTCACCACTTGGCGCGCCGGCGACGACATGCAGGTGGAGCAGAAGCCCGTGGTCGAACTGCCGGTCGAGCTGGCCGAGTACGTGGTGGTGACGGGCTAGGGCATGGCTGACGAAGCGAAGCTCTGGGTCAACCGCGGCGAGGGGGTCGAGGAAGGCGAGTTCTTCGAGTACATCGTGCCCGCGGAGGAGGGCATGGTCGTCCTCGACGCGGTCCATTGGATCCAGCAGAACGTGGAGCCGGACCTGGCTGCACGCTGGAACTGCAAGGCCGCCAAGTGCGGATCCTGTTCGGCGGAGGTGAACGGAAAGCCGTCGCTGATGTGCAAGACGCGCCTGTCGGACTTCCCCGAGGACGAGCCCATCACGGTCGAGCCCATGCGCACCTTCCCGCGCGTGCGCGACCTGGTCACCGACGTCTCCTGGAACTACGAGGTCAACAAGCTCATCACGCCCTTCACGCCGCCCGCCGAGCCGCAGAGCGAGTGGCGCTGGGAGCAGAAGGACGGCGAGCGCAGCCAGGAGTTCCGCAAGTGCATCGAGTGCTTCCTGTGCATGGATACCTGCCACGTCCTGCGCAACCACGAGACCGAGTTCGAGTTCTTCGGGCCACGCTTCTTCGTCCGCGCGGCTTCGCTGGAGATGCATCCGCTCGACGGGGCCGACCGGAAGGAGCAGCTCAAGTACGAGGGCGGCATCGGCTACTGCAACATCAACAAGTGTTGCACCGAGGTCTGCCCCGAACACATCAAGATCACGGACAACGCCATCATCCCCCTGAAGGAGCGTGTGGCCGACGAGTACTACGACCCGGTCCGCTGGCTCTGGCGCAAGCTCCGCGGCGGCCGCTATGGCTCAGCGGCAGATGACGCGGGCATCGAGGTCTCCGGCGAGGCGGAGGCGCTCGACGGGAAGCGTGACGGTGACGACACGGGGGCTTCGGCCGGCTAGATGGTCGACCGTCTGCTCATCCGCACCGATGGTGCCTCGCGCTCCAACCCTGGTCCCGCGTCGGCCGGCGCGGTGCTCATCGACGCGGCCCTGCCCAACGCGGCGGCCATGGATGCGCCGGTGATCTCCCTCGTCTCGCGGCCACTGGGGATCCAGACCAACAACGTGGCCGAGTACACCGCACTGGTGCTCGCCCTGCGCGAAGCGCAGCGCCTGGGTGCGCGCGAGATCGACCTGCGCCTGGATTCCAAGCTCATCGTGGAGCAGCTCCACGGGCGCTGGAGGGTGAAGGACGCCAAGCTGCGCGAGTTCTGGGCGGAGGCGAAGTCGCTGCTCGCCGACCTTCGATCGCTGGAACGCGACGCACGAACCGCGCGCTACCAACAAGGCTGCCGACGCGCTTGCGAACCTGGCCCTCGACGACCCCGCGGCTGCGGCCGAGCTGGAGGCCAAGTACCGCTCCTAGTCACGCTGCGGGGGCCTGCTACGTTGGGCCTGGTCAGCCGCGTTGCTTGGTCAGCCGCGCGGGCTTGGTCAGCCGCGTTGCTCACCCGGCGAGCGATCTCGACGAGACTGCGCTCGCTCGTGCGGGTCCTGCTCTCGGTGCGAGCACCGCTGACACCGCGGTTCTCCGGGTGCGCAGAAGCGACAGAGTCTGCGGTCACGCATGTTGAGATTGCTCACCCGGTGAGCAGTGGGCCGTTCCTGCGGCCAGCGCTGCCCTGATCGTCGTGCGCTGAGCCAAGCCACCGGGTGGCGCGAGGTCAGGGCGCCCGTCGAAGCGAGGGCGCCATCGAAGCGTGGGCTCCAATCAAAGCGAGGGCGGACGCTCTTGAGGCGCTCTTGACGTGCCGCGGGACACTTGGCGCTTGCGTTCCGTCTATGAGGCATGGAGGTCATGACAGGGGCGATCGAGCGCCAACTCCCCGGCGACATCGAATCCGCAGCCAAGGGTGACGACGTCGCCTTCGGTCGCATCGTCGCGGCCTTCCACGCGGACATGCATCGCGTCTGCGTCTTCGTCTGCGGCGACCAGTCCGTGGCCGAGGATGCCGTGCAGGCCGCGTGGGCCGTGGCCTGGCGCAAGCTCGACAACGTCCGTGACAGCGATCGTCTCAAGCCCTGGCTGGTCTCGGTCGCGGTCAACCAGGCGCGCGACATCATGCGCAAGCGCTCGCGCCAGGCCGAGGTCGAGGTCATCGGTCCGCCGGTGCGGGAGCTCGGCGGCGGGGTCGACCCGGCCACCGGCATCGACGCCCTCGACATGCGCGCCGCGCTACAGGCGCTGGAGCCCGAGGAGCGGGCGCTGCTGGCCATGCGCTACGTGGCCGGCTTCAACGCCACCGAGCTGTCGGCGGCCCTGGGTATCAGCCCGTCGGGGGTGCGCAACCGCCTGGAGCGACTGACTTCCCGCCTGCGCGAGGAGTTGAGCGCATGAACGACAAGCACGCCTTCGACCGCCAGCTCGCCCGCGAGATCGGGAACCTCGCCGGCCCAGACCCCGGTTCGACGTCCGCGAGGTCGTGGAGACCGCGACTCGGACGGCGGCGCGACCGCGACGAGGTTGGCTGAGCGGAGCGCTCCGCTTCGGCCTGGCGGCCGCGGTCATCGCCGCCTTCGGTTTGGTGCTCGTGTCGGGCTGGCCGGTGCGTGAGCAGCAGGTGGTGGCGCCGGGAGCATCGCCGTCGAGCGAGTCCGTGCCGTCGGCACCGCCGACCACCGGCTCACCGGTCGGCGGGACGTGGTTCATGCCCGACCCGCCGACCTGCCGCGACGAGATGCCCTCCGCCCTCGACTCGCACATCATCTCGATCGAGGTCTGTGATGGCCTCCGGCTCGACGTCGACGACGCCCGCTTCGGCGGCACCGGCATCGTCCGCCGCGAGGTCTGGATCGATGCCCCCGCGCCGGAGTTCTGGCACATCGATGGTGCAGGCGGCACGTGGCAGAGCCAGCGCTACCACGACCACGACCGCTTCGTCTTCCGTGGTAGCGAGGGCTACGACGGCCTGACCGCGGTACTCACCCTCGCTGCTGACGGCACGGTCAGCGGCTTCGTCCGTGGCGGGGAGCCAGCCGAGGCGGACCAGTGATGGCCAACTTGAGAACCCAGCGCCCCGGGAGTCCGCCGGCGGCGCATCCATCCGGCCCCAAGGCCGAGGCCCTCGTCGACGACTATGCGGAGCGGGCCTCGAACGATCGAACGACACGCAGGTCCGGGCTCGAGACCGGCGGAGCGTGTCACCGACACCAAAGGAGAGTCACTGTGAAGGTCAAGTCACGCATCCTCCCCGTTCTCGTCGCCGGCCTGCTGGCCGCCACGGTCTCGGGCGCGGCGGCCCAGGAGCGGGCGGATGGTCCGTCGTTCTTCGAAGCCACGCTCACGTTCGTCGGACCGCCGACCGAGCCAGAGCCCGGCACCAGCGGTGATGGCTGGGAGGGATACGTCGGGATGGGTACCGCGGACATCGCGGTCGACGCCGGCGACCCCCGTGCCAGCGGCCTGTGGGACCTCGTGCGCAACGGCACCGACATCGAGCTGCCGGATGGTCGGCTGTCGATCGAGCGAGCGACATCGATCCTCATCAACGACCAGGGCCGCTGGACCGGCGAGGGCACCATCACCGTACGTGGGGAGCAGGGTCCGCCCTCGCACGTCGGGGCCCTCTATCGCCTCGAGGTGCTGGTGCCTACGAGGGCCTCGTCCTCGAGTTCCACAGCCCCGGACTCGACGAGCAGATGCAGGAGCTCTGGTGGGGCGTCATCTACCCAGCGGAGGCGACACCGCCCGCACCGGAGCCGATGACCGAGGGCTGACGGTCCGGCAGGCTCGAAGAGGCCGATCACGACGTGGTCGGCCTCTTCGAGTGCGCCTGTGGCCCGGTCACGCCGGCCTGTGGCCCGGTCACGCCGGGCCGGCCCTTCAGCCGTGCCGACCGTTCGGCTGTCCACCGGTGGGCAGCGCAGCTGTCGAGGCGATCCCTACCGGAAGCCACCGAGTCGCGCCGGTGGTACATTCCCTCGGCCAGCGAGGTGGCTGGATGGTCGCGGGTGGCGGGGCGACCCGTCACACGAGGAAAGTCCGAGCACCACGACGCACGGTAGCGGGTAACACCCGTCCGCCGCGAGGCGCGGACCAGCGCCACAGAGACGAGTCGGACCGGTTTCGGCCGGGCCGGGTGAAACGGGCAAGCTCTACCGGGTGCAAGGCCAAATAGGAGGGCATGTGTCGGCGCGAGCCGCACAGGGGTGCGTCGCCCCGCCTTCGGGTCGGCCGCAAGAGGCGTCGGGCAACCGGCGTCCCAGATGGATGACCATCCCCGCGCGAGCGGGACAGAACTCGGCTTACAGGCCACCTCGCTGGCACGCACCTGGACCATCGGATCGTCCGCGCCGATGGGCATGGCCATTAGACTCGCGCGGCAGGCACCATGTAGGTGCCGCGAGCGAGAAGGAGTCGTCACTTTCATGATCAACCCCCGCACGCGCATGGCCGCTATCACCGGCAGTCTCGCGCTCACAGCCACGCTGCTTGCAGCGCCCGCGGCGCTGGCGCAGGACGAAGGGCCTGAAGCGGCCTTCCAGGACTTCGCCGATACCTTCGCGTCCCTGGACCTGGCCGCCCTGCCGACCTACTTCTGCGCCGACCAGGCCGTTGGGCTCGGTGGTCTCGGTGTGGCTGAACTGGTCGAAGGGATCCCGCCGGGTCTCGAGTTCATGCTCGACGCCTTCGACATCCAGATCGACTTCGAGTCGCTCGACGTGGTGAGCCAGACCGATACCGAGGCGGTGGTCGACGTGGTGGCCACGATGTCGACCGGGTTCGACGTCGAAGGCATCATGCCCATGTTCGTCGGGCTGATGGAGTCGCTCGGCGCGAGCGAGGAGGAGATCGCGCAGATGCAGGCGGAGACCCTGGGTGAGGTCCCAGTGTCGGAGACCGCCCGCCTCGAGGGCCAGGTCACGCTGGTGCCGGGTGAGACTCGTTCCTGGGTCATCTGCAGCGACCTGGGCGGCCTCATGGCAGTCGACGACATGTCTGACATGAGCGGCGACGACATGGACGAGGCCATGGAAGAGGCCACGGACGAGGCCATGGAAGAGGCCACGGATAGGCCATGAACGAGGGCGACGGCGAGTAGACCGTCGCGCCCGCGCCGGCCCCTCCGGCCGGCGAGGACACGAAGAGACGCCCGCCCCGTCGATCGGGGCGGGCGTCTTGCTGTTCGTGGTCGAGCCGTGAGGGGCTTGGCTCAGTCCTCGTCGGGACGGAAGATGCCCAGGGCTGTGCAGGCGTCGCAGATCGATCGCGCGGTCTGGATGTCACCGAGGGCGGCGGGCTCGGTGGCGTCGTACAGGCACACGACTTCGTAGTCGCTGCGGCCAGGGCGCCCGAGCAGTGGCGTCACACGGTCGATACGCCGGAACGTGCAGCGGCGCAGGCGGCCCACCGGCGCGGCGCTCTCCGGAGCCGGGGCATCAGCGGGGGGCAGCGGCACCTGGATCGGCGGCGCAGGCAGGCGAACCGTCGGCGCGGGGGGCAGCGGAGCAGCGATGGCGGCGAGGGTGTCGGGTCGACGGCGGGCGATGGCCAACTGGCAGGTCCTTTGCAGGCGCTTGGAGGACCGACGCTAGTCGCCCTCCACGGGCACCGCCAATGGGCGATAGGTACCCCGGGCCCAATACCCGGAATCACCCCGACCCAGCCGGTTGGGTGTCGGCTCGGTGGCACCCGCTTGTTCCTTTCGGGATATGGGGTCGATTCTGCGGAATCGGTGCTTGACGACGCCCACGGATTGGGTATCATGCCCATCCAAGTGGCACGGAATGGTGTGAAGTGGGGAGGAAAGGTGAACCGGGTCGGCGAACCACAGCCGTAGTGGGGGAGCGATCGACCGGGGGAGCCACCTAGCCGTCAGTGAGGGAGTCGGGAGATACCCGGCCGCTGAGCAGCACCGTTGCCACGGGTCGGAGCAAGCCCAAGCCCGATGTTTACCGGCGAGTATCGACACACGGTCGACGACAAGGGACGTCTCGCGATCCGACGCGTCTTCGTGCGCAACTCGCCGAGGGCGGGCAGGTCAGCGCCTGGATGGACGGGTGTGTCGCACTGCATCCCAAGGCTGAGTGGGAGCGCATGGCCGACAAGGTCGATGCGTTGCCGTTCACCGAGAAACCGGCGCGGGGACTCCGACGCTTGCTCTACGGCTCGGCCTACGAGGCCAAGCTCGACAAACAGGGCCGGTTCGTCCTGCCGCAGAAGCTCCGCGAGTACGCGGGCATCGAGGCGGAGGTCGTCCTGGTCGGCGCGGGAAGCCGCATCGAGCTGTGGTCACCCGAGCGGTGGAGCGAGATCAGCGAGCAGATGGATCAGCCCGAGGCACTCGCGGAGTCCCTCGACGGACTGGGCATCTAGAACCATATGAGCCTCCAGGGTCCGGGTGGACCGTCGGGGCGGTCGGATCGTTGAAGGAACAGGAAGTAGGGCACCTGCCCGTGATGCTTGAGGAGGTCATGTTGGCTCTCTCGCCGCACCCGGGCAGCTTCCAGATCGATGCGACCGTTGGCGGCGGAGGGCACGCCGTTCGGAATCCTGGAGGCCGCCAGCCCCGGTGGCCGGCTGCTGGGGATCGATGCCGATCCTCGCGCCATCGAACGCTCCCGTGCACGTCTCGCCGCCTTCGGCGACCGCGCGGTGCTGCGTCAGACGAACTTCGAGGCCATCGCCGAGACGGCCACCGATGCCGGTTTCGAGGCTGTGGACGGCGTCCTCATGGACCTTGGGGTCAGCTCCCAGCAGCTCGACGACGACGACCGCGGCTTCAGCTTCCGCTCCGACGACGCGCTCGACATGCGCTTCGACACGGCCGTCGGGATCCCTGCCAGCGAGGTCGTGGCCACCTACAGCGAAGCCGCCCTGGCCGATGTCTTCAGGCGTCACGGCGAAGAGCGGTACGCACGGCGTATCGCCCGTGCCATCGTGGCCGAGCGCGCCACGGTCCCCATCGAGACACCGGCTCGGCTGGCCGAGATCGTGACCAGGGCGACCCCGCGGCCACGCGACACGCACCGGCGCCGGATCCATCCCGCGACGCGCGTCTTCCAGGCGCTGCGCATCGAGGTCAACCGCGAGCTGGAGACGCTGCCGGCCGCGCTGGAGTCGTGCCTCGAGCTGCTCAAGCCCGACGGGCGTCTTTGCGTCATCAGCTACCACAGCCTTGAGGACCGCATCGTCAAGCGCTTCCTGGCGCGAGAGCGGCGCGGTTGCACCTGTCCACCCGAGCTACCCGTCTGCGTCTGCGGCCAGGAGCCGCGGATGGCCAACGTGGGCGCTCAGCCACAGTTCCCCAGCGAGGCGGAGGTGGCGTCCAACCCCCGTGCACGCAGCGCCAAGCTGCGGGCCGCCAGGAGGCTTCCAGCATGAGCAGCCGTCACGGCAACTCGCGGCGCCAGGCCTATGGCCGTCGCATGAAGGACCTGCGCGCGCGGCGCAGCCGCGATCTCGAGGTCGACCTCGAAGGCCCCAGCAGCTGGAACCGCGGTGGTGCCTGGGAATCCGAGCGGGCGCTCCGCGGCGCGACCATGGCCGCGGACCGCTCCACCTCGGGGGTCCGCGCGCGCTGATGGCCGTCCTCCACGGTGCCCGCCTGCGCCACGGTGCGCTGCCTGCCCCCGCGGCCCCTGGCACCAGACCGCGCGTGGCCGTACCGCGCAGCGGCCAGCCCGCACATCGCGTCCGGCCCACCGGCCTGCTCCTGGCCGGCATCGCGGCGGCGACCATCCTGGGCCTGGCCTACCTGACACAGACCCTCGGAAGCAACGCCACCAACTCCGAGATCCGTAGCCTGGACAGAGCGCGGGGCGCGCTGCAGACGGAGATCAATCGCCACGCCATCCTCGTGCTCAAGGCGGCCGATGGCGACACCGTCCGTTCCGAGGCTCGCCGTCTCGGCCTGAAGAAGCTGGGCGACCCCGTCGTCCTCACCGCGCCCTAGGCCGGGCTGATGCTGGGCCGTACCGACAGCCGCACCCGCATGGTGCTGATCATGCTCGCCTTCGCCATGGTCGCGGCGGCCGCTTCTGTTCGCCTCGGTCAGTGGCAGATCGTGGAAGCGGGTGAGCTCACGGCCCAGTACCTCGCGGCCATCGAATTGGCCCAGGTAGCCAACGAGTCGATTCGCGCCGACATCATCGACCGGGACGGTGTGGTCCTGGCCAAGACCTCCTCCTTCGACAAGCTGGTGGCCTACCCCGACCGCATCGATCCCGAGGACGACGAAGCCATCGTGGCCGTGCTCGCCGCGCTGCTCGACCTCAAGCCGCGCGAGCGCGAGCGCTACCTCAGGACGTTCGCCGAGGCGCACGCCAACGACAGCAAGTTCCTCGTGCTCGAGTCGCGCATCACGCTCAAGCAGAGCGAGGCCATCCTCGACGCCATCGAGGAGAAGGCCTTGCCGGGCATCGGCCTCGACCCGCAGCAGGTCCGCCACTACCCCAGGAAGGGTGGCGAGCCGGGCACGAGCCTGGCCAGCCACGTCATCGGCTTCGTCCGCGCTGACGGTCGCGGCGGCGAGGGCGTCGAGCGCTACTACGACGAGCGGCTCATGACCGCCGATCCGGCGCTGGTCGATCTGGCCACAGCCAGCGGTTCGGCCATCAGCTTCGAGGGCGTCGATCCGCCGGCCATGCAACTGACCATCGACGCCAAGCTGCAGAAGCAGGTGGAGCAGGAGCTCTACCAGGCCCGGGAAGCGAACCGGGCCAAGAGCGCGAGCGCCATCGTCATGGACCCGAAGACCGGCGCCATCCTGGCCGCGGCCTCGGTGCCGGCCTACGACGCGGAGGACTACGCGACCATCGCCAGCCGGGACATCAGCTTGCTGCGCAATCGCGTCTTCAGCGACCAGTACGAACCTGGCTCGGTGATGAAGATCTTCACCGTCACCGCCGCCCTCGACCTGGGCGTGGTCACGCCACACACCCCGATCACGGACGAGAAGGTGCTCGAGTTCTGGAAGTACAAGGTGCGCAATGCCGACCACAAGACCGTCGGCACCAAGAGCGTCAAGGACATCATCGCGCTCTCGCGCAACGTGGCCACGGCCAAGATCGCACGCAAGCTGGCGCCCAACCCCAGGGCCGCCAACGCGACCCAGAAGGCCGGGCACCGGCTGTACGACCTGTGGAAGAAGGTCGGCCTGGTGGGCCGGACCGGCGTGGATATCTCGAGCGAGGCCACCGGTAAGGCATTCGATCCCGACGAGAAGCTGTGGGCGCCGGTCGAGCTGGCGAACCGCGCCTTCGGTCAGGGTGCCGCGTTCACCCTGCCCCAGCTGGCCCGAGGTATGTCCACGCTCGTCAACGGCGGATACCTCGTGCAGCCACATCTGGTCGCGGACGGCGCCCAGGCTACGGTCAAGCCGGAGCGCGTGTTGCGGGCCAAGACCGCTCGCCAGGCCAAGGACATCCTGCGCCACGTGACCGGCTCGGTGTACTACTACGCCAAGGGCTCGCTCATCCCCGGCTACGACGTCGGTGGCAAGACCGGTACGGCCCAGATCTGGGACAGCGAGCTGGGTGACTGGAAGCCCACGCGCTGGAACCACAGCTTCATCGGCTTCATCGGCGGCCGCAAGCAGGAGTACGTCATCGCCGTGCGCCTGGAGGAGCCGGTGCCCTCCGGCAAGGTGAGCCAGGGCAGCATCCCCTTGCAGATCCAGCCCTTCGAGCTGTACCAGATGGTCGCGCGCGCCACCATCGAGCAGCTGAACATGCGCAAGTCCAAGGATCCCAACGCCGGACTGCCCATCATCGGCACGGACGCGGCCGCGCGCCTGACCCCGATCCGCAACCAGGCCGCCAAGCAGCAGGCGAAGCAGGTCACCGAGCGGACCACCCAGAAGGCCACCAAGAAGACCACGACGAAGGCGAAGGCCAAGCGGACCGAAGACGGTTTCAAGGTCGCGGCTGAGCCCGAGGCCGCCGCACAGCCCGAGTCCAGGTCACAGCCCAAACCCGGGTCGCAGTCCGAGTCCAAGTCGCAGTCCAAGTCCGGCACCTCCGGCGGCGGGGATGGCTGAGCGTGACAGGCTGGCCGGGCATGGCTGACCAGTTCGGGCGCAGGCCTCGAGACGCGGCGTCGGATGACGCCGCGACACGATTCGATGCGGCTTGGCTGACCGCAGCTGCGGACGGCCGGCTGGTGCACGCCGGCAGTTCGCCCATCAGTGGCGGCGCGGTCGACTCACGTCGCGTGTCGGAGGGCGTCGCCTTCTTCGCCTTGCCGGGCGAACGGACCGACGGACACCGCTTCCTCGAGGCGGCGGCAGAGGCCGGCGCCGGCGCCCTCATCGTCAGCGAGGACCTCGCCATCGAGCGTCTGGAGGCCCTCGTCGCGGACGGGCGCGTGACCGTCGTACGCGTGGCCGACACGGGCGTGGCCCTGCGAGCGGTGGCGGCGCGCTACCGCGATCGCTTCGACCCGATCGTCATCGGCATCACCGGCTCGCTGGCCAAGACCTCGACCAAGGAGCAGGTGGCCGAGGTACTCGAGGAGCACTTCGTCACGCTGCGCAACCCGGCCAACTGGAACAACGAGATCGGGCTGCCCATGACGCTGCTCGGGCTGCGACCCGAGCACGAGGCCGCGGTCCTGGAGATGGGCCTCTACACCACCGGCGAGATCGCGCTGCTGGCGCGCCTGGCACGCCCGTCGATCGGCGTCGTCACCGCCGTGCGCGGCGTGCACCTTTCGCGGGCAGGCTCCATGGAGGCCATCGAATCGGGCAAGCGTGAACTGGTCGAAGCCCTGCCGGCCGCTGGCTGGGCGGTGCTCAACGCCGACGACGAGCGGGTCCGGCGCATGGCCGGCCATACCTCGGCCCGCGTCCTGACCTACGGTTTCGCGCCCGACGCCGACGTGCGCGCCTCCGCGGTCGTCTCACTCGGCACCGAGGGTATGCGCTTCACGCTGCACCTGGGCGGTGGCCGCTACGAGGTCAACACGCCCGTGCTCGGACGCCACGGGGTCCACAACGCGCTCGCCGCGGTGGCCGTGGCCGATCGGACCGGCATGGACATCGCCGACATCATCACCGGTCTCGCCCGTCCGCTGCGCATGCCCCACCGCTCACAGCTGGTGCGCGCCGGTGAGTGGACGATCCTCGACGACTCGTACAACGCATCTCCCGATGCCGTCCTGGCAGCTCTGGGCCTCCTCGCAGAGCTGCCGGGGCGGCGTTTCGCCGTGCTCGGCGAGATGCTCGAGCTGGGTCCCGAGGCCGAAGCGGAGCATCGCCGCGTGGGCGAGGGCGCGGCCAGCCGTGGCCGACCGACTCGTGGTCGTGGGCGAAGGCGCACGAGCGATCGCCGAGGGCGCCATCGCGGCCGGGCTGGACGCCAAGCGAGTGCACCGGGTCGCGGACCGGGACGAGGCGCTTTCGACGCTGCTGACGCAGCTGCGCGACGGTGACACGGTCTTGGTGAAGGCCTCGCGTGGCGCCGAGCTCGACCTGCTCGTGGACAAGCTGGTGCTGGCCGCCGGGGGCGAGGAGGGGCGCGCATGATCGACGGCGAGACCATCGTCTACGGCATCCTCGTCGCCTTCGCCATCGTGGTCGTGCTCATGCCGGCCTTCATCCGCCTGCTGCGGCGCGTGGGCATGGGCAAGCGCATCCGCCTCGAGGGGCCGGAGACGCACTACGCCAAGGAAGGCACCCCGGCCATGGGCGGCCTGCTCATCGTGCTCGTGGTGCTGGGCATCGCCGGCGTCATCGAGCTGATGACCAACGACTTCCTCGACGGCTCCACCATCGCGCCTATCGCAACGCTGGCACTGGTGGGCCTGTTGGGCACGGCCGACGACTGGCTCAACGCCCGCACCGGTGATGGCATCAGCGCCACCCAGAAGCTGCTGTGGCAGACGGTCGTGGCCGGCGTGGTGGCCTGGCAGATCCAAAACACCTACCAGATCGACCAGCTGGCAGTGCCCTTCGTGGGCGCGGTAGACATCCACCCCTTCCTCTTCATCCTCATCGCGGCCTTCGCCATCGTGGCCACGAGCAACGCGGTCAACATCACCGACGGCCTCGACGGGCTCGCCGGCGGCACCCTCATCTTCGCCTTCATCGGCTACATGGTCATCGCCTTCAGCTTCGGTCAGCCCAACCTGGCCGAGCTGTGTGCACTGATCATCGGCGCCCTGCTGGCCTTCCTCTGGTTCAACGTCCACCCGGCGCAGATCTTCATGGGCGACTCCGGCTCGCTGGCTCTGGGCGCCACGCTGGCGGTCACCGCCGTCATCACCGGCCAGGTGCTGCTGCTGCCCTTGATTCGGCCTCGTCTTCGTGCTGGAGACCGGTTCGGTCATCCTGCAGGTAGCCTCGGTCAAGCTGCGCGGCAAGCGCATCTTCAAGTTCTCGCCGCTGCACCACCACTTCGAGTATTCCGGCTGGGACGAGGAGAAGATCACCCTGCGCTTCTGGATCATCGGCGCGCTCGCGGCGCTGGTGGGCGTGGCCTTCTACATGGCCACGGTCGGGTTGCTGAGTTGACCTTGATGGCCCCACCGCCGGCGTCGGCCATCGACCTGACCACGCTCGACCTCGACACGTTTCGGGAGCGACCGGTGGCCGTGCTGGGCCTGGCTCGCAGCGGACTGGCGCTGGCTCGCTTCCTGGGCGACCGCGGCGCGCGGGTGACGGTCTATGACGGTCGCCCGGCGAACGATCTGGCCGAGGCACTCGCGGCCCTGGGCGACCGCCGGCCGCGACTGCTGCTGGGTCCTGACGTGGAGCCTGCAGCAGCGCTGGCCGGGCAGGCACTGATCTGCACCTCGCCCTCGGTCAGCAGCCGCTACCCCACGACCGAGCCGCGACTGCGCTCGGCCCTCGCGGCGGTGGAAGCCGAGGGGCGGGTGCCGGTGGTCAGCGAGGTCGACCTCTTCCTGCGCCTGTGCCCGGCACGTACCGTGGGCGTGACCGGCACCAAGGGCAAGACCACCACCAGCTCGCTGGCAGCGGCAGTGCTGGCTGCGGGCGAGGCGCCCGTCGTCCTCGGCGGCAACATCGGCGTGCCGCTGATCGAGCGCCTGCCCGAGCTGACGGCGCGACATCGCGTGGTCCTGGAGCTCTCGGAGCTGCAGCTACCCACGCTCTCACGCGGCACCGACGTGGCGGTCTACACGCATGTCACCTCCGACCACCTCGACCGCCACGGGTCGCTCGAGGCCTACCGCGCGGTCAAGCGACGCCTGGTGCAGCTGCTGCCGAGCCATGGCGTGCTCGTGCGCAACGATGACGACGCGGTGGTGGCGAGCTACGAGGCCCCCGCGGGCGCGCGCACGGTCAGCTACCGCCAGGGCGACCCTACGCCCGACGGCGTGGGCCTGGTCGAGGGCTGGGTCGTGGCCGGTCCCGAGCTGGCTCCGGTCGGACACGACGGCCGCGTCATGCCGGCCGCGGACGTGCCGCTGCCGGGCCGCCACAACGTCAGCAACGTGCTCGCGGCCACGGCCGTGGGCCTGCTGCACGGGGTCAGCCCGGCCGCGATCGGCGAGGCCGTGCGCGGCTTCGGCGGCGTGGAGCACCGCCTCGAGCTCGTGGCCGAGATCGCCGGCGTGACCTACGTCAACGACTCCCAGGGGACGCAGCCGGACGCGGTCATCGCCGCGGTGCGCGCCTTCGAGCGGCCGCTGGTGCTCATCGCGGGCGGCCGCGACAAGGGCGTGCCCATCGAGGACCTCGCCGCGGCCGTGGCCGAGCGGGTGACGGCCGCGGTGCTCATCGGCGAGACCGGCCGACCGTCTCGCGGCCGCCTTCGCTGACGCCGGCCTGGCCCACATCGAGCGCGCCGGCTCCATGGACGAGGCCGTGCGCAGCGCGACCGCGATCGCGCGCGCCAGCACCCCCGCAACGGTGCTGCTGAGTCCGGCGGCGGCATCGTTCGACATGTTCCGTGACTACGAGGCGCGCGGTGCCGCTTTCAAGGCCGCCGTGAACGCCCTGCTGGAGGCGGAGCGAGCCGCCGAGTCGACGGGCCGGACCGACCAGGCCGACCCGGCCGACCAGGCCGACCCGGCCGACCCGGCCGACAGGCACCGGGAGGCCGCTCGATGACCGAGGCCCTGCGTTTCCCGTGGGAGGACGGTGAGGGCCGGCGCGAGGTCGCGCCCAGTGCCTTCCGGCCGCGGGTGAAGCGCGGTTCCGGCGCCCGCTCTCAGGCATCGCGCAAGCCACGTCCGGTCACACCCCGCCGGCGCGTCGCTGTCTCGCGTTCGGCGACGTCCGCGGTGACGGCCGCCGCCAATACCCGTGCGGCCGCCCTCGCCGCCCGTGCGTCGGTCGAGCACGACCGCACCGCCGGCCGTGTGGTCAACGGCCCTCAGCGTCAGCGCCACGAGCCCGACTACCTGCTGATGGTGGTCGCCGCCGCGCTCTCGGCCATCGGCATCCTCATGGTCTACTCCAGCTCCGGCCACGACGCCGCGCTCTACGGCGACAGCGTCTTCGATGCCATCACCGAGCAGCTGGGCTGGGCCCTGCTGGGCGGACTCGTCCTCTTCGTGGTCATGCGCGTCGACTACCGCTACTGGCGCAGCTTCTCCATCCTGGGCATGTTCGTGGCCCTGGTGCTGCTGGTGCTCGTGATCGGACCCAGGATCCCGCCGCTGCTCGAGCCCATCAACACCTACGGTGCCACGCGCTGGCTGCGCATCGGCGGGCTGCCCTCGTTCCAGCCCACCGAGGTGGCCAAGATCGCGCTGGTCATCTTCCTGGCCCACTGGCTGAGCACGCGCGGGAAGCGCGTGGGCTCGTTCCGCGAGGGCATGCTGCCGTTCCTCTTCGTGGTCGCGGTGATGTCCGGGCTCATCCTGCTCGAGCCGGACCTGGGCACCACCGGCGTCATCGTGCTGACCGCGTTCAGCATGTTCTTCGTGGCCGGCGGCAGCGTGCTGCAGCTGCTCATGTTCCTGCCCCTGGGCGTGGCTGCCGTGGCCGGGGTCATCATGCTCAAGCCCTACATGCTCAGCCGCGTCCAGATCTTCCTCGACCCCTTCGCTGACGCGGCCGGCGAGGGCTACCAGACCACGCGCAGCATCCACGCGCTGGCCATGGGCGGGCTCACCGGTACCGGCCTGGGCCAGAGCCAGCAGCAAGGTGGCCTGACCGTGCCCGCGGCCGAGAACGACTTCATCTTCGCGGTCATCGGTCAGGAGCTCGGCTACGTCGGCGGCGTCGTCGTCATCGGTCTCTTCCTGCTGCTGGCCTGGCGCGGCATGCGTGTGGCCATGCACGCGCCCGACACGTTCGGTGGCCTGCTGGCCCTGGGCATCACCGCCTGGCTCACGTTCCAGGCGCTCATCAACATCGGCGTGGTGGTCAGCCTCATCCCCATGACGGGCATGCCGCTGCCGTTCCTGAGCAAGGGCGGTACCTCGCTCGTGGTCGTTCTCGCGGCCGTAGGTATCCTTCTGTCCATCTCCCGAGAGACCATCACCCGAGGTACCGATGACGCATGAGGGTTCTCATCGCGGCCGGGGGCACGGGGGGCCACATCTACCCCGCCCTGGCCGTCGTGACCCAGCTGCGGGAACGCCTGCCTGAGCTCGAGCTGCGCTGGCTCGGCGGACACCGTGGCCTGGAGCATGACATCGTGCCCGCCGCCGACATCCGCCTCGAGCGGCTGTGGCTGCGCTCGCTGCGCACGGTCGATCGCTCGCCCAACGCGGTCCTCGACCCCCTGCGCCTGGCCGCGTCGGTGCCGCAGGCGAGCTGGAAGCTGTGGCGCTGGCGGCCGGACGTCGTCTACACCACGGGCGGCTACGTGGCCATCCCCGTCCTCGCCGCTGCGGCCCTGCTGCGCATCCCGGCACTGCTGTGGGAGGGCAACGCAGTGCCCGGCCGGAGCGTGCGTGCCTCGGCTCGCACCGCCGACCTGCGCACGGTCTCCTTCGCAGCCGCGCAGGATCGCCTGCCGCCGCCGACCCTCGTGACCGGCACGCCCATCCGCTCGCTGGAGGGTGGCGACCCGGGCGCGGCACGGGCCCGGCTGGGGCTACCCGCCGATCTCCCGGTCCTGCTCATCTTCGGCGGTTCGCAGGCTGTGCGCCGCCTGAGCGACGCCGTCGCCGAGGCGATCGGCGACCTCGTCGAACGCTGCTGCGTGGTGCACATCACCGGCGCCTCCGCCATCGACGAGGCCGAGGCGCTGCGGGCGGGCCTGCCGCCGGAACGCCAGGAACGATACCGCCCCTTCGCCTTTCTGCTACGAGGATATGGACGCGGCCCTCACCGCCGCCGACCTGCTGGTGGGACGAGCCGGCTCCTCGACGCTGGCCGAAGCTGCCGCCGCGGGGTTGCCCATGATCGTCGTGCCCTACCCGCACGCCGCCGCGCACCAACGCGCCAACGCCGCCGAGATGGTCGAGGCCGGGGCGGCGGTCCTCGTCGATGACGCAGACCTCGACGGCGACACCCTGCGCGATGCCGCCGACCTGCTGGAGGGTCCTCGCCTCGCGCGGATGTCGGCCGCGGCCCGCGAGGTGGCCCGGCCCGGTGCTGCCGCGGCGACCGCGCAGTTGCTCGTGGCGCTGGCCGCGCGCGACCGACCCCCGGACCAGGCCGAACTCGACCGGCTCACCCGAGAAGCGTCCGCGTGACCCGCCTGACGCCGGCCGAGCAGCTCCAGCTGGGCGGTGACATCCAGCGACGGCTCGGCATCAGGACCATGCGCGACGAGCCGCTGGCGCGCTTCTCGACCATGCGCGTGGGCGGTCCGGCCGACCTCTTCGCCGAGGCCCGCAACCTCTTCGAGCTGCGCGGCATCGTGCGTTTCGCGCGCAGCCGCGATATCCCGCTCTTCCTCATCGGCCGCGGCTCCGACCTGGTCATCAGCGACCGCGGCATCGGTGGCCTCGTGGTGCTGGTGCGTGCGGCCGGCGTGCGCGTGGAGGACGACCGCCTGGTGGCCGAAGCGGGCGTGCAGATGGCCAAGACCGCGACGGAGTCCAGGAAGGCCGGTCTCTCGGGACTCGAGTTCGGGCTGGCCATTCCGGGCTCGGTGGGTGGCGCGGTGTGGGCCAATGCCGGAGCCCACGGCGCCGACGTGGGGGGCGTGCTGCGTGCCGCGCTGGTGGTCGGCGCCGATGGCGAGGAGCGCTCGCTCGGGCCGGACGAGCTGGGCCTGGCCTACCGTGAGAGCGCGCTCAAGCACTGCCAGCCGGGACGGCCCGATGTCGTGCTGCAGGCCACCTTCGCGCTGGCACCGGCCGAACCCGATACCATCGCCGAGCGCCTTGCCGACATCCGTCGCTGGCGGCAGGAGCATCAACCGATCGGTCAGAAGTCGGCCGGCAGCGTCTTTCGCAATCCCGCGGGGGACTCGGCCGGACGCATCATCGATGAGCTGGGCTTGAAGGAACGTCGCCTCGGCGGCGCCATGGTCAGCCCGCTGCATGCCAACTTCATCGTCAACATCGGCGCTGCCACGGCGGCCGATGTACGCGGCCTGGCCGAGCTCGTGCGTGAGACCGTGCGCCGTGAGCGCGGGCTCGAGCTGGCCTACGAGGTCGAGTTCGTGGGTGACTGGCACGACACAGAGGAGGGGACATGATCGCCATCGACAGCAGCCACCCGCTCCGCCGATGACCCTGCCTCGCACGGCCATCGCGGTCCTGCTCGGCGGACCCAGCGCCGAGCATGACGTCTCGCTCGTCTCGGGCCGGGCCATCGCCACGGCACTACGCGAGGCCGGCCACGACGTCAGCGGCTGGCTGCTCACCCTTGACGGCGAGTGGTGGCGCCTGCCGCCTGATGCGCTCGACCCGGAGCTGCCGACCACCGCCTTTCGCGACCCCGCCGTGCTCGGTGCGGACGGTCCCTACCGTGCCGCGGCCGCGCTCGAGACGCTGGCCTCGGCCGATCCCCGTCCGGTCGTGTTCCCCGCGCTCCATGGGCCATTCGGCGAGGACGGCCAGGTCCAGTCGCTGCTCGAATTCGACCGGGCTGGTCTACTGCGGCGCGGGCCCGGCCGCGTCGGCGGTGGGCATGGACAAGACGCTCTTCAAGCGTATCGTCGGAGCGCTCGAGCTGCCGGTGCTGCCGTGGGCGGAACTGCGTGCCGCCGAGCATGCCGCCGACCCCGCACGCGTGGAGGCCGGCCTGCGCGAGTTCGCGGCCGGGTTCGCCGACCCGCGCCTCATCGTCAAGCCCGCGCGTCTGGGCTCCAGCATCGGCATCACCATCGTCCACGACGTGGCCGGTCCAGCCCTCGGCCAGGCCTTGGCCGAGGCCCTGCGCTACGACGACCTGGTACTGGTGGAACCCTACCTGGACCACCCGCGCGAGCTGGAGACGGCGGTCATGGGCAACACCCGCCTGGACATGGCGGCCTACGGTCCGGGTGAGGTCATGCCCGGCAACGAGTTCTACGACTACGAGGCCAAGTACCGCTCGGATGCGAGCACGGTCAGCGTCGAGGCCGACCTCGACCCGGAGCTGGCCGAGTCGCTGCGGGCGGCCGCGATCGAGGTCTTCCTCGTCATCGGCGGCAGCGGCTTCGCCCGCGTCGACATGCTGCTCTCGGCCGACGGCATCCCCTACATCAGCGAGATCAACACCGTGCCCGGCTTCACGCCCATCAGCCTCTTCCCGCGCATGACCTCGCTCGGTGGCTATGACTTCGCCGGCACTTGTGTGCGTGTCGTGGAGCTGGCCCTGGAGCGGGCTGCGCGCCGCCCCGATCCCCACCTGGAGCCCGACGACCTGCCGTGACCTTCGCCCGGTCGAGCCGAGCGGCGGGCACCATCGAGCCGCGCTCGGCTCCGCCGTCCAGCCGCAAGCACACCACCTTCGCGCGCGTCGTGGGCGCGGTCGGCCTGGTGCTCCTGACCGCGCTGCTTTACTGGATGCTCACCGACGAGGCTTTCACCGTGCGCGAGGAGCAGGTCACGTTCCGCGGATTGGTCCACGCCGACGAGGCCGAGGTGCGCGCGCGCCTGACCGATCTGGAGCGGGGCCCCAACGTGTTCCGCGTGCGTGCCTCGGACATCGTCAGGGAGCTCTCCACGCTCACCGAGGTCGACGCTGCCTCAGCCGTGGTGACCTTGCCCGCGGACGTCTCGGTCACGCTCGACGAGCGCGACCCGGTGTTCATCTGGAGCGATGGCGGGGTGGCCTGGCTGGTGGACGAGGAGGGCATGCTCTTCGCCCCGGCCGACCTCGACGGCGAGGGCGCCGGCAGCGCTGCTGCGGACGATGCCCGTGCGCGGCTGCCGCGCATCGAGGACGCGCGCCTGCCGGAGGAGCCGCCGACGGTGGGCACACGCCTGCCGAGTCTCGACTTGGCCGTGATGCGCCAATTGCTCGCGCTCGACGAGGAGATCCTTGGCCCGCGCGCGCAGGAGCTGGAGCTGCGCGTGGATGAGCGCGACGGCTACGTGCTCGCGAGCCGCGACCCGGTCTGGCGGGCGCAGTTCGGACGCTACACGCTGACGTTGCAGCCACCGTCGGTCATCCCTCGCCAGGTGCAGTGCCTACAGTGGCTGCTGGCATCGGAGGAACGCAAGCTGGCGTTCATCCGGTTGGTCGTCTCGGAGGACACCTGCGGCACCTTCACGACCTACGACGCCAAGCGGGCGAAGAACGGCTAGGTCGGTCCTGCGGAACGGCGCCGCATCGCCCACAATGTAATCGCCTGTGGTGCGCCGACGCACCGGGCTGGGATGGCCCGTAGCGGCTGAGGAAGGGAAACAGTTGGAACTCGAAGCGATCCTGGTGGCGCGTGACGTCGGAACGAGCAAGGTCGTCGTGCTCGTCGGAGAGGTCGCCAACGATGGCACGCTGGACATCATCGGCAAGGGCATGGTGCCCACGACGGGGGTCAAGAAGGGCCTCGTCAACAACATCGAATAGACGGTCGATTCGATCACCTCGGCCATCGAGAAGGCCGAGCGACTCTCGGGCCTGACCCTGGAGGCGGCCTACGTCGGTGTCGGCGGCGACCACCTCGAATCGCTCAACTCGCGGGGCACGGTCGCGGTCAGCGGCGCCCACGCGAGGTGACACGCGAGGACATCGAGCGAGCCACGGAGGTGGCGCGAGCGGTGACCATCCCATCGAACCGTGAGGTCCTGCACGTGCTGCCGCGTGACTTCACCGTCGACGGCCAGGAGGGCGTGGAGGACCGCGGGCATGAGCGCGGTGCGCCTCGAGGTCACCACCCACATCGTCCACGGTGGCGCCACCGCGCTGCAGAACCTGTCCCGCTGCGTGCGCCGCGCGGGCGTGCGGCCCGACGAGTTGGTGGTCTCCTCGATCGCCTCCGGCGTGGCCGTGCTCAGCGAGACCGAGCGAGAGCTGGGCGTGGCCGTGGCCGACATCGGCGCTGGCACCACGGACATCGCCCTCTACGCCGACGGCTCACCCTTCTACACCTCGGTCATCCCGCTGGGCGGGGTCAACGTGACCAACGATATCGCCATCGGCCTGCGCACCAACCTCGCCGCGGCCGAGCAGCTGAAGATGCTCTTCGGCTCGCCAGAATCGAAGTCGGCCGACCCCGACACCGAAGCGGACATCGAGATCGTTGACGGGGGTGTGTCCCGGCCTGCGCGCAAGCGCGACGTGACCGAGATCGTCGACGCCCGCATGCGCGAGCTCTTCGAGAAGATCGGCGAGGAGATGTCCGCCAGCGCCAGCGCCCACCGGCTGCCGGCCGGCCTCGTGTTGACCGGCGGTGCCGCACGGCTGGCCAACGCGGCCGATCTCGCCCGCGACGTGC
>CAVQUM010000016.1:0-23729 GCA_963716815.1 uncultured Chloroflexia bacterium
GCCAATATGCAGGCAGGCTTCGTCGTGTACCCGAGCGGAGGGCAGATCGAGGCGCATATGCATTTGCCTCTCGAGCGTCGCGTGATCGGGACGGCCAGTTCATCCAGGTCAGATCGGGCAAGTGCACCGTCGATGTGTATGGCTACGAGCGGGAGCGCGTGGCGACCGTCGAGCTGGACGCTGGAGACGCCATTCTCACCCTCGGCGGCGGTCATGGCCTGACGATGCAAGAAGACACCGTGCTCCTGGAGTTGAAGCAAGGCCCCTTCTTCGAAGGCAAGGACAAGGAGCGCTTCAAGCCCACCGACGAGACGCCCACGTGATTCCAGTCGAGCGAACCGCTGCTGGGTCCGCGAGAGCAGGAACTCGTGGCCGAGTGTGTGTCGAGCGGATCGGATCTTCCTCAGCCGGCCACTTCATCGACGAGTTCGAAGTTCGTGGGCAAGCCTACTGCGGCAGGCGTCACGGCATCGCTGTCTGCAACGGGACGGTGGCGCTGGAGCTGGCCGTTGCCGCGCTTGACCTGCAGCCTGGCGACGAAGTCATCATGCCGACGTTCACAATCATCTCCTGCGCCATGGCAGTCGTGGCGCGCGGCGGCGTGCCCGTCCTTGTCGATGCCGACGCGACGACGTGGTGTATGGATGTGGCCCAGGTGGAATCGCGGATCACCACGAAGACGCAGGCCATCATGCCGGTCCACATCTATGGACACCCGGTGGACATGGACCCACTGCTGGACATCGCGCGCCGACATGGTCTCGCGATCATCGAGGATGCGGCGGAAGCCCATGGTGCCGAGGTCCTCAGCACCGATTCGGGCGATCCGGCGTGGAGACGCTGCGGGTCCTTTGGAGAGCTCAGTACGTTCAGCTTCTATGCCAACAAACTCGTAACCACGGGTGAAGGCGGCATGGTGGTCACCGATGACGACGCCCTGGCTGCACGCCTAAGGTCCCTCAGGAACCTCGCCTTCAAGCCCGAGCGACGATTCGTACACGACGAACTCGGCTTCGACTACCGATTCACCAACATCCAGGCTGCGATCGGCCTCGCGCAGGTCGAGAAGATTAGCGAGACGATTCGAGGAAGCGGGAGTCGCGGAACCTCACGACGGGCCTCTCCGACCTGGCCACGCTGCAGCTCCCAGCCCAGCGCGATTGGGCCAGGAGTATCTACTGGATGTACGGCATCGTCGCCAGCGGCGACGGCACGGGGGCCGCAGAGGCGGCACGCCAGCTACAGCCGCAGGCGTCGACACCCGACCGTTCTTCGTGGGCATGCACCGACAGCCGGCCCTCCTTGATCGAGGCTGGTTCAGGGGAGAGAGCTACCCGGTCGCCGACCATCTCGCTGAGTACGGGCTCTACCTCCCGTCGGGACCGAAGCTCGGGCGGGAGCAGATCGACGATGTCATCGAAGTCGTGAGGACCGTCTACTCGTGAGCAAGCCATTCGGGTCGCAGTACTCCGACGCGTACGACGCGCTGTACGAAGCGAAGGACTACGCAGCCGAGTGCACGCTAGTCGAGACCCTCGCCGCTCGCCAGGGAACTCGCGCCAAACGCATCCTGGATCTTGGCTGCGGCACGGGTCAGCACGCTGTCATCCTGGCTCAGCGCGGGCACGAGGTGGTAGGGGTGGATCTGCGCAGCACATGCTGGATGGCGCACGACAGCGTGCATCAGCGGCGAACCTCGCCAACCTGCAGTTGACGCTCGGGGATGTTCGGAACGTCCGGCTCGGTTCCGAGTTCGATGTCGTTCTGCTCATGTTCGCCGTACTCGGATATCAAGTCACCGATGATGACGCGCGGGCCACCCTGGCCACAGCGCGAGCGCATCTGCGAACTGGCGGGCTGCTCGTGTTCGACGTATGGAACGGACCGGCCGTAGAGACGATCAGGTCCCAGTGACCGTTCCAGGGTGATCTCGCGAGACGGCGTCGATCTGGTGCGGAGGGCACGTGGGCGGCTGGATCGTGCATCCCAGGTCTGCTCGGTGGAGTACGAGCTCGAGTGGCGGAGCGGCGAGGAAGTCCTCCGAACCGACAACGAGCACCACGAGATGCGCTACTTCTTCGAACCTGACCTCCGGGAGTTCGCGAAGGAAGCCGGAATTGAATCGAATCGGTCTCAGCCTTCCCCGATGTGCACCTGCCGCCAGACGAGACACAGTGGAACGCGAATCTACACGGCCACGGCGATTTGAACAGGAGGAGCGACGTTTCGTCGCCAGCTCACGTCGACGTGCCGCAGGCCGCGGTCACGTCACCCTCCGCCCCCACGACGCCCAGGCTGGTGAGCGTGGTCATCCCGACGTTCAATCGAGCCGGAGTCATCGGCGCGGCCATAGAGAGCGTGCTCGCGCAGACCTACCCCGACGTAGAGGTCATCGTTGCTGACGACGGAAGCACCGATGGCACGGTCGATATCGTCGAGACGATGTCCAAAGCGGACAGCCGTGTCCGGCTTGTCCGCTCGCCGGCCAACCGCGGGGCCCAAGCGGCCCGGAACCTCGGCATCACCGCCGCACAGGGTTCCTGTATCGGGCGTTTCTCGACTCGGACGACACATACCTGCCCGACAGCATCGAGGTCAGGCTGAGCACCGCTGTTCGCGAGGCCACGCAAGTCGTGCATGCCGAGTGCGAAGTGCTGGGACCTGATGGGTATCCCGAAGGCTATTCGACACTCCGCCGGTCCGGGGCGACGCCTTGCGACGATTGCTCGCCACTCCGGGTCCGACGTTTCCCGGTCTCATGGTGAAACGCGCCACACTCGCTGCCGTGGGCGGACTCGATGAGTCCGTGGTGGCATACCAAGAGTGGGAGACCGCGATCCGCCTGGCAGAACGTGCGCGGTTCAGTTTCGTGCCTGAGCCGACATTCATCTGGAACCAGTCGGGTGCTGACACGATCTCAGGTGACCACCGACGAGCGGCTCGCGGCTATGAACAGGTGGTGCGCAAGCACCTGCGGAAGATGCTCGGCACCGGCGGCCCCACCGTGGTCTTCACGCACTTGCTCGTATTGGGGCACTGGTACGGGCTAGCGGGCATGCGGGCAACGGCTCTGTCGAGATTTGCTCCGGCCGCCGTCTTGTGGCCATTCGGCGCTCCGAGAGTTGCCCGGGCCGTTTTGGAGCCTGCTTCGGCGTTAGGAGACTGCAGGCTGCGGCCGGTGCGCGATGCAGCGAGCCAGTGCACGGGCTGCGATCACTTCGAAGATCCCCCTGCTCGTGCCGCTCAAGTGTCCGGCTGGAGGCCAAGGGAGTCTGCAACGAACGCGGATGATTTTGCCCAGTCGGCTCGAGAAGCCGGCCGGATCGAGCTGCGCGAGTCGCGCTGTCCCGGCGACCAAGGCACGGCGAGCGGTCTCGTCGTACCAGAGCCGCCTGTTGCCTTCCGCCAGCGCGTCGACCGATGTCGGGTCCACCAGGATGGCTGCCTCGCCACATTGCTCACGGATACCCCTGATGTCGGAAGTGAGGACAGGCACCCCCATTGCCCATGCCTCGACCACGGGGATATTCGTCGGCCCGAAGAACGTCGGCAACAACACGCCCGTCGCGCCCGCGTAGAGGCTGGACATCGCTGCCTCGTCCACGTGGCCGAGAATTGTCCCCCACGCAACGCCCGACCCCTCTGGCCTCGATCAACTGGCGGTCCTTCAGTGTCCGTGCCTGGATCTTGGCCACTCGACCAATCGGTGAGCACGACGTTCACGTCGAGGCCCTGGCTGGCGAGGACGGATACAGCCTCGATGATCCGTCGGTGGTTCTTGTGCGGCCAGAACTGAGCTGGGAAGAGTAGGTAACGGCCGTCGAGTCCGAGTGCGGCGAGCACGGAGGCGGTCTCCGCGCCCAGAGGCCGAACGAGATAGGGAGGAGGTACGAACGGCAGCACTCGTACCCGCTCTGGGGAAACCAGATGGCCATAGAACTCAAGGACGTCATCACGACCGGCCTCGGAGTCGACCAGCAGCGCATGAGCTGTCTCGGCGGCATTCGTATAGAGGTATTCTCGCGCCTCGTACTCACCGTCGGCCGAGACCTCCGGAAACTCCGGGTGGATGCGGTGCTGAAGGTCGTGGATGGCCATGACGAACGGCAGTCCGCACTCGAACGAGAAGTTGGTTGGCGAGGGATACAGCATCAGGTCGACGCCGTGGCGCTTCAGCCAAGCTCGGCTGCCTTTGCGAGGGTGCCCGAACACACGAGCCGGCATCGACTCGCCCGAATTCGCCCCGCACGAGCCCAGTCGTAGGGGCTCCGCGCTGTCCGGACAAGGCGACGCGTCGATGACTCGCCGATGACCCTCACGAGCTCCGCTGGGGTCCGTCGCCCGTGAACTCGGGGGCCCGAATGGAAGGACATCCCAGTCACCTTCGACCTCGGGTATCGCTGGCTGGTCGTGGACGATCACGGCTGGGAACTCGTCGCGAAGTCGGTCGAGGGCCGCAAGGATGGTCGAGCTGTACTGGTAGACCCCACCGGCATGTCGGTCGACCTCGGGCGTGACCCCCACTCTCATCGCGGTGAAGGTTCCCTGAGTGGCTCACGGGAACTGATGGACCAGGTCCTCTGGCGCCTCACCGACCCGGAGACCCTTCTCGCATCGCCACGTAAGACTCGATCGTGTGGCGCAGTCCATCCTCTAAATTCGTACGCGCCGCGAACCCGAAGGACTCGCGCGCCCGCGAGGTGTCCAGCGCCCGGCGCGGCTGGCCGTCGGGCTTGGGGCGTCCCATGAACCGCGCCCTGGAACCCGGTCAGCTCGACGATCAACTCGGCGAGGTCGCGTGATCGTGATCTCGCGCCCGGTCCCGAGGTTCACCGGCTCCGGCTCGTCGTAGCGCTCGGCGGCCAGCACGATGCCCTCGGCCGCGTCGTCGACGTAGAGGAACTCGCGCGTGGCCGAGCCGGTGCCCCAGACCTCGATGTGGTCCGCTCCGGCCTCGCGCGCGTCGACGCACTTCTTGATGAGCGCCGGGATGACGTGCGACGACGCCGGGTCGAAGTTGTCGCCCGGGCCGTAGAGGTTGACCGGGATCAGGTGGATGACGTTGAAGCCGTACTGCTCGCGGTAGGCCTGCGCCCTGGACCAGCAGCATCTTCTTGGCCAGCCCGTAGGGCGCGTTGGTCTCCTCCGGGTAGCCGTTCCAGAGGTCGTCCTCCTTGAACGGCACCGGCGTGAACTTCGGGATAGGAGCAGACGGTCCCGATCTGGACGAACTTCTCGACGCCCGCGAGGCGCGACTGCTCCATCGAGCTGGATGCCCATGATCGCGTTGTCGTAGAAGAACGAGCCGGGGTTCTCGCGGTTCGCGCCGATGCCGCCGACGACCGCGGCGAGGTGGATGACCACGTCCGGCTTGCCGTCGACGAGCGACTCCGCCCACGCCTTCGACGGTGCGCAGGTCGTACTCCGCGCTGCGTGGCACGAAGATGTCGGCCACGTCTGCAGACGCGAGGCGCGCGACGACCGCCGCTCCCAGGAAGCCGGCACCGCCGGTGACCATGACCCGGCGGCCCTGGAGCGCACCGGCCATCAGCGAGTACCCACGCGATCGGCGATGCCCTCGACGCCCGCTTCCCACAGGTCGGCCTCGACCATGATGCGGACGAGGTCCTCGAACGTCGTCTGCGGCTCCCAGCCCAGCACGCGCTTCGCCTTCGACGCGTCGCCCAGCAGCTCCTGCGACCTCGGTCGGGCGGAAGTAGCGCTGGTCGATCTCGCACGTGGTCGCTGCCAGTCGAGGCCGACCAGGCCGAAGGCGATCTCGACGAACTCGCGCACCGAGTGCATCTCGCCGGTAGCGATGACGTAGTCGTCCGGCTCGTCCTGCTGGAGCATCAGCCACATGGCCTCGACGTACTCGGCGGCGAAGCCCCAGTCGCGCTGGGCGTCGAGGTTGCCCAGGTAGAGCTTGTCCTGCGTGCCGGCGAGGATGGCGGCGACGCCGCGCGTGACCTTGCGCGTGACGAACGTCTCGCCGCGGCGCGGGGACTCGTGGTTGAAGAGGATGCCGTTGCTCGCGTAGATGCCGTAGGCCTCGCGGTAGTTGATCGTGATGTGGTGCGCGAAGACCTTGGCCGCGGCGTAGGGACTGCGCGGGTTGAACGGCGTCGTCTCGGTCTGCGGGCTCTCGAGCACCTCGCCGTACATCTCCGAGCTGCCGGCCTGGTAGAAGCGGATGGGCCAGCTCGCGGTGCGGATGGCCTCGAGCAGGCGCAGCGCGCCCATGCCCACGGACTCGGCCGTGAACTCGGGCATCTCGAAGCTGACCTTGACGTGGCTCTGCGCAGCCGAGGTTGTAGACCTCGTCCGGCTTGACCGCGTGGAGGTGACTCATCAGCGAGGACTGGTCGAGCAGGTCGCCGTAGTGCAGGAACAACCGCTGGTCGCTCACGTGCGGGTCCTGGTAGAGGTGCTCGATGCGGCTCGTCTCGAAGGTGCTCGAGCGACGGATCAGGCCGTGGACCTCGTAGCCCTTGGCGAGCAGCGAGCTCGGCGAGGTACGAGCCGTCCTGGCCGGTGATGCCGGTGATGAGTGCCTTCCTGGTGCTCAACGTCCCTCCAGCGCTGCGGGGATGGTGCGAACGAGGATCTGCAGATCGAGCCACAGCGACCAGCGGTCGATGTACTCGAGGTCGTCCTCGACCCACTTGTCGAAGACCGTCTCCTGTCGCGAGCGGACCTGCCACAGGCCCGTGATGCCCGGCTTCATCGAGAGCCGGCGACGGTGCCACAGGTCGTAGTCGCCCACCTCTGACGCGCAGCGGCGGGCGCGGGCCCACCAGCGACATGTCGCCCCGCAGCACGTTCCACAGCTGCGGCAGCTCGTCGAGCGACCAGCGCCGCAGGCGGCGTCCCAGCGGCGTCACGCGCGGGTCGTCGGTCATCTTGAAGACCGGCCCCGACAGTTCGTTGGCGGCCTCCAGCTCGGCCAGGCGCTCCTCGGCATCGACGGCCATGGAGCGGAACTTGAGGATCTCGAACGAGCGCCCGTGCAGGCCCACGCGGGTCTGGCGGAAGAGCGCCGGTCCCCCATCGCGACGCACGGCCCAGCCCACGACCGCGAAGAGCGGCGAGAGCACGAGCAGGCCGACCGCCGAGACGCACGACATCGAAGGCACGCTTGACCCACAGCGCCAGCGTCCGGTCCGGCCCGGACACGAGCGAGTAGACGGGGGTGCCCTCGAGGTCCTCGACCTTGCCCTGGGCGAAGGGATGGGTCAGCACGTCCATGGGTACGCGCACGATCTTGCCCGCCTCCTCCGCTGCGTAGGCCAGGCCATCGAGGTACTCCCACTGGCTGAAGGGCAGGCAGATGGCGACCTCGTCGACGACGGTGTCGGCCAGCACCCGCTCGAGGTCGGCGAGCCGCCCCAGCCAGGGCCAGGCGGCCTCATCGGCATACGAGGGCTCGTCATCGAGCAGGCCCACCACCACCAGGCCAAGCTCGGCATGGCTCTCGATGGTGGACGCGAAGGCCTGCCCCCGGGGGCCGGCACCCACGACCAACACGTAGCGGGCGTTCTTGCCCCTGGCGCGGAGCTCCCGGAAGACCAGGCGCAGGATGGCCCTCGTGACGAGGGTGACGACGTACTGCGTCGGGAAGAGGATGATCAGGAAGAGGCGACTGACATCCGGGAGCTTGAACCAGAAGAGCACCGCGAACGTGGCCACGGCCATGAGCACGGTCGCGCGCAGCAGGTCCCACGCCTCGGAGCGGATGGACCAGCGTGCCCGCGGCCGGTAGAGGCCGTTGAGCGCCAGCGCCACGACCCAGCCCACGGCGTACACCAGCAGCAGGGCATCGGGGTTGGGGATGATCTCCCGCCACCACACGGCCCAGTCCTCGCCGAAGCGCACGCCAGACAGGCCCACCAGCACGACCGCCGCGAGGACGCCGTCGGTGAGCATGAGCAGGGCGCGCAGGGTCGAAGCATGACGCCGGATCATGACCGGCTCACCCTACGGAAACGCGGTGCGTTCTGGCAATGGTACGGACGGTCTAGAGGGGTTCGGTCCCGCCTGGTGCGGTCCGCTGCGTTCGTGTCTATGCGTCGTCCTCGTCGCCGCGGTCGTTGGTCACCAGCACCAACCCGGGCAGGCCCGGCGGCAGCAGGTCCACCGCGAGGGCACGCCGATAGGTGTAGGTGCCGTAGTAGTGCGTGCCGGTGCCCACCGCCTCATCGGTCAGCGGGTCGCGCAGCGCGTAGCCCACGCTGACCGTCATGGGACCGTAGTGCGGACCCAGCCGCATCAGCCGGCGGTAGCGGGTGGCGGACTCGATATCGCCCAGGTGGTCGGCCAGCCGAGCCGCCGGCGCCAGGCGCTCAGCGTTCGTGGGCTCGGCCTCGGTCATGGCCGTGATCGTGGCGTAGGCCTCCTCGTCACCCTCCCAGGCCGCGACGTACGCGCGCTGCCAGGCCGCATCGCCCGAGGCGGCGGCCAGCTCGTCCGCCTCGTCGACCCGACCGGCCATCAGCGCGACCTCCCAGGCTCGACCGGGGTCGGCCGCCATGGCCTGGTCCACCAGGCGCTCGAAGCGATCGGGACCCGACTCGGTGCGCCAGGCCTCGTCGTAGGCCAGCGTGGGCGTGTCGAGCAAGCACCTCGACCCAGGCCGCGTCCGCCTCGTCGGCCAGGCCGGCCATGTCGTAGACCTGCGCGGCGGCCAGCACCAGCGCCGTCTCCTGCTCACCCAGGCGCAGCGCCTCGGCCAGGGCGGGGGCGATCTCGTCGGCCGGGCGGCCCTGCTCGGCCCGAGCGCGCGCCAGGCCCAGCCAGGCGGTGGGCAGCTGGTCGGCCTCGATGACCCGCAGGTACTGCTGTTCGGCGCCGGCCCAGTCGCCCTCGGCCGCGAGCGCGAGGGCGGCGGTCAGTCCGTAGGCGCCCACCTCGGGGTTGGCCGCCGCCGCGTCGAGTGCCGGCTCCAGCGCCTCGGCCCACTCCCCTTCCTGTGCCGCAGCCACGGCCCGGGCATGGCTCATGGCCACCGCCTCGCTGCGCAGCAGCTGCTGCATGGCGGTGAGACAGAGCAACACCAGCAGCACCAGCGCGGCATTGCGCAGCCAGCAGGCCACGCGGAACGGCACCAGCGGCAGGCCCAGGCCGCGCCGGCTGGTGGCGTCGAGCACGGCCACCGGCAGGCCGATGAGCAGGGCCACCGTGGGGATGGTGTGGGTGTCGACGAAGACGTTGAGCCCCAGGTACGTCAGCCCGAAGAGCGAGGCCCAGGCCCAGCGTCGACGCTCGGGGTCGTCGCCGCGGACCGCGCCGTAGAGCAGCCAGGCCACGGCCCCGAAGGCGACGAGACCGGCGAGCAGGCCGACCAGGCCGAGCTCGGCCGCGGTCTGGAAGTACTGGCTATGGGCGTGGGGCTGATACCAGTTGAGCTCGCCGGCCTCCTGGTAGGCCACGCGGCGCACCATCCACGAGCCGGGGCCGAGGCCCAGCAGCGGCGCGTCCTCGAACATGCGCAGCGCCGTGGCCCAGATCTCCAGGCGGCCGCCGTCGCCCCGGCCCAGGCGCTCGAGCACCATCGGGCCCAGCACGGCCGCAGCCGCGAGCCGCCACGATGCGCGGCCGGGATGAGCGCGAGGCGGAAGGCCCGCTGCGACCACAGCCGTGCCAGCAGCGCGCGTCCGCGCGCATCGAGCAGCGCGAGCGCGCCGGTGATGATGATGGCGCCGGAGATGGCCAGCCAGCCCGAACGGCTGCCGGAGATGAAGCCGGCGACGACGAGGAGCACGACGAGCACGCCGGCGGTGACGCGTGTGCCGCGGGTGCGCAGGCCGAGCCCGCCGATCGCGGCCGTGGTCATCAGCACCAGCACCGTGAAGACCACGCTGGGGCTGCCCCAGGTCATGCCCAGCAGGCCCGGCCGCAGGGGCGGAGTCCGGAACTCGCCCAGCAGGTCCCACCACTCGATCCAGCAGCTCACCGACCAGGCGATGTAGGCGGCGCTGAGCACGACCGTGATGGCCGCCAGCAAGCCGCCGATGCGGGCTCGCGCGTAGGGCAGCGCCATGATCCGCACCAGCAGCAGGTAGAGCGCGGTGAGCAGCACCGCATAGGCCATGAAGTCGAAGCCGATGCGCTGGTGCGCGCTGAAGGAGATGGAGAGGCCCAAGGCGAGGAGCGGGACCGCGAAGGCCGGCCAGATGGCGGTCGTGGGCCGCCACGCCGGACGACGCCAGGCAACCACGAACCAGACCGCGAGGCCGACGCCTGTGATGACCAGGTTCAGCGTGCGCACCGGGCCCACGTACAGGCCCAGCCAGCCACCGCCGATGACGAGGGCGTAGAAGAGCAGGATGGTGAACCCCAGCCAGCCGATGAAGGCGGCGCGGGGAGCCTCTGGCGAGGGTGCGGTCATGCTGCCGCCCACCCTAGGGAGCGGCGCGCTGGTCTGGCAATGGTACCGACGGTGTAGTGGGGTGCAGACCGTGCCACAGGAACGGGCGCGGCAGGCGATCGTCTTCGAGCGTCAGCAGGGCCACCAGCACGCACAGCTTCTGGCCCCAGAGCACCGGCGTCAGGAAGACCGCCGCCACGAACGCGAGGTGCGGCGAGTCGAAGCGCACCGAGGCCACGACCACGACACCCAGCACGACCAGGCGCAGCAGGTAGTCGGCGCCAGCGGTGGGCAGCAGGCGGATGATCGAGGGGTGCTCCGCCTGCAGCGCCCCGATGCTGTCGAGCGCGCTCAGGTACTCGCGCCAGAGACCCGGTCCGAGGAGCGCACTGAGGGCCACCAGGGCGAAGGCGATCACGCCACCCACGAGTAGCCCGCGCCGGGCCCGCGGCCGTCGGAACCAGATGAACGGGACCACCGCCACCGAGCTGAACTTGACGATGGCGGCGGGGAAGATGCCCTGCGCGTGGCCCCGCAGGCCGGCCACCGTCAGCGCCGCCATCTGGAAGGTGACGTTGCCCGCACTGATCTCCGTGATGGAGCCCGGCACCAACCACCACACGCCGGCCATCTGCCATGAGCCAGCCATGTAGCGGATCGAGAGCACGCCCAGGATGCGCCAGCCCCAGTCGGCGATGACCTCCGGCAGCAGCGAGATCGGCGCCCAGACCTGGGCGAACGGCGGCGGGTAGAGGTAGGCCCCGAACTCCTCGATGGTCGTGGCGCCGTAGAGCGGCTCGCCCGCGAGGGCGTTGGCGCCGGCCAACCAGTAGGCGTAGGTGTCACGGCCCAGGCCGCCGACCTCCTCCCCCGCCAGTGAGATCGAGGCAGCGATGGTGATGATGAGGGCGCGGCCGAAGAAGCCCCAGCCGATGAGCGACAGCACCAGGAAGGCGAAGCGCGCCAGCCGCTGCCGGGTGACGGTCACGCCATCGCTCGCGTAGAGCGGACGAGCGACGGCGGGCTGAGGCAGACTCGGGCCATGAGCGACACAGGGGGGCGCCCGGGCGGCGCCACGGTCCGCCTCGAGGCTGGCGATCTCACGCGGGTCGATATGGACGTCATCGTCAACGCGGCCAATTCTGCACTCGCGGGTGGGGGCGGTGTTGACGGCGCCGTGCATGCCGCCGCCGGCCCGAGCGTCATGGCCGAACTGCGGGAGCGCTACGACGGCTGCCCCACCGGCTCTGCCGTCATCACCAGGGCGGGGAACCTGCGCTCACGTTGGATCGTCCACGCGGTAGGGCCCATCTGGCGCGGCGGCGGCCACGACGAAGCGGCCCTGCTTGCTGGTGCCTACCGATCCTCGCTCGACCTGGCCGCCGCGGCCGGGGCTCGTTCGGTCGCCTTCGCGGCCATCAGTTGCGGCATCTACGGCTACCCCCTCGACGAGGCCGCCAAGGTGGCCCTCTCTGCGGTCCACACCTGGCTCCGGTCACATCCACAGAGCGGGATCGAGGAGGTCGTCTTCATCCTCCGCGGGGAGCCGGTCATGGCCGCCTTCGGCGCGGCGCTGTCGCGGGCTGCCGGCGCCTGACCTCCCCGGCCGTCCCCGCTCGTCCCAGGCACCTCCGTGCGGCCCTCGGACGGGCGCCGTGGAATCACGAAGCCGGACCAGGTGACCCTGGCCCGGCGTTCGGGAGTGCGGCAGTCGGTAGCTAGTGGACGACGACGGTGAGGGGCAGGCGCCAGAGGCCCTTGTTGCCACGCTTGTCGACGGCTCGCACACGGAACTTGTGCGTGCCCTTGGTCAGACTCAGCGTCAGTTGGCGGGTGCGCGTGTCGTGGAGCAAGGTCTTCCAGCCGGTGGCCGTCCGCTTCTGGACGGTGAAGCCACGCAGGCCGGCGAAGTACCTCTGCAGCTCTCGGTCATGGCCCCACCAGCGGATGGTGACCGCGCGCTTGCCGGTCGCGCCGGCAGCGACGGAGATGCCGGTCTGTGAGGCGAACATGCCCGAGATGGGAGGGGTGTGGTCGGGCTGCTTGACGAAGACCAGCGTGTAGTAGGCCGAGTTCGTGCCCTTGGCGATGCCCACGCCCACGTAGTTGTAGTCCCTGGTCAGCAGCATCCGGTTGTGGCCGGAGCTCTGCTTCCAGCCTTGGACCATGTTCCGGGTCGTGGTCTCCCAACCCTGGTAGGTGATCCAGCCGATGTTCTCGCCCCAGCCCCAGTGCTTGATGCCGCGGGCGTGCATCATCGTGCCGGCCGACTGACCGGAGGGTGATCCGTGGGCGAAGTAGCCCTTGTTGCGCATATCGAGAGAGCGATCACGCGCCACGCGGCGGACGCCGAAGGCCATGCGCAGCGGCTTGAGGCCGCGGCTGGCGCGGTAGTTGTTGACCAGGCCCAGGACCCTCCACTCTGCATGGCGCAGATCCGCGGGCGGCTCGCTGGACCCCAGTGTGGCGGCAGGGAGGAGGGTGAGGGTCATCACCATCGCGAGCGCTGCCGTGGTCACTCGCCGGTAGGTGATGGGGCTGGATGTGAACATGCACGCACTGTCCCGATGTGCGGTCTCGCCGACTCCTACCAACGGGTACCACCGGGGGCGAGACCACCGGGACACCTAACCCGCGCCAACCACACCAGTCCCCACTCGGGCCTGATTCGAAGTTGCCGATCTTGTGCCTCTTGGTGCGGTCAGAGGTCTTCCGGACGGACCTGCGCGGGTCCGTGCCCGAGAGGGCGGAAGGGGGCGGCACAGCCTGGCGCGGCCGGGTGTCAGGACGCGGAGGAGCTGGCCTCGGGCACGAGCGACGGGCGCGGCGTGGGGTACGGAGGCAGGCCTTCGAGCATGCGCTCGATGGGCTTGGCCAGGTGCTCCATGTACGTGGCCGTCAGGTGATGCGCATCACGGAAGACGACGATGTCGTCCCTCACCACCGGACAGGTCGAGCCGGGACAGAGCAACCCGTTGATCGAGAGCAGGTCGGCGCCCGTCTCCTCGGCCGCCGCCGCCTCCAGGGCCGCGTAGCCACTGTCGATCGCGAGGAGGGTCGCCGGGTCGCAGTTGCTGATGTCGTCATCGGCCAGGCAGTCGACGGGGTCGTAGTTGAGGAACGGCGTCTCCGCCAGCAGCACCACCCGTTGGGCGCGCCGGCCGAGCGTGGTCAGCAGCTCGGTCAGCTTCTCCTGCCAGTAGCCGGTGGCATCGCGCGACTGCACCCGCTTGGCTCCGTCCCACAGCTCGTAGTCACGCGAGAGGCCCACGAAGACCGCTTCCGGCTTGGTCTTGCGCACGTGCTTGAGCAACTGCGCGCGCCATTGGTCACACTCGTCGAACGCGCGGCGCAGCCGGTTCTCCCACACGGGTACGTCAGACAGTGGGCAGGCCGCCTTGGTGTGTACCTCCAGGCGCCAGCCCTGCCCGGCGGCGTAGGTGTCGAGCGCCGGCATCCACTGGGCCGCGTGCGAATCGCCGATGAGCATGGCCGTCTTGCCGCCCTCGGGGTCGCCGTAGACGCAGTCGGTGTGGAGCTTCTTGTCCCGCAGCGTGAGGTTGCACTCGTCGGCATAGTGCGCCGGCAGGTCCTCGCGTACGCCAGTCAGCTCCACGACCACCGGATCGGGTCGCAGCCAGGGCACGGGGATGCTCGAAGGCAGGACGATGGCACCGCTCATGAAGAGCGCACCCACGCCCACGGCCACGGAGCCGGCCAGACCCATCTGCAGCGAGAAGCGAGTGCGCTTCTCCAGGGCGGACGAACGCCGGAAGGGCTGCTCCACGAGCTCGGTGCTGATGGCGGCGATGACGATGGCCACGCCGGCGAGGGCCAGGCGCACCTGGAGATCGTCGGTCTCGAGGGCGATGGGCACCAGGATGAGCAGTGGCCAGTGCCACAGGTAGAGCGAGTAGGAGATATGGCCGAAGTAGCGGCTGACCGGGTTGGCCAGCAGGATGCGGCCGGGCAGGGTGGGACCGCGCAGGCCGCCCGCGATGACCAGCACCGCACCCAGCACCGGCACCAACGCGACCATGCCGGGGAAGGGCACGTCCCCGCTGATGAGCACGACGCTGGCCACGATCAGCGCCAGGCCCACGACCACGGCGACCCCGCCGCTCCAGGCGGGGATGCGCCTGGGTATGCGCAGCAGGCCGACCGCGATGAGGGCGCCGGCGGCCAGCTGCCACGCTCGCGTGACGGGGCTGAAGAAGGCCCACGCGAAGTTCTCCTCGGTCCAGTAGAGCGAGAGGGCGAACGAGCCGATGGCGAGGATCAGCAGGAACAGACCGACCCAACGCAGTGAGAGGAAGCGCGTGGCCACGAGCAGGATGAGCGGCCACACGAGGTAGAACTGCTCTTCCACGCCCAGCGACCAGTAATGCAGCAGGGGCGACTGTGCCTCGACCGCCAGGTAGTCGGTGGCCTCGAGTGCGAAGCGGAAGTTGGCCACGTAGAGCGCCGAGGCCGCGGCGTCGCCGGCGATCTCGCTGAGGCGCAGCGGCGTGACGATGACGGCGGAAAGACCGAGCGTGACCAGGATGACCAGCAGCGCCGCGGGCAGCAGCCGCCGCATGCGCCGGGCGTAGAAGCGGAGGAGGTCGACCTTGCCGGTCCCGTGCCCTTCGCGGATCAGCAGGCCCGTGATGAGGAAGCCGGAGATGACATAGAAGACGTCGACGCCGATGAAGCCGCCGTCGGCATGGGGGACGCCGACGTGGAACAGCAGCACCGCGATGATGGCGATCGCGCGGAGGCCCTGGATGTCCGGCCGGAAGTGGCTGGGCTTGCTGTCGCTGCCGTCCTTGTCCGCGGTCGCGCCCGCGATGACGGCCGCGCCGCCGACGGTGGCGTACGGACCGGGAGTCTGCGATGGAGGCGGAGGCGGCGCGGCGTAGGGGCTCCCGTAGGCGGCGCCATCGAACGGCGGAGGGACCGGGGGCGGCAGCTGATGGCCCTGCTGGGCGTAGGGGTCGGGCTGCTGGGCGAGGGGGTCGGGCTGCTGGGCGTACTCGCCGGGTAGCGGCTGGAACTCGGGCGGCACTTGGTAGCCGCCGGGCTCTGGCGGCACTTGATAGCCACCGGGCTCTGGCGGCACCTCGTAGCCACCCGGCTCGAGTGGCGGGATCCCCAGCTGTGGCTGGAGCGGTGGCTGCTCCAACGGGGGCGGTTCGTAGGCCGGCGGCACGGTCGGCTCGGGCTCGAAAGCCGGTTGTTCGGGCACGGCTGGCTGGGCTTGCGCCAGGCGGGCCTCATCCGGCCAGGCTGGTTCGGGCGGCGGTGCGAGCGGCGGAGGTTCGGGAGTGACTGGCGGTGTCGGCTGGGCAGATCGCGTCTCGTCCGGCCAGGCCGGTTCGGGCGGGGGCGCAGGAGCCGGAGGTTCGGCTTCGGGCGCAGGTTCGGCTCGGGTTCGGGCGCAGGTGGCTCCGGTTCGGGCGTGGGCTCCGGTTCGGGCGGGGGCGCAGGAGCCGGAGGTTCGGGCGCGGGCGCAGGGCTCGAGGTTCGGGCTCGGGCGCAGGTTCGGCTTCGGGCTCGGGCGCAGGTGGCTCGGGTTCGGGCTCGGGCGGCTGCGGGCTCGGGTTCGGGCGCAGGTGGCTCCGGTTCGGGCGTGGGCTCGGGCGCGGGTTCGGGCTCGGGCTCGGGCGCAGGTGGCTCCGGTCCGGGCTCGGGCGATCCGTCCTCGCTGGGCCACTCGACATCGGGCCTGGGCTTGGGAGTCGCGCCGGGTTGGGCCAAGTCCTCGCTCGGCCACTCCAAATCAGGCCGCTTGTCGTCTGTCATAGACAGCCTCCAGCGGCCGAGAGAGGGCGCAGCGTCGCATCACTGGGCAGGCGCTCCATGGGCCAAAGGCTGAGTCATCGACTGCCCAATGGAAATGGGACGTTCGGTGTAGTCCCCCTCGGCCACCCACGCGGCGACCCGGCGCGGGCGCAGGCGTTGCACTCGAGCGCCATCATATGCAGCGAGGAGCCCGCTGAGCACAAGGCGATACCGCAGGAGACGACGATGGCCGAAGCACCCTACGAAGCCCGACCGTTCACCGGGTTCGAGCCCGCTGCGCTGCAGTTCCTGGCCGACCTCAAGGAGAACAACGACCGCGCCTGGTTCAAGCCACGCAAGGCCGACTACGAGCGTCTGGTGAAGCACCCGCTGGCGGCCCTCTGCGTGGCGCTCGCCGCGGAGTTCGACGAGCTGCGCCTGCCGCTCGAGGCCGACCCGAGGCGCTCCCCCTTCCGCATCTACCGCGACGTCCGCTTCTCGCGCGACAAGTCGCCCTACAAGACGGGCCAGGGTGCCGATTTCCCCTGGAATGACTCGCGGGGCGACCTCGACCGTCCGCGTGGCGCGGTCGGCGGCTACTTCCATCTTGAGCCCGGCAACATCTTCGTCGGCGGCGGCATGTGGCACCCGGAGCGGGCACGGCTGGCGGCGTTCCGCGAGAAGCTCGACCGCGATCCGAGCATGGTCTTCAGGGCCATCGAGGACGAGCGCTTCAGCTCGGTCTTCGGCTCGGTCACGGGTGAGTCGCTGACGCGCAACCCCAAGGGCTTCCCGCCCGACCACCCCTACTCGCACCTGCTGCGGCTCAAGGACATCGTCTTCAGCCGGCCCTTGTCCGACCGCGATGTCTTCTCGGCCAAGCTGCCGAAGATCATCGCCCGCGATCTCGACGCCGCCCGGCCGGTGCTGCTGCTTCCTCGACAAGCTCGCCGGCGCGCCCGCGCATCAGGGATAGGCCTCAGCGTGGGGCCGGCCTCGCCAGGGGCGTCCAGTCGGACAGATGCAAATGGGGGTAGCGCGAGACCGGTTCGCACAGCGTGATGGAGCCCATCTGGCACGGCTCGGGCCCGGTTCACGCTCCGCTGGGCCCCGTTCACGCTTCGCTGGGGGCCGCGTTGATGGCCGCGCGCTACGGGGGTTTGCGTCTGACCGAGAAGCGGTCCTGATTCCAGGGATCAGGCGGCGGGGCGGCGGAGGATCAGGCGAAGGCCAGCCTAGGATCAGGCGAAGGCCAGCCTACGGCTCGGTAGACAGCCTCCGGCCGGTCTCGAGCACGTCGTCTACCAGCAGCTCCACGTGCTCGCGGTCGTTACGCGGGTTGATGTAGCAGGCGCGGATGGCGAAGGCCCCGTTCACGTTCGTGCTCGAGGGCAGCGACCGGCCCACGCGCCGCAGCTCGGTGAGGATGTCCGCGTTGAGCTGGTTGAGACGCTCCTCGTCGTCCCAGCCCAGGGGCCGATAGCGGAAGCAGGCGATCGAGAGCTGCGGCTCGGACAGCAGTTCCAGCTGATCCTCGGCTCGGGCGCGGGCGGCCACCATGCGCGCGAAGTCGTTGTGGCGGCGCACGCGTTCCCGCATGCCCTCGGCCCCGATCTCCTTGAGCACCGCCCACACCGCGATGCCGCGCGTGGGAGTGGAGAAGTCCACGCCCCAGTCGGGCGTCCCGCTGCCGAGCGCACCCCACGGGGCTTCGGCATCACCGACGGGGTCGGCTACCTGGTTGCGCTCGCGATCGTAGGCGCCGGACTCGATGGTGAAGGCGCGCGCGAGCAGGTCCCCGTCGCGGCAGATGGCCAGGCCCGTGCCCACTGGTGCGGCCAGCCACTTGTGCGGATCGACCGCGAACGAGTCGTACAGCGCGCGATCGCCGAAGGCCGGCTCCACGCGCTCGTCGAGCATGCCCCAGCCGCCGTAGGCGCCGTCGACGTGGAACCAGATGTCGTGCTCGCGCGCCAGGACCGCCATCTGCGGCAGCGGGTCGACGATGCCGGTGTTCACGTCGCCGGCATTGCCCACGATGGCCATCGGCGTGCGGCCGGCCGCGATGTCCTCGCGGATGAACGCCTCCATCTGGCGCAGGTCGGCACGGCGCTCGGCGTCGAGCTCGACGATGCGCAGGTTGCGCCGACCCAGGCCCAGCACGCCCAACGCGCGCGTGACCACATGATGCGTCTCGGGGCTGGCGTAGACCCGAGGCTCGGGGATGGCGCCGATGCCGTCGAGTGCGGCGTCGATGCCCAGCTTCTCGGCCGCGTGCTGTCGCGCCCCGCCGATGCCCACAAGGTTGGCTGTGCTGCCGCCGGAGGTGAAGGTGCCCACGAACGAATCGGGAAAGCCGAGCAGCTCGATGAGCCAGCGCACGGCCATGGTGTCGAGGTGGTTGCCCGGCTGCAGCCACCAGCGCTGGGGGCTGGCCACGGCCGACACGAGATGTCCGACTGCCGTCATCGTCGAGGGCGCGGTCGTGACCCAGGAGGTGAAGCCGGGGTGGCCCACGCGCAGCCCACGCGGGATGACCACGTCCCGCAGCAGCTCCAGCACGGCCTCCGCACCGGCGCCCGCTTGCGGCAGCGGTTCGTCCAGCAGCGGCAGCCATTCGGAGCGGATGGAGGAGCGGTCGGGCCCTTCGAAGCGGGTGAAGGCTTCCAGTGCCGGCAGCACCGCCGAGACAGCTTCGTCGAGTCGGTCCGTGCGAGCCACGTCAGGCTCACCGGTGGGACGCTCGGGGGCGATGGGCCGGAAGGTGTCGTCGGGATGGTCGGTCATGGCTCCGGGATTGTAGGCGCCGCGGCGCCGCGAGCGGGTAGGCTTCCGCCATGGAAGAGACCGCCATCCCGATCCTCGAGCTCGGCATCGTCTTCCTCGCGGCTGCCGTGCTCGGGTTCTTCGCCCGCAAGGTCGGGCTGCCCGCGGTCATCGGCTATCTACTGGTCGGCCTGGTCGGCTTCCAACTGCTGCCCGTGGACAGCCGCCCGGACGAGGAGTTCGTGCGCCTGCTGGCCGACGTGGGCGTGGTGCTGCTGCTCTTCGAGGTCGGCATCGAGCTCGATGTGGGGCGGCTGCGCCGCGAGCATCGCTCGCTGCTGCTGGCCTCACCCCTCCAGATCGTCACCTCGACCGTGCTCGCCGGCGCGGCTCTCACCGTCCTGGGCCAGCCCGTCGAGGTCGCGCTCGTATTGGGCCTGTGCGTGGCCATGTCGTCCTCGGTCGTCGTCGTCAACATCACCCGCTCGGTCACCCGCCGAACCAACAAGGTGACCGAGATGTCCCTGCTGGGCTGGAGCCTGTTGCAGGACCTCACTGGTGTCATCGTCGGCGCTGTCGTCCTGGCCATCTGGAACGCCGAGGAGCGCGACCCGCTCGAGGCCATGGTCGGCCTGGTCCTCTTCTTGCTCTTGGCCGCCGTGGCTGCGCGCCTGTTCCCCGTGGTGCTCGCACGACTGCGTCACTACCACGACCTCTTCCTGCTGGTATCGATCGCCAGCGGACTCATCGGTGCCGGCATCGGCGCGGTCGTCTTCGGCATCCCGCTCGCGCTGGCGGCCTTCGTGGCCGGCCTCGTCATCGCGGACAGCCCCATGGCCGGCGAGGCGCGGCGCCGGCTGCTCCCCTTCCGCGACGTCTTCGCCGTGCTCTTCTTCGTCTCGGTCGGCTCGCTGCTGCAGCCCGAGGCGCTCTTCGGGGGCCTGGAGTGGGTCTTCGTCTTCATCGGCCTGATGCTGGTCTTCAAAACCGGGATCGTGTACGCCTACAGCCGGATCGGCGGCCTGGAGCGACCCTCGCAGATCGCCACCGGCCTCAGCCAGCTGGGCGAGTTCTCGTTCGTGCTGGTGTCGCTGGTATTCGTGGCGGGGGACGTCTCGCCCGAGCTCTACGCAGGCCTGCTGGCCACGATCACGTTGACCATCGGCGCCTCGGCCGTGGCGGTGCGCCTGCCGGTGAACGGCTGGATCCGCGGCTCGGAGGAGCACGAAGCGGCGACAGGTTCGGCCGGGGCGGCGTAGGGCGCCGTGGACTGGGGCTCGCCTCAGAAGAGGATGAGCACGGTGGCGCTGACGATGCCGCCGATGAGGCCCGCGGCCATGGGGTAGACGTACGGCGCGCGCTCCGGTGCCGCCAAGGCCCAGCCCAGGCTGTTGGTGGAGGTGTACATCATCCCGCCGAGGCCGACCAGCATGATCGGCTCTGCGAGGGCGGCGTTGATCATGATCAGGAAGGCGCCTGCGATGAGCACGAAGGCAGTACCGAACTCGGCCGCCCAGTGCCAGATCATGAGATCGTCGGAGTCGGCCTCGCGCGCACGCAGCAGCCCGTGTGGCGCGTCGAAGCCGTGACCGCTCATGATGTCGCGCGCCCAGATGCCGGCCATGGCTGCACCCATGACGCCGGCGAACACCGCCACCAGGATCTCCATCACGCCTCCTCGTGCGCGCGGGCCACAGCCCGACGCGACAGCCCTACGCTGCGGGCAGCTCCCCGTCGCCCTTCATGCCGCTCTTGATGATGGCCCGCGCCTCGGCGTCGACCGCCGGGTCCGCCGGCGGCATCTCGTACGACGCGAGCAGCTCGTCCACCCGCGCCGTGGCCCTGGCCACGATGTCCAGCTCGCCCTTGGCCGACCAGGCATCGTAGGCATCGCGGTCCCAGGCCGGGCCGGGCAGGTAGAGCTCGGTCGGCCAGTGGGTCATGGTGTGCTCGGCCATCAGCGCGTGGCCCTCGTCGAGCATCTCGCGGATGATGGCCGAGGCGGGGATGTCGTCGAGCACCTGCACGTCGCGTCCGAAGTGCAGGACCTGGCCCACGATCTCATCGTCCACCACCAGCTTGGGGAGGCTGAAGGTGAGCAGGTAGTCGAGCATGCCCACGCCCGAGACCGAATCGAGCCCCGACTGGACCGCCAGCAGCGCACCCATGGCCGTCTCCGCGCCGGCCTGCGCGTCGAGCACCTTGGCTTCGCTGAAACCGGTGTAGGCCTGCGTGGGCAGGCCCAGGTGCTTGCCCATGAGCGAGCTCGAGTTGGTCAGCTTGAGGGCCTCGATGGCCGTCATGGGCGAGGTCGTGTTCTGCATGTGGAAGGCGGCCGCGGAACCGCCGAACATCGTGGGCGCGCCGGGTTTGACCACCTGCGCCATGGTCACGCCCGCGAGCACTTCCGCGGTGTGGAAGGCCAGCGCGCCCAGCAGCGAGACCGGGGCGTTGAGGGCCATCAGCGTGATGGGCACGATCTCGACGGGGATGCCCGCCTCGACGAAGTCGATGAGGTTCTGGGTCGAATCCTCGTTGTAGCTGAACTGGCCGGCGGCGGTGACGGTGCAGATGGCCATGGGGCGAGCGGCGAGATCGGCAGCGTCGCGGCGGTAGAGGCCCATCAGCTGGGCCAGGCGAGGCACGGCGTGCTCACTGAAGGCGCCACTGACGAAGGCCTTGGTGGTGTGGCGCAGCAGCAGGTACAGGCGCCAGGCGTCGGAGATGCGCGGCTCGACCTCCTTGCTGCTGAAGGATGTGGCCAGCGTGCGCACGTGCTCGAGCTGGTGGCCGACCTTGACGTAGTCGATGAAGTCGGCCGTCACGGCCTCGCGGTGCTCGCCGGTGCGGTGGTCGATGATGTTGAGCCCGCTCGATCCCGGTGCGAAATGGCTGACACCCACGCCGAACTCGGCATAGGCTTCGCCGTCGCGGTCGTAGAGGGTGAAGCTGGCGGGCACGGTCGCGAGCGCGGCCTTCACCCTGTGGGCGGGGAAGAGGACCCGGCCCGTGGCCTCGTCGGTGCCGAAGCCGGCGTCGAAGAGCCGCTCGCGCAGGGCCTCGCCCGCGACCCGTACGCCGACTTCTTCGAGGATGCGGTGGGCCTCAGCGAGCACGAGGTCGAAGTGGGCGTCATCGAGGATGCGGATGCTCGGTCGCATGGGTCGGCACTCCCGGAAGTGTCAGGTTCGGATGCGTGGGTCGGTTGCCTGGGTCGGATACGTGGGTCGGTTGCCCGACAGCATAGGCGGACACCGCGCCGGCCGGTGCTCCGCTACGCTTGGGGCCGTGGGTGCATGGCAGTGGATCAGGCGGCGAACGAGCGGTGTCGCGCTCCGGGCCACAGCGCTGACGATCGCGGGCGTGCTGACCGTCGGCGGTGCCGCGACCGCATCGTTCCCCACCTACCCCGGCGATCCGCCACGTCCGCCGGGCGTGGATCCCGCTCACCGCGGCCCGACATCGTGGTCCTCGTCCTCGATGACGTGCCACCGCTCGACGGGCGCATCTGGAAGCGTCTGCCGAACATCCACCGCCTGTTCGTGCAACAGGGCACGCAGTTCACCGACGCGCACTCGGAGACGCCCGCCTGCACACCCGGACGAGCCGGCCTCCTGACCGGCCTGCACTCCCAGCACCACGGGGCCTTCGTCACCAACGGCTCCAACTTCGACCCGGGCGAGACCATCGCGACCGAGCTTCGCTCGTCGGGCTACCACACCATCCTCGCGGGCAAGTACCTCAACATCTTCGACAGCTACGCGGACAAGTGGCCGCCCGGCTGGAGCGAGTTCCACGGCAGTGGCGGCGGCTACTACGACTACAACCTCTGGAGCAACGGCGTCGTACGCCGCTACGGCAGGGCGCCCAGCGACTACTCGACCGACGTCTTCGCCCGGCACGCCAAGGCGGCGCTCGATCGCGTCCCCGACGACAAGCCGCTGTTCCTCTGGCTCGCTCCGTATTCCATGCACAAGCCCTGGACCGTCGCACCTCGCCATCACGGAGACCGCGCCTGCAACCGCCTCAAGCGCTGGAAGCCCAAGGGCTACATGGAGCGGGACGTGCGCGACAAGCCGGCCTACGTCGGGCAGCGGCGGGTGGTCGAACGCGGCGGCTACGATCTGAGCAGGATCTGCCGCGGCATGCTCTCGGTCGATGAGATGGTGGGGGGCGTCGTCAAGCGGCTCAAGAAGCAGGGCCGCCTGGAGAACACCCTGCTCATCCTGACCACGGACAACGGCATGGCCTACGGCTCGCAGCGCTTCCTCTACGACAAGAAGGCGCCCTACGGTACGCAGATCCCGCTGATGCTGCGCTGGGCGCGCGTGCTGGGCAGAGTGCCCAAGCAGGTGGACGTGCGTGTCCAGAACATCGATCTCGCACCCACGCTCTGCGACATCGCCGGCTGCGAGCTGGGACCATTCTCCAACGGGTCCAAGAAGCCCGATGGGCTCTCGCTGCTCAAGCTGATGACCGGGGAGCGTTCCCAGCTCTGGCGCAAGACCGTGCTCGGCAGCTACCAGGACGAGGCACGCGTACCGCGCTACTGGAGCATCACCACCACCGGCTCCTCGCCGCTGGCCAGCAAGGCCTGCTCCAGTCGCAAGAAGGCCGGCTGCCGCTGGCAGTACACCGAGTACGAGACCGGCGAGAAGGAGCTCTACGACCTCAGCAACGGCCCGTGCTACGCCTGGAAACGGTCCAAGAAGGGCGATCCGTGCATGCTCAAGAACAAGGCCGGCAAGCCCAAGTACGCCGAGGTCGAGCGAACCCTGCGCAAGCAGCTCCGCCGCATCTCACCGCTTTCGTAGCGGCCGTCGTGGGGGCTCGG
>CAVQUM010000017.1:0-153339 GCA_963716815.1 uncultured Chloroflexia bacterium
CAGCAAGGCCACCTTCTCGATCAGGCCCGGTCGGAGGAACGTCGCCATCATGCGCTCTCGCTCCGCCTGCATGCGCGCCGGTGGCACAGCGCGACCAGGCTCGGCGTCGGCATCGACCGTGAGCGGTCGGTCACGCGGCGGCAGCTTGTTCTTCATGATCCAGTAGGCAGCGTAGATGAGCGCGACCACGGCGATCACGGCGATCACCAGGATCCACGGCCGGGCCGCGAAGGTGTCGATCCAGGCGGTCCCCGCCGCGACGCCGAAGATGTCCTCTTGCACGAAGTCGGTCAGGTCCATCTGGGCCACGTGGATCCAGTATTCCTGTGGCAGCTTGATGAAGATCCAGATGAAGGCCGCCGCCCCGATGAGGAACCTGTCGCTCAGACGGCGCGGATCCCAGAAGAGACGCACGGCCTCGTAGAAGATGAAGAAGTACTCGAAGGTGTTGGGGAAGATGAACAGCCAACCACGTTCACCGAGCAGCTCTTCGAGCACGTCGGGCAGCGGGACGCCAAGCTCGAAGAGGACCACGCCCACCAGTCGGTAGAAGATGAGGAAGCGGGCGATGCTGACCGCGAAGCGGTTGGTCCAGTTGCGCATCGTGGCGATGTAGGCGATGACAAGGTAGTAGATGTCCAGAGCCTTGTCGTAGCTCTGATACGCGGTGAGGTCGGCCTCGGGCGCGATAGCCTGGAAGACCGTCTGGTCGACCGCGTCGATGATGAGGCAGGCCAGGATGGCCGGCAGCGGGAAGCGCGGGATGAGCAGCGGCACCAGCAGGCGCGAGAGGACGACCGCCCAGAAGACGAGACCGGCGGTGGTGAGTATCCATGACGAGCTCCTAGATGCCCACGTTCTGGGGCAGGCTGAACATGAAGGCGAGCCCGCCGAGGAACAGCAGGACCGCGAACAGGAGCATGAGCAGGCGCACGGCCCGTCCCTTGAGCTTGGTGCCGACACCGGCGAAGAACAGCACCGAGGCCATGACGACAGCGGTGAGCACGAAGTTGTCGCCGGTCTGGTTGGCGTCGGAGGAGGCGTCGGCAAAGGCCTCGGAATCAGCCACGCGCTGCTCTGCCGCGTCGCGTGACTCCGGCGCATACTGGGGCATGTCGAAGGGCGTGCCGGGCGGAACCTCGCCCTCGGGCGTCAGCGCCAGCCAGGCCTCGAAGGCGGGCTTGAACTCATCGCGGAAGCGTTCCTCGACGAACTCCACACCGACGTCGTTGTCGTCGGCGAGCTGCTGCAGCCAGAGGGTCCAGAGCTGTACGTCCACCTGGATCTCGGCCGCGAAGATGGTCGTCAGCTGGGAGGCGTCAGCGCGGGCTTCGAGCGCACTGCGGGAGTTCCTGGCCTGTTCACCGCCCCAACGCGTGGCCTGGTACGCAGACCAGGCGGCCACGATCGTGGCCAGGGCCAGGATGACCGCAGCGGCCAGCTCGATCCAGTCGGTGCGGTTGAAGCGATCCTGGGCGATCTCGTCGAGCCGATCACCGACGCCGAAGGGCAGGATGGCATCCGATTCGGGCTTCCCGGACCCAGGCTCGGGTGCAGGCGACGACGGTGGCGTACGGCTCTCGGGCGCGCCTGGATCGGTGGCCAAGCTCCCTCCTCCTGATCTGATGCCGATGGGCTCGTCGCACGATAGCAAATCGCAGGCACGCTAAATTCGCCACATGCCAGACCAGCCTGCCTCCATCGATGCCCTGCAGGCCGCCTTCGGCGAGCGTGACTACGTCGCCGACCGCGCCCTCGTCACCTCTGTCTATCTCGGCCTGCAGCTGGGCCGTCCGCTGCTCCTCGAGGGTGAGGCTGGTGTGGGCAAGACCGAGCTGGCCAAGGTCCTCGCCTCCACGCTGGGCACGCGACTCATCCGCCTGCAGTGCTACGAGGGCCTGGACGTCAACACCGCGGTCTATGAGTGGAACTACCCGCGGCAGATGCTCGAGATCCGCCTGCTGGAGGCACAGGGCAAGCTCGACGTGGCCCGGGCGCACGACATCTTCAGCGAGGAGTTCCTGCTCAAGCGCCCGCTGCTGCAGGCGCTCGAGGCTGACGACGGGCAGCCGCCGGTGCTGCTCATCGACGAGATCGACCGCGCTGACGAGGAGTTCGAGGCCTTCCTGCTGGAGATCCTTTCCGACTTCGCGGTGACCATCCCCGAGATCGGCACCGTCCGTGCCGAGCACCCGCCACGCGTGGTGCTGACCTCGAACCGCACGCGCGAGGTCCACGACGCGCTCAAGCGTCGCTGCCTCTACCACTGGATCGACTACCCCGACGCCCAGCGCGAGTTCGAGATCGTGCTGGCGCGCGTGCCCGACACCCCGGAGCGCCTCGCCGCCGCCATCGTGGCCTTCGTCCAACGCCTGCGCGCGGGCCAGCTGACCAAGGTCCCCGGCGTGGCCGAGACCATCGACTGGGCCGCGGCGCTGCTGGCGCTCGGCGCCGGACGGCTGACCGCGGACCTCGTCGATGACACCCTCGGCGTGGTGCTCAAGTACGAGGAGGACGTGCAGGCCATCCGTGGCGCGACCGCGGCAGCCTACCTGGAGGAGACCGCGGCCGGGGCCGCCTGATGCCCATGACTGAGCCGGGCCGGAGCACGACCGGCGTCTCGGGCGGCGCCTTCTTCTGGAACGCGCTGCTGTTCACGCGCGCACTGCGGGCACAGGGCATCACCACCGACCTCGGCGCGGCCATCGACTACTCGCGCGCCCTGACGCTCATCGACATCGGCGATCGGGAACAGGTGCGCGCGGCCGGTTCGTCCATCTTCGTGCGTCGGCGGGACGAGGTGCCGGTCTACGAGGAGGTCTTCGCCCGCTTCTGGCAGCGCTACGAGCTGGCCATCGAGCCGCTCGAGCTGGACCTCGAGATCGTCACGGCCGAGGGCGACCACGAGCGGGTGGCCCAGGCCGGGGCGGGGGAGGACGAGTCACTCGAGGAGGTGGAGGGCGCGGTCGCGCAGGACGGTGACGACGCTGACGCCGACGGCTCTCCGCCCCAGGCAGAGGACGAGGCGTCACGGTCGTGGAGCGAGCGTGAGCGGCTGATGCACAAGCCCTTCGACCGCATGAGTCCCGACGAGCTGCGCGACGCCGAGCGTCTCGTTGACCAGGTGCGTCCGCGCCTCGAGATGCGCCGGGCTCGGCGGCAGGAGCTGCACCGGCACGGCCCGCTGGTCGCGGCGCGGCAGATGTTCCGGGCCAACCTGCAGAACGGCGGCGACCTCGTGGAGTGGTTCTGGCGGCGGCCCGCGATACGGCCCCGCTCGATCACCGTCATCTGCGACATCTCAGGCTCGATGGAGCGCCACTCGCGCCTGCTCATCCGCTTCGCCATGGCCCTGCACCGCATGTCCAACGTGCGCACGGAGGCCTTCGTTTTCGGCACCCATCTCTCGCGCGTGACCCGCGAGCTCAGCGGCCGCGACCCGGACGTCGCTCTCGACCGTGTGACCAACGCGGTCAGCGACTGGTCCGGGGGCACCCGCATCGGCGAGTCACTGCGGCAGTTCAATGCCGACTGGGCTCGCCGGACGCTGCGTTCGAGCGGCGTGGTCATCGTCGTCAGCGACGGCTGGGATCGGGGCGACCCGGCCCTGGTGCGGCGCGAGATGTCGCGCCTGCAACGCAGCTGCCACCGTCTCATCTGGCTCGATCCGCTCGCTGGCACCGAGTACTACCAGCCGCTGGCCGGTGGCATGGCCGCGGCCTATCCCTTCATCGACGACCTCGTCGCCGTGCACGACCTGGCCTCGCTCTACCGACTGGGCGAGCTGCTCGCGGAGATGGCCGAGCACCGCGCCCGTCGCCCCGACCGCAACGGGAAGCCGCGCGTCCACCGTGACTCGAGGGTCGAGGTCACGCCTCGCGCCGGGGTGGTGGCGTGAGGGAGTTGCTGCCGACCCTGGAGGCGTGGGAGCGCGAGGGCGCTCCCGTCTCGCGGGCGGTGGTCATCCGCACCTTCGGCTCATCGCCCCGGCGCGAGGGCGCGACGATGTTGCGCGCCGCGGACGGCCGCATCAGTGGCTCGGTCAGCGGTGGTTGTGTAGAGGGCGCGACCGCCGAGCACATGGAGGCGGCCGCGGCCGCGGGTGAGCAGCGCGTCGTGCGCTACGGCATCAGCGACGCCGACGCCTGGGACGTGGGCCTCGCTTGCGGTGGCACCATCGACGTCCTCGTCCAACCGGCGGTCCCGGCCGAGGCCGTCGCTGCCGTGCGCGCCACCTCGCGCGACCGCGCCGCCGGCCGGGCCCTGGTCACGGTCCTGCCGACGGGATCGCCGAGGGACGCCCTGGGTGGCTCGCAGCTCGGCCCGGCCGCGCCGCCGTCATCGCTGCTCGTGGTGCACGTGGACGGCCGCCTGGAGGGCTCGCTCGGCGACCCGGAGGCCGATGCGGCCCTGGTCGATGCCGGCCGCACGGCGATCGCGCGAGGTACGTCCACCGTCGTGGAGCTGGCCGGGCAGCAGCTCTTCGTGGAGGCCTTCCCCGTGCGGCCGCGGCTGGTAGTGGTCGGCGCGGTGGAGGTCGCGGCTGCGCTCGTTCGCCTGGCTCGCGAGCTCGACTACGAGACCGTGCTCATCGACGGACGGCCGGCCTTCGCCACGCGCGAACGCTTCCCACACGTGGACCGGCTGGTCATCGGCTGGCCCGACGAGGTCGCCGACGACGTAGCGCTGGGGCCGGATGACGCGGTGGCCGTGCTCAGCCACGATCCCAAGTTCGATGACCCGGCCATCGCGGAGGCACTGCGGCGTGGCTGCCGCTACGTGGGCGCCATCGGCAGTCGCAAGACGCAGCAGGCGCGGCGCGAACGGCTCGTCGCAAGCGGCCTGGACGTGGCCCAGCTGGACCGGCTGCATGGCCCCATCGGACTGGACTTGGGCGGGCGTGAACCGGCCGAGACGGCGCTGGCCATCATGGCCGAGATCGTGGCCGAGCGACACGCGGCCACGGGCGCCTCGTTGAGCGAGCTGCGGCGCGGTGCCTCGGCCCGGCGCTGACGCCCCCGAACGTCCCGCGCCCCAGTGACCAGGGTTGGGTGCGCTAGACTCAGGCACGCCCACTACCACCAGCCACCACGGGAGTCATCCGCCGTGTCCGCCGACTCGCTCCGGGCCCAGATCCGCGAGGTCCCCGATTTCCCCAAGCCCGGCATCCTCTTCTATGACATCACCACGCTGCTCAGCGACGCGGCGGCCTTCCGCGAGGCCATCGAGCTCATGAACGAGCCCTTCAAGGACGAGCAGATCGACGTCGTCGTGGGCATGGAATTGCGCGGCTTCATCTTCAGTGCGCCGATGGCCCTGCACCTCGGTGCCGGCTTCGTGCCTGTGCGCAAGCTGGGCAAGCTGCCCTCGGAGACCATCAGCGTCGAGTACGAGCTGGAGTACGGCACCAACACCCTCGAGGTGCATCGCGACGCCATCCGGCCCGGCCAGCGTGTGCTCATCGTCGACGACCTGCTGGCCACCGGCGGCACGGTCCTGGGTACGATCGACCTGGTCGAGCAGCTCAAGGGTGAGGTCGTCGGTTTGTCCTTCCTCGTCGAGCTTGGCTTCCTCAACGGGCGTGAGCGGCTCAGTGACTATCGGATCAACTCCGTCATCGGGTACTGACGGGCCCGACGACCCCGAAGCCCGCGAGCAGGACGCGCCAGCCGCACCCGAGGGCGACGGGGTCGGGGACGCCGCGCCCGAGTCCGCCCCCGTGGTCGACGTCGGCCGTCGTGCCTTCTTCTGGGAGTTCGGCAAGCAGGCCGTGACGGCGGTCGGCCAGGTCGCCGGCATGGCCGACGTCGCCAGCCGCTCCGCGACCGCCATGGCCGGAGAGCTGCTGGGCCTCGACGAGCCTGCGACCCCGGCATTCACCCGCTCGGGGACCATCTCCGATCCCGTGGTCAGCGCAGCGCCGGCTGCCGAGGATGCCTTCGCCAGCGCCTACCGCCTCGACGGGGACCGACTGGTGCTGCTCGATCAGCGGCGCATCCCCGAGGCGCTCGAGGAGGTCAGCGCGCTGCGCGGTAGCGACGTGGCCTACTACCTCCGACTGGGGGTCGCTCGCGGCGGTGCGCTGCTGGCCCAGGCCGCGGCCTATGGGCTGGCGCTGACGGCGGCCGAGCGGCTCGACCAGCCGTCCGAGCAGGTGCGCACCGAGCTGCGCCGCACCGAGCAGGCACTCATCGAGGCGCGACCATCGGCCCGGCTGTTGCGCTGGTCGGTGGCCCGGATGCGGGCCGTGACCGAGGGCTCCGCGGAGTCGGCGGCGGGCGCGGAGCTGGCTGCCGCCCTGCGCCGCGAGGCCGATGCCATCGCGGGCGAGGTACGCGACGGCAATGCGGCCATCGCGAGCGAGTTGGCCGTGCTCCTCGCACCGCCGACGGAGCGTCCGCTGACGGTGCTGCTCCACGGCAGTCAGGGGGCGCTCGCCGGCGGCACGGTCGGCACCGGCATCACCGCCCTCGTGAACCTGGCGCTGGCAGGGCAGGAGCTCCGCGTCTTCGTGACCGAGGGCCGGCCGTTCATGGACGGGGCCCGGCTCGCGAGCTGGGAGCTGCGCCAGGCCGGCATCGCCCACCGCATCATCACCGACTCCGCAGTCGCCTGGCTGCTGGAGCAGGAGGCCGTGGACGCCGTGCTCATCGCGGCCGAGTGGGTTGCGGCCAACGGCGACGTCGGCGCCCTCGTGGGCAGCCGCGCGGTCGCGGCGCTCGCCCACACGGGAACGGCGGCGGGTCCTCGTGCGCAGATCGTGGTCCACGGGCTCGAGGCGGCGCGCGACGCGGACACGACCGAGGGCGCTGCCATCCCGGCCGAGCTGCGTCCGGCCCGCGAGCTCTCGGCCTACCTCGCGGACGTGCCGGTGCGTTCGTCGGACGCGCTCGTTCCGGCCGCCGACGTGGTCCCGGCCGACGACATCGACGTCATGGTCAGCGAGCGCCGCAGCCTGCGACGGGAGGACGGCTGATGGCCACGGTCACCCGCGACGGCGTAGCCGGCACCCGCCGGCTGGTGGCGCGCGGCACTCGCGACCGCGAGCTGCTGCGGCGCTTCCTGGAGCGTGATCGCCTCTTCGCGGCCTACGCTCTCGCCGACACCGACGACGCGGAGTGGGAGCGCACGCGCTGGGGCGCCGCCTTCGACGGGGAGGAGCCGGTGGCGGTGGTCATGGAGTACCGCGGGGTCTCACCGCAACCGCTCTTCGTCATGGGCGATCCGGCCGGGGTCAGCGCGATCCTGCGTGACACGGTCCGCACGCGCATCGCGTATCGCCTCGCTCCGGGCGCAAGCCGTGCCTGCGGTGCGCGCGCACTACCGCGTGGATGCTCCCGCGCCGATGGTGCGCATGGTCGTGGGGCGTAGCGAGTTCAAGCCGGTCGTCGGCGACGCCGTGCCGCTCGACCAGGGCGACACGCGCCATCTGAACCGGCTCTACGGGCTCGGTCTCACCGCGCACCTGCCGCCGGAGGCCGTGGCGGCCGGCATCTACTACGGCATCCGCCTCGGCACGCGGCTCATCGCCGCCGCCGGCACCCACGTCATCAGCCCGCAGCTGGGCCTGGCCGCGGTGGGCAATGTCTACACCCACCGCGAGTACCGCGGCCAGGGCCTGGCCAAGGTCGTGACCAGCGCGGTGACCGCAGAGCTGCTGCGCGAGTGCGACACCATCGTGCTCAATGTGCGTGCCGACAACCCGTCCGCGATCGCCGTCTACGAGGCGCTGGGCTATCGCGAGGCGACCCAGTTCGAGGAGCGCCTGATCCACCGCGAAACGTCGCTGTGGGATAGCATCGTCGGGCCCGTTCGGGCCCTTGTTTCCGACCTCAGGAGGAATGGATGACCGATACCCCCACGCCCAACGACCCGATGCAGACCACCTCCGGTGACGCCACGAACGGCCAGACCGTGTCCTATCCGCCCCACGATGTCGCCGACTTCGGTCTCGTGGACGAAGGTGTTCGTCGCATCGAGTGGGCGGAGCGGGAGATGCCGGTCCTGCGCCTCATCCGCGAGCGTTTCGAAGCGGAACGCCCGCTCGACGGCTTGCGCATCGCGGCCTGCCTCCATGTCACCACCGAGACCGCCAACCTCATGCGCACGCTCAAGGCCGGCGGTGCGGAGGTGACGCTCGTGGCCTCCAATCCGCTCTCGACCAAGGACGACGTGGCCGCCGCCCTCGTGGCTGCGTACGGCATCAGCTGCTACGCGGTCCGCGGCGAGGACAACGAGACCTACTACCGCCACCTCAACGCGGCCGCGGACACGCACCCGCACATCACCATGGACGATGGCTGCGACCTGGTGGCGCTGCTGCACAAGGAGCGTCCGGAGCAGCTGGCGGAGATCATGGCCGGCACCGAGGAGACGACCACCGGCGTCATCCGCCTCAAGGCCATGGCGGCCGACGACGCGCTGGCCTTCCCGGTCGTGGCTGTCAACGAGGCCCGGACCAAGCACCTCTTCGACAACCGCTACGGCACCGGCCAGTCCACCGTCGACGGCATCCTGCGTGCGACCAACTACCTGCTGGCGGGGCGCCGCTGTGTCGTTGCCGGCTACGGCTGGGTCGGTCGCGGCATCGCCAATCGTCTCAACGGCATGGGTGCGCGCGTGGCCGTGGTCGAGGTCGACCCCGTGCCCGCCATCGAGGCGCTCATGGACGGCCACGAGGTCATGACCGCCATCGATGCGGCGGCCTGGGGCGAGATCTTCGTCACCGCCACGGGCAATCTCAACGTCTTCCGCGAGGAGCACTTCCGCGTCATGCAGGACGGCGCCGTGCTCGCCAACAGCGGCCACTTCGACGCGGAGCTCGAGCTGGCTGCGCTCGAGCGCCTGGCCGAGGGCCATGTGCGCGAGGTCCGCGAGAGCGTCCGGGAGTACGACCTCGGCGAGAAGAAGCTGTACCTGCTGGCCGAGGGTCGCCTGGTCAACCTCGGCGCAGCCGAGGGCCATCCCGCCGCGGTCATGGACATGAGCTTCGCGGGCCAGGCCCTCTCGGCCGAGTTCGTGGCCATGCACCACGCTTCACTGGGCAACGCGGTGCACGTCGTGCCCGAGGACATCGACCAGCAGATCGCCCGGCTCAAGCTGGAGTCGCGCGGGATCTTCATCGAGGGCATGACGCCCGAGCAGGTCGACTACTACAACTCCTGGAAGCAGGGCACCTGAGAAGAAGCAGGGCACCTGAAGAATCGATAGCGTTGGAGCATGAAGGCCGGTGTCGGGGGGCGCCGGCCTTCCTCGTGGCCTGCCCGCGACACGATCAGAACGGGCGCAGCAGCTTGGCCATGGAGCCGCCAGCGGCGACGCGCACCGTCTTGTCCAGCAGCTCCGCTCCGCCGGCCCACTCGCGCGGATGATCGCGCTGCAGCCGCTTCTCCTCGCCGATCATGGTCGTCCACAGCTTGGGGTAGTGGTCGCGCAGGTACTCGCTGGAGCGGTAGCGGGCCATGAGCTCCTTGACGAAGGCGGCATAGCGGGTGACCGGGTCGACCGCGGCCGCCAACTCCTCGAACTCGTGCTGGTACCCGGCCGCGGCGCGGAAGCGCCCGAAGAACCCACCCACGCTGTTGGCACCGGTATCCCAGCCCTGCGAATGTCCGCCGCGGCGCAGCAGCGGCGCAGGTGATTCGAAGACGCAGATGACCTCGCCGTCGATGCGCTCGGCCCGCAGCGTGCCCCCGAAGGAGAGGTAGCGGTTGGCCACGCCCTTGCGGTCGCAGAGCGTGATGCGACCCCAGGAGAACTCCGATTCGCGCGGCAGCCGACTGGCGTAGGTCAGCGTCTCACGCACTCCGTAGCCGCGGCTGCCGGTGATCCAGTACTCGACCAGCTCGGGATCGTAGTGCTTGAGCGTCGGCACCCCCCGGATGGCCACGAGCAGGAACGCAGGGCCCGGGCGGTCGGGCAGGTCCGGATCGGCAAGGAAGCCCCAATCGGCCAGCAGCTCCGACGCGAGCCGTGGGTCGACGGAGGAAGGGAGGTCGGCCATCTGCGGCTGATGATGCGCGCAGGACATCCGCTCGCGGCACGGCCATCGGTACCGAAACACACGGTCCTCGGGCACGCTCCGGGGGTGCCTGACGGCCCACCGGAGCCGGCGCGTCGTGCGTGCTACGCTCTCGCGGACCCAACGACAGGAGACCCCCGCTACATGACCAGCATCCTCGACTCCGGCCGCTATCTGTTCACCTCGGAGTCGGTCACCGAAGGCCATCCGGACAAGATGTGCGACCAGATCTCGGACGCCATCCTCGATGCCCTCATCCGCGACGCCAACGAGCGCAAGGCCCTCGATCCGCGGGCGCTCGACCCGCGCGTGGCCTGCGAGACGGCCACGACCACCGGCCTGGTGCTGGTGCTGGGTGAGATCTCCACGCAGGGCTACGTCGACTTCCAGTCGATCGTGCGCGACACCGTGTGCAAGATCGGCTACACGCGCTCGGAGCTGGGCTTCGACTACGAGACCTGCGGCACGCTCGTCTCGGTCAAGGAGCAGTCGGGCGACATCGCCATGGGTGTGGATCGCGAGCAGCTGGGTGCCGGCGACCAGGGCATGATGTTCGGCTTCGCCTGCCGCGAGACGCCCGAGCTGATGCCCCTGCCCATCGCCCTTGCGCACCGTATGGCGCGCCGCCTCGCCGAGGTGCGCAAGAGCGGCCAGCTGCACTACCTGCGACCGGACGGCAAGACACAGGTCACCGTCGAGTACGAGAACGGCGTGCCGACCCGCGTGGGCACGGTCGTGGTCTCGACCCAGCACGATCCCGATGTGCGCGCCGAGCAGCTGCGCGCCGACGTCATCGAGGCGGTCATCCTTCCGGTCATCGAGCCCGAGCTGCGCCGGGCCGACCCGGTCATGCACGTCAATCCCACCGGCCGCTTCGTCATCGGCGGCCCCATGGGCGACGCCGGCCTGACCGGCCGCAAGATCATCGTCGACACCTACGGCGGCATGGCCCGCCATGGTGGTGGTGCCTTCAGCGGCAAGGATCCGACGAAGGTCGACCGCTCGGCCGCGTATGCCGCCCGCTGGGTGGCCAAGAACGTGGTCGCCGCCGGCCTCGCCGACCGCTTCGAGGTGGAGCTGGCCTACGGCATCGGCATCCCCGAACCGGTCACCATCTCGGTCGAGTCGTTCGGCACCGGGGCGGTCGCGGACGAGGCCATCCTCGAACTCATCGAGCGACACTTCGACCTGCGTCCGGGCGGCATCATCAGCGCCCTCGACCTGTGGCGGCCCATCTACCGGCAGACCGCGGCCTACGGTCACTTCGGGCGCGAGGACCTGGACCTGCCCTGGGAGCACACCGACAAGGCGGAGCTGCTCAGGCAGGACGCCGGGATCTAGGCCTCCGTCACGCGCGGTCCGGAGCGGGCTAGCGCGACGCCAGCGCCTCGTCCACGACCTCGAGGTAGCGATCGACCGTGCGCTCCATGCTCAGCTCGCGGGCCAGCCGCTGCACCCCCGGATCGGGGTCGGGCAGCGGCTTGGCCAGGAGTTCGTTGATGGCCGAGCCCAGCGGCCAGGCCTCACCGGCCGGCCCGAAGAAGTGCAGCGCCCCCGGCACGCGCCGCGCGTACTCGCGCGTGCCCGGCAGGTCGGACACGAGCATGGGCTTGCCGGACGAGATCCACGACGACATCGAGCCCGAGGCCGAGAGGTCGGTGAAGGGCAGGATGGCCAGGTGCGTGGCCGCGATCCAGGTGCCCATCTCCTCCTCGCTGAGATAGCCCGTGATCCGGAAACGGTCGCCCAGGCCCAGCTCCTGCGCCTTCTCCAAGGCCAGGTCGTGGACGAAGGTGCGACCCTCCACGGGACCGCCGGCGTAGACCATGATCGCGTCGTCGGGCATGTAGGGCACGGCCTCGACCGCGTAGCGGTGGCCCTTGCGCCCGTAGACGAAGCCGAGCAGCGTGACCAGCTTGCGATCGCCCAGGCCCAGCTTGGCGCGCGCCTCCTCGTGGTGACATGGGCAGCGTGCGTGACTCCACGAAGTGCGGCACCACGCGCAGCTTCTCGATGGGGATGAGGCCGCGCAGGCGCTCGACCTCGATCTGCGAGTGGACCACGATGCGGTCGGCGGTGCGGCCCAACTGGCGCACGCTCCAGGCGTCGGGCTGGAGGTAGCGCGAGCGGAAGCTGGCCCGGTCGAAGACATCGTGCAGGGTGACCACCAGCGCGCCCTGGTAGCGACGACGGAAGCGCACCAGGCGGGGCAGGGAGCCGTGCTTGCCCCAGCCGCGCTTGTTCCACTGCATGAGCACGACGTCGCAGCCTTCCAACTCGGCGGCCACGCGCGCCAACTGCTCCGACGACTGGTCCACCCGTCCGGCCTCTACCTCGGTGACGGTGAGTCCGTCGCGAGTGCGGGCCTCGTCGGCGATGAGCTGGCCGTAGCGACGCACACCACTCTCGGCCCGGCCGAGGTGAAGGAACCCGAGCGTCCGGCTCTGCGCGGCCATGCGTCAGCGCTGCCGGCCGTGGTCAGTCGTCGTAGCCGAGCCGTCGCAGCAGATCGCCTGCCTCGGCGTCGATCTCGGCCATCTCGGACGGGTAGAAGGTGGTGCGCCAGGTGCCCACCGACGAGTCGTCTGCGCGCATGGCGGCAGAGGTGAAGGCATCGCGCGACTGCTGCCGACTGATGCCGAGGAAGTCGAGGAGGCGCTCGGCCTCGTCGACCGGCTGACGCACAAGGTCCTCGTAGCGCAGCTCGTGGTAGCGCTCAGCACCCAGCGGCGGGCCGTCACGCAGGCCGGCCTCGGTGTAGCGTCGCCAGGCCCAGGCCATGCGCCGGGCATCGCTGGTGTCGAGGAACTCGTCCCGGCGTTCCGGCTCGACCCAGAAGCTGGGCCAGGGCCCATGCAGGTAGCCGCCGGGCTCGCGCTCGCCCGACCACGCGTCTTCGGCTCGAAGCCAGGGCTTGTGCATGTGTGAGCTGGAGGCATCGCGACCGTCGCGGATGATGTGCACGAACTGGCTGTCGGGGAAGGCCTGCGCCAGGAAGGGGATGAGGAAGATGTTCGTCGGCGTCTTCTCCGCGAAGCGCAGGTCGCCGTCGCGCTCCACGCGCACCAGCCAGCGGTACACGAGCCGGTAGAACTCACGCGCACGCCGGTAGCCCCAGAGGCCTTCGTAGACGTAGCGCCCGGCTGCCTTGGTCGCCGGCGGCTCGTGGTGATAGGTCACCTCCGGCAGGCGGCCGATGCAGTCACCCAGGAAGGTGGTGCCGCTGCGGGCCGCACCGATGACGAAGATCGAGCGCTTGAGCGAAGGGAGGATCGAGGCCGACAGGCGCTTGCTCGTCAGCTTGCGCTGGCGGTCGAGCTTGAGGTAGTAGCGTCGCTCGGCCCGGTACGTCTTGCGCGCGATGCGCCACATGTCGGTCAGGCCGATGGGCAGCGGCTCCGGGTTCGCTTCCGGTGGCACGCTCGGATGCATCCCTCGCGGGGGTCGGTCGTCGACGGGCGTCGCGACTGCCGCCTTCTTGGCCGCCGCCGGCTTGGCCGGTCCCTCGGTATCGGCGGCCTCGGTGGCCTCCTCGGTGGTCGTCGGTTCCTCTGTCACGCTCGTCGCTCTTCTGCCTCGTGTGCGGGGTCTCGGCGGATGATAGCCCGGCTCATGCACAATCGTCGGCATGTACGCCGTCATCATGGCCGGCGGGGGTGGCACGCGGCTCTGGCCGCTGAGCCGGTCTCGTCGCCCCAAGCCGTTCCTGCCCCTCCTCGAGGGCGACCGCACTCTCCTTGAAGCCGGGGTCAGTCGACTCTCGCCGCTGATCGCGCCGGAGGACGTCTACGTCGTGACCGACGCACGCTACGCGCCGCTGGTGCGGGAGATCGCCCCGCAGATCCCGGCGCAGAACATCATCGGTGAGCCCTTCGGCCGAAACACCGCGGCGGCGGTGGCGCTCACGGCCCACGCCGTCGACCGCCCGCCAGACGACATCATGGTCGTCCTGCCTGCCGACCAGGCGGTGCGCGACGAGGAGACCTTCCGCGGTGCCCTCGCTGCCGCGGCCGAACGTGCCGCGGGTGGGGACCTCGTGACCCTGGGCGTAGAGCCGACCGAGCCCTCCACCGGCTACGGCTACGTCATCGCGACCGGCGAGGCCGAAGCGCACGCCGGGTGGGACACCTTCCGCGTCGAGCGTTTCGAGGAGAAGCCTTCGCCCGAGCGGGCGCGCCAGCTCATCGCTTCGCGCTCGGCCTTCTGGAACGCGGGCATCTTCGTGTGGCAGCGCGTGCCGCGGCCATCGCCGGACTCGAGCGGCACTCGGCCGACATCAGCGACCCCGTCCGTGACTGGGCCGCGACGGCGGTACCCGACGGCGAGGCCGGCTGGCCCGGCGCGGCGCTGGCCGAGACCTACGGAGACCTGCGCGACACGTCCATCGACTACGCCCTGTTGGAGCCGGCCTCGCTGGAGGCACAGGTCGCGGTCGTGCCCATCTCGGTCGGTTGGAGCGACCTCGGCTCGTGGTCCGCGCTGCGCGATCAGCGCGCCGCCGACGACGCTCCGGTCATCTCCACCGAGGGCACCGCTCGGGTCATCGACGTGGACAGCAAGGACGTGCTCGTGCACGCTGCCGGCGGTCGCACCGTGGCCACGGTCGGGCTCGAGGGCGTGATCGTGGTCGACACGCCCGAAGCGCTGCTGGTCATCTCGGCCGACGCCGCGCAGGACGTCAAGAAGGTCGTGAACCAGCTCAAGGACGAGAAGAGTGACCTGCTCTGAGGGCGCTCCCGCGCTGCGTCGGCGGACGCCCTATGACCCGGCGGCAGCGGCTCGATAGAGGCCGATGTAGCGGTCGACGATGCGCGTCGTCGAGAGGCGCCGCGCGAGGGCCAGCACGTGCGGGTCGGGATCGTCGGTGGCCACGGCCAGGGCGCGCTCGATGGCCGGTGCGAGGGCCTCGGCCTTGTACGGCGTGAAGCTGTGGAACGCGCCCGGCGCCATCGCGCCCAGCTCGGCGAACTGGGGCAGGTCGGAGCTGACGATGGGGCGGCCGGCGCTGATGAGCGTGGCCAGCGCGCCCGATGCGGACATCGAGCGATAGGGGGCGAGAGCCACGTCGGTGGCAGCCAACACCTGCTCGAGCACCTCCTCGGGCACGAAGCCCATGAAGCGGACGCGGTCCGCCACGCCGTTCTCGAGCGCGTACTCCTTGAACTGGTCGACCATGTACTCGCGTCCGCGCAGGGGCGCGCCCACGAACAGGGCGTAGACGTCTGCGGGCAGCTCGCGCAGGGCCTCGATGACGAGGCGGTGCCCGCGGCGCTTGATGACGTGGCCGAGCAGGGTGATGACGCGCTTGCCTTCCACCTCGAGGGCCGAGCGTGAGGTGGCCCGGTCCGGCAGCGCTGCGCGCTCCTCCACGAAGTGCGGCACGACCTCGACCTTGCGCTCGGGCACGCGCCCAGCCAGGCGCTCGCGCTCCTCGACCGAGTGGACCACGACCGACGAGGCCGCCAGGCCCAGGCGGCGCAGCCCCAGCGCCTCGGGTGCGACCGTGCGCTGCCAGCGGTTCTCTGGGGCGTAGACGTCGTGGAGCGTGAAGACCGTGGGCCGGCGCATCGAGCGCAGGACCACCTCCAGGCGGGGGATGCCGCCCAGGCGCGGGTTCCAGTCGGCCACCTTCCATTGGATGTGGACCACATCGACGTGACCCAGTCGCCGCGCCGCTCGACGCAGATCGGACCAGGGGACGCCGCGGTCGCCGATGTCGCTCTCGACGACCTCGAGTTCCGGCCGCGTCGCGGCTTCCTCGGCGAGGATGGCGCCATAGCGCCGCAGGCCGCTGCGTTCGCGACCGATGTGGAGATAGCCGACGCGCAGGCGGCTCATGCGGGCAGGCGGCTCATGTCGGCAGATACCCCAGCTCCCGCAGGAGGTCGCCGTTACGCCGGCGCAGGATCGTGCGCAGGACCGGGTCGAGCGAGGCACCGCCGGCGCCCACGCGCGAACGGTAGATGGTGCGCTCGTCGCCGCCGGCCTCGCGCCGCTGGGCCGTGAACCACCCGTAGCGCTCGGTGGCGCGATGCTCGGCCGGGTCGAACTCGAGCACCGACGGCTCCCACTCCTCGCCCAGGAAGTCGAACAGCCGGCGGCCTTGCGCGGCGGGATCGGCCACCAGCGCTTCGTAGCGCAGCTCGAGGAAGCGATCCTCGGGCAGGCGACCACCCAGCTCGCGGGCCGCGCGCACGTAGCGGGCCCACTCGGTACGCGCGGCACGTGCCGCCGAGGTGTAGCCCCAGCGGTCGCGGAAGCTGGCCACGACGTCATGGCCGTCACGCAGCAGGTGCACGTACGTGGCCTCGGGAAAGAGCTCCTCGATGAAGGACAGGTGCAGCGTGTAGGTCGGGTCCTTCTCTGCCCAGCGACGCTTGCCCGATCGCGCCAGCACCTCCGCCTGGAAGTCGGCGTACAGATCGCGGATGTGCTCGAGCCACCACTCGCGCGACAGCCCGTAGGTCGAGACCAGCGCCCAGTTGCGCCCGACGACCGCTTCGAGGTCGCGCAGGAAGTGGGTCTCCTCGCCGCACGAGATGCGTGGGTGGGAGTCGAGGATGAGCCGCAGCAGGGTCGTGCCCGAGCGCGGTGAACCGATGACGAAGACGGGCGGGCCGCCGAGGGCGGGGTCGTCCGCGTCGGTCGGTCCGTGTCCGGGCGTCGTCTGGGTCGTCGGTCGGTGGTCGGTCATCCTTGTGGCAAGTCTAGCGACGGCTCGCGGTACCATTCGCTGTGCGTGCAGTCCTGCGTTCCGCAGGGCACCCATGAGGAAGGCGAGAGGAGGGCCACCGCCCGTGTCCGAAACACCGTCTGCGGCGCCGTCCATCGTCTTCGGGACCGATGGCTGGCGCGCCAGGATCGGCGAGGACTACACCTACGACAACGTGCGCCGCTGCGCCCAGGGCGTGGCCGAGTGGGTCATGGCCCAGGGCACGGAGGCCGATGGCGTCGTCGTCGGCTACGACCGGCGCTTCAGCAGCGAGCACTTCGCGGTGGCCGCGGCCGAGGTGCTGCTGGCCCATGACATCGGGGTCATGTTCGCGACCGAGGCCATCCCCACGCAGGTGACCTCCTACGAGGTCGTCGAACGTGGAGCGGCCTGCGCCATCGTCATCACCGCCTCGCACAATCCCTGGACCGACAACGGCTTCAAGATCAAGTCGCCCACCGGGGCTGCGGCGGACCCGGCGATCCTCCACGCGGTCGAGGCCTCCATCGTGGCCGACGCCGCCGGTTCACCCCCGCGCCGTCCGTTCGCGGAGGCCGAGGCCGCGGGCATGGTCGAGTACCTCGACCCCTTCGCCGGCTACGAACGGTTCGTGCGCCGCACGCTCGACCTCGACGCGCTCAAGGCCGCCGACATGCGCGTGCTGGTCGACCCGCTGTACGGCTCCGGCTCGGGCTGGATCAGCCGCCTGCTGGCCGGCGGTGCCATCGTCGTCGACGAGATCCACAGCGAGCGCAACCCCTGGTTCGGCGGGGTCAACCCCGAGCCCATCCGGCCCCACGTGGACGAGGCCCTGCAGCGGGTGCGCGAGGGTGGCTACGACCTGGGCCTGCTGCTCGACGGTGATGCCGACCGCGCCGGTGCAGCCGACGAGAACGGCGTCTTCATCCATCAACTCCAGTGCTACGGTCTCTTGGCCTACTACATGCTCGAGTACCGGGGTGAACGTGCGCCGCTCGTGTCCACGGTCAACGAGACGTCCATGGCTTTCCGCCTCGGCGAGCTGTACGGCGTGGACGTGTACGAGACGCCCGTGGGCTTCAAGTACGTCGGGCCCAAGATGATCGAGACCGGCGCCATGATGGGCGGCGAGGAGTCCGGCGGCTACGGGTTCAGCATGCATCTGCCCGAGCGCGACGGCATCTACGCCGACCTGCTCCTGCTGGACCTCTTCATCCGCGAGCGGGCGGCCGGCCGCGCGACCGTGTCCGAGGCGGTGGCACACCTGCACGAGGTGGCGGGACCGTCGTTCTACCTGCGCTCGGACGTGCATACCGACCGCGCGTCGTACCCGGCCCTCAAGGCACGCCTGCTGGTCGAGCTTGGGGAGCACTCACCACAGACGCTCGCCGGCCGGCCGGTCGACCGCGTCATGCCGCTCGATACCGGCGACGGCTTCAAGTTCTGGGTCGACGACGGCTCCTGGCTGCTGGTGCGGTTCAGTGGCACCGAGCCGCTCGTGCGGGTCTATGCCGAGGCCAGCAGTGCCGAGCTGCGCGATGCCCTCCTCGCCGAGGGCGACCACATGGTGAACGCTTAGCTGGGAGGACCGCCTCGTGACCCTGCAGGGGAACGGCAACATCCTCGATGATGCGGCGGCGGTGGCCCGCGCCGACAGCGGGGGCATGCTCGGGCTGGTGTCCGAGCTCTCGGACCAGGTCGCCGCGGGCTGGCGCATCTCACGCGAGCTGCAGCTGCCGTGGGGGGCACCCCGCGCGGTGGCTGTCCTGGGCATGGGCGGCTCAGCCATCAGCGGCGATCTCGTCAAGGAGATCTGGAGCGACCGCATCAGCGTGCCGGTCGAGGCCCTGCGCGGCTACGACCTGCCGGCCTGGGTCGGCCCCGAGACGCTCGTGGTCGCCAGCTCCAAGAGCGGTGATACCGAGGAGACGCTGCGCCAGCTGGAGACGGCGCTGTCCCGCCGCTGCCCGGTCGTGTGCGTCACTACCGGCGGTGCCCTGCGCAGAGTGGCCCAGGCGGCACGGCTGCCCCTGGCCGTGTTCCCCGACCGGGGAGCACCGCGAGCGTCGGTGGGCTGGTCGCTGGGCATCGTGGCCGGGATCCTCGAACGCGCCGGCGTGCTCGCGCTCGACGAGACCGAGATCGACGCCGCGGTGGCGTCGGGCCGGGCCATGGACGAGCGCTGCGGACCGGATGTGCCCACCACCGAGAACCCGGCCAAGCAGCTGGCGTGGTCGCTGGTGGACCGCTTCGTCATCATCAGCGGCTCGGGCTTCCTCGCGCCCGTGGCGCGGCGCTGGAAGTCACAGCTCAACGAGAACGGCAAGACCCTCGCGGTGTTCGAGGAACTGCCGGAGGCCACGCACAACACGGTCGTCGGCTTCGAGCAGCCAGAGACCCTGCGCGACCACCTCGGCGTCGTCTTGCTCAAGAGCAGTCTCGAGCACCCGCGCAATGCCTTGCGCGCGCAGCTCGTGGGCGACCTTCTCGAGACCGGCCACATCTGGCACACCAGCGTCGAGACCGAGGGCGAGGGCCGGCTGGGTCATGCCCTCGCGGGCATGATCGTGGGCGACTACGTCAGCGTCTACCTCGCGTTCATGTACGCGGTCGACCCCACGCCGATCGACGTCATCAACCACATCAAGGAGCAGCTGGCACTGGCCGACCAGGCCGGTCTGGAGTAGAACCTTCGGGCCGGAGTCGAGGAGACCTTCGGCCCTGCCGCCTCTTGGCGGAGTCGCTAGTCTTAGGCGACAGGGATTCGACGCCGGTCAAGCAGGCTCTCTCAGGCCTGGCGCGGCGCCGTATGAGAGCCCTCCGAGGCGGACAGCGGCGGGCAGGAGGTTGGGGATCGATGCACTCGAGCGTCATCGGCAAGATCGAGAAGGCGCACCGGTATGCCCGCGAGCGCGACCGCATCACGGTCGAGCAGTTGGCCGTCACCTTTGCAGGGGACAATGATTCTCCACCGGATCACGCTCGACGCCGATGGCTGGGGTTGCACCTGCCACTACTTCGAGTCCTGGAAGACCTGCGCCCACATCGCGGCCATGCAGGAGATCCTCGGTGTGATGCTGCCCGAGGAGCGCCAGACGTCGCTATTCCCAAAGGCGGAGGAGGTCGCCGAGTCCGCCGGCGCGTAGAAGCGCCCACGAACCCGGCGATCGGTCGCGGGGACTACTCCGCGACGACGCGGTAGAGGTACCACTGCCAGCCGCGTTCGCGGTCGAAGTCGGCACGGACCTCCACTAGCCACGCGCCGGCCGCGTCCGGCTCCAGGCCCGTCAGCACCGGCCCGGCCATGGGTTCATCGAAGGTGGCCTCTGCCAGGCGCGTCTCCGAGGCCGTGCCCGGCTGTGGCTCGATACGCCCTTTCCAGCCCACGAGCGCCGACCCATCGGCGAGCTCCAGCGAGAGTGGCTGCCCGACGCTGACCACGATCGGCTCGAGCGTCTCCGTCGGCGGTCGGAGGCCCACCTCCTGGCACATGTCCGCGTAGCAGCCGTGACCGCGCACGCCTGCCACGGAGCGACCGTCCGCGTGCAGCTCCGCGTCCAGCATGGGCATCTCCAGGAGCGTCTCCCAGCTGCCCTCGCGATCGGGTACGTGCAGCAGCCAGGCATGCTCGGAGCGACGAGCGCCCTCAGCCTCGAGGACAGCCCTGACCAGGTGCCGTCCGGGTTGGTCCGGAGCCTCCAGCCAGCGTGCGTCCCGAGCCAGCACGACCTCGGTCTGGGGGCCCGTTCCGGTGTCGAGGAGCCGGGCCGTGACGGTCCAGCCGACCAGTGTCTCCAGCGGCGGGTCGGTCGAGAGTCCAAGCGAAGCTCCGCGCATCCAGGTGTCGAGTGGCCGCTCGTCCGGCGCCGCGGTGGCCGGTTCTTCGACCGTACCGCCGGGCACGGCCCCGAAGGGTCCACGCAACCAGGCCGTGGGCTCGAAGTCCGGTTCTGGTGCCGATCCGCTGTCGGGTAGCGGTGAGCTGGCCAGGCCCAAGGTCGGCAGCGCGAGGGACAGCCCCAGGACGAGGGTCAGTGGGATCGTTCGACGGGTCATCAGTTCGTCACCTTCACCTTCTTGACTACCGAGCGGCTGTAGCGCAGCCCCTCATCATCTGGCTTGGGGAAGACCGCCTTGAACTCCCAGCTCGCGACCGGCGCGATGGTGAGCACGTAGCGGCCCTGCTGATAGGTCGGCCGCATCCAGGCCGTCTTCCATGCGTCGGCGCTGCCGGCGCGGCGGTACTTGAGCTTCAGCGAGCGGCCGTTGAGCCAGTTGCCCGAGAGCTGCCGATAGGCACTGCGGCTGTCCACCCTCAACACAGCCGTGAGCTTCACCGAGGCTCCACGCGCGACCGAGGACGCGCCCGTGCTGAGGGTCACGGTGGTGGCCACGTCGTTGCACGTCGAGATGTCCGTCTTGTTGTCCGGTGTGTCGTAGAGCTCCTGCAACGTGGCCACGTCGCAGCGGCCGAAGGCGTGGCGGCTGGCGCCCGCGGCCGGGCGTGCCGGCGTGATGCCCTGCATGACCGAGTCGGCTGATGCGAGCGTGAAGCCGCCGCTCGACGGATGGTCCAAGCCCACGATGTGGCCGAGCTCGTGGAGCATCACCCGGCGCAGGTCGAAGCAGCTACTCGACGAAGAGGTCTTCTGGCACCAGCGCAGGGTGCCCCAGGGCAGGTCCGTGCCGTAGGGACGGATCCAGACGCCCCAGTAGGTGGGCATCGAACGACGGGCACAGGCGATGGCCTGGCTGCTGCAGAAGCCCGGCAGCGTGCCGGTATAGGCCACCGCGTTGGCGCCGTCGGTGCGGTACACGAAACGCGGGCTACGCGAAACCGACGTGCGGCGGACGTCGTCGGCCGCCGACTGCAGCGGGATCCGAGCCCAGGCCGGCGGCCAGGCGCCAGCCTTCCAGTGGAAGGTCAGCGTCTTGTCCTTGGGCCAGCCGCCCGCGGGGAAGTTGGGCGTCGGCCGCGGCGTACCGGCCGGTTGCAGCGCGGCCACGCTGATGGCGCCGTCGGTGGGATAGCAGCCCTCGAGGCAGACCTCCTCGGTCACCGCCTCGGTCTGACCCGTCTCGAGGTCGATGGCCGCGCTCTGGCGGTAGCCGCGGTCGCGCGGATCGTGCAGCGCCAGGCGGAGCCGGCCCGCAGGCGCGCGGTCATCCGGATAGGCGGCACGATCGAGCTGGCGCGACCAGAGCCGGCAGCCCCGGCGTGGATCGATCATGTCCAGGCGCGTGCCGTCGTCAAAGCGCTCGCCGATCAGAGTCCGGTCGTCACCGAAGCGCAGCGCGAAACCACGGCGGCCGGTGCGGACCTGTCGCTCGCGGCCCTCGAGACGCAGCGTGAGCCGATGCCCGGTCAGCTCGCCGTCGTCGTCGAGCAGCGCTCGCCAGGGCGTGCTCACGTCGCTGTCACCGGCCGCGCTCGCGGCGAGCGTGTCGCAGCGGGGGAGGGAGGTGACCCTGTCAGCGGTCGCGTTCGCGGTGCCGGGCAGGCCGGCGAGCAGCAGTGCTCCGGTGACAGAGAGGCCCAGGATGCGGCGGGTGGGTGCATGCAGACGTCCTCTCATGGACAGCCCTTCCTCCGGCGGGATGGCCGGCGGCGTGAGGCGGTCAGGCGCAGTATCGGAAGCACCGCTTACCTGCCACTTATCCCGCACGTGGCAGGCGGGTCGTCGGCCCCCTGCGTGTCGTCCGCTCGCTGCTACTCGGCAAGGACTACACTCGGGACGACAAGCGAACAACGGGATCCAGTTCACGCGAAGCCCGGTGAGAATCCGGCACAGTCCCGCTACGGTGAACGGCGCGCCCGCGCCGCAAGTCCGGCCGCCGTGATCCGGATCGTGTACCAGCCCTTCGAGAGAAAGGGGAAGCACGTGAGCACATGCATCGTCGATAGGGCCCTTGGCAGACACAGCCGGGGCCTTCTTGCTGCCCTCGTGGGCGGCGCCCTCCTCCTCCCCTCCGCGGTCGCTCCCGCGCTCGGCAGTGACGCCTTCCCGCTGACCGTCACCGACGACGAAGGCACCGTCGTCACCATCGCGGCCGAGCCGCAGCGCATCATCAGCCTCTCGCCCGCCAGCACGGAGACCGTCTTCGCGCTCGGCGCCGGTGACCGCCTCGTCGGCGGAACAGACTACGACGACTACCCACCCGAGGCAGCCGAGTTGGCTGACGTCGCCACCTATGGCGGCGTGATCATGGAGCAGGTGGTCGCGCTCGAACCCGACCTGGTGCTCGCGGCCGGCAACTTCTTCACCCCACCCGACCACATCGCCAAGATGCGCGAACTGGGCTACCCCGTGGTCGTCCTCTACGCGCCCGACGTTGTCTCGGTCATGGCTGACATCGAGCTCATCGGCGCGACCATCGGAGCCGCGACCGAGGCTGCGGCCATGACCGCCGAACTGACGGCACAGCTCGACGCGATAGCCGAAGCTGCCGCCGCCACCGGCAGCACGCCGCGCGTGTTCTACGAGCTCGGCGCCGAGCCTGAGATCTATGCGCCGGCGCCCGACTCCTTCCTGGCCGACATGATCGTGCGCGCCGGGGGCGAGCCCGTTACCACCGGCGATGCCACCGCTTGGTCCATCCCGCTCGAGGAGCTCATCCTGGCTGACCCCGAGGTCATCGTCCTGGGCGATGCCGCCTACGGCACCTGCCCCGATGCCGTCGCCGCTCGCGCCGGCTGGGAGGACATGACCGCGGTCGTGGCCGGCCACGTGCGCCCGGTCGACGACGTGCCCGTGACCCGCCCCGGCCCGCGCCTGGCCCAGGGCCTCGCCTCGCTCGCACGCGCCATCCACCCCGAGCTGGAGCTGGCCGATTTCCCGGCCGATCCGCCATGTGTGAAGCCGCCTGACCATGACCAGCTCGGACCTGGCGCGGGAGCGCGTACAGGTCCACCACGGTTCGTTCGAGGCCCTGCGACGACGCCCGGTCGTGCTCGGTCTGGCGGGACTGGTGGTGCTGGTCGCAGCGGTCGTGGCCGGCGTGGCCCTGGGCACGGTCAGCGTGCCCCTGGGCGAAACCATGGCCATCCTGGCCCAGCGGCTGGGTCTTGACCTCGGGCAGACGTGGGCAGCCTCGTCGGAGACGATCGTGGTCACGCTGCGCCTGCCGCGCGTGCTCACCGCGCTGGTGGTCGGCCTGGGCCTCTCGGTCGCCGGCGTCACCTTCCAGGGGCTGCTGCGCAACCCGCTGGCCGACCCATATGTGCTGGGCACCGCCAGCGGTGCGGCGCTCGGTGCCGCCATCGGCGTCTTGCTGCCGATCCAGATCGCCTGGCTAGGCCTGGGCCTGACCAATATCTTCGCCTTCATCGGTGCGCTCGCGGCCATCGCGGTCGTCTACCGCGTCGCCGGAGGCGGTGGTCGCTCGACCATGACCTCGATCCTGCTGACCGGCTACGCCGTGGGCTCCATGCTCGCGGCGGGCCTGTCACTGGCCATGTACCTCTCCGGCTCGCAGTTGCGCCAGATCTTCTTCTATCTGCTGGGCAGCCTCAATGGTGCTGACTGGCAGAGCCTGCTCATCGGCCTGCCCGTGGTGGCCGTCGGCAGCCTGCTCATCCTGGCCCGGGCCCGCTCGATCAACGGCCTCCTGCTCGGCGACGACACCGCGCTGCACCTGGGCGTGGACGTGCGTCGCGAGCGTGCGATGCTGCTGGCGCTGGCCTCGCTGGTGACGGCCGCGGCCGTGGCCCTGGCCGGTCTCATCGGCTTCGTGGGCCTGGTCGTGCCCCACGTCATCCGCCTGCTGGTGGGTCCCAACGCCCGAGTGGTGTTGCCGCTGTCAGCGATCTGGGGTGGGGCCTTCCTCGTGGTCGCCGACCTCGGCGCACGCCTGGTGGGCGAGCTGCCAGTGGGCATCATCACCGCGGTCATCGGTGCGCCGGTCTTCGTGCTGCTGCTGCGCCGCTACCGCACCGGATACCAGCTGTGAGCGGGCGCGGCCTGCGGGTGGATATCGAGGGCCTCGGCCTGCGCTACGGCAGCGTCGATGTGCTCACTGACATCGACCTGCGCATCGACGCCGGCGAGCGGCTCTGCCTGGTCGGCCCCAACGGCGCGGGCAAGTCCAGCCTGCTGCGCTGCCTGACCGGCCTGGCCGCCCCGACGGCCGGCTCGGTCGCTACTCGACGGTGAGGCGCTGGCCGGCATCGAACGCTCGGTCGTGGCGCGAGCCATCTCGGTCGTACCCAGCCAGGTAGACCTGCCGTTCTCGATGCGCGTCGAAGAGGTCGTCGGGCTTGGCCGCATCCCCCACGAGAACCCCTTCACCGGGGCCAGCGATGAGGATCGCGCGGCGATCGACTCGGCCATCACCCGCGTGGGCATCGAGAAGCTGCGCGGGCGTGACGTGCGCCAGCTCTCGATGGGCGAGCGCCAGCTGGTGCTGGTGGCCATGGCCGTGGCGCAGGGCGGCCGACTGATCGTGCTAGACGAGCCGACGGTGCACCTGGACCTGCGCCACCAGGTAGAGGTGCTCTCGTTGCTCGAGAGCCTCACCGACGACGGCCTGACCGTCATGGCGGTGTTGCATGACCTGCCGCTCGCGGCGCACTTCTTCGGGCGCCTGGTGCTGATCGACGAGGGCCGACTGGTGGCCGACGGGGCGCCCGCGGACGTGCTCAGCCCTGAACGCATCCGCGACGTCTACGAGGTCGATCCCCGCTTCGTGCCCGCCTTGGCCGCAGGTGGCTCGCCGTAGCCCAGGGTCTTCACGCCATAGGGTTCGAAGTCACGTGGGTTGCGGGTCACGACCGTCGCGTCCATGCGCCACGCGACCGCAGCGATGAGGGCGTCGCCGAGTGGACTACGACGTCGCTTGCGCCCGCAGCTCGCGGCGCCGGTCACCTGCCCAGCGTGCATCCTCGGCATCGATGGCGAGATACTCGAGCGCATCGAGGAACCGCCTGATGTGCTGCCGCTGCTCGGGAGGGCCACCCGATAGTGCTTCGCTGGTGGTGACGTCGCAGCTGTACAGTTCGCCGGTCTCGGCCAGCAGGCGGGCGATCACCTCGACGCCGTCTGCTCGACCCGTTGCGTGGTCGATCAGCAGCGTCGTGTCGAGCAGATAGCCGCTCACCGTTCGCCTTCCTCGCGCAGCTCGCGGACCCACCGGTACGTAGCATCGGCAGTCGGCCACGTCTTCGAGTCCTTGATCGCACCGCGCGTCTCCTCGATGACGTGGCCGAGCTGCTCGCGCTTCAGGCGTGCCTCGACCGTCTCGACGATTCAGGCGCTGCGGCCACCGTCCTCTGCGAACTCGTCGATCTGTTCGAGCAGCGTCCTGGGAAGCGTGATCGTCGTGCGCACCATGACCATGGCCGGACCTCGGCATGCGATGGAGTATGCACGGCCATCATGCCCACTCTCGCACACGCTCGAGGGTGGAACGCGACGGACCCGAGCGCGGCCCTCGATGGCCGAGTGCGGAGGGCTATTCGCGCTTCCTCGGCGGGTCGAAGAAGGGCAGTTCCACGACTTGGGCGCCGATGCGGCCACGCTCACCCTCGACGGACCACTCCATCTCCAGCTCGGTGCCGATCTCCGCAGCGCCGGCGACGACTGTGCCCATGGCCAGGTTCTTCTTGAGCACCAGGCTCCAGGAGCCGCTGGTGGCGCGGCCGACCTGCTCTCCGAACTCGTAGATGGGGATCTCGTCGCGCCAGGCGTTGGCCGATAGAGCGGGCGAGAGGCCGTGCGTGGCGTACAGCCGCTGCAGGTCCTCCCAATCGAGGTCGAGCCCCACGAGACGTCGCGGCGGACCACCGGCGTGTTGCTCTCGCCGTAGCGCGGCCCGGCCCACGAAGGGCACGTCCTTGTCCAGTTTCACGAGGCCGCCCAGACCAAGTTCGTAGGGCGAGTAGCTCTGCTCCCGCGTCAGCGCGTGGTGGACCGAGGTGTAGTCAACGCCGGCCATGATGAGCCCGGCCTCCACGCGCACCACGTCGAGCGCGAGGATGCCTGCGGGTCGGATGGCGTAGGCCTCGCCGGTCTCCATCAGCGCATCCCACAGCGCGAGGGCATCGTCGCGCTCGACCCACAGCTCGTAGCCCAGGTCGCCGGTGTAGCCGGTGCGGCTGACGTCGACCGCAGCCCCGGCGACCGTCAGCGAACGGCGGCCGAAGTAGCGCAGGTCGGACAGGTCCGTCTGCGCCGCCGCCTGCAGCACCTCGCGCGAGAGCGGTCCCTGCAGCGCCAGGGCCGCGAGGGCGTCGGTGCGGTCCTCGACCTTCACGTCCAGCCCGCGCGCGTTGAGGTTGAGCCAACGGTACTGGCCCTCCGCAGCGGTCCAGAACCAGGAGCCGTCGTCAAGGCGCATGAGCGTGCCATCGTCGATGACGCGTCCGTCGCTGTCGCACCAGGGCGTGTAGATGACGCGGCCGGGCTTGACCGGCGCGGCCTCACGCGTGATGACGCGATCGACGAGACGATCGGCATCGGGCCCGCTGACACGGTACTTGAAGAGGGGTGAGACATCGATGAGCGCCGCGGCGTTGCGCAGCGCGTTGTACTCGATGTCGATGTGCGGCGCGTACGCGCTCGAGCTGAACACCCCCGACCATTCACGCCACTGTCGTCGGACGTTCAGTTCGAGGGCACGCTCGTCAAAGGCTGATCCGACTGACATGGCCAGAGTCTACGGCTCCGGGCCTCGCGTCGGAGTGGCCGGCGCGCAGGCCCTCCGGCCGGGTAGCATGTCGGGCAAGTCCGGCGACGCCCGTCGCCGAGGGCGCGTGGGGGTCCTGGCCAGAAGGCAGGGGAGGCGTGCCGAGCGAGGAGAACGTGCCACAACGCTACGACGCGGTCGTCATCGGTGGCGGCCACAACGGTCTGATCAGCGGCGCCTACCTCGCCAAGGGTGGTCTCCGGACGCTCGTGCTCGAGCGTCGGGAGATCCTGGGCGGGGCGACGCTGACCCAGGAGGTCTTCCCCGGCTTCCGCTTCAGCGTGGTCTCGTACGTGGTCAGCCTGCTGCGACCGGAGATCATCCGTGACCTGCAGCTACCCAGGCATGGCCTGCACATCCTGCCGCTCGACGGCACCTTCACGCCGGTCGACGGCGACCACCTCTGGCGCACCGACGACCACGCGCACACCATGCGCGAGCTGCGCCGCTGGTCGGTCAACGATGCCGAGGCCTATGAGGAATACGGCCAGCTGATGGCGCAGATGGCGCGCTTCATCAAGCCGATCCTGGCCATGACCCCGACCGACCTGCGCCGGCCCGACCCGCGTGACGCGGCCGACCTCGCCTCGCTGGTCAAGGACTTCAGCGGCCTGCCGCGCCGCCAGCAGCTGACCTTCGTGCAGCTGATGACGATGAGCGCGGCCGAGTTCCTGGACCGCTGGTTCGAGACCGCGCCGTTGAAGGGCACGATGAGCGCCTCGGGCATCATCGGCACCAACCTCGGCGTGCACTCCCCGGGCACCGCCTACGTGCTGCTGCACCACTACATGGGTGAGATCGACGGCGCCTTCCGTGCCTGGGGCATCCCCAAGGGCGGCACCGGCGGCGTGGCCGCGGCCATCGCCAGCGCCGCCCGCGCGCTCGGCACCGAGATTCGCACCGAGGCCCCCGTGGCCCAGATCAAGGTCACCGACGGGAAGGCCACGGGCGTCGTGCTCGAGAGCGGCGAAGAGATCGAAGCCGACTACGTGCTCGCAAGCACCGACGCGCGGCGCACCTTCCTGGGCCTGCTGCCGGAGGGCACGCTGCCGCCCGACTTCGAAGCCCAGGTCAGGCGCTTTCGCTTCCGCGGCTCCAGTGGCAAGGTCAACCTCGCGCTCGATGGGCTGCCGTCGTTCACGTCGCTGCCGGGCCGCGGCGAGCACCTGCGCGGGGCCATCAGCTTCAGCCCCTCGATCGACTACATGGAGACGGCCTACGACGACGCCAAGGCCGGCCGCTTCAGCCGCAAGCCCTACATCGACACCATCATCCCCACCCTCGTCGACCCCACGATGGCACCGCCCGGCAAGCACGTCATGAGCTGCTTCGTGCACTGGGCGCCCTATCACCTCGACGAGCGCGAGGGCACGTGGGATGACCAGCGCGAGGCCTTCGGCGACGCGGTCATCGACGTCATCGCCGAGCGCGCGCCCAACATCCGCGACATCATCCTGCATCGCCAGGTCGTGACCCCGCTGGACATGGAGCGCGACATCGGCCTCACGGAGGGCAACATCTTCCAGGGTGAGCTGACGCTCGAGCAGCTCTTCTTCAACCGGCCGGTGCCGGGCTGGAGCCGCTTCGAGACGCCGGTGCGGAACCTGCTGCTGTCGGGTTCCTCGACGCATCCGGGCGGCGGCATCATGGGTGCCAACGGACGCCTGGCCGCACTCAAGGTACTCGAACAGCAGAAGCGGAAGGGGGCTGCCGCATGAGCCCGCAGCGCTACGACGCCATCGTCGTCGGCGGCGGCCACAACGGCCTCGTCACCGCGACCTACCTGGGGGCGGCTGGACTCTCGACGCTCCTGCTGGAGCGACGGGACACGGTCGGCGGCGCGCTGGGCACCGTCGAGATCGCCCCCTCTGCCCGGGTGCCCGCGCTGGCCCACACCGTCGGTCGCCTGACCGCCTCGGTCGCGCGCGAGCTGAACCTCACCGGGCACGGCCTGCGCCTGGTGCAGCCGGCCGCGCTGGTGACCTCGGTCGGCGCGGAGACGGGCCCCATCACCCTCTGGTCCGACCCGGCCCGCACGGCGCAGGCGCTCAAGGCGGTGTCGGCCGCGGATGCCGTGGCCTGGGAGTCGTTCGACGCGGAGATCCGTGCCCTTGCCTCCACGCTCTGGCGCCTGCTGCTGATGACGCCACCGGACACCAAGGAGGCCAACTCCGACGTGCTCGTGCGCGGGCTGAAGTTCGGCTGGCGCTACCGCCGGCTCGAGGCGCGTCACGCACGCGAGTTCACGCGCATGCTGCCGATGGCCATCGCCGACTACCTCGAGGACAACCTCGAGTCGGACGCGCTGCGAGCGATGCTGGCCACGCGTGGAGTGCGCCACACGGCCATGGGCCCGCGCCATGCGGGTACGACCGCGGTGATGCTCACCGACTCCGCCGGCAACAGCGGCGGAGCCGCCGGCGAATCGGTCTACGCCCGGGGTGGTCCCGGCGCCCTCGCCGCGGCGCTGGCCAGCGCCGCCCGCGAGGCCGGCGTCGAGATCCGCACCGGCGCCGAGGTCATCGCCTTGCGCGACGACCACGAGCGCGTCACCGGCGTGGCCCTTGCCGACGGCACCGAGCTGGATGCGGCGGTCGTGGTCAGCGGGCTCGACCCGCGCACGACGCTGCAGCGCCTGCTCGACCCCGAGACGCTCGGTCCCGAGCTGGGCTGGGAAGTCGACAACCTGCGCGACCGAGGCGTCACCGCCAAGGTCAACCTGGCGCTGGCCGACCTGCCCACCTTTGCGGGGCTCGACGGTGACGACGGTGCCATGCGCCTGCGTGGCCGCATCGTTATCGCGCCCAGCATGCGCTACCTCGACCTGGCCGCCGATGCCGTCAAGTACGGTCGAGCCAGCGAGGCCCCCTGGCTGGAGGCCACGCTCCCCAGCCTCGTTGACCCGACCCTCGTGGACGGTGCGGCCGCGGGTGGCGTGAAGCACGTCATGAGCGTGATCGCCCAGACCGCGCCCTACGAGCTGCGCGACGGCGACTGGGAGAACGAACGCGAGGCCTTCGGCGATCGCGTGGTCGCCGCCCTGGAGTCCGTCGCCCCCGGCATCGGCAAGCTCATCGTGGCGCGAGACGTGCTCACGCCCGTCGACATCGAGCGCGACTACGGTGTCGCCGGCGGACACGCCCTCCACCTCGAGCCCGGTCTCGACCAGTGGTTCGCGTGGCGCCCGCTGCTGGGCTACGCCCGGCACCGCCTGCCCGTGAAGGGCCTCTACCTGGCGGCTTCCGGTGCCCACCCCGGCGGTGGCGTCACCGGCCTGCCCGGCAAGAGCGCCGCCGCGGCGGTCCTGGCCGACCTCAAGTCGAAGACGTAGCCGCAGGTTCCCGACTGCGACCGGCAGGGGCGACGGGCGCATGACAGCGCTTGACCTCATCGCTTGGAGCGGCGGGATCGAACTCGCCGGCTCGGCCTGGCTCCCGGATGGGGAGCCCCGTGCCGCGGTGCTCATGTATCCCGGCTCGGGACCGGCCGACCGCCACAATGACGTGGTCTTCCCGCCCCTCCGCGATCACCTCGTCGGTCGCGGCATCGCGGTCGCGTCGTTCGACAAGCGCGGGGTCGGTGGCTCCGCTGGCGACTGGCAGAAGGTCGGGCTGGACGTGCTCGCAACGGACGCGATGGCTGAGCTGGAGGCGCTCATGTCCCGCACTGGCGTGGCCGCGCAGAAGGTCGGCCTGCTGGGTCATAGCCAGGGTGGATGGGTCGCCCTCGAGGCCGCGGCGATCGATGAGCGAGTGGCCTTCGTGGTCACGCACTCTGGGCCCGGCGTCGGTGTGTGGGAGCAGGTCCGGTTCTCGGCCGGCGTCGCGCTGGAGCGCACGATGGCCCCCGCCTCGGAGGTCGAAGCTGCTGCCGCGCTCCTTGCCGAGGGCATGGAGATCATCCGCGAGGGTCTTCCATGGCGGAGAGTTCGAGGAACGCTTGGCTGACCCCGCCCTGGCGCCACAGAGCGCCCTGCTCGAGCAGGCGGAGTTTCCTTGGCCCACGTCCGAAGAGCGTCGTTTCCTGGGGCTGATCCTTGACTACGATCCGGTGCCCGCCATGGGCCGGCTCGCCTGCCAGGTCCTGGCTCTGCATGGAGCGGCCGACTCACTCGTGCCGGTCACTCGGAGTGTCGAGGCCTTCGAGCGCGAACTCGGTCGGCGTGGCCTGCTGACCACGATGGTCCTGCCTGGGGTCGATCACCGGATGCGGGGCGGCCATCCCCCGCGTCTCGCACCTGGCTACCCTGCGATGATCGGCGACTGGATCCTGGGTCTCACAGCCCGCGACAGCGCTCGCTGAACCCGCCTCAGCCGTCGGTCTCGGGCGCCTTCGCGGTCGCTTCGTCCAGCTGCCAGGTCCAGTCGTGGATGCGCTTGAGCAGTCGCTGCGCGGTGAGGTCCAGCTGGATGGGCGTGATGGCGACCGCTCCCGTGGATACGGCGTGGAAGTCGGTGCCCGGCTCGGACACGCCCGTGGGCGGCGGGCCACCGAACCAGTAGTACGGCACACCGCGGGGATCGAGTCGCTCGAGCAACTTGTCCTGGTACACGCGCTTGCCCATGCGCGTGAGCTCGACCCGGGGTGGATCGTCGGTGGCCTCGGCCGGGGTGTTGACGTTGAGCAGCTCGCCTTCGCCCAGGCCGTGCTCGAGGATGTTGCGCGCGACCATCTCGGCCACCTGCCCGGCCAGCTCGAAGTCGGGGTCGTTGCTCCACTCCTGGCTGATGGCGAAGGCCGGACAACCCGACAGCACCGCCTCCATGGCCGCACCGACCGTGCCCGAGTAGGTGATGTCGTCGCCGAGGTTGGAGCCGTAGTTGATGCCCGAGGCCACCAGGTCGAAGCTGATGCCGAAGTAGCCCAGGAAGGCCACACTCACCGCATCGGTAGGGGAGCCGTCCACCGACCAGCCGGTGGAGCCGTCGCTGAGCGTACGTTCGCGTACGCGGAGCGGACGCATGAAGGTCATCGAGTGGCCCACCGCCGACTGGTTCGTGTCCGGAGCCATGACGTACACGTCGCCCACGACCTCGAGTGCCTGCTTGAGCGCCAGCAGGCCACGCGACTCGATGCCGTCGTCGTTGGTCACGAGGATGCGTGGACGGCTCTCCCACTGCGACAGCGGCCTGGCCTCACGGGGCGTGGCCCGGGCGGTGGGGATGTAGCGGCCGTGCGCCGCCAGGTCGGTGTGGTCGTCGTACGCACCGGTGAGCGCGTCGACCGGTGCGCCGCCCTTGGCTCGCGCCGAGGGCGGGAGCTGGTCGCTGCCGGGGGTTCGCTCCTGGTCGTCGCTCATGGCTGCTCCTCGTCGGGCTCGATGGGTGGGTCGGGTCTCTCGCCTGCGGCGGGCGCGGGGGCCAGCCCACCGGACGGTGTCCGCACCACCGGCGGCGTGGGTACGCGCACAGGACGACCCTCGCGCTCCTCCACGCGCCGGGCGGCACGGCTGGTGACGTCACGCGGACCACCCTGACTGCGGTTGAGGTAGTGGAAGAAGAAGGCGCTGATGACCGCCGCCACGGGGACGGCGAAGATGGCGCCGATCACGCCCTGCAGGCGCAGGCCGATGAGCACGCTCAGCAGCACCACCACGGGATGGATGCCCACCGCGCTCGCCATCACGCGCGGCTGCAGGAAGTTCATGGTCACGAACCAGCCCGCGCCCATGATGAGCAGGATCGGGATGATCGCGTCCGGCTGGGTCAGGATCGCGGCGATCACCGGCGGAGCCCACGACACGAACGGGCCGAAGAAGGGGATGAACTGGAAGATGGCCACCAGGGCGGTGGTCAACGGCATGTACTCGATGTCGAGCAGCAGGCTGCCGACCGCGGCGACTGCGCCCAGGGCCAGCGCCTGGATGGCCTGGCCACGCATGAAGCCGCCGAAGGACGAGACCACGCTGGTCTGGAACAGGCGCATCTCCGGCGCGTAGCGCGGCGGCGTCACGCGATTGACGAAACCGACCAGGTTCTCCTTGTCGATGACGATGAAGAGCGACAGGAAGATCATGAAGATGAGGTTGCCCAGCACGCCCAGGCTGGCGAAGGCCACGTCCTGGAGCGGTCCCACGAACTGACCGGACGAGCGAGCCAGCTCCTGCAGCGCCTGGTCGAGCACGACCACCAGGTCTACCTGCACGCCCACGTCCTGCAGCCGCTCCTGCCACGGCGCCACGATCTCGGGCACCTGTTCCTGCAGCGTGGGCAGCTCGTCGCTGAAGGCGACGATGGAGTCGGCCAGCTGGGTGGCGATGACCAGACCGACGCCCGCGAGGATCGACGAAGAGCAGGCCGTAGACCACGACCACCACGAGGATGCGCGGCAGCGCCGGGGCCACCCGTCCGAAGAAGTCGACCACCGGGTTCAGGACGAAGGCGAAGACCCAGGCCATGATCACGATCAGGATGATGTCGCTGAAGTAGACGATGACGTCCGCGGCCAACCCGATGAAGACCAGCCCCAGGGTGAGGGTGGCGAGGATGAGGAGCGTGCGGATCCAGCGTCCTTCGCGCTCGATCAGCTGGGACATCATGGCCCGAGTCTACTCTCGCGCGCCGCCCGCCCGGCCCGATTCCGGCGCGCCCCGAGCCTCAGCGCCGCGGCGCCAGCCCCATGCGCTCGTGGCACTCGGCCAGCGTGTCGGCGGCGACCGGCGCCAGCTTCTCCGCTCCGGCCGCGAGGATCTCGCCGACGACCCCCGGGTTGGCCTTGAGCTCGAGGTAGCGTTCGCGTGCGTCGGCGAAGTAGGCCAGCATGCGCTCCGCCAGCAGTTGCTTGGTGGCTACGCAGCCGGTACGGGCGGTGCGCTCGCCCTCCCAGACGTCCTCGTAGTCATGGGGGCTGAAGAACCGGTGCATCTGACACACATTGCAGACCTCCGGCCGGCCGGGGTCGCTCAGGCGCTGACGCTGCGTGTCGGTGACCATGCTCATGATCTGTTTGCGCACGGTGTCTTCATCGGCGAAGATCTCGATGACGTTGCCCAGCGACTTGGACATCTTGTTCGCGCCGTCGGTGCCCTTGACGATGGGTGCATCGCTGAAGACAGCCTGCGGCTCGGGGAAGGTGTCGCCGTAGCGAGCGTTGAAGGCGCGCACGATCTCACGCGCCAGCTCGAGGTGCGCTGCCTGGTCCTTGCCCACGGGCACGTAATCGGCCTTGTAGATGGCGATGTCCGCGGCCTGCAGCACGGGGTAATTGAAGAGGGCGGTATTGACGTCGTCGGGCTGTGTGCGTCGCTTCTCCTTGAACGAGGGCGTGCGCTCGACCCAGCCCATGGGCGTGACCGAGGCGAAGAGCCACATCAGCTCGATGTGCTCGAGGCGGTCGGACTGGCGGAAGAGCACCGCCCGTTCCGGATCGAGCCCCAGCGCCAGCAGGCCGAGGGCCATCTCGGTCGTGGCCCGGCGGATGAGCTCGGCGTCGTGGGTCGAGGTCAGGGCGTGGTAGTCGACGATGCAGTAGATGGCCTCGAAGCCGTCCTGCATGGCGATGTAGTTGGAGAACGCGCCAAGGTGGTTGCCCACGTGGGGCAGGCCGGACGGCTGTACGCCACTGAAGACGCGGCCGCTGCCGGGTTCAGGCGTGGCGCTGGAGGTGGGCTGGGTGCTGGTCTCGGTCATGAGCTCACGATGTCGGTCGGGATGGGCCACGGCGCGGTGCCGTCGAGGTCCGACTCTAGCAGGCGAGCGCTGCGCTACGATCGGTGCATGGATCATGATGCCCATGAGATGACCGCACCGACGACCGCGTCTCCGGCCGAGCCGGAGCGCACCGGACCACGTATCGCCCTCTTCGGCCTCGGTACCGTTGGCACGGCCGTGGCTGCCAGGCTGCTGGACCCTGCGTGGGCCACCGCCCTCGCGGCCCGCGAGCTGCCGGTGCCGCGTCTGGCTGGGGTGGCCGACATCGACCTCGAGCGTGACCGCGGCCTGACCTTCCCGGCCGACGTCCGCGCGGTCACCGACTACCACGAGCTGCTCGACGATGAGACCGATGTCGTCATCGAGCTCATCGGTGGGTCGAGCGTCGCGGGAGAGGCCGTGCTGGCTGCCTTCGCCGCCGGCAAGAGCGTGGTCACCGCCAACAAGGATCTCGTCGCTCGACGCGGCAAGGAGCTCGAAGACGCCGCTCGTGAGGCCGGCGTCGCGCTGCGCTTCGAGGCCGCGGTGCTGGCCGGCGTGCCGGTGTTGGGTCCGCTGGTGGGGGAGCTCTGCGCGGCACAGGTACGCGAGGTGCGGGGCATCCTCAACGGCACCACCAACTACATCCTCAGCACGATGGCCGCCGATGCCCGCGAGTACGACGACGTGCTGCGCGAGGCGCAGGCACGCGGCTACGCCGAGGCGGACCCCGTCAGCGACGTGGAGGGCTTCGACGCGGCTTACAAGCTGGTGCTGCTGTCGCGCCTGGCTTGGGACGGCTGGGTGCCGGTCGAAGACGTGCGCCGGCACGCGCCGACGGTGGGGGAGGAGCCCGCCGACGGCATCACCGGTGTCAAACGCAGCCATCTCAGCGTGGCCGCCCGGCTGGGACTGGCACTCAAGCTGGTGGCTCGCGCCGAGCGGACCGAGAGCGGCGTACGTGGCGCCGTGACACCGATGGCCGTGGCAGCCGCGTCAGCCCTCGGTGCCACCGCCGGCGTGACCAACCTCGTCGAGATCACCGCCGACCCCGTGGAACGGGTGTCGATGGCTGGACCGGGCGCGGGCGGTCCGCCGACCTCGAGCGGGGTCCTCGCCGACGTCCTCGCCCTGGCCATGGGTGCAGGTTCCACTTGGGGTCGCCTGCCAGCCGCGCCGGTCATGGCCATCGAGGACGACCTCGCGGGTGAGCGCGGCTGGCTGGTGGTGATCGAAGGTCTGGGGCAGGCAGGCTTCCCCGAGCAGATCAGGGAGCTGGCCCTGGCCAGCACCGACGAGGGCTTCGTCAGCCATCCCAGCACGCTCACGGCGCTGACGGCCAGGCTCGGCTTCTTGGACCGGGCCCTGACCGCGTATCCCATCCTCTCGGACGCCTAGGAGATGCGCATGAGCGAGGTCCTCGACGGGTTGCGCGCGGAGAGCGTGAGCGTCCGTCGCCGGCCGCGCCTGATGGAGCGTTTCGCGGAGTTCCTGCCGCTCTCCGAGGCCACGCCCATGCTGGGCCTGGGCGAAGGCTTCACGCCCCTCGTCCACGCGCGCAACCTCGGCCGCGAGCTGGGCGTGCCCCGCTTGTACCTCAAGGTCGAGGGCCAGAACCCCACCGGCTCCTTCAAGGACCGGGGCATGGTCGTGGCCGTGGCCAAGGCCGTGGAGGGCGGTGCGCGCGCGGTCATCTGCGCTTCGACCGGCAACACCAGTGCCTCGGCCGCGGCCTACGCCGCGGCCGCCGGCATCGAGGCCGCCATCGTGTTGCCCAAGGGCAAGATCGCCGCCGGCAAGATGCTGCAGGGTCACGCGGCCGGGGCGCGCGTGGTGGCCATCGAGGGCAACTTCGACGACGCGCTCTCCATCGTGCGTGAGATGACCGCGGTGCGCGACCCGGACCACCCCGTGGAACTGGTCAACTCGGTCAACCCCTACCGGCTCGAAGGCCAGAAGACGGCTGCCTTCGAGGTCTGCGAGGACCTTGGCGGTGCGCCTGACTACCTCGCCATCCCCGTGGGTAACGCGGGCAACATCAGCGCCTACTGGAAGGGCTTCAAGGAGTACCGCGATGTCGGGCTGGTGGAGACGACGCCGCGGATGATCGGCTTCCAGGCTGAGGGCGCCTCGCCACTGGTGCAGGGCCACGACTTCGACGACCCGCATACCATCGCCACGGCCATCCGCATCGGCAAGCCCGCCAGTGGCGGGCTGGCCCTGGCCGCGCGGGACGAGTCGGGCGGCCTCATCGATGCCGTCAGCGACGAGCAGATCCTTGCCGCCTACCGCGACCTCGCCCGACTCGAGGGGCTCTTCTGCGAGCCTGCCAGCGCCGCTTCCGTGGCCGGTGTGCGTGCCGCCGTCGCGGCCGGCCGGGTCGATCCCGAGGCCACCATCGTGGCTGTGCTCACGGGCCTGGGCCTGAAGGACCCCGACACCGGCATGCGCCTGGTCGACCCCCCGCTGGAGGCCGAGCCCACGGTCGACTCCGTGCGCAGCGTCCTCGGCTGGTGACTGCCCCGCGGTCGGCCGCCGACCTCGTCGGCCGCCGGGTCGCCATCGACGTACCGGCGACCACGGCCAACCTTGGTGCCGGCTTCGACGCGCTGGCCATGGCGCTCGACCTGGCCACGCTCATCGCGGTGCGTGCGGTGCCGCCGGAAACCGAGCCACCGTTCGACGTCGAGGTCTACGGCGAGGGTGCCGGCCAGCTGCCCAGCGGCCGGCGCAATCGATTCATCAGCGCCCTCCTCGAAGGCATCGAGGCCACCGGTGTCGACCCCGAGGGTGCGGGCTGGCACGTGCGCATGGACAACCACATCCCCGTCACTCGCGGCCTCGGCTCATCGGCCTCGGCCACGGTAGCCGGCCTCGTCGCCGCCGACGCGCTGCTCGGAGGCGGGCTCGGCCCGGAGCGGATGCTCGAGCTGGCGACCCAGGCCGAGGGCCATGCCGACAACGCGGCCGCGGCCATCTATGGCGGACTCTGCGTCGTGGCCAACGTCGACGGTGCCCCACGGGCCGTGCGCCTCGACGCGCCGCCCGGGCTGCTGACCGCGCTCTACATCCCCGACAAGCACCTCTCCACCGCGGCCATGCGCGCGGCCCTGCCGCGGACCGTGCCCTTCGCCGACGCGGTGCACAACGTGGGTGCGGCGGCGCTGGCCGTGGCCGCGCTCAGCTCGGGCCGGCTGGATCTGCTGCGACCCGCCACCGTGGACCGTCTGCATGAGCCCTACCGTGCGACCGCCTATCCGGAGCTGCCCGCGCTCATCGAGGCCGCGCTCGCGGCGGGCGCACGTGGTGCATGCATGTCCGGAGCTGGCCCCACGGTCATCGCCTTCAGTGACGACGCCGCGGCGGCGGCCACCATCGCGGCGGCCATGGAGCGGCGGGCGCAGTCGTTGGGCATGACTGGCAGGGCGGCCGTGCAGGCCGTGCGCGCCGAGGGCGCGCGCGTCGTCGAGAAGCGGTAACGCCGGCCGCGCGGCCAGTCGAGGGCGTCGATGCGCGCGCCCGCCGCTCGGCTGGATTCACGTAGACTCCAACCATGTCCCGACTCATCGTCCAGAAGTACGGCGGCTCGTCGCTGGCCGACGCTGAGCGCATCCGCCACGTGGCAGGGCGCATCGCCCGTGACCGGCGTGATGGCGCCGACCTCGTCGTCGTGGTCAGCGCCATGGGCGACACCACCGATCACCTGACCGAGCTGGCCGCAGCCATCACCGACCAGCCCGACCCGCGCGAGATGGACCTGCTGCTGGCCACCGGCGAGCACATGAGCGGCACGCTCGTGGCCATGGCCCTCCACGCGCAGGGCATCGAGGCCGTCTCGCTGACCGGACCGCAGGCCGGCATCCGCACCGACACCGCTCACGGCCGCGCACGCATCGCCAACATCGATCCCGCCCGCCTGCGCCGCGAGATCGACCGTGGCCGCGTGGTCATCGTGGCCGGCTTCCAGGGTTCCACCGGCGAGTCCTTCGATGACGCCGAGGTGACGACCCTGGGGCGCGGCGGTTCGGACACGACCGCGGTCGCGCTGGCCGCGCGCCTGCGGGCCGATGCCTGCGAGATCTACACGGACGTGGAGGGCATCTTCACGGCCGACCCGCGTGTCGTGACCGACGCGCAGCTCATCCCCACCATCGGCTACGAGGAGATGCTCGAGCTCGCCCACCAGGGCGCCCAGGTGATGCAGACCCGGGCCGTCGAGCTGGGCTGGGTCAACGACGTCGTCATCCGGGTGCGCTCCACGTTCAGCGACCACCCGGGCACCAGCATCCAGGAGGTTTCCGCTGTGGAGCTGCGAGACAAGGTCCGGGCCATGGCGCTGGACCGCAAGGTGGCCAAGGTCACCATCGTGGGCGTGCCCGACCGGCCGGGCATCGCGCGCTCGATCTTCGAGCCCATGGCCGACCAGGGCCTGAACGTCGACATGATCGTGCAGAACGTCGGCCACGACGGCACCACCGACATGTCCTTCACCGTCGAGCGGGACAAGGTGGCGCGCACCGAGCGCCTGCTCGAGCTGCTCTCCAAGGAGCTTGGCTTCGAGGCGGTCCAGACCGACTCGGCCGTGGCCAAGGTCTCGATCGTGGGCGAAGGCATCCACAACCACCCCGGCTACGCCGCGCAGATGTTCGGAGCGCTCGCGGACGAGGGCATCAACATCAGCATGATCTCGACCTCGGAGATCCGCATCACCTGCATCATCGCCGAGGACAGGATCGACGATGCGGCCAAGGCCATCCACCGCACCTTCCGGCTGCAGGAGCCGGAGGACGCCGAGGCGGCCGAGGAGGGATCCGCTGGCTGAGCAGAGCGACGGGGACGGCTTCGTCTCCCGTCTTGAGCGTTTCGACCGGGTCGAGTCGACCCAGGCCGTCGTGCGTGGATGGCTGGCCGCCGGCACCGACGAGGTCTGCCTGGCCGTGGCCGACGTGCAGACCGATGGCCGCGGCCGGCTCGACCGCGTGTGGCAGGACCGGCCCGGCAGCGCGCTGCTGGTCTCGGCCGGGTTCCGGCCGCCTTCGCTCAAGGCAGCCCATGCCTGGCGCCTGCCCGCAATGGCCTCGATCGCCCTGCTCGGCGCGGCCACCTCGCTGCTCGGCCCCACGGCCGACCGGCTTGCGCTCAAGTGGCCCAACGACATCATCGCGATGCATCGCGGACAGTTGCTCAAGGTGGCTGGAGTGCTGACCGAGACCAGCCTGCTGGGCGACCGCGTGGCCACGGCGATCGTGGGCCTGGGCGTGAACGTCGACTGGGCCAGGGGCGACTACCCGGCCGAGCTGGCCGCATCGATGTGGAGCCTGTCGGAGGCCTCTGGCCGCCGACGCATCGACCGCGACGCCCTGCTCGAGGCGTGGCTGGAGCGTCTGGCACCACTGTACGAGGAGCTCAAGGACGGGCACTTCGACGCCCTGCGCTGGGCCGATGCCCAGATTACCACCGGAGCGAGCGTGGCCGTGGACACGGGCCACGAGACCGTCCACGGCACGGCCGTGGGCGTGGACCGCGAGAGCGGCGCCCTGCTCGTGCGCACCGGGCCCGGGCAGCCGCTGCGGGCCATCTCGGTCGGTGATGTCGTGCGCTGCGCCGTCGGCGATGCTGCCTGACCCCTGTAACGGCTAGACTTCCCCGGTGTTTTGGAAGGGGAGAGGGCGTAGTGCGTCCACGGCTGTCGTCGTTCCGTTCGACGCGGACCGGCCCGCGGTGGAAGCTGCCAAACGGGACCCCAGCGCCTTCGATCAGCTGTATCGGAAATACGTGGCTCAGATCTACAGCCTGGCGCTCTACGAGACCCGCGACCCGCACGCCGCAGAGGACATCACCGAGGGGGTGTTCCTGAAGGCGCTCGCGGCCCTGCCCCGCTTCCGCGAGCAAGGGCAGGGCGAGGAGTCGACCTTCAAGGTCTGGCTCTATGCCATCGCCCGCAACGTCATCGCCAACGAGCGTCGCCGCGACCGCCGCCACCCGACCGATCCCATCGAGCTGGCCTTCGCCGTGGCCGCCCCGGACGACCCGGCCGCCGCCGTCGAGACACGGCTCGAGGCCGAGCGCGCCCTGGCAGCCGTGATGGAACTGCCGCCCGAGCGGCGTCAAGCCGTGGTCCTGCGCCTGGTCCACGAGCTCAGCGCGCGCGAGATCGGTGAGATCATGGGCAAGTCCGAAGGTGCCGTGCGCGTGCTCATCCATCGTGCGCTCGCGAGCGTGCGCCAGCGATTGGAGTCATGACGGGCACCCGCGAGACCGCGGCCCAGCTCGACAGCGCCATCGACGCGGTACTCCGGGGCCCTGCCGGGCCGGTGGTGCTCGACGAGGGCCAACTGACGGCCACGGCGCGTCTGCTGCGCGATGCGTTGCCGCGTCTGCATCCTCGGTTCGGCTTCGAGGAGCACCTCGCGGCGCGCCTGGCGGCCGCGCGCCGTGCGGCCGACGCGGTCGTGTCGCTCCCGCAGCCGATACCCATCCGGCCCGAGGTGGTCGCTGCGGAGTCGGCCCGCGAGCGCGCGGTCGAGCACGTGGGGGCCGAGCATCGCAGGCTGGGACTGGTCGCCGGCGGCGCCATCGCCTCGGGCGTGTCGCTGGCGGGTGCCGCTATCGTGGTCTGGCGCCGCTCCCGCTCCGGGGGCATCTTCTGATGCCCATCCAGTGGCCCTTCCGCCCGCGCCCCGATTCCTCCCGCTCCGAGCTGTGGACCAAGTGTCCCGGCTGCAGCGAGATGATCTACAACAAGCAGCTCGACGGCAACCAGCGTGTCTGCCCCAAGTGCGGCCATCACTTCCGCCTGCGCGTCGACGTCCGACTTGGCCTCCTGCTCGACCCGGACACGTTCGAGGAGCGCGACGCGGGCTTGGAGTCGCTGGACCCGCTGGGCTTCATCGACCTCAAGCCCTATCCCGACCGCGTCGCGGAGCAGAAGCAGAAGACGGGCATCCGCGAGGCCGCGGTCTGGGGCTTCGGCGAGATCGCCCGGCACCGCGTGTCCATCTGCGCCATGGACTTCGCCTACATGGGCGGCTCGATGGGCTCGGTCGTGGGCGAGAAGGTCGTGCGTGCGGCGGAAGCGGCGCTCGATGCACGCGTGCCGCTGATCGCGGTCAGCACCTCTGGCGGGGCGCGCATGCAGGAGGGCACGCTGGCGCTGATGCAGATGGTCAAGACCTGCGCCGCAGTGGAGCGGCTGGCCCTCGCGGGCGTGCCCTACATCAGCATCCTCAGCGATCCCACCACCGGGGGTGTCTTCGCTTCCTTCTCTTCTCTCGGCGACGTCAACATCGCCGAACCCAACGCGCTCATCGGTTTCGCCGGCGCGCGCGTGGCCGCGGGCACCACCGGCGACGAGTTGCCCGATGGCTTCCAACGCTCCGAGTTCCTCTACCGTCACGGCTTCCTCGACCGGGTCGTCCCACGGGTCGAGCTGCGCGACGAGGTCGCGCGGCTGCTGCGCTATCTGCAGGCTCGGCCCCAGCCACCCGACCACAACGGCGCCCCGGCGGTCGGTCGCGCCGGTGCCGACGCGGAGGCGACCCGTGGCTGAGCCGTCGATGCCCGTGGTCGATGACGTGGATCCGAGCGTCCCGCTCGTCGATGACGAGGCGCTGCGCGAGGCCGTCTGGTCGCGCGTGCAGTTGGCGCGCAACATCGGGCGACCACACACCCTCGAGCTGCTCGCGGGCATGGCCACCGACGTGGTCGAGCTCCACGGCGATCGTGCCTTCGGTGACGACGCGGCGCTGGTCGGCGGCTTCGCCACCATCGGTGAGCATCGGGTCGTGTTCGTGGGCCACCAGAAGGGCGCCGAGGTCGACGAGAACGTCCGGCGCAACTTCGGCATGCCGCGCCCGGAGGGCTACCGCAAGGCCGGCCGGCTGCTGAAGTTGGCCGAGCGCCTGGGTCTGCCGGTGGTGACCTTCGTGGACACCCCCGGTGCGGCGCCCGACGCCCCGTCGGAGGAGCGCGGCCAGGCCGAGGCCATCGCGCGCAACATCGCGGTCATGACCTCGTTGCGCACACCGGTCGTGACCGTCATCACCGGCGAGGGTGGCTCCGGCGGTGCCCTCGCTATCGCCGTGGGCGACGTCGTCCTGGCCCTGGAGAACGCGATCTACTCGGTCATCAGCCCCGAGGGTTGCGCCAGCATCCTGTGGCGCACCAGCGACATGGCCAAGCAGGCCGCCGTGGCCATGCGCCTGACCGCTCGCGAGCAGCAGGCGCTGGGCGTCATCGACACCGTCATCGGCGAGCCCGGCGAGGGTGCCCACGAAGACCCGGCCGAGACCGCGCGCCGCCTGGGCGAGGCCATCGAGGCTCAGCTCGAGGCGCTGGTGCACCACGATCTCGATGACCTCGTGCAGGCGCGCTACGCGCGCTACCGTGACTACGGGGCCTTCACCACCAAGGACCTGCCGGTGCGAGAACGCCGAGAGCGTCAGAATTGGGTCGACCGGCTGCGCGCGCTGCTCGACTCGGGCCAGCGCGTGGTAGGTGTGGGCGAGGGGGAGCCACTCGCGCCCGACGCCGCCGACGACATGGGTGAAGAACGGGACACCGAGGTCGATGGGCACGCCCATCTGGGCCGCGAGGAGAGTGACGAGTGAGCGACGAAGCGGCCGGGCAGGTCCCGGCCAGCGATGCCGATGCGCCGGTGGACGGTCTCGCGACCCTGACCGCGGAGGTCCTGCCGGCGCTCATCGCGCGCCTGCGGGCGGGCCGCCTCGGTGAGCTCGAGGTGCGCAGCGGGGACTGGCGCATCCGGCTGCGGCGCGATCTCGCCGCGGCCCGTCCGGCCGCCGGTGCCGCCGGTGCCGTCCGAGGACGGCGCCTCGGACGTGGCTCTCGGCAGCGTTGTGACCTCCACGGCGGTGGGCTACTTCATCCCGGCGCCGGAGCTGGTGGTCGGCGCCTCGGTGCAGGCTGGTGACCTGCTCGGCAGCATCGACGTACTGGGTATCGCACAGGAGGTAGCAGCGCCGGCCGACGGCATCGTCTCGCGGGTGCTGGCCGAGGACGGTCAGGCCGTCGAGTACGGCCAGGCGCTCGCGGAGATCGATTCGCTCGAGGTCGCCGTCGACGCCGGCGAGGCGGGGCAGGGCGCCTGATGGTGGAACGCGTCCTCATCGCCAACCGTGGCGAGATCGCCGTGCGCGTGCTGCGCGCCTGCCGTTCGATGGGCCTCGAGGCCGTCGTCGCCCACAGCGAGGCCGACGCCGATTCGCGCGCGGTGCTCATGGCCGATGAGGCCATCTGCATCGGTCCCGCCGAATCCGCCCGTTCATACCTCTCCGCGGCAGCCGTCATCAGCGCCGCTCTGGTCAGCGGCTGCGATGCCATCCATCCCGGCTACGGCTTCCTCAGCGAAGACGACGGCTTCGCCGAGATGACGCGCGCCCACGACCTGACCTTCATCGGGCCCTCAGCCGAAGTGCTGGAGAAGTTCGCCTCCAAGGCCGGCACGCGAGAGCTGCTGGCGGCGCAGGGCCTGCCCATGGTGCCCGGCTCGAAGGGCATGCTGCGCGACGACGCTCACGCCCTCGAGGAGGCCGAGCGCGTGGGCTACCCGTTGCTCATCAAGCCCAGCGCCGGCGGCGGGGGCAAGGGCATGCGCCTGGTGCGCACGCCGCGCGAGCTGCAACAGGCGCTGACGGTCTGCCGCTCGGAGGCTCGCGCCGCCTTCGGCGACGACTCGCTCTACCTCGAGAAGTGGCTCGAACGCACGCGCCACGTCGAGGTGCAGGTGCTCATCGACAACTACGGCCATGGCGTGCACATCGGCGAGCGTGACTGCTCGGTGCAGCGGCGTCACCAGAAGATCGTAGAAGAGGCGCCCAGCCCCGCCATCGATGACGCTACCCGTCAGGAGCTGGCGGAGGCCGCCATCAAGGCCGCCGTGGCGGCCGGCTACCAGAACGTGGGTACGCTCGAATTCCTCGTCGATGGTGAAGGCAACTACTTCTTCATCGAGATCAACGCGCGCATCCAGGTCGAACATCCGGTGACCGAGATGCTCAGCGGCATCGACATCGTGGCCGAGCAGATCCGGCTGGCTGCCGGCGAGGAGCTGGGCTACGGCCAGGACGCGGTACGTCTGCGCGGCCACGCCATCGAGTTTCGCATCAACGCCGAGGACGTCAACGCGGATTTCCAGCCGCAGGCCGGCGTGGTCGAGCATTATGTGCCGCCCGGTGGTGCCGGGGTCCGCATGGAGACGCACCTCTATAGCGGCTATGAGGTGCCGCCGTACTACAATTCGCTGCTGGGCAAGCTCATCGTCTGGGGTCGTGACCGCGATGCGGCTGTGGCCAACGCGCGCGTGGCCCTGCGGGAGCTGCTCGTCGAGGGCATCGCCACCAACATCCCCTTCCACCGAGCCCTCCTCGAGGACGAGACGTTCCTCTCGGGCGGATTCGACACCAACCTGCTTGACCGCAAGGGTGCGGCGGCCTTCCTCGCCGCCGTCGCGCCCGAGGGAGGAGCCTGACCATGACCGACAGCAGAGCGGAGGCACAGCAGCCGGCCATCCTGCTCACCACCGCCGAGATCCAGCAGGTCATCCCGCACCGCTGGCCGTTCCTGCTGGTCGACCGGGTGGTGGAGGAGGACCGCGAACGTGGCTACATCCGCGCCCAGAAGGGCGTGACCGCCAGCGAGTGGTTCTTTCAGGGCCACTTCCCGCAGCTGCCGGTGATGCCCGGCGTGCTGCAGGTGGAGGCGCTGGCCCAGACGCTGGGCGTGTACGTGGGCCGCCTCGAGGACTACGCGGGGCAGGTCGGCCTCTTCGCGGGCATCGACGGCTGCCGCTTCCGGCGCGTGGTGCAGCCGGGCGACACACTGACCCTCGAGATCACCATCACCAAGCTGGGCCGGCGCATGGCCAAGGCACACGGCGTGGCCTCGGTCGAGGGCGAGGTCTCCTGCGAGACGGACATCTCCGCCATCCTCGCCCCCCAAGGAGCACTGCGATGACGCTGCGACTAGCCCTCCTCTCCGACATCCACGGCAACGTCGACGCCTTGACGGCCGCCCTCGCCGAGATCGAAGCGGCGGCGCCCGACCGGATCGTGGTGCTCGGCGACCTCGTGCTCAACGGCCCGCGCCCCGTCGAGGCCGTGGACGCGGTCATGGAGCTCGACGCCGCGGGCGCCCTGGTCATCGCGGGGAACACCGACATCGCGGTGGCCGACGGCGACTACACCGCCGCCTTCCCCTGGCTCGACGAGGTCCCGGCCAGCCACGTCGCCGCCGCCGAGTGGTCGCGCGAGCTGCTCCGCGACGATCAGCTCGAGTACCTGCGCCGCCTGCCCGCCGAACGCCGCGTGACCTTCGCCGATCAGCTGATGCTGGCCACGCATGCCTCGCCCGGGAGTCAGACCGCGGGTCTGCCCGCCGACCTCGACGCGGCACTGACCGTGCAGCGTGTCACGCGCACCGACGCGCGCGTCATCGCCTGCGGCCACACCCACGTGGCCGACGTGCGTGAGCTGGGACGCAAGCTGCTGGTCAACCCCGGCTCCTGCGGCTACGCCTTCGATGGCACGCCTGATGCCTGCTGGGGCCTGCTCACCCTGGAGGAGGGCGCCGAACCGCGGGCTGAGCTGAAGCGTGCCGCCTACGACCCCCATGCCGCGGCGGCGGAGGTCGCCGAGCGAGGCCTGCCCGGCGACGTCTATCGCGCTGCCACCATCCGCACCGGGAGATTCGTTCGATGAGCTTCGTCGCCGAGGGGCGCCGCGTGGTCGTGACCGGCCTGGGAGCCGTCACGCCGCTGGGTACCGACGTACCGACCTACTGGCGCCGCCTCGTCGCGGGCAATTCGGGCGTGGGCCCGATCACCCTCTTCGATGCCTCGGCGGTGGCCAGCCAAGTCGCCGGCGAGGTCACCGACTTCGACCCGTCGGGCGTGCTTGACCGCAAGGAAGTCCGGCGCAACGACCGCGCTACCCAGATGGCACTGGTCTCCACCCGCGAGGCCATGGACGACGCGGGCCTGCCCGCGTGGCTCGAGGGTGAGCTGGCCGAGATGACCGGCGTGCTCATGGGCTCGGGCCTGGGCGGCACCAACACGCTCATCGACCAGATCGCGATCTGTCGCATCGAAGGGCCCAGCCGCGTCAGCCCCTTCTTCATCCCCATGGCCATCGCCAACATGCCCGCGGGCGTAGCCGGCATCACCTTCGGCGCGCTGGGACCCAACTACTCCACCACCAGTGCCTGTGCTTCATCCGGCCACGCCATCGGCGAGTCGTACGAGATCATCCGCCGCGGCGACGCCGACGTCATGCTCGCCGGCGGCTGCGAGGCACCGGTGGCCGACGCCACGGTGGCCGGCTTCGCGCGCATGAAGGCGCTGTCCACGCGCAACGACGACCCCACTGCGGCCAGCCGGCCCTTCGATGCCGAGCGCGATGGCTTCGTCGTGGCCGAAGGCTCGGCCACGCTCGTGCTGGAGGAGCTCGAGCACGCCCGACGGCGCGGCGCACGCATCTACGCCGAAGTCCGCGGCTACGGCGCCACCGCCGACGGCCACCACATCACCACGCCCGCACCGGGCGGCAGCGGTGCCGTGCGCGCGGCCCGACGAGCGCTGCACAAGGCCGGCCTGGAGCCGTCGGCCATCGATCTCGTCAGCGCCCACGCCACCAGCACCGGCGAGGGCGACCCGACCGAGTTGATGGGCATCAACACGCTCGTGGGCGAGCACGCGCCCAACGTCAGCGTCACCGCTACCAAGTCGTCCATCGGTCACACCCTCGGTGCCGCCGGAGCCGTGGCCGCGGTGGCCACGGTCAAGGCGCTCGAGGAAGGCGTGGTGCCACCCACGCTCAACCTGCACCGGCCCGATGAGCGCGCGGGCGAGCTCGACCTGACGCCGCTCGAGTCACGCCGACGCGAGCTGGACGTGGCTCTCGTCAACGCCTTCGGTTTCGGCGGCCAGAACTCGGCCGTCATCCTGCAGCGATGGTCCGAGCGGTGATCGACCGCGCAGGCATCGACGAGCTCGTCGGGCTGGTCGATCAGCTCGAGCGCACGCTCGAGCGCTCGGGACTCTCGGAGCTGGAGCTCGAGTACGAGGGCACGACCGTCATCCTGCGCACGCCGGGGGCGGTCGCGTCGGTCGCGCTCGCGACCGTTCCCGGAGCGGTCGCGGCAGGTGAGCTGCCGGGCCCGCCACCCCTCGTCGACGAGGCGGCTGTGGAGCGGGGCGCGCACGCCATCACCGCGCCACTCACCGGCCTCTTCTACCGTTCGCCGTCGCCCGACGCCGAGCCCTATGTGCCGTGAGGGGGGAGAGGTGAGCGCCGGCCAGGTCATCGGCCTCATCGAAGCCATGAAGCTGTTCAACGAGATCAAGAGCGACGTCACCGGCACGGTCAGGCGCATGGCTGCCGGCGACGGCGACCTGGTCAAGGCCAAGCAGGTCCTCATCGAGGTCGACCCCACGTGAGCGGCCCCGGTCCGACCCAGGCCGCGGCGCCGCGCAGCGTGCGCGTCACCGGTTGGGGCTCGTACGTGCCCGAGCGCGTGCTCTCCAACGCGGACCTCGAACGCATCGTCGACACCAGTGACGAGTGGATCCGCACCCGCACCGGCATCAGCGAGCGCCGTGTGGCGGCGCCCCACGAGACCACGGCCACGCTCGGTGCCATCGCCGCCAAGCGGGCCATCGCCACGGCCGGTCTCGCACCCGACGACATCGACGTCATCGTGGTCGCCACGCTCACGCCCGACTACCCCATGCCCTCGACCGCGGCGCTGGTGAAGGAGGCGGTCGGGAACACCACCGCCGCGGCCTTCGACATCGCTGCCGCCTGCTCGGGCTTCGTCTTCGGCTACGCCACCGCTGATGCCTACGTGCGCAGCGGCATGGCCCGGCACGTGCTCGTGGTCGGTGCCGAGCTGCTCACGCGCTTCCTCGACTTCGACGACCGCGGCACCTGCATCCTCTTCGGCGACGGAGCCGGCGCGGTGGTGCTCTCCGCCTCCGACGAGGCCGGTGGGGGTATGGCCGGCCTGGAGCTGACCACCGATCCCGACGGCGCGTACATGATCTGGCTGCCCTCGGGCGGCTCCAGGAGCCCCTCGAGCGCGGAGACCGCCAAGCGTGGCGAGCACTACATCCGCATGGAGGGCCGCGAGACCTACCGCTACGCCACGCGTACCCTCGCCGCCTCCGCCCTGGCGGCGGTGGAGAAGGCCGGCTGGAGCCCGGACGAGATCGACCTCGTCATCCCGCACCAGGCCAACGTGCGCATCATCGAGGCCGTGGCCAAGGGCCTCAAGCTGCCCATGGACCGCTTCTTCGTGAACATCGACAAGTACGGCAACACCTCCGCCGCGTCGGTGGGCATCGCCCTCGACGAGGCCGTGGCGCAGGGGCGCGTGAAGCCCGGCGACAAGCTCGTGTTCGTGGCCTTCGGCGCCGGCTTCACTTCCGGCGCGATCGCGCTCGAGTGGACGGCCGACCCCGCCGATGCCGCGCGCAGTGCGGACGTGGAGCCGGTGGCCAGCGTGCGTGCGCCGCTCGACTGGGCCTCGGTCGACCCCATCTCGCCCCGCCTGGCGGCGGCGCTCAACGACCCCTCAGGACCGCCGGTCCCGCTCGATGATGTCGTGCCCGGTGAGCCTGAGCACGCCCACACGGAGGAGCATCCATGATCGACCTTTCGGGCAAGTCCGCCGTCATCACCGGCGGCGCCCGCGGCATCGGCAGAGCCATCGCCGTGCGCCTGGCCGAGCAGGGTGCCGACGTCTGCTTCAGCTACCGCGGCAACGCCGAGGCTGCGGCGGCCACGGTCGCCCAGATCGAGGCCCTGGGCAGGACGGCCGTCGCGGTGCAGGCCGACGTGGCCGTGCCGGAGTCGGCCAAGGAGTTGATCGACGCGGCCCTCGCAGCGTTCGGGACCATCGACATCCTCGTCAACAACGCCGGCATCACGCGCGATGACCTGATCATGCGCATGAAGCCGGAGGACTGGAACGACGTCATCGACACCAATCTCTCGGGCACGTTCTGGACCATCAAGGCCGCCACTCGCCCGATGATGCGGGCGCGACAGGGACGCATCATCAACATCACCAGCGTCTCGGGCCAGGCCGGCCAGATCGGCCAGACCAACTACTCCTCGGCCAAGGCCGGGCTCATCGGCCTGACCAAGGCCACGGCCCGCGAACTGGGCTCGCGCAACATCACCTGCAACGCGGTCGCTCCGGGCTTCGTCCAGACCGACCTCACCGGCGACCTGCCCGAGGAGCTGTTGGAGGAGGCGCGCAGCCGGACACCGCTCGGCCGCTTCACCAGCGTCGAGGACGTCTCCGCGGCCGTGGCCTTCCTGGCCTCGGACGAAGCCGCCTTCATCACCGGCCAGGTGCTGGCCGTCGATGGCGGCCTGGTGATGATGTAGCGAAGACGGGGTAGGCTTGCCCTCGATGGGACACACCACACCAGCGCGCTTCGTCGCGGCGCTGCTGGCGCTGATGATCCTCGCCGGGGCCGCGCCGGCCGGGGCCGCGACCCCCGGGGCTACCGGTGCCGAGGTCGGGCTGCGCGTCGCGCTGGACTCGATGCGGCAGCTCGCGACCGATACGCGCTACAACCACGACCAGAAGAAGACCACGCGACCCAAGAAGGGCCTGCCCGTCGACCTCGGGAAGGACGGCCGGCTGACGGTGCTGCTGGTCGGCTCGGACTGGCGCAAGAACTCCGGCGGCGAACGGTTGGACGTGCTCATGGTCGCCACCATCGACCCCACCACGGGCAAGGCGGCGGCGGTCAGCATCCCGCGCGACATGGCGGGCATTCCCCTCGCCGACGGCAGCAACAGCGGGGGCATGCGCGTCAACTCCATCTACTTCCTGCGCTACCGCGACCCCTCCAAGCCGCACGGGGCGGTCGACCGCAAGGCCATGAAGAAGTTCAGCGCGGACATCGCGGCCTTCCTCGGCACCGAGATCGACTACTGGGCGCTGACGCGCTTCGCCACCTTCGCCAACCTCATCAACTCGCTGGGCGGCCTGCGCGTCGATATCCGCGAGGCGGTGCGCGACGACTCCTACCACCACGGGCGTTCGCGCGGCGTCTACTTCCCCCAGAAAGAGGGCTACAAGCTGAAGGGTGACCCGGCCTGTAAGCCCTACCCGGCCAAGTGCCACAGCGCGCTCGTCTACGCCCGCTCTCGCAAGGGCACCCAGGGGAGCCAGTACAACAGCGACTGGAAGCGCGCAGAGCGACAGCAGGAGATGGTCCGTGCCGCGGTCAAGGATGTCATCGACGACGGTGCCGGCCTGGCCCTGGTGGGCCGCCTGCTCAAGGTGCGCGACAAGATCGATACCAACATCCCCAAGACGGTCGAGGCCGCGGGACAGCTCTACGCCATCGTCAGCGAGATGAAGCTACCTCGCAGCGACATGACGGTGCTGGCACCGGCGACCTGGAGCTACCTCGCCGCCGACGGCTCCGTGCGCCCCAACCTGGCCCGCATCCGCGGAGCTCGTCGACAAGCAGTTCTACAAGGTCAAGTCGGCCAAGAAGAAGAAGAAGGGATAGCGCGCAGCCGTCGGCGCGACACTCCGCTCTCGGGTGAGCCGCGACGGCCGGGCCCCCCGGTCCATCCAGCGCGATCAGCAACCTGCCGCCGACACGAGTACCCGTCCACTTCGATCTCCACGGGGTCGCAGCTTGACCATCCTGAGCGGCTCCAGGCGCACGTCGCGGCCGGCTTGTGCCATCCTCGCGAGATGAGCGCCGCCGACGGGCAGCCCGGCGATGGGTCGGGTGCCCCTGACCTCGAGATCGCACCTGCGACGGTCGCCGACGCACAACTCATCCGGCGTCTGGCGTTGACCCGTCGCGTGCTCGCGGGCGCGCTGGCCGCACTCGCGCTGGCTGCCGCCTGGTACCTCCACGAGGACGGCATCAGCCCGGCCGATCTGGTCCTCGCGGTGGCTCTGATGACGCTGGTGCTGGCGCTTTTCGTGCGGCATGACATCACCACCACGCTGACGCGCAACCGCCTTGAGCGGGAAGCGGGCATCCGCCGCATCGTCACCGGTCTCTCGCGTTCGGTCTCGGCCGCATCGGTGGTGGAGACCGTCATCACCGACTTGCGCACCGCCACTGACGCCGACCACGTGGTCGTGGCCCGGGTGCGCGAGGACGACAGCGTCGAGGTCACACTCGTGGCCGCGCAGGCCGACGCGCCCCCGTCGCGCACCACGTTGCGGCCCGAGATCGACCGCGCTCCTGGCATCGAGCCCGAGACGGAGGGCGAGGGCACCGGTGAGAGCATCTCCGGCTCCTCGGAGGAGGCTGCCGCCGCGGCCGAGGAGATCGCCCGGCGCGTGCGCTCGGAGTACGGCCTGCCCCACACGCTCGCGACGCCGCTGGTGGCGGAGCGCCGCTTCCTCGGCGCGCTGCTGCTGGCACGCCGAAGCAGCGAGTCGTGGAGCGATGGCGACCGGCGCCTCCTTTCCTGGGCCGCGGTCGAGGTGGCCACGGCCTTCGCCCGCACCTATGCCCTCGAGGCCGCCGAGCGCGGGGCCAAGATCGACGTGCTCACGCGCCTGCCCAACCGGCGCTACTTCGACGAGGCCCTGGCCATCGAGAGCCCCCGACGCCGGGCCAACGACAGCATCGGCATCCTCATGATCGACATCGATCACTTCAAGCTGATCAACGATCGCTTCGGTCACGGTACGGGCGACCAGGTCCTGCGCGGCGTGGCCTCGGCTATCACCACCGCCGTTCGCGACGAGGACACACCCGCGCGCTACGGTGGCGAGGAGTTCGCGGTCCTGCTGCGTCGCGCTGACGCCAAGCAGGCCGTCGAGGTGGCCGAGCGCATCCGTCGCGCGGTCGTGCGGCTGCATCCCGCGAGCCTGGGCATCACCGAGCCGGTGACGGTCTCGGTGGGCGTGGCCGTGGCCGGCCCCGGCGGGGTTCCGGTCACCCGCCTGGTGGAACTGGCTGACGGTGCGCTCTACCGCGCCAAACGCCAGGGCCGCGACCGCGTCGTCAGCGCCTGAGTCGTCCGCGTGTCTCCCCGCGAGCGTCGTCGTCAGCTCGACGACGGAGCCGTCGAGCTGACCAACGCCCACCTCGCGGCGATCCTGGCCGAGATCGCCGATCTGCTCGAGATCAAGGGTGAGACACCCTTCAAGGTCGGCGCCTACCGCCGGGCGGCCAATTCGGTGGCGCGTGCGGGAGTCGAGGTCGCGGCCGCCTACCGGGCCGGCGAGCCGCCGCCGCTGAAGGGCGTCGGCGATTCCATCTCCGAACGCCTCGCTGAGCTGTCGACGACCGGGGGGCTCGCGTACCACCAAGCCCTGCGTGCGGAGGTGCCACCGACGCTGCTGGAGCTGCTGGCCGTGCCCGGCGTGGGGCCGCGCACTGTCGGCGAGGTCTGGCGGGTCCTGGGCATCGCGACGCTGCCGGAGCTGGACGCGGCCGCCCGCGAAGGGCGCTTGCGCGAGGTCCGAGGCATCAGCGCCAAGACCGAGGCCCGCATCGTGGCAGGCATCGGCGAGCTCGGACGCCGCCCGCCCCGACGCATGCGCATGGGTGAAGCTCAGGCACTCGCGCGGCGTGCGCTCGAGCTCATCGAGTCGCTGCCCGGCGTAGAGCGGGCAGTTGCCGCCGGCTCGGTCCGGCGCTGGCGCGAGACCGTGGGTGACCTCGACGTGCTCGTCGAGACCGCAGCGGCAGCACCCACGCTCGAGGCCTTGCGCGCTCACCCACACGTGGCCGACGTGGAGAGCGGCCTGCGCGGCGGGGTCGATCGCACCACGGTCCGGCTCGTTGACGGACCCCAGCTCGATGTCATGACCATGCCGCCGGGTGCGGCCGGCAGCTACCTCGTCCACTTCACCGGCTCCGCCGAGCACAATGTGGCCCTGCGCCATCGGGCCCGGGCTCGCGGCTGGTCGCTCTCGGAGCGCGGGCTCGTACCTCTCGACGACGAGGACGCCCCGCCGCGGACGTTCGCCACCGAAGCGGAGCTGTATGCCGCGCTCGACCTGGCCGAGATCCCGCCGGAGCTGCGCGAAGGCCGGGGCGAGATCGAAGCGGCCGAAGCGGGGACGTTACCCCGGCTCGTGGAGGAGTCCGACCTGCGTGGCGACTGCCACAGCCATTCGCACTGGTCCGATGGACGTGAGCCGCTGGAGGTCATGGTCGAGTCCGCGCGCGCTGCCGGGCGTGAGTACCAGGTACTGACCGACCACTCACACAGCCTGGGGGTCGCCAACGGCCTCGGCCCGGCCCGCGTGGAGGCCCAGCGTCGGCTCATCGGCGAGTTGAACGAGCGCTTCGCCCGCGAGGGAGCCGCCGGCGAACTACCCAGAGGGGCCCATACCGACGGCTTCGTCCTGCTCCACGGCACGGAGCTGGAGATCACCGCCGATGGGCGGCTCGACTACGAGGACGACCTGCTCGCGAGCTTCGACGTGGTCGTGGCCTCGCTCCACGTCGGCCGGCGCCAGCCGCGCGAGCGGTTGATGGCCCGCTACGAGCTGGCCATGCGCAGCCCACACGTCGACATCATCGGTCACCCCTCCGGTCGCAAGATCGGTGGGCGACCGGACCTCGACCTCGACTGGGAGGCGTTCTACCGACTCGCCGCCGAAACGGGCACGCTGCTCGAGATCAACGGCAGCGAGGCCCGCCTCGACCTCGATGAGCACCGCATCCGTGCGGCGACCGAGGCGGGCTGCCGCTTCGTCATCGACAGCGACGCCCACGTGCGTGCTGACTGGGCCCACCTGACCTGGGGCACGCACATCGCTCGCCGTGGCTGGGTCACGCCCGAGCTGGTGGCCAACACCCTGCCGCGCGCGGCCTTCGTCGAGCTCATGCGCGAGAAGCCGCACCGCGTCTGAGTGCGTCACGGGTGGGTCGCTCAGGGGAGTGGTGGTACGATTCGCCTTCGCTGAGTCGATGGCGTGCGGCGCTGCCCGCGATCCCATCGGCCGGCCGCGACCGCGCGGCCTAATACCCCACGCCCCTGAGGAACGAATGAGCTTCGACCCGCTGACCGAGAACGAACCCACCGCGACGGCTCCGGCACCCGCCTCGAACGCCATGACCGCCAGTCGTCAGAAGCGACAGCTGTTGGACCAGGCCATCGACGCGGCGCGGGCTGCAGATTGGGTCGCGGCCGCCGAGATCAACGAGAAGATCCTCGAGATGGGTCCCGACAGCGCGGCCGAGAACCGTGCCGCCAAGGCCTACTGGGAGCAGGGTGAGCTGGGTCAGGCCCGTGAGCACTACCAGTCGGCCCTGGCCATCGACCCCACCAACCGCATCGCGGAACGCAACATCGGCCGCCTGCGCACGCTCATGGTCGACGCCGGTTCCAAGACCGTGCCGGCCATGGAGGGCAGCAAGGCTCCGGTCAGCATCTTCGTGGAGGAGACGGGCAAGACCGGCTTCGCCCACCTCGTCGACCTCGCTAGCGCCATCGACCTGGCCCAGGTCAATCCCGGTGACTTCGTCGAGCTCGACGCCTCGGGCCCGCGTATCGTGGCCAAGTCCAACGGCATCAAGATCGGCGTGGTCGAGCCGCGCGTCGCCGCGCGCCTGCTGCGTCTCATGGCCGATGGCAACAAGTACGCCGCCGGCGTCACCAGCCTCGGCGACCAGGACGTGCGCATCATCATCCGCGAGACCTACCAGGACCCAGCCAACTACGGCAAGGTCTCCTTCCCCACCGCAGCCAAGGTCTCCGACCTGCGGCCCTATACCAAGGGCACGCTCGTGCGTGAGGACGAGGCGCTCGAGGAGGACCTCGAGTTCGACGAGGAACCCGAGTCGCTCGAGGACGTGGGCTCCGTGCTGCCGGCCCAGACCCAGCCGGAGGAGGGCTTCCAGATCGAGGGCGAGGGAACAGCGGCGGCCGGGGACGACGACGACGAGGATGACGACTCGGTCGAGATCGACGATGAGGAGTTCGACGAGGCCTAGGCACGCGCCGGCCCTGTACCAGCACCTCGGGTGCGCCCGCACCTGACGTTCGGGCTGACCTGCGCGCCGAACGGACCGCTACCGGTTCGGCCCAGCCTCGATAGACTCTGAGGCGACGTATGGCGGAACCGCAGAAGCCCTCCAGAACGCAGCCCCGCGGTCCGCGCCTGCCCGCGCTCGAACGCCTGGCACCGATACCTGACCAGGCCGCCATCGCGGCCGAGATCGAGCGCCGCACCAAGGCCGGCGACGTCGTGCTCGAGCTGCACGGGCGCGGCGGCTGGGTGACGCGTGGCGCCATCGACGGGCTGCGGCGCTCGTTCGCCATCGAGACCACGGCCATCACGCGGCTGGTGGCAGAGATCGTGCTGCGGCCACCGGACCTGCGCCACCTCGACGCGGCCGTCTCAGGCATCGCCGTCGATGCCCGCGGCATGGAGGGCGGGCTGCGCGCCGCGATCGAGGCCAGCTATGCCACACGCTGCCCCGGCTGCGGCAACACCGTCACCGTCAGCGAGTTCATCTGGGATGCCGACGCGACCGATCCGTCCCGGCGTGCGTTCAAGTGCCCGCGCTGTCGCGACGTGCGCGCAGAGAAGCGGCCGGTCGCGGTCGACCCTGACGACCTCTACCGCAGCCGCTCGGTCGACGCGGCCGCTGCGCGCGAGATGCTGCGCGCACGCTTCCCCGCGCCCGAGGCCGGCCACCCGCTGCCCGACGAGTTGGTGGACCTCTACCCGCCCCGAGCCCAGGTCGCGCTGGCGGCCATCCTCGAGCGCATCGAGACCGAGCTGCGCGCGCCGTCGGTGCAGGCGGCGCTGCGTCTGGCCGTGGTGCACATGGTCCTTCCGATCAGCCGGCTCAACGGCTACCCCGGCCGCGTGGCCCAGGTGCGCATCAGCGGCGGACACGCGCAAGGTTCCAGTTCGCGGCAGTGGCGTGAGCGCAACGCGTGGGCTGCCTTCGAGGAGGGCACCCGCGTCGTGCGCGAGTTCGTCCAGGCCGTCGAGAGCGGCGGTCGTACTCCGGCGCGGGTCGGCCCGGACCTGCGCGCGCTCATGGACGGCTCGGCCAACGTGGCCCTGCGCTTCGGTCTGCCCCACGGCCGTGAGACGTTCGGGCCCCCGCCACGTCCCGGCACCGAGCCCGGCGCGCGGCCGCGGGTGCGCCCGGGAGTCCGCCTCGTGCTCAGCCAGCCGCCGGTCCACTGGTCGCCGGACAACCTCGCCTTCGCCTACCTCGCCTCGTCGCTGGCGATCGGACCGGAGGCTGCGGCCACGCTGCCGCTGGCGAGCGTCTTCGGCCCCTCCGCGAAGGGGGAGTGGGCGCGCGATGCGGCCACGCTGCAGCGCGCCCTGAGCGCAGTGCAGCCGGTGCTGTTGCCTGACGCGGAGGCCGTGATCATGCTCGAGGGTGCCGGCCCGGAGGCGCTGGTGGCCACGGTCATCGGCGGAGTCGGCGCGGGCATGCGCGTCGATGACGCGGTCCTGCGTGCGTCGGAGCGTGGCATCGAGGGCACGGTCCAGTTCGGCTTGCCACGCTCGCGTGGCGCCGAGCGGGACGTAGCCATCCGCTCGGCCTCGGACCCATCGGGGCCGTTCCAGATCTCCGCGGTCGGGTCGGCCATCGCCGATATCGCGGTGGCCGTGATGCAGCTGCGCGGCGAGCCCACGCGCTTCGACCGCATCCTGGGTGAGGTGCTGCTGGGCCTCGACCATCTGGGTCACCTGCGGCGCCTGGTGGGCACGCGGCGCTACGATCGAGGCGGATGAGGCCGAGGTGCGCGAGCCCGGACTCTTCGGGGTCGTCAGCGACACGCCGGCGGCGATGCCACCGCGAGGATGAGCCCGACGAGGCCGAGACCGGCTCGGAAGCACCGTCGGAGACCTCCCAGCAGAGCATCGACTGGAGCGACCGCGGCCCGAGCGGCGACCCGGTGCGGCTGACCCTCGAGCTCATCCGGGCGGAGCTACGCACGCCCGAACACCCCCGCCTCGTCGAGTTGGAGGAGGACCTCTGGTGGCTGCGCGATCCGCGCGACCTCGCGGCCGCCAAGGAGCCGCTCTCGGAGCGCCTGGAGTGGGGCATCTACAGCCTGCTCAGCACCAGCGGCGGCATCAGCGAGGAGGCCTTCGACGAACGGGTCAGCCATCTCTACCGCGGGCCTGAGACCGCCGACGACGAACTCATCGCGGCCACGCTGGCGTCGTATCGCTCCACCGCCGAGAGCGAGGACGAGCTCATCCGCACCGACGAGTCGCTGCAGAGGCGCTACGCCGAGCACGGCGAGATGGTGGGCCTGCTCACCGACTTCGCGCATCGCGCCGGTATGCGCGCCTGGATCAACACCCGCGAGCAACGCCGCCGCTATGGCGGCGACACCCTCGGCGACCTGCTCAGCGAACCCGAGCAGCGCGTGTACCTGCCGCTGGTGGCGCCCGGGCCCCAGGAGGTGCTCGAGCAATTCGACTGCATCTGGTACGTGCGCGGCAAGGGCGCCTTCCTCTTCGACGTGGAGTGGCAGGCGGCCCTCGACGAGCCGGTTCTGAAGCGCGGACCGCGGATCGAGAGCGGCGACAACCTCGTGCGCTTCCTGGTCGTGCCCGACGAGCGGACGCCGCTGCTGCGTCTGCGGCTGGAGCGCTCGCCGGTGCTGCGAGCACGTCTCGAAAGCGACAACTGGCATATCCTCAAGTGGAGCAACGTGCGCCGGCTGCATGCCAGCCCGCGCGCCGACCTGGCGGTCCTCAGCCCGCTGCTCGGCCTCGACCCGGAGGTCGAGCGCGACGAGGACCAGATGGCCATGTTCGGCGGCTGACCGCGCTCCTTCTGCATCGCCCGGAGGTACAACGTGTCCGAACCCGCACTCACCCCCGTCCACGTCTTCGCCGACCGTGCGTGGGAGCAGTTCCTCGAACTGAACCCGCTGTGGGCCACGATGCAGGGCGACGAGCGATGGGATGACCGGCTCGACGATCCGGGACCGGCCGGCCGTGCGGCGCTGCAGGCGCTCGCCGAGTCGTGGGCAGCCGAGATGGACGGGTTCGTCTCTCTCGAGCTGTCGGTGGAGGACCGCATCACGCTCGGGCTCATCCGTTTCGCCATCGATCGCTTCCGCGGCGACCACGAGCTGCGCCTGTGGGAGATGGAGGCCGTCGACCAGTACAGCGGTCCCCAGGGCCTCATCGGTGACCTCGCGCGCACGCAGCGCGTCGATACGCCCGAGCGCTTCGAGGCGCTGCTCGCGCGCATCAGGGCCTACCCGGCGTGGATGGCGGCGCACGCCGAGAACCTCGCCGAGGGCGTGGCCTCGGGGCGCACGGCTGCACCCGCGGTGGTCGAGCGCTGCCTGACCCAGACGCAGCGGATGGCCGAGACACCGGCCCAGGAGTCGCCCATCGTGCTCGTCAATAGCGGCCTCGACGCGGCGGAACGGGCCCGCCTGATCGAGGCCGTGGAGCAGTACGTCACCCCGGCCTATCGAGCGTGGTTGGCCACCCTTCAGGAGTACGCGCCCCACGCGCGTGCCGGTGACGGCGTGTGCCACCTCCCCGACGGCGACGCCATCTACCGTCACGCCATCCTCTCGTGGACGACCATCAACGAGGAGCCGCAGGCCATCCATGACTACGGCCTCGCGCGACTCGAGCAGATCGAGGCTCAGGCGCGCGAGATCGTGGCCGAGCTCGGCTTCGAGGACGTGACCGCGCTGCGCACCCATCTGGAGGCCGCGCCGGAGAACCACGTGACCGACCCCGCCGACCTGGTGCGCCTCGCCGAAGAGCTCATCGAGCGCGCGGAAGCGGAGGCGCCACGCTGGTTCGGACGTATGCCCGCGGACACCTGCGAGGTCCGCGCGGTGGAGCCGCACCAGGAGCAGGAGGCCCCACCGGCCTTCTACATGACGCCCAGCGCCGACGGCAGCCGGCGGGGGATGTACTTCATCAATACCTACGACCCGGCCTCGCGTCACCTTCATCGCCTCGCCGCCACCACCTTCCACGAGGCCGTGCCCGGCCATCACTTCCAGCTGGCCATCGAGCAGGAGCTGACGCACCTGCCCGCCTTTCGACGCTTCGGCGCGCGCATCGCGGCGGGGTCGTTCATCGAGGGCTGGGCCCTCTACACCGAGCAGTTGGCCGCGGAGATGGGCCTCTACCGCACGCCGCTCGAACGGTTCGGCGCCCTCGAGACCGAGGCCTGGCGGGCCGCGCGGTTGGTGGTCGACACCGGGATCCATGCTTTCGGCTGGACCCGCCAGCAGTCGATCGACCTGCTCATCGAGCGGGCCGGGCTCTCGCTGCTGGAGGCAGAGACAGAGACCGACCGCTACATCAGCTGGCCCGGCCAGGCGTTGAGCTACATGCTCGGCCAGCGTGAGATCCTGGCCCTGCGGGCCCAGCTCGAAGCGCGCGACGGTGAGCGCTTCGACCATCGGGCCTTCCACGATGAGGTCATCGGCCACGGCTCCCTGGCCCTGACGGTACTGCGCGAGCAGCTGCCCGGCTGGGTCGCGCCCAAGGCTGGCTGAGGCCATCCTGACCACCAAGACCGCCATCCCGCAGAGGGGGACACCTTGACCACCGACACCCACCGGCCCAGCGCGGTCCACCGTTTCGCCGATGAGGCCTGGGACGAGTTCCTCGAGCACAGCCCGGTGTGGGCGACGGTCCAGGGTGACGAGCGCTGGAACGATCGGCTCGACGATCCTTCGGCCCAGGGCCGGGCTGCGTTCATGGCTGTCGTCGAACGCTGGGGCGCGACCATCGACGAGCTCGACGGTGACGACCTCGAGACGGAGGACGTGGTCACGCTGGGGCTGATGCGGGCGGTGGTCGCGCGCATGCGCGGAGCCGAGGAACTGCGGCTGTGGCAGATGGAAGGGCTCGACCAGCTCAACGGACCGCAGACGCTCCCTGGTGAGCTGGCACGGTTCCAGCGCACCGACTCGCCCGCGCGTTTCGAGGGGCTGCTCGCGCGGCTGGCGGCCTACCCCGGCTGGATGGCCGCCCACCAGGCCAACATCGCCGAGGGCGTGGCCGCCGGCCGCACCGCCCCGGCCGAGGTCGTGGAGCGCTGCATCGACCAGACCCGCCGCATGGTGGAGACGCCGGCCGAGGCATCGCCGCTGATGGCTGCCGCGGGCGACCTGAGCGACGAGCAGCGCGCCACGCTGCTGGCCGCGATCGAGGTGCACGTGGAGCCGGCCCTGGCCGGCTGGCTGGCGACCCTGGAGGACTATGCCGGCCACGTGCGTCCGGGTCCAGGTGTCTGCTACCTGCCCGACGGCGAAGCGGTCTACCGCCACCACATCCTCGCGTACACCAACCTGCCCGAGGATCCGCGGGCCATCCACGAGTACGGCCTGGCCCGGCTCGACGAGATCGAGGCCGCGGAGGCACCACTGGCCGAAGAGCTGGGGCAGCCCAGCGTGGCTGCCCTGCGCGAGTTCCTGGACCAGGACCCAGCCAACCACGTGGAGGACCCGGCCGACCTGGTCAAGGCCGCGGAGGCGTGGATCCTGCGTGCCGAGGCCGAGGCGCCCAAGTGGTTCGGCAACCCGCCTGCGGAGCACTGCGTGGTGCAGGCGGTGGAGCCGCACGTGGAGCGTGACGCGCCGGCGGCCTTCTACTACCCGCCGGCCGAGGACGGCAGCCGACCGGGCACCTACTTCTTCAACACCTACGACCCGCCGTCTCGGCCGCTGCACCAGGCCGTACCCATGACCTATCACGAAGCCGTGCCCGGCCACCACTTCCAGCTCACCGCCGAGCGGCACCTCGACCACCTGCCGGCTTTCCGCGTGTATGGCGCGCTGCTCGCTTGCGGGGCCTACGTCGAGGGCTGGGCGCTGTATGCCGAACGCTTGGCCGCCGAGATGGGCCTCTATCACGACGCGCTCGAGCGCTTCGGTGCGTGGGAATCGGAGGCGCACCGAGCCGCGCGCCTGGTCGTCGATACCGGCCTGCACGCCTTCGGCTGGACGCGCGAGCAGTCGATCGAGGTCCTTGTCAAGCGAGCCGGCCTGGCCCGCCTGGATGCGCAGATCGAGACCGATCGCTACATCGCCTGGCCTGGCCAGGCCCTCAGCTACATGGTCGGCCAGCGGGAGATCCTCGCGGCCCGAGCGGAGCTGGAGGCGCGCGACGGCGACCGCTTCGACCACATGGCCTTCCACGATGAAGTCATCGGCCACGGTTCGCTGCCGCTCGATGTCATGCGTGCGCAGCTCCCCGGCTGGGTCAAGCCAAGGGTCGTCGAGCGCTAGGCTCGACCGCGCTCGGGGCCCCAGCGAACACGACATGAAGAACTGGCTGCCGCTGGCGGCGCTGGCCCTGGCACAGTTCGTGATGGTCCTGGACCAGGCCGTCATGAACGTGTCCATCAGCCAGCTGGTCAAGGACTTCGACACCACCGTCACCACCATCCAGGGTGTCGATCACGCTGTACACGCTGATCATGGCCATGTTCATGCTGACCGGCGGCAAGATCGGCGACATCATCGGACGCCGTCGCACCTTCGTGGTCGGCCTCGTCATCTATGCCTGCGGCTCCGCCCTCACGGCCGTCTCGGGTTCGGTCGCGACCCTCACCTTGGGCTGGTCGGTGCTGGAGGGCCTCGGGGCTGCCCTCGTGCTGCCAGCGCTGGCAGCGCTCATCGCGGGCAACTACGAGGGACGCGAACGCATCGCCGCCTACGCCATCATCGGCGGGGTGGCCGGAGCCGGTATCGCGGTCGGACCGATCGTGGGTGGATGGGCCACGACCGTGCTCAGCTGGCGGGTCGTCTTCGTGGGCGAGGTCATCCTCGTGCTCGTCATCCTGGCCTTGAGCCGCTTCGTCATCGATGCGCCAAGGGACGAGAAGCGGCCGAGCCTGGACGTGGTGGGGGCCGCGCTCTCCGCCCTCGGCCTCGGAGCCATCGTGCTCGGCGTGCTCATGTCGAGCACGTGGGGCCTCATCGGGCCGGTGGACTCGCCCATCGAGCCCTTCGGCTTCTCGCTGACGGTGTTCGTCATCGGCGCCGGCGTCGGCCTGCTCTACGCTTTCGCGCGCTGGAGCCGCTACCGTGAGTCGAGGGGGCGGGACCCGCTGGTGCACCTGGATCTCTTCAGGATCAAGACGCTGCGCGCCGGCTTGGCCAACCTGCTCTCGCAGAACCTCATCCTCATGGGCATCTTCTTCGTGGTACCGCTGTACCTGCAGTTGGTGCTCGGGCTCGACGCCCTCGACACCGGTATGCGCATGCTGCCGGTCTCGGTGACGATGTTCGTGACCTCGGCACTTGGCGCCCGGCTCGTGCTGCGCTACTCCGTACGCACCATCATCCGCGCGGGCCTGATCATCGATGCACTCGCGATCTTCATCCTCATGAGCGCCATCGAGCCGCAGATGGAGAGCCTGGCCTTCGCGCTCTCGATGGCCCTGCTCGGCGTGGGCATGGGCCTGCTGGCGAGTCAGCTCGGCAACGTCGTGCAGTCATCCGTCGATGCCTCGGGCCGGAGCGAAGCCGGTGGCCTCCAGTACACCGCGCAGCAGCTTGGCTCCTCGCTGGGTGTGGCCTTCATCGGCGCGGTCGTGATCATCGGGCTCAGCAGCAACTTCATCGCCACCATCGCGGAGGACGAACGGATCTCCGAGCAGGTCGCGGCGGCGGTCACGGTGCGCCTCGACGGAACGGTCGAGTTCGCGGCGACCGCCGACGTGATGGCAGCCGTGGCGGCTTCCCCGCTGGACGAGGAGGCGGGGGCGGCCATCGTCGAGGACTACCAGGGCGCACAGCTCAGGGCGCTCAAGACGGGGCTGCTGTTCGCTGCGGCGATCGCCCTCCTGGCGCTGATCTTCACGCGCGATCTGCCCGGACGTCGGCCCGAGACAGGCGCCACGCGGGCCGGACCGTCGGAAGCGGCTGCTGTGGGCTGAGCGCGCTTGCGTGGACGCGGACCGGGATGGCCGGGATGGCTGCGGTCGCGCCTCAATGGCCGGGGCCGTGCCTCAGAGGATCCTGCCGGGCCCTCCTCGTGCCGCCAGAGCTTCCTCGTGCAGGCGCTCCAGGTCGCCGCTGCTGATGGTCACGAAGCGATGCGGCATATCCGCGTCGGGGTCGACGAGCATGCGCAGCAGGAAGCCGTCGCCCTGGTCGACGATGAGCACACGCGAGCCGGACTCGGCGTTGACGAAGCGGCCGATGAGCCGGAAGGCGAGCTCGTTGCGATCGGCACGGTGGCGCGAACCTCGCTGGGCGGCGCCGCGGGCCGAGGCGGCCACGACCTCGTCATCGGAGATCGTCTCCTCGACGAACCGGTAGCGCGACTGAGGGTCGTCGGTGATGAGCGCCTCGGCCGGCGCCAGGCCGGTGATGAGGAAGCCCCCCTCGCGCTCGAGGAGCATGACGTCCTGTAGCTGCTCCTCGTCGAACATCAGGCCGATCGAGCGCAGCGCTTCTTCGTAGTCGCGCCGGGGCGCGATGCTTTCGGTCGTGATGATGTCCCTCTGGCCTGCGGGTCAGCCCATCCTATCGAACGTGATCGCGTGCCGGGAGGCGTAGTCGCCGAAACTGGACTCGCTCGGGCTAGGCCGCGACGAGCTCGTCGAGCGCATCGCCGAGCCGCTCGATCTCCGCGGCTGTGTTGTAGTGGCCGAGGCTCACACGCACGGTGCCGCCGCTGTCGGCCAGGCCCAGCGCGCGGTGCAGCTCCCAGGCGTAGTGGTGGCCGTTGCGCACGTAGATGCCGCGCTCGCCGAGGAACCGGGCGACCGCGGCCGGCTCGTGGCTCGCGAGCGTGAAGGCGACGGTAGGGCAGCGTTCGGCGGCTCGGGCCGGGTCGGTGATGCCGTAGATGCGCACGCCGCGGACGGCGCCGACCCGCTCGTGCAGCTGGGCACACAGCCCGGTCTCGTAGCGACGGACCGCGGAGAGGGCGGCGAGGAAGCGCGGCCGGCGGAAACGGTCACCACCGCCGGGCAGGCCCGGCGCGCCACCCTGGGTGATGCCCACCTTCTCGAGGTAGCGCAGCGTGCCCCCGAGACCAGCCAGCAGCTCGAAGGGCTTGGTGCCCGTCTCGAAGCGGCCGGGGATGGCATCGCCCGCGGGTCGCACACGGAAGGGCGGCAGGGCCTCGAGCAACTCACGCCGCCCCCAGAGCAGGCCCAGGTGCGGGCCGTAGAGCTTGTAGGGCGAGCAGACCAGGTAGTCGGCGCCGAGGGCCCCGACGTCGATGGACAGGTGCGCTGCCGCAGCCACGGCATCCACGAAGAGCTGCGCGCCGGCCCGGTGTGCGATGTTGGCGATGGCCGGGACGGGGCTGACCGCCCCGGTGCCGTTCGAAACGAGGCCTACGGCCACCAACTTCGTGCGCGGGCCCACGAGGCGCTCCAACTCGTCCACGTCGAGCGTGGCATCGTCGGGCCGGATGCCGACCTGGCGCACGACCAGGTCGTGGGCCTCGGCCACGGCCAGCCAGGGCGCGACGTTGGCGTCGTGGTCCAGGCGTGTGACCACGATCTCGTCGCCGGCCTGTAGCGAGGCGCCGATGGCGCGGCTGAGCGCGAAGGTGACCGTGGTCATGTTCGGGCCGAAGCTGACCTCGTCGGCATCGTCGGCGCCGAGCAGGTCGGCGGCGGCCAGGCGCACGTCGTGCACGAGCTCGTCGGTCTCGATGCTGGGCGCGTTGGGCACGCCGTGGTTGGCGTTGCTGCCGAGCAGGTAGTCGTTGATGGCGCGCAGGCAGGTGTCCACGACCTGCGTCCCGGCGGCGTTGTCCAGCCAGGCCACAGGCTGCCCGTCAGGGCCCTCACGCCGGAGGGAGGGGAAGCGGTAGCGGATGGATTCGATATCCCAGTCGGTCATGCTGCCGAGTCTACCGGGGCCGCTCCACGGGCGATGGTCCGTGCGTCTGCCCCTCATCGGGCCGGGCCCTTGACTCGTCCGCCCTGGCTTCGGCCAGCGCCTCTACGGCGATGCGCTCGCTGGGGTACAGGCCGGCCGGGCCCAGGCGCTCGATGAGCCCGACCTTGCGCATGCGGTCGCGCACCGCGCCCTTGGCGTGGACCACGACCAGGGCCGAGCCGCGTTCCTCCAGCGCCCCGGCCAGCTCGTAGAGTGCGTCGGATGTGGTCACGTCGAGCTCGATCGTGGCCTCGATATCGAGCAGCACGGCCCGGGGCACCGCGGCCAGAGCTTCGACCCGCGCGAGCACGCGTTCGGTCACGGCCGTGGAGTTGAAGTAGTAGAGCGGCGTATCCAAGCGCAGGATGAGGAGGCCCTCGAGCTCCTCGGCGTCGGGGTCACGGTCGATGTCCACGAAGCGTCCGTGCGGTTCGGGCTGGCGCCCGAGGGTGGCGATGGCCGGCTTGCTCGCGGTGTAGAGCAGGATGACCACCGAGACGAGCGCAGCGATGACGAGCCCGACCAACACGTCGGTGGCGATGACACCGAACGCCGCCACCGTCGCGAGCAGCGCGTCGGTCCGCCGCCAGGCCACATAGCGCTGCCACTCGCGGATATCGACGAGGTTGATGATGGAGGTGATGATCACCGCCGCGAGGATGACCTGAGGCAGGTTCACGAACAGGGGCGCGATGAGGACGATCGTGAGCAGCATCCCACCGGCGGTGACCAGCGACGCCAGCTGGGTGCGGTTGCCCGCAGCCTCGCCGGTGGCCATGGAACTGACGCTGGCGTCGACCGCGAAACCGCCGAACGCACCGCTGGCGAGGTTGCTGCCGCCGAGGGCCACCAGTTCCTGGTCGGGGTCGATGTGGTAACCGTGCCGGACCGCGAAGGCACGGTCGGCCGCCAGCGATTCACCCAGCGCGAGGAACATCACGCCGGCCGCGCCCGTCGCGAGGTAGGCCAGGTCACCGATGCTGACGTCCGGGATCGAGGGTGCCGAGAGGCCCACGTTGATCTGACCCACGACGGCCAGGCCTTCCTCCTCGAGACCCAGGCCCCAGGAGATGGCGATGGCGGCGGCGACGGCGATGAGCGGACCCGGGATGCGGCGGTCGATCCGGCGCAGCACGATGATGAGCAGCATGGCCGCGAGACCCATGAGCAGACCGGGCACGTAGGTCTCGGGCAGCTGCTCGACGAAGTAGCCCAACTGGTCGAAGACGTTGCCGTCACCGCCTTCGACACCGAAGAGCTTGGGCAGCTGGCCCACGGCGATGCTCAGCGCGAGGCCGACCACGAAGCCGGTGATGACGGGCTTGGCCAGGAACTCGGCGAGGAAACCCAGCTTGAGCACGCCCGCGGCCACGAGCATGACGCCCACGAGGATGGCCAGCATGGCCGTCATGGCCACGTACGTCGCCGCGTCGCCGCCCGCCGCGGGCGCCACCACCGAGGCGGACATCACGGCCATGGTGGAGCTGGTGGTGATCTTGGCGTGGCGGCTGGTGCCGAGGAAGGCGTAGGCGGTCAGACCGGCGGTGGCGGTGATGAGACCCACGGCCGCGGGCACGCCGGCCAGCTCCGCGTAGGCCAGCGCCACCGGCACCATCACCGCCCACGAGGTGATGCCTCCGGCGATGTCTGCCCCCAGCCAGGCGCGCGGATAGCGCGGCAGCCACTCGCTGATGGGCAGGTATCGGCGCAGCAGCCCTCGCGCTGCGGGGCGGGAGCGCCCGGTACTGGCGTCGGCGCTGCCTGACATCACGCTCGATGGTATCGCCCCCAGAGCATCTTCGACTGCGCTCAGGCCAGCCCTGACACCGCCATCAGGGAGGCGTCCACGCCCTACGGTCCGCTCGAACTCCCCGTCCCGAAGCTCGGCCGCCCCGACTTCGAAGGTGAGTTCCTGCGTGGGGTCCAGAAGGTCATCGCTAGCGGGACTGTCGTCGTCGGTGTCCCGCCGACCGTCCGCCCGGGCGACGACCCGCTGCGGGCCATCGAGGTCCGGGCGTCGGAGCATCCCACGACGACATGGTGGCCCAGCTTACCGAGCTGGCGCAGCTGTGCGGGTCGGGCCGGCTCGGCGACGCGGAGTTCGCCGTGGCCAAGGCCGAGCCACTGAGCCGGATGGGCCTGTTTGCCTGGCACGGCCAGCTCGCCGATGATAGGGCGTCGGGCCTCGAGTCGGCCGGCTGTTCTCATCAGGAGTAGGGGGGTGGGGCGCGGATGGTGGACATCGAGGCGCATCTCGACGCGGTCGATTGGGGCAGGCAACAGGACAACGGCGAGGTCCTGCTCTCGCCCGCCTGGGAGGTGTTCATCCTGGGCGTATCGGTCCTGTCCGTGCTCAATCTGCTCCTGGTCGGGCTCTTCCGCAACCCACACCTCGACCAGGTCTTCATCATCATGGACTCGCTGCTGACGGTCGTCTTCCTGCTCGACCTGTCGCGTCGCCTGATGGTCGCCGAGGACCGCCGCTGCTATCTCACACAGGGATCCGGCTGGGTCGACGTCATCGCCGCCTTTCCGGTGCTGCGCATCCTGCGCGTCCTGCGCATCGTGCGCATGGTTCGCGTGATGCAGCGACTGGGCGGGCTAAGGGCCTTCACGGCCTTCTTCTCCAACCGTGCTGCCGGCGGGCTGCTGTCCGTCCTGTTGGTGGCCATCTTCGTGCTCGAGTTCGGCTCGCTCGCAATCCTCACCGTGGAGGACGGCGCCCCCAACTCCAACATCCATACCGCGTCCGATGCCATGTGGTACCTGCTGGTCACGATGTCGACCGTGGGCTACGGCGATCTCTACCCCGTCACCGGTTCCGGCCGTCTCATCGGCTCGCTCATCATCATCGTGGGCGTGGGCGTCTTCGGCACGCTCACCGGCTTCCTGGCCAACGCCTTCCTCGCGCCGTCGCAGGCCGTCGCCGCGGTGGGGCCACCGGCGGCGGAGCATGGCACCTTCGGGAACGACACGAGCGGGGTGGACGAACCCGAAGGCGACGACGACGAAGGTAGAGCGATCGAGTCGAAGGCGGATGCGACACCCTCGTAGTACCCGATTCGGGTGTGGGCAGGTGGACGACTCCCGGTAGGATGCTGATACGCAACGGAGGGGAATCCATGATCCTGCTCGGGTGTCTGCTGGCCTTCAGCATCGCGGTCGCGCCGCGACTGGTGCTGGTCCTGGCCTGGATCTTCGGCGACTACTGGGACCTGGTCTGGAAGGGCGATTGGGTCTGGCCCCTGCTGGGCATCATCTTCCTGCCCTTCACCACCATCATGTACATGCTCGTGTGGACGCCCACCATCGGTGGCGGCGACGGGGTTTCGGGCTGGGACTGGATGTGGATCCTCCTGGGCCTGATCCTGGACCTGTCCAAGTGGGCCGGCCTGTGGGGCAACAAGGACAGGGCCGCCGAGCAGGCGCAGCGCTACTACCCCTCCGGTGCGCCGCGCTATGGCGATATGGGCGGGAACCAGGCAGCCGTGACCGGTGGTCAGGTCCCACCGAGCACGTCGCCGACTGCCGACGACAGCGGCCTGGAGCCGATGGGCGCCAACACGCCTGCCGACATCCCTGGGGACGACAAGCCCGGCGGCTGAGCCAGGGTCGCCAACCGCGACCCGGACGGCGATCGGCGCGCGCGACCTCGCACGAGGTCCCGCGTTCGCCTATCCTGCGCCGGTCGACGGCGCCGCATCCCCCGTGGCCGTGACGAGTGGAGGAGGAGCCACGTGACCGACGAGCAGCGTGCCCGCAGCAGGGGGCCCGAGATCGAGCACCTCATGGCCGAGGAACGGACGTATCCGCCCGACGCGGCCTTCATGGCCCAGGCCAACGCCGGACCCGATCTCTACGTCACCGCCGACGAGGACTACGAGACCTTCTGGGCCGACCTGGCCAGGGGCAAGCTCGACTGGTTCGAGCCCTTCGAGACGACGCTCAACTGGGAGCCGCCGTTCGCCCGGTGGTTCGAGGGCGGCAAGCTCAACGTCTCGTACAACTGCGTCGACCGGCACGTCGAGGCCGGCGACGGCGACAAGGTCGCCTACCACTGGATCGGTGAGCCGGGCGACACGCGCACGCTCACCTTCGACGACCTCCATCGCGAGGTCCAGAAGACCGCCAACGCCCTGCGGGAGCTGGGTGTCGGACACCGGCGACCGCGTCGCCATCTACATGCCCATGATCCCCGAGCTGCCCATCGCCATGCTCGCCTGCGCCCGCATCGGCGCGCCGCACACGGTCGTCTTCGGCGGCTTCTCCGCGGAGGCGCTCGCCGAGCCGCATCGACGACGCCCAGGCCACGCTCGTCATCACCGCCGACGGCGGCTGGCGGCGGGGCAAGGCGGTCGACCTCAAGACCGCCGCGGACGAGGCGGTCGAGCGAACGAGCACCGTCGAGCACATGCTCGTCGTCCGGCGCGTCGGCGATGCCGCGCCGGCCACGATGGTCGACGGCCGCGACGTGTGGTGGCACGACATCGTCGAGGCGCAGGAGCCAGACTGTCCGCCGCTGCCGCTCGACTCGGAGCACATGCTCTACCTGCTCTACACCTCCGGCACCACGGCCAAGCCCAAGGGCATCATGCACACCACGGCCGGCTACCTCCTGGGCGCCAGCTACACCCACGAGATGGTCTTCGACATCAAGCCCGACGACGTCTACTGGTGCGCCGCCGACATCGGCTGGGTCACCGGCCACTCCTACATCGTCTACGGCCCGCTGGCCAACGCCACCACCGGCGTGCTCTACGAGGGCGCGCCCGACACGCCCACCTGGGAGCGCTGGTGGCAGATCGTCGAGGAGTACAGGGTGACCGTGCTGTACACGGCACCGACCGCCATCCGCGCCTTCATGAAGCAGGGCGAGGCGCTGCCCGCGAAGCACGACCTGTCGTCGCTGCGCCTGCTGGGCATCGGTCGGCGAGCCCATCAACCCCGAGGCCTGGATCTGGTACCACGAGCACATCGGGGCGGGACGGCTGCCCATCGTGGACACCTGGTGGCAGACCGAGACCGGCCACATCCTCATCACGCCGCTGCCCGGCGTCACCGCCACCAAGCCCGGCAGTGCCACGCTTCCCGTTCCCCGGCATCGAGGCCGACGTGGTCGATGCCACCGGCCACTCGGTGCCACTCGGCGAGGGCGGCTACCTCGTGCTCAAGCGGCCGTGGCCGGGCATGCTGCGCGGCATCTACGGCGACCCCGAGCGCTACAAGGCCACCTACTGGAGCCGCTTCCCGGGCATGTACTTCGCGGGCGACGGCGCCAGGCGCGACGAGGACGGCTACTTCTGGCTGCTGGGTCGCGTCGACGACGTGATGAACGTGGCCGGCCACCGCATCAGCACCATCGAGGTCGAGTCCGCGCTGGTCGACCACCCGGCCGTGGCCGAGGCGGCCGTGGTGGGCAAGCACGACCCGGTGACCGGCGAGGCCATCTTCGCCTTCGTCATCACCCGCGCCGGGGTGGAGACCGAGCGACGGAGCTCGCGGCCGAGCTGCGCGCCCACGTGGCCAAGGTCATCGGGCCCATCGCCAAGCCCAGGTACCTGCTGTTCACGCCGGACCTGCCCAAGACCCGCTCGGGCAAGATCATGCGGCGCCTGCTGCGCGACGTGGCCGAGGGCCGCTCGCTGGGCGACACGACCACGCTGGCCGACGCCTCGGTGGTCGAGTCCATCCGCGCGGGTGCAGGCTCGGCCGAAGACGACTAGGCTCGAGCCCTGGGCGTCGGCCCGATGCAGGCGGGCCCGGCCGGATACGGGACAGGAGGCCGGATGGGCTCAATGGGACTGGAGCGCGCGTTCGCCATCGTCGTGGGTGCGGTGCTGGTCCTGCTCGGGATCGGCGGCTCGCTGGGCACCCCCATCGTCGGTGGTGCACCGGACACCGGCCTCTTCGTGACCGGCTTCGGCCACGACCTGGTGCACCTCGTCACGGGGGCCCTGTTCCTGCATGTCGGCCTCGCGCTGAACGGGCGCAACCGGGCCTACGGGCTGGTCGGCCTGGGCACCTTCTACCTCGCTACGGGCATCGTCAGCCTCCTCAGCGGCGACCTGTTCGGCCTCTACGACGCGCATACCTCGGGCCTCGACCAGCTGGGCCATGTCTTCCTCGGGGTGGCCGCGATCGTCGTCGGCTGGATGGGACGCGGCGAGGAGCGGCGTGAGTTCGGCCGCTCGGTGTCGCGGCCCATCCGCGACTGATGGCACCGACCGCTACCGCCGATCGCCTGGGCCGGCCGCTGCGCGACCTGCGCATCTCGGTCACCGATCGCTGCAACTTCCGCTGCACCTACTGCATGCCGCGCGAGATCTATGGGCCGCCTTCCGCTTCCTGCCGCACGCGGAGCTGCTGACGTTCGAGGAGATGACCCGCCTTGCCGGCGTGGCCGTGTCGCTGGGCGTGACCAAGGTCCGGCTCACCGGCGGTGAGCCGCTGCTGCGCCGCGACGTGGAGCGGCTCGTGCGCATGCTGGCCGCGATCGACGGTCTGCACGACCTGACCCTGACCACGAACGGCTCACTGCTGGCGGACAAGGCGCGGGCACTGGCCGAGGCCGGGCTGCGGCGCGTCACCGTCAGCCTCGACTCGCTCGACGACGCAGGTCTTCGCGCGCCTCAACGACGTCGACTTCCCGGTGGCCCGCGTGCTGGCGGGCATCGAGGCCGCAGACCGTGCCGGCCTGCGGCCCATCAAGGTCAACATGGTCGTGCGGCGCGGGGTCAACGAGGAGCAGCGTCCTGCCCATGGCCCGCTTCGCGCGCGAACTGGGTACATCCTGCGCTTCATCGAGTACATGGACGTCGGCCACACCAACGGCTGGACGCTGGACGAGGTCGTGCCCGGCCGCGGAGGTGGTCGCGGCCATCGACGCGGAGATGCCGCTCGAGCCGCTCGAGCCGCAGTACCGGGGCGAGGTCGCGGCGCGCTGGCGATACCGCGACGGACGGGGGGAGGTCGGGCTCATCAGCTCGGTCACGCAGCCGTTCTGCGGGCAGCTGCACGCGCGCTCGGCTCACCGCCGAGGGCACGCTGTACACCTGCCTCTTCGGCACCGCTGGCACCGACCTGCGCGATCCGCTCCGCACCGGAGCCACGGACGAAGAGCTGCGGCAGCTGCTCGGTCGCGTGTGGACCGCCCGCGGCGATCGCTACTCGGAGCTGCGCTCCGCAGCCACGCGCGACCTGCCTCGCGTGGAGATGTCGCGCATCGGCGGCTGAGCGGGTGCGCCCAGCACCACGCGGCGAGTATCCTTGCGCCGAACGCGTCGTGCCCCGCGGTCGGTGGGTCTTAGCCTGCGCGTGACAGGAGGTCAGCGATGACACCGTCCGGGACGCCCGCCGACGATGACAGCGGGCTCGAGCAGGAAGGCATCTGGGAGGAGCCGGACGGCAGTACGTCTGCAGACCAGGCCCCCGACGATGCACCCGGTCTCACGCGACGTCTGACCTCGACCCAGCGCACGCAGGGCCCGGCCGGCCTGCTCTACGCGGACGTGCCCAACCGCATCATGGCCCTCGTCATCGACATCATCGTGCTTTCGGTCATCGGCTTCGTCCTGGCCTGGCTCTTCGGTGGGCTCGTCTCCTCGCCGGGCGCGATCGACTCGGCCGGCGGTGAGCTCGACGTGGTCGCCTTCACGGTCGTGCTCGTGCTGCAGTTGCTCATCAGCTTCGGATACTTCGTCTCGACCTGGACGCTGCAGGGAGCGACGGTGGGCATGCGTCTGCTGAGCCTGCGCGTCGGCGACGAGGCCGACGGCAGTCGCATCCCCTGGGGCCGTTCGGCCATCCGCTGGCTCTTCCTGGGGATCCCGTCGCTGCTCTCGTCGCTAGCGGTCTACGTGCCCAACACCATCGGCCTCATCCTGGGGGCGCTGGGTGTGGCCTGGATGCTGCTGCTGCTCTACACCATGGCCCAGAGCCCAGCGAGGCAAGGCCTGCACGACCGCTACGCTCGCACCATCGTGACGCGAGCTCGCCGCCGCGCGGTCTGAACCGGACCCGCGCGAGGCGGTTGTCCACCATCCGTCCACAGGCGGTGGAGAACCGTGGATAGATCGCCCGCGCGAACGCCCGAATCTCGTGGACAACCCGATTGACCTGGTCGTTGCCCGACGGCATAGTAGGTCTTGCCCGGAGGGGCCAGACACGACGCCAGGATCGCGGAGATCGCATCAACGTGAACCGGTAGCTCGGGGGCTCCGCTGCGATCGCATCAAGGCGGGGAACCAGGGGAAGCGTGGAGGTCGCTCCGGGCACTGACGTGTGCCCGGAGCCGACCGTCGCGGTCCGGCGCGGACTACCCTTGTGTCAGCCACGCACAGGAGTAGCCCCCATGACGGACCGACCCATCCCCTTCAGTCGGCGGCTCGACGAGCTCGAGGCGCGCGTGCGCGAGCGATCGGACCTGGTGCCGCGCCTGGGGATGGTGCTCGGCTCCGGCCTCGGCGATCTCGCCGACGAGATCGACGATCCCGTCGCGATCCCCTTCGAGGACATGCCCGGCTGGCCGGCACCGTCGGTGCCGGGACACAGCGGGCGGCTGCTGCTGGGCACGCTGCGGGAGCTGCCGGTGGCCTGCCTGCGCGGCCGGCTGCACATGTACGAGGGCCTCTCGGAGCGCCTGGTGGTGGAGCCAGCGTTGCTCATGGGGCGCCTCGGTGCACCCATCCTGCTGCTGACCAACGCCTCGGGGGGCGTCAACCCGGCCTTCGGCGCGGGCACGCTGATGGTCATGCGCGACCACATCAACCTCACCGGGCGCAATCCGCTTGATGGGCCCCAACGACGATGCACTCGGACCGCGCTTCCCGGACATGACCGCGGTCTGGGACGCCGAGTTGCGCGCGCGCCTGCACGCTGCGGGTCGGGCCGAGGACGTGGAGCTCAAGGAGGGCATCTACCTCGGTCTGACGGGCCCCACCTACGAGACGCCCGCGGAGGTGCGCATGATCGGCAGCCTCGGCGCGGACGCGGTGGGCATGTCCACGGTGATGGAGGCAATGGCGGCGCAACTGGGCCGGGATGCGCGTCTGCGGTGTCTCGCTCGTGACCAACCCCGGCGCCGGGCTCTCGCCCACGCCGCTCACGCACGCCGAGGTGGTGGCAGCGGCCAACGAGGCCGGGCCGCGCCTGGCCCGGGTCCTCGGCCGCTTCGCCCAGGGGCTGCGATAGGGCACGGGCGGCTGGCGGCCCCTGGCAGGGCGCTGGCGGCCCCTGCCGCGCCCCTAGACCGTGGGCAGGTCCCGGCCGGCCTTGGTGGCCGCGGCCTTCTTCTCTGCCCAGGCGCCCAGGACGTTGTCCTTGTGCGGCCGGATGGGGCAGTGCTCGTCGCGGTTGCGGTCTTCGTCGCAGTAGCCGAGGGGCACGCACTTGGGTGCCAGGAACGAGCCCAGGAAGGGGCTCACGCTGAAGATCTCGTGGCGGATGAGCTGGAACAGGCGACGGATCTCCCACTGGGCCATGACGCACAGGCGCAGGCCCGACATGTGGATGAGCGCACGCAGATTGGTGGTCATGACCAGGTTGGTGCGGGTGGCGTTGGGCATGACGAAGCGTGCGTCCTCGCCCGGGATGCCCGCCTCGAGCATGTCCGCGTAGAACTCCAGCGAGCCGGCCATCTGCTCCTCGAAGCGCTGACGTACTTCGTCTTCGGCGTCGCTGACCGAGCCCGGCACCATGTAGCTGGGTTCCTTGTACTTGACGTAGCGCTGCGACTGCTGGTCGAACGCGAGGCCGGCACGATGTCGTACGAGCTGGTGACTGAGCGTGCGCGTCACGCCGCTGATGGCGAAGGTGAAGACGATGTGCTCGATGGTCGAGCCGTGACCGGAGTCGATGACGCGGCGGACCAAGTCCTGCTGCTTGGCAGCGGCGACGCGCCCGCTGGTCGCGCGCTCGAAGATGTCCTGTGGCTCGAGCTCGCTGTAGCAGGTGCGACAGGCGGTGTAGATGAGCGGCACGTAGTACCCCTCCACGATCTCGCGCGTCGGGAAGAGCAACGTCGCGCGCATGCCCAGGTCGCGGACCGCGGGACTGCGCGGGGTCATCTTGGCGGGCTCGGACTCGGCGCTGCTGGGGGAGGGGGAGTCGCTCACCGTGAAAGTGTAGTCCGTCGCCCCCGGCTGGGCAGGACAGGCCGTGGGCGGCAGTCCGTGCTAGCGTCACCCCATACTGCACCGTATCGAGCCACACCCAGAGGTATCCCATGGTCCTGCGCAGCCTGTTCGGCGGCGGCAATACGTCCGCACAACCGGAGCCCAGCCAGCCATCGCCGTCCCATAGCGACACCGAGTCGGTCCGGCGCATCGCCGGCGAGATCGAGGCCCTGCCGGTGGAGGAGCGTCGCTTCATCGCCAGCTTCGCCTACGTGCTCGCCCGTGCCGCCCACGCTGACCTCGAGATCAACCCGGCAGAGCTGGAGTACATGGAGAAGGCCGTCATCGAAGTTGGCCACCTCTCCACCGCCCAGGCAGTGCTGGTTGTGGAGATGGCCCGCAACATGGCCGAGCTCTACGGCGCCACCGACGACTTCGTGGTGACCCGCTCGTTCTCTGCGAACAGCACCCGTGAACAGCGCGAGGCCCTGCTGCGCACGGCGTTCGCGGTGGGTGCGGCGGACGACTCCATCAGTGCCGCCGAGGTCGCGGAGCTGAACGAGATCGGCAAGGAGCTTGGCTTCAGGGCCAGCGAGGTCGACGACATCCGCGACGAGTTCCGCGACCAGCTCGCGGCCATCCAGGCCATGCGCCGCGCCAGAGGCGCCTAGGCGGTCTTCGCTCGGCCGGACGACCGACCGGTCGGGACATCGGCTAGCGAGCCAGATATCATCGCGCTCGGCAGGGCCGCTCATGCCCGGGCCGTTGCCCATTCCGTTCGAGCGAGGGAGTTACCGTGGTCATCGATCCAAAGGCGCTTGCCGTCGAGTTCGTCGGCACGTTCTTCCTCGTCTTCACCGTCGGCATGGCCGTCATCGACCCGGGGGCGGGCGACTTCGCCCGCCTGGCCATCGGGACCGTCCTGGCCGTCATGGTCTTCGCCGGCGGTCACATCTCCGGGGGCACACTACAACCCGGCGGTCACGCTCGGCGTGCTGCTGCGGGGCAAGATCAACGTCAACGACGCCGTCGGCTACTGGGTCGTCCAGGTGGTCGGCCGCGATCGTCGCCGCGATCGTGGTCATGATCATGAAGCCGGCCATGCCGGCAGACGCGCTCGACGAGCTACGCTCGACGTCGTGCCCGCGCTGCTGGCCGAGTTCGCTGTTCACGTTCGCGCTCGTCTACGTCGTGCTCAACGTGGCCACGGCCAAGGGCACCGAGGGCAACTCGTTCTACGGCTTCGCCATCGGCTTCACCGTGGTCGTCGGCGCCTACGCGGTCGGGTCCATCTCCGGTGGTGCCTTCAACCCGGCCGTGACGGTCGGCGGCACGATCATGAACATCTTCGCCTGGGGCAACATCTGGATCTACGTGCCTGGCGACCCTGGCTGGCGGGACGGCTGCGGCGGCACTCTTCACCGTCCTTCGCCTCGGCGAATTGGGCGACACCGACACATAGGCCCGTGGGGTCGCCGCGGGACGCAGGCGATCCCCGGCTTCGCGCCGGCGATCGGCAAACGCCGCCGTGGCATGATTGACCCCGATGGATGAAAGGACGAACGGACGTCGTCGACGAGTAGGCCCGCGCCGCGTGCGCGTCCTGCGTCGCGCTCGCCGTCGCGCTCAGTTCCGTGAGTCGCTCGTGGAACTCGGCCCCACGTCGCGCCAGATCACGCTCTCGGACGGACGGCTGCTCGGCTTCGACGACTTCGGCGATCCCGAGGGCACGCCCGTGCTCTTCTTCCACGGCTTCGGCTCGTCCCGCGTGGTGCGCCATCCCGACGACGACGTCGCCGCCGAGCTCGGCGCTCGCGTCATCGCGGTCGATCGGCCTGGTATCGGCCTCTCCACGCGCCAGCCGGGCCGGCGCGTGACCGATTTCCCGCGCGACGTGGCCGAGCTGCTGGAGGTCCTCGGCATCGAGCGCTGCTCGGTCGGTGGCCTGGTCGGGCGGTGGTCCCTACGCCCTCGCCTGCGCCTGGCAGATGCCCGAGCGCTTCAGCGTGATCGGGCTCATCAGCGCGCCCGCGCCGCTCTCCGGCGTGCCCGGCTCCACCGGCTACACGTGGCCGCGACACCGTGCCATGTCGCGTACCGCGGACCACGCGCCGTGGGTCATCAAGCTGGCCATGTGGCAGTGGTCGCGCCAGCAGAAGGCCGACCCGCACAAGCAGTTGGACGAGGCCATCAGCGGCATGATCGAGGCTGACCGTGAGATCCTCGGCGATCCGGCGCTGCGCGCGGTGATGATCGCCAACGCATCGGAGATGTACCGGCAGGGAACCGGTGGCGTCTACGACGAAGCGCTCTGCCTGGCCCGGCCGTTCGGCTTCCCCATCGGCGGGGTGACCGTGCCGGTGCGCATCTGGCACGGGGCCCAGGACAAGGTCGTGCCGGTGGGTATGGGCAAGTACCTCGCGCGCAACATCTCGGATGCGGTGGCTACCTTCTTCCGCAACGAGGGCCACCACTTCGTCTACGAACGCTGGCGCGAGATCCTCGGGGTACTGATCGCGGAGGCGCGTGGACACCGTGAGGCGCGGGTGGATGACAAGGTGAAGCCGACAGCCGCCACGACCACGACCACGACCACGGTGGAGACCCGTCGCTAGGGCTCCTGCGTACCGGATTCTGCACCGACGGGATAGCAAAGGCCCCCAAGGCGGTATACCATTCGCGCGACTACGGTCGGTCGCTGGGCGCACTCACCTCATCGCGCCGGGCCGATCACGGATATGGGAGGGTCAGATGAACGGATTCCCAGATCAAGCGCCTCACGGTGGCGCTCAGCTCGGCCGCACTGGTGGCCACGGCCATCGCGGCCACGGCCGCGCCGGCGGCAGCCGCACCGAAGTGCACCGACACGGTCGACGGCCTCTGGGCCGGCGGCACCGTCACCGGCGGCATGGTCGTCTGCGGCGGCCCCGGTGACGACCACATCCCGCACATGACCGGCGGCGTCTTCCTCGGCGGCCGCGGTGACGACTCGGTCGAGACCAAGGACGGCGGCCGCTTCTACGGCAACGTCGGGGCCGACGAGGTCGAGTATCACAACGGCGGCCGCTTCATCGGCGGCTTCGGTCCCGACGAGATCACGTACCTCAACGACGGCACCTTCGTCGGTGGCCCCGGGGCGGACTACGTCTGGGGCGTCTACGGCGGCACCTTCGAGGGCGGCCTCGGCGACGACATGGTCGACTGGGACCTGCGCGCGCCCGGCGTCTTCATCGGCGGCCCCGGTGCCGACTACGTCTGGGGCGGCGGCTGGGTCGACGGCATCTACCGCGGCGGCCCCGGTGCCGACAGCGCCAACTGGCTCAACGGCCCCGGTATCTTCTACGGTGGCCGCGGCAAGGACTCCATCGTCTTCAACAAGGCCGGCCTCTTCATCGGCGGCCCGGCCCCCGACAGCGTCGAGGACATGCGCCCCGGCTCCAAGTTCGTCGGGGCCAAGGGCAACGACCGGGTGACCGGGGTCATGGAGGGTTCCACCTTCCACGGCGGCATGGGCATCGACTCGGCCAAGCTCTGCGGGAGCGACAACACGCTCACCGGCGTCGAGATCCAGATCGACGTGCTCTGCCCCGTGGCGGTGGCCGCGGCCGACCAGACCGGGCCCTAGGCCCGCAACCCAGGCACGACCTGCGAACGGCCCGTCCCAGCGAGGGGCGGGCCGTTCTTCGCTGCTGCGGACCCGTCGCCCCGGGGACTACGATCGACCCCGCACGGCGAGGAGTGCGGCGCGCGACGGCTGCCGGCCCTGCCGGGATGTGAAGGGGGACCTTCCTCACACGGGGGTCGTGGGCAGGATGCCGTGGGGACGTCATTCGGGCGCTTCGTCGGTGGTCCGGCTCCGGACACCGCGGGCAAGATGTACACCGGTGCCAAGTTCGTCGGAGCCCGCGGCAACGACAGGGTGATGGACGGCATGTATGAGGCCACTTTCCACGGAGGGGCGGGCATCGATGCAGCCACGTTCTGCGCCACGGGCAACACACTGACCAGCGTCGAGATCAAGACCCCGGTCATCTGCTGACCGATCGCGTTGCACGACGTTCGGCCCGTCCCACGAGGGGGCGGGCCGTTCTCGTGTCGTCCCGGCAGCCGCCGACCGTCCGGTCCGTCCGCGCCGCGCGGTCAGCGAGACAGCGACGGACCCCGCCGGGCAAGCGGCGGGGTCCGTCTTCTCGGAGAGGGCGGGGGAGGGAGCCGGTCCTAGAGGCGCTTCTCGATGGTGCCGCCGCGGCCCTTGGGCACGATGCGGTAGTAGGTCTTGTTGAAGAAGAGCTTGCCCACGTGCCAGAGCCGGCTGGGCTTGGGCGGCTTGGGCGGGTTCTCGTAGTCGAAGCGCAGGAGCGTGCCCTTGCCGTCGCCGACCTCGAAGAAGCACATGACCTTGCCGGTGTAGATCGACTCCTTGGCATGTGGCTTGCGATCCTGCACCAGGGCGGACACGCGCTCGGCCACGACCGGAGCCTCGAAGTGCGCGGTGGAGCCGGCCTTCGATAGCGGCAGGTTGGTGGCATCGCCGAGAGCCCAGACGTTGGGGCGTTCGCCCACGTTGAGCGTCTTGGGATCGGTCGGCAGCCAGCCACCGGGCGCCGGGGCAAAGCCGCTGTCCATGAGCACCTGGGCGCCCTTGTGCGGCGGCACCAGCACGAGCAGGTCGTACTCGAGCTCCTCGCCCTCGAGGCTCTGGACCACCTTGCGCTCGGCGTCGATGGTCTCGACGTTGAAGAAGGTGTGTAGCTCGACGTCCTTCTTCTCCAGCTCGGGCGTGACCATCTCGCTCACGCTCTCGATGGTGAAGGCACGCGCGATGGGCGAGCAGAAGTGGATCTCGCTCTTCTCGCGCAGGCCGCGCTCGCGCAACTCAGCCTCGATGAGCAGGGCCACCTCGAGCGGAGCGGGCGGGCACTTGTAGGGCATCGAGGCGATGCCGACCACGACCTTGCCACCGGTGAAGGTGTCGAGCGCCTTGCGCAGCCGCCCCGCGGCCTCCTCGCTGTAGAAGTGGTGCGCCTCCTGCTCGAAATGCTCGATGGTCTCGGGCAGGATGCGCGAACCGGTCGCGAGGATGAGGTAGTCGTAGTCAAGCTTGTCGCCACGGGCGAGTGCCACCTGCTGGGCCTCCTCGTCGATGCCGGTCACTTCGTCGACGACAAGGTCCACGCGCCCGTCCAGCAGCCGTCGCTCGGGCTTGCGTAGCGACTTGGGGTCTTCACTGCCCATGGCGATGTACATGAACCCGGGCTGGTAGACGTGCTCGCCCGTCTCGTCCACGACCGTGACCCGGGCCTCACCGGCGTCGATCTGCTTCTTGATCTTGCGGCTGATGAGGTTGGCGACGAGTGTGCCACCGACGCCTCCGCCGAGGACGAGGACGTTCTGCATGTTCGTGACTCCTGGTACTCGGCGCGCTACTTGAGCTTCTCGACGACGATCTCGTCGTAGCCCTCGTGGGGGAAGACGCCGACGAGGCGATGACCGGCCTTCTCGACCCACGCCGGGATGTCGGTCTTGGAGCCGTTGTCGGACGAGATGACGGCGAGGATGTCGCCGACCGCGCCTTCGCGGATGGCGCGGATGAGTTCCATCAGCGGACCGGGGCAGAAGCTGCCACGGGCGTCGATGGTGGTGGTCGGGGTGGTCTCGAGTTCGAGAGCGGTCATGGGTATCTCCTGGTCAGAAGGGCCGGGCCGGAGGGATGGCCCGGAAACTGGGGGCTAGATGAAGAGTGAGCCGGTGTGTTCCTCGGTCATCATCTCGAGGACGGTAGCAGCGCCGACGGGGTCGCCGAGGCCATCGATCATGTCCTCTCGCTTGAACCCGAACATGTCCATGGTCATCTGGCAGGGCATGAACTCCACGCCCATCAACTGGCAGGCCTCGAGCAGCTCCTGTGGCGAAGCCACGTTGTACTGCTTGCTCAGCTTGCCGATCATCCACGGGCCCATGCCCAGGAAGTTCATCTTGGACATCTTCATGTGGCTGATGCCCGGGCGCTGCATGAACGAGAGCATCTTCTGCATGGTGTTCTCGCCGGTGATGCGCTTGCTGTCCTTGACGAAGGGCAGCAAGCCCCAGAACGTCAGGAAGACCGAGGTCTTGTAGCCGCTGGCGGCAGCGACACTGCCCATGATGAGCGTGGGCAGGACCTTGTCGAACTCGCCGCTCCAGTTGATGATCACCAGCTGCCGCTGCACGGGCGTGGCGCCATCGCCGGCCGCGGCCGCGATGGCTTCGGTCAACTGGTCTTCGGGGCTCTCGCCAGCGGTGGCTTCGGGGGTCGTGGTCTCAGTGGCCATGGATCGTCCCTCTTTCGGTAGGCGGCGCTACGAGCGCTTGATGACGAAGCGGTAGACGCCCTCGTCCTCGGTCTGCTCGACGATGACGTTGCCGGTGGAGCGGGTCCAGGCAGCGAAGTCCTTGACCGAGCCCGGGTCAGTAGCGAGGACCTCGATGAGCTCGCCTGCGGGCACGTTCTTGACAGCCTGCGCGGTCTTGACGATGGGCATGGGGCAGGACAGGCCCTTGGCGTCGACGGTGGTGTGGATGTCGCTCATGGTCGGCTCCTTGTCGCGTGCGAAGTACTAGATGAAGAGGATCTGCGCGTCGCCGGCGGCGATGTAGAAGGCGGTCACGCCCTCGCTGCCATCGACGAGGTCGTCGAGATCGTCGTCGGTGATCTTGAGCAGGTCCATCGAGAGGGAGCAGGCCTGGATCTCGACTCCGCCGAGCTCCTTGGCCATGGCCAGCGTCTCGTACCAGGGGGCCTGGCCCTCCGCGCGGAGCGCATCGACTGCGGCCTTCCCCTCAACGCCGGCTTCGGCGGCGAGGCCATGGTCATCCTTGATGCGGTCCGCGCGGAAGGCGTCCAGACCCCAGTACTGCAGGAAGATGTGGACGGGACGGCCGAGCGCGGCAGCGCCCGCGGCCATCACGGCCGCGACGTTGAGCTTGTCGTCAGTGCCACTGAAGAGCACGATCGCGAGTGGTTGGTCATCCATGAGGGTCTTCTGTCCTTATCTGGTCAGGACCGAGTCGTTGTCGGTCGATTCGATAGACGCGGAGAGTTCCGCCAGGCGGGCCAGCTTGCGACGCATGACCTGAGCCATCAGGTCGCAGGCACCGATGACGCCCTGGTCGGTCAGCCGGTACACGGCACCCCGTCCGTCGCGTACGGCCTCCACGAGCCCGGCCTGACGCATCACCGCGAGGTGCTTGGACACGTTGGGCTGGTTGATCCCAAGGGCAGACGCGAGCCGTCCTACCTCGCGTGGCTCGTCGGCCAGGAGGTGCAGGATGGCGATGCGGGCCGGGTGGCTGAGCGTCCGGCAGATCTTCCGCCTGGAGCTCGTGGATCGGGTCCATGCGCATAGCATCACCATATGCCCACATGGGCATGAGTGCCGAATGGCACATCGGCATGTGCCATCGGTCCCGAGCATCAGGTCCACTTGACTACATGTGTCAAACACGCATGCCCACGTGCGGTGCGGCTCGCTGCCTCCGTCTCTGCGTCGTCACGCTCTCGGTCGGGGATGGGCCCGGAGACGGGCTGGCCCCAGGCGGCGGCTGCGATGGCGGCGCCGGGGGCACGTAGGAGCCGGGCGTGATGTCCATGGTCTCGATCAGCTCCATGGAAGCCTCGAGTAGGCCGCCGAAGGGCACACCGGGGAAGGACTCGATGGCGATGACGATGACGTCACCCGCCACGTCGAGCACGAGGAAGCGCGATTGCTGGTGCGCCATCTGTACGAACTCGCCGCCCTGGCCCACGGGGATGGCCCAGATGAGCACGTGTCGCAGGGCGCACTCCTCGAGCGTATAGGGCGGCACGCCGGCATCGAATTGCAGGCCCGTGAAGCCATCGACCTCGACGATCCTGGGAGGGCCGGCATCGAGGTAGGGATTGCCGGCGATGATCTCGGTCAGGCGCGGGACGGTCGCCTCCACGGTGGCCATGGAGGTGGGGTCGCACGAATCGAGGAACGTCTCACCATCGAAGCGCGTCACGCTCAGCACCGTCCCTGGCGACTCGAGGTACTCGAGCGTGAAGATAGGACCGTCACCCGAGCGACCCACGATCCAGCCGGGCCCGGCCTTGAACTCGATCGCGGGCCCCACGAAGCGGCTGACGTAGCGGCCAGCTTCGAGGATGGTGCCCTCCGGCGGCAGCGGATCTGCCACCGCGTCCTGGGCCGCGACGACCGCCGGCGCGGACAGGCTCGCGACGAAGGCGGCCACGGCCATGGCACCCACGCGGCTCCCGCCCATCAGGCGGCGGCGTTCACCCCCAGCCCCTTGAGCGGCGACCCGACCTCCGCCCAGAGCCGTCATCACGCAGCTGCGGCTGCGGCCTCGACTGCCGCGTCGACTTCCTCCCAGCTGGGTGCCACCAACAGCTCGCCGTTGACGACGACGCTGGGCGTGCTGCCGACCCCCAGGCCCGAGCCGTACTCGTGATCAGCCTCGACCGCATCACGCAGGGCCTGGTCATCGAGCAGGGCCAGGAACTCGTCCCGGTCCAGGCCCACGACCTCGGCGATGTCGGCGAACCACTCGCTGGTGAAGGCGCCGTCTTCGGCGTTGTGGAAGAGCACATGGTGGTAGTCCCAGAAGGCGTCACCCAGCTCATCCGCGGCGCGCATGGCCACGGCCGCAGCGATCGAGGCGTCGCCGAAGATGATGTAGTCGTAGTAGGTCAGCGAGGCGGTGCCGTCGGTCACGTGCTTGGCGATGAGCAGCGGCTCCACCTTCTCGGTGAAGGTCTGACAGTGGGGGCAGCGCACGTCCTCGAAGACCTCGACCGTGACCGACGGGGTCACGCCGGCCGCCACCAACGTGCGGCCGTCGCGCAGCTCGGCCGCGGGCGCCGGGGACCCGGGCTCGGAGATCTCGCCCTCGCCGCCGCCGAGGCCACCGCTCAAGAGCACGAGCGCGATGACCGCGACGACGCCGATGACGATGGCGCCGAGGCTGATGACCAGCATGGTCGGGCCAGAGCCGCCACCCGAGCCGTCGCTCGCGCGCGAGCTCGGGCCGGACTTGCGGGCGGTACGTTCGGCCGCTCGACGTTGCTTGCGGCTGACGTTCTCGTCGGAGCCGGGCTGCTTCTCGTTCGTGCTCATGGGGTGACCACCATCTGGGGAGTACGCCTATCGACGGCAAAGGATAGGGCCGGGCGCACGAAAGCGCAGGAACTCAAAGCGTCGAGGTATGAATTGGTGACGGCGGGAGCGCGGTGCGATGTCAGTCGTTGATGCTTGTCTCGGGAGCCAGTACCCGTCGGGCCACCACCACGTCGGCGCGGGCGTTGGCCGCGACATGGGCCGTGACGGTCTCCATCCAGGGGTGGCCGCTGCGGCCGGGCCGATTGCCGCCGACGACGATCGTGTCGTAGCCACGCTCGGCAGCCAGCCGCTCGATGGTCTCGGCGGGATCGCCGGCCGGCTCGATGAGGCCGGCCTCGATACCTCGTCGGCGCAGCTCGCTGCGCGCCTCGACCAGCTCGCGTGCGTGCTCCACGGCCGGTTCGGGCGCCTGGCCATCCCCGCGGCCGAAGCCTTCGGGCACCACGCTGACCACGTCTACACGACCGTCGAAGGCGTGCGCGAGCCGTGCCGCCATCTCCAGTGCGCGTTGGCCGGCTTCCTGTCCATCGTAGGCAACGAGGATCTTCTTCATCCGGCGGTGCCTCCAGGCGCTCGCGTCGTTCCTGCGGGTCGGGGTTCCGTGGCTTTGGCTGCCATCGTCGCGCGACCGGCTGGCCACCGACAGGTCCGATCCGTCACGACAGCCGGGCCGAAGGTCCCGAAGCACGCCGACCCGGGCACAGGATCACGGCGTCCCGGCCGGGCCGAGACGCCGCATTGAGCAGCGAGGAGGAGGAACAGGAGGAGGTGGCACTCGCCCGCTCCCCCCGATGGGTTGCCCCATCGCGGGCGAGCACCGTTGATCGCGGATGGCCGGTCAAGGAGCCATCCACGAGCGGATACGATCGTCCCCATTCTGCGGCGGGGCCGCGATGGCCGGATGGCACCCATCACGTGGGCCGATCGGCCCGAGGTCGAAGACCTGCCGATACCCACCCGACCCGCTCGACACGTTCCCCACCCGGCGCTTTCGGTGCATCGGACACCTGCTCGCTATGCCAATCGGACTGAACCGCGAAGGCAGAACGTGCGAAACTGGGACCCGTGAGGTTGGAATTGACGCACCGTGGCTCCTACGCTATCCGGGCCGTGCTCACGCTGGCGCGCGCGGATGGGAGTGAAGTGGTGCCCGCTCGCCGGATCGCCAAGGAGATGGACATCCCCGTGCGCTTCTTGCCGCAGGTGCTGGGTGATCTCAGCCGCGCGGGCATCGTCGAGGCACGCCTGGGCCGGGCCGGAGGCTACCGCCTGTCACGGCCCGCGTCGGGCATCAGCCTGCTGGCGGTCATCGAGGCCAGCGAAGGCGACGCGCGTCGCCAGACGTGCGTCATCACCGGCAAGGAGTGTGGCACCAAGGACCTGTGCGAGGTGCACGACGTCTTCGCCGCGGCGCAAGATGCCATCCTGGCCCGACTCGATGACGTGTCGGTCGCCGACGTCATCAGTGGCAGCGCCAGGTCCAAGGCCGTCGAGGACCTGATCGCAGGCTGAGCCGCACACGTCCGGTGCCGAGAGCGAGTGAGCTCTCAGGGGGAACCGCAGTCCCTAGAAGCTTGATCCCGGCTTGTGCTTGGCCACGTAGGCTGCTGCCTGCGCGCGGCGCTGCAGGTTGAGCTTGGAGAGGATCGAGGAGACGTAGTTCTTGACGGTCTTGTCCGAGAGGTAGACCTCGGCCGCGATCTCCTTGTTGGTCTTGCCCTCGGCTACCAGCAACAGGATCTTCTGCTCCTGTGCGGTGAGCTGGGCGAACTCGTCGGTGTAGGCGCTGGTCGCGATCCGGCGGACGCGCTCGAGGACCTTCTCCGTGACCGCAGGATCGAGCAGTGACTCACCGCGGCCCACGGCTTCGAGGGCATTGACCAGGTCGCGCGCGCGCACCTGCTTCAGAAGGTAGCCGCTGGCACCCGCGACGATGGCCGAGAGGACCGCCTCCTCGTCGGGGTAGCTGGTGAGCATGACCACGCGCACGTCGGGATACTCGGCGCGGATGTCACGGCAGGCCTCGATGCCCGAGCCGTCGGGCAGGCGCACGTCCATGATCACCAGGTCCGGGGCGAATCGCTCGACGGCGCTGAGCGCCTCCTCGACCGTACCGGCCTCGGCCACGACCTGGAAGGCGTCCCGGCGGTTGAGCAGGGCCGCGAGCCCTTGGCGTACGACCTCGTGATCGTCCACGACCAGCAGACGCAGCTTCCTCGCCGGTGCTGACTTGTCCTCCGCGCCGGGGCTCTTGGGGATGCCCTGGGCATCGGTCGGGTCGGTCATCTGTTGGACTCCTTGGTGCTGCCGCGCACTCCTCGCGGCATCTCGAAGACGACCCGTGTACCGCCGTCATCGCTTTGGATCGCGAGAGAGCCGCCGAGCGACTCCGCGCGTGCGTGCATGTTGGTCAAGCCGTGATGTCCTGGTCGCTGCGGTTGGGTGGTGTCGAAGCCTCGGCCATCGTCGATGATAGACAGCCGCAGCCGTTCGCGGCGGTCCTCTACGTTGACCATGACCTTGGAGGCCTGCGCATGGCGGGCCACGTTGCTCATGGCTTCGCGCGTGAGCTGGATGAGCTGCAGCGTCTCATCGGGGTCGAGCGGTACGTCGGGATCGCTCTCGAGCTCGACTTCGATGAGCGTGCTGCGCTCGAATTCGTCCGTCAGGGCCGTCAGGCCAGCCAACAGGTCCACCGCGGTGCGGGCATCGGGATCGAGGCCCATGATGAATTCGCGGATCTCCGAGATGGTGCCGTGGATCTGCTCGATGGCATGGTCGATGCGGTCGACCGCCAGCCGCGGGTCTGAGCCCATCAGCTCCTCGGTGTCCTCCAGCGCCAGGCTCACCGCGTAGAGCGACTGGATGGAGCCGTCGTGCAGGTCCTGGGCGATGCGCTCACGCTCCTGCAGCACCGCCAGCTGGCGCAACTCCTCGTGCATGCGCGCGTTGTGGATGGCGAGCCCGGCGTGACGGGCGAACGACTCGACGAGCCGTTCGTCGTCGTCGTCGAAGGGTCGCTCGTCCTCGCGGTCGGTCAGGTAGAGGTTGCCGATGGCCCGTCCCTCGACCTTCACGGGCACGCTCAGGAAGGTGTGCATCGGGGGGTGTCCCGGCGGGAAGCCGGCGCTGCGGGGGTCTGCGCCGATGTCGTCCACGCGGACGGTTTCCGAGTCACGCAAGCTGATGCCCAGCAGTCCGCGGCCGCGCGGAGTGAGTCCGATCTCGAGGCGCTCTCGCTCGCTCATGCCACTGGTGATGAAGCGCTCCATCGAGCCGTGCTCGTCCGGGATGCCCAGAGCGGCATAGCGGGCAGCCACGAGCGGCCGCACGCTGTCCACGATGATCTGCAGGACGCGCTCGAGGCTGAGCTCCTGTGAGATGGCCACGGTGGCCTTGTCGAGAGCTTCGAGCCGGCGCCGCGCCTCGTGAGCCGCCGCAGCCCAGCCTTCCGCCTCGCGGATGGCGGCAGCGAACTGCTCGGTGTCCGTGGTCGTGTCGCCGATCGTCCTCGGCGCTGTGCGCTGGTCCATCCGACCCAATCTACCAGTCTTGACGTGACCAATGGCCCTGTGGGGGTGTCCAGACGGCCCTGAAATCCTCCACCGACATGGTTACTCTTCCCGGATGCACGCGAAGGCTCAACCCCCCTTGTCCGACGGAGTCAACCCCACCGAAGACGCGATCGACGAGGCCATCGCGTCTGCGGCCGCCGAGGAGGCGGCGGCAGACCCTGATCGCATGGTGCCCGTCGCGCTGGGCGCGACCACCCGGCGCGGCTTCCTGCGAGGGGCCCTCGTCGTGGCCGGCGGTACCGCAGCGGCCGGGCTCATCGCGGCCTGCGCGCCGGCCAGCGGCAGTGCCTGGTCGTACGCCCCGCTGCGGACGCTGACCGCGGCCGCAGCGACGCCCGAGTCGGCCGAGGCCGTGGAGGGGGAGGGTGCCGTCACCGCCGCCGAGACGACCGAACCCATGACCGAGGAATCGGGCACGACCGAGCCCATCCCCGAGGGCTGGACCGAGCACGACATGGCCGCGCGCGAGAAGGTGCGCCGCTTCGTGGGCAACCTGGCCGGTCCGCTGGGCATGTACGACTACCTCGGCGAGCCCGAGCAGGACCCCGAGTTCACGCTGGTGCAGCACGGCAACCAGCCGCTGGAACCGACGATCGACGGGGACTGGAAGGTCTTCGAGATGACGGTCGACCAGATGGACTGGCAGATCGACGTCATGAAGGAGCCGGTCAAGGCACTCGGCTACAACAAGATGTGGCCAGGCCCGGCGCTGCGCGTGACCGAGGGTGACAAGGTCCGCATCAACGTCACCAACAACCTCGACGAGACGACCGGCGTGCACATGCACGGCATCGAGTTCGACGACTGGCACATGGACGGCATCCCCTTCGTGACGCAGCCGCCCATCATCCCGGGAGACACGTTCGCCTACGAGTTCGTGGCCACGCCCCACGGCTCGCACATGTACCACTCGCACCACAACGCCACCGACCAGGTCGGCCGCGGTCTGCTGGGCGCGCTCATCGTCGATCCGGCGGATCCCGCGGAGCGCTACGACCGGAAGTACGGCGTGACGCAGGAGTACATCTTCATCCACAACGACTCGTTGGGCGGCTTCACCATCAACGGCAAGGGCTTCCCCGCGACCGTGCCCATCATCGCCAAGAAGGGCGAGCGCGTCCTCATCCGCTACCAGAACGAGGGCGTGATGATGCATCCGTGGCATACGCACGGGTTCCGTCAGCGGGTGGTCGCCCGCGACGGGGCGCAGCTGGGCAGCGCGGAGTTCTACTGCGATACGCTCGGCGTCAACCCCGGCGAGCGATTCGACACCATCGTCGAGTGCGATCGCGTGGGTGTGTGGGCACTGCACTGCCACATCCTTCCCCACGTCGAGGGATTGGACGGCATGTTCGGCATGGTCACCGCACTCGTCGTGACCGAATAGGCAGGACTGCCCCTGTCCTGCAGGCCTGAGTGACCCCAGAAAGGGTCCATGAGTCCCTACGCGATGGCGCCGGTCGCCCGCGAGGCTACGATGAGCGTGCGCCCTATCCGAACGATCCTGTTGGCCACCGACCTCACCGCGGCGTCGCGGGAGGCGACCGACCGTGCCATCGACCTGGCCGGTCGACTCGAAGCGCGCCTGCTCATCGTCAACGTGCTCGAGAAGCGTCGGCTGTCCGGCGCTGGCGCGCACGAGCGTGTCGACCAGGCCCGCAGCGAGCGCGAGACCCTCTTGGTCAAGACGGTGCGCGAGGCGCGCGACACGGGCGTGACGGCGGAGTTCCTCGTGTGGGAAGGCGATCCCGGTGATTCCATCGCCGCCGCGGCCGAGGCCGAACACGCCGACCTCGTGGTCGTGGGCACGCGCGGTCGTAGTGGTGCGGAACGCATGTTGCTGGGCTCGGTGTCGGACCACGTGGTGCGCCACGCCGAGTGTCCGGTGCTCGTGGTGCGTCCGTCGCGACGGCATGGCGACGGCTCCTAGGACCGACGGCCAGGGGCGGCGCGAGCCGGACCGATCTCGCCGAGTGGCGCGCGTATGAGGCGCGCGCGCAGGTCGCGACCGCGGCGTGCGGGTACGTGGCTGCTGGGCTTGCTCCTGGCGCTGCTGGTCGTGCCGTCGGTGTCGGCGCAGGAGGGTGACGCGAGCCTGGACGTGATTCTCAATTCGACCCAGCATTGGGTCGGCACCAACGACGTGCTCATGAGCGTGTACGACAGCGCCACGAGCGCCTCGCTGGCGGAGGCCGCAGTGCCGCTGTCGTTGCGACTGACGGCGCCTGATGGCTCGGTGGTACTGGCGCAACCGGCGGTGGAGCGCTTCGCGACGTACGGCCGCCGCCTCTACCGCGCGCGCGTGCCGCTCCACGAGGTCGGCCGCTGGGAGATCGAGGTCAGCACCGAGGTCGATGACCGGCCGTACCGCGGGGGTGCCAGTCTCGACGTCTCGCCCGACAGGGGCACGCCGCCACTGGGTTCACTTGTGCCAGGGGGCGCCACGCCGACGATGCGGGATGCCCACAGCCTGATGCATCACATCAGTTCCGATCCCCAGCCACTCACGGCCTTCTACACGTGGTCGCTCGATGACGCATTGGCGCAGGGCCAGCCCACGGTGTTCGTGCTCGATTCCTATGCCTTCCGGCCGAACGCGGCGTGCGGCGGGGCGCTCGGGATCCTGCACGAGGTCTTCATCGACTACCCGGGTATCACCATCATCCATGCTGAGCCATGGCACATGGCCACGGGCACCGACGGGCACATGCTCGAGCTCGATCCGCCCGAGGGTCCGGCCGTACTGACCGACTACGCCGAGGCGTGGGGCGTCTCCGAGCCGCCGTGGGTCTTCGTCATCGACCGTGAGGGACGGCTGCAGGCCAAGTTCACCGGAGTCATCGGCAGCGACGAGCTGCGCGCGGCGATCACCTCGGTGACGCCCTGGCGCCCGGTCGGCGGGTAGCTGCGCCGGGTGCACGTACTCGTCGCCCCCGGGGCTTCGGGGTCGGTCGCGTCCCTCCAGTCCCACCTCGAGGGATTCGCCGCCCGCGGCGTCGGCGCCAGCATCATCGAGCTGCCGCTGCGGGCGGCCGAGCGAGCGGTGCCTGTCTACCGCGAGCAGGTCGATGCCCTGGCCGAGGGAGCGGGCGGGCTGGTCATCGGTGGTCGCTCGTACGGTGGCCGCGTGGCGAGTCTCCTGGCGGCGGAGGCGGAGCACGCCTGTGCCGGGCTCATCTGCTTCAGCTATCCGCTGCACCGGCCTGGCCGGCCGGAGTGGCAGGTGCGCAGCGCCCATTGGCCTGACATCGACGTGCCGGTGCTGCTGCTGTCGGGCGAATCCGACCCGTTCGCCCGCATCGACCTGTTGCGGCGAGCGGTCGCGGAGCGATTGCCGGGCGCGCGCCTGGTGACCTATCCACGCGTCGGCCACGACCTGAAGCCGGTGCTGGAGGCTGCGCTCGACGAGGCCGTTTCCTTCGTGCGCGAACTGGAACGCGGAGTGGGGGACCGCTAGCGAGGCACTAGGACGAGCTGCGGCGGACCGTCGAGTGCGATGCCGGTGGCACCGTCAAGGAGCTGCCGTTGGGCAGCACTCGCACGGTCGTGTCCGGGGCCATGCGACGGACGAGTTGGGCGAACTGGTGCGGGGGGTCGATGCGCGTGGACGGCCGCATCCAGCTGAAGCCGACCGGATGCAATGTGCCCCAATGGATGGGCACCGCGATGCGTGGCTTGATGACCGCGACGGCGCGGGCCGCACCCATCGGATCGAGGTGCTCGTGCGGTTTGGCCGTGGGACCCCAGCCCCACACCGGCAGCAGCGCCAGGTCCAGGCCGATGTCGAAGTCAGCCATAGCCGCGAAGTAGGCGGTATCACCCGCGAAGTAGATGGTGCGTGAGCCGTGGAGGATGAAGCCCAGGCACAGGTCCGTGCCGCCGACAGGTGGCCCGAAGCCCTTGTGCTCGGCGTGGACGGCCTCGACACGCACGCCAGCCACGTCGAGTGAGTCGCCTTCATCGAGCTCGGTCACGTTCCTGAAGCCGCGGCGCTCGAACTCCCCGGCCATGCCCACGCGGGCGATGATGGGCACCTCGAGGCCCATCATCTTGAGCGAGCCGTAGTCGAGATGGTCCCAGTGCGAGTGGCTGATGAGCACCGCGTCCACATCCGACCACAGCGCCCGCTCGGGCGGGCCCGAGGTGCGGGTCAGGGGGCCCACGCGCTCGCGCAGGATGGGGTCGGTCAGCACGCGCACACCATCGATCTCGATGAGGATGGTGGCGTGTCCCACGAAGGTCACACGCGCGCCGCCGGTGTCAGTCACACCTCCAAGTATCCCTGAACGAGTGCTCGGGCACCGGCGTACCATCGCTGCATGCTTACGAACGAGACGATCCGCAGCGCACCCAAGGTGCTGCTGCACGACCATCTCGATGGCGGTCTGCGACCCGCGAGCGTCATCGACCTCGCCCGCGAACATGGATACCGCGGTCTGCCCACCGAGGATGCGGCCGAGCTCGGGGACTGGTTCCGCTCCGGTGCCGACCGTGGCTCACTCGAGCTCTACCTCGAGGGCTTCACCCACACCGTGGGCGTGATGCAGGCAGCCGACGCGATCACCCGCGTGGCAGCGGAGTGCGCGGAGGACCTGGCCGCTGACGGCATCGTCTACGCCGAGGTGCGCTACGCGCCCGAGCTGTCCACTCAGGGCGGCCTCTCGCTCGATGAGGTCATGAGCGCCTGGCTGGCCGGATTCGAGCAGGGTGCGGCTGCCGCGGCCAGGGCCGGCCGGCCCATCGTCATCCGCGCCATCGTCACGGCCATGCGCCAGTTCGCGCGCTCGGTGGAGATCGCGGAGCTGGCCGTTCGCTTCCGTGACCAGGGCGTGGTTGGTTTCGATATCGCCGGACCGGAGGACGGCTTCCCGCCGAGCCGGCACCTCGATGCCTTCCAGCTCATCCACCGCGAGAACTTCCACATCACCATCCACGCGGGCGAGGCCTTCGGCCTGCCCTCGATCTGGGAGGCGCTGCAATGGTGCGGCGCCGAACGGCTGGGCCACGGCGTGCGTATCGTCGACGACATCGAGGTCACCCCCGACGGCGACGTGCACATGGGCCGCCTGGCGCAATACGTGCGCGACAACCGCATCCCGCTCGAGATGTGCCCCACCTCCAACGTCCACACCGGGGCCGTGGCGTCGATCGAGCAGCACCCCATCGACCTGCTGCGGCGTCTGCGCTATCGCGTCACGGTCAACACCGACAACCGGCTCATGAGCGGTGTCGCGCTGAGCGACGAGTTCGCAGTGCTGATGGCGGCCTTCGATGTCAGCCTCGACGAGATGCAGTGGCTTACGACGAACGCGATGAAGTCCTCGTTCCTCGCCTTCGATGAGCGCCTGCACCTGATCAACGGCGTCATCAAGCCCGGCTACGAACGGCTCAAGGCCGAGTTGCAGGCGCGTTCGCCCAGGCTGGTCTAGGCCGCGAGGTCGAACTCGACCGCGTCCTCCAAGATCTCGACCGTGGTGCCGCAGTGGGCGCAGGTGAGGCTGCACCCCGGGACGAGCAGGTCGCGCAGCAGCACCGGCGCGTCCTTCTCGCACCAGGGGCAGGCGATGGTGGTCATGGGCAGTTCGTCCGCGTGGCGTGTTCTGCCCACACGATGAGGTACGCCCGTGCCACCTACGCTGTCACACCACTTGGTACATCAGTGCCGGGACAGCGAAGAGCCCGGCTGAGCCTCCGCTCCGATACCTGAGTGACTGGCGGACCAGCCTCTCCGGTGCCGTTACGGCGACCCCTCCGGGCTGATACCTACGTTAGGCAACGGCCGCCGCGGACGCAAGCGGGTTCTCCACGGACTTCGCGAATCCGGGTCGGGCTCATCCACGATCGATCCACAGGCGTCGTCCACGATCTGTGGACACGCCACCGTCGCAGCGTCGTGATGCAGGGATGCGCCAAGTGGCCGATGATGCCGACGATGCTTCACCTACGCCACACTCGCTTCCTCCTCGCGGTCGTGCTCGCGGCCGCCGTGTCGCTGCCCGCGGGTACGTTCGCGGCCGAGGACGAGTCGGTCCTCGACGAGCGACTTCTCGACGAAGCCATCGAGATCCTGCAGGAGCGGTACGTGCACGACGATGCGCTCACTCGCGAGCGGCTCACGGTCGGCGCCATCCGCGGCATAGTCGATGCGCTCGGCGACGACGGCCACACGCAATACCTGACCGCAGAAGAGTACGAGGTCGAGCAGGAAGTACTGCAGGGGCGAGTGGCCGGCATCGGCGTCGTGCTCGACGGGCGCTCGGCGGCTCCGCTCATCATCGCCGTCGTCGACGGCTCGCCCGCGGACCGGGCCGGGCTGCGCGCCGGTGACATCATCGCCACGGTCGGCGGGATCGAGACAGCCCGTCTGCCCCGGGGCGAGCTGGCGGACCACATCCGGGGCGAACCGGGGACCGTCGTCAACCTGGGTATCGAGCGCCCGGGCGCGACCGAGCGCCAGTCCGTTCCGCTGGTGCGCCAGGAGGTGGAGATCGATCCTGTCAGCTGGGCCATGGCGCCAGGCTCGGACGTGGCTGTCATCCGCGTCGTGCAGTTCTCCACCGGCGCCGGTCAGCAGGTCCGTGAGGCGGTCGAGGACATCGCGACGCAGGGTGCCACCGGCATCGTGCTCGACCTGCGCGGCAACCCCGGTGGGCTGGTGGCGGAGACGCTCAACGCCGCGAGCGCCTTCCTCGATGGCGGAGTGGCCTTCATGGAGCGGAGCCGCGACGAAGCGCCAGAGCCGATCAAGGTGGCCGCGAATCGGGTCGTCGACGTCGAGCTTCCGCTGGTCGTGCTCGTCGACTACGGTACGGCCTCGAGCGGGGAGATCCTCGCGGCGGCCCTGCGCGACAACGGAAGAGCTCGCGTCATCGGCGAGCGGACCTTCGGCACCGGCACCATCCTCAACACCATCAGCCTGGACGACGGCTCGGCCCTGCGGCTCGGCGTGCGCGAGTGGCTGACGCCCGAAGGGGAGGCGGTGTTCCGCATTGGGTTGACCCCCGACGAGGAGGTCTCGTTGCCGCTGGGAGCCATCCGACTCGACCCGGGTGATCTGCTGGGCCTGACACCCGTGGAGTTCGAGGACAGCGATGACGTCCCGCTCCGCCGCGCCGTGCGCCTAGCCGCGTCGGGCGGCTGAGCGCAGGGGGCCGGACCCGAACGCAGTAGAGCGCACCGGACCGCGGCAGATCCCATCGGTCCACCCCGGACTCCGCCGAACGTCACATTGCGCGGCGGCGGCGTCCGCCTGCATCCTCGGACGAGCCCAGCCACCGGTTCCGTCGGAGGGAACGTTGCCCCTGTCCTTGCCCGCCGCTCCGCCAGTCACGCGCCGCGTCGCACCACTGCTGCTGGTGCTTGCTCTGGTGGCCGCGACCGTGGGTGCCGCCGCGAGGCCCGTCGTGGCCGGTGGCACTCCCGACCGGGGTGAGCAGTTGCGCTTCATGTGGGCCATGGCCGGGCAGGAATCGGGCTGGGATCTACTACGCGCGCAACCCCTCGTCAGGTGCCTTCGGCAAGTACCAGATCATGCCCTTCAACTGGCCGGTGTGGGCCGCGAAGTACCTCGGTGACAGCCAGGCTGACCAGACGCCCTGGAACCAGGAACGAGTGGCGTTCCGCAAGCTGCGGGACCTCTACGGCTGGCTCGGTTCGTGGAAGCGCGTGGCCTACTGGTGGCTGACCGGCAGCAGCGAGAAGAACCAGAAGAAGTGGTCGAGCTATGCCAAGGGCTATGTGCGCAACATCATGAGCCTGCGCAAGAAGGCGCCCGCGGACGGCGGGCCCATGCCGCCCAAGACGAGCTCTCGGGCGCAGAAGGGTGACTGGCGCCGCTCGGGTAGCGTGCAACGACTTCGCTTCAAGCCCGACGGCTCGGCCTGGCCCGAGCGCGGGGAGCTGCGCGACGGCCAGGTGCTCAAGGTGCGCGGCGCAAGGAGCAGCGGAGGCGTCCGCTGGGTCCAGGTGCTTACGGCCGACGGCCGGCTGGGCTGGCTCAGACAGGCACGGACGGTGCCGGCGCGCAAGCCGGCCGTGCCAGCTCGCTGGCAGGACGTGCTGGACCGCGGCGCCCCGGTCGGCCGCAACCAGGTTCGTCCGCGCCCACGCTGATATGACGCCCGATCGGGCCCGGATCGGACGCTACCTGACCTCGAGGATGCGGTAGTGGATCTGCGCTGCCGGCGTGGTCACGACGACATCGTCGCCCTGGCGGTGGCCGATGAGCGCCTTGCCCACCGGTGACGCGGCACTGATCTTGCCCTCGGCCGGATCGGATTCCGCGGAGCCCACGATGTGCAGCTCCGTCCGCGAGCCGGCGATCTCGCATGACACCGTCGAGCCCATGGTGATGGCGCCGCCGAGCCCCGCTTCGATGACGACGGCGGTGCGGAGGCGCTGTTCGAGCAGTTGGACGCGGCCTTCGAGGAACGAGTGCTCGTTGCGCGCGGCGTGGTACTCGGCGTTCTCGCGCAGGTCGCCCAGGTCGCGCGCGGCAGCCACGCGGGCCACGACCTGCGGGCGCTCGACGGTCTTGAGCTGGTCGAGCTCGGCCTGCATGGTCGCCAGCCCGTCGGCCGTCATATGTGTGGCATCGTCCTGCCTCGAAGCGGGCGCCGCCCCAGCCCGCTTGGCAGCCGCTGGCGTGGCCGACTTCCGCTGCATGCTCCGCACCGCGGCGGCGCTCGCCGACGTCGAGGCCTTGCGGCTGCTGCCGGAGGAGCGCTTCCGGCGCGGCTTCTTCGGCGCTGCCACCTCGACGTTGAGCAGCGCATCGGTCAGGCCCGTGTCGCGCACTCCGCCCGTGGGCGAGTCGAGATTGGCCCAGGGCAGCACCGGCGCGCCCTCAGACAGGCGTGCCCGGTCCTGCTCCGAGACGGCCTCGGCAAAGGCGGCGACGAGCTCATCCTCGTACTCCTCCGGGGCATCGGTCTCGGCCCACCACAGGCGTAGTTTGGCGACCTCGCGCAGGGTCTTGAGCCAGTGCCCGCCCGGATGCGGGCGGTTGTGGCCAAGCTCGGTGGCGTAGAGCGACGCCACGCGCGCGCTCAGGCTTCTGGCCGTGCGGCCGACGTAGAGCAGCGACTGGCCCGGCAGCCAGAACTCGCGCATGCGCTCGGCCAAGGCCGATTGCGTGGGCCGCTCACCATCCATGCGCAGGTCGGGCACACGCTCGAGCCAGCGCAGGATCTCGTCGAGGTCGAGCGAGGCCGAGTCGGCGGGAGTGGGCGTCTCCACGAGGAAGATCCCGGGTTGTTGACTGGTGGGCTTGGCCCCCCAGCGGATGGGGCCGTCGACCTCGAGGCCGATGGAGCGCAGCAGACCAGCTGCCGTGGGTGCAGGGGACATGCCCAGAGAGTGACACAAACGGGGGCGATGCTCACCGGCGGCAGCTTTCCACCGCCGGATAAGCCGGAGATAAGTGGCGCAGCGCTAGACTGCAGCCGTTCCTTCTGACGCCATGAGGACCATCTCTCCACGATGAAACCCACCGGCGGCGAGGGGCGCGATGTCCTCTTTCGCGACGAGGCAGCAGAGCGAGCGGCACGCGTCTCCGATGCCAGTTACGAGCTCCAACTCGAGCTCTTCGAAGGGCGCGAGACGTACACCGGCCGCGCCGTCATCACGTTCGCGCTGCACCCCAAGGACCGTCCGCTGTTCATGGAGTTCACCGGCTCGGTCCGGACCCTGCGCGTGAACGGGACCGACACGGTGGCGGACCATCGCAACCATCGCCTCTGGCTCGCGCCCGAGCAGTTGATGGTGCACAACCGCATCGTCGTCGAGTACGAGAACACGTATGACGCCACCGGCGACGGCCTGCACCACTTCATCGATCCGGAGGACGGGCTGACCTACGTCTACAGCAACCTCGAGCCGTACTCGGCGCACCGCATCTTCCCCTGCTTCGACCAGCCTGACATCAAGGGCACGTATCGCCTGCAGATCACCGCGCCGCGCGACTGGCGTGTGATCACCGCCGACGCCCCCGTGGCGGCGGGGCCGCTCACCGGTGCCCGGCGCGTCCACGACTTCCCGCGTTCGTCACGTTTCTCGCCCTATCTCTTCTCGCTCATCGCGGGCCCGTTTGTGCGCCTCGGGTCGGAGCACCGCGGTCTCGCGCTGGGGCTCTACGGTCGCGCATCCATGCAGGCCGAGCTCGAGCGCAGCGCAGACGAGGTCCTCGAGATCACCGGCCAGGGCATGGACTACTACGCGGACCTCTTTGGGCGGCCCTATCCCTTCGGCAAGTACGACCAGCTGTTCGTGCCCGAGTTCAACGCGGGTGCCATGGAGAACGTTGGTGCGGTCACCTTCCACGACAGCTTCATCTTCCGCGATCCACCCACCTACGGGCAGCGGCTCATCCGCGGCGAGGTCGTGCTCCACGAGCTGGCGCACATGTGGTTCGGGAACCTCGTGACGATGCGCTGGTGGGACGATCTGTGGCTGAACGAGACGTTCGCCACCTACCTCTCGTATCGCTGCCTCGCCGACGCCACACGCTTCAGCGACGCCTGGCAGGTGTTCAACGGCCAGATGCGGCCGGCAGCCTACCGCCAGGACCAGTTGACCACCACGCACCCGGTGGCGTCGAGGGTGGAGCACACCGACCAGGCCGTGGGCAACTTCGACGCGATCACCTACGAGAAGGGGGCCGCGGTCATCAAACAACTCGTGGCCACGCTCGGCGATGACGCCTTCCGGGGCGGCCTGCACGCGTACATCGACCGCCACGCCTGGGGCAACGCCACGCTGGCGGACTTCCTGGGCGCGTTGGGCGAGGCCGCCGGCCGCTCGCTCGATGGATGGTCGGAGGCCTGGCTGCAGTCACCGTCGCTCAACACGATCGGGGCACAGTGGTCGGCCGAGGACGGTCGCCTGCGCTCGCTCGAGCTGCGCCAGAAGGCGTCGGAGACGCATCCCACGCTGCGGCCCCACGCGACACAGGTGGGCCTGCTGGTGGCGGACGTGGATGGAGCGCTGGTCGTGGACGCCATCCCCGCGATGATCGAGGGTGAACTACTGGAGCTCGCGGACGCCACCGGGAGCCCCGCACCGCTGTTCGTCTATCCCAACCACGGCGACCACGACTATGCCCTGGCCGAGCTCGATCCGGTCTCGCTCGACTTCGCCCTCGAGCGCCTGCCCGAGCTGCCCGATCCGCTGTTGCGCCAGCAGGTCTGGTCGACACTGTGGGAGATGGTCCGTGCCGGCGGACTGCGCTCGACCGAGTATCTCGAGGCCGTGCGCCAGTTCGCGCCGAGCGAAGCGGATCGCTCCCTGGTCGGTTCCATCGTGGACCGGGCCGCGGTGGCGCAGCGGCGCTATCTGCCCGATGCGGTCAGCACAGAGGTCTCGCGGGCGCTGACCGACGCCGCCCTCGGCGCTCTCTCGAGCACGACCGATCCTGACCTGCGCCTGGTCTGGGCCCGCAGCGCCGCCACCTTCGCCGATGGTCCGGCCGACGTTACGCGTCTGCTCGAGCTGGTCGATGGCGCCTGGTCGGTCGACAGCTTCGAGCCGGACCAGCAGCTGCGCTGGACCGTGGCCGTCAAGGCCGCGGCCCACGGGCTCGATGGTGCGGCCGAGCGCGTGGCGCGGGAGTTGGAGCGCGACCCCTCCGATCGCGGCCAGCGTGCGGCCATCCGTGCCCGCACCAGCGTGCCCGCGGGGGCGGTCAAGGAGGCCGCCTGGGCTCGCATCAACGGTGCGGGCTACGGTTCCGACTACCTCACTCGCGCCGCCATCTCCGGCTTCCAGTGGCGGCATCAGCAGGAGCTCGTGCGTTCATACCGCTCGTCGTTCTACGCGCACCTCCCGGGGGTCTACCGCACGCGCGATCACGCCTATGCCGAGGCCTACCTGCAGTGGCTGGTGCCGGACCTCTGGGCAGAGCCGACCGAGCTCGAGCGCATGCGCTCGTTCACGGCCGCGCTGCCGGCTGAGCAGGAGTTGCTGCGGCGGCATCTCACGGAGGTCGCCGATGACCTCGAGCGCGATATCCGCGTACGCGCCTTCGCGGCGGACACGGAGGTCGCGATCGATCTAGGGCGAGGTCAGCGCGAGCTGCTGCGGACGCGGCTCCGGCCGGCCGGCGGTCGGCCGCCACGCCCACGAGCCGGGGCGCCGCCGCGACCGCCTCGGGAGCCGGAACGGCTGGGGCGCGATGCCGGGTCGACCTCGAAACCGCGCACCTGGCGCACCGGCAGGTCGCGCTTGAGCAGACGGTTGATGCCCTTGAGCTGTTCCTCCTCCTCGAATGAGACGAGGGAGATGGCGATGCCTTCCTTGCCCGCCCGACCCGTCCGCCCGATGCGGTGCACGTAGTCCTCGGGGTCATAGGGGATCTCGTAGTTGACGACCACGGGCAGGTCCACGATGTCGAGGCCGCGAGCCGCCACGTCGGTGGCCACGAGCACGCGCACATCGCCGGACTTGAACATCTCCAGCGCGCGCTCGCGCTCGGGCTGGGTCCGGTCGCCGTGGATGGCCGTGGCCTCCACGCCTCCACGGTCGAGCTGGGAGGCCAGGCGACGGGTCATCTGCTTGGTTCGGCTGAAGACCAGCACCTGGTGCAGATCACGTGAGCGGATGAGGTGGCTGAGCAGCTCGCGCTTGCGATCGGCGTCCACGAGGTAGGCGATCTGTTCGACCGACTCGGCGGCGGGGACGGTGGGCTCGATGTCGACCGTCTCGGGCGACTCGAGGAACGTGCTCGCGAGTGAGCGGACCTCCGCGTCGAGGGTGGCCGAGAAGAGCAGGTTCTGACGCTTGGCCGGCAGGAGGGCCACGATGCGGCGGATGTCGTCGATGAAGCCCATGTCCAGCATGCGGTCGGCTTCATCGAGCACGAGCACCTCGACCTGCCCCAGGTTGAGCGTGCGGCTCCCGGCATGGTCAAGCAGGCGCCCGGGTGTTGCGACCACGATCTCCACGCCGCCGAGGAGGTCCTTCTCCTGCGGGCCCATGGGCACGCCGCCGTAGACGATGGTCGAGCGCAGGCCGGCGTAGGCGCCGTAGGTCTTGAAGCTGTTGTGTACCTGGATGGCCAGCTCGCGCGTGGGTGTCACCACTAGCACGCGGATGGGATGGCGGGCGGGGCTGAAGGACTTGTTGGCGTGGACCTTCATACGCTGCAGGATGGGCAACGCGAAGGCCGCGGTCTTGCCCGTGCCGGTCTGGGCCCGGGCCATGAGGTCCGCGCCCCGCAGGACGATGGGGATGGCCTGTTCCTGGACGGGTGTGGGGTCGGTGTAGCCCCCGTCCTCGACGGCGCGAAGGAGTTCCGGGTCGAGGCCCAGCTGATCGAATGGCATACGGGTCCTTGTCGGTCGTGATGCCGCCCACCCTCGGGGCCAGGTCCAGGGCGTTCACGTCTTTGTGGCGCTGGTCGCGCGGGGCACCGACCCGGAGGTGCCGTCACAGGGTTCTTCGAGAGCGCGTGCTTGCGATGCACCCAGTGTAGTCGCTGGACTGCGGATCGGCCGCAGGATCGGCCGCCGGGATCCCTGCCACGGTCATTCGTGCTGGGCGCGCACCGGCTCGAGTCGGAAGGCCGGGCCACCGCCGAGTCGTTCAGCGGGCGTGCCGTACTTCAGGATGAGCGCCGCGACCGCGGCGTCGCGTTCGTGGCCTTCGAGTTCCTGGGCGCGATAGTGGCCGGTGAGGTCGCCGGCACGTACGCGGCAGGCGGGGTCTGCGAGCAGGTTACGTGCCCAGTGGGTGGCATCGGCGGCGGCCACGAGCAGTGTCCGCTCGTGCTGCACGAATCCGACCGTGACCTCGCGCACGCGCCCGCTGCGACGTCCACGCGTCACGAGTGAGATAGCTTTGCCCCAGGCGACGAGCTCATCCTCGAGTGCAGTGCTCGCGGTCGGCTCGCTCACGCCGCTCTGACCTCGCCCGTCAGGGCTGCCGCGAGGTGCTGGTGCAGTCGGGCCATCGGCTCATGCTCGCACGCGCGGTCGAACCACGCCATAGGGGCGGTCTCAGTGCGGGCGCCCGACGAGTTCCGCCGATTCCTGTGGGCGCAGCCTGCGCTGCAGACCACACACGGGGCAGGTGGCGCTACGGCCATCCGCTTGGGGCAGCAGGTACGTGGTGCAGCCGTTGGTGCTGCAGAAGAGCCGGTTGGCCGCAGCGCGGCGCAAGCGGCGCTGGGCGTGGCTGCGTCGGCTGACGTCGGTGGTAGTGGGAGAGCGATGGAGCATGTGGGTTCCTTTCAGCCGGCGGCGCCACGCGTCTTGGGTGCGCTCGGGCCGGCCAGTGGTGTGGTGAGCCGCTCGACACATCCCGACGGGAGAGGGCTCATCGATCGTTGGCTCGCGTCAGCGGGAGCACGCCGGGATGTCCGGTGCTCGACCGCGCGCGGGTCGGGGATGCAGAGCTAGTGTAGCGCATCTGTTCAATTCTGCCGTGATGCCTCGATACCACACCCTGGCCGACGTGGATTCGACCGAGGCGCTCGAGGCCCACCAGGAGAAGAAGCGCGCCTACAAGGCACAGCTGAAGACCACGGGCGGCACCTTCGATTCCAACGACGCGGGGCAGCCGAAGGGCCGCTGAGATGCGGTCTCATCTAAGGGGCTTCCCCCGGCCGCCATGGAGGAGTAGAGTCGAAGCAGGAGGTACTCGGATCGAATGGTCGATCGCCGCACCCGGCAGGTCCGGAAGTCTCGGAGCCCCAAGGCCACGGAGTGGTCGTGGGCGCTGCTGCAGACGGCGGATGGATCCCACGGGATGAGCAACCTTCTGACCCAGCCCCGAGCGGGCAACATCTCATCTGACACTCGCGCCGGCTGATCCGCGCGACTGGGGTCGTGCGCGCCTGCGCCGTCCGCCCCACTCGCGTGCACGCCGAGCACGTCCGACCCACGCTCAGCGCGTGGGTCTCGTGATTCTGTGAGTCAGGCCCCCGCCGCCTCGCGCAGACCCGCCTGCAGCGTCCGTGCCGCCGGGCCCGGCCGCCCGTCGCCCACGGGCTGGCCGTCGAGCCGAACCACGGGCATCAGCTCGCGCACCGATGACGAGGTGAAGACCTCGTTTGCGGCGGCCATGTCGGGGCGTCGGTACCAGCCCTCCTCGATCTCGAAGCCGAGCTCATCGGCGATACGCATGACCACGGCACGCGTGACGCCCGCGAGGATGCCCACCTCGAGCGAGGGCGTGTAGAGCACCTCCCCGCTACGCCACCAGATGTTGGTGGTGGGACCCTCCAGTACGGTGCCGTCGGCCGCGAGGAAGACCGCGTCGTTGGCACCTCTGCGCAAGGCTTCGTCACGCGCGGCCATGTTCACCGCGTAGGACGTCGACTTCACGCCGTCGAGCAGCCAGGGGGCACCCAGGCGGGCGCGTGGATCGGTACCCAGCTGGAGCGTGATGAGGTGGATGCCGGCCGCCCGTTCAGCTTCGAGTCCGGGCGGGATGGCGCCGACAAGGACCATGGCCACGGGTCCCATCCCGGCAGGTCCGCCGGTGACCGTGAGCCGCAGGAAGCAGTCCCCCACGCCAGCGGCCTCGATGGCCTCGCGCGCAAGGGTGCCAAGCTCGGATGACGGCGGCAGGTCCAGGCCCATGCGCGAGCCCGAGCGCCTGAGGCGGGCGAGGTGCTCGTCGAGCCCGAACGGACGTCCACCGTAGACGCGCAGCGTCTCGAACACGGCCAGGCCACGCAGCAGGCCAGGGTCGTCGGCGTGGATGACGGGCACCGCGGGATCGACCACGCCCTGGCCCAGGACGGCGAGCGCGAGCGGGCGAGGTTCCGGCTTCATGCCGCCACCGGTGCTGCGGAGGCGGCGCCGATGGCGGCGAGGAGCGGGCGCGCCTTGACCCATGATTCCTCGACCTCGGCGAGGGGGTCCGAATCCCAGACCACGCCACCGCCGACCCAGAGGTGGATGCGTCCGTCGACGACGGCGAAGGTGCGGATGGTCAACGCCAGCTCGTAATCGCCGTTGGCCCAGACCGTCCCCAATGCACCCATCGAGGCGCCCCGTCCGACCGGCTCGAGCGCGTTGATGTGGTCGAGCGCGGCGATCTTGGGCGCCCCCGTGACCGACCCGCCGGGAAACATGGCGGCCATGGCCCCGGCCCAGGAGAGGTCCTCCCGAGCGATGCCTTCGACGGTCGAGACGAGATGCTCGACGCCGGCCATGGGGCGGGCAGCCATCAGCTCTGGCCAGCGCACGCTGCCAGGCTCACAGATGCGCCCAAGGTCGTTGCGCTCGAGGTCCACGATCATCACGTGCTCGGCCGCATCCTTGGGTGAGCGGCGCAGGGCGAGGGCATCACCTCGGGCACGCGTGCCCTTGATGGGCATGGTCCACAGACGTCGTCCGCGTCGCGCGAGGAACAACTCCGGCGTGGCTGAGATGACGGACCAGCCGTGGCCGTGCAGTGGTCGGGTGTGCAGTGGCGAGAACTGCCCCAGAGCCGCGGTCAGGCCGGAGGGGTCGCCCTCGAAGCGGGCCGCGAGATGCTGCACGAGATTGACCTGGTAGACCTCGCCCGCGGCGATGGCCTCACGAGCCAGGCTGACGGCACGCGCGTAGTCGTCAGCGGTCCAGGTCCGCTGCCACTCGCCGAGGTGGAACGGGCCGGGCGATGGCGCGCCGGTTCGCGTCGCGCACACGGCAGGCCGCCAGGGGCAGGGCCGCAGGTTCCGGCCGTGCGGCTGTGCCAGAGCGTCGCAATGGCTCCGAGAGGCCGTAGCCGAGGTAGACGTCGGCACAGCGCCGGTCGTCGACGGCCGCAGGCGCGAAGAAGCCCGCGTCGCGCAAGAACGCCTCGATGCGGTCGAAGGCGCCCTCGGCCTGGTGGATCTCCAGCAGAGCGGTCGTGCTCACCATGGGTCGGGGTTGGGCTGGCCCAGCGGTGGGTGGAAGTTGACGATGACCCGGCCGGGCGCATCGACGGGCTCGTCGGTGACGAGGTCGAACTCGCCCGGGTAGTGCGCCCGCAGGGCCGTACGCAGGTCGTGCAGCGTGCGCTCGAGCAGGGCCAGGTCGGCCACACCCTTGGCCAAGCCGTCCAGCTTGGTCGAGGGGTGGAAGCGGGCACGGACGAAGATGGCCTCGAAGCCGTCGGCCTGCCAGGCGATGCGGATCGAGCCATCGTGCTGGAGCATGCGTCCATGGTAGGGGCAACAGGCGACCGGGGCCGTCGAGACCACGCGTCGGGCGTCGGACCGCGGCCCTCGGCTTGGGCCGGGCCACTATGCTGGGCACATGTTCGACGAACGTCCCGACATCCAGGAGCGGCTGGAAGGCGAGCTGGTCGCCTGGATGACGACGGTGAGCCCCTCGGGCCAGCCACAGACCTCGCCGGTGTGGTTCCTCATCGAAGACGAGGCCTTCGTCATCTACTCACTCGCAGGCACGCCGCGTACGCGCAACATCGCGACCAACCCCAAGGTCAGCCTCAACCTCAACAGCACGCCAGAGGGCGGCGAACTGGTGATCATCGAAGGCAGCGCGTGGATCGTCGAAGACGGCCCGGCAGCGTCGGCGGACGAGGCCTACGTGGCCAAGTACCGCGGACCCATGGCCGACTTGAACATGACGCCGGAGTCCTTCTCGGCGGACTACCCGGTGCGCATCCACGTCAGGCCCACGAGACTGCGCGCGTCGTGACCGCGCGCTCCCTGCGCATCGCCGCGCACGAAGAGCTCAACGACTACGCCGCGCGTCACACGACCGTGGCTTCTGTGGGTCTCGATGCGGTGGCGGCCTCGACCCTGGCCTGGAGCGACGCCGCGGGCACGATGATGATCGATGCGGCAGAGGGTCAGCTGTTGCGCATGCTGGCGGCGCTCGTCGGCGCCCGGCGCGTGCTGGAGGTCGGCACGTTCGGTGGCTACTCGGCGCTGGCCCTGGCCGAGGCGCTCCCGCCCGATGGCCACGTCGACACGCTCGAGCTCGACCCTGCGTACGCGGCCAAGGCGATCGAGCATATCGAGGGCGCCGGAGAGGCCCAGCGCATCACGGTCCACGTGGGCATCGCCCTCGACACCCTCGAACGGCTGGAAGGACCGTACGACCTGGCCTTCATCGATGCCGACAAGTCGGCCTATCCCGAGTACTACGAGCGGGTCGTGCCGCTCATGCGGCCGGGCGGGCTCATCGTGGCCGACAACGTCTTCCGCCACGGGCGGGTCCTGGAGGCTGACTCGAACGACCCCAGCGTGACCGGCATGCGCGCGTTCAACGACCGTGCCGCGACCGACCCGCGGGTGGACACGGTGATGCTGACCGTTCGTGACGGCATCTCGCTCATCCGCGTGCGTGGCTGAGTCCGGCCGCGGCGGCCGGTTGACCGTGCTCTATGACGCACGCTGCCGCTTCTGTACTCGCGTCGCCGGTCGCCTCGCGGGCGCAGATCACCGTGGCCGGCTGCGCCTGCGGCCGCTGCAGCGAGCGCACCTCGACGAGTGGGCGTCGGTACGCCGGCTCGGTGGCGAACGAGATCTGCGGGCCGCCCTCCACGTGGTCGACGAAGCAGGGGAGTGGGCCGCAGGGGGCGAGGCGGTCCTGCGCGTGTTCGAGCGAGTGACACTCCTGGCGCCACTCGCTCGTGTCCTGCGCAGCCCATGGCTGGAGCCGCTGGTCGAGCCCGGCTACCGCTGGGTCGCGGACCACCGTGCCTGGTTCGGGTTCATGGCCGGATCATTCGGCACCGCGCAGCGCATCGGTCGGCGCTAGCCGCGCTGCACGCATGGCCGGGTAGAAACCGGCGAGTGCGCCGATGGCGACGGCGGCGACGATGCCGCCGACCACGGCCACGGCCGGGATGATGGGCGTCCACGACTGACTCAGCGCGTAGACCACGGCCAGGCCGGCGCCCAGCAGCACGCCCATGACGCCGCCCACGAGGGCCAGCGCCAGGGCCTCGCTCACGAACTGCAGCGCGATGTGACGCCGGGTCGCGCCCAGTGCCCGCCGCAGGCCGATCTCGCCGCGCCGCTCCATGACCGACATGAGCATCACGTTGGCGATGCCGAAGCCGCCCACGATGAGCGCCACGGCACCGAGGCCGAGGAAGAGGTCGGTGAAGGCGACGGCCGCGGCGGCCTTGGCCTCGAGCACGTCCGACGGCCTCGTGACCTCGACCTCGCTGGCGTCTTCGGGGTTGGCCGTGCGGCCCATGACCGCGCGCACGTCGTCGATGTAGTCGACGTCACTGCGGACGTAGATGGTCGAGGGCGAACCGTCGAAGTCGAACAGGTCCTCTGACAACGGGATGCCCACGAAGGCCGAGGAATCGAGCTCCGAAGCCAGTTCGACGGACGCGAGAACGCCGATGACGGTGAACCACTGGTCGCCGAGCCAGACACGCACGCCGGGCTCGGCGATGCCCAGGCGACGAGCGGCGGTATTGCCCAGCACGGTCGTGGGCAGCGTGGAGCTGGCTTCGTCGAGCCAGCTGCCCACGCCCACCTCGGCGCGCAGGGTGTCGAGCAGGTCGAGATCCGCTGCGGTCACACTGATGCCACCGGTGCGGCCCTCGTCGATGTAGTCGGTGCGACGCACCGTGGCGTCGACGGTGGCCACGCTGGAGGCGGATTCGACTGGCCCGATGCGCTCGATCATCGAGCGCGCCTCCGGCGTGAGGGCGGCCTCGCCGCCGAACAGCGTCTGGCCGGCGGTGACGCGCAGCATGTTGGTGCCCAGGCGGTCGAGCTGCGCGAGCAGGTCGGAACGACTGGACTCGCTGATGACGAGCACACCGACCATGGCCGCGATGCCGATGGCGATGCCGATCATCGTCAGCGCCGCCCGCATCCGGCTGGCCTTGACGCCGATGGCCCCGAGGCCGATCAGGTCGGATGGATGGAGCTTGCTTGACCTGGGCTTTCTGGGCCCGGTCGTGGCCGCTGGCGGCGTGACCTGGCCTGCCACCGGCTTGGCGACCGCGGTCACGCGGCCACCGCCACGGAGTCGCGGACCATGCGCCCGTCGAGGATCTCCAACTGGCGTGGCATGCGCGCTGCGACCGAGTGGTCGTGGGTGATGACCACGATGGTCGTGCCGTCGGCGCGATTGAGCCCATCGAGCAGGTCGAGGATGACCCGGCCGGTCTTGGAGTCGAGGTTGCCCGTGGGCTCGTCGGCAAGGACCAGGCTGGGCCGGCCGACGATGGCGCGGGCGATGGCCACGCGCTGGCGCTCACCGCCAGAGAGCTTGCTCGGGCGGTGGTCCGCACGGTGGGAGAGGGCCACGCGCTCGAGGGCCTCACCCGCTAGCCTGCGGCGCTCCGCCGGGCTCACGCCACGGTAGAGCAGGCCGTTGCCGACGTTGTCCTGGGCGCTCATGCCCTCGAGCAGGAAGAACTGCTGGAAGATGAAGCCGACATGCTGGCTGCGCAGGCCACTGAGGTCCTTGTCGGAGAGCTTGCCGATATCGAAGCCGGCCACCTTGACGATGCCGCTGGTGGGCTTGTCGAGCGTACCCAGCACGTGCAGCAGGGTGGACTTGCCTGAGCCCGACGGGCCGACGATGGCCACGAGCTCGCCCTGGCGCACACGCAGGTTGACGCCTCGCAGCGCTTCCACGGGCGGGTCGCCGGGGTAGGTGCGCACCGCGTCCTGCAGGTCGAGCACGACCGGCCCCAGCGGGGGCCGCGGCGCCTCCGGACGCACGCCTGCCGGCATCGGCGCCTGGCGTGGCGCTCGCGCCGGCATCGGTCGTGGGCCGCTCATGCCTGGACTGCTCGGCGGCGGTGCCTGTGAGGGCCGCATCGGCGTACCCGCCGCGGCCCGACCGGCGTTCACCTGGGCCGGCCCGTTCGGCCGCGGTCCGTTTCCGGGGCCGGCGCTGGGCCGGGCGGTAGCGGCTGGCCCGGGCCCGCATCGGTGGCGGGGGCACGCGCTGCGGCCCAGGGGTCACGTGGGTGGCTGAGCCAGCCTCTGCGTCCACGTTGTCGGTCAGCCATTCGCCCAGCCCGTCATCGGCCGGTGCGGCCGGTGCGGCGGGCACGGTCGACCGGCGGTGTCTCCTCGTCGACCCAGTCGCTGGTGTAGCCCCGAGCCCAGGGCGGCGTGGGCAGCCCTGGCGGCGGAGCGGGCGGAGCGGGCGCGGGGCGCTGTGGCCCGGGCGCGGGGCGCTGCTGGCTTGGTCATGCCGGCACCACCACTGCGTCACCCTCGTCGAAGTTGCCGCTGACCTCGACGCCGGCGTCGTCGAAGAGGCCGACGTCGGCGGCGACCAGGTAGGTGGAACCGTCTTCGGCCACCATCTCGAGGGCATAGCCGCCTTCGCGCAAGGCCAGCAGGGCATCGACCGGCACGCTCAGCACGTTCGGGCGCGTCTCGCGCACGATGCTGACGGTCACCTCGGCGCCGTCAAGGTCGCCCACGACGGCCGCATCCGCGAGCTTGATGGTGACCTCGACCGTGGGCTCGCTGGCGCCCTGGAGCGTCTGGGCTACGCTGGAGATCGCGGTCACCTGGCCCTGGGCTTCGGTGCCATCGGGCAGCTCGACGCTGACGGCGTCGCGGACGTCGAGGATGTCACGCCGGTCGGCCTCGAGGTCGAGCGTGACCACCAGGTCGGTGTCGCTGGTATAGGCCAGGACCTGTCCCGCCTGTGAGCGCGAGCCCAGCTCGGGCAGCACTTGCGTGATGCGTACGTCAGCGGGCATGAAGGTGACCTCGCCCATCTCGATGCGGCCGTCCTGCTCCTGGTTGGTGCGCTTCTGCCAGCGCGTGATGGCCTTCTCCGTCTTGAGCTGGAAGTTCCAGTCGGGCTTGAACTTGTCGCCCATGACCTGGGGGAACCCGATCCGAGCGAGGCTGGCCTCGAGCTGCTTGATGTCAGGGCCGTTCTCGCTGTCGATGTCGAGCGCACGGTAGGCCGGGCGCTTGCCGTACATCAGGTACGAGGTGTTGGTCCCGTCGACCTCGTAGATGGCATCGCCGAGCGTGAGGATGTCACCGACCTCGGGCAGGTCGGTGTAGGTCCCGTTCATGCCCGAGATGATCACGCCGTCGCCGGCATAGCCGAGCGTGCCGTCGAACTCCTCGGTCGACTCGATCGTGCGCTGCGTGACCGTGGCGGTCGAGACCGGCACGATGGGCGTGGCCGCGGCCGTGGCGTTGTCGTTGTCGGTGAAGGCCGGCAGGTTTGCGCCGATGAAGACGGCCCCGACGACCAGCACCACGACAGTGCCGAATGCGGCGAGCTTCTTCATGCCCTAGTTGCCTCCGGGGCCCCGGTCGAATCCGAAGCCCTGTCCTTCGATGCCGAGCTCGTCCCGGCAGGTGTTCATCATCTCCTGGAACTCGGGTGAGCGGGGATCGATATCGAGATCGCCGAAGCCCTCGCCGCGGATCCGCTGGAGCCGGCCGTCGGCGCCGATCGCCGGGTCGGGATAGTCCTCGTAACCGTGGTCGCGGATGCACTGCGCCAGCGCCAGCTGCTCTTCCAGGCGCTCCTGCTCGGCCTCCGGGTCCAGGTCCGGCCGGACGGCCTCGAGATACACGCTACAGGCCTCGTTGGCGGCCTGGAACTCCTCGGAACGGCGGTCGAAGGCGGGTCCCTCGCTGCCAGGCCCACCGCCGAAGACCGCGCGGGGGCCGCTGGTGCCGGCCTGGGGATCATCGACGTCGATGCCGTTGTCGCGCAGGCACTGAGCGAAGGCCAGCATCGCCTCGTCCTGGTCCTCGAACTCGAGCGCGGTCTCGGCGGTCGCGGGATCGGGGGACTCGTCGGGATCCGCGAGCGAGGCCACCTGGGCCGAGGCGCCGACCGTCAGAGCCAGGGTCAATGCCATCGCGATGGGCGTGGCGCTGATGGCAGGTCTGGTGAAGAGGCTCATGTGCTCGTGCTCCTTGTGTCGAGGGCGTCGTCCACGGGCCGAGGCGAGGGCGCCGTGGGACGGCCGTGGACCGGACGTGCGGTTCGGTTCTGCGTCGCAGTCTTGGCACTCACGGTCAATCACACGTTGACCCCGTGTAAGCGTGGTGTAACGGGCGGCCCGCTATGATTCGCCCGGTCCAGCCCCAGGCAGGTCCACGCCGATTTCGGCGGCGCAGACTTCCGAGGCGGCCTGGAACTCGGAGGAGAAGGGGTCGATGGCGAGTCCGCCGTCTTCGCCGCGCATCGAGCCCATGGTGAAGCCGCGTACCGGGTCGGGGTCCGGGAAGTCGATGCCCTCACGACGCATGCACTCGGCGAACGCGAGCTGCTGCTCGCGCTCCTCGGCTCGCTGCTCGGGGTCGACCTGCGGCTGCAGCGCTGCCAGCAAGTCCTGGCACGCCTCCATGGCATCGAGGAACTCGGCGCTGCGGAAGTCGATGCGCATGAGCACCGATGGGTCCGCGAAGCGTGGGCCCTCAGGGCCGAACTGCGGGTCGGGGATGTCCAGGCCGTTCTCGTTGAGACAGGCGACGAAGTCGAGGATGGCCTGCTCGCCATCGACGGTCTCGACGGGTGCCGAGCTGGGGGCTGCGTCCGGATCAGGTGTACTCAAGGTCGCGACCTGGGCCGCGGTCGGCGCTGCGAGGGTGAGTGCGAGCGTGAGCACGAGGAGCGGCAGGGCCGCCGCGCGTTGTCGCTTCATGGCGTGAGGATAGTCGGGCTTCGCCGAACCATCAGGCGCTCGGTTCGTCGAGCTCATGACGGCCGTGGAGCCCCCAAGTGGCGCGGCGGGGCTCCTCGTCGCCGAGATGCTCGGGCGCGTCGGGGGGCAAGCCGTCGCTGAGGCGACCGAAGCGCCGCGCCAGCGGCGTGGCGCTGAACCCGTGCAGCACCACCGAGAGGATGACCGTGCAGGCGACGACCGGCCCCAGCGGGTCGGAGGGGACGCCGGCCGATTCCAGCGCTTCGAGCCCCAGGAGCACGAACACGACCGAAGCCAGGCCGCGTGGCCCGAACCAGCCGATGAAGCCCACCGTCACGCGCGCGAAGCCGGTGCCGAGAAGCGCGATGGCCACCGGCACCATGCGCACCACGGTCAGCGAGAGGAGTGCATAGAGCACGACCCGGGGGTCGCCCAGCGAGGCCACGTGCTCGACGGCGACGACGAGGCCGAACACGAGCCAGACGAGGATCGACAGCAGGGTCGACATGGCTTCGGTGAATTGCACCGCCGACTCGACGTGCTCCCTGTGGCCCAGGCTGAAGGCGAGCCCGGCTACGAAGGCAGCGATGAAGCCGCTGGCGCCGAGACCAGCGGTGAGGAAGTAGGCCGAGAGGGCCAGTGCGAGCGTGGCCAGTTGGCGCGAACTGGCCGAGGTCGTGTGGCGCAGGTCGGCGCGTGTCAGCAGCCAGCGCCCGGTGCCACCCAGAAGGACGCCGATCACCGCCGCGAGCACCAGCTCCTCGAGGGCATCGAGCACGGGGCTCATGTGGCTGACGTCCGCGAACACGGCCAGGGCGATGGCGACGGTGATGACCGGCGCGGCGATGCCGTCGTTGAGGCCGCTCTCGACGTTGAGCACGCGTCGCACGCGGGCCGGGACCGACCTCTCGCTGATGACCTGATGACCAAGGTCGGCGTCGGTAGGGGCCAGGGTGGCGCCGATGAGCAGCGCCAACCCGAAAGTGATCCCCGGGAACAGCCCCAGCGCCAGGGCCGTGCCGAGGGCGATGGTGAGAGGCAGGCCGATGGCCAGCAAGCGGCCGACCACGCCGGTATCGGCCTCCAGGCGCTTGACGCGGACGGTGGAGGCGCCGGCGAAGAGCACCAGGGCCAAGGTCGATCTCGGCCAACGAGCCGAGGATGTCCGTGGTCGGGCTGGCCGCGCCCGGCAGGTCCAGCCCGACGCTGCCGATGACCGCGCCGATGACGAGGAACGAGAACGGCGCCGAGACCGACCAGCGCGAGAGGCGGACCGCGACCAGGCTGTAGGCTGCCACCAGCAGCGCGACCAGGCCGACGACGAGATCAGGGTCCGGCTGCAGGTCCATCGTGTCCGAGTCTAGTTTCCGCGGCCCCGCGCTCGAGGGTCAGGCGCGCCGCCGGGTGTAGCGGTAGCGCCGGTAGACCTCGGGTTCGCGGGTCGCGATGAAGCCGGCCAGGGCCGTGCCTTCGGCCGCGAGCGCCGCGCGCGCTGCAGGGGCGATCGGCTCGAACGCTTCGAGGACGATCTGCGGCTGACCCACGCCGTCGAGTTCTGCCCACCACAGCCCGGCCACGTAGCCGTCGACCGTGAACGTGGGGAGCACGTCGCCGGCCTTGACGATGACGCGCTTGCGATAGGCCTCGGGCAGTACCCGCTCACGCTCGGCGTAGGCCAGGAGCGTCTCATCCCACATGGGCAGCAGCCGGGGAGGAGCGGGCGTGTCTGCGTCGGGGCGCGGCAGCCCGGGCAGATCGTGAAGCTCGCGTCCCCGGTCGTCCTCGAGCCGCTCGACCTCGTCGATGCGGGCCAGGCCCCGCCGCAGGCTTCGCACCGTCAGGCCCGACCATTGCGCGATGTCAGCGAGGTGCGAGGGACCGAAGGCGCGGATGTGCGTCCGCACGATGTGCTCGAGCCCGGCGTCCTCGTCCGCTTCGGGTGCGTCCAGCCAGGTCTGCGCCGCGATCAGCCGCGGCCGGCGTCCGAAGACCCAGGGCTCGTCACCCGGCACATGCACGAACTCGCCGAAGCGGCGGATCCGTCGCCACAGCTCGTCGGCGGCGACCGGCTCGCCCAGCGTGCCCGCGTGATCGCGCAGCTCGACGTTGGTGCGAGGCATGGCCGCGTAGGCCAGCGATGCCTCGGTCAGCTCTGGCAGCGAGCGATGCACGGGGCGCCCGCGTCTCTCCTGCATCCACTTGCTGCGCGTCACCGCCAGCAACGCGGTGACCGAGGCGCGGTAGGAATCCGCGGTCACGAGATGCAGCGTGGAGCGCCCGAGGGTGGCCTTGACCAGCATCCGTGTTCGCAGCGACCCGTCGAGGTCCGCGGCCGCGAACCCGGCCAGCCTCGTCCACAGGGCGACGTAGGGCGAAGCCGGTTCCTGGGCCTGCAGGCCACCGACACTGGCGACGGCCTCGACCGCGCCCATCGTGGCCCGCTTCAGGAGCAGTTGGCGCGCGAGCGTGGCGCGGTTCAGCTGCCTCTGGCTCAGGCGCATGGCGTCCCCGGTGTGCCTCCGTGGCCGCCCGCTCAGCGCGGCAGGTCGCCGTCGCCGGGATCCTGCTGGCGCAGGAATCGCTCGATCTCTCCGATGAGCTCGTCGCCCGTGGGCAGCCGGGCCTCGTCGGACATGGCCTCGAGGCGCGCGACGTAGGAGGTGGTGGCATCATCCGCGGCTGCGGCCTGGTCCAGCTTCTCGGCCATGGCGGCCGCTCGTAGCTCGAGCACGGCCGTGGGCACCTCCGCGCCGATGTGGGCCTCGACGGCCCGTACGAGGGCGACCGCGGCAGCGGGGTACTCGCCGTTGATGTAGTGCGGCACCTGCGCGAAGTAGCCCAGCGTGGGGATGCCCGCCTGTGAGACTGCCAGATCGATGACCGACACCGCCGCCGCGGGTACCTGCATGCTGCCGACCGGGCCCGCCTCGACGCCGCCGTGGAGCAGACCGTCCTCCGAGGCGATCCCGAGCACGGTCACCGGACGCGTGTGGGGCACTGCCGCCGGGATCGAGCCCAAGGTGAGCCACTGACGGACGTCGAGCTCACGCGCCAGCGCCACCAGCTCGGACGACAGCTCTGCCCAGCGGTAGTCGGGCTCCGGCCCAGCGAGGATGAGCACGTCGCGCTCGGGGAACGAGCGGTGGATGACCGGCAGGCGTGGCCATTCGGCCGACACCAGGCGGCCGTCGTCGATGTGCAGCGTCGGCCGCCGCGAGCGGTAGTCGAAGAGGCTGTCCGTCTCGATGTCGGCCACCGGCTCCCCGCCTTCGGCCAGCAGCCCGGCCGCGCTGGTGGCGGCGGAACCGGCATCGACCCAGGCGTCGAAGGCTACGATCATCAGCGGCTCGGTCAGCGCGGACCGCTCGCGCAGGTGGTACAGCGTCACCAGCACAGGATAGGGCAGGCTCGCGAGCGGGCCGGTCTGTAGACTACCGGCCGATGCGGTTGGACCGAGCACTCATGACCGACCTGCGCACGGCGCTGCGAGCGTGGCCGGTCCGAGCCTACCTCCTGCTCCAGCTGGTCGCCGCCGGGGTCTTCGTGGCGCGGCGCGATGGCGACATGGTGACGACCGTGCTCCTTGTCTGGAGTGCCCTGCTGGCGTTGGCCTTCACGGCCTGGTGGGCCGGTCGCCATCCGCGAGCGTGGCCTTGGCCCGACCCCGTGCCTGGAGCCTGGCCGCGTACGGCCTTCGCCCTGCTCGGGGTGATCGCCCTGATCCTGTGGGGGTGGGGCACCGATCTCGGCGTCGTGGCCGTTCTGCTGGCCCTGAGCCTCGGTGGCTGGATGTGGACGGCCGTGCGTGCTGGGAACCTGGCTGGGATGGGCCGCCGGGCCTTGCGAGACCCGCGCCCCTTCGTACCGCTGCTGCTGTTGATCGGCCTGCCCAAGCTGCTGATGGTCGGGCCGACGTTCGTCGCCGGCCTGATCCTCGCGCTGCCCAGCGGCATCGGACAGCAACTGCTCCTGCTCGTGGGGCTCTACGCGCCGTTGGAGGCCGTCACCCGACGACCCGCATCCGCCGCGGTGGTGGCTGCGCTGGCCTTCGCCGCGGTGCACGTGCCCATGGTCATCGGTGAGAACGGCGGGGACCTGTGGGCGGCCTACGCCAACGTCATCGTCTGGCAGTCGGGCGTGGGCCTGGTCGCGGTCCTTGCGTTCCAGCGACACCGCGCGGCGGTGCCCATCGGCGTGGCGCACGCCGCAGCCATCGGCTGAGGTCTCCTCGCGGCTCGTCGCTCCTGTAGTCGAGTCGCCGCCTCCGCGGCGGTCCACATCAGTACGGCATAGGGGAACACGATGCATACGCGCACGCTCGCAACCGGGGCCTCGTTGGCTCTGCTCGTCAGCGCGGTCGGCCTGGCGCCGGCTGTGGCCGAGGAGATGGCCGCCGGGGAGGCCGTGGCCATCCCCAGTGAGAACTACGACATCCCGGGCATGTTGGTGCTGCCGGTCGAGGCCGAGGGCGCCGTGCCGGCCGTGCTCATGCTGCACGGCTACGGCAGCTCCGCCGACGAGGTCGGCGGCATGTACGCTCGCCTGGCCGACGCGCTCGCGGCCCAGGGCGTGGGCTCGTTGCGCATCGACTTCGCGGGCATGGGTGCCAGCGGAGCCTCGACGCTCGACTACACCTACGACTCCATGATCGATGACGCCTCCACTGCGCTCGACTGGCTCGTCACCCAGGAGGGCATCGACCCGGATCGCGTGGGCGTCCAGGGCTTCAGCCTGGGCTCCCAGATCGGCGCCCACTTGGTCGGCACGGACGAGCGTCCGGTCGCGTTCGGCTCGTGGTCCGGCGTCATCAGCGACGGCGACCCGGTCGCCCAGAGCGCCTCGCTCGAGGCCTGCGAGGCGACCGGCGAGGGTCAGATCGAGCTGGACTTGGGCTGGCGAGCGATCGTGCACAGCTGCGACTACTTCGCACAGGCGGGCTCGACCTCGGCACTGTCCGACTTCGCCGCGTTCGATGGTGCGCTCGATCTCGTGGGCGAGTTCGTGAGGCGCCAGGATGCCGGCCCAGGCCGCCGCCAGCTCGATGCCCAGGGGCATGCCCTCGACGAGTCGGCAGATGCGGCCGACATCCGCCCAGTCGTCGTCCGAGACGCTCAGCCCCGGCTCACGCTGGCGGGCGCGTTCCAGGAAGAGCCGGATCGCCGCATCGGTCGAGTGGGTCGTCCCCGTCGCCGAGGAGCCCGGCCACGTCGACGACCCACTCGCCCCGCAGTCCAAGGCGTGCACGAGACGTCACCAGGAACGTCACGTGGGGCGCTCGTTCGACGATGCTGGCCAGCAGGTCGGCCTCTGGCAGAAGCTGCTCGAAGTTGTCGGCCACGAGCAGCAGCGAACGCGGCCGCAGGAAGTCGATGAGGTTCTCCTCGGGCGTGCGGCCAGCGCTGTGGACCATGTCGAGGGCCAGTCCGATGCCATCGGCCAGCGCCCCGATGAGGAGGTCGCGGGTCGGCACGGTCACGAGGGGGACGAAGGCCGCGGCCTGGCGCTGTCGCTGCCATCGTGCGGCGGTGGCCTCGAGCGCCAAGCGGGTCTTGCCGCATCCGCCCGGTCCCACGATGCTCACGATGCGGCAGTGGGGATCGTCGAGCAGCTCGTGGACACGCGCCAGCTCCGCTTCGCGGCCGATGAACGACGTGGTCTGCTCGGGCAGCACGGGGCGATCGGCCTCGACCGTGCGCAGCGGCGGGAACTCGTCGGGCTGCCCCTCGTTGAGCAGCTGGTAGATCTGCTCGGGCTCATCGAGGCCTCGAAGCCAGTGGCCCCCCAGGTCGGCGGTCGGGTGGGACACCAGTGCGTGGGTCGGCGCGGAGAGCAGGACCTGGCCACCGTGACCGGCATCGGCGATGCGAGCGGCTCGATGGACGTCGAGGCCCACGTAGCCCTCGTCGGTCAGCTCCGGTTCACCCGTGTGGATACCCATGCGCACTCGGACCATGCCGTCGGCGAGTGCGAGCTGGGCTCCGCTGGCCGCGGCGACCGCGTCCGATGGACGGGCGAAGGCGAGCAGCGTGGAGTCGCCCTGGACATCGACCTCGACGCCACCGTTGTCCGCTGCGGCCGCGCGGAGGATGCGGCGATGCTCGGCGAGGACGTCGACGTAGTCGCGCCGCAGCTCGGCCAGCAGGCGTGTCGAGCCCTCGATGTCCGTGTAGAGCAGAGTCACGACGCCGGTCGGGAGCTCGGCCCGCATGGTCCTTCTCGCTAGCGGGGTCTCGTGCGCTCCTTCACGCGCGCGAGTGCTGCCTCCCAGCCAGCGTCGAGCGGTTGGCCCGGCTCGTCAAGGTCGATGAACACCGGAGCGTGGTCCGACGGGGTCGGCGGGCCCTTACGTGCCTCGCGGTCGATCTCGGCCCAGATGACGCGCTCGGCCACCGACGCCGAGCCGTAGAGCAGGTCGATGCGCATGCCCATGTTCTTGTGGAACATGCCCGCGCGGTAGTCGTACCAGCTGAAGCGGTCGATGGCAGGCTGGTACGCGCGATAGGTATCGACGAGGCCCCACGACTCCAGCGCCGCGAGCTTGGCGCGCTCGGGCTCCGACACGTGGGTGGCGCCGTGAGCCGCAGCCGCGTCCCACACGTCATCGTCGGTAGGCGTCACGTTGAGGTCGCCGCCGAGCAGTAGCGCATCGGCCGGCGTGGCGATCTCGTCGAGCCACGCCCGCAGCCGGTCGAACCAGCGCAGCTTGCCCGCGTACCAAGGCGAGTCGAGCTCGCGGCCGTTGGGCGCGTAGAGGCTGGCCACGCGGATTCCACCACAGACCGCGCTGACCATGCGCGCCTCGGTCAGGGGGTCGAAGTCATCGGCGCTCGGCGCATCCTTGGTGCTGCGACTCTCTCGTACGGGCCCGTCGCCGAAGTTGGTCACCGGCGCTTCGAGGCCCACCCTGCTGGCGATGGCCACGCCGTTCCAGCGGCCCTCGCCGTGGTGCAGCAGCTCGTAGCCGGCCATGCGGAAGGGCATCTCTGGTGCGTCGTCGTCGGCCAGCTTGGTCTCTTGCAGGAGGAGCACGTCGGGCTGGGCGCGCTCGAACCAGCGTTCGACCGCTTCCATGCGGGCCTTGAGTGAGTTGACGTTCCAGGTGGCGATGCGCATCGAAGGGGAGGGTAGCCGGTCCGTGCCGCGCGTGAGGGTCGGCTACGCGACCCGGCCGCTGACCTCGTACGGGTGCCGAGCTGGCACCCGCGGGTCGATCAGCTGCAGCCGCTGGTGGCGCCGCAGTTGAGGCACTTGTAGCAGCTGCCGTTGCGGACCATGATGCTGCCGCAGTCCATGCACGACGGGGAGTCGGCGCTGACCGAGAAGGCGATGCGCTGACCAGCGCCGAGCGTGGACAGGACGTGGCCGTTGCCGCCGGTCCCGCCCGCCGTGGTGCTCGCAGGGGGTGTGGCCCCGAGTGCGAGCGGCCGGGCCCCGCCCGCGTCATCGGAGGAGGACGACGGTGCGGGCGGCGCCTCGGCCGAGGTGGATTCGGCCGGCCCGTCAGCCAGGTCGAATGCGCCCAGCTGCGGAGAGGGGTCTGCGGGTGCCGAGGCCACGACCTCGGCGCCCATGATGCCGAGGGCGTCGCGGTCATCCTTGGAGAGGAAGCGGGAGCCCATCCAGCGGAAGATGTAGTCCACGATCGACTTGGCGATGGGCACCTCCGGGTTGCCCGTGAAGCCGGACGGCTCGAAGCGCACGTGGGTGAACTTGTTGACCAGGTCGCGCAGCGGCACGCCGTACTGCAGCGCGATGGAAGTCATCGTGGCCAGCGTGTCCATGAGGCCGCTGACGGTGGAGCCTTCCTTGGCCATCTTGAGGAAGATCTCGCCGGGCTGGCCGTCGGGGTAGAGGCCGACGGTGATGTAGCCCTCGTGGCCCGCGACCTGGTACTTGTGCGTGATCGCACGACGCTCGTCCGGCAGGCGGCGACGGTATGGCTTGGGCTCCCCAGTGAGCTCGAGCCCCGTCGCCGCGTCTGCCGTGGGAGAAGTCACGTCGGTGTCGTCTGTCTTCTTGCCCGTCGAGAGTGGCTGGCTGCGCTTGGAGCCATCGCGGTAGATGGCGATGGCCTTGAGGCCCAGCTTCCAGCCCTGCATGTAGACATCCTCGATGTCTCCCGCAGTGGCCGCCTCGGGCATGTTCACGGTCTTGCTGATGGCACCGGAGAGGAACGGCTGCGTGGCGCTCATCATGCGCAGGTGGCCCATGTGCCCGATGGAGCGCTCACCGTTCGTCGGCTTGAAGGCGCAGTCGAAGACCGACAGGTGCTCGGGCCGCAGGTCGGGCGAGCCCTCGATGGTCTCGAACTGGTCGATGTGCTCGACGATGGCCTCGACCTCGTCGGCCGTGTAGCCCAGGCGCCGCAGGGCCAGGGGCACCGTCTGGTTGACGATCTTGAGGAAGCCCTCGCCGACCATCTTCTTGTACTTGATGAGCGCGATATCGGGCTCGATACCGGTGGTGTCACAGTCCATCATGAAGGCGATGGTGCCGGTGGGTGCGAGCACGCTCACCTGGGCATTGCGATAGCCGTGCTGCTCGCCCAGGGCGAGGGTCTCATCCCAGACCGAACGGGCCTCCTCGGCCAGGCCGGCAGGAGCCACGTTCTCGTCGAGTTCGTAGGCGGCATCGCGGTGCTTGCCGATGACGCGCAGGAAGGGGCCTTCGTTGACGGCGTAGTCGTTGAAGGCACCGCCGTGATCGCGCGCGATGATGGCCGACTGGCGATAGGCCTCGCCGGTCATCAGCGCGGTGATGGTGCCCGCGAAGGCGCGGCCTGCGTCTGAATCGTAGGCCAGGCCGCGGCTCATGAGCAGGGCGCCGAGGTTGGCGTAGCCCAGACCCAGCGGACGGAAGCGATGCGAGTTCTCTTCGATCTGCGCGGTGGGGTAGGACGCGTTGTCGACGAGGATCTCCTGCGCCGTGATGGTCAGCCGCGCGGCGAAGCGGAAGGCCTCGGCATCGAATTCGCCGTCCGCATCCACGAACTTCATCAGGTTCAGCGAGGCCAGGTTGCAGGAGGTGTCGTTGAGGAACGAGAACTCCGAGCAGGGGTTGGTGGCGTGTTGCCGGTCCGTGTTGGCCACCGGGTTCCAGTCGTTGATGGTGGTGTCGTACTGGATACCGGGATCGCCGCAGATCCAGGCGGCCTCGGCCATGTGGCGGAAGATGGTCCTGGCCTTGTGCGTGTCCGCCGGCTGGCCGCTGGTGACCTCGTAGGTGGTCCAGTCGTCGTCGTTCTCGACCGCGCGCATGAACTGGTCCGACGCACGCACGCTGTGGTTGGCGTTCTGGAAGAAGACGGAGCCGTAGGCCTCACCCGTGAAGGAAGGGTCGTAGCCGGCTTCGATGAGGGCCCAGGCCTTGCGCTCCTCGCTGGCCTTGGAGTCGACGAAGTCGAGGATGTCGGGGTGGCCGGAGTTAAGGATGACCATCTTGGCCGCGCGGCGGGTCTTGCCGCCCGACTTGACCACACCGGCGAAGGCGTCGAAGCCCTTCATGAAGCTGACCGGGCCAGAGGCGATCCCGCCGCCGGACATCTTCTCCTTCGAGCCGCGGATGGGGGAGAGGTTCACGCCGGCGCCCGAGCCGTACTTGAAGAGCATGGCTTCGGTCTTGGCCAGGTCCATGATGGAGGACATCGAGTCCTGCACCGAGTTGATGAAGCAAGCCGAGCACTGCGGCTTGGCTTCCACACCCACGTTGAACCAGACGGGGCTGTTGAAGGCCATCTTCTGGTGCAGCAGCAGGTGCGTCAGCTCCGCCTTGAAGGTGGCCAGGTCTTCGTCGCCCGCGAAGTAGCGCTGGGTCGCGGCCCAGCCCGTGATGGTGTTGACCACGCGGTCGATGAGCTGCTTGACGCTGCGCTCGCGGCTGGGCGTGCCGATGTGGCCGCGGAAGTACTTGCTGACGACGACGTTGGTGGCCAGCTGGCTCCAGAAGGCGGGGACCTCGACGTCCTTCTGCTCGAAGACGGACTGGCCGGACTCGTTGGCGATGCCCGCGTCGCGCAGCTCCCAGGTGACTTCGTCATAGGGGTGCACGCCGGGAGTGGTCCAGCGACGTTCGAAGGTCAGGCCCCTGGCCCTCGGCGCCAGTGAAGCGGTAGCCCTGGTCCACTGACGGTCTCGACGAGGCGCGTACCTTGCGCCCGTTGCGGGAACCTGCTCGTGCTGTCGCCTCCTTGCCGGGGGTGGCGTTGCGGACCTTGGCGACAGCCTCAGCCATGACCTCTCCTCTCGAACGTTTGTGGCGCCGGCGACGACACCGGCACTGTCGGATAGCTCGAAAGCGGAGCCGCTTCCGCGGCCCGCACGCCGTGGCCGGCCGAGCGACGCCGTTGGGCGGGCATCGACGTTGCTCCCCTCCCTGGGATCGACTCCGGGAGCGCACTCCCCAGACCCGGCAGCGGCTGGGGGATTGTGGACCTGGCGGCCGTCGGCTGTCAACCCCGAAACCACTACATGTTGGGGTGGTAACGACCCGAGGTACACAACATGTTGCGGTCTGGCTGCGATGGGGGCCGACGCTGTGGATGGACTGTGCATGGGGCTCGTGGACAACCTGCGGACCGGAACGCCAGTATAGAACAGATGGGCGGTTTGGTCCAGCGCGGAGGGCCGCCACAGGCCACCGACGGGCGGACCAGGCGACCCGCGAGACTGCGGCTACCCGCTGGGTGGTGGCCCCGATGAACCGCGCACCGCGAGCGCTACCGGCAGCTCCACCAGGCGGGGCTGCGCCGCCCCGTCGCGCAGCCGCTCGAAGAGCAGCTCGACGGCCGCGGCCGCGACGTCGTCCGCCGACTGCGCCACGGTCGTGAGCGGCGGTGTGACGTCGGCTCCGAAGGCGATGCCGTCGAAGCCGACCACGGAGAGGTCGTCGGGCACGTCGAGCCCGCGGGCATGGGCAGCGCTGAGGGTGCCGATGGCCATGAGGTCGTTCTCCGCGAAGACCGCCGTGGGCGGCCGCCCGCTCACGATCCAGCCGTCCATGGCCGCCCGCCCGCTGGCGGCCCGGAAGTCGCCCCGGAAGATGCGCGTCTGGGGCAGTCCTACGCCGGCCTCGTCGAGCGCGGTGAGGAAGCCCTCCAGGCGGCGGGCACTGGTGCCCAGGCCACCGGGTCCGGCGACCACGCCGATATCGCGGTGGCCCAGCTCCAGCAGGTGCCGACCCGGCGAGGTAGCCGCCGTGCCGGTTCTCGACCATGACCTGCGAGACGAGGTCGTCCAGCTCGCGGTCGACGACGATCGTGGGTGGGCCCTTGTGAGCGAGCCAGCCGAGGCCGTCGTGCGGCCTGGCTGGCGGCGATGAGCAGCAGCCCATCGACCTTCTTGGACAGCAGCACGTCGAGGTAGCGCGCCTCCTTGACGGCGTCGCCGTCGGAGTTGCAGATGATGGCGCTGTAGCCCCGCTCGAACAGGTGGTCCTCGAGGTAGCGCGCGAGGTCACCGAAGAAGGGGTTGGCGATGTCGGGGATGACGATACCCACCGTGTGCGTGCGCCCGCGACGCATGCTGCGCGCGAGGGCGTTGGGCCGGTAGCCCAGATCGCGGATGGCCGCCTCGACGCGTGCAGCGGTGCCGGCGTCGACCTTGCGGGTACGGTTGACCACGTGGGAGACGGTGGTGGTGGAGACGCCGGCACGCTCGGCGACATCGCGGATGGTGGTCATGGGTGGACCGGGATAGTAGGCGGCGGGAGTGACGTTGACACGACCATCGCGCGCAGGATACTCTCGCGCAATCGGTTGCGCAATCGGTTTCGCCCGCGTGGCCGCCTCGGACCAGGGGGTGAGCGATCCTGATGGCCATGACCGATCCCGGCGGCGCCGTCGTCGTCGCGGGCTCCATCAACGTCGATCTCATCGTGGGCGTGCCCAGTCTGCCCGCGGCCGGAGAGACGGTCCTCGGCGAGCGCTTCATCCAGCAGAACGGGGGCAAGAGCGCCAACCAGGCCGTGGCTGCCGCGCGGGTCGGCGCGCCGTGACCATGCTGGGCGCGGTCGGTGGGGATGACCTGGGCCGGAGCGCCCTGGCGGGCCTGGCCGAGGCGGGCGTCGACGTCAGCCGCTGCCGCGTGGTCGAGGACACGCACACGGGCCTGGCCCTGATCGTGGTCGACGACGCGGGCGAGAACCAGATCGCGGTGGCGTCAGGCGCGAACGCCCGCCTCGACGGGCCCATGATCGCGGCCGAGACGGCAACGCTGCGGCCTGCCCCGGGGACGGTTTGCCTCATCGGCTTCGAGGTCTACGACGAGGCGGTGGAGGCGGCCGCTCGCTGGGCCGGCGAGCATCACCTGCGCATCGTGGTCAACCCCGCTCCCGCGCGCCCTCTCAGCGACGCGCTCCTGCGGCTCCACCCGATCCTCACACCCAACGAGACTGAAGCCGAGACCCTCGCGGGCGTGGGCGGACCCGAGGCTGCGGCGCAGGTGCTTTCGGCCAGGACCGAGGCACCGGTGGTCGTCACGCTCGGGGCCGATGGCGCGCTGCTCTACGCGGACGGCGTGACCGAACACCTGCCCGCCACCCGCGTGACACCGGTCGACACGACCGGGGCAGGGGACGCGCTCAACGGCATCCTCGCCGCTGAGCTGGCGCGTGGTGCGGACCTGCGCGAGGCGCTGCGCTGGGCCATGGTCGGCGCTGCGCTCAAGACCACCGTGGCCGGCGCCCAGGCCGGTCTGCCCACGCGCGAGGCCATCGCCGCCCGCTTCGGCTGAGCCCTCGCAGCGCGTGCGGACGCGACCCACTCGGATCCACGTTGACTCGGCTCGGCGGGCGCGCTACACTGCCGACGTAAACGGTTGCGCAAACGGTTGCGCTGCCGCCGGTGGGGTACCACACTCGGTCCCTCGCCATGGAGAGCGGCCCCATATCGGGGCCGGAAGGAGGAACCACCGCATGGTTGGTATCACCAAGAGCCGTTGGCTGGCCGCAGGCGTCAGCTCGATGATGGCAGCCTCGCTCGTCGTGGCCTCGGCCGGCGTGGTCGCGGCACAGGAGCCGACGGGAGAGCTGCCGAATCTGACCGGAGACCTCGGCCGCAAGCCCAAGGTCGGCCTGGTCATGAAGTCGCTGGCCAACCAGTTCTTCCAGCAGATGGACGCCGGCGCCAAGGAATTCGCCGCGGCCAACGAGGACATCCTCGAATTCCAGACCGTGGGCATGCAGGACGAGCGTGACTTCGCCGCCCAGGTCGCCGCGGTCGAGAACTACATCACCCAGCAGTTCGACGCCATCGTCATCGCCCCGGCCGACTCCGTGGCCATGGTCGAGCCCATCAAGAAGGCGCTCGACGCGGGCATCCACGTCATCAACATCGACGTCGCGCTCGACGCGGACGCCATGGCCGATGCCGGCATCGACCTGGCCTTCTTCGGCCCGGATAACCGCGCCGGCGCCAAGCTGGCCGGCGACGCGCTCGGCCAGGCGCTCGGCGAGGGCGGCAAGGTCGTCATCCTCGAGGGCAACCCCGAGGCCGACAACGGCAACCAGCGACGCATGGGCTTCGAGGACAGCGTGGCCGAGTACGGCCTCGATCTGCTCGACTCCCGCACCGCCCACTGGGAGACCGAGGAAGCCAACCAGCTGATGACCAACTTCCTCACGCAGTATCCGGACGTCCAAGGCGTCATGGCCGCCAACGACTCCATGGCCCTGGGCGTCGTCTCCGCGCTGGAGGCTGAGGGCAAGGTCGGCGAGATCCAGGTCGTCGGCTTCGACAACATCCCGGCTGTGCATGAGCTGATCGACAACGGCTCCATGCTCGCGACCATCGAACAGTTCGGCGCGGACATGGCCAAGTTCGGCATCGAGTTCGCGCTGCGCGAGATGCAGGGCGAGACCTTCGAGGGCTGGGTCCAGACCCCCGTCGAGCTGGTCACCGCCGAGTAACCACCGATTTCGCAAGGGTCGAGTCAGCCGTCGGCTTCCACCGGCGGCTGACTCGCCTCATACTCACGCCAGGCCAGAGAGCTGACCCATGAGTGTATCCACGAGTGACGTCGCGAACCCGGCCGAGGCATCGGCCCGGTCCGCCACGCCACCGGTGGACTCACCCATCCTGGAGGTCCGCGGCGCTCTCCAAGGAGTTTCCCGGTGTGCTGGCTCTCGACCACGTCAGCCTGACCGTCATGCCCGGCGAGGTCCACGCCCTCGTGGGCGAGAACGGAGCCGGCAAGTCGACATTGGTCAAGGCCCTCTCCGGCGTGCATCGGCCCGACGAAGGCGAAGTGCTGCTTGACGGGCGGCCCTACGCGCCCCGCGACCCGAGGAAGCGTTGACGGCCGGTATCCGGGTGGTCTACCAGGAGCTCAACCTGCTCACTTACCTGACCATCGAGGAGAACCTCTCCTTCGAATCATTGCCCTCGCGGCGGGGCCTGGTCGACCGCGCGACGATGCGTCACCGAGCAGAGGAACTGATGGCCGAGGTCGGCCTGGACATGCCGCCGGACACGGCCGTGGAGGACCTGGGCATCGCCCAGATGCAGCTGGTGGAGATTGCGCGGGCGCTGCTCACCGACGCGCGCGTGCTCATCCTCGACGAGCCCACTGCGACCCTTACGCCGCGTGAGACCGACCAGCTCTTCGGCATCATCCGCGAGCTCGCCGGGCGCGGCATCGGCATCCTCTTCATCTCCCATCACCTCGACGAGGTGGTGCAGATCGGCGACCGCGTCACCATCCTGCGCAATGGGGCGTGGGTCGCCACCCGCGACGTGGCCGACATCACGGTGCCCGAGATCATCGAGCTCATGGTCGGCCGGTCCATGGCCGAAGGCTATCCCTTCCGGCCCCAGGTCGAGCTGGGTGACGAGCTGCTCTCGGTCGAGGGACTGACGTATCGCGGTAACGCCGAGCCGGTCTCGCTGCAACTGCACGCGGGCGAGATCCTGGGGGTCGCCGGCCTCGTGGGCTCCGGGCCGGACCGAGGCCATGCGTGCCATCTTCGGCGCCGACAAGGCTGCGGGCGGAGTCATCACCATCGATGGCGAGGTGGTCGCGATCCGCTCGCCCGAAGACTCGGTCGCGGCTGGCCTCTGCCTGCTCACCGAGGACCGCAAGTCGCAGGGCCTGATGCTGGACATGAGCGTGGCTCAGAACACGACCATCACCAAGCTCGAGTCGATCACCAAGCGCGGCCTGCTCCAGCGCAAGGCGGAGACCGAGGCCTCGCAGGAGCTGATCGACGCGCTCAGCATCAAGGCGCAGTCACCGGGCCAGCTGGTCGATTCCTCTCCGGCGGCAACCAGCAGAAGGTGGTGGTGGCGAAGTGGCTCTTCGCGGAGTCGCGCATCCTCATCATTGATGAGCCCACCCGCGGCATCGACGTCGGCGCGAAGTTCGAGATCTACAACCTCATCTGGGATCGTGGCGGAAGGCAAAGGTGCCATCGTGGTCTCGTCAGACCTGCCCGAGCTCCTGGGTATCTGCCACCGCATCATCGTCTTCAGCAAGGGCGCCATCGTGGGCGAGCTCGCCCGGGAAGCGTTCAGCGAACAAGCGGTACTGGAACTGGCCTACAAGAACTACCTCGACCCGGCCCACGCCGCCGGGCGGGCCGAGGCAGCATCGACGGGGGAGAACGCATGAGCGCTGCACCGACACCAGCCACGCCCAAGGGCGAAGGCCAGTTGTCGCTGGCCAACCGCGCCATCGCCTTCTCGCTACGGGAGGCAGGCGTGGGCCTGGCTCTGGTGGTACTGGTCATCCTGTTCATGGTCTTCGCGCCGTACTTCGCGACGGGTGACAACTTCACGCGCATGTTCGGCCAGGTGGCCATGAACACCGTGCTGGCCGTGGGCATGACCTTCGTCATCCTCGTCGGCGGCATCGACCTCTCGGTCGGCTCGGTGATGGCGCTGGCCACGGTCGTGGGCGCGACCATCATGGTCCCCGACTTCCTTGCGCGCTGGGTGCCGTTCGAGCTCGATCCGCTGCTCTCGATCCCGCTGGCCATCGTCTTCGTGCTCCTCGTGGGCGCGCTCTGCGGCTTCATCAACGGCTTCATCTCGGAGCGCTGGAGAGTACCGTCCTTCATCGTCACGCTGGGCATGATGTCGATCGCCCGTGGCGGCTCGCAGGTGATCAGCGACAACTCCACCATCAACGGTCTGCCGCGCGTCTTCATCGACTTCGGCAACATCCTTCATCGACCTCTGGGTCGTGCGCATCCCGGTCTACTTCATCATCGCCATCGCGGTCGTGGCCGTGGCCTGGTTCGTGCTGCGCTTCACCATCTTCGGTCGCTTCATCTACGCCATCGGCAACAACGAGGAAGCGGTCCGGCTGTCCGGGCCACAACCCGGTGCCCTACAAGATCAGCGCCTTCGTCATCTGCGGCACGCTGGCCGGCCTGGCCGGCCTGGTCTGGCTGCTGCGCCTCAACGTCGGTAGCCCCATCGCCGCCATCGGCTACGAGCTCACCGCGATCGCCGCGGTCATCATCGGCGGTACCAGCTTCACCGGCGGCAAGGGCTCCGTCATCGGCACGTTCTTCGGGGTCTGCCTGCTGCAGGTGCTCTCGACCGGCCTGATCCTGTTGGGCGTGACCGACAACTGGCGCGTCGTCGTGACCGGCCTCGTGGTCATCCTCGCCGTTGTCTTCGACACCTACCGCTCGCGCATCATCGCCGGCCTGCGCGCGAGATAGGCGGTCGACGCGGGCAGCACCGCAGCCGGCGCGCGCCCGCAGCAACCAGCTCGTTGCCGCGACGCGGGCAGAACCGACGAGGATGGCGCCAGATCCGGAGCCCGAAGCCCTTGCTGGCCGCCCCGTCGGTCGTACCTGCCGCCCTGTGGCACGGCTGGACGATCCTTGACGCAGCGCGGCAAGACGGAGAGCGGTCGGCGCCTGGAGTGGACGTGATCGCCCGTTGAGCGGCAAGCTCAGGCCAACTGTGAGCGGGTGCGACCCACGGGGCGGGAGCCACATCCCGATACACCGAGACACGCATGCCCGCAGTCGGGCGAGCCTGCCCACAGCCCGGAGGGCGTGCCTACAGCCCCGAGTAGGAATGCAGCCCGCTGAAGAAGAGGTTGCCGAAGTAGGTGAAGAGCACCGCCCCGAAGCCGAGCACGAGCACGAGCGCGGCTGGGCGACCACGCCAACTGGGCTGGCTGCGGGCGTGGAGGTAGAGCGCGTAGATGAGCCAGGTCACCAGCGCCGAGGTCTCCTTGGATCCCAACCCCAGTAGCGGCCCCAGGCGATCGAGGCCCAGTACGAGCCGAGGATGATCATCGTGGCGAAGACGGGGAAGCCGATGACGACCGAGCGATAGGCCACCGTGTCGAGCACCTCGTGGCTCGGCAGCCACGCATGGCGGTCACCCTCGCCCTGGGCGAGGTAGCCGACCGCGGCCGCGAAGGAGATCGCCAGCACGCCGTAGGCGATCATGGCCAGGGCGACGTGGACGGTCAGCAGGGGCGGGTTGTCGAGGGCCGGCACCAGCGGCTCGATCGAAGCCGGCAGGGTCGCGGCGTAGCCGACCAGGAAGAGGGCCACGCCCAGCGGCAGGAAGGCGATGGCGCGGATGGGGTAGCGCTGCTGCAGGAAGAGGTAGCCGCCCAGGACCCCCACCGCGAAGGCGATGGAGAATTCGTACATGTTGCCCCACGGGCCGCGCTCGACGACCACGGCTCGAGCCAGCAGCGACCCCGCCATGGCCAGGAAGCTGGCCCACGTCAGTCCGTGGAGCAGGCCACCCGCGGTGTGGGCGCCGGGCGCTGCGTCCGCGTCAGCAGCAAGAGCGGGCGCGGAGCCGTCGAGGCCGGCCGGGGCCAGCTGTGGCGCGGTCGAGGCTGCCGTCGCCACGGCCCGGCGACCGCTCGCGAGCAGGGTCGTGTAGGCCACGCCCAGCACGAAGGCGAAGAGGAGCAGCAAGGCACCCACCACGAAGAGGTAAGCGGAGAGCGTGGCCAAGGGTGCCGCCGCCTCTGAGCTGCCGGTGCCGGCGGGCTAGGCGACCGCGGCGCCGCCCCGCGGCGGGCCGTCGGACGAAAGCACGATCGCGGTAGGCGACGTGGCACCCAGCTTGAACTTGGTGCCACAGGCGGTGCAGGTGTCGATCTCGGCGGCGCGCACGCTGCCGTCGACGGGGCAGGTCACGCTGAGGGGGTCGCCGTTCATGGTGCAGGTCCGCGCGCGAGCCGGGAAGACGAGCGCGTGCTGCTCGCAATAGGGCACGTTCGCCGGAAAGACCGGGCGGCCGTCCGCGTCGAGGGGGGCCGCGCGCGCCTCAGCCGCACCGTGGCGGACCACCCCGCGCCGGCGGTTGATGAGATACCAGCCCCACATGAGCACGATGATGGTGAGGACGGGCCCGGCGATGGTGCCCATGACCACGTACGGCAGCAGGCCGATGAGCTCGCCCCAGGCGGGCACGAACACGGTGGCCAGCCATTCGAGGAACGAGGTCCACGGGTCGGGCGACATGGGCAGATATTAGCGCTGACGTGATCGTTTCGCGTTGCGCCTGGGATTGCCCTTCTTCTTCGTGGCGCCCCGGCCGGGCTGCCACGCGGCCCGCTCGTCGTCGGGGCCGGACGGCGCGGAGGGGGGCTGCTTCGGTGGCGCGCCCTGCCCGATGCCCGTCGGCTTGGGCGCCGGGCCGGTGCGACCGTGGGTCCCGGCCGCCCGGGTCCCGGTGACCTCGCGCATGAGCCAATCGACCGAGCGGGTCAGGCCGCCTGCGCGGGTCGCCCGCGCCTGCAGTCCGCGGTCACGCGTGACCAATGCCGTCCGTGCGCGGAGGGCGAATGGTTGCGCCTTGAGCAGGTCGATGAGCATGTCGTCGGCGCTGCGGCGCCCGGAGTGATGGAAGTCGATGCCGCGGGTGGCCTTCTTGCGGCTGGCCTCTCCCGGGGCCGGATGCCCGTCGAGGCCGACGATGATGTGCAGGTGCGCCGGACGCCAACCCGAGAGGCGCGGGAGCAGCCAGGCCACACCGCCCTCGTCCCGGCTGCCGCGCACGTCGTGGAGCAGGTTGTCGCCGTCGATGAGCAGGACGTCGATCTCGTCGACGCCTCCGCGCGTGCTCATGCGTCCCTCATCCGCTGGGCCCCATCCGGGCGGCTACCATCGCTGCATGCTCCTTCTCGTCGATCTTGACGGTGTCGTCTACCGGGGTATGGAGAAGATCCCCGGCATGCCCGAGCTGCTGACTCAGCGCGCAGCGGCTGGTGACATCATCGTCTATGTCACCAACAACTCGCGCTGGCATCGCACCGAGTACCAGGCTCGGCTCGAGGGCATGGGTGCGCCCGCGCCGCTCGATCGCATCCTGACCTCGGCGCGCGGCACGGCCCTGGCCCTGGCCGCCTTGCCCGAGCCGCCACGCCTGAGCATGGTCTTCGGTGGTGAAGGCCTCGCGCGCGAGCTCGATGACGTGGGGCTCGCCACGGTCGAGTGTTCCTACGAGGGCCAGGCCCGGCGACCGGACGCGGTGGTCTGCGGGGTCGACTTCGACCTCTCCTTCGAACGCCTCTCGGCAGCGTCGATGGCCGTCCGCGACGGTGCCTACTTCGCAGCCACCAACCGCGACCCCATCTTCCCCATGGCCGACGGACTCAAGGCCGGGGCTGGCGCGATGATCATGGCCATCGCCACCGCCAGTGGGCGCCAGCCGGACCTCGTCATCGGCAAGCCCGAACCTGGGCTGATGCGCGAGGCCGCGGCCGTGGCGGGCGTGCCCGTGGAGGAGGCCGTGGTCATCGGAGATGGCCTGCTCACCGACATCGTCGCGGCGCATGCCGTCGGCGCGCGCAGCGTGCTCATGCTCACCGGCGTCAGCAGCGCGGAGCAGGCAGCAGCGCTGCCGCCCGCGCAACGGCCCACGGCCATCGCCGGGGGGCCGGACGAGCTGGGCCTGATCCTCGAGGAGCTGGCGGCGGCGACTGCCTAGATTTCGCTCGCCTGGATCTCGCCCACCGTGGTGTCCTGCACCGCTGTGCCCACCGTCCCAGGCGAGGCATCTGCGGGCGCCGGCCGGTCCGCCAGCCAGGCCTCGAACTCCTGCTGCAGCTCTGCCCGCAGCTCCTCGTCGTGCTGGAGGAAGGCAGCGGCGTAGGCCTGGCGCATCGCCCGCACGACCTCGGCTGGCGTCAAGCCGAGGACGCTGACTGCGCGTTCGAGCTCGCGCACCAACGTCAGGTCGGACACGGTGCGATCGTCGGTATTGATGGTCACGGGCACGCCCGCGCGGAGCAGGCGGGGCAGGGGAGCCTCATGGTCGGCGCTGCCGACCCCTGCCTGCTGGTTGCTGGTGGGGCAGATATCGAGCGTCACGCGCCGCTCGGCCAGCTCTCGCATGAGGGGCGGATCGTCGGCCGCCGGAGCCCCGTGGGCGATGCGCCAGGGATCGAGGTCGAGGGCCCGCCGGACCTGCGCCGCGCCGCCCCACTCGCCGGCATGGCAGGTGATGCCGAGCCCCCCGCCACGGGCCATCTCTACCGCCTCGGTGAAGACGAGCGGGTCCGGGGCATCACGCTCGATCCCGGCGATGTCGAAGCCGGTGATGCCCTCGTCGCGGAACTCCAGCGCCGCGCGCGCGACCTCGCAGGCGGTGGCAGGGTCATGCGTACGCAAGGCCACGGCCACGAGTCGGACCTCGACCCCGCTCGCGGCTGCCGCCGCGCCTGTACCACGTACCACCGCGGCGATGCCCTCGCGGAGCGGGAGCTTCCTCGCAGTGTGCAGCGAGGGCGCCCAGCGGATCTCGGCGTAGACCGTGCCATCTCCCGCCACGTCTTCCACCAGCTCGGCCCCGACACGCTCGAGCGCCTCGGCGTCCTGGAGCAGGGCGATGGGCAGGTCGAAGGCACGCAGCAGCTCGGCCTGGTCGGCGCAATGCGCGGGCGCCACCAGTCGGTCACGCATGTCGGCGACCGTCTGCGGCGGATCGAGCACGGCTGCCTCACGCGTGCGCAGCAGTCTCCAGCGCGGTCTCCGGCCGCAGCGAGCCGTCGAGGTGCAGGTGGAGCTCCGCCTTGGGCATCTCGCGCAGCCAGTCGCGCAGCCGGTCGGGCGTGGTCATGCGCCCATGCTAGCCAGCCCGGCGCAAAGGCGACCGGCGGCGGCGTAGACTGAGTCTCAACAACCACTCCCCGCCAGCCATCGATCCGCCCCCGGCGGGTCCCGACACGAAAGAGACCGTCTGCCCATGCGCCTGAACGTCGAACAGCGACAGCCGTGGGATGTCGACGCCGATGTCCTCGCCGTCGCCGTCCCGTCCGTCGATGCGTTGCCCGCGTACCTGACCGAGATCGACCGTCGCCTCGACGGTGCCATCTCCGAGCTTCGCTCCGTCGGCGCCATCACGGGTTCGCTGTGGTCCGCCACGCTCCTGCCGGCACCAGACATGGCCGCGCGCTTCGTGCTCGCTGTCGGCATCGGCGAGGGAGGATGCCATCGACCAACTGGGCGCCCGCCGCCTGGGCGCGGTCGTGGTCAAGGCGTTGGCCGGCACGAGCGTCTCGACGTTGGCCGTGCACCTCTCGGAGGTGCTGGTCGGCGCAGGCGGCATCGCTCCTGGCGTCCTGGTCGAGCTCTTCACCCGCGGGCTGGTCGAGGGTGCCGCGGATCCGTCGACCATCTACAACGAGCCGGGCCAGAGACTGCCGCCACAGCTCACGTCGCTCACCTTCGTGGTCGAGTCGGGCGACCCCGCCGCGCTGACCGTCGCGGGTGAGCGAGGGCGGATCATCGGCGAGGGCGGGAACCGCACGCGTCGACTGGCCCACCGAGCGGCCAACGATGTCAGCCCCGAGGTCCTCGCCGACGAAGCCAGCGACCTCGCTCGCGCCCACGGCCTGGAGCTGACGGTCTTCGGTCCCGAGGAAGCAGAGAAGCTGGGCATGGGCATGTTCCTGGCCGTGGGTCGCGGTTCGGACAACCCACCTCGCTTCATCGCGCTGCGCAACAAGCCCGGACTCGAGCGCGACGAGCGTGGCCGGCTGCTGGCCATGGTGGGCAAGGGCGTGACCTTCGACACCGGCGGCATCAGTCTCAAGCCGCCGCCCAACATGGGCGAGATGAAGACCGACAAGGCCGGCGCCTGCACCGTCATCAGCGCCATCGCCACTGCGGCCCAGCTGGCGCCCGACCGGCCACTGCTGGCGGTCGCGCCCGCGGTCGAGAACATGCCCGGCCCGCGCTCGACCCGGCCGGGAGACGTGGTGCGAGCCCTCAACGGCAAGACCGTGGAGATCAACAACACCGACGCCGAGGGACGGCTGATCCTGGGTGATGCGCTGACCTGGGCGGAGCGGCAAGGGGCCACGCACGTGGTCGACGTGGCCACGTTGACCGGCGCCATGGCGCGGGCCCTCGGCCGCTACATGACCGGTGGCTTCGGCAGCGATGACGGCTGGTGGAACGACGTGGCTGCCGCCGCCGCACGCCAGGGTGAGCCGCTGTGGCGGATGCCCATCGTGGAGGACCTGCGCAAGGACCTCGAGTCGCCCTTCGCCGACATGTCGAACATCGGGGGGCCCGAAGGCGGTGCCATCACCGCGGCCCTCTTCCTCAAGGAGTTCATCGAGGTTCCGTGGGTGCATCTCGATATCGCCGGTACAGCCTACCTGAGCAAGACCGATGCCTTCTCCACGAAGGGCTCGACCGGCGTGATGCACGCGACCCTCGTCGAGCTCGCTCTCGGCTAGTGCGGGCGCCGGGACGCGCTTAGGGCTGGACCACGGCGGCCAGTACACCTGCGGCGATGAGCGCGGGCCCGAAGGGCACGGCCGTCTTCATCGAGACCCGCCGGGTCAGCACCAGCACGAGCACGACCGCGGCGAAGGCGACCGTGCCGAGGAGGAAGCCCACGAAGAGCTGACTGAGGCCGAACATCAGGCCCAGGCTCACCGCCAGCTTGAGGTCGCCCATGCCCAGGGCGCCGCGGAAGAGCCGGTCGGTGATGGCCAGCAGCGCCGGCGCCGCGACCGCGGCGAGGATGGCGGTCAGGTCGCCCGCGGCGAAGAGCAGCTGCGACTTGCCCTCGAGCACGGGGTTCAGGCCCAGCCCAAGGACCACCAACGCGTAGCCCATCAACGGGAAGGTGATGACGTCCGGGAGCAGCCTCTGGTCCAGGTCGGTCGCGAGCAGCACGATGAGAGCGGCGACATAGGTGCCCAGGACCAGCAGGTCGAGCGGCTCGGTCCAGCGCGCGGCCAGGAGCGCGCATGCGGCCGCACCTCCAAGGACGACCACGGGCGTGCGCCAGTCGACCGCTCGCACCAGACCGTCCTCATGGACGGGCCAGCGCGCGGCGAGTCGGTCGGCCCCGAGGCCGAAGGCACCGCCGACCACGGCGGCGATCATCGCGCTCAGCACCGCTCGAGGCCCGTGCCTCGACGAGCGGTAGCGAGAGGTCCGCAGGCACTCATGGGGCAAGGGTGCCGTCGGTGGTGTCCGCGCGCACCGGCTCGAACGTACTAATCCGCCGCTGTCTGCGCGCCGAGGTTTGCGAGACACCTCGAGGGGGAGTAGCATTGGCCCAACGACCGAGTGCCGTGTTCGGTCGCCCCCGTGCCCGGGGTGCTGCGTACGGCAGCAAGTGGGAGTTGTTGGATACGTGCCTAGCGTGAATGCGCGAGCACAGGGAGCCGCCGTGCCTTGGCTCCGTCTGTTCGTGCTCATCTTCGTCGTCGCCTTGGCGGTGCCTGCCGTGCCGGCAGCGACCGCCGACGCCGCCAGCCTGAAGGATCAGATTTCGGCTGCGCGCGAGCGTCAGGCTGCGCTCTCCAAGTCGATCGCCAAGTCCGAGAAGCTCGTCGCGCAGCTCAAGAACGACGAGCAGGAGACGCGCGCCGACATCGTCGCTACGACCGAAGAGCTCAAGGACATCCGCGCCGACATCGTCAAGATCAAGGAGCGGATCGAGAAGGTCAAGGCGCGCATCCAACGCATCAAGGGCCGGCACAAGCAGCTGGTCGAGGAGCAGCGCCAGACCGACTACACGCTGGGGCTCCTGGAGCACGAGCTGGCCAACGGCGAGGCTGACCTCAAGGCGCGCCGGGAGGCGCTGGGGCAGCGCATCGTGGAGGCTTCGCGCTCAGAAAGCACCTCGCTCATCACGCAGGTCTTCACGGCCGAGTCGTTCTCCGACGTCCTCTCGGACACCTCGGCTGCGCTCGCCTACGGCGACCTCGATGCGCAGCTGGCGCAGCAGATCAGCCAGGACCAGCAGGCACTCGACTCACTGCGTCTGCTGACCACGTCCACGCGCCTGCGCACCGATCAGCTGCGCCGCGAGACCGAGAACACCTGGCAGAAGGTGGTCGACCTGCGCAAGGAGCTGGGTGCGGCCGAGCGGCAGCTCAAGAAGCTGGAGAAGCGGACCGAGGCGGCCAAGGAGCGCCAGGAGGCGCAGATGCGCCTCATCGTCAAGAACAAGAAGCAGGCCGCGGCCATGGCCGCGAAGATGCGCGCGCAGCGCAATGCCCTGCGCGCCAAGATCAACAGTCTCGTGGCCTCGGCCCAGGTCACGGCCACGGCCAAGTTCGGCGGGGTCGGGGCCGGCAGCGGCAGCGGCTTCTTCGTCTGGCCGGCCAGCGGCAGCATCAGCCAGGACTACGGCTGCACGGGCTACTTCGTGAACCCGCCGCGCGGCTCCTGCCCACACTTCCATGACGGCATCGACATCGCCGGGGCGGGTGGTTCGAGGATCGTGGCCGCCGGGGCCGGTGTCGTGGCCTACGCCGGTTGGAACCCGTATGAGGCAGTGCCGGCCTACATCATCGTCATCGCCCATGGCGGTGGCCTCTCCACGCTCTACGCGCACCTGCAGCCGTCGGGCACGGTGAGGGCCGGTCAGACGGTGAAGAAGGGCCAGACCATCGGCTACATGGGCAGCACCGGCAGGTCCACGGGCAACCATCTCCACTGGGAGGTCTGGGCCGGCGGGGACTGGTCGCCGGTGAACCCGCGGGCCTACCTCTAGCCACAGCGCCCACGGAGGTCCCTTCCACCGGACCTGACGCCGGGCGGGAGAGGTAGGGATCAGTGGACAGCCGCGAGCGGGTTGACGGTCGTGCCGCTGCGCTTGACCTCCCAGTGCACGTGGGGGCCGGTGGTGAGCCCGGTCAGGCCTACTCGGCCGATGACCTCGCCACGCGCGACCTTCTGACCGGTCCGCACCCGGCGGTTCGGCTGCAGGTGGGCATAGACGGTCTCGTAGCCTCGGCTGTGGCCGATGATGACGACGAAGGCGCGGGCGCCGGGATCCCACGGGCTGAAGCCCACGTATGCCACGTAGCCGTCCGCCGCAGCGCGGACGGGTCGCCCACGTGGAGCGGCGATGTCGAGGCCGTCATGGAAGTGACGACACGAGCCACGCCGCGGATTGGCCGGATAGCCGGTGCAGCCGTAGGCCTGGGAGATGGATCCGGCTACGGGCTTGCGCAAGCCGGAGCTGGCCGAGATCCCGAATTGACCGGCCTTGGTCTTGGCCAGGCTGAGCCCGGCGTTGATGGCCCCGCCCAGCAGGTCCTCTGCCCGTTCACGCTCAGCGATGCGCTTGGCCAGCCGCGCCTTGGACGGCTTCTGCCAGCGCGACTGCTTGAGGGCTCGCGCCGTCTCGACCTTGCGCTCGGCCACACGCAGGGCCCGGTCGAGGCCACGGACTTTCGTGCGTACCTTCCGGATCTGCTTGCGCAGCGCCGGTTTGTCGACTGTCTGCGAGCCCTTGGGATTGGGACGCACCCTCGTGGCGCGCGCAAGCCGCACCTCGAGGTGGTCGAGGCGGGCATGGGCCGACTGTGACTTGCGCCGCGCGCCGTCGCGCTGCTTCTGGGCCACGGCCAGTTGGTGCTTGGCTTGCCTGAGCAGCTTGGTGTGGTTCCGGCGCAGGCGCTGCAGCTTCTGGATCTGCTTGTCTGCGCGGCGCATCGACGTCTCGGCCTTCAATTGCTGAGCGCGGATGGTCGCCGCCGTGGAGGACCCGCCGGCCTGCACCGGCGCCGGCGCGAGACTCATGGCCGAGAGCAGCAGTGCGGTGACGAGCAGGGGGGTCAGCAGGCGCGCGCTGGCAGCGAGGGCGAAGGATGCTCGGTGCGCTCGGAACATGACCCGATGCTCGTGAGCACCGGTGTCTTACGGCACCACCTCGAGGGGGGACCCCCGGGGTACCATCGGCCGCTCCACCCGAGCGGTCGCTAGAGATGCCCCAGCGGGTTCACCGTGGTGCGGCCGCGTCGCAGCTCGAAGTGCAGGTGCGGTCCGGTGCTCTTGCCGGTGTTGCCCATGTAGCCGATGAGCTCACCGCGCTTGACCTCCTGGCCTACGCGCACGCTGCGGCGGGGCATGACGTGGCCGTAAAGCGTCTCGTAGCCGCTCGCGTGGGTGACCACGATCATGAAGGCGCGCCCGTTCTCGTCCCATGGGTTCCAGCCGATGTAGGAGACGACACCGAAGGCCGCGGCCCGGATCGGCGTGCCCTTGTAGCTGGCGATATCGAGTCCATCGTGGCTGCGACCGTAGTACTGCGTGATGCGACCGCGTGCGGGCCAGGCGAAGGGCGAGTCGACACCGGGCCGGACCTTCGACTTCTTGATGGCGCGGATGCGCCCGTAGCGCTCCATGGTCAGGATCCAGGCCGCCAGACTGCCTTCAGCACTCTCGCGGCGGCTGATGGCGGCGCGCTCGCCGGCCCGGGCCGCGGCCAGGCGGTTGTGTGCCAGCCGTGCCCTGTCGCCTGCCCGGCGAGCCTTGCGCTTGGCCTTCTTGAAGGTTCGCTTCTGCTCCTTGGCCGCCCGCTCCAGGCGCTTCACGTCGTTGGCCCTGGCCGCGGGCTCGAGGAGGGACGTGCCTGTCATGGCTGGCTCCTCTCGCTTCGGCTCGTCCGCTCGATCGAGCCCGGGCGCACGGTCGTTGATGGCATCGACCGCCGGTGCGTACGTCGCAAGGGCCAGCGCCGCGGTCGCCGGGTCGGGTGGAGGCGGGGTGCCGAGCTCCGCCTCCGCGAGCGCCGTCCGTGCCACGTGCAGATCCTTGCGGCTTGCGCGCAGTGCCCGCTTGGCCTTCGCGCGCCGCTCGAGTGTGCGCGCGAGACGTGCCCGCGTCGCTTTCACCGAGCGCTCGGCCGCGCGTTGCGCGGCACGATAGCGCTGAACGTCCGCGTCGGCCGCACGCATGCGTGCCTCCCAGTACTCCTGCGCGTAGCGCACCGAGGTGATCTTGGGGCTGAGGTCCGCCGCTACCACGGCACCCGGCCACGCGGCCACGAACGCGGCCAGGAAGAGCGCCGCCAGACCGATGGCGCCCAGGCGCAACAGGCGCGCGGGCGGGCCCGGGGCGGGCATGGTGGTGGCAGGCATGTGCGCGTCTCTCCCGTTTCGCAGCGATGCGCTCGCACGGTCGGCCCATGGGCAGGGCCATGCCGGCAGAGCGCTCGTCGGGCGATGCTACGCACGACCGGCCCCGGGCCGATGTAGCGTCTCGGTACCGGGGGTGGCGGTGACTTTCGACTCGACCGCGACGAACACCCGATCGCGCGGCCGTTGCGCGAACGCCCACGACGGGTGCACGCGGCGGTGTAGCATCGCCGCGTGAGCCGAACATTGGCGGTCATCCTCGCCGGCGGCGAGGGGGAACGTCTTTCGCTGCTGTCAGGCGTCCGCGCGAAGCCTGCCGTCCCGTTCGCGGGCAAGTTCCGCATCATCGACTTCACGCTGTCCAACTGCGTCAACTCCGGGTTGACCAACGTGATGGTGCTGACCCAGTACGCACCCATGTCGCTCAACGACCACATCGGGGCCGGGCGTCCGTGGGACCTCGACCGCAACTCGGGCGGCATCCGCATCTTCCAGCCGTTCCTCTCGCGCGGACGTCCGCGCGAGTGGTACCTGGGCACGGCCGACGCGGTCGCGGCCAACCTGGAGCAGATCCGCCAGTCGGGCGCCGATGTCATCCTCGTGCTGGCCGGCGATCACATCTACAAGATGGACTACGGCCCGTTCATCCAGCAGCACCGCCGCAAGCGGGCCGACGTGACCATCGCGGTCAAGCCGGTGCCCATCGAGGAGGCGCACCGCTTCGGTCTGCTCGCCCTCGACGACAACGATGCCGTCACCGAATGGCAGGAGAAGCCGAAACAGCCCACCACTGACCTGGCCAGTCTGGGCATCTACGTCTTCAGCCCCAAGGCGCTCGACAAGTGGCTCGAAGGCCGCAAGGACTTCGGCCGCCACGTCGTGCCGGACATGCTCGACGCGGGTGCGCGTGTCTTCGGCTATCGCTTCGAGGGCTATTGGCAGGACGTGGGTACGGTCCACAGCTACTGGGAGACCCAGATGGAGCTGCTGGACGACCATCCGCCGCTGGACCTCTACGACCGTGATTGGGTCGTGCACACGCGTTCCGAAGAGCGCGCACCGGCACGCATCAGTGCCACGGCCAACGTGCACCGCAGCCTCATCAGTCACGGCTGCACCATCAGCGGCACCGTCGAGCACTCGGTGCTCTCGCCGGGCGTTCGGGTCGACCCCGGCGCCATCGTGCGCGACAGCGTGATCATGTTCGACACCCACATCCGTGCCGGAGCGGTGGTCGACCGAGCCATCCTCGACAAGGAGGTCAACGTCGGGCCCAACGCCATCGTGGGCACGGGCAACGACTTCGACACGCCCAACGTGGATGAGCCCGAGCGGCTCAACACCGGCATCACCGTGGTCGGCAAGCGCGCGGTCATCCCGGCCTCCGCGCGCATCGGGCGCAACGTGCGCATCGCTGGTGAGGTGCGACCAGCCGACTTCAAGTCGAAGCGCGTGCCGAGCGGCAGCAGCGTCGAGGTCAAGGCCCGCCGGGTGCGCAAGGCCAGGGCCGCGAAGCGCTGATCGCCCGCGAGCCCGCACCCATGGTGGATCCGGCGAGGGTCGACGCCTGGCTGGCCGAGTTGGGACTGGCGCCCATCGACCAGGGCGAGCGCGACGGTATCGCCAGTTGGGACCTGCGGCTCGACGGCCGTCGCCGCCCGGACATCCGCCTGACGCTCGATCCTGGACCCGTCCGTGGCGATGTTGCTGTGGGTGCACTACGCGCCGCCGCTCAGCGATGCCTTCCGTGTCTCGTATCGCCAGTTCCTGCGCTGGAACGACGAGTTGCCTTTCGTCAAGTTCGGGCTTTCGGCCGATGACCGTCCGGTGCTCACGACCGAGCTGGACGTGGCCGGACTCGACCGGGATGCCTTGGGCATCGCGGTCGTGCGCTTGCTCGCGGTGTGCGACCTGACCCTCGACCGGGCCGTGGTCTGGCTGCATCCCGGACGCAAGGTGGCGCCCGAGATGGGACGTCCCTCGCGACAGGCGGGTCTGTTCGAGCGCTATGCCGAGTCGCTCGCCGAGCTGCTCGAGACGGTGCTCGACGAGACGGAGACCGAGCTGGCCTGACGGCCCGGTCCGCCGAGGGCTGGCATGATGGCCGCCGACGGGGCGCCGGGCGTTCCGCGACCAGGGATCATCGACGTGCCAGCAGGACCGATGCCACCGCCCCAGCCTCCAGCCATCGCGCCCCCGCCGTGGGTGGTCCCTGCGCGCCCCGGGCCGCCGCGGGCGGTGCCGACGTCGCGCCCTTCGGTACGCGACCACTTCCGCCCCGACATCGAGGGCCTGCGCGGTGTGGCCGTGCTGCTGGTCGTGCTCTTCCACTCCTGGCCCGGGCTCGTCGCCGGCGGCTACATCGGCGTCGACGTCTTCTTCGTCATCAGTGGCTTCCTCATCACGGGCTTGCTCTACCGCGAGCTGGGGCGGACGGGCCGAATCGGCTTCCGCCGCTTCTACGTGCGCAGGATCCGCCGGCTGTTCCCGGCCGCTGCCCTGGCCATCGCCGGCATCTTCCTGCTCTCTGCCTGGCTGCTCTCGCCCCTGGCCCTGCCGCGGGTCACGGCCGACGGCATCGCGGCTGCCGTGTCGGCGGCCAACATCCGCTTCGCGCTCACGACCGGCGACTACTTCAGTGCGGTGGGCACACCATCGCCCTTCCTGCACTTCTGGTCGCTCAGCGTGGAGGAGCAGTTCTACCTGCTCTGGCCGGCGCTGCTCCTGGTGGTCCACCGGCTGGGCGGACCGCGCGCGATCGCGCTCGTCATCGTGCTCATCACCGTCGGCTCGTTCGCGCTCTCGGTGGTCATGACCGAGTCCTCGCAGGCGTGGGCCTTCTACATGCTGCCCACGCGGGCCTGGCAGCTGGCCCTCGGCGGCCTGCTGGCGATCGTCGCGCTCGAACGCTTCCGGACCCGCCCGGTCTCGGCAGGGCTGGCGCTCGTCGGCTGGGCCGGGCTCGCCGCGGTCATCGTGGCGGGCCTGCGCTACGACGACCTGCTGGCCTACCCGGGTACCTGGGCCCTGATCCCGACCCTGGGCGCGGCCGCCATCATCGCCGGCGGCGATCGCCGGCTCGGGCCGCGCCTGTTGCTCGACACGCCCCCGCTGCGCTTCTTCGGGCGCATCAGCTACGCGCTCTACCTCTGGCACTGGCCCTTGCTGGTCCTGCCTGCGGCTGCGCTCGGCGAGGAGTTGTCCGCCACGGCCCGACTTGCCCTCGTGGCCCTGGCCGTCGTCGATCGCCACGCTCAGCACGCTGCTGGTGGAGGAGCCCATCCGTCGCCGCACCGCCACGCCCGGCCGGGGGACCCTGCGCCTGGCGGCGCCGCCCCTGCTGGCCCTGGCCCTGGCCCTGGTCGTCGGTGTCAACGCCACCGGCTGGGTGCTCAGTGACGCGGTCGCTGAGACCGAGCGTGACGTGGCCGCCGCCGACGATGGCCGCACGCCATCGGCCGGTCCACCGTCCGACGTGGAGGGCGATGTGCGTCATCGAGGGCCTGGGCGACCTCGAGAAGCCGAAGGTCGTGAAGACGCCCAAGCCCAAGCCCACACCGACGCCGACGCCCAAGGCAGGGAAGACGCCCAAGCCCACGCCCACGCCGACGCCCAAGGCAAGAAGACGCCCACGCCCAAGCCCACACCCACGCCCGACGCCCAAGGCAAGAAGACGCCCAAGCCCACACCCGTGGTGCGCCTGCCCAAGGACGTCCAGCCCAAGGTCTGGAAGGCGCCCGACGACTTCGAGTTCCTCAAGACGAATGGTTGCCTCCACGACGAGGCGGCGGTCTGGCCCAAGTCCTGCGTCTTCGGCAAGCCGGGCTCCAAGTTCACCGTGGCCCTCGTCGGCGATTCGCACGCCTCGCATTGGTTCCCCGCGCTGCGCCGCGTGGCCGACGAGCGTGGCTGGCGGCTGGAGACATACGTCAAGGTCTCGTGCCCCTTCACCGACATCCTCGTGCGCAACCTGGAGAAGAAGAAGAAGTACAAGGAGTGCCTGGCCTTCAACGAGGCCACGGTGCGCAAGCTCAAGGAGAGCCGGCCGAACCTCGTGCTCACCGCGTTGAGCCGCTGGCAGCATCCCATCGACGATGCCTACGCCAGTGCCTGGGCCCAGGGCGAGGGCATGGCCCGCATGCTCAACCAGGTCCCGGGCAGGAAGGTGATCCTCGCCGACGTACCCTACCCTGGTCACGATGTGCCCGAGTGCCTGGCTGCGAACGTCAAGGACATCCGGCCCTGCGCGGCCCCGGCGCGTCAACCGCAACGCCGGTGGCTCGCCCGCGCGGGAGCGCCAGGCCGCGGCATCGGCCGGCGGGGTGGTGCTCAACTTCTACGACCTCATCTGCAGCAACCGGGATCGCTGCCCGGTGGTGCGCAACGACATGATCGTGTTCCGCGACCACCACCATCTGACGGCCACCTTCGCGCGCTCGCTGGCACCGGCGCTGGACCGTGCCCTCGAGAAGGTCCTGGCCAAGAAGGTCAAGAAGAAGAAGCGATAGTGCTCGTGGCGCCCCCGCTGGCGGTCGCGCACTCGCTACACTTGCGCACCTGATGGACGGAGTGACTCGAGAACGCCGCAGGCCATCTCGCGACGTGCTCAGCGGAGATTCGGCGGACGTCTACTTCCGCCGTGCCGAGGAGATCCTCGCGGGCGAGGGCATGGACCCCGTCGTGACCATGGAGATCTTCAGCCGGGCCGAGGGCATCCTCTGCGGCATCGACGAGGCCAAGGTCCTGCTGGCCTCGGTCCTGGCCGAGAGCGACGAGGACCACACTGTCGAGTCGCTATCCGACGGCGACTCCTTCACCTCCAAAGAGATCGTCATGCGCATCAAGGCGCGCTACCGCGCCTTCGGCCTCTACGAGACGGCCATCCTGGGCATGCTCGCGCAGTCGACCGGCTGGGCCAACGCTGCTCGCGAGTGCGTCGTCGCCGCCGCTCCGCAGCCGGTCATCAGCTTCGGCGCCCGTCACGTCCACCCGCACATCACCGACACGCTCGACTACGCCGCCATCGTGGGCGGTTGTGTGGGCGCGTCAACGCCTGCCGGCGCCCGCCTCGCCGGGCTGGCTCCGACGGGCACGATGCCGCACTCGTTGGTGCTGGTCCTCGGCGACACGGTACGGGCTGCGGAGGCCTTCGACCGCCACGTCGCAACCGACGTGCCCCGCATCGTGCTGGTGGACACGTTCAAGGACGAGGCCGAGGAATCGCTGCGGGTGGCCCATGCCCTTGGCGACCGTCTCTACGGCGTGCGCCTCGACACGCCGTCGGAGCGCGGGCGCGTGACTGCGGACCTGGTCATGGAGGTACGAGCGCGCCTCGACCTCGACGGCTTCGCTCACGTCAAGGTCATCGTCTCGGGTGGCCTCACGCCCGACCGTATCCGGTACTTCAAGGATGCGGGCGCGCCGGTCGATTACTTCGCCGTCGGCAGCTACATCAGCGGCGCGTCGCCGGTCGATTTCACCGGTGATCTGAAGGTGATCGACGGTCGGCCCATTGCCAAGCGTGGTCGCATCCCGGGCGTGACGCCCAGCCCACGGCTGTCGGAGATCGACCTGCGGGAGTGGCTACCGGGCTAGCTCCCCAGCGTCGGCCAGGCGCGCCAGCCAGAGCAGGCCGACGAGGGTCTTGGCGTCCTCGATCCCTCCCTGTTCCGCCGTGGCCACGGCCTCGCGCCAGGGGAGGCGGACGAGGTCGAGGTACTCGTCCACGTCTGGCCCGCCGTAGTCCTCGAGCGGGTCGAGCTCGGTGGCGAGGTAGAGGTGCATCTCCTCCTCGGTGAAGCCGGGTGCGGTCCAGAAGCGGCCCAGCTTGCGCCAGCGGGCGGCGCGGTAGCCGGTCTCCTCACCGAGCTCGCGCGGTGCCGCCTGGTCGGGATCCTCGATCGAGCCGTCAGGCGGTGCGGTCGAGCGTGCCCGCGGGCAGCTCCAGCACGGCTCGCTCCACCGGGGTGCGCCACTGGCGCACCATGAGCACGTCTTCGCCGTGCACGGGGATGATGCAGACCGCGCCCGGGTGCTCGACGATCTCGCGCTTGTGGCGGACCCCTTGCGGGTCCTCGATCGTATCCACACGGAAGGTCATGAAACGGCCTTCGTGCACGACCCGCCGCTCGACCGTCGTCTCCTTGAGGTGTTCGTCGCTCATGCCCGCAGCATAGGTCCCATTCAGGGTATGGGTGGGGCGACTCGGGAGGTCGGGCAGGGAACGGTCCGGAGTGGTCCGGCGCAGTGGTGGCTGGTGCACCGCGTCAAACCCCGTCCTAGTACCACTTCGCCATGGAGGGTGCGACGGTTCGCGGCCAGTATCGGCTGCGTCAGGGACCACCCTCGACCGAGACCGAGCACTCGACAGGACCAGGGCGCAGGCCCGTTCTCAAGGAGACTCAGGAATGAGCCGACACAAGGATCTGGCGCTCCGCCTCGCGGTGGTCGCCTCGTTCGTGCTCACGCTGGCGGCCCCGCTCCGCTGGTAGCACACCCGACCGAGTGTTTCCCGGGACCGACGGCCATCACCTCGCGCCGGTCGTCGGTCCCCCTACGATCCGGGTACGAGACCGGATGACCGTGCCGCCGGCGCCCCATGAGCGCCGGCGTCGTCTATGCCAAGACCCTGGAGAACAACGTGTTGCTGCTGTACTCCATCGCCGCCGGCCTCGCTGATCGGTCGGTTGCTGGGAGGCCGCGTGCGCAACCTCGAGCAGATCCACTTCGCGTGGTGGCCGTTGGCCCTCGCGGGTCTGTTCGTGCAGTTGGTGCTCTTCGCTGACCCGGTGCAGGCGCGGGTGGGGGCGGCAGGACCGCTGGTCTACGTCGCCTCGAGCGTGGCCGTGCTCGTCGCTCTGCTGCGTAATCTGCGGCTGCCGGGCCTGGCCATCATCGCTATCGGCGCCCTGCTGAACCTGGCTCCCGATCCTCGCCAACGGTGGCTACATGCCCTCGTCGCCCGACGTCTGGCGCGAGCTCACGGGTGTGGCGGCCGTCCCGGTGGCCCACTACTCGAACGTCGTGCTCATCGGGCCCGAGACCGCGTTCCCCTTCCTCGGCGACATCTTCGCCTTCCCCGCGTTCCTGCCCATGGCCACCGCCTTCTCGCTCGGTGATGCGGTCATCGCGGTCGGCGCGGTGGTCTTCCTGGTGTGGCCATGCGACGCGCCTGCGACCGAGACCGTCCCGCTCACGGGAGTCGCAGCCACAGCCGGTGCAGCGCTGATGGTCGGCCACAACCAGGAGGCCGCCGGCTGCGCTCAAGCACCTGGCCCTGGCTGTCGACGCCGACCACGGCGTCCATCTCTACCTCGACCGTGGCGACGGCGTCCTCGACGCTGGTGGCCTCGGTCCGCGACGGCGAGGCCGCCGACAGTGCGGCCGGACTCTTCCCGCCGGAGGCGGATGCGGACGGCGGAGATGGCGGGCTGCTGCGACGCTGGCTGCCCTCGGCCCGCGGTGGCGCACCGGAGACGACGGCGCCCGGCGCGGTGGCGCGACTCTCGCTGCCCGACGAGCGGGCCGGACTGCTGGTGCTGGAGCGCAAGCGGCGCGAGCCCTTCACCGACGAGGACCTGGCCCTGGCGCGGGTGCAGGCCCGCCAGCTGGCGATCCAACGTCTCGACCCGACTCGGGCCCCGCCCCATCGCCTGGTCCGCCCAGCTCGAGGCCGTCCAGTCGGTGGCCGCCCAGCTCACGCGCCTGACCAGCGTGGAGGAGGTCAGCGCTGCGCTCTGCTCGCAGACCCAGCGTGTGGTGGCCTTCGACAATGCGCGCGTCTACGTGCTGCACGAGGACGGCAGCACGCTCGAGCCGGTCGCCTTCCGGCCGCACGCGCGCGAGTACCACGGCGAGTCCGCGGCCGGCCTGCGGGTGACCGTGGGGGAGGGCATCACCGGCTGGGTCGCGGCCACCGGCCAGCAGCTCATCATCGACGACGCCGCCCGCGATCCCCGTGCGGTGCAGGTGCCCGGCTCGGCCGACCTGACCGAGGAGTCGATGCTCCTGGCACCGCTGCGCTCGGAGGGGCGCGTCATCGGCGTGGTCGTGCTCTCGCGCCTGGGCCTGGCGCGCTTCTCCGACGACGAGCTGCGCTTGCTCGGCGTGCTTGCGGACCAGGCCGCGGTGGCCATCGAGAACGCGCGCCTGCTGGCGCGAACGCGACCGGCACGTGGCCGAGCTGGCCGCGCTGCTCGACATCAGCCAGGCCGGTGGCGGTGCCGACTGACGAGCGCGATCTGGCCCATGTGCTCGCGGGCAAGTTGCGGGGCGCGGCGCGCATGGACGCCTGCCTCATCTCCCGCTGGGACCCGGAAACCGGCAAGCTCGTGCCCATCGGCGCCGAAGGCCGGCCGCTGATCGGCCCCGAGCGCGACCTGGCCGTGCACCGCACGCTCCGGCGTGTGCTGATGGACGACGAGCCGGCGTGGATCGACCCGGCCGTGGAACCCCTCGAACCGGCAGAGGCCTCCCGCCTACACCAGCTCGGCGGCGCGGCCGCGCTGCTGCTGCCGCTGTCGACCGCCGGTCGCGTCACCGGCATCGTCGAGTTCATCAGCGAGACCGGCAGTCGCGCTCACCGGCGCGGGCGAGATGGCGCTGTTGCGTACGATGGCCAACCAGGTCGCGTCCTCGCTCGAGAACGCGCGCCTCGTGCGCCAGCTTCGCGATGCCGCTGAGACCGACCTCGTCACGGGCGTCTACAGCCACCGCCATCTGCAGGATCGTATCCGCCAGGAGACCGCGCGCGCTGCCCGCGGGCACTCACCCCTGAGCGTGCTCATGGTCGACCTCGACGACTTCAAGCGCATCAACGACGAGCACGGCCATCAGGCCGGTGACCGCGTGTTGCGGGCGATCGCGGGGGCGCTGCGGGCGGCCGTGCGCACGAGCGACGTCGTGGCACGCTATGGCGGCGACGAGTTCGTGGTGGTCATGCCCGACACGGACGCCGACGAGGCCGAGGCAGTGGCCGCGCGTGCCGCGAAGGCGGTGGCGGAGCTGAGCCACCCCATGGCCGACGGCTCGGATGTGCACGTCACGTGCAGCGTGGGACTGGCCTTGCACCCGCGCGACGGGCGCAGCGCACGCGAGCTGGTGCGTGCTGCCGACGCGGCCATGTACACCCACAAGCGGTCGCGCACGAGCGACAAGCCCACGGCCCGTTCGAAGCGTCGCTCAGCGGCCTCCGTCTGAGGTCGGGAGCTTCTCCCCGGGGTGCGCTTCCAGGTCGTTTCGAGTCTTTGTCAAGGGTATTGACAAAGGGCATACGCTTACTTTGTCCACTCCGCTGACAAAGTGAGGCCCGTGCCCGCAGCCACTCCTGTCAAGGCGACCCACCGCCAGACCCGACGCTCCAACGAGCGGCTGGTCCTGCGTACGATCTACGAGGACGGTCCCTTGAGCCGTGCGGACGTGGCCCGCGCCACGGGCCTGACCCGCACGACCGTCTCGGACGTGGTCGAGTCGCTCATCGCGGACGGGCTCGTGGCCGAGGCTGGCACCGGGCCTTCGACCGGCGGCAAGGCACCCATCCTCCTGCGCGTGCCCGCCGACGCGCGCCAGGTCATCGGCGTCGACGTCGACCAGGACCACCTCAGCGGTGTGCTCGTGGATCTTCGCGGGGGGGTCTGCCTGCGCGAGGCTCGTGACCTCGTCGGTCGGGATGGAGCCTCGGCCCTCCACGAGCTGGAGTCGCTGGTCCTGTCCCTGCGTGACGCGGCCGACCGACCACTGGTCGGCGTGGGCGTGGGCGCGCCCGGGCTCATCGATTCCGCCACGGGCACGGTGCGCCAGGCGGTCGGGCTCGACTGGCGCGACGAGCCGGTCGGGGAGCGACTGGCGCTGGCGACCGGCCTGCCGACCGTCATCGTCAACAATTCGCAGGCCGCAGCCATGGGCGAGTGGGCCTTCGGCCGGCATGACAACGGCGAGGCCATGGTCGTGATCAAGGTGGGGGAGGGCATCGGAGCCGGCATCGTCCTCGGCGGGCGCATCTACGCGGGTGACGGAATCGGGAGCGGGCGAGATCGGCCACACGCGGGTCTCGGACGACGAAGTCGCCTGCCGCTGTGGCAGCACCGGCTGCCTCGAGACCGTGGCTAGCCTGCGCGCCGTGCTGACGCGGGCACGAGTGGAGGCCCAGGGCCGAAGCGGCTGGGCGCTGGCCGGGCAGGCCGTCGACCACGAGGCTCTGCTCGAGGCCTTCCGCGCGGGCGATCCGGTCGCGCGCGCGATCGTGCTCGAGAGCGCGCCGGCCCTCGGGCGTGTGCTCGGGGCCATGATCGGCACGCTCGGCGCCCGCAACATCGTGCTCGTCGGCGCCATGACCGACTACGGCGCGCCATGGCTCCAAGAGGTGCGCGCCGAAGCGGAGCGCTCGGCGCTGCGCCTCCTGGTGGAGCGCAGCACCATCCATCTCGGCCGCACCGGCGACGACGTCGTCGAGCTGGGTGCGGCGGCCATGCTGATGACCAACGAGCTCGGGCTCGCGCTGACCGCATGAGGTGCGCGCTGGCCTGGACTTCGCGGCCCATCAGGACTAGCATTCGCTGTCCTCGAACACCCTCGCGGCCTCACGCGTTGGAGGACGCCAAGGGAGGAGGGCAGCGAAGGCTCGTTCTAGTGGTCGGCACCCGCAGAGGCGTGCCCCGGACTACCCTAGGAACCCTTCTCGTCCGATCGTCGGACGGGATCAAGGAGGAGGTGTGATGCACCGAACTCGTAGGACGGCCGTTATCGGCGCCGCGCTGGCGACCACGGCCCTCACGTTTAGCAGCATCGGCGTCGCCGCGCAGGAACCGGGTGTGCCCGACGTCCCGACCGGCTATGCCGAGCTTGACCAGGCCTTGGCCGGTGAGTTCACCGGCACGACGGTCACCATGCAGACTCAGTGGACGGCCGGTGAGGGTGACAACTTCGCCGAGAACATCCAACCGTTCATGGACGCCACCGGCATCAAGGTGAAGGTCGCGGAGGTACCGTCCGGCCAGCACGAGACGCTCGTCAACGTGTCGCTGCAACGGTGGTGCCGCGTCCGATATCCTGCAGCTCGCGCAGCCCGCGATCATCAACCAGTACGGCGACGACGGCCTCATCGTCGAGCTCGTCCACCATCATGGACCTAGAGAAGCTTGCGGCTCGGAGCAGCCGGCGCTGAACACGTTCCAGACCGAGAACGGTACCTGGGCCATCCCCTACAAGTTCGACGTCAAGTCGACCGTGTGGTACCCGATCAAGGCCTTCGAGGCTGCCGGCTACGAGGTGCCGACGACCTGGGATGAGCTCATCGCGCTGTCCGACCGGATCGTCGCTGACGGAGACAACCCCTGGTGCATGGCCATCGAGGACGGCCCGGCCACCGGCTGGCTCGCGACCGACTGGGTCGAGGACGTCATGCTGCGCACCGCGGGCATCGATGCCTACAAGGCCTGGTGGACCTGGGTGAGCTTCCGTTCGACTCGCCGGAGGTCCGCGACGCCCTCGACTATGTCGCGCAGATCTTCTTCACTGCCTGACTACGTGTGGGGTGGCAGTGGCGCCATCCTCGGCACCAACGTGACCGGAAGGCCATGGATCCGATGTGGGGCGCTTCGCTCGACTCGCTCGAGGATCCTGAGTGCTGGATGCACAAGCAGGCAACCTGGCTCGGACCTGACTTCTTCCCCGATGTCAAGGCTGACGTCGCCTCGGAGGACTCACCCTTCCAGGTCGGCGAGGAGATGGGCATCTTCTACTTCCCGCCCATCAAGGAAGAGTTCGGCACGCCGGCGCTGTCAGCCGGCGATGGCCTGATGGTCACCGCCGACCGCCCCGAGGTCCGCGCGTTGCGCCCAGTGGCTGGCCTCGCGGCCGGCATGGAGGAGTGGGTCAAGAGTGGCAAGGCCATCTCTCCCAACTCCGCCACACCGGTCGAGTGGGTCGAAGGCAACTACAAGGGTGAGACCGCCGCTCGCATCATCGCCAACGCCACGGCCCTGGGCTTCGACGCTGGCGACCTCATGCCCGGCGTCGTCGGCGCAGGTGCCTTCTGGAGCGAGATGGTCAACTGGATCGGCGCGGAGGGCAGCAACACCGACGAGGTCGTTGCGGCCATCGACGCCGCCTGGCCGGCCGACTAACCCCGTCAGTTCAAGACGCAGGGGGGCGCCGCCCGAGCGGCGTGCTCCCTGCGTCAGCCCATCGCCTCGTAGTCGAGCCGATCCAGGAGGGTCAGGGGAGGGAGCCTGTGACGTACGACAACGACGCGCCGACGCCTGACGAGCAACGGACGTGGCGGGCGTTCCTGCTGCCGGTCGGCGCCATCCTGGCGCTGTTCGGCGTCGCCCTCGCCATCTGGTTCGTGTTCGACAAACAGGCCAGCGCCAACACGGCAGCCGTCCTGTACGACCTCATCGGGAACAGCGCCGAGGCGGACGCGTTGCGCGCCGGTTCCGGCAACCTGGTGGTTGCCAAGGTGCTCCTCGCCGGCGTCGCCCTGGCCCTCGGCATCGGCGGCATCTGGCTCTTCTATACCGGGCTCAACTGGATCGTGATGCGGCTCTCGTCGCGCTGGCGTGGGCGCCTGCTGCCGTGGGTCTTCGTGGGCCCGGCACTGGCACTGCTGACGGTCTACCTGGTGTGGCCGCTGGTGCGCACCTTCGTGATCTCGTTCACCGAGGGCGCCGGTCTCTCCAACTGGGAGTGGGCACTCACGGACCCGGCCAACCACCAGATGTACTTCAACAACGTCCTCTGGCTGGTCGTAGGTGTGGCGGGAGCGGTCGGGCTGGGCCTGCTCATCGCGGGCTTGTTCGACCGCGTCAAGTACGAATCCGTGGCCAAGACCTTCGTCTTCCTGCCGCTGGCCATCTCGCTCATCGGCGCCTCGGTCATCTGGCGCTTCATCTACGAGTGGAAGCCAGCGAGCGCGGAGCAGATCGGACTGCTCAACGCCATCTGGGTCGGTCTGGGACAGGAGCCGGTGCGCTGGATCCAGACACCCGACTATCGGCTCAACACCTTCGCGCTCATCGTCGTCCTCATCTGGTTGCAGACCGGCTTCGCCATGGTCGTGCTCAGCGCCGCCATCAAGGGCGTGCCCACCGAGATCATCGAGGCCGCCAGCCTGGACGGAGCCACCGAGCGCCAGAAGTTCATGCGCATCATCGTGCCCATGATCAAGGGCTCGCTGACGATGGTGACCATCACTGTCTCGATCACCGTGCTCAAGGTCTTCGATATCGTCTTCGTCATGACCGGCGGGCGGTTCAACACCGATGTCGTGGCCAACAAGATGTACATCCAGGCCTTCCAGTTCTTCGACGACGGCAGAGGTGCGGTCCTCGCGACCGTCTTGTTCCTGGCCGTCCTGCCGATGGCCCTCATCAACGTTCGGAACATCCGCAAGCAGGGGATGGCGGCATGAGCGGCGCGACCAACGAGATGAAGCCTCAGCGCAGCCCCTTCTGGCGGCGCTTGCCACTGCGGACCGCGGTGGTGCTGATCGCCCTGGTCTGGTCGATCCCTACCATCGGTATCCTCATCAGCTCCTTCCGGGACGCGCGTGACATCACCACGTCGGGCTGGTGGAAGACCCTGGTCTTCCCGTGGGACTTCGATTGGACACTCATCAACTACGAAGCCGTCCTCACCGATGACGGCATGGCCAACGCCTTCATCAACAGCATCATCGTGACCATCCCGGCCACGGTCATCCCCATCACCATCGCGGCCTTCGCAGCCTATGCCTTCGCCTGGATGCGCTTCCCCTTCC
>CAVQUM010000018.1:0-87265 GCA_963716815.1 uncultured Chloroflexia bacterium
GCGTGCTCGCGCTCGTCGCGATCGCGCTCACCCTGGCGCTGATCCCGGGCGGATTCGACATGTCCATCGGCGCGGTGAACCAGCTCACAGCCAACCTCGCGGCGGGCACCATCCTCGCGGGGGCTGGCACGTTGGTAGCCCTCGGTGTCGGTACGGCGGTCGGGCTGGCGTACGGTCTCGTCAACGGCCTGCTCATCGTGGTCCTGCGGATGCCGCCATTCGTCGCCACCCTCGGGACGATGTTCATCGCCATCGGCATGTCGTTCTGGTACAACGGCGGTCAGGCACTGACGATCCCGCCCCAGGAGGAGGGCGGTTTCTTCTGGTTCGGGCAGGGGTACGTCGGTCCGATCCCGATCCTGGCGATGATCGTGGTCATCCTGGTCGTCCTCCTGCAGTTGTACATGAAGCGGACGCGTACTGGACTGCGGATGTACGCGGTGGGCGGGAACCTTGCCGCAGCCGTCTTGCGCGGCGTGAGCCGCAGCCGGGCGATCCTGATCGGTTCGATCCTCGCGGGTCTGCTGGCCGGCCTCTCGGGCGTCTTGTTCGCATCCTATGCGTACGGCGCGTCGGCGCTGGCGACCGGACTCGACTTCCTGATCACGGCGCTGGCCGCGGCGTTCCTCGGCAGCGCACTGTCGCGCACGGGAGAACTCGACGTCGCCTGGGCGGTCGTCGCAGCGATGTTCATCACAGCCGTGAACACGGCCCTCATCCAGCTCGGCCTCTCGAGCCAGGTCCTGCCGGCGTTCCAGGGCGCCGTCCTAATCCTTGCGATCATCCCCGGCATCATCCGTCGGCGGGCGATCGGCCAGGTCCTGATCTTCTAGCGTGGGCATCAACGTGGGCGATCCAGTCCGGGAACCCATCGGGTCAGCGGATGTGGGTGGAGGCAGGCGCTCTCGCGGCACGGAGTTCCTGCGCGACTACGGGATGCTGCTGGCGATGGTGGTGGCGCTCCTCTTGCTCGGTCTCGTCAAGCCAGCCATCCTAACCATCGGGAACCTGAGCAGTGTCGTCGATCAGAGCGCGGCGATGGTGATCATGTCGGTGGGCTTGGCGCTCGTGATGATGCAGCGCGGGGTCGATCTGTCCGTGGCCCAGGTCGCCGACACGGCTGGCGTGCTGGCGGCCATGTTCCTGCTCCAGGATCAACCCATCCTGCTGGTGTTCCTGCTCCCGATGCTCTTCGCAATGCTGGTAGGAATCGGCAACGGCTTCCTGATGGCATACGTCGGGGTCCCGGCCATCATCGGCACGTTGGGCATGATGTTCATCGTCCGGGCTATCGAGCTCGTCATGTCGAGCGGACGTCAGGCGCAGGTGCTCTTCACCCTTCCCCCAGCCCAGAGTGATCCGTTCTTCTTCGTCGGCCAGAGCAGCATCGGCCCGGTCTCGGTGTCGATCATCCTGGCCCTCATCGTCGTCCTAGGGGCACACTTCCTGACATCGTCGACCTCCTTCGGGCGATACGCCGCTGCGGTCGGCGGCAACGTCCGCGCTGCCTTCCTCGCCGGCGTCAGCCATCGCCTTGTCTTCGCGACCGGCTTCGTCCTCAGCGCCTGTCTGGCGGGCATCGCTGGCATCATGCTCGCCTCTCGGGCGGGGATGGCACAGCCTGGCGCCTTCGAACCGTACCTACTCAACTGCTTCGTCGCGGTGTTCCTCGGCAGCGCGATCGCCCCCAATGGTCGGGTCAACGTGATCGGCACCGCGATCGGCGCCCTGTTCGTCGGATTGATCGGCAACGCCCTGACCCTGATGGGGCTCGGTGTGCCGTATCGATACGGGGTGTACGGGGCGATCATCCTTCTGGCGGTGGCCATCGGTGTCATCCGCCGCGAGCGCTAGAAAGGAAGCCTGTACATGCCACTTGTCATCGACGCCCACAACCACATCGGTGATCGTCACGGGGCCACCCAGACCGGCGCAGAGCTGGTGGCCAAGCTGGACGCAGCGGGCGTGGACCGTGGGGTCATCCTGCCCTTCGTCGAAGGCAGAATTGACAACGACGTCATCGACCGCGAGGCGAAGGCCTTCCCCGAACGCCTCATCCCCTTCTGCAGCGTGAATCCCTGGGACCGTGGGGTGGCTGTGGAGACCATCCGCCATTGCGTCGAAGACCAGGGCATGAAGGGAATCAAACTCCACCCCACCCTGCACGGCTATCGCCTCGGCGACCACGGCCTTGTGGATCCGATCTTCTCGGCGGCGCGCGACCTCGGAGTCGTGGTCACCTCGCACGGTGCGAGCGACCTGTACAACACCCCCCACGAGTTCGCAGAGATGGCACGCACCTTCCCCGACGTGACCCTCTGGATGGTCCACATGGGGTTCTTCTGGATGACCGACTTCGCCATCGAGACAGCGAGTGAGCACCCCAACCTCTATCTCGACACGTCACGCGCTCCCGTCTTCGAGATCGCACAGGCCGTCCGCGAGGCTGGCCCCGAGAAGGTCCTATGGGGTACCGACTCACCCTACGTGGACTATGAGTGGGAGTTCAGAAAGATGTCGCGTGTAACCGAATCCCAGGAGGCCTATGAACTCGTGGTCGGCGGCAACGTGGCGCGCATCCTCGGCATCTCGGCCTGACCGATAGCCACCAAAGGAGTCTGAGAATGAAGCAACGCACCATCGGTCGGCTGAGCTGGTCGATCAGCGAGATCGGCTACGGCATGTTCGGCGTGGGCAGCTGGGCAGGATCGAACGACGAGGAGTCCCTCGAGTCACTCCAGCTGGCCGCCGACCTCGGCTGCACGTTCTTCGACTCGGCCTGGGGCTACGGTCAAGGACGGAGCGATCGGCTACTGGGTGAACTCGTGCGAGCGAACCCTGAGAAACACCTCATCAACGCCACCAAGGTCCCGCCCAAGAACTTCCGTTGGCCGACTCGCCGAGGCGATCGCATCGAGGAGGCCTTCCCGCCCGACCACATCCGCGAGTACGCAGAGAAGAGCCTTGGGCACCTCAAGCTCGCCAGGATCGATCTTCTCCAGTTCCATGTCTGGGAGGATGCATGGGCCCAGGACGATGGCTGGCAGCGCGCTGTGGACGATTTGCGTCGCGAGGGACTCGTCGCGGCTATCGGCTTGAGCCTCAACCGATGGGAGCCCTGGAACAGCCTGGAAACGCTGCGCACCGGCCTCATCGACACGGTCCAGGTCATCTACAACATCTTCGACCAGGCTCCCGAGGACGAGCTCTTCCCGCTCTGCCGGGAGCTGGGCATCGGGGTCATCGCCCGTGTGCCCTTCGACGAGGGCACGCTGACCGGCAACCTGACGTTGGAGTCGAGTTGGCCAGAGGAGGACTGGCGCAACACCTACTTCGTGCCCGAGAACCTGACCTCCAGCGTGACCCACGGTGATGCGCTGAAGCCGATCGTTCCCGAAGGAATGACGATGCCCGAGATGGCCCTGCGCTTCATCCTCTCCAACGCTGACGTCACGACTGTCATCCCGGGCATGCGCTCGGAACAGCATGTGCGCTCCAACATCGCCGCCAGTGACGCCGGCCCACTCGACCCTGAGCTCATCCGGACGCTGCGCGCCCATCGTTGGGATCGCGAACCGACCGACTGGTCACAGTGATCCGCATCACCACGTTGCCCAAGCCAGCTGAAGCGTAGAGACACCACCAGAAGGCGGAACTCATGCGAGCCATCCAGATCATGCGCCCGGGCGAGTACGCCGAGGTCGAGCTCCCCACGCCGGAGCCGGGACCCGACGACGTCATCGTCGAAGTTGGCGCATGCGGAGTGTGCGGCACCGACTTGCACATCCTGGCCGGTGAGTTCCCTCCCACTCCGTATCCGATCGTGCCCGGCCACGAGGCTGCAGGACGATCTCCGCGGTCGGCTCCGCGGTGGTGGGATTGAGCGAAGGCGACCGTATCGGTATCGACCCCTCGCTCTTCTGTGGTGCCTGCTACTTCTGCCGCCTCGGGCGCGGCAACCTGTGCGAGCGATGGGGTGCCATCGGCGACACTGTCGGTGGCGCCTTTGCAGAGTTCGTGAAGGTTCCTGCCGCGAATGCCTACCCCATCCCTGACGACATGCCATTCGGTGCGGCGGCGTTCGTCGAACCGGTGAGTTGTGCCGTCCACGCTGTCGATCGCCTGCAACTCCGTTTCGGCGAGTCCGTGCTCGTCTACGGCGCTGGCACGATGGGACTCATCCTGGCGCAGCTACTGCGGTCTGCCGGAGCCAGCTTCGTGGCGCTCTGTGATGTCAACGCGTCGCGCCTGGAGCGGGCGCAGGACTTCGGGTTCACCGTCGTTGGCAAAGACTTCGAGGCCACCCGCTCGGCGGCCCCGCTCGGCTACGACAATGTCATCGAGGCCACAGGGGTGACCAAGGTCGCAGACGACGCCATGGCAGCTACGGCCAAGGGCGGCAAGCTGATGATCTTCGGCGTCTCGCCGGCGGGTGAGCAGGCGAGCTACGAACCCTTCCGTGTCTATAACGAGGAGATCACCATCGTGGGCTCGATGGCCGTTCTGGTCAGCTACGGACGAGCGGTCGATCTGGTGGCCGGCGGAGCGGTGGATGCTCCGCGGATGCTGTCTCACACCGTCGGACTTGACCGCTTCAGCGAAGCCCTTGAGCTCGTTCGGTCAGGTGAGGGTCTGAAGGTCCAGGTCGACCCCAGACTGTGATAGCCGCGGTCAAGACGCAACACACGGCACCCGATGGCCAGACCAAGGAGGGTTTCTTGTGGATCCGATGAAGAAGGGCACCGGTTCGTCGAGCTATGTCGCCTTCGTGCTGGAATGCTCGATCAACGACAGGGTTGGGCTGGACGCCGTCATGAGGGAGCTGGTCGCTTCGACAGAGGCGAACGAGCCCGGGACAGACATCTACGAGTGGAGCATCTTCGAGGATGGCGCGACGCTCATCACCTATGAGCGTTTCGCCGACTCGGAGGCTGCGCTGGCGCACCACGCTGGCTTCGGCCCGTACGCCGAGCGCTTCCTCAGCGCCGTGACGGTGACGAGATTTGTGGTTTTCGGGTCCCCCGACGAAGCGCTCAGGGATGCGCTCAAAGATGCGGGCGTGTCGTACGTCTCCCAGAATCGGTGGGTTCCAGCGCTAGGCAGAGGGCTCTGTGCCGAGGCTCAGACCCATCCCGACCAGAGGCGCCACCGACGTGGTCGGTGCGCGCCAAGACTGAAGCGCTCTGGGTTTCGTGGAGACTCGGATCGTAGGGTTCAGGCGGCCGTGGCCACCTGCTGATTGGCCCAGTATGCGGCCTCGTACTCGGCCGGGGGGACGTCCCCACAGGCGGAGTGGAGCCGTCGGGTATTCCACCAGTGGACCCACTCGGACGTGGCGACCTCGACCTGCTCGACGCCACGCCAGGGCCCACGTCGGTTGATGAGCTCGGCCTGGTAGAGCCCGTTGACGGTCTCGGCAAGCGCGTTTTCGTAGCTGTCGCCCTTCGAGCCCACCGAGCTCACCGCGCCCGCGTCCTCCAGGCGCTCGGTGTAACGGATGGCGAGGTATCGCTTGGGTTCAAGGTGTCGTCGCAACACTGTCTGGGCGCCCCGGGTGAAGATGGCCATCTCGAGGGCATCGAGGGCGAGGTCGGTGCGCAGGGACGAGGACACCCGCCAGCCGAGGATGCGTCGGCTGAAGGCGTCGATGACGAAGGCCGCGTAGCAGAAGCCGGCTCTCGTCCAGACGTAGGCCAGGCCGGCCACCCAGAGGCGGTCGGGCACATCGGCGCTGAAGACGCGCTCGACGAGATCGGCCGGGCGCTGGCACTCGGGGGCCGGCGTCGTGGTGCGCACCTTCTTCGTGCGCGTGACGCCGCACAGGCCGAGCTCGACCATGAGGCGACCGACCCGGTCACGTCCGACGTCGACGCCCTCGCGCCGCAGCTGGCGCCAGACCTTGCGGGCGCCGTAGACGTCGAGGTTGCTCGCCGTGGACACGGCTGATCTCGGGCTTCAGCTCCTCGTCACGGAGGCGTCCGGGCCGACGGTGGTCGGGACCTGGCCGCGTAGTAGGTGGAGGGGGCGACCGCCAGGACCGGCAGATCGGCTCGACCCCGAAGACGTCACGGTGCGCGTCGATGTAGCGGGTCATCGCTTCGATGGGGCGGTCGAGCTCCGCCGCGAAGAAAGCCGATGCCGACTTGAGGGTCTCGTTGGCCCGGCACAGCTCGCGGTTCTCGCGTTCGAGCTCGCTGATGCGTTCCGGCCTCCTCGCTCGTGGTGACGGCGCGTGGCCGCGGTCGATCTCGGCCTGACGGACCCACGTGCGGAGCGACTCCGGGCCGATGCCCAGTTCGTCCGCGATGCGGGTCACCGTGCCGAAGCGCTCCTCGCCCCGCTCGTACGAGTCGAGGACCATGCGGATGGCCCGCTCCTTCAGCTCGGGTGGGTACTGACGCGGGCTGGCGCGCCCGGTGCTGCTGGTGTTCGTGTCTGCCATGACTCCATGTTCCTCCAACTGCTGGAGTCTCCATCGAAGTCAGGGCGGTTCACCCCGCCCAGGCTGCCTGTGAGAGCGTGGACGATCTGCGCCTGATCATCGGTTTCCTGCAAGAGGTCGACATCGAGGACGACGGGTGGCTTCCAGTCATCGTGGGGTCGATCGCTGGCGTGAGCCAGGCACGCGATCTGGCGGGCCTCGTCGGCGAAACCTATCGGCCGCTGGTCGAGGACCTGATCGTCTCGCTCCAAGACATCCGGCGGACCGTCGAGCAGCTGGGCGAGATGGAGACGATCGGGGCACAGGTCGCCGTCATCGGCGAGGCCATCACCGATGTTGGCAACGCGATGGACGACCTCTCCGTCCAGCTACGGACTCGCTGCCCCGTCGACTGATCAGAGCCGGGCCGGCGGCCGATCCGTACGTGTGACGGCAACCTGCTTGCACAAGATCGACCAGCCTAGTACGAGCAGATGGTTTCCCAGTACTCGTGTACGTGGGACGGCGTGACATGGGTCCTGCATCTTCCCGATGCCGAGCGATCTCATCCATCCTCAACGACCCATCGAAGGAGCACCCTCAATGGCTGGTCATCGGTCTCCGATCAGCACCCGATCCCTCACCGCCGTCTTGACGGTGGTCGTCACCGTCGCCGGGCTGGCTGCAGCGTTCCCCGCAAGTACGGCCGCGGCGGTGCCCACGTGCATGGGCCAGGAGGCCACCATCGTCGGGACCCTCAAGTCTGACGTCATCCGTGGCACCGCACGGGCAGACGTGATCGTCGCCAAGCGAGGCAACGACACCATCATCGGCCGCGGCGGCAATGACCTGAATCTGCGCCGGCGGCGGAGCAGACGTCATTCGCGCCGGTGGCGGTCGCGACCGAGTGGCCGGCGGGCCCGGTGCCGACCTCCTCGTCGGTGCATCCGGGCCTGACGTCCTGCGCGGCCAGGGTGGGAACGACGTCATCAAGGGCGGCTACGGCGACGACGCCATCGACGGCGGCCTCGGGTTCGACACCTGTGACCAGGGTGCCGGCAAGGGCACGGTCGTGAACTGCGAGAAGATCGTGGACCCGGTCGAACCGGTCGAACCGGTCGACCCACCAGACCCGCCCGCCCCCCCAGCTAGCGCTGACCTGTCCGTGTCGGTGGTCGGCCCCAACAAGGCCAAGTCCGGTCCCGTGACCTTCAAGGTCCGGGTTGCCAACATCGGGCCTGACACGAGTGGGTATGTCCTGGACCTCGCGTACAGCAGCCGCCGGGCGACATGCGTCGCTCCCGACTGGACGGGCAAGCACACGGCCAGCTCCCTGGATGTGAACGCCAGCCGGACGGAGGAATACGTCATCACTTGCACCAAGAAGCGGAACGGTGCCTCCGTCAACGTCAAGGCGTCGGTCCTCGCGAGCGTCAAGGACTCGAACCCCGCCAACGACGTAGCCTCCGCGAAGACGGCGTTGCGCTAGCTGCACGACGCTTCAGCCTCAGGATGCCGCTGCGGACTCCACGCAGCGGCATCCCTGTACAGGAGGTCCGGGTGTGATCGACCGTCTTCCCACCGCTCGGCCGCATCACGCGAGCCAGTGTCACAGCCTCCATGCTTGCCGTGCTCCTCGTCGCCTCGTCGGTCCACGCGAGCACGTCGGAGCGAACAGCGAACGCCGCGCTGGGCGAGGGAACGCCCTCGCCCGTCGTCTTCGACCCCGCCACAGGCCCCATCACCAGCGCCCTGACACCCGTCGCCGCGGATCCGGGCTACACGGAAGAGATTCTGGCGCTCGGGTTGGACGAGGCTACCGCCGCGTTCCTGGCCCGGACTCGCTCCACCGTCGAGGTCCTCGACGCCCACAGCTACGTGGTGCGACATGCGTTTCCCAACGGGGCCACCGGTGAGGAGGCTTATCACCTGACGGCCGGCACGGACCTGCGTCCCGGCGACCCACCGGAGCTCACCTACGCGGTCGACGGCGACGAGCTGCACTACCAGCTTCGCTACGCCCTGGAATTCGGCCGACCTTCCCTCGGACATCCGTGCCCAGGTGCTCGAGGGCCTGCCGGGCACAGCCGATGAAGCGCTCGGGGTAGGCCATGCCCTCGCGGTGACCGCTGCCGGCCTGGCCGGCTCGGCCATGCGTCAGCCCCGGCTCGTGGCGGCGACCTCCACCGGAGCGACCCTGGGCGCTCGATCCACCGAGCACCGTCCAAATCGTGGTCGACGGCGTCATCTCGCAGGGCAAGAGCAAGGCCATCGACAAGTTCGTCAAGTACGGCGAGAAGCAGGGTTGGGCCAAGACGGCGAAGTCCTACAAGGCCTTCAAGGCTGGCAAGAAGGTCTGGGAGGCCGTGGAGGCCAACGACCTCATCACCTCGGCGCTGGCCAAGCTGAAGGCGCTCCGCAGCTGCGCCGAGGTATCCCCATCAACCCCGTGACGCAGCAGCAGTATCGCGAAGATCCCGGGGAGCGACAGAAGGTGCTCGACGAACTGGCGGAGGCCACGAACGACGTCCGCGAGAGCACCGTGGTCATGTTCACCTCGATGCTGGTCAACACCGGGTCATCACTGGTGAAGGCAGCGCCATGGCTCGGGTTCATCACGTCCCCGGCCAACGACTACGTCAAGGCCAACCTCAAGTCCGTCATCGAGGAGCGTGTGCGCGCCGCGGAGCAGCGGGTCGTGCCGTGCCACCTCAGCTTCACCATCTCGGGTTCAGCGCCATCGAAGCCCGGCGGCGTCACGCTCTCGGGAAGGACGTGCGCCCTGGACAAGCCGTTCTCGGTGCAGACCCAGGGTGACCTCATCGGCACGCTGGACTTCAGACCCAACAGCGCCACGCGAGGACGATGGAGCTACTCGGGCAGCGAGGGCCAGGCCGGCTTCGGCGTACGGGGCTCGGGTGACGACATGGTCAGCCTCACCGACGACCAGTCCTCAGGCACCCTCGACTTCAAGTTCGTGACGCGGCTCTTCATCCCCGGCGTCGGCGGGCAGTCCGGCGGTGGCCCGGTCAGCCTCAAGCTCACCAAGGCGCCCCCGTGCCTGGTCGCTGATGGCTGAGTTTGGAATCGCCTGGGCCGGTGGGCACTGGGCGTAGTCACGACGGCATCGGCGGGACGCCGAGCTCACCGAGCAGGCCCCGCACCCGGCGCTCGATCTCGTCGCGGGTGGAACGGACGTCCTCGAGTGACCGGCCCGCCGGATCGTGGAGCTCCCAGTCCAGATGGCGCTTGCCCGGGTATACAGGGCACGCGTCGCCACAGCCCATCGTGACCACCACGTCCGCGGCCCGCACGATCTCGTCGAGCTACGGCTGCGGCAGCTCGCGGCTGATGTCGGTGCCCTTCTCTGCCATCGCCGCGATGGCGGCCTCGTTGAGGCTCGTGGCCGGCTCGGTGCCGCCCGAGAAGACATCGACGTTCGGGCCACCCAGGTGCCGCATGTCCTCGATCTGCCGACTGAGCGTCTCGGATGCATCCTCTCCAACCGTCGGTACAACGGCTGGTCGGTGCGCCACAGCCGCAACTCCGACGAGGTACTCATCGCGGCGCCCTGGCGCGATGACCCGCCCGTGAGCGATGAACTCTGGAGCCGGGTCGAGGAGGTCCGCGCCCGGCGCGTGAAGACCGCTGCCCGGCGGCATCCCGGCGGCCGCATCTGCTCGCCAAGCGCCTCTGGTGCCCGTACGGGAGGGCCGTCCGGGCCGAGACCCACACGGGCAATCAGGGCATCCAGCACGGCCGCTACCGACATGGCCCGTGCGACTGTGGTCCTCGGTCACCCTGGTGGCGCACCGGCTCGAGGCGCCCATCGTCGCGCAGCTCTCGCAGCTGCGGCTGGACGACGCCACGGTCGCCCGGCCCCCGAGCGCGCCGACAATCCTACCGCGCCAAGCATGTCCTGCGCCGACGAGCCCTCGAGCGGGACCTCGCCAAGCGTGCGGCAGACCATGCCGCCCGACGCATGACGACCGAGGCCTACCTCACCGAGCACACGCGGCTGACCGCGTAGCTCGATGGGCTCGTCGAGGCCCGGCCTGTGGCAGCCGTCTCAGACGCGAACGACGTCGTCTACTTCCTGCGGGACCTCCAGGCCGCCTGGGCGCAGGGGGCGAGGAAGAGCGCGCGGCGCTGGTGGCGAGCGTCTACGACCGCATCGTCGCCACGGACCAAGGCATCATCGAGGTGGAGCTCACGGAGAGTGCCATGAGACACGGGCTGACGATCGCGCTACCGGAGGTGGTATTGGTGGTTCAGTGGCGCGCCCGGCGAGAGTCAGACGCAGGTTTGCCACACCAGTCATCCGGGTTCATCGGGCCGGCACCGCTGCCAAGCGACGTGGCTCAGTCGGACGCTTCCAGTCCGCCTAGCGGGGGGATGAGCGCCGGAACCTCCTCGGTTGCGGTGCGCCGGACGATGTCGGGGTCCACGTCGAAGTAGCCATGGACGAGCCTGTGGCGCATCGTGACGATCGCCGGCCACGGGAATCTCGGGGGAGAGATCGCGTGTCCCAGCCGATACCTTCGTTGCCGCTTCGCCGATGATCTCGATGCCGCGCACGACAGCGAACAGCAGCATCCGGTCGCCGTCGAGGTCAGTACGCTCCCGCCCCGATGTGAAGCCAATCACATCCTCTGCCGCGTCAAGCATGTGCCTGATCCGGACGCGGTCTTCATCGAGCATGCTGAAGCTCAGCCTCGTGAATCACGTCCTCGCGGAAGTATCGAGACAGATCGGCTTGCGTCCGCAGATCCACCGTCCTCCCACCCAGCAATCCGGAGAGCTCCGCCTCCATGCCCGCGAGAGCCAGATAACCGGGAGTCTTGCCCGGCTCGAACTCCACGAGCAGATCGATATCGCTGTCAGGTCGCTCCTCACCCCGGAGGACGGAGCCGAACAGCGAGATGCGCCGGATGTGGTGATGCACGCAGAACTCATGCAGTGTGTCCTGGGTGATTCCGAGCCTCGAGCCCGGACCGCGGTTCGCTGTATCTGACACGGTCTTCTCCTGCACCGACCAGATGATGGTACAAGCCTCCCCCGGGACACCACGTAGTGCTGACCGGGGCGGCTCACGCGCAGCGCCACTCACGGCCGGCATGCAGACTCGGCGTGACGAGGAACAAGCCAGAGGGAAATGGCGCGCCCGGCGAGACTCGAACTCACGACCTTCTGGTCCGCAACCAGATGCTCTATCCACTGAGCTACGGGCGCCCGAAAGAATGGCGGAGAGGGAGGGATTCGAACCCTCGGAGCAGGTTACCCCACTCACCGGTTTAGCAAACCGGCGCACTAGGCCTCTATGCGACCTCTCCTCAACGCGGTGCGATGGTAGCACGCACACCGCGAGAGCCGGTATCATCGGGGTACCACCACGCACTGCTAGACGCGCGGGCCTTGTCCGGCGCGTCTTCGTTGCATTACGGGCCAAGCGGGGGAGCCTCCTCCACTCGGTCACAGGCGGGTGCCTCACGTACCCGCGACCCAGGAGTCGTCCATCATGTCGAAACGCGTCGTCCTTCTCGGCCAGCCGGTCACGCACTCGCTGTCGGAGGCACTGCAGGAAGCGGCCTTCGCGGCCGCCGGCATCGATGCCACACTACGAGCCCATCGACACACCCACCGTCGATCTTGCCGACGCGGTCGCGGCCCTGCGCGCCGAGGAGTACCTCGGCGCCAACATCGGGGTCCCGCACAAGGATCGCGTGCTGCCCATGCTCGACCGCCTGACCGAGGAGGCCCAGGCCACCGGCGCGGTCGACACCATCACCATCGAGGGCGACCAGCTGGTCGGCCACAACACGGACGTGCTCGCCTTCAGGCCCGCGCTCGAGGAACTGGTGGGCAACGCCAAGATGCCCAAGAACGCCGTCGTGGTCGGGGCTGGCGGTGGTGGTCGCGCGGTGATCTACTCGCTCATCGCGGCCGGCTTCCAGAACGTGGCCCTCTTCAACCGCCACCTCCACCGTGGTGAGCGGCTGGTCAAGCACTTCGGCCGCAGCGCGGCGCACATGGAGCTCAAGGCCCGCCCCTGGCACGAGTCGGTCATCGAGGCCGAACTGGCCAAGACGGACATCCTCATCAACGCCAGCGCCATGGGCCGCGACCCCGAGGAGACGCCCATCCCCGGCGAGCTGCTGCCGCCGGACATCCTCGTCATGGACCTGCACTACGTGCCCGAGCAGACGCGCCTGTTGCGCGAGGCGATCGAGGCCGGCGCGACCAAGGTCATGAACGGCGACGCCATGCTCATCGAGCAGACCGCGGCCGCCTTCACCCTCTGGACCGGCGAGACGGCCCCGGTAGACGTCATCAGGAAGACGCTCAAGGCGTCGCGCAACAAGCCCGACGTGCCCGTGCCCTCCACCGAGGAGCAGGCCCACGACGAGCAGACCGAGGGGCAGGTCGCCGAGGCGAGCGCGTAGGCGTGACCGAAGCACAGGCTCAAGGCGAGGCACAGGCTCCGACCGAGGCGACGGCCCCCTCCCCCTACGCGGCCGAGCGCCGCTTCGCCATCGAGGCCGTCGTCTCCGCAGCGCGCCTGACCAAGGCCGTGCGCGACGACTTCGACCGCGCAGCCGAGGCCGTCTCCAAGGCCGATTCCTCGCCGGTGACCGTGGCCGACCTGGGCGCCCAGGCGCTCGTGCGCATGGCCATGGTCGAGACCCTGCCGAATGACACGCTGATGGGCGAGGAGGACTTCGGCCAGCTGGCCGAGTCTGCCGAGATGGCCGAAGCCGTGCTCGCGCGTGTGCGCGCTCAACGGCCAGAGGTCACGCTCGACGATCTGCGCGAGGCGCTCGACTCCTGCGACGATCCAGGGGGGCCGAACCGCCGCTGGTGGACGCTCGACCCGGTCGACGGCACCAAGGGCTTCCTGCGCAACGAGCAGTACGCCATCGCCCTCGCGCTCGTCGAGGACGGCGAGGTGGTCGTGGCGGCCATGGGCTGCCCCAACCTGCCCTACTGCGGCGAGCCCGGCGATCCGAACGTGGGTGGCCCCATCGGCGTGCTCTTCGTGGCCGAGCGTGGACGCGGAACGCGCATGATGCCGCTCTTCGAGGCCACCGCCGACCAGGCGGGCGAACCCTGTCATGCAGCCGCGCCCGCGACGACCGCGGAGGCCCGCTACGCCGAGTCGGTGGAAGCAGCCCACTCGAACCAGTCGGAAGCGGCCCGCATCGGCGCGGCCCTGGGCATCACCGCTGAACCGGTGCGCCTGGACTCACAGACGAAGTACGCGATGGTCGCGCGCGGCGACGCCTCGATCTACCTGCGCGTCCCCCGCGGCGACTACCGCGAGAACATCTGGGACCACGCCGCGGGCATGCTCGTGGTGAGCGAAGCCGGCGGTCGCGTGTCCGACGTGGAGGGCAAGCCCTTCGACATCACCACCGGCCAGCGCATGACGCACAACCGCGGTGCCGTCGTCACCGCCGCGGGCATCCACGACGAGGTCGTGGCCGCCGTGCGGGGCGTGCTCGAGGGCTAACCAGCAGGACGCCCCGGTACAAGCCCGGCACCTCACAAGTGCTCCGCGACTACTCCTTGTACAAGATTTCCGTGTAGCACGCCTGTGCGCCGCCACTGACGGGCGCAAGGGTCTCGAAACCGATGTTGCCGTTCAGACAGACCTCCTGGCCGATCTCGAAACTCGGGAACGCAACAGTCGTGACGGACGACAGAGAGACCACGCTCCCGACTTCGACGACAAGGGCTTCAGACAGACCGCTCAGATCACCGACCGTGTCTTGCTGCCAGTACCCGCCGCATAGGCTGGCGCTTATGCCTGCGGTGTAGCCGACCCCAGCGCAGCCGGTGGCGAAGCAGCCGTAGCTACCGTCTGCTCCATAGGAAACACCGACCTCGGCATTGGCGTACCCGGCGAAGCCGACCTGCAGCGCCACGCTGTACGTCCCGGTGGCGTTGACGGCGTCGTGGTACTCACGCAGGTACGGTGATGCCAGATCGGTGCAGGCATTGTCGCCCTGGAAACTCCCGGCAGACGCGACACAGGTCGCGAAGTCGTCGGTGATGGTTCCAAACGTTGGAACACACGTAAGGCCACGTGCGCATGAGGTACCGAAGCCAGGATCGATGGGATTGCACCCCTCGCCGAACTGTCGACACGAGAAGTCACACGCACCCTCACACGGGATCCGGCACTCGTCACACTTCAGCTTGCAGCCCGACTTGCAGCCGAGCTGGCAGGCGTCGCATGAGAAGTCGCAGCGACTGGCCTTACAGCGTTGGGCCGCCCTCTGGCAGCTCTCGATGCGGTTCCTGATGGTCTTCCTTGAGGTCCAGAACCCTGACCTCGCGTAGACCTTGGCCTTGCACCACCCGAGTTCGACATCACACGTCGCCTCGCAGGCGCTCTTTCCAACGCCGCACGCAAAGGCACAGGTGTCTTGCGCGGCAGTACAGCCCCACTCACATGTGTCCTGGGCCGCTCCGCAAACCTCCCTACAGGCGGGCTCACCCACGTACCCGTACGCGACGCAGCCCGCCTTGCACGCGAACTCCTCCAGTTCGTTGTCGCACGGCGCACCCGTCCCGTCTGACGAAGTGTGATACGAGTTCCGGAAGGTGCAGGTCACGTGGTCGCCAGCGCCGAGGTCGATCGACGTGGGGTCGTTGCCACCGCTGCAGGTGGCCTCGACCGGGATTCCAACCCGACGGCACGTCTGCACGACGACGTACTTGCCGGGCGCCAGCGGGCCTGAAGGTGGACGCCGCCGTGGATGAGCGTGAAGCGTCGGGTGGATAGCTCGCAGGAACTCGAAGCTCGCACTCTGGGTCGATGTGCTCGTGAAGAGTCTGACGGTGACCTGCCGGGCGTCGCCCCGTAGGCGAACTGCAGGTCACCAGCTCGCCGTGCTCGACCACGATGTCGGCCGGGGTGCCGCTGAAACCGGTGGGCTTGCTGCTGGTACAGGTGATGACGGGTGCGTCCCAGCCGGTCGGCACGTCGCCGGCCACGGCATAGGACATCCCGGTCTCGAGCGCATCGGAGACCTCGGGGTCGCTGCTGTCGGTGAGGGTGAAGTCGAAGGTCTCGCTGCCGTCGCCGAGCCAGCTGTGCTCGATCTCGAAGGGCTGCGGGTGGCCGGGCGGCTCGGTGACCACGTCGAGCGCGATGCGTGGTGGCCCGGTGTAGGTGAAGACACACGCCACCAGCTCGCCGGGGTCGAGCACGATGGCGGCCGGGTCCTCGGTGGCGCCTGGACCGCTGCTGCTGGTGCAGGTGACCGCCTGCTGCCAGTCAGCGCTCGGGATCGACCCGCTGAGGCTGTGGGGCACGCCTTCTGCGAGGCCGTCCCAGACCAGGGCCTCGTCGGCATCGGCGAGGGTGAGGCGTGAGGCTCGGTGCCGTCGCCGAGCCAGCTGGCGCTGAACTCGAAGGGTTCGGGGTCGCCCGCTGGCGTGGTCACGACGTCGAGCGTGAGCCGGGCCGGGCCGGTGTAGGCGAACGTGCAGCTCACCAGCTCGCCGTGCTCGAGCACGATGTCGGCCGGGGTGCCGCTGAAGCCCGCGGGCTTGCTGCTGGTACAGGTGATGAGGGGCGGGTCCCAGCCGGTCGGCACGTCGCCGCCGAGGCGTAGGAGACGCCCGTCTCGAGGGCCGGGGAGACGACGGGCTCGCTGCTGTCGGTGAGGGCGAGGTCGAAGGGCTCGCTGCCGTCACCGAGCCAGCTGGTGCTGATCGCGAATGGCTGCGGGTGGCCGGGTGGCGCGGTGACCACGTCGAGCGCGATGCGCGGTGGCCCGGTGTAGCTGAAGGTGCACTCGACCAGCTCGCCGGGGTCGAGCACGATGGCGGCCGGGTCCTCGGTGGCCCGGGACCGCTGCTGCTGGTGCAGGTCACGTCCTGCTGCCAGTCGGCGCTCGGGAGTGACCCGCTGAGGCTGTACGCGCCCGCCTTCAGGCCGATGGAGTACGGGAGCTTTCCATCAGCCTGCTGGAACATGCTGACACGCTCAGGCACGCCGTTGTTGTCACGCGTGAGCTCCAGCTCGACGGGTTCATCCGCGCCCGACGGGATCGTCCGGACATCGACCACGAGCATCGGCGCTCCCGTGAACGTCGCATGGCAGGAGACGTGCCGTCCGAGCGGGAGCCGGAACTCGTCAGGGGACAGGTCGCGGTCATCCTCGTCGGCACAGAGGATCTCGGTCAACTCCCAACCCACGGTGGGTCTGCCACTACCTTGAGGTGCCGGCCCCAAGGCCGCGCTCAACGTAGGGCACTGAATCATCTGCGAGCGAAACGATCTGGATGGTCTCGAAGCCCTGAGCAGGACCCTGCTTGCGCTGGAGGATGATCGGGAACCGCTGCGCGGAGCCAGGGGGTGCGGTGACCACGTTCAACTCGATGTCACTCTGGGTGGCCCCATAGGCGAACTCGCAGGTCACCAGCTCGCCGTGCTCGAGCACGATGTCGGCCGGGGTGCCGCCGAAGCCCGCGAGCTTGCTGCTGGTACAGGTGATCACGGGCGCGCCCCAGCCGCTCGGCACGTTGCCGCTGACGCTGTAGGAGGTGCCCGTCGCGAGCGCACCCGAGACCACCGGCTCGCCGGTGTCGGTCAGGGTGAAGGTGTCGCCGCTCGACTGGATCTCGAATGACTGCGGGTGGCCGGGTGGCTCGGTGACCACGTCGACCAGGATCCGCGGCGGACCGGTGTAGGCGAAGACGCACTCGACCAGCTCGCCGGCATCGAGCACGATGGCGGCCGGGTCCTCGGGGGCCTCGGTGACCTCGCCGTTGACGAGGACCTTGCTGGTGCAGGTGGCGTCCTGCTGCCAGTCGGCGCTCGGGAGCTACCTGCGTAGGCCGTGGGGCACGCCTTCGGCGAGGCCGTCCCAGACCAGGACCTCGCCATCGTCGGTGAGGGGCGAATGTTGTCGCTGAGCCAGCTGGCATCGAACTCGAAGGGCTGCGGGTCAGCGGATGGCGCGGTGACCACGTCGAGCGTGAGCCGGGCCGGGCCGGTGTAGGTGAAGACACACGCCACCAGCTCACCGGGGTCGAGCACGATGGCGGCCGGGTCCTCGGTGGCGCCGCGAGCGACGCCGCCGTGCAGGTCACGTCCTGCTGCCAGTCGGCGCTCGGGAGTGACCCGCTGAGGCTGTGGGGCACGCCTTCGGCGAGGCCGTCCCAGACCAGGACCTCGCCATCGTCGGTGAGGGTGAATGTGTCGCTGAGCCAGCTGGCATCGAACTCGAAGGGCTGCGGGTCAGAGGATGGCGCGGTGACCACGTCGAGCGCGATGCGTGGTGGCCCGGTGTAGGCGAACTCGCAGGTCACCAGCTCGCCGTGCTCGAGCACGATGGCGGCCGGGTCCTCGGTGGCGCCTGGAGCGCTGCTGCTGGTGCAGGTCACCGCTTCGTTCGACCAACCCTCCGGCAGAGCGCCGACCCGCCACACCGAGTAGGGACCCGTGTTGACCGGGCCGGAGTCGTGAATTGAGCCGCCGCGCAGCGTGAGCGTCTCATCGCTGTCGAGCCACGTGGCTCCGATGTCCACGCCTGCGGGCAGGTCAGATGGGCGGCGTGCACCTGGACCACGATCTGGCCGGGTGCGGTAGTGGTGAAGACGCAGGTCACGACCTCGTCCTTGTCGAGCTTGATGTCTGTGTAGACCTCGGCCTGAGTTCTCTCCGGCTCACGTCCCTGCACGTAGCCGGAACACGAGGGGTCGGACTGTTCCCATCCGGAGGGCAACGGCATGACCTGGCTCACGTCGTAGCTGCCCGGCGCGAGCGGTCCGGACTCATAGGCGTCGGGGTGCTGGTCGGCGTCAGGGTCGTCGTTGGGCCCGTCGGCGAGCACGAACGGCTTCTCCCAGTCCCAGGAGCCACGGAAGCTGAACGGCATCGAATGGCCTGCCGGTTTAGTGTCCAATTCGACGTTGATATAGCCGGCACTGTCGATGTTGGTGAAGGTGCAGAAAGCGTATTCCTCGTAGCCCAGGGCGGAAGCCGTCTGGGTCGAGAAGCACGGTTCGCCCCCAGTCTGACCAGCACTCGATGGTCTGCGCCCAACCCTCGGGAACCGCCTGCGAAACCGAGTAAGGCCCGCCCGCGATCGTCCCGCTCCAGTAGACGACATCGCCGTCGAAGGTCTCGCGGGCTTCCACGACATCACCATCGAGAGCGATCTCCAAGTTGAACACTTGCCCGCTCGCAGCCGGGACGGTCACCGTCTCGACCTCGATGTATGCGGGTGCGGTCCAGCCGAAGACACAGGTCACGACCTCACCGGGCGATAGCCGGATCGAGTCATACGCTTCGCTGTTCCCGGTCGTGCTGCTGCGGGACGGACGACTCGATGTCCCAGCCGTGCGACATCTCGCCTCGTCGGATCTCGTACTCGCCGGGGAACTGCGGATCCGGAGACAGCGGGCCAGAGTTGTACAGCGGGTCCAGATCGGCGTGACGGAACTGGCTCTCCCACCACAGCTGGCCTTCCCACTCCTCCTGCTCCCACGAGACCATGTACGGCATGCCGCCGCCGAACTCGGCTGGAGTCGTGACGGTATCGATGAGGATCTGCCCAGGGACGTGCGCGACCACGGTGCAGGTCACGATCTCGCCGGGGAGCACCTCGAAGGGGAAGGGTTCCAGTCCGTCGATGTCACTGCGACAGTTGGGGTCGATCCACCAGCCTTCGTAGGACCCGATCATCGAGAAGTTGTGCGGACCCGGATCGGACACGGCGACCTCGAGCGGCTCGTCCGTGTCGGAGAGATAGATCTCGTCGGCCCAGTCGGGGTTGAACCGGATCTTCTGGGGGTGTCCGGGCGGGTCGGAGACGACGTCGAGGACGATGCGACCGAGACCCTCGTAGGGGAAGACGCAATCGACCCTGGTGCCCCGGCCGAGCTGGAAGTCGATGTTCGAGATGGCCCCGATGTCGCTGCTGGTGCAGACCGGCTCGCTCGGGCTGTAGTCGTCCGGGAACGGGGCGACTACAGCCACCGAGAAGTGCGGCGAGCGGGGGCGGTGTGGAGCGGGCCGGAGTCGAACGAGCTCTCAGCCGTGGTGAGGATGAGGGCGTCTTGCTGCCAGCTCAGGTCGAAGGGGAACTCGACGCCCGTGCCAGGTGGCGCAGCATCGAGCTCGACGTAGACACGCCCCGGAACCGTGCTGACGTAGTCGCAGGACACGACGTCGCCGTGGTCGAGCGCGATGTCATCCGGCGTCACGCCGCCGGTGCAGGTGACGCTGGTCGTCCAGTCCGGTGGCCCGTCCCAGGTGACCGCGTAGGCGCCGTCGTCGAGCCAGTTGGCCGTGGCCTGTTCCGTCGTCTCCCAGCTGTCGCGCAGGTCGAAGGCCCAAACGCCGCTTGGGGTCCATCCACGGTGGCGACGCCGTCGTCCCGAGGAGCTCGAAGCTGAAGAGCTCCCCGCTGCCCGGAGGGTAGGTCTCGTGAGTGATGGCGATGGTGGCGCTCTTGATCATCGTGAACGCGCACGTGACCACCTCGCCCCAGCCCAGTTCGATCGCCATGTGGTCCGGCTTCTCGACGCCGTCCTGGTTCCGGCAATCGACCTCGGTGTACAACTCGTAGCGGCTGGCGTGGTAGTCGAGAGCGTAGGTGCCAGGTTCCATGGGTCCGAAGTCGTGGTGATCGCCATCCTGCATGATGAACGGGTAGTCCCAGTGGGGATCCATCCAGAACTCCTGCGCTGGGTCGGCGCTGACGACGTCGACGAGGATCGTGCTGGGCTGCGCGGTGAATCCGATGACGCAGTCGACCACCTCGCCACGCTCGAGCTGGACCTCGTTGTGGTCCGTGATGAGGCCAGTAGTCCTGTTGATGCACTCGATGGCAGGCCCGACCCAGCCGGTCTGGTCGCCGATGTCGACGCCGTAGGTCGCGTCGATCGAGAGCGGGCCGGAGTCCACTGGGCCACCCAGGTCGGAGACCAGGATCGGGTCGCCCCAGCTGACGTCCACGGCGAACACGGCCGGATCATCGGCAGGGCTCCCATCCACGAACGTGTCGACATCGAGCACGATGGAGCCGACCTCGTCGAGCGTGAACTCACACTTGACGGTCTCCCCGGGATCGACCTCCACGTGGGCCGTGGCCCAGGCATCGGTGGGTTCGCCCCAGCTGTCGTCGTCGAGACAGACGACGTCGGACGCGTACCAACCGGACGGCACGGCCAGATACACCTCGTACGACCCGTCTTCGACCGGGTCCGAGCTCCATACGGGGGTGGGGCCTCCGACCGAGTGCGGACCGTACGGGGCCCAGCTGGTCGAGAGATCGAACGCCTGATCGCCCGAGCTCGTGATGACCTCCACCTCCACGCTGCCCCGCGCAGGCGTGATGGTGAAGTCGCAGTCGACTGTCTCGCCCAACGCGAGCGTGACGCTATCGGGTTCGTACGTGCCGCGTTCGCTCACGCACTCCGAGACCACGTCCCAGCCCCCGGCCACGACAGGCGTGACCGAGTAGGTGTCGGGCATGAGCCAATCGGACTCGAACGCCGGCCAGCCGTTGGCCAGTTGGAAGTCGTGGTCCTCGCTGCCGTCGCCCATCCAATCGGCCTGGAAGTCGACCACGAGCTGGCTGTCGGCAGGATCGACGGTCGCGCCGACCTCGATCCTCCCGAGCCGTTGGTTCGTCAGGACGCACTCGACGTCCTCGCCGGGCGCGAGGTCGATCGCGTTGAGCGGCTCGGTGCCACCGCCGACGCGTGTGCACTCGGTCGTGGTCATCTCCCAATCGGCTTCGTCCAGCTGCCCCACGCGGTACACACCAGGGACCAGCGTCATCTGCCATGGCTGATCCACGGACCGAAGCTCGCGGACGTCGACGATGGCGTCGGCCTGCTCCAGGTAGGCCGTGAACTCACGACCGCTGTCCACGGGGTCCGTCGCGATGCTGACTTCGATCGACGCGGGCGCGGTGTGAGTGAACGTACAAGTCACGCTCTCGCCCGGATCCAACCCGACGATGGCATTGCGCAGGTCGAACTCGGTGGGAGTGCCACCGCTCGCAGGTGAATTGGCCTCCGTGCAGACGACAGCCGTGAGGGGCCACGGCGCCGTGGCCGAGGGCACGAGCATGTACATGCCCGGCGGCCAGGCATAGCTCCGCGTCGCGGCTGGCTCTCCGGTCGCGTGACTGCTCAGGCTGAACGAGTCGACCGGATCCTCGTCGACGCGGAAGTCGTAGACGTCATAGTCGAAGGAGACCGCAGCACCGGTGTGGACCGCGTCCTCGACGATCGTGATGAGACCCCGCTGGGTGTTCGTGAAGGTGCATTCGACGGATGCGCTGGACTGGATGTCGATCGTGGCTCCGCTGCCACCCGCGGTGCCGACGGAAAGACCATCGAGATCGACGCACTCGACCACCAGGTCGTAGTTGCTGGGCACGCTCGCCTGGGTGACGGTGTACTCGCCGGGGTCCACACCGAGGAGGTGACGCATGCTCGGGTACTGGCTGGCGCCAGGGTCGTCGATCTCTGCGCCGTCGTCGTCGAGGGTGAACGCCTCGTTGAGGCCGGACGTGGCGCCGATGACGGTGAAGTCGAAGTCGAGCGCCTGGTCGGGGTCAGCGTCGAGGGTGACGGTGATCATCTCGAGCTGCGCGTTGCTGAAGCGGCAGGTCACGTCGCCGCCGGGGAGCAGGTCGACGTCCACCGAACGAGTGGCCGCGTCGATGATCCACGAGTCCGCGAGGCCGCCGCCGCAGGTGATGGCCAGACCCATGCCGGCCGGTGGCTCGGTCAACTGGGTCAGGGTGTAGGTGCCGGACAGGATGGACTCGTAGGTGAATACGCTCTCGAGCACCCCGTCCACGGGGTCGTCGTCGAGCGAGAAGCCGGTGTCGTAGCCGGGGAGCTCGGCGTTGGTGAGCGAGAACTCGAAGTCCTGCGCGTCGTCCGGGACGGTGTCGAGCTCGAGCGTGATCGAGCCCAGCAGCGAGTTGGTGAACCAGCAGGTGACGTCGCCGCCGTCGGGCAGCACGACCGTGGCCGTGATGGGGTCGTCTTCGCCGGGCAACCACTGCCCGCCGTCACTGCAGGTGACGATGACGTCCCAGCCATCGGGATGCGCCTCGGTCTGGGTGATGGTGTAGGTGCCGGGCACGAGGCTGTCGAAGGCCAGGCTGGCGGGCACCTCGTCGATCGAGCTGGGGTCGTCGCTGAGCGAGAAGTCCCCGAGCGTGGTGGCCTGGTTGCTCGTGGTGGTGTAGTCGAAGACGTGGACGTCGTCATCGACGGAGTCCTCGATGATGGTGATGGAGCCGAGCTGCGCGTTGCTGAAGCGGCAGGTCACGTCGCCGCCGGGGAGCAGGTCGACGTCCACCGAACGAGTGGCCGCGTCGATGATCCACGAGTCCGCGAGGCCGCCGCCGCAGGTGATGGCCAGACCCATGCCGGCCGGTGGCTCGGTCAACTGGGTCAGGGTGTAGGTGCCGGACAGGATGGACTCGTAGGTGAATACGCTCTCGAGCACCCCGTTCACGGGGTCGTCGTCGAGCGAGAAGCCGGTGTCGTAGCCGGGGAGCTCGGCGTTGGTGAGCGAGAACTCGAAGTCCTGCGCGTCGTCCGGGACGGTGTCGAGCTCGAGCGTGATCGAGCCCAGCAGCGAGTTGGTGAACCAGCAGGTGACGTCGCCGCCGTCGGGCAGCACGACCGTGGCCGTGATGGGGTCGTCTTCGCCGGGCAACCACTGCCCGCCGTCACTGCAGGTGACGATGACGTCCCAGCCATCGGGATGCGCCTCGGTCTGGGTGATGGTGTAGGTGCCGGGCACGAGGCTGTCGAAGGCCAGGCTGGCGGGCACCTCGTCGATCGAGCTGGGGTCGTCGCTGAGCGAGAAGTCCCCGAGCGTGGTGGCCTGGTTGCTCGTGGTGGTGTAGTCGAAGACGTGGACGTCGTCATCGACGGAGTCCTCGATGATGGTGATGGAGCCGAGCAGGTTCGGATCAAGGTTCGTGAACGTGCACTCGACGTCCGCGTCTGGTGATAGCTCTACGTCGGCCGTGCGCGTCGCGCTGTCGCCGCTCCAGGTGCTGGTGCCGTCGCTGCAGGTGACGATCGTGTCCCGGCCGGCGGGCGGGCTCGATTGGCGCACCGAGTACGAGCCGTACGCGCGATCGAATGTGGCGCTGCTCGGCAGCTCGGCGGGATCGCTCCCGTCAGGCTCCACGCCGTCGTCGTCGAGCGTGAAAGAACCGATAGTCGCGGCATCGTCGGTGGTGGACGGGAAGGTGTACCGCCAGGCGTCATCGGGCACCGCGTCAACCGTGACCGTGAGCGTGCCGAGATAGTCGGTCCGGCCATGCGTGAAGGCGCAGGTCACGGTCTCACCGCTGTTGACCACGAGGTGCGCGTGGCGGTTGGTGAGATCCTCGGTGCTGGGCTCGGGCCTGCGTCGTCGTCGCACTCGATGGCGGTGAGGTCCCAGTTCGCCGGTTCGGCGTCGGCGGTGAGGGTGTAGAAGAAGTAGGGTGCGGCGATGTCGGCCGTGGCCGCGGGGTTGGTTCGTGGCCGTGTCGAGGTCGTAGGTCGTGGTGCTCTCGAGGCCCAGCCCATCAGGGTCGTCGGGGTGGCTCCTGGAGGGTGTAGCCGAAGGCCTGCGCGTCGCCGTCGGGCACGGTCTTGTGCTCGATGACGATGAACGAACCCTGGCGCTCGTTGCGGAACGTGCAGGTCACGTCCTCGCTGCCGGTGAGGGTGACCGTGGCGGTTGCGCCGTCGATCGTCGAGCCGGCATGCGCCGTGCCCGGCGAGGTCTCGCAGACGACCTCCTCGAAGGACCAGTCGGTGCCCGGGTCGGCCTGGGTGAACGTCCATGTGCCGGCTAGGCCGTCCCACCGCTGCTCACCGGGCGTTTCGTTGGGGTACTGAGAAGTTGTCGTCGTCGAGCGTCATGCTGGCGTAGCCAGGCACGTCGCTGGTGATGACGAAGTCGTGGACGTGGCCGATGCCCAACGCATCGACGACGATGGTCAGGGAGCCGTCGAGGCAACCCAGCTCCACGTTCGTGCAGGTGCCGCTGGTGTAGGTGGTGAGCTCGTCGAAGTCCGGGCCGCCTCGTCCGGACGCGCTGCCACTCAGCTCGTTGAGGTGGTCGTCACCCTCTTCGCCGTAGAAGAAGGCGTTGGAGGTGTTGGCGCTGGCGCGCTCGTCCATGCCCACTTCCACACGGTCGGCGCCGTCGCCGCCGTGGAACGTGCTGCGGACGACGCTGCCGTACACGATGTCGTCGCCCTCGCCGCCCTCGAAGGTGGCGGTCCAGGCGAGGTTGCGATCGATCACGTCGTTGCCGGGGCCACCGATGAAGGTGCCGGCGTAGGTCGTGAGCTGATTGTTGGTGTTGACGTCGCAGTGGACCGCGTCGTCGCCGAGATCGCCCCAGAACGTGCCCAGGACCGAGTTGCCGAACCAGTTCGCCCCGCAGTCTCAGCGGTACCGACCTCGTCGTTGCCGGCGCCGCCGTAGAACGTGCCGTAGACGGCACCGGTGACGATGTCATCGCCGTGGCCGCCGCAGAGGACCACGCCCGCGGCCACGTCGCCGGTGTGCGTCCTGGACGCCTCGGTGGAGGGGTAGTCCGCGTTATCGCGCAGGTCGATGGTGCAGGCCGGCCCTGCCGTGAACGTGCAGGTGACGGTCTCGCCGGGGTCGAGTTCGATGGCGGCGATGCCGGTGGCCGGGTCGCCGTCGCTGGGCGTACACCGCTCCCATCGGAGTTGAACAGGCGATGTCGATGACATCCCACCCAATCTCAGCCTGCCGGGTGACGGTGTACGAGCCGGGGGCCAGGTCGACCGACTCGCTCGCGCCATTCACCAGACCGAAGGCTGCGAGATCGGGCGCGACCTCGTCGCCGTCGTAATCGAAGCTCGTGTCGTAGGTGAACGCCTGAGGAGTCGCGGAGTCGGACAGCGTCTGCTGCACGATCGTGAGCGTGCCGCGGGCGGTATCGGTGAAGGTGCAGGTGACATCCTCGCCCCAGCCCAAATCGAGCACGACCGAGGAGGTCGCAAGGTCGACCGCGGCGGGGTAGGGCGCCGCAGCCGCGTCGGTGCAGCTGATGTCGGTGAGATCCCAGGTGCCATCAGCAGGCTCAGCGCCCTCGATGGCCTGGCCGATCCAGTAGGTGTCCTGCGCGCGATCGGTGAGGGTCTCCGTGCCGAGGTCGCCGAGCACGGCGGTGGACCAGAACACGCCGGTGCTGATGTCGGCTCCGGTGCCAACGTAGTGGTTGAAGATCAGCGGCCCATCGGCCGGGTCGGTCGCGACCACGACCGTGAGCGTGGCGGGGGTGGCCGTGTGCGTGAAGGTGCACGTGATGGTCTCGCCGCTGTTGAGCGCGAGGTTGGCGTGGCCATCGGCGACGTGGACCGTGCTGGGGGCGAGGCCGGTGGACTCGTCGCAGACGATATCGGTGAGTTCCCAGCCGAACGGCTCGGTCGCCGCCGCGATGGTGTAGGCGAAGAGCGGGGTATCGGTGAACGTCCGGCTGCTCGGCAGCTCGGTGGGATCGCTCCCGTCGGGCTCAATGCCGTCGGCGTCCAGGGTGAAGGTCACAGGGGTACCGGTGACCGGGTCGGGATCGGGCTCGTGAGCGTGTACTCGAGCTCCAGGTCGGCGCCCTCGGGCACGGTCTCGTGGACGACCTCGATGCGGCCGCCCACGCGGTACGTCGTGAGGTTGCACTCGATGGCCGTTGCGGTCACGAGGTCAACACTGAAGGCGTCGTCGGTGACGTCCACGGGGAGGCCGTCGCAGACGACCTCGCCCAGGGCCCACAGGCCCGCGGCGCTTGCGGCCTGGCTGACCGTGTACGTGCCGTGCTGCAGGTCCACCGTCTGCGTGCTCGCCAGCTCGTCTGGATCGCTTGCGTCGGGTTCAACGCCATCATCGTCGAGCGTGAATGCTGCGACCTCGACCGACGGCTCGCTGTCGTCGGTGATGGTGTAGTCGAAGTGGACCAGGCTGTGGTTGGGCACCGCGTCGAGCCAGAGTGTGAGGGAGGCAGGCGGGCAGCCGTTCTCCACGTTGAGGCAGATGCCTTCCACGTAGGTGGTGAGGGTGTCGGAGTCCGGTCCGCCGTCGTAGGTGCCACCGCTTAGCTGCTCGAGGTAGTCGTCGCCTTCCTCGCCGTTGAAGATGGAGGGGGTGGTGAACCCGCTGTAGTCCCACTCGTCGAGCCTGAGGTGCACCTCGTCGTCGCCGGGACCGCCGGTGAAGGTGCTCCGGACCACGAGGCCTTCAACGATGTCGGCACCCTCGCCGCCGTCGAAGGTGGCATCCCAAGCGAGGTTGCTGTGGATCGTGTCGTCGCCAGGGCCGCCGTCGAAGGTGGCCACACCATGCTTCTCGCCGTTGACGTCGCAGCGGACCGCGTCGTCACCAGGGCCGCCGATGAACGCGCCGTGGACCGAGCAGGCAAGCCAGCCTGAACAAGAGCCTGTCGATGCGCACGTGCCGACCTCGTCACTGCCGGAGCCGCCGTAGACCAGGTCGGGACGTCCGTGACGGCATCGTCGCCGTGGCCGCCGCAGAGGACGACACTGGTGTCCGCTACCGAGCCCACGTCGCCACTGTGCGTCCTGGATGCGAGCGTGTCGGGGTAGTCCGCGTTGTCGCGCAGGTCGATGGTGCAGGCCGGGTCGTCGGGCCCGAGGACGCGGATGCTGCGAGTCACCGGGCCGGCCGGCAGCCAGCCGCTCCCGCCGGGCTGCGAGGCGGTCACGGCGCAGTAGCCGAGGCCATCGAGCACGAGCGTCCAGGTGGTGGGATCCCCGGCGGACGTCACATGGCAGACGCCGGCAGCGTCGATGGTCTCCTCGTAGACGACGGGCTCACCCGAGTCGACGCTGGCCCAGTTCGTGATGTCGATCGAGCCGGTGGCCAGCAAACCGAGTCTTCCGGCTGCACGAAGGTGATCGTCTGTCCCCAGTACGTGTTCGTGAACGTGCAGGTGACGGTCTCGCCCGCGTCAAGCCCGAAGGTGGCGGTGGCGGTGGCGAGGTCACCCTTGCTCGTGCGGGTGGCGTCGGGCGGGCTGTCGGTCTCGACGCACTCGATGTTCGTCAGCTCCCAGCCGTCAGGTAGTGGCTGGGCCTGGGTGCTGACGTACGTGCCGGGCAGCGCCTCGGCCTCGATGACGGTCTCGCCATGCCCGATGGTGCCGACCACATCACCGACGTAGCCGAAAGGCTGGTCGCCAGGATCCTGGAGCGTTCGCCCTGCGAGAACGAGAGTGCCTGTCTGGCTGAAGCCGAAGGTGCAGGTCACGAGCTCGCCGGGCACGAGGTAGATGGAGTTGCCATCGATGTAGGCGGGGTCGGCCGGGTCGGGGTCGAAGCTCGAGACACAGACGAGGTGCTCGGGGTCGTCGACGAGCTCCCTGACGCGGTACAGGACGCCGGGCTGGAGGGCAAAGACGCGGCGGATCGGTCGCCGTCCCGGATGCTGGAGCCAGTCCAACTGCTCCAGCTCGCTCCGCCGTCGTCGCGCTCGGCCGCGATGCCGAAGCCCGTCGATGCTCCGCCGGGTCGGTGATCTTGTCCAGGTAGAGGACGTTGGCATCGCGCGCGAGGTAGTAGGTGCAGATGTAGAGAGCGGAGCCCGGCGGGATGTCGCGATAGTCGGTGCCAGTGCCAGCGAACGGACAGCCCTGAGTGTCGTACAGCCACCAGCCGGGGAGGAAGTCGACGCTGAGGCGGTACGTCTCGTAGGGCGGGATGGTGCCAAACGATCGCGGTGAGCCGATCGAGCTGGCCATGGTGACGCCGGTCTCCACCAGGTCGACCGTGCTGCGGGGGTCGAGCCCTTCGAGGCGGAAGTCGAAGGGCTGGGTGTTGCCGTACGTAGCCTGATAGACCCGGAGCGCGGATCTCCGGCGCTACCGGAGAAGGCGAATCGGTACGTACACGTCACGGCCTCACCGCCGTCCAATTCGATGCTCCCCGGATCGGAACCGTCCGAGCAAGCCACCTCGGCTAGGTGCTGCCGTGGGAACCGGCGTGGCGATGGTGTAGGTACCCACCGCGAGCGGGTCGGAGGTGACCGGGCCGCCAGCCTCGCTGAGCGGGACGGTGCCTGCCCAACTGGTGCCCATGCTGTAGGTGTAGGATAGGACGAGGCGTTGGGGGCCACGACCCCGATGGCGATCGTGCCGTGCTTGTCGTTGGTGAAGGTGCAGGTGACGTCGTCACCCCAGGCGAGGTCGACGGTGGCCTTCGGGTCGGTGGGGCAGTTCACGCCGATCATACCCGGTGAGGGTCCAGCCCTCGACGAGGGCCTGGGTGATGTCGTAGGTGCCAGGAGCGAGGTCCGCGAACACGCGCTGACGCGGGTGCGTGGCGTCTACGTCGTCGTCGAGCCAGTAGGTACCGAGGTCACCGTCGAAGAGGAAGTTCTGGGCGTGGTCGGGCACGGCGTCGAGGACGATGGTGAGGGTAGCGAGCTTCGAGTTGGTGACCGTGCAAGCGGCGGTCCCGCCGGGCTGCAGATCGATGGCGGCACAGTCGCCCCGCGTAGGTCGTGTCGTAGCCGGCGACCACGGGCTCGACCGCGTCGTCCGTTCTACCTGGCGGCAGGACGAGCTCGTTGGAGCCGTCGGCTTCGAAGGTGTAGTGGCCGTCGGGCTCGTCGGCGGTGTAGGGCGAGCCGTCGAGGAGCAGGTCGAAGCCGAACGCCGTCGGATCAGGAAGCTGGGGTTCGCCCTCGATGACCTTGGTCACCGTGAGCGTGCCGCGCGCGGTGTGGGTGAAGGTGCAGGTGACCGTCTCGCCGGTGTTCACGATGAGGTCCACGACGCGGTTCGGGATCGATCGTCGAGGGCACCGGGTCCTCGTTGCCCTCGACACAGGAGGGCGTCGGCGAGGATCCAGTCCGCGGGCGGGGCGTCGGGGGTGAGGGTGTAGTCGAAGAAGGGCGCATCGCCGATGGTCTGGGTCTCCCGTCGTCGAGGGTGAACGTGGCGGTCGTGCTGAGCCCGGAGCCGTCCGAGGCCTGGCCCGCGAGCGTGTAGCCGAAACCGGTCAGCGCCAGCGGGCTCGGTCAGCTGGATGACCTCGATGGTGCTACCCCAGCGACGGTTCGTCCAGGTGCAGATGATGTCCTCGCCGGGGTCGAGCTCGATGCTGGCGGTAGCGCCGTCGACGGTGCTCGGGGTGGGGCTCGCACCGTCGTCGCAGACGAGGCCCTCGATGTCGGGCGGGTCGCCGAGGCCACCCAGGCCCAACCCGCGTCGGTGGCCTGGGTCACGACGTGGGTGCCGGGCGAGACGTCGCTGAACGCCGCGCTCACCTCCCACGTCGGGTCCGACGCGTGGTCGTCGAGGGTGAAGGTGCCGAGGTCGCCGCTGAAGGCGAAGTCGTGGTCGTGGTTGGCCGATGCCGTAGGCGTCGACGGTGATGGTGATGGAAGAGTGCCTGGTGTTCTCGAACGTGCAGGTGACGGTCTCGCCGGGGTCGAGCCCGATGGTCGCGGCGCGGGTGGCGGGGTCGACCGAACTGGTCGCGCTGCCAGGCGCCGTCTCAGTGTCAACACAGTCGAGGCCGGTGAGAGCCCAGCCGGACGGGTCGGTGGCGGCCTGGGTCACGGTGTAGGTGCCGGGCCTTAGTGCGTCGACGGTGTGGCTGGCGGGGTTGACCTCGCTGGTGTCGGCGGCTCGAATGCCACGATGGGCGTGGTCGTGCCGGTGCTGGAGGTGAACTGGAACGCGGTCCCGTCGGCGGGATCGGACTCCTCATCGATGGTGATCGTGCCGTCATGTGCGCTGTTGGTGAAGATGCAGTGCAGGCCCTCACCGGGTGCGAGGCTGATCGTCACGCTCCGGTTGGGGTCGTCGGTCGTGAACGTGGCGGGACCGCAGTCGATGCCGACGAAGTCCCAGTGCTCGACCTCGCCCTGGGTGACGGTGTAGTCACCGGGTGCGAGATCAGGGAAGTCCTCGATGGTCGGCTCCGAGCCGTCGGCGTCGTAGTCGAGGACGAAGGTGCCGAGGTCGCCGCTGCGCGGGGAAGTCCTGGGCGTGTCGAGGTCGGACGCCTGCTCGATGGTGATGGTGCCGGGCGCGGCGTCGGCGGTGACCAAGTCGGGGCGGAGATGGCCCCGCCGCCAGCGGCGTAGGCGCTGTTGGTGACGAAGCCCGCGTCGAGGTCGGCCTGGGTCACGCCGTAGTCCGCGCTGCAGGCCATCGACTCGCCCGGCTCGAGCGCGCCGTCGGCCGGCTGGACGCAGTCGACCGCGGCCTTGTCGTCGACCACCGCGAAGGTGTCGGCGAGCGTGACGTTGCCGCTGTTGACGATGGTGTAGCCGTAGCTGATGACGTCGTCGACCGCGGCGAAGGGCTCGCCCGCGGTGACCGACTTGACCAGGCTGAGCGCGGGGCCTGGGTGGCGTCGGCGGTGGCGCTGGCCGAGGTCGCTGGTGACGCCGTCGAGCGTGGCCGTGGCGGTGTTCGTGACCGAGCCGGCGTCGAGGTCGGCCTGGGTCACGCGGTAGCTCGCGCTGCAGCTCGCGGACTCGCCGGGGGCGAGGCTGACGTTGGCCGGGTCGCAGTCGACGGTGACCCGGTCGTCGGCCACCGCGAGGGTGCCCCCGAGCGTGACGTCGCCGCTGTTGGTGACGGTGTACTCGTAGGCGATGGGCTGGTCGAGCACGCTGAAGGGGTCGCCCGCGGTGATGGCCTTCTCGAGCGCGAGGGCGGGGTCTGGGCCACGGGCACGCTGGCGCTCGTGGTCTCGGGCGCGGCGCCGGGGGCGGAGGCGCTGGCGCTGTTGGCGATGAGGCCCGCGTCGACGTCGGCCTGGCGCACCGTGTCGGCGACGTCGAGGACGCAGTCGGTCCCGGGCGCGACGTCGGAGCAGTCGGTGGCGTCGCCGGTGCGGTCATCGGCCACGTGCACGTCGAGCGTGACGTTGCCGCTGTTGGTGGCGGCCAGGCCGGCGTGTCACCGAGGCTGACCGTGCCCGAGCCGTCCTCGTCGTCGTTGCCGGCGAGGACCTTGACCAGGCTGAGCGCGGGGGCCTGGGTGGCGTCGGCGGTGGCGCTGGCCGGGTCGCTGGTGACGCCGTCGAGCGTGGCCGTGGCGGTGTTCGTGACCGAGCCGGCGTCGAGGTCGGCCTGGGTCACGCGGTAGCTCGCGCTGCAGCTCGCGGACTCGCCGGGGGCGAGGCTGCGACGCTGGCCGGGTCGCAGTCGACGGTGACCCGGTCGTCGGCCACCGCGAGGGTGCCCCCGAGCGTGACGTCGCCGCTGTTGGTGACGGTGTACTCGTAGGCGATGGGCTGGTCGAGCACGCTGAAGGGGTCGCCCGCGGTGATGGCCTTCTCGAGCGCGAGGCCGGGTGCCTGGGCCACGGGCACGCTGGCGCTCGTGGTCTCGGGCGCGGCGCCGGGGGCGGAGGCGCTGGCGCTGTTGGCGATGAGGCCCGCGTCGACGTCGGCCTGGCGCACCGTGTCGGCGGACGTCGAGGACGCAGTCGGTCCCGGGCGCGACGTCGGAGCAGTCGGTGGCGTCGCCGGTGCGGTCATCGGCCACGTGCACGTCGAGCGTGACGTTGCCGCTGTTGGTGGCGGTGATCGTCCAGTGCCGGCGTGTCGCCGAGGCTGACCGTGCCCGAGCCGTCCTCGTCGTCGTTGGCGGCGAGGACCTTGGCGAGCGCTGAGCGCGGGGGGCCTGGGTCGGCGCCAGGCGGTGGCGCTGGCCGGTGGCGCTGGTGACGCCGTCGAGCGTGGCCGTGGCGGTGTTCGTGACCGAGCCGGCGTCGAGGTCGGCCTGGGTCACGCGGTGGCTGGCGCTGCAGGTGGCGGTCTCGCCGGGGGCGAGGCTGCGACAGCTGGCCGGGTCGCAGGTCGACGGTGGCCCGGTCGTCGGCTCGACCGCTGAGGGTGCCCGCGAGCGTGACGTCGCCGCTGTTGGTGACGGTGTACGCGTAGGCGATGGGCATGGCCGGGCGCGGCTGTAGGGGTCGCCGGCGGTGATTGAGCCTTGGCTCGAGCGCGAGGCGCGGGTGCCTGGGGCACGGGCTCGCTGGCGCTCGTGGTCACCGGGCGCGGCGCCGGGGGCGGTGGCGCGTGGCGCTGTTGGCGATGAGGCCCGCGTCGAGGTCGGCCTGGCGTCACCGTGTCGGCTGACCGTCGAGGACGCAGTCCGGTCCCGGGGCGCGACGTCGGCAGCATGTCGGTGGCGTCGGCGGTGCGGTCATCGGCCGACCGTGCACGTCGAGCGTGACGTTGCCGCTGTTGGTGGCGCTGATCGTCCAGTGCAGCGTGTCACCGAGGCTGACCGTGCCCGAGCCGTCCTCGTCGTCGTTGCCGGCGAGGACCTTGACCAGGCTGAGCGCGGGGGCCTGGGTGGCGTCGGCGGTGGCGCTGGCCGGGTCGCTGGTGACGCCGTCGAGCGTGGCCGTGGCGGTGTTCGTGACCGAGCCGGCGTCGAGGTCGGCCTGGGTCACGCGGTAGCTCGCGCTGCAGCTCGCGGACTCGCCGGGGGCGAGGCTGACGCTGGCCGGGTCGCAGTCGACGGTGACCCGGTCGTCGGCGACCGCGAGGGTGCCCCCGAGCGTGACGTCGCCGCTGCTGGTGACGGTGTACTCGTAGGCGATGGGCTGGTCGAGCACGCTGAAGGGGTCGCCCGCGGTGATGGCCTTCTCGAGCGCGAGGCCGGGTGCCTGGTCGGCAAGGGTGTCTAACCTGAAGCGAACCGGCAGCGTAGTTACGATGACGTTCTCATCGCCTCGTACCCTGACCCTTGCGAAATCGCGGCGTCGGCCGCCCTTTCCGCGAGACGGACGTGGAAGTACAGGTCGGCAGTCCCATTGCCCCGTGCGAAGTCCACCATGACACGCTGCGACAGGACGAGATTTCGGCGTTGGAGACCGCAGCGTTGTCGTGGGGATCGTCCAGGGAAACAGACGGAGCCTCATCCGACCAAGCTGACCACAGGTGGCTCGCTGCTGAGTTCACCGTCCGTGCCCAGCACCGAGCACCTCGTCGAACACCGCACAGCCATTGAGCTGCTCGCTGATGTCGATGGAGAATCAGCCTGCGGAGGCGCGCGCGAAACGAGCCTGACACGGTACTTGATGGTGTCATCGCCCGCGTAGGCGCTCGCGTCGATGGCACGCGCGGAGCGAACGTGAAGACACCGGTACTCGACTGTCCCCTGCAGGGACCTGACGATCGTCGGCACGGGGTAGCTCGTCGTCGTCATCGTCTTCGCTGGCTGCGATGACCTGTGGCGCGACGACCGGCGCCGCCCTCGGCCCTGGGGTTTGCGTTGTTCTCGGGCTTCGGCTCGGGCTTCGGCTCGGGCTTGGGTTCGGCGTTGGTCCCGGGCTTCGGCTCGGGCTTGGGCTCAGGCTTGGGCTCCGGCTTGGGTTCGGCGGTTCTCGGGCGGCTTCTCGGGCTTCGGCTCGGGCTTGGGCTCGGGCCGCGGCTCGGGCTTGGGCTCCGGCTTCGGGTTCGGCGTTGTTCTCGGGCGGCTTCTCGGGCTTCGGCTCGGGCTTCGCCTTCACCTTGACTTTGACCTTCGCCACCATGTCACGGAGCTCAGCGGTGACCTTGACCTCGCCGGCCGCGACCCTCAACCTTCATCTTGTGGCCCTCAGCGTTCGGTGACGTCGAGCAACCCGGCGTCGCCGAGGGTCCACGCCGTCTGAGTAGCCCTGGTGCAGCGGTCGTCCTCGGTCCCGGGTTCTTCGTCCCTGCCCACCTGCGGATCGCCACCCGCGACGTCGCAGACCCACGAGCGCAGCACGGCCGACTCGCCCACGGTGACCTTGGGTTCGTCAGGATCGATGACGAGTCGACGGCTCGTGAGGCCAGCTTGTGCCTTCGCCTTGGTGGGTCCGGGTCGCTGCAGCTCCTGGTCTGTCGCGACCCGGTCTATCGCCGGTTCGGGTTCACCTGCCCCTGGCGGTACGTCTCCTTCAGCCATGGCCAAGCCGGGCATGAACAGCGCTGTCACGGCAAGCAGGAATGCCTGCAGCACAGCGGTGAAGGTGAACAAAGGCCTGGGATGATCCCGACCAGTCAATCTGCCGCCCCCTATTGACCCAGCGTCATAGCGGTCCAGAGGCGCCGACGGGGGGAGCAGTGCCACCAGTTCCTACAGCCACACGGGCCGTCTCGGCTGCCGTTGGCAGGGCCAGTCTGGCCCTTGCCACGAGCCAAGTGTATAACGCGTGTCTACTATGGCTGGCGGGAGCTTCTGGGTGGCGCTTATCGAGCCCTGCGGGCAAGGGCGAGCGCGAGACGATCGATGGCATCGGCCAGGCGGTCGATGTCCGACTTGTGCTCTGGGGCCGCCTCCGGCTCCGTCCCGAACAGGCGCACCAGCGCGGCGTGCAGTTCTGCCCCGGGCTGACGAGGTCCGGCTTCGTACTGGCGCAGCGTGGCCGGACTCACCTTCGTACCGATCGCCGCGAGTTCGTCACTCACGTCGGCCACCGACCATCCACGAGAGACCCGCTCGCGGCGCATCCAACTGCCGGCCGGCCCGCGCAGTGCGTCACCCTTGGTGTGGTAGGCCACGACCTAGGCCCTCGTGGTGGGGAGACCTTTGTGCCATGTGACGCCCAGCGGGAGCCGTAGTCCCGCGAGCGACGCCACCATGACGGTGCAGCCGATCCTCGTGTCGGCCAAGTAGGTGCCGACGCTCCGCATACCACTCATCGCCATGGTGTCCCCCATGTCGCGTTGGCTCGATCGGCCAACGATATGAGTGTATAACGCGTGTCTACATATTCGACGGGACCGGGTGGCCGTACGGCAGCGGCGTGAACGAGGCGACCAGGCCGCGCTTCATCGGCAAGGGGAAGATCTGGGTCACGCTGGGCGCGAAGCCGCCTTCCTCGCCGGGCTCGTACCACGCCACCGCATGACCCGTTGTCAGGCAACGTTCGACGGCCTCGATGAAGTGGCGAATGGCCACCCACGGGAGATCCTGGGAGTTGGCCACGCTGTCACCTGCGCGGAGCCCGACCACGCGGGACAGCTCCGGCGTGATCCAGGTGATGTGGAACCGACGATCCAGCATCAGGCCGTATGCGGGAATGTGACCAGACAACGCCTCTTCCCCTTTGCATCTCCGGCTACGCCACGAGCCGCATCCCTCCTCGGGCAGCAGCCCCGATGGCCGCAGTATATTCGGCCGCCGTTTGCGCTCGAACCGGTTCGCGTGGTACTCCGTCCAGCATGCGTCGGTACTTCTTCACACTCGTGCTCGCGCTCATGGTCGGGTCGACCATGCCCGCCTTCGCCGCCGTCGACCGGCTCGAGGAACGCGAGGTCTTCGGCTTCCTGCCCTACTGGGAGCTGGGTCGGGCCGACGGAGTCGACCTGGACACGCTCACGACACTGGCTTGGTTCGGCGTGGAGGCCAGCAGCGACGGCCACCTTGTGCGTGATGTGGACAGCGAGCCGACGGCGGGCTGGGCCGGGTGGACCAGCGACGAGTTCGCGGCACTTCGCACCCGCGCGCAGACCAAGGGCGTGCGAGTGGTGCTGGTCGTGGAGCGGTTCTCGTGGACCATCGCCGGGATGCGTGCGACGAAGCAGGCTGCTCAGGGATCCGGACGCTCGGACGCGGCTGGCCAGCGAGGTCGTGGGGGTCGTGACGGAGACCGGTGCCGACGGGGTCAACCTTGACTTCGAGCCACTGCCACAGTCGGTGCGTGGCGAGTTCGTACGGCTCGTGCGTGAGCTGCGCCGAACGCTCGACGCGGTCGATCCAGCGCTGCAACTGACGTTCGACCTGACGCCCGACGTGGAGAGCTTCCCGCTCCGCCGGCTGGTGGCCGATGGTGCCGCTGACGCCGCGGTCCTGATGGGCTACGAGTACCGCACGTCGGGTAGCAAGGTTGCTGGCTCAGTGGCGCCCTTGCGCGTCAGCGACGGGCTGGACTTGCGCGAGTCGGTCGAACGTGCGCTCGCTCGCGCGTCCCTCGGACCGGGTCATCCTGGGACTGCCCTGGTACGGCCGCGCGTGGTCGACGAAGACTGCCACGACGGCAGGCCGAGGACACGCCAGAGCGACCGCTACATCAGCCCCTCGACGGCCACCTATCGTCTGTCCGTTCCGCGGGCTGCGTCCGCCGGCCGGCGCTACGACCGGACCCAGGCCTCTGCCTGGACCGTGTACCGCTCGCGCGCATGCGAGAGCTGCCCGCTGAGCTGGCGCCAGCTCTGGTACGACGATGTCGACAGCGTCCGCGCCAAGGCCGGCTTCGCCCTGCGCAAGGAGCTTCGCGGCATCGGGATGTGGGCGCTCGGCTACGAGGGCTCGCGCCCGGAGCTCTGGTCCGCTCTGCGCTTCAGCCTCGGTTGCCGGAGACGGACGCTTCACCGCCGAGCCGGTTCCGCGGAACTCGAGCCGAGAGCGTGCTGACCGAGCAGGACGGCCTGCCGGTGGTGGGCCCGAGCGTGACCCTGGTGCTCAGGCGACCGATGGGCCAGACGGCAGTGGTGTCGCCTTCGTGCGGGTGGCAACGCGCGGCCGAGTGGCTCGACAGTGGCGCGCTCAAGCACGGGACGACCTTCCCGGCCAGCGAGTCGGTGACGGTCATGCTGCCGGACGCTGGGCCGGCCGACGACGTCTTCATCCCAGGGGGCGGCGCCGGGCCCGACCCGACTCCCGCGTCGACACCGGCGGCCGAACCTCTGCTGCGACCGAGCCCGAGCTGGTGGTCATCCGGGTGCAGTGGCGCGACATCGCCGGCAACTGGTCAGAACCTGTGCAGCTCCGAGTGCTGTTCGATGCGCCTGCGCCCGACTGGCTGAACAGCAGGGACACCGACCCCCGCAGTGGCGCCGAGTCGGGCCGGCCGGGCGTCAGTGTCGGGGCGACCCAGGCAAGGTCGTACCGGTGGTCGCGGAGCGATCCGAAGGCTGAAGAACGACCAGACAGTCATCTCCCCCAGCTTCGCTCAAAGACGTCGGCGAGACGGTTGATGGCGTCAGCCAAGCGGTCGATGTCACTGCGCTGTTCCGGGGGTTGTTCCGGCTCTGAGCCGTGGAGGCGGATCAGAGCACCGAGGAGCACGGCACCGGGCGTGCGCGGGCCGGCTTCGTATTGCCGCAGCGTGGCAGGGGAAACGGCCTCTCCGATCTTCTCCAGCTGACGCGCGACATCTGCCACGGACCAGCCCTGCGCGATCCGTTCGCGCCGCATCCAGGCGCCAACGGGACCTCGTGCTGCATCACTCTTGGTGTAGTACGCCACGCCGCGATTCTATGCGACAACGAGTAGTAACTACTCAAGGCCCCTGGCGAAGTCGGCCGCAGCAGGAGTAAGCGACAGCAGCAGGAACCCTAGCCGCGGAACGCAGCCTCACGCAGCGCGCGCACCAGCGCGGCCATGGTCTCGATGTCACGGCCGTCCGGGCCGAGCGCGTCGATGAGCGCGGAGGCGGTGATGACGCCGTCCGCCACGGGCGCCAACTGGCGGGCATGGGCCGGCGTGGAGACACCGAAGCCGACCGCCACCGGCACGGGGCTGACCTCGCGCACCGCGCGCAGGAACTTCTTCACGCCCGGTGGCAGCGAGCTGCGCGCACCGGTCACGCCCGCGAGCGAGACGGCGTAGAGGAAGCCCTGCGAACGTGCGGCCACGTAGGGGATGCGGTCGGGCGTCGTGGTCGGGGCGACCAGGTAGATGATGCCGATACCGAAGCCGGCGGCCTCCGCTTCGAGGGCCTCACCCTCGTCGGGCGTGAGGTCGGCGAGGATGAAGCCGGACACGCCGGCCTCCGCCAGGCGCCGCAGCACGGTCGCGCCGTCCTTCCCGCCGAGCACCTGGTTGCAGTAGCCCATCGTCACCAGCGGCGTCTTCGGTCGCGCCTCGTGGATGCGCCCGATGAGCGCGATGGAGTCGTCCAGCGTGGCGCCGTTCGCGAGGGCCACGGCGGAGGCGTGCTGGATGGTCGCGCCGTCGGCCAGCGGATCCGAATAGGGCAGCCCGATCTCGAGCACGTCGGCGCCGCCGTCGATCATGGCCACGGCGATCTCGAACGACGTGTCCGCATCGGGGTAGCCGGCGGTGGCGAAGGGGATGAACGCGGCACGCCCATCGTCGTTGGCGGCGCGGATGGCGGCCGTGATGCGCGTGCCGCCCTCCGCCTTCTTCACGCGCCACCCCCGTCCATGCCGGTCATGCCGGCCATCAGCCGGTCCTCGACTGCGGCGATGTCCTTGTCACCGCGGCCCGAGAGGCCGAGCAGGATGATGTCGTCGTCCGCGGCCGGCTCGATGCCCTCCCCCGCCAGCAGGTCGGTCAGGGCATAGATGGCGTGGGCCGGCTCCAGCGCCGGCAGGATGCCCTCGGTGCGCGTCAGCAGGCGCACACCCTCGAGGGCCTCGTCGTCGGTGGCGCTGAGGACCTCCACGCGCCCGGCCTCGTAGAGCGCGGAGAGCTGCGGGCCGATGCCGGGGTAGTCGAGCCCGGCACTGATGGAGAAGGCCTCGGTGATCTGGCCGTCGTCGTCCTGCAGCAGGTACGAGCGCGAACCGTGGAGCACGCCGGCGTGACCACCCGACAGCGCCGCGGCATGGCGGCCGTCGAGCCCCTCCCCCGCGGCCTCGACCCCGATGAGCCGCGTCCCGGTCTCGCCGATGAAGCGGGTGAACAGGCCCATGGCGTTGGAGCCACCGCCGACGCAGGCGATGGCGATGTCCGGCAAGCGACCCTCCGCCGCGCGCACCTGCTCGGCAGCCTCGTCGCCGAGGACGCGCTGGAGGTCGCGCACGAGGCTGGGGAACGGGTGCGGGCCCACAGCCGAGCCGAGCACGTAGTGGCTGGTCTGGACGTGGGTGACCCACGCGCGCATGGCCTCGTTGGTGGCGTCCTTGAGCGTGGACGTGCCGCTGGTGACCTCGCGCACCTCGGCACCCAGCGCGCGCATGCGCAACACGTTGGGTGCCTGTCGTCGGATGTCCTCGGCGCCCATGTAGACGGTGCACCCGAGGTCGAGCAGGGCGCAGGCGGTAGCGGTGGCCACGCCGTGCTGGCCGGCGCCGGTCTCGGCGATGACGCGATGCTTGCCCAGACGCTTGGTCAGCAGGGCCTGGCCCAGCGCGTTGTTGATCTTGTGCGCACCGGTGTGGTCGAGGTCCTCGCGCTTGAGGTACAGCCGCACCCCACCTGGTTCGCGGCCGGTGCGGCGCTCCAGCTCCGCGGCCAGGCGATCGGCCCGGTAGACGGGCGTGGGCCGGCCGACGTAGGTGGCCAGCAGCTCGCGCAGCTCGGCCCAGAAGGTGGGGTCGCGCTTGAGCTCCTCGTAGGCCTGCCTCGAGCTCGAGCAGCGCGGCCATCAGCGTCTCGGGCACGAAGCGGCCGCCGAAGTCGCGGCCGACGCCCCAGCGGCCGGCCTTGTCCGCTTCGAGCAGGCCGGGATGGACCGGGCGCGGGCCGGCCGGGACGGTGGGGCGGTCCATGCGGGCAGCGATCGCGCGCTTGACGAAGAGCGCGACCTGCAGCGGGTCCTTGTACGGCCGACCCTCGGGTCGCGGCGTGGCTTCGACGCCGCTGGAGACGTCGACGCCGATCGCCGGTACGTCCAGGAGTGCCTCGGCCACGTTGGCAGCGGTGAGCCACCGGCGAGGATGACCGGCACCTGGTTCGCGACGGCACGCGCGACCTCGACCGAGGCTCGCACGCCGGTGCCGCCGAGCGCCCTGGGATCGCTGGTGTCGAGGATGATCGCCTGCAGGTTGGGCTTGGCGGCATAGGCCTTCGCCTGCCTGGCCACGGCCTCTGCCGAAGCCGTGGCGTCGTCCGCAGCGGGGATGTGCAGGACCTTGATCACCGGCAGCGGGATGCGGTCGAGGTGCCTGGCCGGCTCCGAACCGTGGAGCTGGACCGCGTCGAGGTCCAGGCGCGCAGCGATGGCGGCGACCTGGGCCGGCTTGCGATCGGCGAAGACGCCCACCAGCAACGGCCCGTTCCCAGGGGCATCCGACGCGCGAGCGGAGGCGATGAGCGCGGCCGCCTCTCCCTCCTCGAGGGCCCGCGGCGTGCCGGGCACGAAGTTGAGGCCGATGGCGTCGGCACCGGCGGCGATGGCCGCATCGAGACCGGCCGGCTCGGTGAGCCCGCAGATCTTGACGAACGGAACGCGGCCGTCGACGGCCGGATCGACACCCGGTCCCGGCACGGCACCAGCGCCGACCAGCGCCGCCACGCGCGCCTCGACCGCCGCCGGCTCCGAACCGGAGCGCATGAGGTCCTCGCCCACCAGCGCCCCGTCGAACCCGAGTGCCCGCCAGCGCCGGACCGTGGCGGCGTCGTGGACGCCCGATTCGGCGATGACGACCCGGTCGTCCGGCACCTCGCCGCGCAGGCGTTCGCAGGACGAGGTGTCCACGTCGAGCGTCACCAGGTTGCGGTTGTTGATGCCGATGAGGTGCGCGTCCGTGGCCAGCGCGGCCCCCAGCTCCTTGGCCGAGTGCGCCTCCACCAGCGGCTCCAGGCCCAGTTCGATAGCCACGCGAACGAGCTTGGCCAGGCGCTTGGGTGGGTGCAGTGCGGCCAGCAGCAGCACCGCGTCGGCGCCGGCAGCTCGCAGTAGCGGCAGCTGCCGCTCGATCGACCACGAACTCCTTGGCCAGCACCGGCAGCGACGTGGCTGCACGAGCGCTGCGCAGGTCGTCGAGCGAGCCGCCGAACCAGTGCGGCTCCACCAGCACCGAGATCGATCGACGCGCCGCCGGCCTGGTAGGCCCGGGCGCGCTCGGCCACGTCCAACTCGCCATCGACCATCGAGCCGGCCGAGGGCGAGGAACGCTTGATCTCCGCGATCAGGTGCAGGCCCGCGCGAGCGAAGCGGCCGGCCACCTCCCGTGGCACGGGTCCGCTGCCCGCCTCGCGCGTGACATCGCGAAGCGTGCGCTCGCCCAACTCGGCGGCGATGTCCGCGGCACGCCGTTGCGCGATCTGGTGCAGGACCGACGAGCGCACCGCCATCAGCCGGCGGCCTCCACGGCGCTGGCGCGCAGTCGCTCCAGCTGCTCTCGGGCGGCGCCATCAGCGATGGTGTCGAGCGCCAGTTCTACGCCTTCGCGCAGGTCGTCGGCACGGCCGGCCACGACCAGCGCCGCGCCCGCGTTGAGTGCGATGACATCACGGGCTGCGCCGGGTCTCGACACCATCGAGCACCGACACGATGAGTGCGGCGTTGACCTCGCCGTCGCCGCCGATGAGTGCGTCCGTGGGGGCTTCGCGCAGGCCCACCTCCACGGCGCTGACCGTGCGCGGCACGATGCGGTCGGGGCCGACGTCGAAGATGACGCCGGAGCCGTCGAGGGGCAGCTCATCGAGCCGGTCGCCGTGGACCACGAACGCGCGCTCGGTGCCCAGCTCGAAGAGCGCGGAGGCCACCGACTCGGCCGCCCTCGGGTCGGGCACGCCCACCAGCTGGCGCGTCGGGCGGGCCGGGTTGGCCAGGGGGCCGATCATGTTGAAGGCCGTGCGGACGCCCAGCTCGGCGCGCACGGGGCCGGCGTGGCGCATGCCCGGATGGAACGACGGCGCGTGCAGGTAGGCGAAGCCGTCGCGGGCGAGTGATGCCTCGGCCTCCTCGACCGACTGCTCCACGCGCAGGCCCAAGGCCCGCATCACGTCGGACGAGCCGGCCTGCGAAGAGACCGCGCGGTTGCCGGCCTTGGCCACGGGCACGCCGGCTCCGGCCACCACCAGCGCACAGGCCGTCGAGATGTTGAAGGTGCCGCGGGTGTCGCCGCCGGTGCCGCAGGTGTCGATGGTGCCCGGCGGTGCCTGCACCGCGCGGGCGCGGGAGCGCATGGCGCGCACGAAGCCGGCCAGCTCGCCGGGTGTCTCGCCGCGGGCGTGCAGGCCGATGAGCACACCGCCGAGCTGGGCCGGGGTCACCTCGCCGTCGAGCACGGCGGCCATGAAGGCCTCGGCGGCTTCTGCCGTCAGGGGCTGGCCGGTCGAGACCGTCCGCAGTGCGTCGCGGATGACCTCGGGAGTCGGTTCGGGCACGGGGTCAGAGCCTCCTCGGAGTCGATTGCGGTCCACGCATGCTACCCGAGCGGTGCGAACCTACGTCCGCGAACCGTCACATGCCCCTGCTATCGTGCGGCCGTGACCACCGACCACGCCGTGCGGCCGCGCCCGACGACCGACTCGCCCACGCCCGAGGACGTACGCGTCGCCTTCGCCGACACGTGGGGCGACATGGGCCCGGCCTGGAACGTGACGCCCTCGGTGGCACGCGTCCACGGCTACCTGCTGGTCGACGGCGGCACACTCACCGAGCGCGACATCCGCGAGGCGCTGGGCCTCTCCCACCGCGCGACCTCGCTGGCGCTGGTCGAGCTGGAGGAGTGGCGCCTCGTGGAGCGGGTCGACGACGCGCCGCGCGACCCCCGTCCGGGCCCGTCGGCTGCGGCCTGGCGCGTGGCCGGCGACCGCTGGCGCTGGTTCCAGCGCGTGGCCGAGGAGCGCCGCGCCCGTGAGGCGGACCCGCTGCAGCCGCGCCTGCAGGTCTGCCTGGAACTGGCCGACGAGGCCGTGGCGGCCTCGCCCACCGACGAGGACGCCCGACGCCTGCGAGGATGGATCGCCGAGATCCAGGGCCTGGCCGCACTCTTCGACCGGGCCCTGCGAGCGCTGTCGCGCGCGGAGACCGACGAGATCGCCCGTGGCTTCAGCGTGCTCGCACGCGTGTCCGACGACGCACTCGACAACCTGCTCTCGCTATTCGGCTCGCTGCCGGAGGAGGAACTGGCCGAGACCCTCGAATTGCTCTCACGCACGTCACCCACGACCGCACGGCGGGTACTCAAGGCCGCCAACCGCATCGCCCGTTTCGGGCGCTGAGCAACAGCGGGGGACAAGGAGCACATGCCTCATGAGCGAGACCTGGCCGCCACTGCCGGCTGACGAGTGGGCTGACACGCTCGAGACCTTCCATCTCTGGACTCAGGTCGTGGGCAAGATCCGCATGGCCAGCGGGCCCTGGCTCAACCACAGCTGGGGCGTGACCCTGTACGTGACCCCACGCGGGCTCACGACCGGCACCGTCCCACACGGCCACGAGGCCTTCGAGATCCGCTTCGACCTCATCGACCACGAGCTCGTCATCGAGACCAGCAGTGGTGGGCGCGAGACGCTCGAGCTGCGCGACCGCCCCACGGCCGAGTTCTACGCCGCCGTGCTCGAGTCGATGGCGCGACTGGGCGTGCCCGTGCGTATCCATCCCCTGCCGTCCGAGATCGCGGGGGCGATCCGCTTCGACCAAGACACGATCCACCACGCCTACGAGCCGGACCACGCGCACCTGATGTGGCGTGCCTGGCTGCACACGGAGCGGGTCATGACCGCGTTCCGAGCCAGCTACGTGGGCAAGTCCAGCCCGGCGCATCTGTACTGGGGCGGCTTCGACCTCGCGGCCTATCGCTACTCCGGGCGGACCGCGCCGCCGCACCAGGCCAGCGCCCCCAACTACCCACGCGCAGTGAACCAGGAGTCCTACTCGCACGAGCTGGCCGGGGCAGGCTTCTGGTTCGGCTCGCGCGACCGGCCGGTACCGGCGTACTTCGCCTACGCCTATCCCGCGCCCGACGGCATGGGTGAGGCGGAGGTCCTGCCGACCGCCGCCGCCTGGGACGAAGACGCGGGCATCTTCGCGCTGCCCTATGAGGCCGTGCGCACGGCCGAGGATCCCGACGCGGCGCTGACCGCCTTCCTCGCGTCTACCTACGCCGCGGGGCCGAGTCGGGCGGATGGGACCGCGCGGCCCTGGAGCCGGACCCACCGAGAGGACCCGACTGGTGGCGGGACCACGTCCGGCGTCTGCCGGCGTGAGCTGGTCCCAGGGGCAGGGCGTGCGTGTGCGGCAGCCGTATGGCACAAGCGGTGCGGCCGACGGGCGCCCGGGCAGCGGCGGACTCCTACAATCGGAGCATGGCTGACAACACCTCGAACACCGCCCGCATGCCCGGACTGATCAAGCGCGACAAAGGGGCCAAGAACGTCGGCCTGGGCGAGGTACCGCGCCCGGTGCCCGGACCCGACGAGGTCGTCATCGAGGTCTACGCCACGGGCATCTGCGGCACGGACCTCCACATCCGTGACGACGAGTTCCCCAGCATCCCGCCGGTGGTCATGGGCCACGAGGTCACCGGGCGCGTGGTCGAGGCCGGGTCGGGCGCCGAGGACTGGATGGGGAAGCGCGTCAGCCCCGAGACGTACTTCTACACCTGCGACCGCTGTGAGGCCTGCCTCGCGGGGCGGCGCAACCTGTGTCCCACGCGCAAGTCCATCGGCAGCCACGTCAACGGCGGCTTCGCCACGTACGTGAAGGTGCCACAGCGCAACCTGCACGAGGTGCACGCCTCGGTGGGCGAGCATGCGGGCGCGCTCTACGAACCGCTCTCCTGCGTGGCCCAGTGCCTGTGCGACCCCGCCGTGGCCAGCCCCGGTGACACCGCGCTCGTGGTCGGCCCCGGGGCCATGGGTATCCTCTGCGCCCAGGTACTCAAGAGCCAGGGCGCGCAGGTCACCATCAGCGGCACCCCCGCCGATGCGCAGCGGCTCGACATCGCCGCGACGCTCGGGCTCACGCCGGTGCTCGCCGCCGACCTCGAGGACGCAGTCCCGGGCGTCGGCTTCGACGTCGTCGCCGATGCCAGCGGCAACGAGCGCGGCATCGACGCGGGCCTGCGCGCGATCCGCAAGGGCGGCCACTACGTGCAGGTCGGCCTCGACCGGCAAGCCCATCAGCCTCGACATCGACCTGGTCTGCCTCAAGGAGCTCGTGGTCACCTCGGGCTTCGCCAGCACGCCGCGCTCGTGGCATCGCGTCGAGCGAGCTCATCGCCGCCGGTGCGGTCGTGCTCGACCCGCTCGTCACCGACGTCTCGCCGCTCTCGGCGTGGGAGACGTCGTTCGCGCGCACCCGCAAGGCCGACGGGCTCAAGCTGATGCTCGACCCACGCATGGATAGCGAGGGCACCCCGGAGAGGAGCGATCGATGAGCACCACCTTCAGCCTCGAGGGCAAGAACGCCGTCGTCACCGGACTATCGACGGGCATCGGCCGCGCCATCGCCGAGGCGCTTGCGCGCGAAGGCGCCAACGTCGCGGGCGACTACCAGAAGGACGCCGAGGCGGCCGCGGTCACGGCAGGGCTGATCGAAGCCCAGGGCCGCGAGGCGCTCATCGTGCAGGGTTCCACCGCGGACGAGGCGCACGTCGACGACATGGCCGACCAGGTCATCGAGCGCTGGGGCAGCCTCGACATCTGGGTCAACAACGCCGCGCGCATCTTCGTCAAGCCGTTCCTGCAGCTCGAGACCGAGGAGTGGCACGGCCTGCTCGCGGCCAACCTCCACGGCTACATGTTCGGCTGCCGCGCGGCGGCTCGGAAGATGGCTGTCCAGAGTGGGCCGGGGCGCATCATCAACATCACCAGCCAGTCGGACATCCAGGCCATCAGCGGCTTCAGCGCCTACATCACCGCCAAGGGCGGCATCAACGGCCTCACGCGCGTGCTGGCGCTGGAGCTGGCCGACTACGACATCACCGTCAACTCGGTCTCACCGGGGCCCACCGACACGCCTCTGAACAAGACGGCCTGGACACCCAAGGCGCGGGCGACATACCTCGAACGCATCGGCCTGCACCGCATCGCGACCGCCGAAGAGACGGCCGACGTCGTCTGCTTCGTGGCCTCGCACGCCTCGCGCTTCATGACGGGACAGGAGATCATCGTCGACGGCGGCCTCTCGATCAACGGCAACGTGGGTCATGCCGAGACCGACATCGAGGGCGGCGAGGTCGAGGAGTAGCGGCCGAGCCTGCCGGCACAGGCTGAAACTGAGGCCTTGCCCGATGACGTGCGGGTGCCTTAGCCTGAACCTGCTCAACGACGGACGAATCGTCGGGGAGCAGCCATGAGCCAAGGGACCCGCACCGGCACAAGGCACACGGCCAGACCGGCGACCAGTTGCGGGCGGAAGCCGTCCGGGTGGCGCGCGACGCCTGTCCCATGCTCGCCTGCCTCGTCATCCCCGCCGCCCTCGTGCTGGCCGTGGCCCTGTACACGGTATCGCCCGCAGAGCCGCCCCAGGCGGCAGGCTCCCAGTCGCCAGCCGGGCCGTATGACGACTTCCGCTTCACCCACGTCGGAGCCGGCGTCAAGCGACTCATCGACGACCGAGCCGGACACCGCCCCGGTGACTACGACATCCTCTTCGGCGCGACACCCGATGTCATCGCCATCGAGCCGGACGGTTCGGTGCTGCTCTGCTGCGACCGGCCCGATCCGCTGCTCGACGCCGACGACGAGACCACGCTGCATCGGCTCGGCGACCCTGAGCCGGTAGCGAGCTGGGTAGATCGGAGGATGGGCCTGGACGAGGCGCATGACCTCGCGCTGGCCACCGACGGGACGATCTGGCTTGCCGGGAACCGTGTCGCGGCCCTCGTCGACGGGACGTGGCAGCGCACCAGTCCGCGCGGCGAGGGCGCGCTGGTGGCGGCCGGGCACGACGGCGCGATGTGGGCCGACATCTCCGACGGCGAGCTCCGGATCGCCCGCTACCGCGGCGGGGCCGAAGCCGGGTCTTCACCAAGGACGACCTGCCCCGGCCGTGCGCACGTGGGGCGAGCGCGTGACCGGGATCGCGACCACCCCGAACGGGCACACCTGGATCGGCGTCGGCGGCAGGGGTGCGCAGCGACCGGGCGGGCTGCTTCGTTTCGACGGCAAGAGCTGGCGCGTCGTGACCCCCCTGGGTCGGGGGATCGAGGCCAGCGTGGAGGGTGTGGCCACGGCGCCGGATGGCACGCTCTGGGTCTATCTCAGCCGCAGCCGGCCAAAGGAGCACGCGCCCTGGCGAGCGGCCATGTACCTCGCACGGCGTGATCGCACCGGCTGGACGACCTTCAACGTGGCCGATGGCGTGCCCCAGCATGACCACCACTACCGCCGGCGCGGCGACGAGAAGGTGGTGATGCGCGCGGCCTCCGCGAGCATGGTGTGGCTGACGACGTTCAGTCCGGGCGGATGCGCACGACTCGTCTCCTTCAGCGAGGGACGCGCGACCGAGTACCTGCCGGCCGGCGCGTGCGTCCACGACCTCGAGCTGGACGCGGACGGACGAGCCTGGGTCTCGGTCCGGCGATCGCGATGGGCCGGCGCCGAGCAGAGGGCGCGGACCTCTACCTGGTCGAACCGGCGCCCTGACGCGCGATGCGGAGCGGCAGCCCTCGACCTACTGCGAGGCGGCGACCTGCCCCTCGACCGCATCGGTCATCTCGCCGTCGATGAAGTCGAGGTCGCCGGTGATGACCTGCTCGACCTCCTCGATGGTCGTCGACTCGGGGTCGATGTCGTCGGCCACGACCTGGCCGCGTCGCAGGACCACGATGCGGTCCACCACCTGGAACACGTGGTGGATGTTGTGGGCGATGAAGATGCACGAGTGACCGCTGTCGCGCGCGTTGCGTACGAAGCGCAGCACACCCTGCGTCTCGGCCACACCCAGGTTGTTGGTGGGCTCGTCGAGGATGATGAGCTCGCTGTCGAAGTGCATGGCACGGGCGATGGCCACCGCCTGGCGCTCGCCGCCGGAAAGCGCGTTGATGGGCGTCTTGGCGGGGATGTTCTTGCTGATGCCGACCTCGAGCAGCAGCCTGCCCGCGACCTCCTCCATCAGCTTCTTGTCCATGCGATTGAGGATGCGCGGACCCTTGAGCGGCTCGCGTCCCAGGAAGAGGTTGCGCGCGATGGACAGTTGGTTCACCAGCGCGGAATCCTGGTAGATGGTCTCGATGCCCAGCGAGATGGCGTCGTTGGTCTCCTTGATCGTGACCGGCTTGCCGTGCCAGTGAGATCTGGCCGCTGGTCAGCGGCACCACACCGGAGACGATCTTGATGAGCGTGGACTTGCCGGCGCCGTTATCACCGAGCAGACCCGACGATCTCGTTGTCGTTGATGGTCAGGTTGACGGCGTCCAGGGCCTGGACGCGACCGTAGAACTTGGAGATGCTCTCGAGGCGGATCAGTTCGTTCGGTCATGGCTCAGGCGATCGCCCGCTGTCGGCGCTGCAGGTAGGAGTGCAGGGCCATCATGCCCAGGATGATGGCGCCGATGAAGATCTTGTAGGCCAGAGCAGGTGACCCCGACCATGACGATGCCGTTGCGCATCACACGCAACAAGAGCACCCCGATGACGGTGCCGATGATGGTGCCCTTGCCACCGCTCAGGACGGTCCCGCCGATGACGGTCATGGCGATGACTTCCAGCTCGTAGCCGTCGCCGCTGTTGGGGTTGGCGGCACTGCACGCGGATGGAGCTGGTGACGCCGGACTAGGCGGCCACACATGCGGTCAGGATGAAGAGCGAGACCTTGGTGCGGCCCACCCGAACACCGCGAGCCGTCGCGGCCAGCGGATTGCCGCCGGCCGCCTGGATCCAGTTGCCGAACTTCGACGCCATGAGCACGTAGCCGAGGATGACCGTCAGGAAGGCGAACCAGACAAGCGACATGTAGACACGTATATCACCGAACGGCGTTGGGACGAAGAAGTCGCCGACGATGATCTCGGTCAGGATGGCTCGACTCCGCCGCTCCACGTTCGCTGCGGGAAGCCCTGTGTCAGCCAGAGCGCGGCACCGCGCACGACCAGCAGCATGCCCAGGGTGACGAGGAACGACGGGATGCCGCAGCTCGGTCACGAACAGACCGCTGGTGAGGCCGATGAGCGCAGCGACGCTGATGGCGATGACGAAGCCGAGCTCCAGCGAGCCGATGCCCTCGTTGAAGAAGAACCACATGAACGACCGGGGTGAAGCCGAACACCGAGCCGACCGAGAGGTCGAACTCGCCCGACGATCATCAGCAGGGTCATGGCCAGGGCGATCATGCCCAGCTCCGGCGTGAACGCGAGCAGGTTGCCGATGTTGAGCACGGAGACGAAGGTGCCATTGAGCAGCGAGAATGTGACGACGGCGCCGACGAGCAGGGCGAACGGTCCGGCTTCCGGCTTTCTGAGGAGCTCTTCGTCCCGTTCACGACCTTCTCAGAAGTCGATGGCGGATCAGCGGCCCCGCTGGTGATTGCTTCGCTCATGTGCCTCTAGTACCAGGTCGAAGGATGCCAGCGAGGCCGGCAGATCGCCGGCCTCGCGTTGCGAAATGGTGCGGTCGATAGTGCGTGTGCACTCGCCAGGCTGCACCGTTGCGGATCGCTACTGGGTCATCGTCTCCAGGTAGACCGGGGCCGTGTCGGCCTCGTACAGGGCACCGACGAGGATGTCGAAGCCGAGCGGGGAGCCCCGAGATGCCAGATAGGCCAGGGTGAGCCCGAGATAGCTGGTCATCTGCGGGATCCTGCCACTTGCCGGCAAGGACGTACCCGTCGATGATCTCCTGGGCGGTATCGACGGAGTTGCCCCAGCCCACCACCGGGATCTCACCGGGTGCCACACCGACCTGGTCCCACACACGGGCGACCGAGCCCGTGACGAGGTCACCAAGACCGATCATGGCGTCGACCTTGTCACGGTTGGCGGTCAGGTAGTTGACCATCTCGTCGATGACGGTGGCCTGCTCGTAGGTGGCGTCGGTGACTTCCCACTCGATGCCCAGCGGCTCGAAGACGCTGGCGATGCCGCGCTCTTCGTCGACACCGTAGACCGCGCCAGGCACCTCGACCGGCATCCACACGAAGTCACCTTCGCTGACGTAGCCGCCGTCGACGAGGTACTGCGCCCATTGCCGGCCGTTTTCCTCGTTGATGGTGCCGACGTAGGAATCGAAGTTCGCGCTCGGGTCAGACGTGTTGATGTTGATGATGGGGATGCCGGCGGCGCGGGCCTCAGTCCGTCGACCTCGACGAGGGTGCCCGGGTCCGGGACCGGTGGTCACGATGCCGTCAGCACCGGCCGCGATGGCCGAACGGACGGCTTCCTGCTGCAGGGCCACGTCGTTGCTCTGGAACGAGGTGTTGACGTCGTGGCCGGTGTCAGCCGACCACTGGTTGGCGCCGTCGAGGAAGTAGGTCCAGACCGGGTCCGCGGGATCGCCGTGGGAGATCCAGTAGAACGTCTTGCTGTCGTCCTGCGCCGCGGCCGCGAGCGGCAGGGCGGCTGCTAGCAGCATGCTGCCGCCGAGCGCTACGAGTGCACTCTTCTTGATCATCGAGATCGACTCCTCCATTCACTCAGTCTTGACGTCACGCAGGCCCCGTCCTGGGACCCGCCACGAGCGGCTGCGCGTGCGCGCACGAACGTGGCGTCACGCGAACGAGCTCGCCTCCGGGTCAGGCTGATCTCCTGCAGCGCAGTCTACGCTCGCAGCCGTCTTCGCGGACACAGCCGTTCGTCGGATCGGTATAGGACAGGTGCGCTCTGACGCGTGGAACTACAGCTCGAACTCGTCGAGGCGAACCGTGCGTCGCTCCGCGGCCGAGTGGTAGCCGGCCTCGATGAGGCGGAGCGTATGCAGGTTGTCACGGCCGGAGATCGAGGGCTCGCGATCCTCCTCGAGCGCCAGGAAGAGCTCACCCATCGTGGCCGCGAAGGCATCCGGGAACCACTTGCGCGTGAAGGCCGGGCTGACCCAGGCGTCGGGTGCCTCGGGTCGTGGTGTACTCGAGCGTGCTGAAGCTCTCGTCGGTCCAGCCGATGCGACCGCGGGCGATGCCCTCGAGCCCCTCGATGCGGTAGTCGCTCCGACCAGTCGCGCGTCCAGGGGAAGCCGTCGTCGAAGCCGGTCGCGAGCAAGCCTGACTCGTAGCGCAGCACGTACAGCGCGATGCTGTCGCCGGCCCACGGCTGACCCGGGTAGGTCGCGAGATGGGCGGTGATCTCGAGCGGCTCACCGAAGAGGAAGCGGAACTGGTCGAGGTGGTGGATGGACATACCCAGCAGCATCAGGCGCGGGTAGTTGGCATCGTCCTTCCAGTACTCCTGCCAGGGCTGACGGGTGCGCATCTCGATGGAGGCCGTGATGAGCTGCCCGAAGACGCCGCGGTCGAGCAGCGCCCGGCAGGCCTGGATGGCGGGGTCCCAGCGACCGTTCTGGTTGACCGCCAGCGTGACCCCGGCTCGGTCGGCCGCGTCCACGATGGCGCGCGCCTCAGCGAGCGTGTTGGCCATGGGCTTCTGCAGCAGCACGTGCTTGCCCGCCTCGAGCGCCTTGATCGGCGACCTCCGGGTGGCGGTGCGAGGGCAGCGAGATGTCGACCACCTCGACACGCTCGTCGTGGATGACGTCGTCGAAGTCGCCCGAGGCGTCGGGGATGTCGAACTCGTCGGCGGCGCGCTGCGCTGACTCGGCGGTGCGCGAGGCGATGCGCACGACCTCCCAGCCGGCCGCGCGGTAGGCGGGCAGGTGGCACTCGCGCACGATCTTGCCCGCGCCGATGACGCCGATGCGGAAGCTGCGGCTCCCGAACCTTGGTGCGATGTCGAGCTCTCCCGGATCGATCACGTCGTTCCTCCTGCGTGCGTAGCCAGCCGCAGCATCGTCCCACAGCGAGCACAGGCCGAGCGTGTCGCCGGCACGGCAGCGGTGCGTGGTCCCCTGAAGCCGTACCCTGCGCCGTATGGCGACGCGTGTGATGGTCATCGGCCGCCAGGCCGGTGTGTTCCCCGAGGGGCTGCCCGAGGATGAGACCGGTGTCGAGTACGCCATGGCCGATTCGATGGCCGACGTGCGCGCGGGTCTGGCCGACTGCGACCTGGTCTTCCACTACGGGCATCCGCGCGACGCGCTCTCGGCCAACTGGGAGCTGACAGGCCGATTGCGCTGGGTGCACGTGGGTGGCGTGGGGGTCGACTGGGCGCTCTTCCCCGCGTTCGTCGAGAGTGAGGTGGTCCTGACCAACAGTCGCGGGGTCTTCGACACCAGCCTGCCGGAATACCTGCTCGCACTGATGCTGGCGCTGGTCAAGGACCTGCCCGGAACGGTGCGCGCGCAGGCTCGCCATGAGTGGCAGCACCGCCTGCTGGAGCCGCTCACCGGTAGCCGGGCCGTCATCGTCGGTGCCGGTTCCATCGCCCGTTCCGCGACCCGATTGCTGCGCGCGGTCGGCGTCGAGGCGCGGCTGGTGGGGCGCAGCGCCCGCGACGAGGACGGTGAGCGGATCCACGCCGTGGCCGAGCTGCCGCAGCTGCTGCCGACGGCCGACTGGCTCATCGTGCTCGCGCCGCTGACGCCGGAGACACGCGGGCTCGTCGACGCGGACGTGCTCGCGGCCCTCCCCCGCGGGGCCCGCTTGGTCAACATCGGCCGCGGGCCCACCGTCGTGCAGGCGGCGCTCATCGACGCGCTCCGCTCGGGCGCGCTCGCGGGTGCCGCGCTCGACGTCTTCGAGCGGGAGCCGTTGCCGGCGGACAGCCCGCTGTGGGACATGCCCAACGTGGTCGTCTCGCCGCACATCGGCGGCGACGAGGCGGACACGCCACGCATGTTCGCCGAGGCCTTCCTGGCCAACCTCCGGCGCTACCTCGCGGGCGAACCGCTGTCGAACGTGGTCGACAAGCGCCTCGGCTTCGTGCGGCGCAGCGGCTAGCGCTCAGTCACCACCAGCCAACGCTGGAACGGTGGCAGCTCCCGGTCGGTGACACCGTCCGGCAGCGGAGTCGCATCCCCGTGCTCGGTCCAGGGCGACATGGCCACGAGTGGGTCTACGCCGGCCCACTGCAGGCGCATGCCCTCGACCGGCGACGCGACCCGTTTTGGGCTCGTCCAGTCGGTATCGGGCTGGTCACGCAGGTCCACGAGATGAAGCACCCGCGGCCCGTCTGGCCTGGCCGTGGCCCGCACCCATATCGATCCCGCCTCCGCCTCGGTGGACCAAGGCACGTCGCGGTCTGCGGCGTCGCGGATGACCAGGCCTTCCGGTCCGAAAGCGGTCCGCTCCGGCGCCGAAAGCAGGTGCACGTAGCGGGCGCCAAAGCGCCAGAGCGCACGCAGTTCTCCGGCCTCGGCAGGGGTCATGGCCACGGCCGCCGGGTAATAGCCCTCGACCAGCAGGCGCCCATCTTCGGCCAGCGTGTGGTGATAGGCGCCCGCCGCCGCGATGACCGAGCCGAGCAGCGGCACCGCCTCGAAGGCGGCGGCGCGGTCCGCGGTCGTTTCCAGATCCTTGAGCGCGGCGGCATAGGCAGCGATGACGACATGCCGTCCGGCGGCTACCGCCCGGGCCCGGTCGATCCAGCGCACGACGTCCGCGAACGAATTGTCCGGCGGCCACAACTCCAGGTAGAGCGCAGCTGCCGGTGCCGCTGCGATCGACTCGAGCGGGAAGCCGTCGACGCAGTTGAACAGCACGCGCGTGTCGGTCGCGGTGCGCGCCAGCAGGTCCGCCGCTTCCTCGATCAGGCCCGGGTACAGCTGGGCGAATTCGATGTGCTCCCGGTCCGCGGTCTCCGCCGCGTACGGTGGCCCGTACGTGTCCATGTGGATCCCGTCGAAGTCGAAGTTCCTGATCGCGTCTGCGTACTCGCGCAGCAGTCTGCGGCGCCAGGCGCTCCCTGGACGGATGTCGTTGATGAAGAAGGCACCACCGAGACTCAGCGGTTCGCCGTGCTCGTCGAAGACGCGGTCATCCGGGTGGCGTTCCACGTGCTCGGGCTCGGCACCATAGACCGCGCCGTAGGCAAGGGCTGCGATGCCGGCGGCGTGGCCGGCGGCGACCGAGGCACGCAGGGCATCGTGCGAGACGGTGCGGCCGAGCGCGTCCTTGAAGACACTCGCACCGTCGGGTGGTCGGTAGCGATAGTGGCGCCACATCCAGTCGTAGTGCTGGACCACGTTGACCTGCCAGCCGGCCAGCTCGGCGGCCGCACGGCCCGCGGCCTCGGGATCGCCGTACTCGGTGACGGCGGCGTGGCGGGGCGACTGCCACCAGCCCTCGAGCGCCTCGATGGCAGCGATCTCGGTGACGATGCCGTCCGGTGTTTCCACCGCCAGCCGCAGTCCGTAGCCCCGCCGCGGCGTCTCGGGGAGTCGCAGCGCGAACTCCAGGTGGTCTGAGCCCGGGGCGAGCGTCACGGCCCGTTCGGCCGTGCCCACCGACCTGTCCAGATCGAGCAGGTCCACGCTCACGCGTGCCGGCGCCGCCTCGGTCATGCTGATCGTCGCGACCACGGTGAACGGGGCTCCGGGCGGCACCCACGGACGGACCGGCCCGAAGGTGTGGACGACGGGCGGGCTCACGCTCGTCGGTCGTCCAGGTCGATTCGTTCCGACAGCTCCGCACGCAGCGAGAGGTAGGCTGCGTGCGACCAGAGCAGCGGACGTGCGGACTCGCCCCACAGCTCGCGCCACTCATCGATACATGCGGGTGCCAGCGCGTGTTCGGCGACCTGCTCGGGCAGCAGCCCGTCCGCGTCGGCCTGGGCTTCGATCCAACGCAGCGCCGCCACGGCTCGCTCCAGGTCGCCGGCCTCGTCCCGACGCAGCAACACTCGGCCGTAGGCCGAGGTCAGCACCGGCCAGGCGCCACCGCCGTAGTAGGTGTCGGAGCGGTAGCGATGGACCCCGGACCCCTCGGTCACGATCTCGCCCTCGATGCGCGCCAGGGTCGCAGCGAACGTCGGCTCGCTGGCCAAGACCGACTCGTAGGGAGCGGCTAACCAGAGCAGGCTGGCATCGACCTCGGGATTGCCCTGCCACTTGGTGTAGGCCCCGTTGGTGACCGCCATTCGCCCGGCGATCTCGTCCCGCAAGCGGGCGATGGCCGGCTCGGTCGCCAGACCCGGGACCATCGACACGGCCGCCTCGATACCAACGCGAATCGCTGCCAAGGTGCTGGTATGGACGTGGTCCTCGTGCTCCTCCCACGCATCCGAGCAGGGCGTCTCCCACAGGTCGCCGAGGTAGCGAGCCGCCACGACGACCGCCTCGCGCACGTCGGGCTCGAGACGGCCACCGTGGAGCAGATGGTGGGCCAGGCTCCAGAGCCAGATGCCCGGCCCGTCGAGCTGGAAGGTGGGCCAGCCATCGTCGTGGGAAGCGCTGCCGTCCGTGCCGTAGCGGCAGTGCAGGTATTCGGCCGGGCCTGGCACCTGTCCCGACCGGGCCATCACGCGAGCGCGTTCAAGGTTCTCGGCCTCGGCCAGGAGTACGAGTGCCACCCAGCCGTGGAAGCGAGCCGCACGCTCGGGCCGACCTACCTTGTCGAGCGCCTCGGCGACGAAGGCCCCGTCACGGAACCAGCAGAAGCCGTACTGGCTGAAGGTGGGCCCGGCCAGGAAGGCGCCGCTGACGGTCTGGCCAGCCGCGATGACCTCGAGGCTGGTCGCGACCAGGTCCGCTGTGGCTGCTGCGCGATCGGTCATGACATCACCCCTTGGTCGCGCCCACAAAGGCGCCGCTGACGAACTGCCGCTGGAGCGCGATGAACAGCACCAGCACGGGCGCCAGCGCGATGAGCGAGGCGGCGAAGACGAGGCCCCACTCGGTGGACTGGGCTCGTTGCAGCATACGGATGCCGATGGGCAACGTGTACAGCTCCCGGTCGGCGAGGATGGTGATGGCCCAGGTGAACTCGTCCCAGGCCGCCAGCCAGCTGAAGATGGTGACCGTGGCCAACCCGGGGCGCGATAGCGGCAGGGCGATCGAGCGGAAGGCCCGCCAGGGACCGGCTCCGTCCACCGCGGCCGAGTCGAAGAGCGCCTGCGGCATGGCCGCGTAGAAGCCCCGCAGCAGGAAGGTGTTGAGTCCCAGGTTCATCACCGAGTAGACCACGATGAGGCCCCACAGGCTGTTGAGCAGCCCCAGGTCACGCGCCAGCATGAACTGCGGGATGAGCAGCAGCATGCCCGGCACCATCATCGTGAAGAGCAGGGTGGCGAAGAGCAGCCGGCTGCCGGGGAAGCGGTAGCGTGCGAAGGCGAAGCCGAGCATCGCCGACAGCGACACCGAGATGGCCGTGCTGCTGACGGTCACGACCACGCTATTGACGAAGAAGCGGGCGAAGTCGCCGCTGTTCCAGGCGCGCACGAAGTTGTCCAGCGTCGGCTCCTGGGGGATGAGCTGGGGCGGGATCTCCAGCACGTACGCGTGCGGTTTGAAGGCCGTGCTGACCATCAGCGCGAAGGGCGCGATCATGATCAGCCCGAAGGCCAGAGCCAGGCTGAACGAGATCCAGCGCTGCAGCCGCACGCGGCGAAAGTTGCCGATCACGTCCGCTCCTGCTGCCGTGCGAAGCGGAACTCGACGACGCTGATGAGGGCTACGACCCCCGCGATCATGAATGAGAGCGCGGCGCCGTAGGCCAGGTCGATCTCCTGGAAAGCCTGCTTCCAGGTGTACGTGAGCACGACCTCCGTGCTGTTGAGCGGGCCGCCCAGCGTGCCCACTGCCGCGGTCGACATCACGAAGATGCTGATGAAGGCGCTGAAGCCACCGATGGTGAGCACGATGAGCAGGAACGTCGTGGTCGTGCGCAGGAACGGGATGGTCACGTTACGGAAGCGCTGCCAAGGGCCGGCCCCGTCGATGGCCGCGGCTTCGTGCAACTCGTCGGGCACACCCTGCAGGCCGGCGAGGTAGACGACCATGGTCCAGCCGATGCCCTTCCAGACGCCCAGGATGGCGATGGCCCACAGCGCCGTCGCCGGCTCGGCCAACCAGGCCACGTTCTTGTCGATGACCCCGAGGACGTCGTTGAGCAGCCAGTTGAGCACGCCCGATTGGCCGTTGTAGAGCCAGACGAAGATGAGCGAGACGATGACCCAGCTGGTGATGACCGGCAAGTAGTAGACGAGGCGGAAGATGGAGCGCCCGTGGATCTTCTCGTTGAGCAGAAGGGCGGCGCCCAGTCCCAGGATCATCTGCCCGGCCACGGTCACGACCGTGTAGCCGATGGTCGCGGTCAAGGCACGCCAGAACAGCGGGTCGTGGAGCGCGCGAACGTAGTTGTCGAGGCCGACGAAAGACGAATCGCCGCGGAGCTTCCAGTCGGTGAAGCTCATCACGAACGACTGCAGGACGGGAATGAGGGCCCAGGTCGCGAAGAGCAGCAGGCCCGGCAGGATGAGCCCGTAGACGGGGAGCAGCCGCCGGGCGCGACTGCTCCAGGGCTCCACGAGCACCACGCCCGCGGGAGGGGATCGGGCCGCCGCCCCAGGCGTCATCACGGAACGGCGGCTCATCCCCATCTCAGTCTCAGACTACGTGAGCAGGGCTACTCGGCCAGCAGGCCGTCGACGATGCCAGCGGCCTCGTCCATGGCTGCCTGGACCTCCATGTCGCCACGGAGCGCCTTGAGCACCGCGTTGCTGATGGCCTCGTCGATCTTCGGCCACGATGGCACCGGCGTGCGGGCGTTGCCGGTCTCGAGCTGCTCCATGAAGGTGGGGTAGTAGTCGGGCAGGTCGGCATGGCCCACCAGACTCGAGAGCACAGGCATCTGGCCCACCTTGCCCATGGCCAGCTGCGTCTCCTCGGAGAGCATGTGGCGTACGAAGGCCAGCGCGGCGTCCTTGTTCTCGGTGGTATTGAAGACGACGATGTCCTCGCCACCCACGACCGAGGCACTACCGGCCGGGCCGGCCGGCACTGGCGTGAAGCTGAAGCCGAGCTCGGGGAACTGGTTGTTGAAGATGCTCGGCATCCACGGACCCTCGAGGATCGTGGCCGTCTGGCCGTTGCCGAACTGGTCAGAGGTGTCGGTACCGCCACCGAGGATGCTCGGGCTCATCCAGCCCTTGTCGAGCCAGTCCTTGAGCATGGTCACGGCTGCGACCGTGCCTTCGCCATTGAGGTAGCCACTGGCGGTGGTCAGAGCCTCGTCGGTGACAGCGCCGCTCATGGTCCAAATCCACGGCAACACGCTCCAGGCGCCGGTGCCGCCTTCGGCGTAGCCGTAGACGCCCTCGCCCTGCGTCTCGGCCACCGTCGCGAGCATGGCCTCGAAGTCCTCGACGGTGGCCGGCATCTCGCTGATGCCGGCGGCCTCGAGGACCGCGTCGTTGGTGAAGATGATGCGGGTGTTGGTGTCGAGCGGCAGGCCGTAGTAGTGGTCACCCCACTTGTTGGTCGAGAGTGGTCCGGGGAAGACCGCAGCGGCCAGTTCGTCGAAGTCGGGCATCTCCTCGTCCAGAGCCACCAGCACGTCCTGGTCGGCGAACTCAGGCACCCAGATGATGTCCGCGCGCAGCACGTCAGGCAGCACGCCCCGGCCAGGCCGGTGACGAGCTTCTGGCGCAGGTCGTCGTAGGGGATCTCCTGGCGTCTCGACCGAGACGTTCGGGTACATCTCGTGCGAAGGCCGGCAGCACCTCGTTGCGGAAGGTGGTGATCTCGTCGCCGTCTGCGCCGTAGCCGTTCCAGAACACGACGGTGCCGGACACCGACTCGTCCGGGGCCATGACGTCGTCCTGAGCCAGGGCCACACCGCTGAAGACGAGGCTCATCGCCGCCGGTAGCGCCACCAGCGTCGCCAGACGCCTCTGTTCGATCGCATGCATGGTCATTTCTCCTCCTTGGCCCCTACAGGCCGCTATGGATGAGGGCTCGCCCCTCGACGTGGACTGGCCCCCGGCGGGATGTCTTTCGCCACGCAGGTGAGCCGGTGTGAAGAGCTCGCGCAGGACCAGGCTGGCCGCTCCGCGTGCCCACGCTTCATCGCCCCACGGTTCGAAGACGAGATCGGGCTCGGCTTCGAGCAGGAGGCTTCCGAGGATCCCATCGCGGATCCCGCGATGTAGTGATGGCCGAGGCGCACGCCCTCGCCCGAGACCACGACCCGCTGCGGGTCAAGCAGGACCACGGCTCTGCCGATGGCGCTGCCGATGAGCCGGCCGGCGCGTCGTAGGATGTCGGCGATGCGCTCGTCCGCATCGGCCGTGGAGGCCATCTCCTCGGGCGGCACGAGACGACCGACCTGGGTCAGGACGTCGAGCACGATGGCCGGCTCAGCGGCCTCAGCCTCCAGGCAGCCACGCTCGCCGCACCAGCACCTGCGGCCGTCGGGCACGGCCTGGCATGTGGCCAACCTCTCCGAGTGCTCCGCGGGCGCCACGCGCGACCGCACCGTCGATGACCGCGCCCATGCCGATGCCGCGGCCGATGGTGACCACCAGCAGGTGGTCGAGGCCGCGGCCAGAGCCATAGAGGTGCTCGGCCACGGTGAGGGTATTGACATCGTTGTCGATGAGGACAGGCACACCCAGGCGGGCCTCGAGCGTGCTGGCCAGATCCTGGTTGACCCAGCTCGGCAGTGGCGAGCGCACGACATCGCCGGTCGCAGGATCGACCGCGCCCGGCAGGCCTACGCCGATGCCCAGTGGCCGATCGTCGCCCAGCCCAGCATCCGTGCGCAGCCGCTCGAGGGCGGCCTCGAACAGCGCCACGATCTCGTCGAGCGTGGCCTGCGCTCCGTGGGGCAACGAAACCATGGCCAGCGGCTCGGCGTCGAGGTCGGTGACGGTCGCGGTCAGCGACTCGGGCGCCAGCTTGACGCCGATGACGTGGCGAGCACGAGGGTCGACGCGCAGCAACGTGGCCGGACGTCCGACGACACCGGCTCGGTCGTGTCCACGTTCCCTTGCCGCTCGTGGGCCCCTCCTCCACCAGCAACTCGTCGGCCAACAGCGAGGCGGTGATGGAGGTGACCGTCGAAGGGCTGAGCCCGGTGATCCGAGCGATGTCGGCCCGAGAGATCGCCCGGCGCTCACGCACGAGGTTGAGGACCAGGGCGCGGTTGAGGTCGCGGATGAGCTCGCGTCGGCCGGTGCGCATGGCGGGCGGCGGGTCTCCTGCATTTATTCGGTCGGCGAACGAAGTAATGGTAGCAGACGGCGCAACGCGTGACCGATCGCGCGCCCTGGGAGCTTGCCCGTGGCTCGGCCGACTCGCCCTGACGACGCTCGCTCCTGCTGCAGAGACGTCGCCGCTCCTGCCCCGTGGGTCCACGCTAGACTCGCGAGCACATGTCTCTCGTCGCCCTCGACGGGCTCACCAAGCGGTATCCCGGCGGTGTCACTCGCGCTCGACAGGCTGACCGTGACCGTGGAGCCGGGCGTCATCGGCCTCGTGGGTGCGAATGGCGCGGGCAAGTCCACGCTCATCAAGGTCCTGCTGGGACTGCTCGACGCGACCAGCGGCAGCGCACGCGTGTTCGACCTCGACGTGGCCACGCAGGGCCTGCCCATCCGCCAGCTCGTGGGCTACATGCCCGAGCACGACTGCCTGCCGGGCGACATCAGCGCCAGCGACTTCGTCAACCACATGGCCCGCATGTCCGGCCTGCCCCGCTCGTCGGCCCGCGAGCGCAGCGCCGAGGTCCTCCGTCACGTGGGCCTGTTCGAGGAGCGCTACCGGCCCATGGGCGGCTACTCCACGGGCATGAAGCAGCGCGTCAAGCTGGCCCAGGCGCTGGTGCACGACCCGCGCCTGCTGCTGCTCGACGAGCCCACCAACGGCCTCGACCCGGCCGGCCGCGACGACATGCTCGACCTCATCGAGCGCACCGGCAACGAGTTCGGCATCGCCATCATCATGGCCAGCCACCTGCTGGGCGAGATCGAGCGCGTGTGCGACCACCTCATCGCCATCGACGCGGGACACCTGCTGCAGGCAGCGGCGCTGGGCACGTTCACCCAGCACACCGGCACGCTCATCGTGGAGACCGACGACCGACCCGAAGCCCTCGCCGAACACCTCCGCGGCAAGGGCCTCACCGTACGCCTGGACGACGCCCATGTGCTCGTCGAGATCGGCGGGGACGAGACCTACGACCTGGTGCGCGACGCCGCCGTCGACCTGGGCCTGGCGCTGCTGCGGCTCGAGCCACGGCGAGCCCACCTGGAGGACCTCTTCCGCGACGCTGCCCCGGCCGAGGGCGACGAGGCGGCGGCATGACGTCGGCACCATTGGGCGGACGCGGCCGCAGTGATCGTGGCGGCTCCATCTACGACCTGGGCTATCGCGGCTACGAAGGTCCGCGCCTGGGACGGCGGGCGGCGATCGTGGCCTTGCTGCTGCACACGCTGCGCACGGCCTACGGCCTGGGCCGCAACACGCGCTCCAAGATCATGCCCGTGGGCCTGGTGCTGCTGGCCGTCCTGCCTTCGCTGCTGGCCATCGGCGTGCTGGTCCTCTTCGCCCAGTTCGCGCCGGCCATGGAGGCCTCGGAAGCGCTCGAGGCGCTCCAGCCCATCCGCTATTCGACGATGTTCCCCTTCACGGCCTCGCTGGTGTTCCTCTTCTGCGCGGCGCAGGCGCCCGAGCTGTTCGGCCGGGACCAGCTGGCCGGCGTGCTGCCGCTCTACTTCTCGCGCGCTGTCTCACGTGTCGACTACGCACTGGCGCGCATGCTGGGCCTGTTCCTGGCGCTGCTCGTGCTGGTGCTTTCGCCGCAGATCATCCTCTTCGTGGGCCGCGTGCTCGTGGCCGACGACCTCGGGAGCGGCATCGGCGACGAGGTGTCGGCGCTGCCGGCCGCGCTCTCGGTCGCGTTCATCATCGCGGCCACCGTGGGTTCCATCTCGGCTGCCATCGCGGCCCTGACCCCGCGGCGCTCCTACGCCACCGTCGCCATCGTGGCCATCTTCCTCATCCCCAACGTCTTCGCCGCCCTGCTCGTCGTGCTCGAGACCGGCATCGTCGGCCAGGTGGCCGTGCTGCTCAGCCCGGCCGACGTGCTCGACGGCGTCAACGCCTACCTCTTCGACGTGCGGCCGGACAACGACTCGGTCCGGGACGCCGGGCTCGACTACGGGGTCTACGTCATCGCCGCGTTCGCCTGGATCGTCGGGTTCGCTGGCGGTGCTGCTCACCCGCTACCGGCGGCTGGACACGTGAGCATGGAGCGGGCGGCGGCCGGGCCGGCCATCAGCGTCGAGCATGTCTCGCGCTGGTACGGCAACGTCGTGGCCGTCAACGACATCAGCTTCGACGTGCCCCCGGGCGTGACCGGCCTGCTGGGACCCAATGGCGCGGGCAAGACCACGCTGCTGCACATGATCGCGGGCCTGCTCGCACCCTCGGCGGGCGAGGTGCGTGTGGAGGGCGAGCGGCCTGGAAGAACCCGGGCATGTACCGGCGCATCGGCCTCGTGCCCGAGCGCGAGACGGTCTACGCCTTCCTCACCGGACGCGAGTTCGCCGTCGCCAACGCCAGCCTGCAGGGCCTGCCCGATCCCGACGCGGCGGCCGCGAAGGCCCTCGCCCTGGTCGAGCTGGAAGACGCTGCCGACCGCCGTATCGGCACCTACTCCAAGGGCATGCGCCAGCGCATCAAGATGGCCGCCGCCCTGGTCCACGACCCCTCGGTGCTCGTCCTCGACGAGCCCTTCAACGGCATGGACCCGCGCCAGCGGCTGCACATGTTCGAGCTGCTGCGCACGATGGCCGACCAGGGCCGGACGGTCCTGCTCTCCTCGCACATCCTCGAGGAGGTCGAGCGCATGGCCGAGTCGGTGCTGGTCATCTACGCCGGCCGCCTCGCGGCCTCGGGCGACTTCCGCTCCATCCGCCGGCTCATGACCGACCGACCGCACGTCTTCCACGTGCGTTCCACCGACGACCGCCGGCTGGCCACGGCGCTGCTGACGCTCGAGTGCGTCTTCGGCGTCGAGCTCGACGGCAAGAGCCTGGTGGTGCGCACCTCCGACCTGGGCGAGTTCACGCGACACGTCCCGCGCGTGGCTCGCGAGCACGACATCTCGCTGCGCGAGCTGCGACCGACCGACGACTCACTCGAGTCGGTCTTCGCCTACCTGGTGGGCCGATGATCCGCACGTTCCCCGTGGTGGCCATCACCACCCGCAGCCTGCTCGACCAGCGCCGCTTCTGGCTGATGGTGCTGCTGGCCGCGGTGCCGGCGCTGCTCACGCTCATCGGCCGGGCCTTCGGCGAGGTCGACTTCAGCGAACGCATCTTCGACCAGCTGATGGTCCAGACCGTGCTGCCGCTGGTGGCGCTCATCTTCGGCACTGGGGCGCTGGGCTCGGAGCTGGAGGACGGCACCATCGTGTACCTGCTGGCCAAGCCCGGACATCGCGTCCGCATCGTGGTCGCCAAGGGGCTGGTGGCCGCCGGCATCACCGCTGCGCTGGTCGTGCCCTCGACGCTGCTGACGGGGATCCTCGTGGCCAGCGTCGAGCCGGACATCATGGGGCCCACGCTGGCGTACGCCGTGGCCGTGGCCGTGGGCGGGACGGCCTACGCCCTCGGCTTCATGACACTCAGCAGCATCACCTCGCGGGCCCTCGCGGTGGGGCTGGGCTATGTGCTGCTGTGGGAGGGCGTGCTGGCCGGGCTGCTGCCGGGCACGCAGACGTTCTCCGTGCGCCAGGCCACGCTGGGCCTGGCCGACATGCTCGGCGCGCAACGGCCTGCAGGACCCCCTCGACGCAACGACCTCGGTGGTCGTGCTCGCGGCCGTCATCATCGGCTCGCTGCTGCTGGGCAGCTGGCGCCTGTCGCGCTACGAGCTGCGCGGCGGCGACTGAGCCACCCGGCGGCGATCATTCGGTGGTGGCGGGGCGGTGGCGCGGCGAGGCGACACCACATCGAGCAAGACTTCTGGTAATACTCGGGGCACCATGACCGACGCCAACGCGACCGCCGGTGGGACCGCGCCCTCCGGACCCGTGTCGATGCTCGTCTGCGCGGACTGCGCCAGGAAGAACCGGATCAGGCCGGCGCCCAGGGGGGTACCGCACTGTGGCGCCTGCGGGGTGCCACTGCCCTGGCTGGTGAACGCGACCGACCGCACGTTCGCCCTCGAGGCGGTCTCGTCGGTGGCGGTCCTGGTCGACCTGTGGGCGCCGTGGTGCGGCCCGTGCCGGGTGGTCGGGCCGATGCTGGAGAACCTGGCGGCGGAGTACGCGGGTCGCATCAAGGTGGTCAAGGTCAACGTCGATGAGAACCCGGCGCTGGCCCAGCAGTTCCAGGCCACGTCCATTCCCACGCTGCTGGTCATCAAGGGCGAGCGCGTGGTCGATCGCATCGTCGGCGCGCTGCCGCCCAGCGACCTGAAGATGCGCCTCTTCCCCTACCTCATGAAGACCGGGGCGTAGCGCGGGCCGCTTGGCGTGGCGACCCGGCTGGCCGGTCGGCTGATCGCCCATGGGGTGGGTCACCGGACGAAGTTGGGCGCCTCGGCGCCGCCAACGTCGCGGTTCCGCCCATGTCGTGGGTAGGACGGTGATGTTGCGGTCGCTCTACCCGCGCTCCGGGTAGAACGGCGGAGTCCCAGCGCAACTTCACTCGGTGACCCGTGGGCTGGGTAGCCGGCCCCGGAGCAGATGGCCCGGACGTGATCGCGGGCTGACCGGTCCGCTCGTTGGCTGATCGGCGTGGCTGGTCGCAGTCGCGCCGGTCTGGGCGCCGTCCTCGGGCGCATCGGCCTAGGCGCCGTCCTCGGGCGCGTCGGCCCCGTCCTCGGTCGTCCTCGGGTTCGGTCGAGTCCTCGTCCGTCACCAGCTCGGGTCCGACCAGAGCGCAGTCGGGGTTCCCGGCGACGAAGCCGTCCAGGCCCGGGCCCACGCGCACGCCGGCCGGACCGGTGAGCGTCATGTGGTCGACGATCGTCTCGCCCGCGGGCGTCTTGAGCTCGAGCTCGTCGGCGAGGGCGAAGGTCCACTGGCCCTCGGGCGCCTCGAAGGTCAGGGTCACCGCGTCCCCGCTGTCGGAAACGGTCAGCTCACCTTCGACGATCGTGGGCTCGGCCTCGCTGCCGACCTCGCCGAGCGCCACCGACACCGGGCCGGCGGCGGCGATCGCGTCCGCCAGCAGCTGAGGCGCCGCAGCTGTACTCGCACCGGCGGTGTAGCGGATGAGGTTGGCGTCCACGGCCAGGGACTCGACCGTGCCCGACTCACCGTTGAACGTCTCGAGCGCGCGGCAGGTCAGCGGACCCAGCTCCGACTTGAGCTTGAGCCCACCGGTGGGCTCCCACAGGTGGACGAAGTGGCCGCCGCCGGGCAGGTCCAGGCGATCGACCACAGCCCCGGCGCCGGTGGTGCTGCGTACGCTGACGGTGATGGCCTCGGCGTCGCCGGGGCGCGGCAGGACCAGGTACCAGGTGGACTTCGCTGGTCGATAGAAGCCGAAGGCGCCCGATTCGGCGTTGTAGTAGTCCGCGTCGTCGAGCGCCACGCCGGGTTGGAGCCCGCTCACATCGGTGGCACCGGCCGCGTAGGCTCCGTTGCTGAAGAGGCCACCGAGCGTGAACGTCTCCGTTCCGGCCCACGTGGTCGAATGCGCCCCGCTCTGCAGTGGCGTCGCGCTGTTGCCACTGAAGCCGATTCTCGACCTGCTGGCCCTTGTTGCGATCGGGCATGCCGCGCGCCATCTCCACGGCCACGAAGACCACCTTGGTCTTGGCCCGCGGGATGTCCGCGTCGCCGTAGATGGCGCCGACGGCTCCCGGCGGGTGGTCGCTCTTCGCCTTGGTCAGCAGCTTGGCCGGCATGCGCGTCGGGGCGACGTACACGCTCTTGATGTCCGTCCACAGCGGCGCGTTGGCCACGGGCGCACCATCGAGATCGAGCTGGTCCCGGGCAGGGTCGGCATAGCGTGTGATCGTGTCGGCCATCTTGGAGTCGGCCATGCGGTAGGCCTTGCCCTTGACCGTGGAGATGGGCTGCTTCTCCGCCCCCACGGCCGGCACTGCCACGGCCAGCACCAGCACGAGCGCCATCCACACCGCAGGCAGCACACCGCGGACGGAGAGGCTGATGCCCGGGCTGGTGTTCCTGCCCGCCTCGTCCATCGGCCGTCGTTCCGTCAGCGCGGACGTCGGCGGCCGCTGGTGGGCCAGCGGTCCTGCTCGATGAGCTTGAGTCCATCGGCCGCCCCGGGCACACCGCGTCCGGCCTGCTCCTCGTAGACGGCGCGCATGGCGTCCCAGGAGCAGGCGGCTCCCGGAGCGCCCGGCCGCACCGGTCCGCCCCAGGGCGTGATACAGCCTTGAACGCAGGTGCGCGACGACGTCAGGCATCCATGGATGGTAGCGAACCCGGGCCGAGCGCATGGGTCAGGACGCGACAAGGGTGAGGGCCATGGCGCAGCGCCGGTCCAGTGGCAGACCCTGGCGATGCTCGAGATCGAGCACATGCGAGAGGCGCGGGCCGAGCTCGAAGCGGTCCAGCACGCGGAAGCCGAGCCCGCGGTAGAAGCCCTCGTTCCAGGGCACGTCACGAAAGGTCGTGAGGGTGATGCGTCGCAGCCCGCGACGGCGAGCCTCGGCCTCCACCGCGCCGATGAGCGCGGTGCCTACGCCCTGGCCCTGGACCTCGCGCGAGACCGCCACCTCCCAGACGTGCAGGTCGGCCTCGTAGGGTTCGGCGCAGACGAAGCCGACCACGACGCCGTCCAACTCGGCCACCCACGACCCGCCCAGCTCGACGAAGCGCCGATGGACGTCGGCCTGCAGTACGTCGTCAGTGGCCACCCAGGCCAGGTCGGGCAGGTCGAGGAAGGCTCGACCTGCCGAACGCTCGATCGGCGGCAGTAGCTCGACCTCCTCAGGGCGCGTGGGGCGGACGATCGCGAGAGCTGACGGCATGCCCCGATTCTGCTGCATCAGGGCAGCACCTGCATCAGAACCGGCCTACGATGCATCTTGCGCTGCAGCAACGAGGCAACCGGAGGCACGGCGATGGCCAAGACCAAGAAGGCGGGCGAGGTGCCGGCCGAGCAGATGCGAGCAGACTTGTTCGCTCGCTTGCGCGACCGCAAGGACGCGATCATCGAGGTCGTGACGAAGGACACGGGCATCCGGCCGGCACGGCTGGACCCGGGATTCGACCACGTGCTCGACCTGGTCAGCGTACCCGTCCCCTCTCCTGAACAGATCGAGCGCTGGCGGCTCCACGGGGTCGAGCTGGCCCGAGAAGGTGCCCCCGGCCGATCGGGTCTTCGATGCCTACCTCTCGTTGAGCTGGGCGACCTGGGAAGCGGTCATGGATGCCGAGGAGGTCGAGCGCTCGGTCATCCTCGACTTCGCCGACCGCCTGCTGCGCGGCCTCGACGACGCCATCGCGGCCATCTCCGAGGGCTATGTGCGGGTGGAGCTGGAGCTTGCCGCGTCGCACTCCGAGCGGCGGCGGGCGGTGCTCGAGGAGCTGCTGGTGGCGCCGCGGGCGACGCCGGAGGATCGTGCCCGCATCCGCCTGCGCGCCGAGCAGCACGGGCTGCCTGTCGACTGACGCCTACCGGCTCATCCTGATCCAGATACCCGACCACGATGAGCAGGAGGTCTCGAGGCCTTCGTCGACGATCTGGAGAAGCGCGTAAGGATGCCGAGCTCGAGCCACCGTGGTGGGCGCGGTATCCGACTGCCAGTCGTGCTCGAATGGCGCGGACGAGTGCTCGTCATCACCAAGGCCGAGTGGACGGGTGAGGCACGACTGCGCGAAGCGGTGGCGACGGTCTCCAAGGGACGTTGCGTGGTCATCGACACCGGACCGGTCGAGGGTATCGAGGCCCTGGCCGACGCGCTCACGCAGGCCGACTACAGCGCCACCGTGGCGGCGGCCCTGGGCCGACACGGCTGGATCGGCGACCCCGGTGCCCTGGCGCTGGAGACCACGTTCCTGCTGGATGAGGCGCTCGCGCGCACAGCCATCGAGCGTGAGCTCGGTCCGCTGCTCGCTGACCCGCGGATGGGCGAGGAGTTGGTCGAGACGCTGGAGGTCTACCTGGGTTCCCGCCAGAACATCCGCGAGGCCGCTCGGCGGCTGCACCTGGCCACGCGCACGGTGGCCTACCGCCTGGAGCGGATCGAGTCGCTGCTGGGGGACGACCTCGACGGCGAGACCGCTATGCGCCTCAGTGCGGCCTTGATGGCGCTGCGCGTCAGCCGGCAGGCGGGCGAGTTTCGCGAGGCGCGAGCCTCGGGCGAGGGTCCGGGAGGTGGCAGCGAGGACTGAGCCCGCACGGGCGCGGGGTCGGGTGACTGGTCGGCACGCGGCGTCACCTCGTCGTGTCGCCCGGTTCGACACGAAGCGTTCGTCGTAGCAGACGCGCACGAGCAACCGATACGACCAACCCTCGTAGTGGGCAGGATTCGCTCAATCGAGCGATGTCGCGCCAGATGTCGAGGAAGGCCTGCTGGGTCGCGTCCTCGGCGAGGTCGCGATCGCCCAGCACGCCGTGGGCCACGCGGAACAGGCGCGGATAGTCGGTGACGGTCAGCGTCTCGAACGCACGCTGGTCACCTTGTTGAACCCGCGACACGAGGTCCTGGTCCATGCCCCCAATTCCTTGAGCTCCGGTCTCCCGGTTCGCCGCGGAGACCGAGCCATCACCGGTCTCCTACAGGGTACGGGCGGCAATCAATCCCCCGATTGGCCAGATCCGTCGACCACGGCCACGCCACGTGGCTGCCAGGGCCCGTCGATTACTCCCGCGACGACGGCCGGGATGGGGACGGGCGCGACGCCCATGTTGCGTTAGTGACCGACCGTCTTGGCGTCCAGCAGGGCCACGTAGCCGCACTCGGTGCAGGTGAGCACGACGAAGGTGAAGCCGTTCTCGTGGACGATCTTGGGGCCCCCGTCGGTGATGGCGAAGCCGGGCATGAACGACATCGTCGGCGCCACCTCCCAGTTCCCGTGGCCGGCAGGGCACGTGGCCTGGCCGTGCCAGTGCTCGTCCAGCCAGCGGTCGATCGTGGTCTTCTGCGGTTCGCTCATGGTCGTGGGACTCCTGCGGGGGTGGATGGCCAGCCTAGCCGAATGCCCCGGGGCCTGGACTCGGGAGCGATGTCGGACGGGACCGTCGGCCGCCCTATCGTCGCAGCAGTACCACCGCGATGAGGATGGCGATGGTGGCCCCGATCAGGACCTCCGGAGGCAGGGAAGCCACCTGGTCGACCGCGTCCGAGATAGCGTCCATGACCTGACCGGTGACGTCGCCGCTCGTGCCGCGACCCCCACCGACTCCGGTGCTCTCACCGACGACCCGACCGTATTCCATGCACGCATGGTGGCACCGCGCCGGCCAGAGGCAAGGAGTCCCCACCGGTTGTGGTGCCTTCGGTCACACCCCGCGTCGGACCGCGGCACTGGTCGAAGGCAGGGACCCTGCCGGAGAGGTCGTCATCGTCGGCGTCGGGGCAGTGTTCGTCGTGGTCCTCCGCCACCACCCAGACCGTGCCGTCAGGTCCGGCGGCCAGCGCGGAGAGCGGGTTCGTCGTGGTCGCCCGCACCGCCCTGCCCTCGCCATCGAACGAGAAGATGCCAACCCTGTCGAAGTCCCAGTCATGATCGATGGCCCAGAGCGAGCCATCGGGTGCGACCTCTCGGAACGAGGAGCGGAAGCCCTCGACTCCCTCGAACACCGGCTCCTCGCCGCGGCGGAACAGGCCCCGCTTGCCGTCGTTGGCAGACAGCCAGACGCTGCTGTCCGGCGTGACGTCCACCCTGGGACTGCCGAAGCTTCGTGGCGGATACGCCAGGTCCCGCACGCCGTCGTTGATGACCCAGAAGACGCCCGGCTCGATCTCCTCGGTGACCATGCCCGAGAGCGGCTCCTCCGTCGTCGTCGGTGAGGGAGACGCGGAGACCGCGGCCGGGGCCACGTCCTCACCTCGCGGCTGTGTCAGGCCTCCCACCAGCAGGAAGCCACCGAACAGCGCGACGATGGCACCGGCGACGATGAGCTTGGTCGCATCGAACATGGAACGGAACCTCCACCTGGGGGACTGGGCGGAAGCGGCCCTGGCGACGGCCATCGCGTCCACGGGGCGCGCAGGGCCGACCGCACGCTGGATGACTCCTGCGATCTCGCGCTCGAAGGCCTGCATGTCATCCATCGCTCAACTCCTGCCGCAGGCGCGTGAGTAGCCGTTCGAGACGAGTGCGCGTGCCGGACGGGCTGAGCCCGATGGCAGCAGACAGCTCGGTCGCGTCGAAGCCGACGGCGTAGCGCATGGCCAACAGCGCCCGGTCTTCCGGGTCGAGACGGTCCATGGCCGCGAGCGCATCGATCGCATCGATGGCGCTCGCGGGGTCCTGGCCGCCGGCCATCAGCGTGATGTCGGCAGCGACCTCGACCTCGGCCCGACGCCGACGCGTCTTGAGGAGCTTCTTGGCCTCGTTGGCCGCCACCGACACGAGCCAGGGACGCAGACGTTCTGGCTCACGAACGGAGCCGAGCTTCCGCCAGGCGATGGTCCAGGCAGCCTGGACGGCGTCTTCGGCGATGGCCTCGTCCCGGGCCACGAAGACACACACGGCGCATGTCCTCGTGGTAGGCGGCGACGATGCGCGCGAACGCGACCTCGTCGCCGGCAGGCGCCGCTGCGATGACCCCCCGGAGCTCCTTGCCCGCTGCGTGGGCCATAGCCTCCATGCCATATAGATACGTGGAAGGCCGCCACGTGTCTCAGACGGGTCCACCGAGTCCGAGCGACCGTGCTCGGTGACCGATCGAGAACCATGTCTCGGTGCGACCTGGTGTGGATTCGATGGTCTCACGCTCGATCTGGCGGAGGGGGTGGGATTCGAACCCACGAACAGCTTGCACCCTTGACGGTCTTCAGGTTCTCTCCAACGAATGCGAGGGGCTGCAACCGATCCGTGAACGTCCTCAGCTGGTGGCAATGGCCGTCGACGAGACCGGCGAGCGAGTGCACCTCGGTGTCGCCCCTGGGCCTCCGTTTCTGGCTTCCGTGCTCACGTCCAGACTACCTGCCGAAGGTCGACGGTCATTCTCGCGGGAACCCTCCCCCACCCCCCAGCTTTCGTGCGAAGCCGAGGGCCCGGGGATGCGGGTCCCATGTGTGTCGGCTCTGCGCTCGACTCGTCCAGAGTGATATGTCGCCAGTCGATGGGTCAGGACTCAGCCTCACTGGACCGCTGTCGTTACCTGTCTCGCTCGGCTGGTGATACCCGCCGGCTCGCCATCACCGATGAGCCAGCTACCCATGCCGACGGCCACACCACCGGCGGCGATCCACTCGCCAGCCGTCTCCGCGGAGACTCCTCCGGTCGGAACGAGCGGGATGTCCGGGAACGGGCCGGCGATCTGCTTGAGGTAGCCGGTACCCACGGCCGCGGCCGGGAAGAGCTTCACCGCGCTCGCACCGGCCGTCCAGGCGGCGTAGATCTCCGTCGGCGACAAGGCGCCGGGGAAGCTCGGCACGCCGCTTCGCGGCGCACCAGCGCGATCAGCTCGCGATCGGTGTGCGGCGAGACGATGAAGCGGGCGCCGGCCTCGACGGCACGCTGTGCCGCCGCGACCGAGAGGACGGTGCCAGCGCCCGCCAGTACACCGAGATCGTCGGCTGCGCCAGCCAATGCCTCGATGGACGCGAGGGCATCGGCCTCGGGTTCGTTCAACGTCAGCTCGATGACGTGCACACCACCAGCGACGAGCGCCTCGCCGATGCGAGGCACGTCGGCCGCGGGAACGTTGCGCCCGATGGCGATGACCTTGCTCGTGGTCACGAGCTCCGGGATGGACAGTCGGTCGGTCATGTCGGCTCCTCCTAGCCGGGTGGTCACTCGCGTACTAGCGGCTGACGCGTCCGGACGCATCGCCACCGGCGAGCTTCTCGACCTCGGCGATGCTGACCCGGTTGAAGTCACCCGGGATGGAATGCTTGAGGCAGCTGGCGGCCACGGCGAACTCGAGCGCGTCCTGCGGCGGACGGCCGTCGATGAGTCCGAAGATGAGGCCCCCGGCGAAGGAGTCGCCGCCGCCCACGCGGTCAACGATGTCGTGGATGTCGTACTTCTGACTTAGGTGGAAGCCGCTCGCGTCGCGCAGGCAGGCGGACCAGCCGTTGATGTCGGCACTGCGGCTCTCGCGCAGGGTGATGGCCACGGCAGTCAGTCCCGGGATACTCGTCGAGCACCCGCTGCGTCAGGGCTTCGTAGGCCGAGTGCTCCAGACTCGCCGGAGGTCACGTCTGCCGCGGCCTCGAGAGCCCAGCGACGTTCTGGGCGTCCTCCTCGTTGCCGATGGCCACGTCCACATACTCCATCAGCGGACGCATGACCTCGGGCGCGGACTTCCCGTACTTCCACAGCTTGGCGCGGTAGTTGAGGTCGACCGAGGTGGTGGCGCCGGCGGCCTTGGCAGACTCTCAGCGCGGCCTCGGTCAGCGCCGCGCCGCTCTCCGAGAGGGCCGGGGTGATGCCCGAGATGTGGAACCAGCGCGCGCCCTCGAATATCGCATCCCAGTCGAACTCGTCGGGCTGCGCCAGCGCGATGGCGGCACCGTCACGGTCGTAGACGACGGTCGATGCTCGCTGCGACGGCCCCGGCCTCGACGAAGTAGATGCCCAGCCGTCCGGCTCGCCGGATGACGTGGTCGGTCTCGACGTCCATCGTGCGCAGGGCACGGATGGCGGCGTCGCCGAGCGGATTCGGCCGGCAGGGCCGTGACATAGCGCGCGCGCAGGCCATAGTTGGCCACAGACACAGCCACGTTGGCCTCACCGCCGGCGAACGTGGTCTCCAGCGCGCCGCTCTGGAAGAGACGCTCGTGGCCGGGCGACTTCAGCCGCATCATGATCTCGCCGAGCGTGACGACGAGCGGACGAGTCAGGTCTGACGGGGCGGGAATCATGCGGAGTCTCCGTATGCTGTGCAGCCACTGCGCGGGCTGCTCGATGTCGGGCGTTCTGTCACGGAGGTTCCGTCAGGAGACCTCGTAGTGGGCGATGAAGTCACGGTTAGGCTCCACGCCAAGCCCAGGGCCGGTCGGGACTGAGGCGTAGCCTCCGGTCCGCTTGACCTGGCCTTGGATGTCGAGCGACTCCTCAAGCAGTTCGTCGCGGAAGAGGTTGTGTGTGGTGTCGAACTCGAGCATCGGCTCGCGGGGATTGAGCCCTCCCGGGACGGGCGGCATCGCAGCCAGTCAGGTGGAGGTTGACCGTGACGGCGACCGCCGAGCCCCATACGTGGGGGATGACCGGGGTCAGATGCGTATGCGCCATGGAGAGCACCTTGAGGTACTCGCGAGATGCCGCCGAGCGCGCAGACCTCCGGCTGGGCGATGTCGAGGCAGCGTCCCTCGAGGAGGTGTCGCCAGCCCCAGCGCGTGTACTCGACCTCGCCGCCCGAGACGTTGGTGTCGAGCGCCATCCGCAGCTCGCGATAGCCATCCTGGTCCTCGGGCGCCACCGGCTCCTCGAACCAGTAGGCTCCCAGCTCATCGAGCGCGCGGCCGACGCGCATGGCATCGCCGAGCGTGTAGCAGTGGTTGGCATCGACCATGAAGTCGAAGTCTTCGCCGACGCCTCGCCGGACCGCCTCGGCCAGTCGGATGTCCTCCCGCACCCCGAGGCCGATCTTCATCTTGGTCGCCACGGAAGCCCAGCGTCCTTGATGGCCGCAGACTTCCTCCTCGAAGCGTCGGCGATGTGCGTCGCACGTCCTCGCGCTTGAGCATCATGCCGTAGCCGTAGACCTGGACACGATCGCGGAACTGCCCACCCATCATCTGGCGACAGCGGCAGCCCCGCGATCTTGGCCGACGAGGTCCCACAGCGCGATGTCGACCCCGGAAAGCGCCTGGATGGGCATGCCCTTCTGGCCGTGATCGCGCAGCAGGTTGTAGACGTTGTGCCAGATCACCTCACGGTCGAGCGGGTCTCGACCGACGATCAAGCGGCTGGATGACACGCTCGACGATCGCCTTGTTCGCCAGCGCGACGTTGCCAGGACCGAAGCACTCGCCCCAGCCCACGAGGCCCTCGTCGGTGCGCACCTCGACGAGGTGCGCGGTGCGCGCGGCGTAGTACTGCTGCGAGTAGCCCAGCTCCTCCGGCAGGTCGTACCGAAGGACGTGGCTGACGACCTCGGTGATCTTCATCGAACGCCTGCTAAGCCACCAGTCCGCGCGAGATCCGCTTCGAGCGCAAGGTAGTCCTCAAGGGCCAGGTGCGAGCAGTCGCAGCTGATGCCGGACTGCTTGATGCCGCCGTGCGGCAGATCGATGTCGTACTTCACGCCATTGATCTGGACTTCGCCGAAGCGCAGGCGAGCGGCCAGACGATCGGCCTTGGCCAAGTCCTGCGTGAAGACGTAGGCAGTCAGGCCGGCATCGGTGTCGTTGGCGGCCTTGAGCACGGCCTCCTCGTCGGTGAAGTCGATGATGCTCACCACCGGGCCGAAGATCTCCTCCTGGTAGATGCGCATCGTCGGGCGTCACGCCGTCGATGACGGTCGGTGCGTAGTAGTTGCCCTTCTCCAAGCCCCGCCGGGCGGCCACCACCGGCAAGCAGGTTGGCGCCGTCGCGCAACGGCGTCCTTGACCAGGCCATCGACACGGTCCCAGGCCTTGGCATCGATGAGCGGACCCATGTCGACATCGCCGCGAAGCTCCCAGCCGACCTTGGTGGAGTTGGCGCGGTCTACCAGCTTCTGCTTGAAATCAGCGGCCACCGAGGCTCCTCGACGAACACGCGGTTCGGCGTCACGCAGATCTGGCCGGCGTTGCCGAACTTGACGTTGCCGACGATCTGGGCCGCGAGATCGAGATTGGAGTCGGCGAAGACCAGCACCGGGGCATTGCCGCCCAGCTCCATGGAGTAGCGCTTGATCGAGACTGGCGCCGACGCGCATGACGTGCCGACCGGTCGCGACCGAGCCGATGATGGTGATGAGCGCCGGGATGGTCGAGGCCGAGAGCGTGTCGCCGACCTCGCCGGACGGGCCACAGAGGATGTTCACCGCACCCGCCGGCAGGCCAACGTCAGCGCAGAGCTCTCCCACTCGGTAGGCCGAGAGCGGCGATGCCGCCGAGGGCTTGATGATCGATCGGGCAGCCAGCGGCCATGGCCGGGCCGATCTTGAAAGCGAGGTTGAGCAGCGGGAAGTTCCAGGCGATGAAGGCCACGGCGACGCCGACAGGCTCGTTGACCAGCAAGTGGGTGTGCGAGCCGTCGCGGTCGACCAGCGCCTCGGGGCGGTAGCCGGGTGATCTCCTCGGCGTAGAAGTGGAGGCTGTTGCGGAGCGACTCGTAGTCCTCCTCGGTGCCGGCCCAGTTCTTGCCCATCTCAAGGCTGATGAGCTCGCGCAGATTCTCCTCGTCGGCGATCACCGCGTCGCGCAGCTTGCTCATCCACTTGGTGCGCTCGGCGATCGGTGACCTGGACCAGCTCTCGAACGCCTCGTCGGCCGCCTGCAGAGCGGCTTCAGCATCCGACGCATCGGCCCAGGCGATAGTGCCCACGACCTCCTCGGTGCCGGGGTTGACGACGTCATGCGTCGCGCCGGACTTGGCGTCGACGAGCTCGCCGCCGATGTACATCTTCATTGGATCTCGGCATCTCAGAGACTCCTTGGGTATCGGTGCGCGTCAGAACGGGCGCTCGTTGCTGGTCAGATCGAGCCAATCGCGCTCGGCGGCGCTCAGCTCGAGGTCGCCGGCGGCGACGGACGAGGCCACCTGTTCGACGGTCTCGGGGCCGCTCAGCGCGACCACCGGGAAGGGCTGGTTGGTGACGTAGGCGAGGGCGATCTCGAACAACGACATGCCCTTGGCCGCGCCGAACTCTTCGGCCCGCGCCTTACGCGCGAAGTTCTCGTCCGAGTAGAAGACGCGCACGAGATCGGCATCGCTCTCGTCGGCCGGGTCGGCCTTGGCGAAGAAGCCGCGACCCAGCGCCGACCAAGCCACGAGCATGAAGTCGTTGTCGGCGAACCACTGGCGATCGGCAGCGCCGGTCACGACCGTGTCGGGCCAGAACGGCTCGTTGGCCTGCGCCAGCGAGAAGTTGGGGCTGGACGCGACCATCGGGGCCTTGTCGTTGGCGCGCGCGTAGTCGTTCACCTCGGCGATGCGTGCGGTGGTCCAGTTGGAACCGCCGTAGGTCTTGATGCGTCCGGCTTTGACCTCCTCGTCGAGCGCGTCCACGAGCGGCCCCACCGGGTGGCTGGGATCGTCGCGGTGGAACATCCAGATGTCCAGGTAGTCGGTCTTGAGCCGATCGAGCGACATCTCGATGGCCTTGTGAATCGACTCGGGGGCGATCTTGGCGCCTCCCGGATGGATCGGCGCGCAGTAGCCGGGGATGAGGCCCTTGGAGGTGAGCACGACCTTCTCGCGCATGCCCGGCCGGGCGCTGAGCCACTCGCCGATGACCATCTCCGAGTAGCCGTGCTCTTCGACCGCGCCGTAGACCTCGGCCGTGTCGATGTACGTGCCGCCGCCCTCGACGTACGCGTCGAGCAGGCCACTGTCCCGCTCCTGCGTGTCGGGATGGAAGATCATCGTGCCCATGCCCATCACCGAGATGGGCTTCTCCACGGCGGCGATCGTGAACGTCCTCATGTCCGATACTCCTCCCCTATCCAGTCTGTTGTGCGCCCCTGCGCGAGATGGCGTCGAGCGAGACCGCGAGCAGCAGGATCGCGCCCGAGATGATGAACTTGTCGGCCGCGGTCGCACCACCTAGGTCGAGGCCGTTGCCAACGGAGCCGATGACGAGCGCGCCGAGGATGGCGTTCCAGACGCTGCCGCGACCGCCGAAGAGCGAAGTGCCGCCGATGACGGCGGCACCGATGGCATTGAGCAGCAGCGGGCCGCCGGCGAAGGCGTTGTAGGAGACCGAGGCGAAGCGGGACGCTCCGACGATCCCGGCGAAGGCGGCCATGAGTCCGACGATGGCGAAGGCCGCCACGCGCGTCCAGTTGATCGAGATGCCGACGCGGCGGGCCGACTCGGTGTTGCCGCCGACCGCGAAGAGCGAGCGGCCGAAGCGGGTCGAGGTGGTGATCCAGCCAAGGACCGCTGTGACCGTGAGCAGCAGGACGACGACGACGGGCACGCCACGATAGCCGTTGAGGATGGCCACGCCGATACCGGCGAGCAGGCCGAAGCCCACCACTTTGGCCACCTCCGCGTAGATGGGATCGAGCTCCAGCCCCAGGCTGGCGCGCTTGCGTCGGTTGCGCCAGACGACGATGGCGAGGGCCGCGACACCGAGCGCGACCAAGGCCCAACCGACCTCGTTGGGCAGCTCGGTGGTGGTGAGACCACGGATGAACGGGTCGCGCATGTTGAGGGCCCCGTGGATGCCCAGGACCTTGAGCATCAAGCCCTGGAAGACCAGGAGCCCGGCGAGCGTGACCACGAACGAGGGGATCCTGACGAACGCCACGATCATGCCCTCGGCGCCGCTCAGCAGGATGCCGGTCACCACGACCACGACGAGCGCGATGGGGACGGGCACGCCCTCGTTGGTGACGAGGACCGCGAGCACCGCAGCACACACGCCCGCCATCGCCGCTGCCGAGAGGTCGATGTCGCCGATCAGGAGCACGATGGTGATGCCCACCGCGAGGGTGCCCACGACCGCGCTCTGCAGGAAGAGGAAGTGGAAGTTGCGCGGACTCAGGAAGTTCGGCTCGGTCATGCCAAAGTAGGCCCAGATGGCCACGAGGGCGACCATGACCGGAATGAACGAGCCGAAGCGCGACTCACGCATGGCGCCGAGCGCGGCTATGGCGCGATTGGCAGCGTCAGACATCGTTCCCGTTCTCGTTCCCGTTGCCGAGCTCGCGGCCTCCGGTGATGGTCGCGACGATCTCGTCGTTGCTGGTCGTTGCGGTTTCGAAGACCCCGACGTTCTTGCCTTGGCGCAGGACCGTGATGCGGTCGTGATCGCGAAGACGTCGCCGAGGTTGTGCGAGATGTAGACGATGGCGTGGTCGGTCTCGCGGAGGCGCCTCACGGCGTTGAGGACCTGGGCGGTCTGGGCGACGCCGAGCGCCGCGGTCGGCTCATCGAGCAGCAGGATCGACGACTCTGTGCCAACGGCTCGCGCGATGGCGACGGCCTGGCGCTGGCCACCCGAGAGCACGCCGACCTTGGCCCGTACCGACTTGAGCGTGCGCACATCGAGGCGGTCGATGGCCGCCAAGGCCTCCAGCTCCATGTTGAGGGCGTCGAGCGGGCGAAGCCGCTCGGGCAGGAACCTGGCCCAGCCTTCGAGAACCGGCTCGTTGCCCAGGAAGAGGTTGGCCGTGACGTCGAGGTTCTCGCACAGCGCGAGGTCCTGGTAGACGATCTGGATGCCCAGCTCAGCGGCTTGGTGCGGCGACGCGATGGTCACCCGCTTGCCGTCGATGTGGAACTGGCCAGCGTCGGCCGTGTGGGCGCCGGCGAGGATCTTCATGAGCGTCGACTTGCCTGCGCCGTTGTCGCCGACGAGCCCCATGACCTCGCCGCGGCGCAGCTCGAAGTCGACTCCCGCCAGCGCTTCGACGCCGCCGAAGTGCTTGACGACTCCGTTGACTACTAGGTGAGGCTCGCGCGGCGGGGACGAGGTCCCCGCCGGCGGCTCACCCAGCGGGGATGGGTTCCCCGCTGGGTGCTGTTGTTCCGTGGTCATCGGAACACGTGCTCTCTCTCCTACTCCTGGCAGAACGCCGTCTCTGCGGCCTCGCCCTGGCACACGTCTTCCTTCGTGATCGAGGGGTCGTGCTCGATGATGTAGGCAACGCCTTCCTCACCCACGGCCGAGTAGTGGTCGATGGGCACGAAGGGATCTGGGCACCGACAGCGTTCTCGACGGTGCCATCGATGAAGTCGTCGACGCTCTCGCCGTTGAGGATGGCGGTCACGACCTGTGCGGTCACGTCAGCCATCGTGTCGAACGGGCGCCAGACCGACTGGGTCTGCTCGCCGAGCAGCATGAGCTGCAGGGCCTGGACGGTGCCGTCGAGGCCGCTGACCGGGATGGTGCCGGCCATGCCCTGCTCGTCGAGCGAGGCGATCGCGGCAGCCGCGTTGCCGTCGTTCGAGGAGACGACACCCTGGACGTTGTTGTCGAGGTCGGTCAGCGCCTGGTCCATGGACTGGCGGGCGATGGCCGGGTCCCAACCCTGGGTCCAGTTCTCGTAGCCGAGGATGCGCTCACCGCTGTCGAAGAGCGGCTGCAGCACGTCCATCTGGCCGGAGAAGATGACGCCGGCGTTGGGGTCGGTCGGTGAGCCCTTGAGCAGGACCAACGTGTCGCCGCTCTCGGTGTTGTCGACCACGTGCTGGGCCTGCGAGCGGCCTGTCTCGAACATCGAGGCCTGCACCCAGAAGTCGGTGTTCTCCGACTGCATCATGCGGTCGTAGGCGAGGGCCGGGATGCCCTCCTCCTCGGCCAGGTCGGCGATGATCGCGGCGGCTTCGCCGTCGATGGGGATGACCACCAGGACGTCAGCGCCGTTGGTCAGCGCCTGCTCGGCCTGCGGTCTGCTGGGTGGCGGTGTCGTTGTTGGCGTTGAAGACCTCGACCTTGACGTCGGGCGCGTACTCCGCCATGTGCTCGACGAAGAACGCCGCGTCCTGGCTCTCCCAGCGCGGGTTCACGTTCTCCGGCAGCAGCATGGCCACGTACTGCTCGTCCTGCTGCCATGGCGGCCGAGCCGACGCTCGAGACTGCCAGTGCCACGGCGCGAAGCCCGACGCCGGCGCGGACCAGGTGTTCGTTGTGTGCAGATTCATCGACTCCTCCATTCGTGGTGGGCCGATCTGTCGGCCCTTCCCGATCGCCCCGTTCGCGGGACCCCCAGGGACTCCTTCCCAAGGATCGGGGAGCTGTCTCGGCCGCATGTCGGCCGGGGATCACGTCAGGTCTGGTCGAATAGGCGTCCTCCAAGTCGTCGTTGGGTGTCGCCGAGCAGGCGCTCCATCGCTTGCTCGGCACGGTCGGGATTGCGATTGGCAATCGCTTCGAGAACCTCGCGATGGAACGGAAGTGACTCCGTGTTCTCGCGCGGATCCCTGTTCGTCAATCGGATGCTGTTGAGCAGCGCGGAGAAGATGACGCCCTCGAAGGCTCCCAGGAATTCGTTCTCTGAGGCACGCAGGACAGAGCGGTGGAAGGCGGCGTCAGCCACGACGAAGTTCTCGACCGAGCTGGTGCCCGACTCCATCTGCTCCAGGGACGACCGGATGAGCGTCAAGTCCTCTTCACGGGCGCGCTCTGCAGCCCAGCGGGCAGCTCTCGGCTCGATGACGGTCCGAACCTCCAGCAACTGACGCATGGTCTCACTGCTGACCGGAGCGGACTGAGACCAGGCCAGGACATCGTCATCCAGTAGCGTCCAGCTGGAGCGCGGGCGCACACGAGTCCCGATGCCGCGGCGCACGTCCAGCAACCCCTTGCCGGCCAGGATCTTCGACCGCGTCTCGAACCACGGATCGGCTGACCTGGTACCGGGCAGCGAGCGCAGCTTCGTCCTCGATCAGATCGCCTGGGGCGTGGGTACCCGAGACGATCCGTCGACCGATCTCGCGTGCCACCTGCGTGGACAAGCTCGGCGCCAGCCCGGGAACGTCCTTCAGGTCGTAGTAAAGCAACTCGCTCATGCGATGTAGTCAAACATGTGATGTTTGCGAAGTCAAGACGTTTATCCACAACGCTCCGCCAGGCGGATCGCGGGTCTTGACTAGTTGGCGCCGCCGGCAGCGTCGCCGAGTCGGTCGAGCCGGTCGATCTCGACAAGGTCCCGATAGCGCGCTCGGAGGGCCTGCACCTCCTGCCCCGCGCGCGGCTCACCGACCTGGTGGAGCCGGGGCGCCCAGGCCGTCGCGACGTCCTCGATGGGGACACGGTGGTGAATGGCTGCCGCCTGCACAGCGGCGCCAGTAGCGGAAGTCTCTTTGAGGTCAGCCACGAACACGGGTGCCGATGCCAAGTCCGCGAGGAACTGCCGGTACGCAGGTGAGTGGGCACCACCACCGGTCAGGATGAGCTGCCCGTCGGCCGGGGTCCCCACGGCCCGGAGGCGCTCCAGTCCCTCGAGCAAGCCCATGAGGACGCCCTCGAACGCAGCGCGCGCGATCTGCCCCTGTGTCGTGCCGGTCCCTAGCCCGGCCAGTACCCCTGTCGCATCGGGTCGGTCGGGAGTCCGTTCGCCTTCGAGATAGGGCAGCAGGATCGGCCGGTTCTCGTCGCCCGGCGCTTCGAGGGCCAGCTCGGCCAGGCGGGCGTAGTCGAGGCCAAGCAGCCGGGCGAAGACGTCGGTGACCCGTGTCGCGTTCTGGGTGCAGACCAGCGGGCGATACGCACCCGCGGCGTCCGCCACGGACTGCACGGCTCCGCTCGGGTCAGCCAAAGGAACTGCGCTGCGGGCGCTGACCGTACCGGACGTGCCAAGCGAGATGATGACGTCATCGCCGACGACACCGAGCGCGAGTGCTGCGACTGGCTGGTCATTGGCACCCGGCCCGACCACGATCCCCTCCGGGAAGCCCGAGGCACGCGCGGCCTCGCTGGTTATCGTCCCGGCTACGTCTACAGGCCCGCCCACAAGGGGCAGCATCGAGGCCCAGTCCTGTCGATCATCGACCAGCGCGAGGATGTCGAGGTCCCAAGCGGACGTGGCTGCGCCCATGTATCCGGTTCCCGCTCCTTCACTGCGGTCGGTCATGTAGGTGCCAGTGAGCCGATACGTCAGGTAGCTCGGTGGCAAGAGCAGCATGGAAGCCTTGTCGAGCACCCAAGGCTCATGCTGCTTCAGCCAGAGCACCTTGGCTATCGTGATCGCAGAAGTCGGCACGATGCCCGTCCGTCGAGCCCAGCCTTCCGCACCGAGCAGGCCCACGAGCTGACGAGCTTCCGCGGTCGCGGTCAGGTCGTTCCAGAGCTTGGCCGGACGGAGCACCCGGCCGTCGGCGTCCAGAACGACGAGGCCGTGACCCTGCCCGTCGATACTCACGGCCACGACATCACGGAGATCGAGCTGTCCGGCCGCGACCAGCAGCGCCTCCCACCAAGCCTCTGGCGCCTGCTCGCTCACCGGGGGTGACGATGGAGGGTGAGGAGCCTCTGCTGTCGCCACGACACGCCCGTCGTCGGCGTCGCGCAGGACGATCGTGCATGCCTGGGTCGAGGAATCGATACCGGCGACCAGTGGCATGGGCCGTTCCTCCGCCTGGCGCCGCTAGCGTTCCTGGCGGGTGGGCGCGATGATGATCTCGCGAACGCACACGCTAGGCGGCTGCTCGTAGGCGAATAGCACAGCTCGGGCGACGTCGTCCGGGTCGAGCACGCCTCCGATCTCGGCCTTCCAGTCCTCGTAGTCACTGCGGATGGTGGCCGAGGTCGTGTGGCTCATGATCTCGGTATGTGTCGCACCGGGGCTGATGGTGACGACGCGCACGCCGTCCTGCGCCACATCCTCGCGCACGTTCTCAGTGATCCCAGCGACCGCGAACTTCGTGCCTGTGTATGCCGCGTGATCCGGGAAGCTTCGGTGCCCGGATGTCGACCCGACGTTGATGATGGTGCCGAATCCCCTCTGCCGCATGGGCCCCAGGACCGCCTGCATGCCTGCCAGCAACGCGAGCACGTTGACGTCGTACATCCGTCTCCACTCCGCTGGGTCCTGCGTATCGATCGGCCCGAGCATCATCGTGCCGGCGTTGTTCACCAAGCAGTCGACGGGTCCATACCGTTCCTCAGCCCTCACGATGGCGGCTCGCACGGCGCCGGTGACGGTGACGTCGACCTCCTCGCACAAAGCCTCCGCGAGTCCCAGTGCTTCGAGGCGCTTGACACGACGGGCCAGGAGCAGAAGCGGGTGCCCTGCACTAGCGAAGCGACGAGCGATAGCTTCGCCGATGCCAGAGCTGGCGCCGGTGATGCTCACGAGTGGTTTCACTGCAGCTCCACGCTAGGTGTTGGGATCACGTTGTTCGAAACCACGTTGGCCGACAGCACCGCCCGGGTGTCTCGAGAGGACCTTGCTCCAGTCCTCGCCACGCGATCGCATCGTCAGCAGGGCCAGCGCGTCACACCAAGCCGACACGACGAGTGTGGGTCCCACGGCCACGATATCGCCGGGCTCGGCAGCAGGTGCGCCATGCGGCGGGCAGTCTCGCCGGAGGTGCCCACTCCGCCGATGAGGACCTTCCCTTCGCACCCGATGATGCGTCGTGACAGCTCGACCATGCGCTGGTCGATCTGTGGGCCTAGCGCGGCCACGCCCGCGGACTCCGCGCGGACGAGCCGCTTGGCGTCATCCAGTAGCTGTTCGGTGTCGTCGTCCAGTGCACGCATGTTCGAGACTCTACCGATGTGGAGCCACCATGTTGGTGGCAGCACACTGTGCTCCTGGGGAGGCGACTGGCCAGGGTCTCCGTCAGTGCCTCAAGTGTCGTCCGCATCAGGGCGCAGATGGTATACCGATGCGCCGCGGCCAGAGCCTGGGAGACACCTGATGTCGTAGCCGAGGAGTCGAGCGAGCCGCACGAGGTACGGTACTCCCCGGATCGAGGTGTAAGCGCCCTGCGGTGCAGACTGCGCCCGGACGAGCTCCCGTGACGTCGGTTGCGCGCCTGTGGCCTCGACAAGGTACATGTGATCGCGAGGCCCCTCGGTCAATGCCGCAATCAGCTTCTCGGCGCAATCGATGTCGACTGTCCTGGGCGGGCCGCCCTCCGCTGGCACAGCCCACCAATGCGGCAGCCGCTCGGGCGGCTCGTACCTCCATCGATGCAGGCGGCTGTCAACAACGGTCGAAATCTGACCCCGTTCCACTGGGGCGGAACCCGCCCCGACGTCGACAGTCTCACGCTCGAGTGGTCTAGTTCGCGGTTGCCGCGGCCGTGAGATAGGTCACGAGCTCGCCGACCTTGTCCAAGGTGCTGTGTCCCCCGGGGTAGTTGTCGAGCGAGACCGCGACTCCGGCTTCTCGAAGCCGAAGCTCCATCAACTGGCCCTCGTCGATGAAGCTGACGACCCCATCGTCGAGTTGGCCGAGGCGATCGAGGTCGTCACGAATCGATCCGTCAGGGTCTCGTTGCGCCAGCCACCCGGCCTCGTCCACGGATCATCGAATGCCCTGGGGGCAGTGCCCTCATCGGCGATCCAGATGGAGAACCGGGTAGTCATGTCGCTTGGCCAGAGCTTCGGATCGACGATCCCTGCCACGACGGCCTGCATCGCTCCAGGATCGGCGACGAACGCGCCGTCGAAGAGCGGTGAATGCAGGAAGTACTCGCCGTCACCGAAGACCGCCCCGGTGATCGGAGCGGGCGAATCGTCGGCTTCACACCCGGGGACCGGCTCGCTGGTCGGGTCGAGCGCTGCCAGGGTTGCCGGCCCTACGCCCGCAGAGAACCCGTAGACGACGACAGGAGCCCCATCAGCGAGATTTCGCCTGCGCATATGCCACGGCGCAGTTCGCGGCTGCACGGAAGAAGTCGAACGACTCCGGGGTGATCGCCGTCAGCCAGTTGGGGACGAGCACGTGCATCCCGGCTGCCGCCGCAGCCTCGGCCACGATGGTCGTATAGGGATCATCCTTGCCGCTCGCTGAGGCCCCGTGGAACATCACCACGACCGCCGAGGGCTCATCAACGTCCGGCACGTAGACGTCCGCCTCGTGATCGTGTCCCCGGCGTACGTCAGATAGGGAACGCCCTCTATCTCCGTGAACGTGGTCGTTCCTGGGGCGTCGATTCCAACCGGGGAGCCACCTTCGGGCGACGTGCCGTGAACGATGCTCGCGGGTCCTTCCTCCTTCGCCTGAGTGACAACACGGCCACCCAGCCCGACGAGCAACACCAGGATGAGCGCCCCGACCGGGGCCAAGCGCAGGGTCCGCATGGCGGATAACTCCTCGATGCATCGGATGACCCCCCTATGCGCCGGGCCTCGGGGGTGATGACGTACGTGTGCGCGTCTCGCGGGGTTCATGCCCCAGGTATGCGTCGAGCCGCCAGACGCTGCCATCGGGGGAGACATAAAGATCACATGCACGCCGAGGCCCTGCAAGTACGAGGTCCACCTCGTGCCGTCGTAGTGGGCGACGCCGCCGGATCGCCATTCATCCAGACGCCGCCGTCCGGGGCGATGGCGAGCAGGTCCGTCGCGGAGGAGGCCTTGCTCGCCCCAGTCCTTCAGGCCATCGGCTGCGGTGAACGTGGTCCACTCGGTGCCATCGAAGCGGGCGAGCACCGCCTACGCGCGAGTCGTCATCCTCGGTGTGGTTCGTGTTCACCCGCGGCATGCCGCCGGGACCGAAGAGGCCGTCGAATGACCGAGCGGGTACCGCGCACCCGTGCGGACCCGGGATGACATCCCATTCGGGTCCGTCGTATCGCAGGCAAGGCCTCGGCATCCGTGTACGTCCGAGTCGACCATGCCGATGAGCCACACGTCGCCATCAGGAGACACCGCCAGTTCATCCCATGCGACATCACCAGCGTAGGCGTCGGCCCAGTCGTCGACGGTGGTCGTGGTGCCGTCGGCGTCGAGTTCGGGGTTGAGGACGGCGAATGGGCGGTCAGCAGGGTCTCGAGACAACGCTCAGTCCCGGTCGCTCCCGACCGCCAGGCCGTCCCGTCGGGTCCGTGGCCCACCCCGGCCGCGATCCCTCGTCGAGTCCCGTCCATCCCGGAGGCTTCGTCCAGCCTGGCCCATCGACGTCATGATGCCCTGCGCCTGGCCGATGACCCGGCGAAGCCATCTGTCGGGCCGACTTCCTTGAACAGTGAGCCCTTCGTTCACATCGTCGAACGTGGACGCGTCGCCCAGCAGTACGAACCCTGCCTGCCGTTGCCGCCCGCCGGCCAATCTCCCGTTGAAATCACCGTTATCAGGATGAACAGATCACCACCTTGATGGTCAAAGATTGCGGGCCAGGTATTCCGAATTTTTATATCAATCACCTGTTCGAACGATTTTTCCGCATCCCAGAAAATTCAAACGGTGTTCACGGCTCTGGTTTGGGTTTGTACATTTGCAGAAAGATCATCACCGCCCACAACGGCGTGATCTCCGTTAACTCCAGCGTCGGCGATGGCGCCATCTTCAAAATCAGTATTCCCAATCAGCAATAAACAACGACCTTGAAGCTCCAGGAGGAAAATATGCCGAGAATTCTTGTTGTAGATGATGAACACTCTGTACCAGACATCTGGTCAAGGTGAACCTCGAACCAGCAGGGTACGAGCGTAATCACCCGCCACCAACGGCGAAGAGGCGTTTGAGCGGTGTCTCGCCTCACCACCCTGACCTCGTCATCCTGGATGTCATGATGCCCAGACTGGATGGGATTCACCACCTGCGAGCGCATTCGGCAGTTCTCCAGTGTTCCCATCATCATGCTGACCGCTAAGGGCGAAGAGCAGGATCGGGTTCGCGGCCTAGACGTGGGTGCGGATGATTATGTGGTCGAGACGTTTTCTGCCACCAAACTGGTTGCGCGCGTTCGGGCAGTTCTTCGCCGCGCCCGACGCTGATGCCGCTACCCAGAGTCGCTTCCTTCACGGGAATCTTGCACATCGATTTTGCGCGGGCCGAGGTGTGGAAGGATAAACCACCAGTTTCCTGTCTGCCACCGAGTATCGCCTGCTGATCCAATTCGCTCATCACGTCGGGCACGTGATGACTGCTGAAGATCTGCTGTCTGCGGTATGGGGACCTCAGTACGAGAAGATAAGGAGATTCTGTGGGTCAGTATTGCCCGGCTGCGTCAGAAGCTGGAAGATAATCCCCACGCACCCAGCTATGGTTACCCGTTCCGGGTTGGGCTATCTCATGCCGCCCCTTGGAAAGCAAGTAATGGAGGAATAAGGATGGTTACTCAGTTCGACGATAAAGGCAAAATTTTACCCAGGTAATTTCTAAACGACCCATTACGGTCATTATCCAAACGACCCACCAACGCGTCAAGGGAACACTTCATGTTCGTCCATCGGAACGCCTCATCGACGAACTCAACCAGTTGCAGAAATTTATTGCCATTACCGACGGAGAAATCCTGGATACGACAGGTGAAGTGATACAGACCTTTGACTTCTTATCCGTAAATCTTGATCACATCGTCTGGATGATCCCCGCCGACGATTTATCTTTTACCAAGGTGAACGATGAATAATCCAGCTGTGAACCCGCGCCAGGCGGAGATCAATAAACTGCGC
>CAVQUM010000019.1:0-241280 GCA_963716815.1 uncultured Chloroflexia bacterium
AGTCACCCACGCTCAGAAGAGCGGCTGACCGTGGCGGCGCGTCAGATATGCGCCACCACTGGACCTGATGATCGGAATGGATCAGCCGTTCGGCGTCGCTGCATGGCAGCACTTGCGCCGCTGCGGCTCGGTCGACGCTCAGCCTCGCCCAGGGGTGGTGCGGGCGGCCGGACCGGAGGAGGGTGGGCCCGGCCGCCCAAGGGGACTGCGGAGGATGAGCTAGAGTGTACCCGATGGAATGGAAACACTGTTTCACATGACGACCGCGGTCATCATCGAGGAGATCCGGGCAGCGTTGCCGTCACTCCGGATCGTGACTGGCCCAGACGCCGAGTCGTACCGCTATGACGAGACCGAGTTCGTCGAAGCGGGCCATCCGATCGGCGTCGTCTTCCCCCACAGCACCGAGGACGTCAGCACCATCGTCAGGTCGTGTGCGCGACGTCACGTGCCGGTGGTGCCGCGCGGCGGAGGCACGGGCCTGTCGGGCGGGGCCAACGCCGTGGATGGCGGCCTGATGCTGGTCATGACGGCCATGGACCGCATCCTCGAGATCGACCCGGACAACCTGCTGGTGGTGACGCAGCCAGGCGTGGTCACGGCTGACCTGGAGGCGGCGGTGGAAGCCCAGGGCCTGCTCTACCCGCCCGACCCGGCCTCTCATGAGACGAGCTGCATCGGCGGCAACCTCGCGGAGAATGCCGGCGGGCTTCGCTGCGTCAAGTACGGCGTCACCCGCGACTACGTGCTGGGCCTCGAGGTCGTCCTCGCCGACGGCGCGGTCATCCGCACCGGCGGGCGCAACGTGAAGGACGTGGCCGGCTACGACCTCACCCGCCTGATGGTCGGGTCGGAGGGCACCCTCGGCATCATCACCGAGGCCACGCTCCGCCTGCGACCGCTGCCGGCGCCCAAGGCCACGCTGCTGGCCTTCTTCCCGAGCGTCGGCCACGCCGGCGACGCCGTCTCACGCATGACCAGGGCCGGGTTGGTGCCGGTCACACTCGAGCTGCTCGACCGCTACGTCATCGGCGCCGTCGAGGATGCCCTGCATCTGGGCCTGGACCGTGAGGCTGGGGCCATGCTGATGATCGAATCCGATGCCGGCGGCGAGTCGGCCGAGGCCGAGCTGGAGATCGCGGGACGAGCCTGCACCGCGTCAGGAGCCACACGCCAGGAGCGAGCGGCCGACCCGGACCAGGCAGACGAACTGCGTGCAGCCCGGCGCAAGGCGCATTGGTCGATGGAGCAGGCTGGTGCGGCGCGGACGGAAGACGTCAGCGTGCCACGCAGCCGGGCTGCCGAGCTGATGGCGGCCATCGGTCGCGTGTCTGAGCGGCACGGCATGGAGATCGGGGTCTTCGGCCACGCCGGTGACGGTAACTTCCACCCGACCTACGTGACCGACGCCGACGACCCGCGCGCCAAGGAACGGATCGACGCGGTCCGTGCCGACCTCTACACCGAGGTCCTGGCACTCGGGGGCACGATCACCGGCGAGCACGGGACCGGCCTGTCCAAGCGGGAGTTCCTCGAGCAGCAGGTGGGAGCTGATGGCCTGCGCGCGATGCGGGCCATCAAGTCAGCGCTCGATCCCGACGGCATCCTCAATCCGGGCAAGGTCCTGCCCGACTGACCCCACCGCAAGCTCAGCCGATGTGGGCGACCTCGTACGGACCCAGGACCTCGTCGAGCAGTTCCCCCGCCAACCCCTGTACGAGCGCTCGCTGCGGCTGCGCCGTGAGGTTGGCCACCATGCCGACGGGCTCGCCCCCCTGGTCGACGATCAGCCCGGCGACCTCGCGTCGCACGGTCGACTCCAGCGAGCCTCATGCGCCCCCCACGCATGCGCGCAAGTTGCTCGAAGACGGCGAAGCACCGGGTTGGGCTCACCGTCGGTGGCGATCACGCCCCTGGGCCCGATCGTCTCGAAGTAGGTGAGCGAGTCCGGGCCCGCGACACAGACGTCGCCCAGGCTGGCCACGGTCCAGGCGGCCGCGATGGCGGACGACTGCCGCGTGTCGGCCGGCAGGTCGCGGCGTGACAGCTCGATCGGCCCGACCCACAGCCCTCTGCCCTCGGCGAAGGCGCGCGCGGTCTCGACGGTGATGCCCTGGGCCGTGCGTTCTCCATCACCGAGCGGTCGTCAGCGGCGTGGAACGAGGGCGAGATGGCCCAGGCCAGGCCATCGACCCCGTCGTAGAGGGTGCGACCCCGGTTGAGCCGGACGAAGTCGGAGGCTGTGCCGGCACCGAGCGCGGCCCCGGGCACGATCTCTTCCAGCACCGCACGCACCAAGCGTACGACCGCCTCGCTCGTCGAGCGCTGGTAGGTGTCGCTGATGTCGTACGCCAGCCAGCGGACGACCGGCACAGGGCCCGCGGCCATCCTGGCCACGAGCTCCCGGAGCGCGACCGGATCGTCGGCGTCGACGAAGAGCGCCGCCTCCATCGGGCAGCCCACGGCCAGCGCCTGCGCGGTGGCCGCGTCCACCATCGATGCGGCCTCGGCGCGATCGGTCCACAGCGATACCCGCAGGTGATCGGGGCGCAGGGCAGCGAGGCGCTCGAGCACGCTCCCGCCCGGGCGTGTCCGGCCGATGCGGCAGGCCCAGGCCGACCGGTGGCAGTGCGCGCCCGCTGCTCGGGCCGAGTTCGAGGCGCACCAGCTCCTGACGCCGAGCAAGGCGGGCGGGACTCGGGCCGGCCGCGCGGATGGTGATGTGCTGCTCGAAGCGCTGGCCTCGGCGCGCCCGATACGGGTAGCCGGGCCGGATGGGCGGGATGTAGGACTTGAAGGAGGCATCGGTCCAGTTGCGCTGGTCCTCGAGCTCGAACGGTTCGCCGTCCGACTCGATGGTCACGGTCTCGCCGGTCGTCGCCGTCACCAGCAGACGGTCGAACCAGGGCACGGGCGGCACGACCCCGCCGCCGCGCAACAGCTGTGGCGCGACCAGCCGCGGCAGGACCCCGGTCACCTCTCCCTCGGCGGTGTGCGCACGGTACGGAGCGCCGGCCAGGCGAGCGGGATGGTGAACGCAGAAGCCGACACGGCAGTAGTCGAGATCTGACCCCGCCTCGCCGTCCATGTGGCACTCGATGACCCCATCGTCGGTGCCGAGGATGCGGCCGCGCCAGGTGACGTCGAGCTCGCCGACCCGGTGACGCGCCCCGAACGACACCCCGAACGATCGCTCCTGTGTCTCGACCTCAAGGTCGGTGACATCGCCCGGCACGGTCGACCAATCGGCCGCGCGCACGGCCACGTAGACCCGGTCGAGCAGGGTCTCGCCGCCGAGTCCGATCGAGCGCAGGTCGACCCCGTCGAGCCAGGCGCGCACCGGCCCGGCTCGCAGCGGGATCAGCGCGCCGCCGACCTCATCGGGCACACGTGCCCCCGTCGACGAAGAAGAACGAGCCAGTGGAGAAGCGCGACTCGTCAGAGGCGAGGTGGACCGCGATCCCGTCCATGTCCGTCGGTCCTCCGATGACGCCGAGCGGGATACGGCTGCGCAGCCGTTCGTTGACCGCCGGATCGCTGAAGCGCTTCTGGGTGAGCTCGGTCTGGATGGGACCGGGCACGATGACGTTGACACGGATGCCGTGCCTGCCCAGCGCGCCCGCCATCGAAAGCGCGAGGCCGCCGACCGCCGCCTTGGACGAGCTGTAGGCGGCGAAGTCGGCACCGATCATGGTCAGGCCGGTGGGCGAGCCGGTGAGGATGATGGAGCCGCCGCCAGCCGCCGTCGATCATCAGCCGCGAGCCGTGCTTGGAGGCAAGGAACGTGCCCCGCACGTTGTTGCGGTAGGTACGTTCGAACACCTCCAGCTCCAGGTCCTGCACCGCCGCGTCCTCGCCGTAGAGCTGCACGCCGGCCACGTTGTAGAGCACGTCCAGCCGGCCGTGGCGGCGGCGGACCTCGTCGAACGCCGCGATGACCTGAGCCTCGTCCGACAAGTCGCAGACGAGCGGGAAGGCAGCGGGCCCGATGTCCGCGACGGCCGCCTCCACCTTGGACGCGGTCCGGCCCAGGACGCCGACGCTCGCGCCCTCGCGTGCGTAGGCGTGGGCACCGGCCCTGCCGATGCCGCTGCCGGCCCCGGTGACGACGGTGACCTTGCCATCGAGTCGGCCCATGCCTAGCCCTCGCCCTTGAAGGCCTTGACGAACTCCCGCCCGCCGCTGATGAGCAGGGTCTTGGCCTGCACGGCCAGGCAGGTGTAGCCGATCGAACGCAGTGGCTCGATCTGGTCGATGGCACCCACGGCCACGCCGGCGCCTCTGCCGGCAGCCCGGGCGGCATCGACCACGCGAGCGATGGCCGCCTTGCAGCTGCGGATGTCCGTACTGGCCCGTCAGGCCCATCGACTGCGACAGGTCGGCGGGGCCGATCCAGATGACGTCGAGCTCCTCCACCTCGAGGATCGCATCGATGGCCTCGACCGCGGCGATGTCCTCGATGAGCGGGATGATGACCGTCTCCTCGTTGGCCCGCCTGGTCGACTCGGCCGCGGGCTCGTCGCCCCACCGATTGGCGCGCACGATGCCCAGGCCGCGATGACCGATGGGCGGGTACTTGACCGCGTCCACGAGCGCCTGGGCGGCGGCCTTCGAGGCGGACACCTCGGCGCCATGATCCCGGCCGCGCCCACGTCGAGGATGCGCAGGATCGTGTCGGGTCGTTGTTGGGCGGTCGCACGATGGGCGGCACGCCCACGGAGTCCGCGGCACGCACCATCTCGTCGATGACGCCGATATCCATGGGGCCGTGCTCGGTGTCGATGTTGTAGAAGTCGAAGCCGGCGATGCGCGCCCATCTCGACCACCGCGGACGATGGGAAGTTGACCGAGAAGCACAGCAACTCCTCGCCGCTGCGAAGACGTTGACGCAGGTTCATCGGTTCCTCCTCTGGACTTCCGGGTTGAGCACGTCACGCATCGGCCGGCCCGCCAGGGCGGCCTGGGCGTTGAAGACGACCTGCTCGCAGATACGGGCAAGTGATTCGTGGGTGCGCGCGAGCGCGTGCGCCGTGCCGACGACGTTGGGCAGGCCAGCAGCGGATCGGCCGGGTCGGGTGGCTCCTGCTCCCACACATCGAGCCCGGCACCGCCGAGCCGACCGGCCTGCAGCGCCGCCGAGCAGCGCGGCTTCGTCGACCAGACCCACCACGACCGACGTTGACGAGGTAGGCCGTGGGTTTCATCAGCGCCAACTCCTGCGCGCCCACGATGTAGTGCGTCTCGGGCGTGAGCGGCAGCACGAGCACGACCACGTCCGCGAGCGGCAGGGCCTCGGCCAGGCCCGCGCTGCGGGCGTAGGCCGGCAGGTCGGCGGATCGATGACGGGGTCGACGGCGATGACGTCCATGCCCAGGGCTCGCGCGTACTCGCCGAGCTGCCGGCCGATGCGTCCGTACCCGACGACGACGATGGTCTTGCCTGCGATCTCGGTGTTGCGGTCGACGCCTGCCCCCTTGGCTACGTCGACCGACCCGCCTGCTGGCGGCCGCGACGAGCTCGGGCAGACGCTTGGCGAGGGCCAGGATGAGCGTGATGGCCGCCTCCACCACGGAGGTCGTGAAGACCGGGTTGAACGCCACCGGGATGCCGTGCGCCGAGGCCGCGGTGAGGTCGATGTGGTTGTAGCCGACGCCCCACGACGTCGCCCCCACGAGCATGCCCATGCGCTCGAAGTCGCTCGCGGTCAGCGGGTAGGCGCGGCTGATGACGAAGGCCGCGTCGTGGAGTTCGTCCGCTTCGCTCGCGCGCGTCAGCGGCGACGAGAAGCGCACCTGCTCGTCCATGTCCGGCCACGCCGCCCGCAGGGCGTCGCCCACCCCCATGTCGCTCCAGACCAGCGGTCGTTCGCTCATGACACTCCTATCGGTCGCGCAGCCAGTCGTCTTCGGCGCTCCAGTGCGGGAAGTGCAGCGCCTGCTTGCGATAGTCCTTGTCGGGCGCCAGTCGCTCGATCAGGCGAATGGCCGGCAGGACGTCCACGACCTGCGTCGGCGGCTCACTGCCATCGCGCACGGCGTTCGCCCAGGCGGCGAGCTCGGGCACATAGCCGCCGATGAAGAAGCCGTTGTTGGCGTTCTGCGCGATCGAGAAACCCGGCTCCCAGGTCGTGACCGCGCCGTCGTCGTGGCTGACCGACACACGCACGAGGTTGTCGACGCGAGCCACCCGCCCGGAGCCGGTGACCTCGACCGACTCGACGGGCCCCAGCCACGCAGCCCCGGTCGGAGAGATGCATGCTGCCGATGGCCCCGGAGGCGAAGCGCAGCAGCAGCGCGTAGGTGATGCCGTCCTCCCCGCCGAGGCGTTCTACGCCCGTGACGTCGTATGTCGCCAGCGAGGTGACGCAACAGGTCCAGATGGTGGATGCCCGCGTCGAGCAGGAAGGCGTAGCCGGTCGAGGCCTTGGGGCCGACCCGGAACGTGCTCGAGACGTGGGTCAGCGGACCGAAGCCGTCCGCCCCGATGAGCTGCCGCAGGTGGGTGTAGGCGGGCGCATGGCGCTTCATCATGCCCACCGTGACCGCCCGCCCGGTTCGCGTGCTCGCCTCCGCCAGCGCCTCGGCCTCGAGCGCGTCACGCGCTGGCGGCTTCTCCACGAAGACCGGCAGGCCAGCCTCGAGCGCATCGCCGTCGCGAGAGCCGCGTGCGAGCCAGGGCCCGGTCACGATGATCACGCCGTCCAGGCCGCCGCGCTCGAGCATGGCCCGGTGGTCGGTGAAGACGCGCTCCGCCCCGAACCAGCGAGCGTTGCGACGGGCGGCGTTCTCGTCGATGTCGCAGACGGCGGCGAGGTCGATGCCGGCGCTAGCGGAGCGAAGGGATAGAGCGCCTTGGTCGCGTGCCGACCACCGCCGATGAACCCGATGCGCAAGCGTTCCATGCCTTACCCCTTGATGGCCCCTGCGGTCATGCCCTTGACGAAACGATCGCTGAAGAGCCAGTAGACCACGAGGATGGGCACGGCCGACATCACCAGCGCGGCGGCGAGCGCACCGAAGTTCACGCCGTACTCGGAGTTGAGCAGCGTCAAGCCCACCGGCAGCGTGCGCTGGTCGGTCGTCTGCAGCAGCACCAGCGAGAGGATGTACTCGTTGAAGAGCCACACGAACCAGAGGATCATCACGGTCACCACCGGCGGCCGCGCGATGGGCAGGATGACGCTCCAGAAGACGCGCCACTCACTGGCCCCGTCCACTCGGGCCGCGTCGCTGAGGTCCTCCGGGATGCGCATGAAGAAGGCGCGCAGGATGAACACCGAGAGCGGCAGCGCGAAGGCGATGTAGACGAGGATCAGGCCGAGGTGGCTGTCGAGGAGCCCGTAGGCCTGGATCTGGCGGAAGAGCGGGATGACCACCAGCGCCGGCGGCAGCATGATGGCTGCGAAGAGGATGGCCACCGTCACCTCGCGACCACGGAACTGGTAGCGCGAGAGGCCGTAGGCCATGGTCGTCGAGATGAGCGCGATGCCTGCGAGGCTGCCGAACGTGACCACCAGCGAGTTCGCGTAGAAGCGCCAGAAGTCGGACTGCGTGACCGCTTCGTAGTTGCCCAGGAAGAACCCGGTCGGCAGGGCGAAGGGCTCGTTCATGATCACGCCCGTGGGCTTGAACGAGTTCATCAACAGCCACAGCAGCGGGCCCAGGATGAAGATCGAGAAGAGGATGGCGATGGTGTAGGAGAAGACGCGCCACATGTCAGTACTGCTCTGCGTCCTGGCCACCGCGCATGATGCGACGGATGACGAAGATGCCGACCGCCATCACGATGAGCCAGATGGCAGACATGGCCGCGGGATAGCCCAGGTCGAAGGCCCCCTGCCAGTAGAACGCGCGCCTCACGATCCAGGTCACCACCGTCTCGGTCGAGCCGTATGGCCCACCCTGCGTGGTCACCCAGACGAGGTCGAAGATGCGCATCTTGAAGACGAAGGTGAGGATGGTCAGGCTGACGATGACCGGCCTCAGCAGCGGCAGGATGACGTGGCGGATCTGCTGCCAGCGGTTCGCGCCGTCGACCTCCGCGGCATCGATCAGCTCCTGGGGCATGTCCTCGAGCGCAGCGAGGATGAGCACCATGTAGAAGCCCACCGTCATCCACGTGGTGATGAGGAAGAGCCAGACGATGGCGGAGGGTTCGCCCAGCCAGTTGCGCGTGAGGTCCTCGAGGCCGATCCGCGTCGAGGATGCTGTTGACCGCACCACCGTCGTAGCGAAGCATGGCCCGCCAGACGAGGCCGACCAGCACCGGCGACAGCAGCAGCGGCACGAACCAGGCAGTGCGGAAGAACTTCCAGGCGCGGATGCGCGTGTGGATGATGTAGGCCAGCGTGAAGCCCAGGCCGATGTCGACGATGACCGACCAGGTCGCCCACATGAGCGTGTTCTTGACCGCGTTCTGGAACGTCTTGTCCTTGAAGAGCGCGAACTCGTACCAGTCGAAGCCGACGAAGATCTGCTGGGTCTCCGCGCCCATCGGGCGGATGCTGAAGAACGACGACCAGATGCGTCGATGCGACCGGGTAGACGACGAACAGGGCGAACAGGACCATGCCCGGCGCGATGAAGATGAAGGCCCAGAGCCGCTTCTGCTTGTCGAGATCGGAGCGGCCCTTGGAGCGAGGCCGCCCCGGCCGGGCTCGCTGGCCGTGACCGGGGCGTCCGTGCTTGCGGTCGAGTCAGCCAAGTCGTGCTCCCTCTCCGCGATCGCTCGATCGACTAGTTCTCGCGGAGGTCCTGCATCATGTCCAGGAACTCCTGGGCCGTGTAGTTCGGATCGGCGAAGAACCGGACCATGCCCTCGTTCCAGGCGACCTCCTCGTCGAGCGCCGGGACCTGGTAGATCGCCGGGCTGATGGCGGGGCCGTCCTTCTGCCACGCCAGCTGCGTGCGCACGAGCTCGGAGGCGGTGTCGGGGATCTCGGCGAGCATGCCCGTGGGCACGTCGGTCAGCTCGATCCAGCGGAAGGCACGCTCGGGCGTGGACATGAAGTTGAAGAGGTCGATGACCACGTCGGGATACTCGGTGAAGGCGCTGGCAGCCCAACCGGAGCCGGCGCCCCACTGCACCACGCCGTCGTCGACGGCGCCGTCGAAGATGGGGAAGCGCGCGATCTCGAGATCGAGGTCCTCGGGCGCCGCACCGTCGTCGGCCTGGCCGCGATACCAGCCGGGCAGCCACGAGCCCTCGACCGTCATGGCGGACTTGCCGTTGAAGAACTGGCCGGCGCCTTCGTGCAGCGTCAGCGTCGGCACGTCCTTGTTGAAGAACCCCTCGGTCTGGATCTGGTCGACCGCCACCTGCAGGGCCTCGACCATGGCCGGGTCGTTGTAGGGCAGGTCGCCGGTGATGACCGCGTCACGGACCACGTCCTTGCCGGCCATGTTCAGCGCGATGCCCATGGGATAGTGGGCCGCGAAGTTGTTCAGGTTCTGGACGCCCTGGGAGAAGACGAGCATGTCGTTCTCCTGGGCCTTGGCCACGATCTGGTCGAACAGCGCCTGGTCGATGCGGCCGTCCTCGGGGACGGTCGATGCCCCACTCGTCGAAGAGGTCCTTGTCGTACCAGGTCCAGATGCCGAAGGCCTCGATGGGCAGGCCCCAGATGCCGTCGTCATACGAACCGGCACCGAGCAGGCCCTCGTCCCAGTGGCTGGTGTCGAGGCGCGCTATCGAGATCCAGGAGCCAGCCGTTGAGCTGCTGCGGGATATAGCCGAGCGGTCGGAAGTCCACGGTGTGGATGTCCGGCGCGTTCTGTCCGCCGGCCTGGTTGGCGGCGTTCAGCTGCGTGTAGAGGTCGGCCTTGTCGCCGTACCACTCGATGTTGACGGTGACGTTGGGGTTCTCTGCGGCGTAGTCGTCGAGGACCTCCTCGATCCACTGCTTCTTGCCCGGCTCGCCCCAGTGACTCCAGACCGTCAGATCGACGGCGTCGTCCTGGGCGAACGACGATGGCAGGTACCGCTCCGGCCATCATCGCGATGGCGGTGCCGATGGCCGCAGCGCGGACCCATCCTGGCTTGTTCATGAGAACGTTCTCCTCCTGCTGGCTTGACGTCAGTGCTTCCCATTGCTCTTCGTCTTCCTGCGGGGGCCACCTCCTATCCCGCGGCGTGCGGCAGACGCCGCACGGCCGCTGCCGTGCTTCCGCTCGTTGACCCGCCTCGCCGCCGCCGCGATGTGCGGAGCCGTGAGGCCGTGCTTCTCGGCGAGGTCGGCGTTGGGAGCGGATTCGCTGTACTCGTCGCGGATGCCGATGCGCTCCATGGGCACCGGCACCGTCTCGACGACGACCTCGGCGACGGCAGAGCCGAAGCCGCCGAGGATGCTGTGGTTCTCCACCGTCACGATGGCGCCGACCTCGCGGGCCAGGCGCTCGATGAGCGGAGCGTCGATGGGCTTGATGGTGGGCATGTTCACGACCGTCGCCTCGATGCCCTCCGCGGCCAGCTGCTCGGCCGCCTCGAGCGCGTAGTGCAGGAGCAGGCCGGTGTTGACGATGGCCACGTCGGCACCCTCGCGCAGCACCTGGCCCTTCCCGAACTCGAAGCGATAGCTGTCGGAGTCGAACGTCACCGGCCACTCGTCGCGGCCGATGCGCAGGTAGACCGGCCCGTCGTGCTGTGCGGCGTAGAGCACGATCGCGCGCGTCTCGACCGCGTCGGCAGCGTCGATGACGGTCATGTTGGGCATCGCACGCAGGGTGGCGGTGTCCTCGATGGTCTGCTGGCTCACGCCCTGGCGACCGGTGAAGATGCCCGCGTAGGCACCGACGATCTTGACGTTGGTGCGGGCGTAGTCGATGCACATCGAGATCTGGTCCGCCGCGCGCTTGGAGGCGAAGCGGGCGAACGTGAGCGTGTAGGGCACGAAGCCCATCTGGGCCAGGCCGGCCGCGATGCCCATCATGTTCTGCTCGGCGATGCCGACCTCGATGGCACGATCCGGGAAGGCCGTGCGGAAGTACTGCGACTTGACCGAGTTCATGAGGTCGGCGTTGACGGTGACGACCCGGTCGTCGGCCTCGCCAGCCTCGACCATGGCGTGACCCAGGGCCTCGCGCAGCGACTCGATCTGGCCTGGTGCTGCGAGCTTCATGCCTGCGCCTCCGCGAGCGCCGCGTCGATCTCCGGCTTGGCTCGCTCGTAGACGTCCTTGCCGACCTGGCCCGAGTGCCACGACACGTTGCTCTCCATGAACGAGATGCCCTTGCCCTTCACGGTGTGGGCGATGACCATCGTGGGCTGGCCCTTGTGTGCGCGCGCCTCGGAGAGGGCCGGCATGAGCTGACCGAAGTCGTGACCGTCGATCTCGATGACGTGCCAGCCGAAGGCGCGCCACTTGTCACCGAGTGGCTCCAGGCTGGGCATGACCTCGGCGGTGACGCCACCCTGGAGTCCGTTCTGGTCGATGATGGCCACGAGGTTGTCGAGCTTGAACTTGGCCGCGGCCATGGCCGCCTCCCAGACGTTGCCTTCCTGGACCTCGCCGTCGCCGAGCAGGCAGTAGGCCCGCATGTCCAGACCCTGCTTGCGACCACCGAGCGCGTGGCCGATGGAGACCGACAGCCCCTGGCCGAGCGACCCGGTCGACATCTCCACGCCCGGCGTGGTGCGGCAGTCAGGATGGCCCTGCAGGTGCGAGCCGAGGTACTCGAACGTCTCAAGGTCGGCCATGGGGAAGAACCCGGCCCGACCCATCACGCAGTAGAGCGCCAGCGCGCCGTGGCCCTTGGAGAGCACGAACCGGTCGCGCTCGGGCCAGTCGGGTTCGTCGGGACGGACTCGCAGCTCGGCGAAGTAGAGCGCGACGAGCAATTCCACGATCGAGAGCGACGGCCCGCTGTGCCCGGAACCGACGTTGTAGAGCGTCTCGAGGATGTCCGAACGGATGGTCGCAGCGACATAGCGCAGGCGCTGCAGGTCCCCCTCGCTCGGGCTGTCAAGCCTGGACCCGATGGCTGTCACCAACGTTCTTCCTCCGGAATGGAAACAGTGTATCTAACTGGGCAGAACGGCGTCAACCAATCGCTGCTCATGGCGTGATCACGGCCTTCAGGCTGCCGCCCTGGTCGGCCGCCAGACGCGCGAACGCGGCGGGCGCCCCGGCAAGCGCCACGCGGTCGGTGACGAGCGCACCGGCATCGATGCGAGCGAGCAACTCGAGCGCGGCCTCGAACTCCGCGCGTGAGAAGTTGAACGTGCCGCGCGTCTCGAGCTCGCGTGTGACCAGGCTCCCGAGGGCCACCTCCACGGTCTGCCAACCGGCCACGAGGACGACGCAGCCGCGGGTCCGGGTCGCCGCCACCCCAGCCTCGAAGGTCGGCCCGCTGCCCACGGCCTCGAACACGACATCGACGCCCCCACCGGTCGTCTCGCGGAGCTCCTCCAGCCAGCCCTCGGTCGTCGGATCGACCGTTCGCAGGCCCAGCTCCGCGGCCACCTCACGACGAGCCGGCGAGATCTCCGTGTTCACGACCGACGCGGCACGGCCGAGTCGCATCGCCGCCTGGGCGATGAGCAGCCCGATCGGTCCCGCACCGGTGACGAGGATGTTGGCACCGTCGAGATCGGGCGCGCGGGCGATGGCGTGGACCGCGACCGCAGCCGGCTCGGCGAGGCTGGCCTCGACGAGTCCGAGCCCGGCCGGCAGGGCCACCAGGTTGGACGCAGGCAGCAGCAGTTGCTCGGCGAAGCCGCCGTCCCGATGGATGCCGATGTAGCTGCGCCCGAGACAGAGCTGTTCGGCACCGGCCTGGCACCACTCACAGGTCCCGCAGGTGAGCAACGGGAATACGACCACCGAGCGTCCGACCGCGCTTGCGGCGCCCGCGCCCACCTCCACGACCGTACCGGAGACCTCGTGGCCCATGACGATGCCGGGCGTGCGCCGGCCGCTCGCGCCGGTGTATCCGTGGAGGTCGGACCCGCAGATCCCAGCTGCCGCCACGTCGATGACGGCCTCACCTGGCCCAGCCTGTGGTGTCGCCCGGTCCTCCAGCACCATGCTGCCCGGACCGGCGTACACCAGGGCTCGCATCAGCCCGCTCGCACCAGGTCGCCGACCCAATCGACCGGCATGTCAGCGGCGGCCTTCTGGAGCATCCACGCCGCCAGGGCGGAGTCGGTCACGACACGCGTGGCTCCCGCCGCCGCTGCCTGCTCCAGGCAGGCGACGGCCAGGTCGGATGCGATGTCGGGGTACGTCGCCCACAGGCCGTCGTCCGCCCCGGAGCTCCGCGCGAGCGAACGCTCCCAGCGGTGCCGCCGTTCGGTGCCGCCGAGGTGGCGCAGCAGTGCGCGCAGGTCGCTGTAGAGCGGACCACGTCCCCAGTCGTCGGCATCCTCTCCCAGGTAGCCCGGTTGGATGGCGACCGGCAGAGCCAGGCGATCGGCCAGATACGCGGCCGCCCGCGAGTCCACCACGTAGACCTCACCCAAGCGCGGAAGAGGAGGCCTCGTCGATCTCGTCCAGTGCGTAGGCAGGAAGGCTGCGCACCGGCGCTCCGAGCTCGACGCCGAGCTCGGCCCAGATCCGCTGCAGCATCCACAGCGTCTGCGGACCGTCGGCGACGACGGTCGTCGCGCCCTGCAGGGCCCGGGCCGCGACCCGCGCCTGCTCGCGTGCGATGTCCACCGCGCCGAGCGCATACGCCGTGGCCCCCACGGGGGCGACGAAGCTATCCAGCCCCAGCTTGGCCGCCACGGCCGAGGCTTGCTCGGACCATCCTGCATCGGCGCACTCCGCGGCCACCAGCACCCGCTCCCCGACCGCAGCCGGTGACGCCGGCGGCACGGCGGCCAGCGCCTCACGAACAGGGGCCGGCGCGAGTCCGGCCGCCCAGACGTCCTTGCGAGCCGCCAGGGTGTAGGCGCTCACCGGGCGGTCGCTGACGCAGAAAGCCTCGCTGATGCCGTCGAGCGTGGACTGGTAGAGCAGCTCGGCACTCCGTGGGCGTCCACTCGCGTCGTCCGGAGGCGATGCGCCACAGCATCATCGCCCGTGAGCGCGTGGAGTAGCCCTCGATCTTCATGCGGTTGCCTACCTCTGCCGCAGGCTTGCACATGGGGCAGAAGCGGCAGTCGGCGAGGATCTCCTGATAGGCCTGCAGTTCGGTCATCTCGCCCTCCTCAGTTGACCGGCCCAAGGCCCATCTTGCCGGGGTTCAGGATCCCCGCGGGATCGACCTCCCGCTTGACGCCCTCGATGAGTCGGAAGCCTTCGCCGTACTGCTCGCGAACCCAGCGAGCGAGCTTCGTTCCGACGCCGTGATGCTCGTTGATGACGCCGCCGTGCTCGAGCGCGGTGCGGACCGCGGTATCCCAGACATCGTTGTGCAGCCGCAGCGCTTCGGTGGCGTCCTCCGGCGGCTCGTTGATGAAGAAGCGGTCGTAGATCATCGCGCCCCACGGGAACCAGTGGCTGAAGTGCGCGAAGTAGTCGATGTCCCACTTCGCGAAGCGCGTCGTCATGGCCTCCCGGCGTGCGAGGTAGAGGCCCTCGATATCGCGGAAACGGGCCACGGTGTCGGTCGTGCCGAAGAGGACGGGCAGGTCGTACCAATGCGGTGGGAAGTAGAAGTCGTAGCGGTGGTCCCACCAGTGCTGGCCCGGCTCCGGCCCCAGGTCGCGGGCGCCGTAGCCGGCGGTGATCTCCAGGGCCTTGCGCTCTTGCAGCGCTGCGATATCGGCATCGCCATCGAACGCCAGCACCATCCAGGCGCCCTCGTCGATGGTCGTGCCCAGGGTCCGTGCCGCGACCTTCTGGGTGCTGGGCTCGTCGTAGAGGCGGATGGTCGTGGGCTGCAGTCGCGCGATCATGATGTCGCGGCCCGCCCGCAGCCCGGTGGAGACGTCGCGGAAATGGACGAGCACGGAAGCGCCGCGTCTCGGGCAGCCGTTCCAGTCGCATGGTGGCCTTGGTGATGACGCCGAACGACCCTTCCGCGCCGACGAACAGCTGCAGGATGCCGGGCCCGGTGGCATGGCTGGGCACAGGCTGGGTCTCCATCACGGCGCCGTCGGGCAGCACGACCTCGATCGACAAGACCATGTCCTCGGCCTTGCCGTACTTGGTCGAGAGCACGCCGGAACCGCGTGCTGCAAGGTAGCCACCGAAGGTCGCCGAGTGGACCGACGCTGGATACTGCGGCAGCATCCAGCCGCGGTCGTTGAGCCAACACTCGAGCTCGTAGCCGTTGACGCCGGCCTCGGCGGTGATCGTCCCGGATCGCTCGTCGAGCTCGATGATCCGATCCATCCGCTTGAGGTCGACGGTGATGCCACCGTAGACCGGCATGATCCCGCCCTGCGAGCCGGAGCCGCCGCCCCACGGGGTCACCGGGATGCGATGCTGCTGCGCCAGCTTGAGCACGGTCGAGAGCTCGTCGGTGCTGCCCGGGAGCACGACGACGTCCGGAACAGGCAGCTCGACGTCGCGATCCACGAGCAGGCGCGGGAGCCAGAAATGGTCCACGCCATAGACCTGCCGGTCCTCCTCGGCGGTGACGACCCACGCAGGCCCCACGATGCTGGTGAGCTCGTGCTCGAGCATCGCGCGTTGGAAGGCCGTCATCCCGTGCATATCAGTGCTCCTGTGCTGTGCGTTCGATATCCATCAGCCGTTCGCCGTAGCGCCCGAGGTCGGTGACCATCTCGCGGTAGAGGGCGAAGAGCTCGTCGTAGATCCGGCTGCGATGGGTGTCGGGCTCGTATCGCGACGTGCCCGCGTCGACGATGGCTTCGGCCGCTTCGGCGCTGCGCTCCATGAGGCCCACCGCCATCGCCCCCGCGAGGGCGCCGCCGTACGCAGCGTCCACGTTCGCCGGGACGGCTAGTGGCCGCTGCAGGACGTCAGCCATGATCTGGGCCCAGAGCGCGCTGACCGACCCCTGTCCGATGAGCCGGAAGTCCTCGATGCAGCAGCCGCCCTCCTCGAGCTCACCGAGCGCATCCCGGATGGAGAAGGCCACGCCCTCGAGCACGGCCCGCGTCAGGTGGCCGCGGTCATGGCGCGCGGTGAGGCCGATGAAGCCTCCGCGCAGCTCGTCGTTCCATGCGGGTGCCCACTGCCCGTTGAGGTGCGCATGGAAGATGAGCCCGCCCGAGCCAGGCGGCACGGTGGCCGCGGCCTCGTCCATGGCGCGGTAGACGGACGTGTCCGCGTGATCCGCCCAGACCGTCTCGCGCAACCAGCGATAGGCGGACGCGGCATATTTGCTGGCGGTGCCCGGGTACCACAGTCCATCGAGAAGGTGGCGGTAGTTCAGCGCGCGGCGGTGTTCAGCCGGCTCACGGCTGACGACCGCGATGCGGCCCACGCTGGCGAGCTTGACGACGCCTTGGCGCACACGCACGGCACCACTGCCGAGCATCTCCGAGACGGTGTCGGTCGTACCGACGACGACCGGCGTGCCAGGCGGGCAGCCCGGTGGCACTCGAGGCGTTGGTCCCGATCTCACCGGCGATGTCGAGTGGGTCGGTCGTACGTGGCAGGGCACCAGGCTCCAGCCCGAGGTCCTCGAGGAACTCCGGTACCCATCCTCGACTCGACCGGATCGAAGAGCAGGCTCCCGGCAGCATCGATGTGGTCGGTCACGTGCCCCGGCACGAGCCGGCTGCGCACGTAGTCCTTCTGGAATGTCACGTTGGCGACGCGCTCCCAGGTGCGCGGCTGGTGCTCGCCTCAACCAGGCCAGCTGCGGCCAGGTCCAGGTCGTCGTTGGCGTGTTGAGCGTGCGCCGCCAGATCGCTCCGCCCCACTGTCGCTCGAGGCGCTCGACCTGCTCGGTGCTACGGCTATCGAACATGAGGATGCTGGGCGCGACCGGCCGGCCGGCTCCGTCGAGCAGCACCGCGGTGTGGGTCACGCCGATGGGCATGAACGCGGAGACACGGACACCCTCGAGTGCCCGGTCGGCGACCACCTCCGAGACGGAGCGCACGACCGCGCCGTACCAGTCCTCGGGCTCCTGCTCGGCCCAACCCGGCTGGGCATAGACCGTGCGGTAGTCGCGTCGGGATGCCGCCAGCACGCGACCGGATGGGAACGCGACAGCCACGGTCTTGCAGCCGCTGGATCCCAGGTCGCTTGCGATGACGGCGTCGGTCACAGCTGCGCCAGCTTGATGAAGATCCCGCGGAACGCGCCGTCCGTGAGGTTGACCATCTGGTGCGGGACGTTGCCTGGCTTGAAGAACGCCTGGCCGGCGCAGAACTCCTGCTCATGCTCGCCGTCAGCGTCGCGCCACTTGGCCAGGGCCCGACCCTCGAGGACGAAGAACATCTCCGGCTCGGGGTGCTCGTGCCAGCCGGCGACCTCGCCCGCCTGCAGCTCGCCCATGCCCACGACCATGCCGCCGGAAGCCTCGACTGGCGTCGAGGAAACGCTTCCACTTCCCCTGCAGTCCGGGGACCTCCGCCAGTTCGGCGGGATCGAATGTCTTGATCCAGATATCGCTCAAACCAGTGCCTCCTCGCGTGTGGTGGTGCCTGCGCCCAGAGCTGCCGAGATCTCGCCGGCGGCCTGGCGGACCGCCGCGATGACCCGCTCCTCGCTCGCGGCCATGCGCTCTGCGGGCCCGGACGCGGCCACTGCGGCCACGACCTTGCCCTCGAAGTCGCGAATGGGCGCGGCCACACACCGCGCTCCGATGAGGTACTCCTCCTCGTCGATGGCCAGGCCGTCGACGCGGACCCGCTCAAGCTCAGCGCGCATGGCGTCGACATCGTTGATGGAGTTGGCCGTCGCCTCTCGGAATGCGCCGGCTTCGTAGAGCCGCACCATCTCGTCGTCGGGCCGGTACGCCAGCAAGGCCTTTCCCACAGCGGTGCAGTTGAAGGGTCGCGACACGCCCACGGTGATGTTCATGCGGACTTCGTGGGGGCTGGGCACCTGGTCGATGTAGACGGCGTGGTCACCGCTCACGACGCCGAGCATGCACGTCTCCCCCGTCGCGGCGACGAGACGCTCCAGGACAGGACGGGCCGCGGTCCGCAGATCCATGCGGTCGAGCGCGACGAGGCCCAGCGTCACCGCCTCCGGCCCCAGGCGGTACGCCTGCGAGACGGGGTCCTGCTCGACGAAGCCCTGGGCGGCCAGCGCCTGGATCGACTTCTGGACGACGCCGGGACTGTATCCGAGCTGACGGGCCACGGCTCGCACGCCGACTCCATCTGGGCTCCGCGACACGATCTTCAGGATCACCAGTGCCCGCTCGACGGCCACGATACTCATCTCGATCTCCCTGCTGGCCCGACGGCGTTGCCCGCCATCCGGAACACTGTCTCCCCTAAGTGGATACAGTCTAGGCCTGGGTCGTAACCCGAGATGCGCGACAGTGTATCACAGCAATGGAAACGATGTTTCTATTCACCACCCACAAGTCGGCGGTCCGTCTTCGTGACCGTCATCAGCGTCGTCGCATCACTGCTTCCGCTTGGTGCCGTGTTGGACCGGTGCCACATCACACTGGGTTCGCCGACCGGGGGCGTGGTCGCGCTCCCGGGTATCGCGGTGGCATTGACGTCGGATCGCCAGGGCTTCAGCGTGGACATCCGTGGCGCTGTCAAGCGCCATGGCCAACCTGAGGCACCACTGGCGATCCGAGTCCTACGCCCAACGAAGAACCACTCCATGACCATCGCATCGGCCCAGTCCTCACTGGGCGTCAGGTGGCCAACCACTGTGGCCGGATACCCTGCCCACGCGAGTCCTATGTCGCTGGCCCTGACCGTTCGATAGGGATCTCTGGGCGTGGGGAACAGCCTGCCCGTCGCGTCGCACGACATGGATATCGTGCGGGAGCCATGGGAACTTCGGGACCGCCGTCGGCTATCACAGCGAGTAGACGAGCTACGTTCACCGGCGTCGACCGTCTCCCCTGCCCCGCCGGGGTGACGCCAACCCGGTGGATCCAAAGATGAGGAGTCAGGAAGGCCGCAACGAGCGTGGCACCTCTAAGTCGGGGGATCGAAGGCTCGGACCCTTCCTCGCCAGCCATTCCTCTGCCCAACAGGCGATTCCACGCACGGAACCCGCAATCAGCGCTGCCTGCTGGCAGTAGAGGCGTTGACGAATGCCCCAGGCGGCATCGTGTCGATACCGACCTTCCTGTTCGATGTCGTGACTCTGGTGAGTCCTAGAGCAACTCAAGCATCAGTTCTTCAGGCGTCTGGCCCGAGACCCGTTCAAGGTGAACGGGCTTCGCCAGAGTGACGGGCTGGCGCGGATCTGGCATGTGTCCGCGTCGCCGAGTCACCGGTGTCTTGTCTGCCTGTCGTTGGCGAGTTTCTGTCAATAGCATCTGCATGCTTTTAGCATGCAGAAGCCAGAGTGGTCCACAAGGGCCGAGCGACATCACATGCCCGGTCGGAAGACCCCTCAGGAAAGAGGGTCTCGCGCGAGTGCTTGGACGGACGTCCGCGGGATCTCGGTGGCGGAGGCCATGCCCGCGATCTCCCGCGCAGTGAGCCGTCTGGTCGATGGGCAAGTCCTCGAAGTCCTCTCCAGCGACCCGCAGTCGGTGCTGGTCCTGCTCGCGTGGACATATGCCTCGGACCACCCGCTGCTCGACGTCAGCCTGGAGGGCGACGACTACCGGTTCGTGATCGAGCGAAGGGACCGGCCGGAGGAGGACGGCGCCCACCCACTGCCCTCGGCGGCGTCGGACGGAGCACGCTGATGACGTCGAGCCGCAGAGACGAGGAACGGATCCTCGTGCTGCTACGCCATGGTGAGAGCACGTGGAACCGAGAGAACCGATTCTCCGGCTGGACCGACGTCGACCTGACCGACCGGGGTATCGCAGAGGCACACGACGCCGCGCGACGCCTGCGGGAGGCGGACCTGCGGTTCGATGTCGCCTTCACCTCGGTCTTGAAGCGTGCCGTCAGGACCCTGTGGATCGTCCTCGACGATCTCGAGTTGATGTGGGTCCCGGTGCAGAGGTCATGGCGACTGAACGAGCGCCACTACGGGGCACTCCAGGGGCTGAGCAAGTCGGCGACCGCCGAGCGCCTCGGGGAGGAGCTCGTCCATACCTGGCGCCGCAGCTACAGCGTCCGCCCACCGGCGCTGGAGCCAGGGGACGATCGCGCGCCGGCACGGGACGAACGCTACGCCCACATCGCCACGGACCTGCTGCCGCGCACCGAGTCGTTGGCGGACACGATCGAACGGGTCCTCCCGTATTGGGATGGCGAGGTCGCGCCTCAGCTCGATGCCGGTCAGCGGGTCCTGCTGGTGGCGCATGGCAATAGCCTCAGAGCCTTGGTGAAGTATCTCGATCAGATGAGTGACGAGGCGATCACCGCATTGAACATCCCGACCGGGGTGCCGCTTCTGCTATCGCCTCGACGCATCGCTCCGGCCCATGGGGCATCGCTACCTCGGCGACCCCGAGGCCATCGCGGCGGCGGTGGCGCGTCGCCGCCCAGGGCCAGGCCCGCACTTGACCTCCGTGGGGACGTCGCCGGCTGCTGTGCGAACAGGCCGAGCCAACGTCGATCAGCGAGCCTTCTGACGGGGCCGACGCTTCTGGCTGGACGGATCGATGCACCAGCGCGGCGACGACCGACAGTGGTCAGTCGATACTCCGGCAGCCAGTCGCCGTGCGCCTCGATGAGCTCGTCCACCATCGACCAGATCTGGTCGAGGTCGAGCTCGGCGGCGGTGTGGGGGTCGAGCATGGCCGCGTGATAGATGTGCTCACGCTTGCCTGTCAGCGCGGCCTCCACGGCCAGGCCCTGCGAGTCGATGTTCGTCTGCAGCAGCGCGGCCAGCTGCGGCGGTAGCGAGCCCACCCGCAGTGGCTGCACCCCGTTGCGGTCGGTCAGGCAGGGCACTTCCACGGCGCAGCCCTCGGGCAGGTTGTCGATGATGCCGTGGTTGGCCACGTTGGCGTGGGTCACCCGCGGCGTGCCGGTCTCCATGCTGTGGATCATCAGCGGCGAGTACTCTCCACTGGGCTTGAGCTCGAAGATCTCCTCCACCAGCTCGGGCGGCATGACCGTCATCTCGACCATCTTCTCGGCCGCGGCCACCATCTCCGGGTTGCGCTCGTCGAGCCGCGCGTCGGGGTCCTCCATCCACTCCTTGAGCACGTTCCACATGCCGATCTGGCCCTCGCAGCGGCGGAGGTACTCGTCGATAGGGATGTTGAAGCGCTCGAGCAGGTCGGGCCGGTCGCGCTTGATGAACCAGGGCACGTACTCGCTGAAGTGCTCGCTCGACTCGGTCACGAAGTAGCCCAGGCGCGGGTACATGTCGTAGCGCACGCGGTTCCAGTCGGGCACACGCCCTTCCGCGATGACCCTGTCGATGAGCGGGTAGAGGTCCTCCGTCCCGTTCTCGGTCACCCGCTCGAACTTCAGGTAGAAGCCCATGTGGTTGATGCCGGCGACCCGGTAGCTGACCTCCTCGAAGGGCACGCCGATGTCCTGGCACAGCTGCACGGCGGTGACCTGCGTGCAGTGGCACATGCCCACTTGGCGGATGCTGGTGCCGCGGTCGAGCGCCCACGTGACCATGGCCATGGGGTTGGTGTGGTTGAAGAGCATGGTGTCGGGACAGACCTGTTCCATGTCTGGGCACATCTCGAGCATCACCGGGATGGTCCGCAGCGCGCGCATGATGCCGCCGATGCCCACCGTGTCGCCGATGGTCTGCTCGAGCCCATAGCGCTTGGGGATCTGGAAGTCCACGAGTGGTGGCCGGATCGTAGCCGCCGACCTGGATCATGCAGATGACGTAGTCGGCCCCGTCGAGGGAGGCGCGGCGGTCGAGCGTGGCCTCGATGGTCGGGTGCGCCCCTACGGCCTGGGCGACCTTGTGGGCCACGACTTCCGAGGTGTGCAGACGCTCGGCGTCGATGTCGTGCAGGGAGATGGTCGACTCGGCCAGCTCTGGAAAGCTGAGCAGGTCCACGAGCAGGCGCTTGGTGAAGACCGTGCTTCCGGCCCCGAGGAGCGAGATCCTGGGCATGTGGGCATCTCCGGCTATCGCGGCGGAGGCGCTCGATCGATGCGACGTGCTCACGCGGACCCCCGCCGCGCTACCCCATGCTCTCTCTCCCGCACCCGGGTCACCAGTGGCGAACGGCTCACCTTGGTGCCGCCCGACGGCCCTACCTGCGACTGAGTATCAGGTGACCTGGGCATCGGAACGGGTCACCACGTGCGCACCAATCGGCTGTCCGATGTGCTCAGCGACGACCGTGCACTTGACCTTGAACAGGAAGTACGCCGGGGCCGGCGACCTCGTTGAGCGACTCGTGGTTGCCTCGACCCTTGGCGACGATGAGGTCGGCCTCAGCGAAACGGCGACGGAACTCGGGGCTGCAGTCGTCGAGGAGTGTGCCCGGGCGCGTCGGAGCCGTTGTCGATGACCTCGACGAGATCGCTGAGGCCCACCGTACGCGCGTCTTCCATGGTCGCGTCGTTGAGGATGGGCTCGCCGCGCACCGCGACCGTCACCCTCTCGACGGGCAGGCGCTCGACGAGCAGGCGGTCGAAGGCGATCTCGCCGCAGTCGTCGGTGAGATAGAGGATCCGCTCGGCATGCTCGATGTCCCGGCGCAGGTCCTCGACCAGACCGAGCACGGGCTCCTCGAGGGCCTGCTCGACCGCTGCACGGAGGTCGTCGTCGGCCACTGTCCACGGACGCCGAGGTCGATGACGTTTCCGGCGATGGCCAGCTTGACTGCGAGACCGAAGGGGTCGTCAGAAGCAACGATGCGCTCGCGAAGCCCCGGCAGCAGCGGCATGACCATGCAGTCGTGTCGGTCCTTCTCGGCCCGGTACGGGTCGCCGACACCGGTGATCTCCCGAAGGCGCCGGTGGAGCCGCTGCCCAAGCTCCACCGGTGACTCGCCGGACTCGACGTCGGCAGCCCAGAGCAGCATGTCCCGGACCACCTGCTCGTGCACCGCAGGATCATCCGAAGCGGCACGGCTGGCGTCCAGTGACTGGCGTATGAGGCACGGCACGCAGTCGAGGGCGGTCTTCATCGTCCCCCGGCGTTACGGCTCAAGAACCACCGACCAGACGGGGTTCGACGTTGCGTAGGCCACGCAAGACCACGACCCGTTGGCCTCGGTGCATGGTGTCTTGGCCGGGCCCGGAGCTCGGTGGCCGACAAGGGGACGTCAGCCACCATCGACCACAGCTCCGGACCCGCTGGACGATGGGCTAGGCATGCGCGGCCACGGTCGCGGGCGGCTCGCTCGGGGCGTACGAGCCGGTCCGCGCCGCGGCCGTCTCAGCGGCGCGCCGATAGAACTCGCCCTGGGCGCTGGCGACATCGGTGGGTTCGTTCGCCCAGGCGCGGAGCGCGCTGGACTGCAGCGCTCGCCCGAACGAGAACGACAGCTCCCAGGGCTGCCCACCGCGGCGGTTGATGGCGTCGAGGTTGACTGTGGCCACCTCCTCGGACTGGCCGCCGGAAAGGAATACGACACCTGGCACCGCCATCGGCACGTGGCGCTCCAGGCAACGGACCGTCCAAAGGGCTGTCACGTCGGGCGCGGCCTGGTTCGGACAGTCATAGCCCGACAACACCATGTTCGTCTTGAGCAGGAGATCCTCGAGATGGACGTGTTGGATGTACAGCTCCTCGAAGACGGACTGGAGCACGTGACCGGTCACGTCGGCGCTGGACTCGATGCCGTGGTCCCCATCCATCAGCACCTCGGGTTCGATGATGGGCACGAGGCCGGCTTCCTGCGAGAGCGCTGCGAAGCGGGCCAGTTCGACGGCGTTGGTGCGGATGCACGTCTCCGACGGAGTCCCGGGCCCGATGGCGTAGACGGCCCGCCACTTCGTGAAGCGAGCCCCCAGATCGCGGTACTCGGCCAAGCGCTCGCGCAGGCCGTCGAGGCCCTCGGTGACCTTCTCGCCCGGGGCTCCGGCCAAGGCCTTCGCGCCCTTGTCGACCTTGATGCCGGGGATGATTCCCCGAGCCGCCAGCAGTTCGGGGAAGGGGACCCCGTCCGAGGTCGAACCCCGGATGGTCTCGTCGAAGAGGATCACCCCGCTGATGTACGACTCCATGTCCGGAGTGCTCAGGAGCATCTCCCGATACGCCCGCCGGTTCTCCTCGGTCGACGCGACGCCGACCGACTTGAAGCGCTTCTCGATCGTCGGAGACGACTCGTCGGCGGCGAGGATCCCCTTGCCCGGCGCGACGAGCGCGCGGGCGGTCGAACGTGGATCGAGTTCGGTCTTCTCCATGGCCATTGCCACCTTCCTGTTGTCGGCGGATGGCGGGTCTTCCGGCCTCCGCCCCTCGTTTGGCTACGCGTCCGGATGCGCCCACTCGACGAGCACGTTCGGCCCAGCGTGGGCGATCCGCTCCGCATCGGTGCGCATCATGTCTTCGTAGGTCTCAGCCCCCGATCCCGGCCCCCCGAGCGAGTCGATGAAGACGGCGACCTGCCCGGCGGATACGCCGCCCGGCCCATCGGGGTTCACCATGCTGACGCCCCGTCGTATCGGCTCGTTCTGCGGGACTCGGCTTGCGCTTCCGTCGGGCCACTCGTCTTCCAAGGTCGGAACCTTGGTGACCGACGACGGACCCAGCGACTCGACGGACGACAGACCCAGATCCATGACGACGCAGTCGTATCGTTCGGCGAAGTACCCGAGTCCCGGCCCATTCGTGATGAGGCGGCGCTGCTCGGAGCCGCACCGCCGCAGTACATCGCGCAGCTCGCCGTCCAGCGCGCAGAGGCTCCTGTCGGCCTCCAGCGCTCGCATGACCCAGTCGCCATCGCGAATCCCGAGCAGGCTGTCGGCGATGAGCGTGACCGAGCCCGCGGCGCGAAGGGGGTCCATCCACCAGTAGGGGTCGAGCGTCCCGTCGGCGGTATCACCGGCGCGGCGCGGGTAGAGCTCGTCCCCGAGCCGCAGCATCCGAACGCCTCGACGCTCCGCCTCGCTCAGAGCCTCGGCGAGACCTGCTTCGAGGCCGAGACCACTCGAGACGATGAGGTCCGCCTCAAGGAGGCTCCTGGCCTGTTCCGACGTGGGCTCGTACACGCACGGGTCGGCGCCGATGGGGAGCAAGACCTCGACGAGGGCGTCTTCTCCGGCAACACGAGCGGCGAGGTCACCGAGGATGGTCGTCGTGGCCACGATCGCGGGACGGTCGGCGTTGGTCTCGGCACGAGAGCCGGCGCAGCCACCCAGCGTCAGCAGCACAGCCAACGACAGGCACAGGACGCGCAGCAGGAGTCCACGTGCTCGCATGAGTCACTCCCTTCCGTTCTGGCCGCGGATGGCCATCACACCGTCGCGGTCTGGCAGGCGTGCATGGTCGAGGCACAGATAGGTCCTCAGGCCACGTGCCGTACGGACGATCGCGCCCTCGTCGATGAGTTCCTCGACTGGTCTCCACTCGGCCGCCGATCCTGCTACGTACGCACGCGCCGCCTGCTCGGTCATGGGGTGCACCGCAAGGATCCCGATCAACCCCTCGATCGCATCCGGTGACGGGGCGAACCCTGCCTCGGCCTGATCGCCAGCAAGCAACGTCGTCCGCAGGCCGGTGTCAGCGAACGTCTCAGCCGCCTGCCGGGCTGTGTCAGCGAGGGGCTGTCGCGCCCAGGGCACGGTGGCAGGCCGAACCGGGACCGAGATATAGGCATGAGAGGGGTCGAGTGAGCGCACGAAACCGGCCACGCTTCGCACGCCCTCCTCGTCATCGTTCACCCCAGCTACGAGCATGGTCTCGATCGCGAGGTAGCCGTGGAAGTCCTCCGCGAAGCGGCGCACGCCGGCGAGGACCACCGCGAGGTCGAGTCTGCGCACGGGTCTGTTCAGCTGCTTCCAGGTGCGCTCGTCGACGGTGTCGACTTTGAGCGACACCCAGTCGGCGGCAAGGAGGTCGTTCCTGACGTCCTCGCGCCACAGGAGGCTGGCGTTGGTGAGGACAGCGACCCGGAGGTCCGGCGCGCGCACAGCGCGGATGGACTCGCCGAGGTGGACGTCCAGCGTCGGCTCGCCGTCTGGCACGAACGTGGCGTAGTCGATGGTCTGACCAGAGCTTCGACAGGCCCCCACGCGCTCCCGTACCGCCCCGTCCACGACGGTCGGGTCAAGATAGGCCTCCCGCCTGACCCTGGCGCGCGTGGTGGCGCCGACCTGGCAGTAGATGCACGCGTACGAGCACGTCTTGGGGGGAACGTTGTTGATGCCCAGGCTCCAGCCGAGACGACGCGAGTGGACGGGCCCGAACACGATCGGCAGCCGGTGGCCGTGCTCGTTCTGAGTGGTCTTGCTGGTGCGCTCGGCGGCTCCCGTCGCGGGGCCTCCGGTGGCGGCTGCCGAGGTCATGGATCTAGCTCCCGCCGGCCTGACCTGGCGGCGGCGTCAGGCCCTCGATATCCGATTCGACCCGCTCGAGCTGCTCGTCCCGGCCGGAGTCCCATGGCGCTCGCCAGCGATGGTGCCGGTAGATGTCCGTCAACTCTGGAGGTGGGCGCCACTCGCAGCTAGGTCCAAGGCGTGGCCACCGGCCCATGTCAGCTCCCTTCGGGCCCCGTGATGGGTCGACTTCGCTCCAGGAACGCGTTGATGAGGCGCCGGCGTTCGACCATCACCTCGACCCACTCATCGAGCACTTCTTCTCCCTTGGCGGTGAGGCGGCACTCGCGGCGGGGCGGCCCCTCGGCGATCAGCAGGAGCAGGAACGGCTCGATCCAGCGACCGCGACGTCCGCCCGGGCGTGTCCAGCCGCGGATCGGCTGCTTGAGTTGGTCTTTCGCATTCATATGCCATTAGCATCCCCACTGTGTGCGTTTCTGGCAAGTGCCGAAAGACTCGTTGGCTCGTCGGCGTGTCATCGATCGCGGCGGGAAGGCCCGGATGGGCCACGAGCCGTGAGCCCACCTGAGTAGGTATCCACGGGCTCCCCGGCGGAATACCTGTCCCCTGACGAACCACTCGGACGCGTCCCGCCCTGCTCCTGGACTCACTCGAGGACAGATGCCATGTCGCATCGCGGACGGAACACGCTCCCGGGTACGTCGACCCATGCGGAGCACGGAACTTGTCCGTCCAGCCTCGCGATCGCCGCCCGAGGAATACATAGGCGCGAAGGCAAGCGCCGCGCGGCCGACGGACTGGACCTTTCGGCCGAGGTTCCGTACCTGGGCCCAACGTGGCACTCCCACGCCAGTCGTATGGTTCGGGCTGGGCATGCTCGTCCTCGGGGTCGGGCTGGCTGTCAACACAGTTCTGGGCCCGCTCGTAGCCGACGGCATCGACCATCCGGTCAGCCAGACTGTGCGCAACGAGACCCTGGGCCTTGAGGCCGTGACGTCCTTCCTCGTCGCGCCGTTGGCCATGGCTGCCGGCGTCATGGCCTGGCGTAGGCACTCGCTGTCCGCCGTGCTCGCCCTTGGCCCCATTACCCACGCCACGTATGGGCTCGATCAGGACGTGGTTGGGCCGCAGTACCTACGTACGAACCGGCGGTCGCGCTGCACTTGAAATCGGCCGACTTGAGCTGCTGGCGGGTGGTCTTGCATCGCTGTGCCGATACCGAAGCTAGAAAGCCGATCCGAGGCCTCGTCGACCCGCGATCGACCCTCGAACTGACCCTTGGCTCGCCTCCTCTTGGGGTGAGTCGGCGGAGCAGGTTCGTGCGCTGTGGCTCTACGGCGTCCGGGGACCGTACGTGCTGCCGTACGGTGGCGGTCCCCACTTGTTGGGCTCGGACTGACTGTCGAGCAGCAGGAAGACGATGAGGATGAGGCTACCGACAAGGGGGATGAACACGAGCAGCAACCAGAAGCCGCTGCGCCCGATGTCGTGGAGACGACGGACCGTCACCGCCAGGTTGGGGAGGAAGAAGACGAGCGCCACCAGGCTGGCCACGACGTAGCCGGTCGAGTCGAACAGCAGCGCCACCGCGCCGATCGCGACGAAGACCACGACCATGAACCCCCACCAGATCCAGTATTCGGATCGGCTCGCGCGGCCACTGAAGCCAACGTACTGGCTCAAGACGGATCGGATGGCGTACTGCGGGATCACGGGGTCTCCAGCTACGTCGGACGTGGGAGGCGATGGGAGCAGGCTACAGGACCGATCGAACCGATGCGTCGAGTTCGTGCCGCGATCGGGTGGGGCACCGATGAGGGCTCTCGGAAGCCCGGCGATCGATGCGACGGCGCGAGATGACCTCATCGGTCGCGATGGCGGCCAAGCGTGAGCTCAAGCGGGTCGAGTCGTCACACGTTTCGTCACACGGCCGGTCGTCAAGGTACGACCCATCGAGCGCATCCCCGACGCCCGACCGACCGGAGACAGATGCAATGACCGTCATACAGCGAACCGCAGAGCAGTCGGCCCAGCCGGTCGTCGCCGACCCACCCTTGACACGGCTGCTCTCCGCCACCCGCCGGCGCGCGGCGAGCGTTCGCGCCGCCTACGCCCGGATCCTCATCCGTGGACAGCTTGGGCCGGTCGTGGGCCAGCGTGACCACCGTCGAGCCGAGCCTCCGTTCTCCGGCCCTCGCTTTCACTGACCCTTGTGCCGGAGTCCAGCCACGGTCAGGATGTCCAGCCTATGAGTCTCCAGATCGAACTGCTCGGTGCGCCACGTGTGACCGTGAACGGCAGTGAGCCGGTACGGCCAAGAGGTCGCAAGGCGTGGGCGCTGCTGGCTTTCTTGCTGTTGACCTCGCGGCCGCAGCCACGAGAGCGGCTCGCCACGCTGCTATTCGATGAGGCCGCGGATCCGCTGGGTGCATTGCGCTGGAGCCTCGCGCAACTTCGGCGTGCGCTCGGCGAGCGTGTCGAGCTCGGCGGCGAGCCCCTGACTATCCGCCTGCCGCAGGACAGCATCATCGACACCGAAGTCCTCGCCCATGGCGACTGGACCACGGCACTCGAGGTCACGGGTCTGGGCCGCGAGTTGCTCGAAGGGATCGACCTGCCCGGCAACGCCGCATTCGAGACATGGCTGTTGGCCGAGCGCCGCCGTTTCGCCGGCATCAGTGCATCGATCCTGCGCGAGGCGGCGACCGCACGACTTGCGGCAGGCGACGTGATGCCTGCGGTCGATCTCGCCTCTCGACTCGTGGCCATCGAAGATTTCGATGAAGAGGCCCACGCGCTGCTGATCCGCGCCTATGCGGCCTCAGGTGATGTGGAGCGAGCACGACTGCAGTCCGTCAAGTCGTCGGCGTATCTAAGAGAAGAGCTCGGCGTCGAGCCCTCAGCCACCTTGGGTCGGGCGCTCAGCCACGAGCTGGCCACGGTGGAGCCAGGTAGCCGACCGGCGTCAAGTGAACGGGGCATCGAGGCACTGATCGAGGCGGGACGCGCCGCCTTCAACGCCGGCGCCACAGACGCCGGCATCCAGACGCTTCAGCGAGCTGCCGAGGAGGCGAAGGCCATCTCGTCGATCCAGCTTCAGGCGCGTGCCCAACTGGCTCATGGTGTGGCCTTGGTGCACATGGGTCGGGGCCGTGATGGCGAGGGCGCGACGATCCTGCACGCGGCGCTGAGTTCTGCCGTGACCGCAGGTGATGCGAGCGTCGCTAGCGAGGCGTCACGCGAGCTCGGTTACATCGACTTCCTGCGCGGCCGTTACGACCGTGCGCAGACATGGCTGGAGCGGGCCATCGATTCGGCACCCGATGAGACCGAGCGCGCTTCGGCGCTTGCCATCCTCGGGGCCGCCGAATGTGACCGCGGCCGAACGGGCGCGGCCGTCGAGGCGCTCAGCGAGGCCGCCACGGTCGGGGTCCGAGTACAGAAACCACGCATCGAGGCCTGGGCGCGTGCGCTCCTGGGTCGGGCACACTTCCTGCGCGGCGAGCTCGACGAGGCCGCGTCCGAGCTAGACAGCGCGATCGAGATCTGCCGTGCCGTGGGCTGGATCACGTTCGTGCCGCACCCGCAGTCGATCCGCGCGGACGTGCACCTGTTGCGCGGCGAGGTGGAACCAGCCTCGGACGACTACGAAGCGGCCTTCGCGCTCGGTTGTCAGATCGGCGACCCCTGCTGGGAGGGACTCAGCGCACGAGGCATCGGCCTGGTCCACATCAAGCGAGGGCGCATCGATGAGGGTTTCGAGTGGCTCAGCGACGCCGCCACGCGCTGTGTGCGCACCACTGATGCCTACCTCTGGATCGAGGCGTTCTGTCTCGATACGCTGTGTACTCGCGGCCTGGAACACGGCCGCAGGGAAGTCGCCGACTGGGCGGGCCGACTCGAGACCCTCGCGGCGCGCACCGACATGCGCGAGATGCTCGTGCGAAGTCACCTGCATCGAGCCGCGTTGGGCGATGTTGATGCGGCGGCGGCGGCGCGACTCCTCGCTCGTGATATCGACAATCCTCCGCTGCTGAAACAGCTTTCCGAGGCGACCGCGCCCGTGAAGGTGTCAGCCGCCGGTGGCGGTCGATGCTGATGGCCGTCCGAAATCGAGCGCATACCGGAACTCGTCGCGGGCGCATCAGCTTGCGAGGGCGATCACTCGCTCGTCGACCACCGCCCACGGCCGGCGCAGGGCCTGGGTCCACTTGTTGTGGGGCAGCTCGGGGTAGAGCCCGAAGACCAGGATCGAGATCGCGACCACGTTGACCAGGAACATCAGGGGCAGGGTCATGGCATTGCCTTTCGTTAGAGGTTGCGGCGGCGGTCGCTCAGACCGCGGCGGCGGTGCCAGCGGAGGTCCCGCCGGAGGAGTCGGTTTCGAGGTACAGACCGCCCAGGCTGTCGCCGCTGACTGCGCCCTCGAGCAGGACCTCGTACGTCTCCCCGGCCACGATGATCGGGCGTGCTCAGCACGAGCGACCCGATGGCCTTCTGGGCCTGGTATGTGGCGACCGCGGTGCCGTCGTCGGCCACGACTTGGATCACCGTGCCCGCGGGGACGACGCTGTCGAACTGCAGGTCCAGGGTCGCCTGCTCCGAGGAGGCACTGGGCGTCTCGACCATGCCCACACTGCCGGCCGCCAGGAGCGTGCCGCCCGACACGAGGAACTCGCCGTTGACGTCGATGGCACCCTCGCGGGAGGTCGTGGGGCCGTTGATGACGACGGTGCCGCCAACATGGCGGCGACCCCATTGGATTCGAAACCATCGCCGTCGGCGTCGATGACCAGCGTGCCACCGCTGACCTCCGCGAAGAGACCCTCGATGGGGGTCTCGACCGGGCCGCCGGGTCCGGGTCGCTGTCCGCGTGCGCCGCCAGGCTCACCGGCAGGAGGGCCGCTGAGCTCGCCGTGGAGCTCGCCGGCAGCCGGGCCGCCCGAGCCGCTGCCATCGGACACGTTCAGACCCTCGTCCTCGGCGACCACGCTGGTGGCGCCGCCGGAGATGACGATCTGCGTGCCCTCGAGTCCTTCGTAGGAGCCGGTGATATCGACCGAGCCGCCGCTGATCTCGAGCCAGGCTTCGGAGTGGATGCCGTCATCGTCGGCCGAGAGAATGAGATCGCCGCCGGAGACAAGCACGGCCGTGACGGCCTCGACGGCATCAGCGCCGGCCACCAGGTCGAGCGAACCAGCGGTGATGCTGATGAAGCCGAGGCTGGCGTCCTCGTCCTCGTCGGACTTCAGCGCATCGCCCCCGGCGACGACGTCGACCGTCCCGCCGTGGACCACGAGGTAGTCCTTGCCCCGGATGCCGTCATCGACCGGGTCACGCTGACCTCCCCGCCGGCGATGACGAGGCCGTCCTTGCTGGTGATGCCGTCGTTGTCGTTGCCCTTGACGGTCAAGGACCCGGTACCGGCGATGGTCAGGTCGTCCGCGCTGTAGAGCGCGGCGTTGGGCTCAACGGTGGAGGTATCGGGGAAGACGTACTCGGCGGCGTCGCTGAGCGTGTTGGCGGAGCCCTCGGCCAGCCACAGTACGGTCTTGTCGGCATCGGTGATGGCGATGGCCGCACCGGTCGAGTTGCTGATGTCGACACCATCGAGGATCAGCCAGACGGTGCCGTCAGCATCGCCCTCGACGACCAGTCCGCCGTCCGCGATGGTCCCGCGCAGGCGGTAGGCGCCCGGCTCATCGATGGTGACGTCTCCGCTGCCGTCAAGCACGAGCTCGACCTCGGCGGCCGTGTCCCAAGCGTAGTCCGAAGGTTCCTCGTGCGTGGCCACGAGGGTGTCGGCGATGGTCGACACGGCACCGTCGCTGGTGGCCGTAGTCGCCCATGGGATGGCCAGTGCAAGGGAGAGTGACGCGAGCATGGTCGCGTAGTGCATGGGTCTTCGGCGGGGATGTGAAAGCCTGGCGCCGGATCGCTGGTCGTACGTGCTCATGACAAGCACTCTCGGCGTACCCGGTGCGGCGCGGTCCCGGCCGGCGTAACGTCGGCGTAAGGCCGGGCCCCGTGATGCGACCGGGTGACCCCACGGGCTGGCCGGCTAGCCACGCAGCGCCTTCGCAGGATGGGGTCGTCGGGGCACTCCCCCGCTGCATCGCATCCATGGACGTGCGAGACCAGTGCCGCCAGGCGAAGGGCGATACGCTAGGACGCGAATCCAGTGGGGGAGACGATGGGACCGATACGAGTGCTCGCGACAGTACTGAGCATGGCTGTGGCCGCGACGGCCATCGCACCGGCAGCGATGGCCCAGGCGAACGAGAACGCCGATACCGCCTTCGACGGCTTCCGGGCCGCGCTCGTCGCGGACCTCGTCGAGACCCGCACCCGGCTCGCGGCCGCCGCTCGCTGGGTCGAGGACCCGGACTGGTATCTCGTGCAGACCCCCGACGCAGGGGTGGTCGGGGTCGAGATCTCCCGGCTCGGCGATCATGCTGCACTCCTCGCGGACCCTGCCTTCGCCGCGCGGGTCGACGTGCTCGATGACCCGGTCCACGCCTGGGACGAGAGCTTCACCATGTCACTCGGGCTCATCCGCGACGCAGGCGGTGACCCGGTCGCTGCGGCGGAGCGGCTCGCGAGCTCACTCGGGCAGACCGAGGCAGAGAAGAAGGCGCTGCTGCGCCTGGAGCGGCAGTACCTGCGGGCCGACCGTGACGAGCTCGCGGCTGCCATCGATGCCTTCGACACCTTCGCGGCCGGCCTGGGCCTCGCGCCGGGGGTGGTCAGTGACGTGCCGCCTGCGCCCGATGGGCCGGCCGAGCCGCTCGACCTGGTCATCGCCTTCCGCGACGAGCTCGTCGCCGACCGCGAGGCGCTGCAGGTCCGCATCGCTGACTGTCGCGCGGCCATCGACGAGGAGGACATCGTCGCCTTCGGTGAGCAGGAGACCTTCAAGTTCCGCGATGAGCTCCGCCTGTCGGGTGTCGTGGTCTTCGACTTGCCCACCCTGCCCGACTACGCCGACTTCCCGGCCTACCTGCGTGACGACCCCGAGGCCTGGGACCGCTTCGACACGATCTTCACGCCCGACACGGCACGGCGCAGCTCCCTGCTGGGCGCGATGCTGCTCTACTCGTTCTGGCAGGACTGGCCACCCGACATGCGTGGCAGCGCCGAGGAGATGTGGCCCATCGAGCGGCACTCGACGAAGGAGGACCGCGCGCTCTGCCGGCCGCTGATCGAGCTGCTGCGCCCCGAGCGCCAACGGCTCGATACCGCCATCGCCGCGCTCGACGAGTACCTCGTGCTGGTCGCGCTCGATGCCGAACCTGAGTCTCTGCCCGAGCCGGTCGAGACGCCGACGCCCGAGCCCGTGCCCTCCGAGCTGCCCGACCCCTTCGCCGATCTGTAGCGAGGCGCGCTGATGCGAGCGCAGCAGCCGTCTGCTCCTGGTGCTCACGTCCATGCTGCTGCTGGCAGGGTCCGTCGGCCACGGCATCATGTGGGCTGAGGCCGACCAGGCCGGCGACCGCGGCTGAGATTCCCCTCGTTCTCCGGCGCCGCCGCCTACGAGCGGAGGGTGGGCAGCCGGCTGGCCGACGGGCGGGCGAGGTGTCCGTTGGTCATCGCCGATCAGTGCATCACTACCGTTGCGCTAAGCGACAGCGGTGATGCGCAGTCGGGACATGCCGGCAGCGACCATCGAGCCCCGCATCGCGCGCACCCGTGCCGTCGTCTTCGACGCGACCCTGGAGATCGTGGCCGAGCGTGGGTTCGCGGGCGTCTCGATCGATGCCACCGCGCAGCGGGCGGGTGTCGCCCGCTCCACCATCTACCGCGACTGGGACAGCAGAGACGAGCTGCTGACGCGGGCGGTGGAGACGGTCCTCGATCGGGTCGAGGCCATGCAGACCGGCGAGCTTCGCTCGGATCTCGTGACCGTCGCCGCCTACCTGGCTGACTTCTGTCTTCGCCACGCACAGGTCCGGTCTTCGCTGCGTTGATGCTCGAGTCGCAGCGCGACCCTGAGATGGACGAGCTTCGTCAGCATGTCACCGACGAGGTCACGGCCCAGATCTTCTTCCGGACCCTGTTCCTGCACGAACCCGTCGATACCCGCTGGATCGAGGACCGCGTCGACCACTGGCTGGCCCGAAGTCACGACCGCGGCGGGAGCAAGCCGCATCACGACGACCTCCCCGACTGACGGAGGCGACGTGCTGACGCGACGCGAGCGGTTCCAGCAGCGGATCTCAGGTTCCCACGGTTGGTCGCCTCACATGCGGCGCTGCCATCGAAACTGCAGACCGCACTCGAGACGGTGCGGAGAGAGGACTTGCCGCTCTTCCTGGTGCTCGCTGGAAGCCAGGTCGCGCACTTCGAGCAGCACGTTCTCCAGGGACCGCTATGCAGCCGCCGGTCATGGGGCGAGCAACTCTCACCACTCGGCTACCGAGAGGCTGGTGACTTCTTCGCAGGCTGGGGTCCGGCGGACCGTCTGCGGGCCTGGGCATTCCTCGGCGGGCTCCCGTACTACCTGGAGCAATGGGATGCCGACAAGTCACTGCGCTGGAACATCATCGATCGCTTCCTGCGCAAGGGCTCCGTGCTCTACCAAGAGGCTGAGTCGATGATCAAGGAAGAACTCTCGGCCGCTGCCGGGGTCTACCTCTCGATCATCGCGGCCGTGGCAGCGGGCAGAACGAGACCGTCCGAGATCGGAGACCTCGCTGGCGTTGACTCGCGAGTCGCGAGCAAGTACCTCAACCAACTGAGCCGGCTCCATATGGTCGAGCACCTGCAGCCAGCCGGTGCGAGCAAGAAGGCACGCCGCGGGATCTGGCGACCAGCGGATCCGTACCTTCGAGCATAGTTCGCGTTCGTGCGCGCCAACCGCACCGACCTCGAGGCTCGGCGCGGCGAAGCCGTCTATCGAGCACGGGTCGCGCCCGCACTCGACGACATCGTTTCCAGACCGGCCTTCGAGGATGCCGTGAGAGCGCACGTTCGGCGCATGGTCGGCGTCGACCCGGACTTCCCACACGCAGCAGAGGTTGGAGCGTGGTGGGGGCCGGTACCCGATGGGCGATATCCCGGGACGAAGCGAACGCGTGAAGGCGAGGTCGAAGTCGTCGCCTACGACAGGAAGAGGCTCGTGTTCGCAGCCAAGGCCAAGTGGTCTGGCGGCGCGGGAGACGGAGCCACCCTCGGGCAACTCCGATCGACGGCGATGCATGCACCGGGCTACTCGCCTCGCGGGACTCGCTTGGCTATCTACACACGCGAGGGGTTCACGGAGCGCTTCAGGTGTCCTGGGCAGGAGCAGGGCGTCGTGCTACGCACGGTCGAGGATCTCTACTCCGACAGGTAGCGCAGACCGTCGTCGTGGACCACCTGGCTCCACGAGGAAGATGCGGATGAGAAGGATGCCGAAGGCGGGGACGTCGAGGATGACGAGCAGCACGAATGACTCGTGCTGATGACGATGGGGGCTGTGGCCGGCTGCATCCGCGTCAGGCTGCGGCGCGGAACCTCGGGTTGGTCTCGGCCACGCGCACGCGCGGGACGACGAGCGCGACGACCAGGGACACCGCCGCGAACAGCCAGAACACGTCGCTGATGCCGACCAGGTCGGAGCCCGCACCGATGAGTCCCGGGCTGACGATGAACACGAGCGACGATGTCATGTACACCGCAGACAGCGACGGACCACCCGGTGGGATGCGCCCGGCCGCACCGAAGATCTGCGGCACGGTGTTGGCCATGCCGACACCTGCCACGAGCATGCCGGCCAACGCCACCCACGGGCTCCCCACGAGCAGGAACACGGCGATGGACAGCGCCGCGAGATACATGCCCCACTGCATCAGCCTGACCGAGCCGAACCGGTCCTTGACCCGGTCGCCTACGATGCGGCCGCTGAAGAGTCCCAGCGAGAAGGCGGCATAGGCCAGCGCCACCAGCGACCCCTCGGCGCCGACGCCCAGGTCCAGGTACACCCCGCCCCACTCCGTCAGGCCACCCATGACCAGAGCGACGAGCAGGATCAGCCCAGCCAGGGGCAACACCGCTCGCGAAGGTAGGTGGAAACGATCGGCCCCCTCGGTCTTGACCGAACCGGTGCCCAGCCAGCGGCTGGCCGCGAGGGCCAGCACGAACAGCAGCACTCCGGCCAGCAGGGCCTCGGCCATCGGCTCGATCCGCAGCGCGAGCGCGACGGCCACGCCGACCGCCCCGATGGCGGCGCCCAAGGACCAGCCGGCGTGCAGGCCGGACATGATCGACCTGCCGCCCTTGTCTTCCAGCGCCACACCGTGCGCATTCATGGACATGTCCAGGGTGGCGTTGATGCAGCCGAAGGCGAACAGCGAGGCCGCCAGCAACGGGAGCGTCGGTGCAGCCAGCGGCAGGACCAGGGACAGCGGGAAGGCCAGTGCGGCCACGGTCAGCAGGCGTCGGCTGGAGACACGGACCAGCAGCTGGCCCGTGATCTGTTGAGCGAGCAGGGCGCCCAGCCACGCGGTCATGAGCGCCAGGCCGAACATCGCGCCAGACGCGTCGAGCGAGGACTTGACCCCGGGGATGGACGCGACCCAGGTGCCGAAGACGACGCCATGGACGACGAACATCAGGAACGTCGCCATGCGTGGGCTCATGCGGGGCCTCCCGTTGGGCTCGGACGGATCGGCGCGCCTGCGGTGGCGCGGTGCTACTCGTCGGCCTCGAAGGGATGGGGAGCCCACTCATCGGCCTCGACGACGATGCGGTCGGGCACGATCCCGACGCGCGATCTGTGCTGAGTGTAGGCCAGGACTACCCCGCCGAAGACCTCGTCCAAGGCAGCGACGGCGTGCCCCGCCATGAGCGCGCGGAACACGGGGAGCGGCGGACGGGGGGACTCGTTATGTGGTGCAATCGTCCCTGACAACGCGACCGATACACAGCCTTTGCGGGAGGGAGCCCCCCATGGCAGAGCTTGGGATCAACACCTGTTTTGCGGTGAAGCGCTGGCCTCGTCCCGCGGACTGGGCACCGATCGTGCACGACACGCTCGGTCTCGATACGGTCCAGGTCTCGCTCGACCTGGTGGATCTGGCGCGGAGCGATGAGGATCTGGCTCAGGATGTCGATGAGCACCTGCAGGCCGCAGAGCGCTACGGCCTCCGGATCCACTCGGTCTTCACGGGAGTCGCGGGCTATTCCTCCAACTTCCTGCTCCACCCGAGCGAGCGTGAGCGCGATGCGGTAGAGCGCTGGTTCGGGCGCGCCATCGAGTTCAGCGCACGGCTCGGTGCCGAGTCGGTCGGTGGACACGTCGGCGCCTACAGCGTTCCCGACTGGGCCGATCCGTCCCGGCGCACCGCGCTTTGGAGTGAGCTCAGGGTGCGCCTGGACCGGCTCGCGGCGGTGGCCCGCAGCCACGGGCTCCAGGGCTTCCTCATCGAGAACCTCGCTGCGCGTCGTGAGCCCTCGACCATGTCAGATATCGAGACGCTCATCACCGACGGCGACGAAGCGCACGTCCCGCTGCAGCTGTGCCTGGACGTAGGGCACATGTGCGTCCCCGAGACCGAGGGTGAAGAGCGCGACCCATACGCCTGGTTGCGTCGGCTGGGCGGTCGTGCCGCCGTCATCCAGATCCAGCAGGGCGACGTCGATGGCGACCGGCACTGGCCCTTCACAGCCGAGCATGACGAGGTCGGCCGCATCATCCCGAGTGCGGTGCTCGAGGCACTGGGCCACGCCTCGACGACACCGCTCATCTTCGAGGTCATCCCCGCCTTCGAGGCGCCCGATGACGCGGTCATCACCGACCTGGTGGAGTCGGTGCGGCGCTGGCGGGAGGCCATGGCCGCCTTCGAGGCATCCGCGAACTGAGCCTCGCCGGCGCACCCGTCGCAGGCTCCCGCGCGACGACCCCCGGGCCTTGCCCGGCGAAGTCGAGCGCACTCCGCTCGACAGACGTGGCAGGATGGTGGGAGGGCCAACGGAACGTCCCGATCCACGCAGATCCAGAGTGAGGAGAGGTTCGATGACCAGTGTTACCCAGTCTCGCGTGTATGCGCGGGTCGCCCTCGTCAGTGGCGCGCTCCTGACCGCGTCGATGCTCGCCGGAGCGACCCCGGTCGCCGCCCAGGACGGCAGCCTGGCCGAGTGCCTGGCCAATGCCGAGCCCAAGACCTATGGCTACATCAAGCCTGGTCCCGACACGTGGTACCAACGCGATGTGGACGGCTTCGTCTATGCCGCCGAAGCCGATGGCAACGAGGTCGTCGTCCTCGACACCGAGTACGACTCCGAAAAGGAGATCGCCAACATCGAATCGCTCATCAACCAGGGCGTCGATGGCATCAGCATGTTCTCCTCGACCGAGGCTGGCGCGACCCTCGCAGCCGAGGAAGGGAACGCGGCCGGCATCCCGGTCGTGCTCACCGACAGCGTCGGTACGGTCATCGCCAACGGCACCGACCATGTCGCGTCGATCGACTTCGACTGGTACGGCATGGGTGAGTCATACGCGCAGTGGATGGCTGACAACTATCCCGGCGAGACCTTCGCCATCCTGACCGGCTTCTTCATCTCCCCGCCCAGCCAGCAGATCAACGCGGGCATGACCGAGAAGGCCGCGGAGCTTGGCGTGAACACGCTCATCGAGCCCATCCTCGAGACCGAGTACAGCCCGGACAAGGCCCGCGACCTCGCCCAGGACCTGCTCTTCTCGGGTGAAGAGCCTGGCCTGCTGTTCGTGATGGACGAGGACATGGCCACGGCCGTCATCCGCATGCTGCGCAACGAGGGCGCGCTGGACAACCCCGTCAAGGTCTTCGCCCAGAACGGCTCGCCCGCCGGTATCCCGTTGCTCCACGAAGGCTCGCTCAAGTACACCATCAGCAGCTCCCCCGGCTGGGAGGGCTACGTCGCCTACCACGCGCTGAACAACTACGTCCAGGGCTGCACCGATGAGATCAACAAGCAGATCATGCTGCCAGTGATCCCGGTGACCCCGGAGAACGTGGACGACCCGACCCAGGTCGTGCCCTGGGAGCCGGATCCTGTCTACGAGGAGCTGACCAAGACCCACTTCCCGGAGTTGCTGCCCGCCGAGTAGCGGACGGCACGCCGACCGCTTGCCGGTGATCGAGCAGGCGGAGAGGGCCGGACCACGCGTCCCGGGTGAACCGGGCGCCGGTCCGGTCCTTTCGCTGGAACACATCTCCAAGACGTATCCGGGCACGCGCGCCCTGATCGACGTCAGCTTCGACCTGTCCCCCGGTGAGATCCACAGCCTCATCGGCGAGAACGGAGCGGGCAAGTCCACCCTGATGAAGATCCTGGCGGGAGTCGTGGCCCCCACTGAAGGCACGATCGTCATCCAGGGTCAGGCACGGCCGCATCTGACACCGCGGTCGGCGCTCGAACTTGGCGTCAGCACCATCTACCAGGACACGGACATCGTCAGCAGCCTGACCGTGGCCGACAACATCTTCCTGGGCCAGGAGCCGACGCGCGGCTTCAACGTGGTCGACGTGCGAGAGCAACGGCGCGTGGCGACGGAGCTCATCGAGGACCTGGGCGTCACCCTCGAGCCGGACAAGCTGGGGGCCGACCTCACGCCGGCCGAGCGGCAGCTGACGATGATCGTGCGGGCACTGCGCTTCTCGCCCGCGGTGCTCGTGCTCGATGAGCCCACCTCATCGCTGGGCCAGACCGAGACCGAACACCTCCTTGGGTTGGTGCGCCGACTGGCCGCCAAGGGGCTCGGCATCATCTACATCTCGCACTACCTCGAGGAGGTGCTGCGGATCGCCGATCGCATCACCGTGCTCAAGGACGGCCGACACGTGGAGACACGACCTGCCGCTGGGAGCACCCCGGATGACCTGGTCCGACTCATGGTCGGACGCGACGCTTCTGCCTTCTTCGTGAAGGAGACGGTGGAAATCGGCGACGTGGCCATGCGTGCGGAGGGCTTCCTGGGACCCGGTCTGGCTGAGCCGGCGACCTTCGAGGTACGGCACGGTGAGGTGCTCGGCTTCGGTGGACTCGTCGGTGCCGGGCGGACCGAACTCATGGAGCTGCTCTTCGGGGTCTCCAAGGCCACGGCCGGCGAGCTGCTGATCGACGGTCGCACCTACCGACCGCGCAGTCCACGTGAGGCCGTGGCCGCCGGGCTGTCCCTGGTCACCGAGGATCGCGGAGGCTCGGGCCTGCTCCCCGACCGGCCGGTGCGGGAGAACCTGGCCGTCGCGTGGAACGAACTGCGGGGCCTCCTCATCCGAGGCGAACGACGACTGGCTGAAGGGATCGTCGACCGGCTGGGGGTCGTGACGCCGTCGGTGGAACAGGAGGTCCAGCGGCTGAGCGGCGGCAACCAGCAGAAGGTCGTGATCGGCCGGTGGCTCGCCGTCGATGCCAAGGTCTACCTCTTCGATGAACCCACGAAGGGAGTGGACGTCGGCGCCAAGCACGACATCTACGGGCTCATCGCGGATCTGCTCAAGCAGGGACGCGCCGTGGTCATCGTGTCCTCGGACCTGCCCGAGCTCCTCTCGATCAGCGACCGGATCGCCATCATGCGGCAGGGCCGGATCATCAACACCGTGGTCGCGGCCGAGGCCACTGAGCAGAGCTTGATGCGTGAGTTCCTGGGAGTGGGACATGACTGAGCAGGTGCAGGCCACGCCGGACGGGCCAGAACCCGTCAGCGAGCGCACGACGAGGCGGCGCATCACGCGCTTCGTGGCCGCGAACCAATGGGTCTTGCTGCTGGCACTGACCATCGTGCTGGGCTTGTTCACGGGCCTCATGAACGAGCGCTTCTTCAACCCCCGCAACCTCATCAGCATCCTGGAGCAGTCGTCGGTGCTGGGACTCGTCGCGGCCGGCGCCACCATCCTCATCATCTCGGGCAACTTCGACATCTCGGTCGGCGCCATCATCGGACTCGCAGCCGTGGTGATGTCGATGATCGTCCTGGCCGGCTACCCCGAGGAGCTGGCCATGCTGGCCGGGGTGCTCGTGGCCGTCGCGTGCAGTGTCTTCAACGCGGCCGTCTCCCGTCTCTTCCAGGCTCCGACCTTCATCGTCTCGTTGGCCACGCTGGGCATCTACACGGGCATCGGCCTGTGGTTGACGGCTGGCATCATCCAGTTGGTGCCCAACAACTTCACCTTCCTGGCCGGGACGCGCATCGGCGACACGATCCCGCTCATCTTCCTCATCAGCCTGGCTGGCTACGTCGCGGTCGGGTTCCTGCTCAAGTACACCCGTATCGGCCGACGGACCTACGCGGTCGGCGACAACCCGCGTGCGGCCTTCCTCGCGGGCATCGATGTCTCGCGGACCACGGTCGGGCTCTTCGCCATCAACGGCGTGCTGGTCGGGATCGCGGCCATCGTGCTCATCTCGCGCATCGGCTCGGCGCTCCCGGATACGGGCGCGGGCCTCGAGCTGCGGGCGATCGGTGCGGTCGTCATCGGCGGCGTGCCCATCACCGGTGGACGGGGCGGGGTCGTGGGCACGTTCTTCGGGGTGCTCTTGCTCGGCGTCATCTCGAACATGCTCAACATGCTGCGTGTGGACCCATTCCTCCAGGACATCGCGTTCGGAGGTCTGATCGTGCTGGCCATCGGCGTGAGTTGGCTACGGACACGTGTCGGGACCGAGGGCTGACGGCAGCACCCAAAGGCCGCAGCTGAGGGATGACGCAGGAAAGGTCCACCCTCATACATCTAATTGACTAGATGTTTAGCACTCTCTATCGTTGTGGGCGTGGGCGAGACGTCTGATCGAGCCGGGGTGGAGGTCGCGCGACGCATCCGCGTCGACCGCGTCAGCCGTGTGCCGTTGGCCACCCAGATCAGCCGCCAGCTGACGTGGCTCGTCGCCACCGGGACGCTCGAAGAGGGCGCACTCCTGCCGCCGATCAGTGATCTCGCGACGCAGGTCGGGGTCAACACCCACACCATGCGAGCGGCCTATGGCCAGCTCCGCGACGATGGCCTCGTGCGCATGCGACGCGGCTCGCGCACGGTCGTACTGGGCTTCGACCGGCGCCTGGCGGCACGCGCTCGAGAGCGGCACCACAGCTTCTCCATCGGTGTCCTCATCCCATCATTCGCGAGCTACTACGACGACTTTCTGGCAGCGGTCACGGGCGCGGCCGGCGCAGAGGGCTGGCTGCCCATCATCTGCGAGACGCACCACTTCGATGCGCCTGTGGTCTCGAGCTACCTGAACCAGCTCTTCAGCCGCAACGTCGACGGACTCATCGCCATCCACGCCGAGTCTCCGGCCGAAATCGGAGGCGGTCGACCTCTTCGGGCCGTCCGACACGCTGCGTCCACTCGTGCTCGTCGACAGCGCCGATCTCACGACCAGTTCGCAGATCGACGTCGACCGCGAGACGGATGGCCGAAGAGCCGCCGCTCATCTCGTCGAACACGGACACCGGCGCATCGGTGTGGTGCTCGGGCCCGCGTCCTGGATCAGCACGCGACGTCTGCAACGGGGCTGTGTCGAAGCCCTCGAGTCAGCCGGCCTGAACCTCCACGACGACCTGGTGGTCAACGTGCCCGACCACACCCTCGATGCCGGCGTCGAGGCAGCGCGGCGGCTGCTCGCGCTCGACGAGCAGCCCACGGCCATCGTCTGCGCCGGCGATGTCGTCGCCCTGGGCGTCATCCACGGTGTCCGCGGAAGCGGCCTGCGGGTGCCGGACGACGTGGCCGTCATCGGCTACGGCGACATCCCCTTCGCGGCCGCCTCATCGCCGACGCTGACCACGGTCCGTCTGCCTGCGGACGAGCTCGGACGCGAAGCGGTACGCGCGCTGCGCCGAGCCATCGACGACGGCGCCCCGCAGCCACCGCTGACGGTGGCCACCTCGCTCACCCTGCGCCACTCGTGTGGCTGCTCCTCCGACGCCGGCGAGGAGTCACGCGTATGAGCTGACAGCGGTCGAGATCCAGCCCATCCACGTCAGGAGGAAAGCATGAAGTCAAGAACCACCCGAATGCTGGCGCTGCCCTTGGCGTTGGCGCTCACAGCCAGCGCCGCCGCCGTGGCCACAGCCCAGGACGACGCAGCCGACTCGGCTGAGCCGGTGGCCGTCTCGATCCGGCTCCCGTGGTTCGCCGGTTCCCAGTTCGCCGGCTCGTACGTGGCCCAGGAGAAGGGCTTCTTCGCCGAGGAAGGCCTCGACGTCACCATCCATCCCGGCGGCTTCGACACCAACAGCATCACGCTCGTCGCAGCCGGCACCGACACCTTCGGCATGCACGACACCAACTCGCTCGTGTTCGCCGCGGTCGAGGACATCCCGCTGGTCACCGTGGCCACGTTCCTGCAGAAGCACCCTGGCGCCATCATGGCCCTGGCCGAGAAGGGCTATGAGACGCTCGAGGACCTCGTAGGCGCACGCATCGGCTTCCAGGAGGGCGGCCCGTGGATGCTGACCCAGGCCATGCTCGTCAAGAACGGCATCGATTCCGATTCCCTCGACCAGGTCACCAGCGGCTTCGACCTGACGCCGCTGCTCGAGGGGCAGATCGACCTGCAGACGGTCTTCGCTACGACCGAACCCATCATCGCTGACTCGCTGGGCGTGGAGACCACCGTCTTCGTGCCCTACGACTACGGCGTCGAGACCTCCGCCAACGCGCTCTTCACTCGCAAGCAGTTCCTCGAGGAGAACCCCGACGTCGTGTGCAGCATGGTCCGTGCCATGGCCCGCGGCTGGGAGTACGTCTTCGAGAACCCCGACGAGGCGGCGGAGATCGTGGTCGCGGTCGACCCGGACAACCTCGACTTGGAAGTCGAGAAGAAGATGATCGCGGCCATGGACAGCGCGGTGCGCACGCCTGACGCGATCGAGAACGGTATCGGCTCGATGACGGCCGAGCGCTGGCAGACCACCGTCGACGTGCTGCGTGACTTCGGCGGGCTCGAGGCCGACGTCGACCTCGACAGCGTCTACTCGGACATCTGCTTCGCCGACTAGGACGACACGTGCGGCAGGCGCCGCTGACGGCGCCTGCCGCACGTGCACCCACCCATCGCTCGAGCGAGAGGTACCGATGGTCTTTGACAAGAACGCCGACACCCAGGACAAGCTCCAGTACCACCTCCGCGTCGGTCCCGGCGACGTGGCCGACTACGTCCTGCTGCCTGGTGACCCCGCCCGCGTGGGGCGCATCGCCGACCACATCGAGGCACCGCGTGAGGTCGCCCACCACCGCGAGTACCGCACCGTGACCGGCACCTACCGGGGCATCGCCGTCAGCGGCACGTCCACCGGCATCGGCTGCCCCTCGGCCGGCATCGCCGTGGAGGAGCTGGCCAACGTCGGTGCCACGCACTTCATCCGCGTCGGCAGCAGTGCCGCCTTCATCCCGGGCATCCGCCACGGCGACATCATCGTCAACACCGCCACCATGCGCCTCGACGGCACCAGCGCGGCCTACGTCGACGCCGGCTTCCCCGCCGTGGCCGACCACTTCCTGGTGCGCGAGCTCATCGACGCCGCGAACGAGCTGGGCGACGAACGCGGCTTCGGCGTGCACGTCGGGCTCAACGCCTCGAGCGACGCCTTCTACGCGGAGACGCCCGAGGTGGTCGAGAACCTGATGAAGCACAGGATCACCAACATCGAGATGGAGAGCGCAGCCATCTTCACCATCGCCCACTTGCGTGGCCTGCACGCGGCCATGGTCTGCGCGGTCTCGTACAACTACACCGCGCCCGAAGACATCGACTACGCGGGAGAGAACCCAGCCCTTGTCACCGGCTGGGACAACGCCATCGACGTCGCGCTCGAAGGCATCCGCCGCTACGAGGCGTCCGGGCGGCGCGCGTGACCTCGACGGTGGCCGGCGGCGGCATCTCACTCGACGGCATCGGCATGCACTTCTCGGGCGACCGCGACGTGGTCGCGCTGGAGGATGTCACGTTCGACGTCGCCGACGGTGAGTTCGTGGCCATCGTCGGCCCGTCCGGCTGCGGCAAGTCCACGCTGCTGCGCATCGTATCGGGCCTGCTCGAACCCACCTCTGGCTCCGCCACCGTCCACGGCAAGACGCCCGAGCGGGCGCGGGTGGACGTGGAGTTCGGTTTCGTCTTCCAAAGCCCGGTGCTCTTCCCCTGGCTACGAGCGCTTGGCAACGTGCTGCTGCCCGACCACATCCTGGGCTCTCGCAGCCCGACGCATGGTCCCGGCACCGAAGCACTCGCGCGCAAGCTGCTCAAGGACGTCGGCCTCGAGGGCTTCGAAGAGCACTACCCCAGCCAGATGTCCGGCGGCATGCGCCAGCGCGTGGCGCTCGCGCGGGCCCTCATCTACCAGCCCTCGACGTTGCTCATGGATGAGCCCTTCGGCGCTCTCGACGAGTTCACCCGTGACCGGCTCAACCTGCAGCTGCTCGACGTGTGGAGCCAAGCCCGCTCCACGGTCCTCTTCGTCACGCACAGCATCCAGGAGGCCATCTTCCTGGCCGACCGCGTCGTGGTCATGAGCCCGCGCCCCGGGCGAGTGGCACGAGAGGCCACGGTCCCCTTCCCTCGCCCACGCCAGCTCGAGCTGCGCTACGAGCCGGAGTTCGCAGCACTGGCCGGAGAGCTGCGCTCACTGCTGGAGATCCCCGCCGACGACGAGCCCGTGGCTGCGGGAACGAGCAGGTGACGCAGCCTGTCGGCTCGCGAGCCGTGATGAACCGCCGCCTGAGGACACTGGTACCGGCGGCCTTGCTGTTCCTGGCGGTGCTGGTGGTGTGGCAGCTGGCCGTGGTCCTGCTGGACGTGCCCGCCTACATCATCCCCAGCCCGACCGAGATCGCCGGCGAGCTCGTGATCGAAGGGCCCGATCTGGCGGAGGATCCTCGGCTGGACGATGCTCGAAGCCATCCTCGGCTTCATCGTCGGCAGCAGCATCGCCATCCTCACCGCCGTCGTCTTCGTACACGTGCCCATCGTGGAGCGTGCCGCCTTCCCCTGGGCCATCGTGCTGCAGACGGTGCCCATCATCGCCATCGCGCCGCTGCTCACGATCTGGTTCGGCTTCACGCTCGTGCCCAAGGTCGCCATCGCCGCCATCATCTGCTTCTTTCCGGTGCTGGTGAACACGACGCGTGGGCTGCGAGCGGTGAGCAGCGAAGCCTTCGAGCTGATGACCGTGCTCTCGGCGAGCAAGCCACAGATCCTCCGGCGCCTGCGCATCCCCAGCTCGCTGCCCTTCGTCTTCGCCGGCCTGCGTGTAGCCGCCACGCTCTCGGTCATCGGTGCCATCGTGGCCGAGTTCACCGGCTCTGACCGCGGCATCGGCTACACCATCGTGCAGGCCAGCTACCGGCTCGACACGCGCCTGATGTTCGCGGCCATCGTGCTCTCCTGCCTCGGCGGCATCCTCTTCTTCGGCTTCATCGGCTGGCTCGAGCGGCGTGCGCTGCGCTGGCCGGACGCACGCCTGGACGACCGCTAGCGTGGACACTGGCCATCTCTCTCGTGTCGGGCTCAGTCTGAACCTGCACACCCATCTCGAGGGCTGGGTACGCCCGGAGACCGCCGCCGAGCTGGCCGTCGCCGCCGGGGTCGCGACGCCGCCGGAGGGCTGGGCGGGCGCCATGCGCGTCCATGTTCCCGGCGATCTGCCGGCCTACCTCGAACGCGTGGCCGTGGTCTATCCCCTGCTGCGCACGCCATCCGCGCTCGAACGCGTGACGGCCGAGGCGGTGGAGGATGCTGCCGCAGATGGCTGCCGCTTCCTGGAGCTGCGCGTGGGCCCGGTCACGCACTCCGGCCCAGAGATGTCCCTCGAAGCCGCGGTCGAGGCTCTGTGCGCGGGGCTGCAGCGCGGCCTCGCCACCACGGGCATCGCGGCCGGGCTCGTGCCAGCCGTTCTCCGCCATCACGACCCAGCGGACAACGAGCGCCTGGCCCAACTGGCGGTGCGCCACCGTGATGACGGCGTCGTGGGCTTCGACATCGCGGGAGACGAGCTGACCTACCCGGATCTACGGGCACACGTACGAGCATTCGGGATCGCCCGTGAGGGCGGCCTGGGCATCACCGCCCACGCGGCGGAGGCCGGACCCGCGTCGGCGGTACGCGAGGCACATGAACGGCTTGGTGCCAGGCGCATCGGCCACGGCACGCGCCTGGCCCGGGATCCGGACCTGTTGGCCTGGGCTGCCGGTGAGGGCATCTGCATCGAGGTCTGCCCCACGTCCAACCGCCTCACCGGGGCCGTGGCTACCGGGGAGGAGCATCCCCTGCGCACATTCCTCGGTGCGGGTTGCGAGGTCGTGCTGGGCGATGACAATCCGCGGCAGACCGGGTCGCCCCTATCGGCCGAAGTCGAGTGGCTGGTCACCGACAGCGGGCTCACGAAGAGCCAGCTGGACGACATCAGCGAGGCCGCCATCGCGCGCGCCTTCTGTACGGACGAGACACGCAGGCGACTGCAGGCCGTGGCCGCCGGGAGGGACGATCGACCATGACGAAGATGCTACACATCGCGCTCGGGCCGGAGGACACGGCGAAGTACGCGCTCGTGCCGGGCAATCCCGACCGGTGCGCGAAGATCGCGGCCTTCCTGGACGATCCCGTCAAGGTCGCGCAGAACCGCGAGCACACGACGTATGCCGGCTACCTCAGCGGGCAGCGAGTGCTGGTGGTGTCCACCGGCATGGGCGGACCGTCGACCGCCATCTGCATGGAGGAACTGGCTCGTATCGGCGTGGACACGTTCATCCGCGTGGGGACCTGTGCCTCCACCTCCGCGGCCGTGGGCATCGGCGACATCGTCATCCCCAATGGAGCAGTGCGCATGGAGGGCACGGGGCTGCACTACCTACCTCTCGAGTTCCCGGCCGTACCCGACTTCGGACTGGTCAAGGCGCTCGAGCAGGCCGCCCTCGGCCTGGGTTTCGACCCCGCCATCGGCGTCGTCATCCACAAGGATTCCTTCTACACGGAGATCGACCCGGAGACCAAGCCTGTCGGCTACGAGCTGGTGGCGAAATGGGACGCCTACCTTGCCGGCGGCGCCGTGGCTACGGACATGGAGACGGCCGCCCTGTGTCTCGTGGCGGCTTCACGTGGATTGCGAGCAGCCACGGTGCTGGTCTCGGCCACGAGCCACGGCGACCCTGCGGCCAAGGACGTCTCGGCCGGTGCCTACCCCCACGATCTTGAGGAACGGCCGATCCGTGTCGCCATCGAGGCCTTGCGTCAGCTGGTCACTTGAGGCGCGGGCAGGTCAGCCGGACCGTGGAGAGTACCAACCTCACGTGATGGGAGGGGTCGTCGGCGTGGTCCAGCGTGCGGCCCATCGCGGTCCCCGGGACCGTCGGCGCCACCGACCCAATTCCCCGCCCGAGCTCATCGCTGTCCCCGAGGGCATCGCCGCCAGCGTGGCCGAGCTGCCGCCCGCGGGCTGGACTACGGCTGCGTGGCCGAGCGCGGCGGTCGCCTCACACCCGAGCAGAAGAGCGAGCGCGACGAGCACAGCAGCGGTCGGTCGGAAGGTGCCCGCAGGACGGGGACATGGCTACACCCTCCTGGATCCGGTCACTCGTCGGAGAGGTCGATCAGATGGCTGACGTAGTTCTTCTGCTGCTTGGACTCCACGCCCGGCATCGCGTACAGGTCCCCGACATCGGCCGGAACGGTGACGCTGGTCGTCCACTCGGCCGAGTCGTTGGCGAGGGTGATGGGCGTGTCCACCAGGTGCGGCGCCCGATATTGGCCGTAGACGACGCCGTCCGAGCCGATGACCGGCGGGTTGCCGATGTGGACGAAAGCCTGGTAGTTCGTCGGGTTCTGGGTGTGCCAGCTGAACTCGATACTCGTCCCCTTCACGGACGACCTCGGTGAGCGTGAGCAGGACCTTGTTGATGGCCTCGATGGGCTCGCCGACACCGACCACCGTCAGCTCTGTCTCGGTGCCGATGGGATACGCGAGGTCCGCGATGACCGCGTCGAGATCGAGCTCGAGCGTGCCGCGCTGCGGCGGGTCGGGCCGGTAGAAGTTGAACTCGCCGGTGGTGAACGAGTACGGGATCCTGAGCCGGGAACCTGCGGCCTGAGCCGCGCCTTCACACTCGACACGCAGCAGCTCGACCTGCGGTTCGAACCTCGTGCCACCGGTGAAGCCACGCATGATGAACCCGGCCGGGATGCTCGTGCCGCCAGTCTCGACGACGGCCTTGCTGCAGGACGAGCGGCTGCCGTTCCCATCGATGAGCGTGACGGACGCACCCTCGTCCATCTCCATGGCGCTCCAGTCGCCAGTGTCGTTGCGGATGGCCAGGTCCACGCGCAGGCCATCGGGCGTCCCCTCGACGGCCGTGGCCACGGCCGTGCAGACGCCTTCGGCCTCCGCCGGCGGCGGCGTCGACTTGGACTCCGGGATGACGATGTAGTCGCACCCAGCAAGGACCACGCCTAGCGCCAGCACACCAAGGCCGATCAAAGCGCGGGTCATCGGGCGCATCATGGAGCTCCGTTCGCTTCAGGCAGGATGGCGGAGATGCGGCTCGTGGCGAGCCAGTACTTGGCCGGCGCGTCCGTCCCGCCGTCGACCGCGCCGACGGTCTTGGTCTCGTCCCCGGACGTGACGGTGATGGTGTACGTGTAGCACTCGCCGCAGGGATGGTGCCAGGTCGTGTACATGTCGTCGGTGAACCAGCCCAGGCCTTCGAGGTTGGCCACGAGCGCCGCCACCACGTCCGGCTCCACCTGGGTCTCGAGCTGGTTCGTGCCGTCGTCACCCACGATGCGGCCGTCGGGATAGAGGCCGAACAGCTGGTCCACACAGCGCGAACCGCCGAACTTGTCGAAGACGATGACGGCGCCCTCGGCCTGCATCTGGGCCGCCTGCTCCTCGCGTTCCTCGCTCTGCACACACGTCCCCGTCGTGGCCGTTCCGCTGGCCCCGTCGGAACTCTCGGGCGAGGTGGTCAGTGGCCCCACGAGCGCCACGCCGATGACGGCCGCGATGACCACGGCCACCCCGGCCAGGTAGCGGCGGTCACGCCATGGGGGCACACGCGCACCCCCGCCCCTCGCTCTGGCGAGCCCACGTGAGTTGAGTGTGGCGAGCACGCTCTGGACGCCGATGAAGAGCAGCATCAGCAGGCCGATGAAGATGCTCGTCCACCACGAGCTGAGCTGGCCCTGGTAGAGGATGAGGCTCTGGATGAGCGAGAGGATGAGGACGCCGAAGAACGCGCCCAGGACGTAGCCCTGTCCGCCCGTGAGCGCGACGCCACCGATGACCACGGCCGCGATGACCGTCAGCTCCATGGTCATCGCGTGTGACCCGTGGCCCGAGCCGACGTAGATGCTGTAGACGAGTCCGGCCAGGGCGGAACAGAACCCGTTGACCATGTAGACCTGCATCTTGGTGCGGTTCACGGGCAGGCCCATGAGGCGCGCGGACTGCTCGTTGCGGCCGCTGTTCCCGCCCATCGCGTACAGCGTGCGACCGAAGGCGGTGAGGTGGGCGATGAGGAGCCCGGCCACGAGCACGGCCAACGCGATGACCACCAGGATCGTGATGTAGCTGCCCGTCTCGGCCACCGGGTCGGCCAGCCCCGGGATGAGGACCTTGATGCCGGCCAGCGTCTTCCAGGTCGAGTCGTAGATGCGGATCTCGGCGTCGCTGATGAGGTAGCACATGCCGCGCGCGAACCACATGCCCGCGAGGGTCGCGATGAAGGGCTGTACCTTCAGGTAGGTGATGAAGAAGCCCATCACGCCGCCGATGGTGATACCCATGAGGAGCATGAGCACGATGACGATCGCCGGATGCCAGCCATTATCGAGCAGGGCTGCGGCAGCGACGGTGGTGAGGGCGATGACACCGCCGACGGAAAGGTCGATACCGCCCGAGATGATGACGAGCGCCTGTCCGACCACGGCGATCAACAGGAACGGCGCCGTGTTCAGCAGATTGAAGAAGGGCTGGCTGTCCTGCATCGCCGGGAAGGACACGACGCCGAAGGCATAGACCAGGCCGAACATGACGACCGTCGCGGCCAGGGCAGGAGAGCGCCTGCTGTTCGAGAGCCGTGAGGTCAGCCCCGACGTCATGCCGATGCGCCTGCCTGCGCGACGGCGTCCGGCTCACGGCCCGTCGCACGAAGGCCTGCGCCTGCTCCGAGTAGAGGACGATGACGACGATGACGACGATGGCCTTGACCACGGTGATGGCGCTCGCGGGCACGCCCACGTGGTACATCGACGTCATGGTGGCCTGGATCACGAGCGCGCCGAGGACGCTGCCGAGCAACGAGAACCGGCCGCCGGCGCCGAGGAGCGTGCCACCGATGACCACCGCGAGGATGGCATCGAGCTCGGTGTAGAGGCCGATGACGTTGGCGTCCGACGTGCGGATGGAGGAGACGGCCACGAGGCCTGCGACGCCGGCGCAGAGCGGCGAGCAGGATGATGGGCGCGGCGTTGCGCAGGATGTCGATGAGGCTGCCGTAGAGGTGGCCCTGCCCGATACTCCATATCGAAGAAGCCGGGGATGAAGAGGAAGTCGAAGAGGAAATCAGGCCCAGGACGGCGAGGGCCAGGAGCAGCCGGCTGTCGGCGCCGGCGGCCTTGAGCGTGCGACCCGCGGTGCTCATGTGTCGACCCCGGCGATGGCGTTCATCAACTCCTTCTCACCGACCTCGCCGGTGACCTCGGCGACCTTGCCACGGTCGCGCAGGACCACGATGCGGTGGCTCGTGCGCAGCACCTCGTCCAGCTCGGACGAGATGAAGACGCACGATTGCCCTCGCCGGCGAGCTCGAGCACGAGCTTCTGGATGTCGGCCTTGGCGCCGACGTCGATGCCGCGCGTGGCTCGTCGAGGATGAGCAGCTGCGGGTCGGTGGCCAGCCAGCGCGCGAGGATCACCTTCTGCTGGTTGCCGCCGGAGAGGTTCTTGACCGCCTGGTCCGCCGACGGGGTGGCGATGTGCAGCAGCTCGATGAAGCGGTCGGCGATCTCCTGGGCTTCGCTGGTGCCAAGGTGCCGCAGCCAGCCGCGGTTGGCCTGCACCGCGAGGATGATGTTGTCGCGCACGCTGAGGTCGGCGATGATGCCCTCCGCCGCGCGATCCTCCGGCGCGAGCCCCACGCCACGCTGGATCGATGCGGCCGGCGAGTAGTCCCTGACCGCCGAGCCATCGACCTCGAGGGTGCCACTGTCGGGCCGGTCGAGGCCGAAGATGAGTCGGGCCAGCTCCGTCCTGCCCGAACCCAGCAGACCGGCCAGCCCTACGACCTCGCCCTTGTGCAGGTCCAGGTCGAAGGGCTCGATGACGCCGGTGAGCCCGAGCTCCTTCGCCTGCAGGAACGCCTCCGCGCCGATGTGCTCTCGCGACTCCATCTTGTGCGCGGCCATGTCATCGAGGTCGGTAAGCGACCGGCCGAGCATGAGCGAGACCAGCTCCAGTCGTGGCAGGGATGCCGGATCGTAGGTGCCCACCACTTCCCCGTTGCGCAGGATGGTGACCCGGTCGCTGACCTCGTAGACCTGGTCGAGGAAGTGGGTGATGAAGACGATGGCGATGCCCTCGCTCCGCAGCTTGTCCATGACCTCGAAGAGCTGCTTCGTCTCTCGTAGCGTCAGGCTCGAGGTCGGGCTCGTCGAGGATCAGCACCTTGGCCGACGAGATGTCCAGCGCGCGGGCGATCGCCGCCATCTGCTGGATGGCCACCGAGTACGAACCCAGGGGGCGCGTCACGTCGATGTCGATGTCCAGGCCGCCCAGGATCTCCCGGGCCCGCTGGTTCATCGCTTTCCAGTCGATGGTGACGCCCCACCGCATCGGGGCCCGTCCGATGAGCACGTTCTCCGCGACCGTGAGGTTGGGGCAGAGGTTGACTTCCTGATAGACGGTGCTGATGCCCTGTTGCTGGGCGTGCTGCGGCGAGTGCACCTCGTAGTGCTCGCCGCCGAAGGTCATCTCACCGGCGTCCGGGCGCTCCACGCCGGTGAGGATCTTGATGAGCGTCGACTTACCCGCGCCATTCTCGCCCACGACCGCGTGGATCTCGCCCGCGTTGAGGTCGAAGTCCACATCGGTCAGGGCCTGCACACCCGGAAAGGCCTTCGAGATGCCGCGCATGGAGAGCAGCGGCGCGTTGTCGGACACGGTCAACTACCCCGAGAGGAGTCGTGCTGTCCGAGTCACGGGAGACGGACGCGAGGCCGCCTCCCGTGTCGAACTCGGACGTCTAGCCGGCTAGTACTTGCGGGTCTCGAGGATCGCGGTCAGCTCTTCCTCGCCCTGGGCAGCGAAGAACTCGCCTTCCTGGGAGGGGACCCACTTGGGCAGCTCTTCCCCGTTCATCGCCGCCAGCGAGGCCTCGTAGACCTGGGGCGCGAGCAGTGGGTTGCACTCGATGAGGGCGTTGATCTTGCCCGGGATGAGGTACTCGAAGCCGTGGGCGGTGGCGTCGACGCCGATGACCTTGATGTCCTCGCCCGGGACCAGGCCGGCCTCTTCGATCGCCTGCACGGCGCCGATGGCTTCCTCGTCGTTGTGGCCGAAGACACCGTCGATCTGGCCCTCGTAGTTCTTGAGGAAGGCCTCCATCACGGCCTTCGACTCGGCCACACCCCAGTTGCCGGTCTGGCTGTCGAGGATGTTGATGCCGCACTCGCCCATGGCCTCGCGGAAGCCCGCACCACGGTCGATGGCGGCAGAGGCGCCGACTGCGCCGGTGATCTCCACGACGTTCTTGGTCTCGCTGTCAGCAAGCAGCTCGCACATGGCCGCGGCGACCTTCTGGCCCTCGAGGTTGAAGTCGGAGCCGATGTACGTCGCGTACATCTCGGGATCGGCGTCGATGCGGCGGTCCTCGAGGACCACGATCTTGCCGTTGTCCTTGGCCTCCTGCAGGACCTCGTCGTAGCCGGTCACGTCGAGCGCGGCCAGGATGATGACGTCGACGTCCGGATCCTGGTTGAACTGGTGGAACGCCGAGACCTGATTCTCGAGCTTGTTCTGGGCGTCGTAGAACTTGAGATCGATACCCAGCTGATCAGCGGTCTCCTGGAATGATGCCGTGTTGGCCGCGCGCCAGCCGCTCTCCGAGCCGGTCTGGATGAAGCCGACGGTCATGTCCTCGTACGTGTACTCGTCCTGTGCCGCGACAGGACCTGCGAACGTGGCTGCTGTGGCCGCCATGGCTGCTGCTGCGGCCAGCGCCATCCCCGTGCGAGCGAGTGATCTCGTCATCGTATGTTTCCTCCTCGGACACTTGGATAGACGTGCAAACGATGTTCTGCATACGTTTGCTAACTGGCAGAGTACCACTGCATACGAATGCAAACAACCCGAATCTGCGTGCAAGCGCTATGAATCCCAGGATGCTTTGCGCAGCCGACCACATGGCGGCCGTCGCCGGAGGAGACGAGGCGATCCGTGGCGCCCGTCTGACCGCTCTCGACGTTCTGGGCCACCGAGGACGAGCGGGCATCGAGTCCTCTGACTGGTACCGGATCAGCTCGCGTTTCGCGAGAGGGTCACGCTCGCATGACGCTAGGCGAGCGAGTGGACCACCACGCCCTCGCACGTCCCGGGGATGAGCTCCGTTTCCTGGGCCTCGACCGGGCGCACGACGTCCCGGCCGGCGACACCGCTCGATCCGGCGATCGCCCCGATCGAGGCGCGTGAGCAGACTCTCATCGGTCGATGCCCGGACGCCGCCCTCGGCGGCATGGTGCGTCCCGACGGGATCAGGTCGCGTAGCTGCCGTGGTTCTTCACCGCGGCGATGAAGGCCTCCACATGCTCCATCGAGACGTCGGACTGCACGATGTGGGCGGGTGCGCAGAGATAGCCGCCACCTTCGCCCAGGATCTGGATCTTCTCGGCCACATCCGCCTCGATGGCCTCCGGCGGCCCCTGGGGTAGCAGGGCCTGCTGGTCGATCGCGCCCCAGAAGGCCATGCGGTCGCCGAATCGCTCCTTCAGCTCCTGCGGGTCGTGACCCGGCACGTTGGGCTGGACCGGATTGAAGACCTGCATGCCGATATCGGCCAGCTCGTCGAGGATGGGGGCCACGGCACCGTCACAGTGGTAGGCGATGACCACCTCCGGGTTGATGGACCTGACCTCCTGCCACATCTCGGCATAGCGGGGCTTGAAGATGTCCCGCCACATCTGGGGGGAGATGAGCATGCCGGCCTGGGATCCGAAGTCGTCGCCGAACCAGAGCACATCGACGCCCACGTCCAGCAGTTGCCGGGCGACACCGATGCTCCACTCCTGCAACGAGTCGATGAGCACCTCGACGTAGTCCTCGCCCATGGACATGTCGAACAGGAACTTCTCCATGCCCACGAGGAACCAGGACATCTCGAACAGGCCCCACTCGACGTCACCGATGACGGCGTAGTCGGCCTTGAACTTCTGCGTCACCATCCGAGCGTCATCGAAACGCCCCTGCGCATAGGGATCAGGGAAGGGATGGTTCCTGATGTCCTGCACGCTGGTGGCGTTCCGCAGAGGCGCCTCGACCGTCTGCATGTACAGCGGGCCCCGCTCCATGCGCAGGCCGAATTCGTCGATGATCTGGCCTTCCTGGGGGACGGGGTGGCTGTAGCCGCTGGGCAAGCCACCGCCGACGATCACGCAATCACTGCCCATCGCGGTGCGCAGCTCATTGGCCGAGATGCGGTAGGTCAGGTCGTCGAAGTACGAGTTCGTGTAGTGCACGGGGACGTCGTAGCGCTCGCCGAAGGCTTCGAGCAGCGAGCGGCACAGATCGAACTGCAATGGCACCCTGTCTGGGAGCCCGGAGCGCTTGAAGGTGGTCAGGAGGCGCTCACGAGGTTTCACCGGCACATCTCCCCCGCATCGGGCTGCATGGTCGACCGCTCGAGTATCTCACCCGCACTTGCATGGCGACCATGCTCCCGGGCGAGCGCCTGGAGCGTGGCTCGTCGTGTCCAGGCAGGCGTGAGGCTCCGCCCGGATCGGTGGCGCGCAGCGGCGTCTGACGTGATCGAACGCGCCTACTCCTCACATGCCCGCGTCCCGGACTACACGACCTGGGCGGTTTCGTCCGCCTCGACGTCGGCACGGTTGCCGCAGAAGGCGACGTCGGCGAGGCCCTGCGGAGTACCTGGTCGAGGTGAGCGCCCGTGACATCGGCCTGTCGTGGGGTGGCTTCATCCATGCCCATCAGGTCTTCACCTTCCCTGCCGGTGAGCTCGAGGAGCGGGCAGGTGTGCTCCCCGTAGCAAGCTCGACGAAGTGGACCGCGCGTCGCCTTCGTGCTGGAGCTGGCGTAGCGCGCTGGCCCCGGTCGTGACGTTCGTGTCAGCCGGTAGGTCACGCCGCGCCGCGTGCGCCATGCCGGCCTGCCCGGTTACTCATCGGTGACGTTGGGCCTGACCATCGGCGGATGGCTAGGCTCGAGGGGCCGACGTACCTTGCCCTCCATGGATACGCGCAACCTCGGCTACCTCGGTCTCGCCGCCCTGGTAGCGATCGTCTTGGTCACCCTCATCGGCGTGCCGCCTCCGGTCTGGCTCACGGCCGTCTTCATCATCGCCGGCATCGGCATGACCATCGTGGTGCTCAAGGCCCAGGCCGACGGTACCGAGGACGCGGAGCGCTACATGGCGCGGAGCCCTCGCGCCCCGGCCCGGACGCCGACCCCTTCGCCGGTCGAGGTCGAGCTGGTGCGCCCGGCCGACGGCGCCGGCACCTCCGCGGTCTGGCTCCATCGACACGGCGGACGGCGCGTCCACCGCTTCGCCACGGCCGACGGCTGGGTCGTCCAGCAGGTCTCGACCAAGGACCCGGACAACCCCCGGAAGCGCGTGATCGGCGAACCGCTCCTGCTGCCCACCGAGGCAGCAGCCTGCCAGGCCGCCGACCACCTGGCCCAGGGGGTCCGTCCGACCGAGAGCGTCTCCTTCGCCGGGTCGGCGTTCACGACCCAAGCCCAGGCCTGACCGACCGGCGGGTCATTCCGCCTGGCCGACCGCGGGTCACTCCGCCTGGCCGTCCTCCATCATCGTGAGCAGCTTGGTGGTGGTATTCCAGTTGCGGACCGTCATGCGCTGATAGGCGGGATGCGAGGCGATCCGTGAGAGCCCGCTGCGCGATGCCCGCTCGATGAGTCGCGAGACGTAGACCACGCCCGGCCCCGTCCACGCCGCGTCGACCCCGTCCTTCAGCGTCAACGCGGCCAGCACTTCCCCCGCCCTGAGCGGTGGCAACAGGAAGAGCACGTCGTAGCGGAAGCGCTCTGGCTCGCCGCCGAACCGGGCCGGCGCCTCCTCTACCAACGCACGCATCTCTTCGCCCGATCGCAGCTCCACGGTGGCGCGGTAGTCGAAGGCCCCGGCCAGGGCTCGCTCGATGGCGTCGCGCATCCCTTCACGATCCACCTGCTCAGCGCGGAAGACGACGTTGCCGCTCTGGATGTACGTGCGCACGTCGGAGTACCCGGCCGACTCGAAACAGGCCGCGAGATCGGCCATGAGGATGCGGTTCCGACCGCCCACGTTGATGCCGCGCAGCAGCGCGACGAAGGTCGAGGTCATCCCCGTGGATGCTAGCGAGTGCCTGGTCGGCAGGTTGGCGCTACGTGGAGGTGGATCAGGGCGCAGACAGCGGGCGCGATACCGTCGCAAGGGCTCTGCTGTCGCCGGGGCCGAACCGATCGGGCCGTGCTCGTCGACACAGGAGGACGGATGGACTACCAGCGCGTGGGGCAGTTGGGTGCGATCGCGGCCTTGACCGCGGCCGTGGACGGTTTCGTGGTGCAGGGCTTCGGGGTGTTCGACGGCTTCCGTATCGCCAGGGGCGCCAAGTGACCCAGGCGGACAGTGGCTCCGCCTCTAGGGCCATGGCCAGCTCGAGATCCAGCGGCTGAGCGCGAGCGACAGGCCGTAGAGCACCACCACGAACACGACGCCGACGGCCGTCGCCCACCGACGGCTGCGTCCTCGCGGGTACAGCCACCACCCGAAGAGCCGGTCCGCGGCCGGCACCAGGACCCAGCCCAGAGCTACCACCGAGATGACGTTGGCCACGAACAGCGCCAGCCAGAAGGGCAGGCCGGCCCCCACCAGCAGCGGGTCCTGGATCCAGGTCGCAGTCAGGAAGACGACCGGATAGAGCACCAGCAGCACGAGCATGTTGCGCTTCCAGGCGGGCGCCGACTCCCCTTCCCCGCCGGGTGCATTGAACCAGGCGTCGAGCTCGTTGCGCACGATGTGGACCCGGGCGCGCGAATCGAACGAGGCACCGTCGGCCAGGAGTGACGCTCGCTGCGGCGATGACAGCCAGGCGCGCATGTGCTCGTCGGTGTCGTAGCTGAGGACGGCCATCCAGTCCGGCTGGACGCCCTCGATGGGCGGCTCCACCTGATAGCTGACGAAACCCTCGAATGCCGCCTGTGCCGCAGCCACACGCGTGCTCCAGGCGAGGAACTCCTCTTCACGCCCGGGGTCCACCTGGGTCGTGAACAAGGCAGAGACCACGCCCCGACGACGAGGATCCGAGGTGTAGAGGTGGACATCGACCTCCCCCAGCACCAAGGGCCGGAGCGACTCGACCAGCTCGGCATGTGCTGGCGATCGGGCCCAGCCGGCAGCGCTCGCGCGATCGGCGAAGCGGTGGACGAGCACCCAATCCTCGTCGAAGCCGGGTGTCGGCCGCGTGAGGTCATAGTCGAGATGCCCCTCTGCCGACTCGACCGCACCGTTGTAGCGACGCAGCCACTCCTCGAACTCCGAGTGATGGTGGGCGGGCACGCGCACCTGCATGACCACCAGCTCAGGCACGCCCGCCGCTGGCGCGAGGTCCCCGCTGGTCCACTGCGGCTGGGCCATGCTCGCAGCGTGCCACGTTCGGCCGACTCGTGTAGCGGGCACGAACGTGGCGACGTGCCGACTACCCAGCCCACGGGTAGCCGGATGAAGTTGCGCCGGTCACTCGGTCATCTCACCCTCGGGCCGAGCCTCGAACTCATCCGGTCACCCGCTCGCTGGGTCGTGGGGGGTCCAGGACCGGCGACGGAGGTGCGACCGCGGATAGCGGCGGTGTCCACGACCGTCGACGGTTCAGCACGTATCGCAGCGACCTCGACCGGGGCAACGTGACGATCCGGCCGTAGCCTCGCGGACGTGTCCGCCCTCGCCGGGGGGCAGGCATCTTCGTGCGAGACTGGGAGGACACTGCGCACTCGAGGGGACCATGGCCTACAAGACGATCATCGAACCGTTCCGTGTCCACACCGTGCAGGCCATCGACCTGCCCGACAGCGACGCGCGTGAGGCCGCCCTCGTTCGTGCCGGCTACAACCTCTTCGGCCTCCACGCTGACGAGGTCATCATCGACCTGCTGACCGACTCGGGCACCGGCGCCATGTCCAGCAAGCAGTGGGCCGGGATGATGCTGGGCGACGAGTCATATGCCGGCTCGCGCTCGTTCTACCGCTTCGAAGCGGTGGTGCGGGACCTGACCGGCTATGCCGAGATCATCCCCACCCACCAGGGTCGCGCGGCCGAGAAGATCCTCTTCAACGTGGCCGTGAGCGAGGGCGACCTGGTGCCCAACAACACCCACTTCGACACCACCCGGGCCAATGTCGAGTACCAGGGCGCTACCGCCTTCGACTGTGTCTGCGCGGAAGGTCTCGATCTCTCGCTGGTGGCGCCCTTCAAGGGTGATGTCGACATCGAGCGGCTGCGCGCGACCATCGAGGAGCACGGGGTCGAGAAGGTGCCGCTGGTGATGGTCACGGTGACCAACAACTCCGGTGGCGGCCAACCGGTTTCGATGGCCAATCTGCGCGCGGTACGCGCTGTCTGCGACGAGTACGGGATCCCCATGTTCCTCGATGCCTGCCGCTTCGCCGAGAACGCCTGGTTCGTCAAGATGCGCGAGGACGGCTACGCCGGCCGCACGCCGCGTGAGATCGCCCAGGAGATGTTCTCCATCGCGGACGGTTGCACCGTCAGCGCCAAGAAGGACGGCCTGGCCAACATCGGCGGCTTCCTTGCGCTCAACGACAGCGAATGGGCGCAGCAGGCGCGCAACCTGCTCATCCTGACCGAGGGCTTCCCCACCTACGGCGGCCTCGCCGGCTACGACCTCGAGGCCATCGCCACGGGCCTCGAGGAGGTGCTCGACGAGAAGTACCTGCGCTACCGCATCCGCTCGACCGAGTACCTCGCCGAGACCATCCACGCGGCCGGCATCCCCACCGTGCGGCCCGCCGGCGGGCACGCGGTGTACATCGATGCCAAGTCGCTGCTGCCCCACATCCCGCCGCACGAGTATCCCGCCCAGTCGTTGGCGGTGGAGCTCTATCGCGCCGGTGGCGTGCGCGGCGTGGAGATCGGCACGGTCATGTTCGGCCGGCCGCGGGAGGACGGGCCCGACGAGCCCGCGACCATGGAGTTGGTGCGCCTGGCCATCCCGCGACGGATGTACACCCAGAGCCACATCGACTACGTGGGTGAGGTCGTCATCGACGTGGCCTCACGGGCCGCCGACATGCGCGGCTATCGCATCGTGGAGCAGGCGCCGTGGCTGCGCCACTTCACCGCCCGCCTGGAGCCGCTCGCGTAGCTGCGCTCGCGGCTGGAGCCCTGCGCCTACGGCAGCGCTTCGATGGCCTCCTCGACCTTGGCCCGCTCGCCCAGTGGGTCGCTGATGACCCAGATCGTGTCGGCGGAGCTGTAGATGTACTGGAGCGCGCCGCCATGATCGAGCGCGGTCACGGCCTGTCCGGCGATCTCCTCTTCGGAGAAGCTGACGCCGGAGAGCGGGCCGTCCAGCTCCGCGAAGGGGTCGTCCAGCTCCGCGAGGGGGTCGTCCACCGGTGCCTCGGGATCGACCGAGACTTCCGGCGGCCGGGCCAGGAAGACGTCCTCCAGCAGGCGCTGGGTGAGCTCCGCCCCGCCCTCGGGCAGGCGGTAGCCTTCGATCTGGATGCCATCCTGGGCGGCGTCAAGACCCCACCAGGTGATGACACCGAGCATCTCGGCGGGCGAGATCCCGGCCTCCAGGTAGAGCTCGAGCAACCAGTCCTCGATGCCGTCGCCGAGGCGCTCGCTGAGAGAAGGCAGGAAGAGCGGCTCGGTCGACTCGTAGAGGCCGATGCGGCGTTCGCCGCCGAGGGTGAGCGGCATGTCCGTGTAGAGGGAGTCAGCGGCGCTCGCGACCACCGGGTCGGCGTCGGGTAGCTGGCCCAGCGCGTCCCAGATGTAGTCGTTGTCGCCCTGGATGATCCAGGCCGTGTCGTCCTTGAGGTAGATGGTGCGGGGGTAGACGCCGGGCATGGTGGCATCGGTCACACGCAGGGCCCACTTGGTGTCGAGCGGGCGCATGACCAGGCCCGGCTCGATGATGTCGCCGACCATGACGTCGACGGCCGACTCGACCCACGAACGGGCGTCGGTGTCGTCGAGGCGCAGCGCCGCGATCACGGCCGGTGGCTCGCCGGGGACCGGCTGGTAGGAGGCGGTCTTGACGGTGAGGTCGTCCGTCGTCACGCCGGCGCCCTCGAGCAGGGCCTGCATGTCCGCGACGAAGGCCGGATCGGCGTCGTCGCCCTCGGCGAACCGCGCCAGCCACGCCTCACCGTCGTAGGTCTGGGGTGTGAGCAGCTGGCCGCCGAGCATGACGGGGAAGACGATGCCGGACTGGTCGCTGTCGCCCTCGGGCGCGGCACTCTCGGCAGCTTCCTGCGCGACGGCCGACAGGGACAGCACGAGGGTCGCGGCCAGGGCAGCGGCGAGCGAACCTGCGTGGCGAAGGGTGGTGGGGTGCTTCACGATGGCCTCCAGGGAGCCGGTCTGGCAACGGTGGACCGGCCGGCGTTGAGCCCAGCGTAGCGCGCTCCGCGATATCGGGGGTCGGACCTATGCCCGAGCGATCGAGCCGGGGGCAGGATCCGTGCCGCGATACGGCTTGGGCAGGAGGGGCTGGCTGGCCGTGGCCGCGGCCGCGAACAGGCCCGTGGGCTCGCACTCCACCGCCCCGGCCTCGGGTCCGTTGAGCGTCTTGCGCTTGGTATCGTCCGTCTTGGTCTTCTTGGTCTTCTTGCCGTCCTTGCGTCCTTGGCCTTGGCCGCGGACTGCTTCGGCGGATCGCAGGTCGCCACGGGCGTCTTCTCCGCGTAGGCGAATGGCTTGGCCCGCAAGGGGATGGCCTTGGGCGTGGGCTTGGGTGTCGGCGGCGCCGCAGCTGCCTTCTCGGCCTGCTTCACCTGGGCCTGCCCGGCCTTGGTCGAAGCCTTGTCGACCTGCACCAGGCCGGTGGGCAGGAAGTCCATCGGGTTGACGTCGTTCCCGTTGCGCAACAGCTCGAAGTGCAGGTGTGTGCCCGTACTCTTGCCGGTGCTGCCCATCTTGCCGATGACCTGGCCGGTGTGGACGAGGTCGCCGGCCTTGACCACGTTGCCCGGGATGAGGTGACCGTAGCGCGAGGTGAAGCCGTCGGCGTGGACCACGTCCACGACGTAGGCTCGACCCTCCTGGTCGTACGGGTTCCAGCCTGCGTAGGCGACCACGCCGGCAGCGATGGTGCGAACCGGCGTGCCGTAGCCGTCGACCACGTCGATGCCGTCATGGAAGTGCTTGCACTTGCCCTTGGGAGGGTTGTACTTGAACCCGGTGCAACCGTAGGTCTGGCTGATGCGGCCGGTGGTCGGCCACGAGAACGTGCCGTCGCCCTCGGCCAGGCTGACCGTGGCCTGCGCGGCGACCTTGAGCTTGGCCAGCGCCATCATCTGCTTGATGTAGGCCGAGAGCGAGGCCTCAGCCCCCTCACGGCGGGAGATGGCAGCCTGCTTCTGGTTCTTGAGGCTTCGAATCTGTGCCTGCTTGGCGCGCATGGCGCGCCCGGCCGTCTGGGCGCGCGCAAGGATGTTGGCTTTGCGCGCCTCCGCGATGCGGATCTCCTTGCGGATGGTGGCCAACCGCTGGGCCCAGTCACCGGGTCGCGGGCTGGAGCCGGGATTGCCCCACAGTGCGGTGCGGTCGGCCAGGCGGGTGTTGCGCTCGGCCAGCACGGCGTTGACCAGATTGAGCTCGTTCTGGGCCTGGTAGTACGTCTTCTCGAGCGGCCGGTACTGCTTGATCGCCGCCAGGCGCTGGGCCGTGAGTCGGATGACGATCCGGTCCTGCGCGGCCATGGCCGCCTCTGCGGAGCGCTGCGCAGCGCGGACGCTGGCGATACGGGATTCGAGGTCCTGGGCGGCGGTAGGCTGGACCGAGGCGAGCAACGCGCTGGCAACCAGTGCGACGGCGCACAGCGCGATCACGATCCGGCTGGACACGCTGATCCAGGCCGGGGGGGTGGCCAGGGACACTGCTCTCGGCTCCACGTTCGACTACGGCCGGTACGGCTGTCGCTGCACACGCAGGCAGACCCGTCCTCGGGAGCATGAATGGTAGACCGGAGAATGGGAATCGGGGACTAGTCGTTAGGCAGCGAGCACCAGTACCGATGGGCTACGCAGTCCTGCGCAGTCCTACGCCGTCTCGCCCCGCTCCCGAGCACGCGTCCTGGGTGCCCACCCTAGAGGACGGCCTCGAGCAGCCACACGCTGCCCATGCCGGCCGCGAGCGTCCAGCCGAAGGAGCGCGTGCGCCAAGCCACGAGCGCCGCCACCGCGCCCGCGAGGTACCACGTCCCGAAGGGCCGGAACTCGCCATGGTCGAGGAACAGCGTCTGGGCCACGAGCCCGGCCAGCACGGCCGGGGCCACCAGGCCCAGAGCCTGCTCCAGGCGGTGGGGGATGGCCACGTCGGCGAGCAGCGTCACCATCGAGGCGCGCAGGGCCAGGGTACCCGCGGCCACGGCCAACACGATGAGCAGGTCAGCCGTCATCGGGGACCTCCTCTGCGATGGGGTCCCCGTCGGGCTCCGAGCGCAGCCTGGCCAGCATGCCGAAGGCGATACCCGTGGCCGCCCCGATGAGCAGACCCGTGTTCATGGGCGCGTCCCGGGCGATGAGCGTGACCGAGAAACCGACGGCAGCAGCGATGAGCCCAGCTCGGTCGCGCACCGACGGCACGGCCAGGGCGATGAACATCAACGGCGCCGCGAAGCCGACCTGGAACTCGGCCGGGATGGTGGCGCCGATGACGATGCCGAGAGTGGTGCCGATCCACCACGAGATCGCGAAGCTGCCACCGGCACCGAGGTAGTAGGCCATCCGCCGCCGAGGATCGCGCTCGTCCTCGTTGTAGAGCAGCGAGGTGACCGTGGCCTGGTCGGTCATGAGATGGGCCAGCGGGATGCGCCAGCGGCTGGGGAACCGGGAGAACGCCGGCGCCAGCGCGCCCGAATACATCATCAAGCGGGCGTTGATGACGAGCGCGGTGCCGACCACCACGAACCACGGCGCGCCCTGGTCGATGAGGTCGCTGACGGCCAACTGCGCGGCGCCGGCAAGCACGAGGAATGAGGCCAGCCAGCCGACGAAGTCGTTCATCGACGACTCGACCACGGTCACGCCGTAGGCCAGGCCGAAGGGGAAGGCGCCGATCGACAGCGGCAGGATGGCGCGGGCACCGGCCCGCATGCTGTCGCGTCGCAGCCAGCCGCCGCTCCCCTGCCCCGGACTCGTACTGGCGCTCACGGCAGCGACCGGTACATGACGTGGTGCGAGACGGTGCTGCCATCGGGCAGCCGAAAGCCATCGGGGATCGTGCCCACGACCCGGAAGCCAAGCGAGCGCCAGACGCGGACGGCGTGGCTGTTGGTGCTGACCACGGTGTTGAACTGCATCGCGCTGTAGCCCAGCGCAGCGGCGAGCTTCAGCGAGGCTTCGCCCATGCGGCGGCCGAGCTCGATGCCCCGCACGTCCGCGCGCCTTCGGCGATCAGCCATGGGCCCGGTGACCGGATGAAGTCGGGTCGCGGCAAGCGCTAGTGGACCAGCCGGCCCTGGGTGTCGCCGTGCTCGACGAGGTCCTGGTCGAAGTCGTGGCCGATGCGCTCGGCCATACGGTGGATGGCCTCGTCGATCTCGAGGAAGTCGGACAGGCCGCCGAAGCTGGCGTGCCAGTCGAGCAGTTCGTGGAAGGCCTCATGGATGACCGCGTCGCGCAGCCCCGCGAGCTGCAGCTCCGCGAGCACCTCGTCGTCCACGCCCTCGCCGGTCAGGACCATGGCGATGGCCGACTCCAGCGGTTCCCCCTGGTCGAGGCGGCGGATGATCTCGCGGGCCAGATCGCTCACCGTCTTGGCCACACGCCACCTCCGTTCATGTCCCCCGAGGGCACGCCGGTCGTACCCTTCCCGTCAGCACCCTAGCCTAGACCACCGCCGACCCGGGTTCAGTCGCAGTCTTCCTCGTCGTCCCGGCAGCGGGTGTCGATGGTCTGCGGGCCGCCATGTGCGACCTCGGCCACCGTGAAGCGGCCCGCGTGCTCTTCGTGGGGATCCTGGATGACGATGCCGAAGGTCTCCATCAACTGGTCCGGCGTGAGCACGTCCCGACCCGCGCCGAGGGCCACCACGCGCCGGGCCAGCAAGAGCACCTGGTCGTACTCGACGGCTTCGGCGATATCGTGGGTCGCGGTCACGATGGCAGCGCCGCGCCGCAACTCCTCGGCGAAGGCCTTGAGATAGAGCTCGCGCCCACCCGCGTCGATGCCGGCGGTGGGCTCGTCGAGCACGATGAGATCGGCGCGGCGGGCCAGGGCCTGTGCCAGGTACACCCGCTGGAGCTGCCCACCCGACAGGCTGCGCATGGGCGCCCTAGCCAGGTGGCTGATGCCCATGCGTTCCATGCCCTCGGACACCAGGCGATGATCCTCGTCCGTCATGCGGCCGGTGAGGCCCAGCGCCGGGTAGCGGCTCATGCGCACGACGTCGACCACGCGGATGGGCAGGACGTAGCCCGAGGCGTGGAACTGGGAGTGGTAGGCGATGCGGCGGGGCGACCCGCCCGGCTGCTGCCCGAGGACCTCGAGCGCACCACCGGCCACCGGGATCAGGCCCACGATCGTCTTGATCAGCGTCGACTTGCCCGAGCCATTGGTGCCGACCAGCGCCACCGAGCCACCGGGTCGCACATCGAGGTCGATGCCCTCGACCACCAGGTCGCGTCCGTAGCCCACCGCCAGCCGGCGGGCCGAGATGGTCAGCGCGGAAGGCGCGGGCCTGACTGCCGACGGGCTGGCCGTGGTGGCGGCAGGGGTAGTGACGCCCGACGAGCTCACGAGACGGTCTCCCCGCTCGCATCGGTGGCCTCGACATGGCTGCCCGAGTCACGCACCTGCGAAAGCGCGAAGACGAGGAAGAAGACGAGCACCGACGTGAGCACGATGGTGGCGCCCGCGGCGAGGTCGAACCAGTACGAGAGCAGGAGACCCACGTAGGTGCTGGCCATGCCGATGATGCTGGCGATCACCATCATCGAGCTGATGCGGCTGGCCAGCAGCGCACCCGAGGCGGCGGGCGCGAGGAGCATGCCGAAGACCAGCAGCGTGCCCACGGTCTGGAAGGCCACGACCACGGTGAGTGCCACCAGCAGCAGCATCAGCACGTGGTAGCGCCGCGAGGAGAAGCCGGCTACATCTGCCTGCTCGGGATCGAAGCTGAGCAGCAGGAATGGTCGCGAGGCGAGGAACGTGACGACCACGACCAGCACGGTGGCCACGAGCATGATCGTGACCTGCTCCCAGCTGGTACCGAGGATCTGGCCGAAGAGGATGGCCACGAGGTCACCCTGGAAGGCATCGCTGGCGCTGATCATGACCACGCCCAGGGCCAGCATGGCCACGAAGAGCAGGCCGATGGCGGTGTCGGACGAGAGGCGCGAGCGGCGGGTCACGAGCGACACGCCGCCGATCATGACCACCGCGCCGACAGCCGCACCGAGCATGCCGGGCAGGCCCAACAGGATCGCGCCGGCGATGCCGGGCAGCACGCCGTGCGCCAGTGCGTCGCCGATGAAGGCGAGGCCGCGCAGCACCACGAACGTGCCCACCACCGCACAGGCGATCGAGACGAGCACGCCCGCGAGCAGGGCGCGCTGCATGAAGGCGTTGTTCAGGAACGGATCGAGCAGGAACTCCAAGCGCACTCCCAGGGTGGCGACGGGCCGCACGGGGTGCCGCCGCGTCGGTCAGCCGAGGATATCAGCGAGACCGGGTCTCATGACGGTCGGCTCAGCCGGCGAGGGCGCCGGCGATGGTCGTCGCCATCTCACGGATGAGGTCCTGGTAGTCACCGCCCTCGGGCAGTTGCGAGGTGGACAGCTCGACCAGTTCGGCGCCGCTGTCGCCGGCCACGGCCTCGACCACCGACCGAGGGGTGCCCACCTCGGCGAAGACAGCGGCCACGTCGTGCTCCTTGATGTCCGCGATGAGCTGTGCCAGCTCGCGGGCCGTGGGCTCGCCGCTGGTCGAGAGGCCAGGGATGACGGTGCCGATCTGTTCGAAGTCGTAGCGCTCCGCGAAGTAGCCCATCGAGCGGTGCCCGGTGACCAACTTGCGCTCAGCCACGGGCACGGCCGAGAGGATCTCGGCGACCTCGACGTCGAGCGCTTCCAGCTCGGAGGTCAGCACCGCCGCATTGTCGGCGACCTCGAAACCCGCCTCCGCGAGCACCGGCGCGAGGGCGAGCACGACGTCACGCATGGCAGTGGGATCGGTCCAGAAGTGCGGGTCCTCCGCCCCGTGCGCGGCCCCATCGTCGTCGTGCGCCTCTTCCGCGTGGTCCCCGGCACCGGCTTGCGCCTCGAGGTCACGCGGCGTGATGTGGTCGGCTGCCTCGAACCAGGTGACACCCTCGCTCTCGGCCGCGGCGAGTACACCCAACAGGCTCTCCTCGAGGTCGAGCCCGTTGGAGACCACGACGTCAGCGTTGAGCACCGACTCGGCGTCGCGGGCCGAAGGTTCATAGCTGTGCGGGTTGGCCCCACCGGGCATGATCACGATGACCTCACCGGCGTCGCCCACCAGCTGGCCCACGACCGAACCGAGCACCTCGGTGGTCACGGTCACCGTGCCGGTCCCCTCGTCGGCGGCAGCGGCGACGGGGGTGGCGCCGAACGCGAGCGCTGCCACCAGCGCCCCCGTCATCGACAGCGAGGCCAGGCGGCGAGCCGGTAGGGCGGAGTTGGCGGGGTGTGGGGCCATCGCACGGATCCTCTCGTCGTCCGGTTCAGTGTCTCTAGTTGATACCTGGTCTCAATACTACAACATGGAGGGCAGCGCGCAACACCGCCACCGTGGGCTGGTGGTAGGCTCGCCCACACGTGAACGGCAGATACCGGGTCCCCTCCCTCACGACACTCCTGGCAGCCAGCCTCCTGGTCGCCGCCTGTGGCGGTGACGAGGCCACCGACGCACCTTCGCCCACGACCGCGGTCACCGCTGAAGCTGCGACGTCGACGCCGACCGTGGCGCCGACTCCCACCGTGGCGCCGACTCCGGACACGCTGGTCGGCGAAGTCACCACGGCCTCCTCCCCCATCGGCGACCCCCGCCCGGCCCCCGAGCTGGCCGACCTCGTCACGCCAGATGGCGAGCCCTTCGACCTCGCCGACATGCGCGGTGAGAACGTGCTCATCTACTTCGGCTACACGCACTGCCCCGACGTGTGCCCGGCGACGCTGGGCGAGCTCTTCGGCGTCTTCGAGGCGCTGCCCGAGACGCAGGCGCTGTTCGTCTCGGTCGACCCCGAGCGCGATACGCCCGAGTTCCTCGACGAGTGGACGACGTACCTGCCAGACAACCTCGTGGCTGTGACCGGTACGCCCGGCGCGGTCCGCCGTGCGGCCGACAACTATGGCGTCAAGTACGCACGCGTGGAGACGACCTCCACCGCCGGCTACACGATGTCGCACACAGCCGAGCTCTATCTCATCGACGCGAACGGGCAGTACCTGCTGGCCTACCCGTTCGGGACGCCGGCGGCGGAGATCGTCGCCGATCTGCGCAAGCTGCCGGCCAGCTGAGCCACCACGGAGGGGGATCCATGACCCGGACCACACGCACCGTGCTCTTGTCGAGCGCGGCCATCGCGACCGCGCTGAGCCTTGCCTTGGGCGGCGTCGCGGCCGAGGACGACAGCAGCGACGAGATGGGCTCGATGGAGCCCACGATGGAGATGGAGGCCGGCCTCCACGTCATGGATGCGTGGGCGCGCGAATCGCCCATGCTCGACCTCGCGGGTGCGGCCTACATGGTCATCCACAACGCCACCGATGCCGACGATGCCCTGGTCGGCGCCTCGAGCCCCGCGGCCGAGGTCGTGGAGCTGCACCTCTCATCGATGGACGACGAGGGCATGATGTCGATGAACCAGGTCGCCGAGATCGCCGTTCCCGCCGGTGGCGACGCCGTGCTCAAGCCCGGGAGCTACCACGTCATGCTCATCGACCTCGTGGAGCCGCTCGTGGTCGACACCGAGATCGAGCTGAGCCTGGAGTTCATGACGGCCGAGCCGCAGACGATCAGCCTGCCGGTCAAGGCCGGCGGCCCGATGATGATGGGCGACATGGACGAGGGCGAGATGGGCGGTGACATGGACAGCGGCGAGATGGGCGACATGGACGACGAGGGCGAGATGGAGGAAGACGAGGGCTGACCTTCGTCCGCGCGCGACTCGAGGCCCCGGCCGTGTGGAGCGGGGCCTTCGTCTATGCTGGCGCGACCGCTGCCACCCCAAGAGGAGCACGATGTCCCACGCCTTCCGCGCCCGCTCGGGCCTCATCACGTTCGTCTCGCTGCTGCTGACCACGACCCTGATCGCCGTGTCGTGGTCGGTCGTCGTAGCCCAGGATAGCGATGAGCCCGAGCTGACATGGGCCCCGCTGACGACGCCGCCGCCGATCGCCGCGCCACCGTTCTGGTCGCCCACCGACGAGGTCGACGGCTTCTCCATGGGCAACCCCGAGGCCCCGGTGGTGATCGAGGTCTGGGAAGACTTCCAGTGCCCCTATTGCCAGCGCTTCACCTACGAGATCGAGCCCGCCATCGTGGAGCAGTTCGTGCAGACCGGCGATGCCCGCCTGGTCTTCCGCAACCTCGCCTTCCTCGGCGACGAGTCGCACTGGGCCGCGGTTGCCGGCAGCCTGGCCGCCGACCAGGACAAGTTCTGGCCCTTCCACGACTACCTCTTCGCCAACTTCAACGGCAACGAGAGCGGTGCCTTCCACATCGACCGCTTGCTTGAGATGGGCGAGCTGGTGGAGCTGGACATGCACCAGTTCCGCGCGGGCCTCGTGCTCGAGAACGCCCGCGAGCGCTTCGCGGAGCTGCAGGCCGAGGCCATGGCCGAGGCCTACACCAAGGGCATCAACGCGACCCCCACGGTGGTCGTGAACGGCACGCCATTGCAGGCGCCCGACTTCGAGACGGTAGCCGATGCCGTAGCCATCGAGCTGGCCAAGGCTGCGACCGCAGGGGCGAACACGGACGACGAGCCCGACGCCGGCGCGGATGAGGGCGACGAAGGTCCCGCCGGGGACGAGTAGCCCGAGCCATCCCCGCCGGCCCTGTCGGGCACGCTAGGATGCAGTCGTCCGGGCTCGCCGCACGGGAGATACAGTCATGTCCGAGAAGCCACCGACCACCGCTACGTCTGAGTCCGAGGTGAAGCCGCCCACGTCCGCTACGCCCAAGTCCACCACGCAGGAGAGCGTGGACCGTGCGACGGTGCTCGCAGAGGACCTCATCGACCGAGGAGCGCCGTGGAGCCCGCGCACGTCCTGGACCATCGTCCTCGTCGAGGGCATCCTCGTGGCACTGATGGGCCTGGTGTTCATCTTCAAGCCTCTCGGCGGAGCCAGCACCACGCTGCAGCTCGTCGGGGTCGTCCTGCTCGCGGGCTCGCTCATCACCGCCTTCCAGCTCTGGCGCCACCAGTACCGGCCGGACATCGAGGTCCTGGCCTCGTTCCGGGCCGGCTCCGGCGTGACCGTCGGTGCGGTGGTCGTCGTGGCCACGTTCCTGACGGAGATCACCGAGGCGGTCACGGCCACCTTGGCCGTGGTCGTGGGCATCGGCTTCATCGTCTTCGGCCTCGTGGGCATCGCCAGCAGCCTCGTGCGGCGGCAGGTGGCGGCGCCACTGCCGCTGGCCTCGCTGGTGCTCAACGCCGTCCTGGCACTGGCCGGCCTGCTGCTGCTCTTCGCAGGAGCTGCCGGCAGCTCGACCGTCGACGGGCTGTTCAACCTGCAGGGCGTGCTGCTCATCGCGGCCGGGCTCGCGCTCACGGGCTATGCCTACATGCTGCGTCAGCAGGCGGTACGCGGCGGCTGACCCGTCCGCGCGTCGGTCACGCCGCCGCGGGTGTCTCAGCCGAGACCGCCTTTGCCCTCGCGGTCCGAGCTGTGCTTGGGCAGGCCCGTGATGAGTCGGCTGCCCCGGCCACGGGAGAGGAACGACCAGGCCCAGCGCACCATCACCAGCAGCCGGTTCTGCAGGCCGATGAGCCAGAAGATGTGGATAGCCAGCCACATGAACCAGGCCAGGAAGCCGCTGAAGCGGAGCATGCGGAAGTCGGCCACCGCGCGCAACCGGCCGATCGTGGCCAGCTCGCCGAGGTCCTTGAACTCGAAGTCGGGAATGGTCACGCCGTCACGCTTGGCGATGATCGAGCGGGCTGCGTACTTGCCGCCCTGGATGCCGCCCTGGGCCACGCCCGGCACCATCTGGCCCGGTGACCACTCGGCCGCCGCCAGGTCGCCCACCACCCAGATGTTGGGGTGACCCGGGATGGTCAGGTCGTGGTTGACCATGATGCGGCCGACGCGATCGGTAGGTGCGTCAGTGGCAGCGGCCACGGCGGCCCCGAACTTGCCCACGGCCACACCCGCGGCCCAGAGCACGGTGCGGGCGGGGATGCGGCTGGTCTCGGTGCCCTCGGTGCCACGTACGGTCACGCCGTCGGCATCGATCTCGGTGACCATGGTCTTGGTGCGGATGGTCGCGCCCAGCTGGGCCAGCTGCCTGGAGGCTGCCTTCGAGAGCGAGCGCGGATAGGTCGGTAGCACGCGGTCGGCGCCCTCGATGAGGTAGACCAGCGCCTCCTCGGTGTTGATCGCGCGGAAGTCGCGCGGCAGCGCGTCGCGGGCGATCTCACACAGCGAGCCGGCCAGTTCCACGCCGGTGGGGCCGGCGCCGACGATGACGAAGGTCATCCAGTCGTGCTGCTTGGCCGAATCGGTCTCCAGCTCCGCGTTCTCGAAGGCATCGAGGATGCGCGCACGCATCTGTAGCGCGTCCTCCAGTGTCTTGATGCCGGGCGCGTATGCCGACCACCCGTCGTTGCCGAAGTAGGAGTGCTTGGTGCCGGTGGCCACGATGAGCGAGTCGTACTCGAGGTCGGTGCCGTCGTCGATGCGCACGGTCCCCGCCTCAGGGTCGAGGCCCATGGCCTCGGCCAGCAGCACGCGCACGTTCTGCTGCTTGCGCAGGATGAGGCGCAGCGGCTGTGCGATGTCCGAGGGCGTCAGGGCACCGGTCGCGACCTGGTACAGCAGCGGGCTGAAGAGGTGGTGGTTGCGACGGTCCACGAGCGTGATGTCGACGTCGTGCTTGGCCAGCTCGCGAGCCGCAGTAGAGGCCGCCGTAGCCGCCGCCGATGATCAGTACCCGGTGTCGCTCAGGCACGGGGACTCCTCTCAGGCACGGCTGCTGCTGCGAGCCTGCTCGACGAGCCAAGCCGCAGCTGCGTCACGCGTGACGTACTGGCCCGAACGCACCCGTCGCGGGGTCGTCGCCATCCAGCGGGAACCGAACTGACCAGCACTCGATCGGAAGCGCCCGACCGTGCCGACGACGGTGTCCTCGTAGAGCACCTCGTACCTGCCCGTTCCGCGGGGTGAGGTCTGTCGGTAGCGGATGTGCTTGGGGTTCGGTGTCGCGGCCATCGTGGCTCGAGTGTACGACGCGACTCAGACCGCGGGTAGCGGGTTCTCCGCGCGGGCGATCTCGACCAGTGGATCGGGTCGGATGGCGCGAGCAGGACGGACCAGATCGGCCAGTCGTCCGTGCTGCGGGGCCGGACGCATGGTCGTCGTCCCGTCCCCGGCCTCGAGCACCCACAGCCCCGGGACGCCCGAGCCGTCCTCGACGAAGCTGCCGTCCCGCACCGATCCCCCGCGGCCGAGCAGGGGGACGACCTCGTAGCGGTCGCCATCGACCAGCAACGCGGCCCAGTCGTCGAGGCCGAGCCCGGTCTCGCCGGCATGGCGGCGCAGCATGGCGGCGAAGTCGTGGGCGCGCAGCACGCCGTTGCGCCCGGTCACGTCGTAGTGCGGGCAGAGCAGGCCAGGCAGCAGGCCGAGGCCATCGACCCGGATGTAGCTCCAATCGTACGCGCGAGGATCGTCGAGCGACACCGGCTCGCGGTACGAGGTGGGGTCCATGGAGTCGCTGTGCCCGCCGTCGAACCAGCAGATGGCACCGGCGCTGCCACCACAGACGACGACGCCGCGCTCGAGCGCGCTGCGGAGGAGTCCGTCGAGGCCAATCTGTCGCCAGCGATCGACCGCGTAGAGCGTATTGCCGCCGCTGACGACGATCGCGTCCGCGCTACCGAGCGCGTCCTCGACGACAGCCGCCTCCGGCGCCCGCAACGCGACGTCGAGCTCGGTCACGCGACAGCCGAGCTCGCCGAAACGGGCGGTCTGGCGCACACGCGGCTCGACCGCGTCGTAGCTGGCCGTGCCCACGTAGAGCAGCTCGACGCGGCTCGCGTCCTGCCCGGTCATCTCGAGGACGCGTTCGGCCATGCCCACCTCGGCCAAGCCGGCACCAGAGCCCAGGAAGAGGCCGCGGACAGGCCGCGACGGCGTGGGGTCAGACATGCCCCCAGTGTGCCCCCTGGCGAGGGCATCGAGACGTGCCGCTCGATCGACGCGCCAGGATGGAGGGCAGTGGTGGCGAATCAGGCTTCCGAGGACAGCGTCAACTGCATGCCAGCGGGGGACTCCACGCGGCCGACCCGGTCGCCCCATGACGCGAGCTTGACCGAGCCGACCGCACCAGCGCCGGCGGCCTCGGCGGTCGCGTACGTCTCGGCGGCGTCGGCCACTCGCAGCGCCAGGCGCACGCTCCCCGAGACCCGCTGTCCGGCCTCGAAGTCATCGACTGCGGCGGCGGCTTCCCTGTCGAGGTGCTCGAGGGTCGCGCGCGGCAGCTCGAACACACCCACGTTGCCCGCAGGCCGGGTCCAGTGGGCGGACGACTCCACGCCCAACACCTGTCGGTAGAAGGCCACTGCCGCATCCCGATCGTCGACGGTCAAGGCCACACGGAGTTCGGTCGTCGAGGTCAAGGCAGGCGCTCCCTCATACGGATCTGGTCCGCACAGTCTGCCCGAGCCAGACGAACGCGCCCGGGTCGGCAAGGGGGGGCCGACCCGGGCGCGGAGGGAGAGGCGTCGAGGTCAGGTGCGTTCGAGCACGACCACCGGGATGCGTTCGCGCGCAGTCTTGCGCTCGTACTCGGCGAACATCGGCAGAATCGCCTTCTGCTTGCTCCAGATGCGCTCGTACTCCGCACCTTCGGCCTCACGGGCGTGCACAGCCAGCGTCTCGGTGCCGACCTCGATGGTCGTCTCCGGGTTGGCCATGAGGTTGTAGTACCAGGCGGGGTTCTCATCCGCGCCGCCCTTGGAGGCGAAGACGGCCCAGTCCCTGCCGACCGCCTGCGACAGCAGGGGCGCGACACGCTCGGCGCCCGACTTGGCTCCCATGTGGTGGACCAGGACGAGGGGAAGGCCGGCGAAGTAGCCGCTGACCACGCCCTCGTTGGCGCGGTATTCGTCGATGATGGCCTGGTTGTGATCGGCCCTCTTGTCGGTCATGGAGGAGGTGACCTCATTCTGTTGCGATAGCAATCGTTGCGTATGGAACAATAGCGATTGACACGAGCGGCTGTCAAGAGCACCATCCCGAGGACCGGCAAGGAGGGATCAACACATCGACATCGAGCACGCGGGCCGCGAGGCCCACCTGTTCCCCGACGAGCGCCTGGCTGCGACCGGGGTGCTGATGGAAGCCCAGGCCGCGGTGGCGGCTGCCATCGACCGGCTCGCCGTCGACCCGGCCGGACTTGACCCGGCCACGGCCGACCTGCTGGTGCGATTGGCCAAGTCGGCCGATTGCGGCATCCGGGGCGTGGAGATCGGTGAGCAGTGCCAGATGACGGCCACACGCGTCTCCCGCCTGGTCGACCGGGCCGAGGCTGACGGTCTCGTGGAGCGCCTGCCCGATCCCACCGACCGGCGCGCCCAGCACGTGGTCCTGACCGATGCCGGCCGCGAGGCCGCTCGCCGCTTCGCGCCGCTGATCGATGGCGTGCTCGACGAGCTGGTCTTCGAGTCGCTGACGGCCCAGGAGCGTGCGACGCTCATCGGCCTGCTGGCGAAGCTGCGCGACCGCGCACAGGAGATGCTGGCCCAGCGCCAGCGATGAGGAGGACGATCCAGATGTCCCGCGTCACGCGCGTCCTGTCGGTCCTGGCCGTGGCCCTGGCGCTGGCGGCGCCGGCGGCGGCGGAGGAGGAAGTGGCCACGTCGACCATCTCCGCGGTCGAGCGCGGCGAGGCGCCGGCGATGGTCTACCTCGAGGGCGCTGCGCTCGAGCAGGTCGATGACGAGGAGTTCCTGTTCAGCGATGGCACCGGCGTCATCACCATCGACGTGGACGAGGGCACCGGCGACGGGATGCCGCCCCTCTTCGAGCTCATCGGCATCGAGGGCACGGTCGCAGGCGACGGGATCGACGTCTCACGCTGGGCCCTGCTGCGGATCTTCACGCCGGCCGTCATCGTGGAGGAGCCGCAGGTCATCGAGGCCTTCCGGGGCTGGATCATCGCCTACGGCAGCCAGGCTCCAGAGCCGGCTGCGGCCGAGTAGACGGCCTTCGCGGCTCGCCGGCCGGGCGCGTACCGCAGGTGCCCGCTGAGGTGCAGGCTACGCCTCCGGAGCGCGGCGCGCCATGCGGTTGAACCACTCTCGCGCACGCCGTGGCGCGGACGTCGATTCGCTCATGTGGCGGCGCTGCAGGCGGTGCCGCAGCCAGATGGGCTGGGGCTCCACGTCTGACGGACGCGTGCGCTCATCGAGCTGCGAGGCGGACATGATGGGGACGCGTTGCGCGCCGAGCTGAGCGGGTGTGTGCTGTGCCACGGTCGTTCTCCCTACGCCAAGTGGTATCACCTTGGCCTGACCGGGCACGTGGGCAGACACCGCAAGCGCTGCGGCTCCCCAAGGATACGGCCGCGCGCAACCCCCCGCCGGGACGCGGCCTACGCAGTAGCGACCCGTGGCCGTCGACGGCGCCGGCGATGGCTGCGATGTGGTGGTGATCAGTGCCGCAGCACCCGCCGAGGACGCTCATCTCCGGCACCTGCCCGAGCAACGCCGCGTAGCGCAGCGCAAGGTCGTCGGGATCGCCGCGATCGAGCTCGGTGGCCGCGTCGAGCTGCGCGTGGCTCTTGTCCGAGGCGTTGGCACGGATACCGCGTACGCGCAACAGCCAGGGTGCGCCGGTCTCGAGGGCATCGGCGAAATGGGAGGGATGGGCGCAGTTGATCATGAAGCAGGCCACCGCACCGGGGGCCTCGCCCTCGCCGGGCAGCTTCGTGGCCATGTGCAGCCATACCTCCTTGCCGGCATCGCTCCGGGGGAAACGGACTCGTGGAGCGATGCCTACGGCGGCGGCGGGGTGTCTATCAGATGGCCGACACCTTCGCGAGGTTGCGCTGGTGCGGCCCGGTCAGACCTGACGTGGCCGTTCGCTATGCCTCGGTGAGGGTGCGCAGCAAGGCTCGGACCTCCTGCGGACCCGACAGCCGGAAGCGCGCCGTGGTGGAGCCGGTGCCGACGCGGATGGTCCAGGCACTGCGCGGCAGGCTGCCGAAGAGGTCCTCGTCGGTGCGATCGTCGCCGATGGCCAGCACGAACGACTTGCGCCGGAAGCGGGCGGCCAGATGCGCCGCCACCTCGCCCTTGTTGGCCCAGGCGTAGCGGACCTCGACCACCTTGTTGCCGTGGATGACCGCCAGCTCGGTGCCGGCGAGAAGGTTCTCCAGCGTGGTCACCAGCTCGTTGGCCAGCCAGGCGCCGAACTCGGCGTCGACGAGGCGGTAGTGCCACGCGAGCGCATAGTCCTTGTGCTCGACGAGGGAGCCGGGGGCACTGGCAGCGAACTGCTCCAGCACCGGCGCCACGTGCTCCTTCCACGAGAGATCCATGCTGCCGCGGAGCATCGACCAGCCGTCGGCGCCGGGCTCACGCATGAGTGCCCCGTGCTCCACGGCCAGCCCCAGGTCGGGGATGTCGCCGAACCAGCGCTCGATGTCCGCCAGCGATCGACCGCTGACGATGGCCGTGGTCGTCGCCGGCAAGGCCGCGACCTCCCGCAGGAGCGACACCAGCCGCGGTGACGGCGCCGCATCCTGCGGGCGCGGCTTGATGTCCACGAGCGTGCCGTCGTAGTCGAGCAGCAGCAGGCGTCGTTCGGCGCGGCCGAACGCCGCGCGCAGGGCCCCGACGTCGGGCTGCGGACGGTCCTTGCGCATGGTCTGGCGGGTGCTGGCCGTGGCCGCGCGAAGACCTTCGAGGAAGCGCTCGGCCCAGGCCACCGCGTCATGGCGGTGGACCCGCTCGTGCAGCGCGGCCATGCGTTCGGCCCGCTCGTCGGCAGGCATCTGGAGGCCGCGCTCGATGGCCTCGGCCGTCCCGACCTCGTCGTAGGGGTTGATGCGCAGGGCCTCGCCCAGCTCGTGGGCCGCCCCGGCGAACTCGCTCAGCAGGAGCACACCGTCGCCTTCGTGCTGGCAGGCCACGTACTCCTTGGCCACGAGGTTCATGCCGTCGCGTAGCGGACCGACCCAGGCGAGGTCGGCGGCCGAGTAGAGGGCGGCCAGTTCCTGCCTGTTGACCGAGCGGCGCAGATACACGACCGGTTGCCATTCGGGCGTCCCGAAGTCGCCGTTGACCTCGCCTACGAGCTCGCTGACCTCCCGCCGCAGCTCGGCGTACGCCGGCACGCGTTCGCGCGACGGGACGGCCACCTGCACCAGCGTGACCTTGCCACGCCACGACGGCGACGAGCGCAGCAGCCGGCGGAACGTGCGCATGCGCTCGGGGATGCCCTTGGTGTAGTCGAGCCGGTCGACCGAGATGATGAGCTTGCGTCCGTGGTGACGGTCGTTCAGCTCCGCGCGCCGCCTGGCCACCTTGGGGTCATCGCGGATGAGGTCCTTCCACTCGTCCGACTGGATGCCGATGGGCAGCGCCGAGAGGCGCACCGTCCGCCCGTCGACGTGGACGCTGTCCATCTGGCTCTCCAGGCCCAGCACCTGCAGCAGCGAGCGGCGGAAGTTGTGCAGGTGGCCGTGGGTCTGGAAGGCCAGCGCGTCGGCGCCGAGCAGGCCGCGCAGCAGCTCCTCGCGCTCGGGCAGGATGCGGAAGACCTCCGACGACGGGAAGGGGATGTGCAGGAAGAAGCCGATGCGCGCGTCGGGGACCTGCTCGCGCACCAGCTGCGGCACGAGCATCAGCTGGTAGTCGTGGGCCCAGATGAGGTCATCCTTGCGCACGCGCGTCGCCACGGCGTCCGCGAAGCGCTGGTTGGCGTCGCGATAGGCGACCCAGCTCTCCGGCGCGAACACGACCCGCGTCGGGAAGCCGTGCAGCAAGGGCCAGAGGGTGTCGTTGGCGTAGCCCTCGTAGAACGAGCGCGAGACCTTGGCCGGGATCTCCACCGCCACGTAGCCGTGCTGCTCCTCCCACTCACGCATGAGCTTGGCCCTGCCCTCGGGCTCACCGGGCAAGGCATCTCCGGGCCAGCCCAGCCAGAGTCCGTCGCTCTGGGCCATGAGCGGGGCCATCGCAGCCACCAGCCCGCCCGACGAGCGTTCGCCGCGCCAGCGGCCTGAGACACGCTTGGCCGTCAGGGGCAGTCGGTTGGAGACGACAAGGAGACGTTGTTTGCTGCTCACACCCCCAGCATACGCGCTGACCCCGGCGCGGCCGGCGATCTCGGGTTCAGCAGTCGCTGTGCCAAGCCCTGACGCGATCGCGGACCACGAGGCCTGGCTCGACGGTGAGGGTGCGGTCGGGCAGCTGTCGGCACCCGCGGTCGGTCTCGGCCCCTTCCCAGGAGCCGCCCTCGGTGTACTTGTAGGCGAGCTGCTCGCCTCGAGGCAGGGGCACCGTCGCGCGACGCACCCGCTTCCGGTTCGGCGACATCCAGACGGTGGCCGGATTCCATACCGGCAGTGCCAACGCCGGCGGGAAGTCGCCGGCGAAGAAGACCTCGCCGGATCTGGCCGGCACCCGGACCTCGAACGTCACCGGCACGAGGTCGAGGGCAGGACCGTCGGCCAGGGGCAGCTCGGGGCAGACCGAGCGACCGGCCCGGACCCAGTGGTCGCCGGGCACCCGCAGCCAGGCAGGGTCGCCCGCGAACCGCGCTTCGGCCAGGGCACGCTGCTTGGGGCCGAGCGTGGTCGAGATCCTCGCTGACGGCCGCGGCGCGGTACGCACGACGCGGGCATCGACGAGGCACGGTCTGCCGGCCGGCTCCGCCGCGACCGCACTGACCTCGCGCCAACCCACCCAGGAGGGCGACTCGAGGGTGTCGATGCGCAGCCCCGTCACCTCCGGCAGGGGCATATCGAAGACGTAGTCCAGGGCGCTATCGGTATGCAGGTAGCGCTCGATATCGGCGAGCAGCACCTCGCGTCCGCCGCGCAGGGTGGCCCACAACCGGTGGTGTGTCGCGCCCGACGGCCATTGGTCGACCGCGAGGCCCACCTGCCCCAGGGCGGCCGGGCGCTTGAACCTGAGGCGCAACGACTGCGGCGGGAAGTCACCCGCGACCCACGAGCTCGCCTGCCCGTCGGTCGCCTGGCGCGGCGGCTGGCCGGGTGCCGAAGCGGATGCGGTTACCTTCGCCCCCCGGGCCAGGTCCGTCCCGGCCCTCGGGCTGACGACGCACGGGTCCGGTTGATCGACCGGGGCCAGGGCCTCGAGCAGCCGACCGTCGTCGTCAAGAAAGGCCCAGGCCGCGCCGCCGAGGTCCTCCGGCCAGGGATAGTAGCCCCAGTTGAGCCAGCCATCGAAACCGACGTCGCATGAGTCGGCGATCCACTGCTGCACGCTGGCCGCCGCACTCGACGAAGTCGGCACGATGGCCTTGCCCACGCCGAGCTCGCCCATGACGATGGGCTTGCGCTCGTAGCCGATCATGCCGAACGAGCGGGCCTGCTCGCGCGGGCTGAGGCCGGCATCCCCATAGGCGTGGAAATCGAAAAAGTCGAGGTCGGCGCGCTTGAGCATGGGTTCGGTGTCGACGAACCAGTCGGCACCGAAGTAGGGCGCGAACCAGCCCATCGTGACCAGGCCCTCCGGGTCGTACTCGGTGATGACCTCGCGCAGGCGATCGATGAGGTAGACCAGTCCGTCGGCGACCATCTTGCGTTGCTGCCTGGGCTTGCCCAGGTCGTAGCGTCGCCCATTGGCCGTCTCGGCGAAGCCGGCATCGAGCGACAGCGGCGGATGCTCGCGGAAGAGCCACTGCTCGTTGGTCAACTGCCAGCCCAGCACCACCTCGAAGGGCGCGTCGCGCCCCGCGAGCCCGCCGAGCAGGTCGTCCCAGAAGCGAGCCTTGGTCTCGACTCCCGCGGTGTGCAGCCAGTCGGCGTTCTCGCGCCGCGTGAAGCCGGGGTGATCCGCGCCGAAGAGGCGGTCGAAGTACTCCCAGTAGCCGCCCTCGTCGGGAATCGAGTTGGCCGTGAGCAGCAGGTAGATGCCCTCCTCCGCGGCGATGTGCATGACCTCGGTCATGTTGTCCAGGTACCGGGCCTGCATCCCCTGGCCTCCCGGGACACCGATGCAAGAGCGACCGATGCCACAGGTATCGAAGAAGACCCGGACCGTGTTGTAGCCGTGGGCCGCGAGGTTCGCAAAGGCCTCGCGCACACGGTCGGCGTCGAAGGTGGCGGTGGCGAATACGGCATCGCGATAGACGCCATTCTCGTCCCGGATGAAGTCGATGTAGTTGACGCCGCGAGGCACGAATCGGTCGCCGCTGTCGGTACGGAAGAACTCGGCCACGCCATCGACCTGGCGCACCTTGATACGCGCGACGGACGGCTCGGCGCCATCGGCGCTGAGCGCAGGCGCGGCCGAGGCGACGAGCAGGGCGGCCAAGGCTGCCGCGAGGATGCGGGGGGAGCGCATGGCCGCATGGTAGCTGCGCGACCATCTCGCGGGAACCGGCGACAGATGGGCCGAATGGGGTGACCGGGACGGACCGCCGTGCACTGGCCGGCACCGTACCTCTCCCCTAGTGTGGCCCGCAGCGTCGGTTCGCCTGCCACCTGGGAGGTCGCATGAAGCCACTCGAGGAGCCCTTCGCGTCCATCGTCGCCGGACGTCCGGCGGAGATCGACCTGCGGGGTTTCAAGCTGCTCAGCGCGCGCCTGTTCACCAAGGACCTCGCCTTCCGCCCGCAGGAACGTGAGGCCTTCGGGCTGCGTGGGATGCTGCCCGATCGCGTGCAGACCATCGAGGAGCAGCTGCAACTCGAGTGGGAGCATGTCTCACGCAAGGAGGACGCGCTCGAGAAGTACATCGGCCTGGCCGCCCTGCAGGACCGCAACGCCACCCTCTTCTACCGCCTGCTGTCCGACCACCTCGAAGAGCTCATGCCCGTGGTCTACACCCCCACCGTGGGTCAGGCCTGTCAGCAGTTCAGCCACATCCTGCGGCGCACGCGCGGACTGTGGATCACGCCCGACGACATCGACCGCATCCCGGCTGTGCTGCGCAACTCGCCCTACGGCGACGTGCGGCTCATCGTGGCCACCGACAACGAGCGCATCCTCGGACTGGGCGACCAGGGCGCGGGGGGCATGGGCATCTCCATCGGTAAACTCGCGCTCTATTCGGCCTGCGGGGGCTTCCACCCCTCGCTCACCCTGCCGGTCTCGCTCGACGTAGGCACGGACAACAGGACGTTGCTGAAGGACCCGCTGTACATGGGCTATCGCGCGCGCCGGTTGCGCGGCAGCGCGTACCGGGAGTTGATCGAGGCGTTCGTGCGCGGCGTGGAGGAGGTCTGGCCCGGCTGCGTCATCCAGTGGGAGGACTTCAAGGGCTCCAACGCACTGCGCATCCTGGGCCACTTCCGCAACCACGTGCCCAGCTTCAACGACGACGTGCAGGGCACAGCTGCGGTGGCGGTGGCGGGGTTGTACACGGCTGCCAGGCGGCTCGGCCGGCCCATCACCGAGCTGCGCTTCGTACTCGCGGGGGCCGGGGCCGCCGGCATCGGCATCACCCGCCTGCTCAAGCGCGCACTCGAGCACGAAGGCCTCTCGCACAGCGAGATCGCCTCGCGTGTGGCCCTGCTCGACTCGCGCGGGCTGGTGCACTCCGGCCGGGCCGACCTCGACGAGTTCAAGCAGGAGGTGGCCATCTCCGCCGACCGCTTGCACCAGCTGGGCCTGACCCTCGAAGGCGGCGGATACAAGCGCCTCGGCGAGGTCATCCGCGCGGTCAAGCCGGACGTCCTCATCGGCACCACCGGCCAGCCGGGCTCGTTCGACCGGAACGTGGTCGAGGCCATGGCCCAGGCTGTCGAGGAGCCGGTCATCTTCGCGCTCTCCAACCCCTCGAGCCGGGTCGAGGCGACGCCGTCGGACATCCTCGCGTGGAGTGACGGGCGTGCGCTCATCGCCACCGGCAGTCCCTTCGCGCCGGTGTCCTGGAAGGGCGGTCCGCGGCCGGTCGGCCAGGCCAACAACGTCTTCATCTTCCCCGGCGTGGGGCTGGGTGCGGTGGTGGCCGAGGCGCGTCGCGTGACCGAGGAGATGTTCCTGGTGGCGGCTCACGCCCTCGCCGCCCAGGTCAGCGAGGAACGGCTCGCGACAGGCGCGCTCTACCCGCCGGTGGAGTCGCTGGGCGAACATCTCGCGGGAGGTGGCCGTGGCCGTGGCGCGGGAGGCCGTGGACTCGGGCGTGGCTCGAGTGGCGCCGGGCACGAACCTGGCCGAGGCCGTCGACGAGGCCATGTGGTGGCCCGACTACGTGCCCTATATCAGGTCGCGCGCGGCCGTCCGTCGCGACGAGGTCTACGCCGCCCACGAGGCCCTCAACGGCGACCGGGGCGTGGGCGCTCGTTAGCTCTCCTGCGCCACCGCCGCGGTCAGGCCGGCTTCGAGCAACGTGGTCATGGCGTGCGACCACGTCAGCGGTCGCGCCACCGGCCCCCAGCGCTCGACCCACTCGGCGACCCGCTCGGGGTGGAGGGTGCATGCGCTCGATTGCTCGGGCAGGCTGCCGTCCGCGCCGCGCTGGGCCCCGATCCAGTCGAGGCAGGCTTGGGCGCGCCCGCGGTCCCCGGCCGCGGCCCGCTCGAGGCAGGCCAGACCGTAGGCCGCGGTCAGCACCGGCCACTGTCCGCCACCGTAGAAGGTGTCGGCCGCGTAGCGGTAGACACCACCGTCGGCCCCGAGCAGCTCGGCCTCGACCTGCTCGAGCGTGGCGGCCCACGCGGCGTCCCGGCGATGGAAGGCCCCCAGCAGTGGGCCGCACCAAAGGATGCTGGCGTCCACGGCGTCGTCGCCATCGGATCGCGGCAGGTAGCCGGTGCGCCGGACGCGGCCGCCCAGCTCATCGCGGATGCCCTCGACCGCCGTCTGCATGCCCCCGGGCTCGAGGCCCAGCCGGTGTGCCGCCAGCAGGCCGGCCAGGCAGGCGGCGAGCGTACTCGTGGCGAGGCGGTCGCCGTGTTCCTCCCACGCGTCATAGGAGGGCTGGCGCCAGAGGGCGCCGATGTATTCGGCAGCCAGCGCAGCCGCCCGCAGCAGGTCGCCACCGGGCGCCGTCGAACCACCGGGCGCCGACGCGCCACCGCTCGGCGGACTCCCACTCGCGCGAGCGTGGCGCTCGAGCGCCCACAGCCAGAGCCCGGGACCGTCCATCTGGAATGCACCCCAGCCGTCACCGCTCGGCGCCGAGCCGCTCTCGCTGAACCGGCATGGGAGGTGGTCGGCAGCGGCCGTCGCACCACGGCCGCGGCCTCACCCACAGCCACGGCCTCGATCGCCCGGCGCATGGGCCCCTCGAAGGCCAGGACGCGAGCACAGACCCAGTCGTGGAAACGACGCGATGCGGATGTGTCTCCGACGGCATCGAGCGCGACCGCGCAGAAGGCGCCGTCGCGCAGCCACGAGTAGCGGTACGTGGGGTAGCCGGGGCAGGCCAGGATGGCACCGCTCTCTGTCTGGGCCGCACGCACGGCCGCGATGTCGGCTCGCATCAGGGAGCCGTCTCGATCAGCCCTTGACGCCGCCGGTCTGGAGACCGCTGATGAGGTAGCGCTGGGCGAGGAAGAAGAAGACCATCACCGGGATGGTGATGATGACCGAGGCCGCGGCCAGCAGATGCCAGGGCTGGTTGTAGGGGTCGATGAAGGTGCCCAGGCCGACCGGCAAGGTGAGGTTGCTGCGGCTGACGAGGAAGGCGCTCGCGAGCATGAACTCGTTCCAGGCGGTGATGAAGCTGTAGAAGGCGGTCACCGCGATGCCCGGCACCGATAGCGGCAGGATGATCTTCCAGAAGGCGCCGAAGACACCCAGGCCGTCGACCATGCCCGCTTCCTCCAGGTCGAAGGGGATGGTGTCGAAGTAGGCCTTGAGCATGAGCACGCTGAAGGGGATGGCGATCGTGGAGTAGGCGATGACCAGCGCCAGGAGGTGGTCGATGAGGCCCGCGTCGGTGAACATCCGGAACAGTGGCACCAGCAGGATGATGCCGGGGAACATCTGGGCCACCAGGAAGATGTAGAGCGTGGGGTTGCGCCCGCGGAACTTGTAGCGCGAGAGGCCATAGGCAGCAGTGGCGGCGAGGAGCACGCCGATGACCGTGACAGCCGCAGCGACCATGACCGAGTTGAGGAACCACTGCTGGAAGTCGCCCCGCGTCAACAGCGCCTCGTAGTTGCCGAACGTGATGCCGCTGCGACCGATGAACTCGATGCGGGTCGAGAAGACCTCGCTCTCGACCTTGAAGCTGCTGACGAAGACCCAGATGGCCGGTAGGACAGCGATGACCGCCGCGACGATCAGGACCGCGTAGCTGCCCCACTTGATGTATCGCGGTTCTCTCATGGCGTACCCATCACTGTGCGTCAGGCGACAAGCGCCGGTAGAAGAGGGAGAAGACGATGAGGATGCTGAAGATGATGACGCCGTAGGTCGCGGCCAGCGCCAGCTCCCCGCGGTTGAAGACCTCGAAGGCGTAGGTGACCAGGATGTTGGTCTTGCCGGCCGGACCACCTCGCGTGGTGAACCAGATGACGGCGAAGAGGTTGAAGGTCCAGATCATGCCCAGCAGGATCACCATCGTGCTCACCGAGCGGAGTCCCGGCATGGTGATGTTCCAGAAGGACTGCCAGCGACTGGCGCCGTCCACTCTGGCGGCCTCGTACTGGTCCTGGGGGATGCCCTGCAGTCCGCCCAGCAGGGCCACCATCATGAAGGGCACGCCGGCCCAGACGTTCACGATGATGGGCATCACGTAGTACCACGGGAACTCGCTGTACCAGGCGATGCGGTCGATGCCGAAGATCGAGGTGAGGTTGTTCAGCAGGCCGAACTCGCCGTTGAAGATGAACGACCAGCCGATGGCCGAGATGTAGATGGGGATGGCCCAGGGCACCAGCAGCAACAGGCGGAAGCCGGTCCGACCGCGCAGCTTCTGGTTGAGGATGACCGCCAGCAGCAGCCCCAGGGTGAAGTGGAAGAAGACGTTGACGACCGTCCAGATGATGGTCCACAGGAACGCGTGCTGGAACAGCGGATCATTGATCGCCGTGACGTAGTTCTCGAGCCCGATGAACTCCCAGGATGGCTCCTTGAAGATCGTGCCCGCGTTGGACCGGTTGATGTCGGTGACGGTCCACATGAACGCCTGCACCAACGGGTAGAACACGATGACCGCCATGGCCACCAGCGTCGGCGCCATGAACAGCCAGGCGATCCAGGTGCGAGTCCTCAAGTCGCATCTCCTCCGAGAGGAACGATACCAGCGCGGAAACCGCTCGGGGCGGCCATGACGGCAGCCCCGAGACGATCAGCGGTGGGTCGTGATGGTCGCATCACGACCGGTGTGTCCTAGCCGTTGAAGAGGCTCTCCCAGGCGGACTCGATGGCCGCCAGCGCATCCTCAGCGGACTTGTCGCCCTTGAGGAAGGCCTGGTATTCGCGGGTGAACGGGTCGTACATGTCCGAGGACTTGGGATGACCCGCGCGGTTGGTGGCCTTGTTCATGACCTCGCCCCAGGCAGCCATCACCGGGTTGGCCGCGACGGCCTCGTTGGCGTAGGCCGAGTTGCGCGTGGGGACCAGGCCCAGCGGACCGGTCGCGAGGAACGCCTGGGCCTCGCCGCCGTTGATGTAGTCGAGCAGATCGAGGACGGCAGCCTGCTTGGCCTCGTCCTCGGCGACCAGCGCGTAGACCACGTAGTTGTGGCCACCCACGGGCGATCCGGTGTTGCCGGGCGTGCCCTCGGGGATGGGGGCGATGACCAGGTTGGACGGGTCGGCGAAGGCCTCGCCGGTGAGGTGGTCACCGACCGACCAGGGGCCGTTCATGACGCACATGATGGTGCCTGCCTTGAAGCCGGCGCTCATGTTGTCGTAGTCAGAGGCGAAGTCCCAGTTGGCCGGAGCCACGGTGCCAAGGACCTCATCCTTCAGGTAGTTCCAGCCCTCAGCCGCCTCGGCGCTGTTGATCTGGACGTCGACGGTGCCGTCTTCGAGGACCTCGTAGAGGCTGCCGCCCCACGACCAGATGAAGGGCTGCGCCCAGTAGGAGTCCCCGCGCATGTAGTAGCCGTAACGCTGGTTGTCCAGGTCGGTGACGGTGGCGCCGGCTGCCACGAGCTCGTCCCAGGTCGCCGGGGCGGTCTCGAGGCCGGCCTCACCCAGGACAGCCTGGTTGCACTGCAGGCCGAGCGCGTCGGTGACGTGCGGCAGGCCGTAGATGCCGCCCTTCCAGGTGGCGGTCTCCAGCGGCGTGGCGATGAAGTCCGACGTGTCTGCGATGTCGGAGAGGTCGAGCAGGAAGCCGTCGTCGGCGAAGCCGATGGTCCAGCCGATGTCGGCGCGCAGGATGTCCGGCGCGGTGCCGACCGGCGCGGCGTTCTGATAGTTGGCGCGAGCGTTGTCGAACGACTGCGGCTCGTGCTTGACGGTGATGCCCGGGTGGGCAGCGGTCCAGGCGTCGATGAGCTTCTGGACCTCGGCCATCTCGAAGTCACGCATGGTGTTCCAGAACGTGATCTCGCCCTGGTAGCCCAGCTCGCTCGCGGGGACCTCAGGCACGCTCATCATGTCGTCCTGCGCGAACGCAGGCGTGGCGCTCGCCGCGAGCGCGAGTGCGGCAGTCAGAGCCGCGATCTTGGTGCGATTGGACATCGTCAGATGTCTCCTCCTCCTTGTGCCACCGACCGGGGTGGCGGTTGTCGGTTCACCAGCTCGGAGGCACACCCCCGCTGAACTGGCGCAGCGGATGATACGCCCGACTCGCACAAAGGGCCACCAAGGTTTCGATTCGGTTGCGGCACGGGGCCCTCCGTCCGATAGCATGTGCGCCGCCATGACCGAACGACGCATCTCGCTCACCCTCGTCCTGCACAACCACCAGCCGGTGGGCAACTTCGGGTTCGTCTTCGACGACACCTGGAACAAGGCCTACGCGCCCATGCTCGATGCGCTCGAGCGCCATCCGGGCGTGCGCCTGGGCCTGCACTACACCGGCCCGCTGCTCGACTGGTTCAAGTCGGACAAGCCCGAGGGGGTCGAACGGCTGCGCGCGCTGGTCGCGCGCGACCAGGTGGAGGTCCTCGGCGGGGGCTACTACGAGCCGGTGCTGGCCTCACTGCCCGAGGACGACCGTGTGGGTCAGTTGGTCAAGATGGCCGACGAGATCGAAGAGCTGGTCGGTCAGCGGCCCGCCGGCGCCTGGCTGGCAGAGCGCGTGTGGGAACCGGACATCCCGGTGGCCCTGGCCGTAGCTGGCTACCGCTTCACCATCGTCGACGATGCCCACTTCCGGGCCGCGGCCATCCCGCAGGAGCGCCACTGGGGCCCCTACTCCACCGACGACCAGGGCCATCGTGTGATCGTCTACGGCTCCGAGCAGGGCCTGCGCTACCGCATCCCCTTCCGGCCGGTAGAGGAGGTCATCGAGTACCTCCGCGAGCACGCCACCGAGGATGGCTCGCTCATCGGCATGATGGGTGACGACGGCGAGAAGTTCGGGACCTGGCCCGGCACCTGGGACCTCTGCTATGGCGAGGGGCAGTGGGTCGAGCGCTTCTTCAGCGCGCTCGAGCAGAACGCGAGCTGGTTGAGCACGCTCAAGCCGACCGAGGCGCTGGCCCAGCATCCGCCCATCGGCCGGGTCTACCTGCCCACAGGCTCCTATGCCGAGATGGGTGAGTGGTCGCTGCCGGTCGAAGCACGACGGGAGTTCGTGCGCCTCCATCACGACGCGGTCGAACGAGGGGCGCCCGAGGCGCGCTGGATGCGCGGAGGTTTCTGGCGCTCGTTCCAGATCAACTACCGCGAGATCAACGACCTGCACAAGCAGATGCTGCGCGTCTCCCGCAAGGTCGGAGGCACTCGAGGCCGAGGCGGTCGGCGAAGAGGCCGGCTGGGCATGATCCTCGATCACCTCTACCAGGGCCAGTCCAACGACTGCTACTGGCACGGCCTGTTCGGCGGCATCTACCTCTCGCACATGCGCCTGGCCACGCTCGAACACCTCATCGCCGCCGAGGATGCGGCCGACCGCGCCGCCAGGCTCACGGACGTGCGCGTCGAGACCGCAGACCTCGACGTGGACGGTTTCGATGAGCTGCTGGTCACCGCCCCCGGTCAGGTCGTGACCATCAAGCCCAACGAGGGCGGCGGCATCGGCTCGTGGGACGCACGCGCCGTGCGCCATGCCCTGACCTCGGTCATGCGCCGGCGCGAGGAGGCCTATCACGACACACTGCGCGAGGCCGACAGCGGCGAGCTGGAGCAGCAGGAAGCTGGCGAAGGCGCGGTCTCGATCCACGACCTGGTCAAGGTCAACGAGCCGGGCATGAGCCAGCGACTGTGGTACGACGGCTACGAGCGGCGCTCCGGACTGGTGCACCTGATGCCGCTCGGCACCACTGCCGACGCCTTCGAGCAGGCGGCGTTCGAGGAGCTGGGCGACTTCGTCTCCGGCGCCTTTGAGGTCATGCACGCAGCTGGCAACGAGGTCGTCCTCGAGCGCGATGGCGCGATCCGCTACGCCGACGGCTCGACCGGCCCATTGCGCGTGCGGGTAGAGCACGTCTTCGGCGCCGACCGGCGCGTGCCCACGCTCGATACGCGCGTGGAGGTGACGAACACCGGCGGCCGTCCGGTCGAAGCGCTGCTGGGCCTGGAATGGAACCTCAACATGCTCGGCGGCGGCGGCAACCCCTCGGCCTGGTACAAGGTCAACGGCGAGACCGGCGGCTTCGACCGGCGGGTGTCGTGGACACGACCGACCACGTGGGCATGGGCAACGACTACATCGGGGTCGAGCTCGAAGCCCGGCCGAGCCCGGCCGCGGCCGCGTGGTGGTGGTCGATCGAGACGATGTCGCTCTCGGAGTCCGGCTTCGAGGGCAACCACCAGGGTGGCTCGCTCGCCTTCGTCTGGCCAGTCTCGCTCGAGCCGGGCGCGAGCCGCCACGTTCGGCCAGGACAGCCTGCTCCGCAGCCACCGCGACCGCGCCGAGGAGGAGGGCCTCTAGCGCCCGGCTCAGCGGTCGCCAGACCGTCAGACCTCGGCGAGGTCGGCGAACGTGCCCTTGAGCGTGGGGTAGAGCGAGCGGTAGACCGCGTAGGCCGCGTCGTACGCACCGGCATTCTCGCCCGGCTCCGTCGTGGAGGTGACCTCGACCATGGCCTCGCAGGCCTCACCCACCGTGGGGTACCAGCCGGCCGCGACCCCGGCGAGGATGGCCGCGCCGGTGGCCACGCCCTCGGCCGTGCGCGTCAGCGACAGGGGCACGCCCAGCACGTCGGCGATGATCTGGCGCCAGAGCAGCGAGTTGGTGCCGCCGCCCGAAGCGCGCAGCTCGCGCAGCGGGTCGGGTGCGGTCTCGCTGACGAGCTCGAAGACGTCGCGCAGGCTGAAGGCCACGCCCTCGAGCACGGCCCGCACCATGTGCCCCAGCCCGTGGCGTACGGTCAGGCCGATGAAGGCTCCGCGCGCGAGCGGGTCCGCATAGGGCGTGCGTTCGCCCGAGAGGTAGGGCAGGAAGACGAGGCCTTCGCTGCCGGGAGGGACCACCTCGGCCAGCGCCGTCAGCTCATCCCAGCTCGCCTGCGGGGCCAGCTCGTCGCGCAACCACTTGAGCGAACCGGCCGCCGACAAGGTCACGCCCATGAGGTGCCACGTCCCGGGCACGGCATGACAGAAGGCCGACAGCCGGCCGTCACGCTCGACCGACGGGCCGGCCGTGGGCACGAAGACGACGCCGCTCGTGCCCACGGACATGGCCGCGATACCGGGCGTGACCGCACCCAGGCCGACGGCGTTGCCTGCCTGGTCCCCGGCCCCGCCGACCACGGGCGTGCCGGCACGCAAGCCGGTCGCGGCGGCTGCCTCCTCGGTGACCACGCCCACGACCTCCGGCCCCTCGACCGTGCGCGGCAGCATCGAGGGGTCCAACCCCAGCGCTTGGGTGACCTCGCGCGACCAGGTGCGGGTGCGCAGGTCGAAGAGCACGGTGCCCGCGCCGTCGTTGACGTCGAGCGCATGCTCGTCGGTGAGCTTGAAGCGGACGTAGTCCTTGGGCAGCAGCAGGTGCCGCGCTCGCGCCCAGGCCTCGGGCTCGTGCTCACGCACCCACAGCATCTTGGTCGCGGTGTAGCTCGTGAGCGCGTCGTTGCCGGTGACGGCGATGAGCCGCTCGCGACCCACGGCTTGGCGGATGGCATCGCCCTCGGCCGCGGTGCGGCCGTCGTTCCAGAGGATGGCCGGACGCACCACCTCGCCGTCAGCGTCGAGCAGCACCATCCCGTGCATCTGGCCGGCGGCACCGACCGCGGCGATGTCGTCGCCGGTGTGCGCCGCTCGTCGCGAGCACCTCCCTGATGGTCTTCTGCGCAGCGCTCCACCACAGCGCCGGATCCTGCTCGGCCCACAGCGGCTGTGGCGACTCGAAGTCGTACTCCGAGGAGGCCAGCGCCAGGACCGAGCCGTCGGGCGCGATGAGGAGGGCCTTGGTGGCAGTGGTCGAGATGTCGAGGCCGAGGACGAGGGTGGCTGCGGTCACGGTGTTCCTTTCGTGGGCGTGATCAGCGATCGAGTTCGCCCGAGGCGATGAGGCGCTCGGCCTCAGCCTCGTCGAGGTGGTGTACGGCCCAGTCCTCGTGATGCTCGGCGGCATCACCGGGGTCGAGGTCGGTCAGTGGGCCCAGCGTCTCCAGCTCGGTGAAGTCGCCGTGCGAGTAGACCTGGCCGGACGAGCCCAGGTCGGCGTACTCGCGCGACTCGTCGTGGTCGGCGTACTTGACCAGCAGCAGCCCCGCGCGATAGTGCGCGACCCAGCCACGACGCAGGGTCGTGCCGATCTTGAAGGGCACGTCCAGCGGAGCGTCACGCAGGGCCGCCGAGCGCGACCTCCAGCGCATGGTCGTGGACGACGTAGCGGGGATCGTCATTGCGCGAGTAGGGCCAGAGCACGATGTTGCGCTGGCCCTGGAAGCCGCCCGGGTCGAAGGGCTCGGTCAGCACCGGCAGGAAGGCCCGGCCCAGCGGCTGCATCATGGTGATGGCCCAGGCAGCCAGGCGCTGCGGCCGCTCGGCATGATTGACGACGCGGTAGTCGAAGGAGAACCGCTCGGGGCCGGTCACGCGGATGGAGATCTCGCGGCTCGTCTCGGAGACCGGGTCCGGGCGCGTCACGAGGCGCACGCCGTCGTCGATCTCGTGGACGCCGACGGGGTCGTCGTCGGGCCGATAGGTGACGCGCGGGTCCTCCGGCGCGGCCCACAGGCGTGAGCCACCCCGCAGGTGGAATGACGCCCGAGCCGGGACAGTCGAGCGTCATCTCGGGCAGTTCGGCGAGATGATTGTCCCCGTCCTCGGTGACGAGACCCAACACGCGCGGACCGACCGAGGTGGTGATCGATCAGCCGGACCCGGCCCGACTCGATCTGGATCGCCTCGTGGCCGGCGAACTGGGTGGTCGTGATCGACATCCTCGGTCCCCTCTGCTCCTCTGCTGCGAGACCGATGCTAGCGGCAGGTCACGGTCCGGTCAGCTCGGCTGCGCACGCACGTCCGCTGCCTTCGCCGCCGGAGCGAGGCCGGTCTCGCGGCAGGTCACGAAGCGGCCGCGTCGGGCGGAGGTGCCGTCGTCCGGCGCACGATGAGTTCGGTCTCCATGACGATACGCTCCGCCGGCTGCGTCGGGTCGGCGACGACACTCATCAGGCGCTGGACCGCCACGTGTCCCATCTCGCGGAGAGGCTGACGCACCGTCGTGAGGGCAGCCGACGGATAGGACGCCTCCACGATGTCATCGAACCCGAGGACCGAAAGGTCACCAGGAACCTGCAGACCGGCGTCGCGAGCGGCACCAAGGACACCGAAGGCAGCCGCGTCGCTGGAGGCGAAGATGGCCGTGGGGCGGTCGGGCAGCGCGAGCAGCTCGATGGTCGCGTCGTAGCCGCGCGCTTCGAGGAAATCGCCCTCGACCACCAACGTGTCGTCACGCGGGATGCCGGCAGCCTCGAGCGCGTCGCGATAGCCGGCCAGCCGCCGGTGCGTGGCGCCCACGTCGAGTCGCCCGGTGATGAAGCCGATGCGACGGTGGCCCAGACCGATGAGGTAGGCGATGCCCTCGCGCGTCCCCGGACGGTTGGCGGCATTGACGACGTTGCAGCCGGGCGCTTCGCTGTCATGGTCGATGAGCACGAAGGGGAAGTGCTCGGCCCGCAGTTGGGAGACATACGCCGGTAGCCCATGGGGCAACACGATGAGCAGGCCGTCGACCATGCCGTGGGCCAGGCGAGCCACGTACTCCGCTTCCTTCTCGCGGCGGTTGTGCGTGGTGCACAGCAGCAGGTCGTAGTCGGCGCCGGAGAACTCGTGGTCGATGCCCTTGATGACGACCGAGAAGAAGGGGTTGTCGATCTCCTGCGCCAGCAGGCCGATGGCCTGGGTCCTGCCGCTGGCGAGGGCACGGGCCGTGACATTGGCCACGTAGCCCAGCTCCAGCATCGCCGCTTGCACCCGCTGCCGCGTGCTCGTGCGCACGTTGGGCAGGCCGTTCGCGACGCGCGACACGGTGGCGTAGGAGACGCCCGCGCGTGCAGCCACGTCGAAGATCGTCGGCCTCGGCGCCCGTCCCTCACCTCGACCGGGCTCCGCGCCCACGTCCGCACTTGCCCCTGTCGTCGAGGCCGCGCCGGGTCGTCGCGTCGACTTGCGGTCCATCCCTGCAGAATACCTGAGTCGAATGGACTTGCAAGCGCTTACAGAGTTGTGCTCGAACTCGACCAGCGGCAGGGAGCCGGAGCGCGGAGATCTGTGCGTCGGCGCAAGTACCTGCGGCAACGAAGGAGGAGACGGATGTCACGATGCCTACGCATGGGAGCGCTTGCAGGGACGACCGCCATCCTGGCAGGTTCGCTGGGAGCTGCGAGAGCGGTCGCCTCGGACCCGGTCGAGCTGGCCTTCACCGGCGTCGACGGTCGGCTGCGGGTCGAGCCGGGGCGCCATCGCATCATGGTCGGAACGTCCTCGGTCGACCTGCCGATGTCAGCTGAGCTCGAGGTCGTCGGCGAGGTCCGTCACCTCCCGGCGCGGACGCGCTTCTTCTCGACGGTCGAGGTCAGTTGAGGGAGCGAGACAGGATCTCGGACAGGACCTCGTGGCGCCCGGCATCTGGCGCTAGGTCTCGGCTGCCTCCAGCCCGTTGCGGGTGATGACGTCCCGGTACCACCAGGCGCTGTCGCGCGGCGTGCGCGCGAGCGTGTCGTGGTCGATGTGCACGATGCCGAAGCGCTTGTGATAGCCGTGGGACCACTCGAAGTCGTCCAGTAGCGACCACTGCAGGTAGCCGCGCACGTCGACGCCCTGTCCGATGGCCGCGTGGACCGCGCGGATGTGGGCCTCGAGGTACGTGATGCGCCGCGGGTCGTGGCAGGTGCCGTCGACGACCGGGTCGTCGTAGGCACAGCCGTTCTCGGTGATGTAGACCGGCGGCAGGTGCGGGTAGGTGTCCGGTCAGCTCGACCAGCAACGCCCGCAGCCCGTCGGGCGTGATGGGCCAGCCCATGTCGGTGTGCTCCGGTCCGGGCGCGAACCCGGCTGCGTCCTTCATGCCGGGTGTGGCCGCCCACGATCACCCGGCTGGGCACGCAGGAACTCGTCGTTGTAGTAGTTGATGCCGAGCCAGTCGAGCGATTGCGCGACTTCATCTCGGGCGAGTTCACGGTGGCCCATGCTGGTGGCGACCAATTCGACCTCGAGCGCGACGGTGGGATCGTGCGGGCCGATGGCTCGTGCGCGCCACTGCGGGTGCAAGGAGCACGTCTTCGGCACCGACCCGCGGGTACCTACGGTGGACCTGCAGGTTCAGGTCACGAACACCGGCGACGAGCCCGTCGACGCCCTGCTGGGCATGGAGCCCCCCGCTGTTCGAGACCGATGCTATCGAACCGCACCGCCGCCAGGGTGCCGTCTCGGGAGCTGGCAGCAGCGCCGCCCTGCACACCGACACGCGGGTGCCTACGGTGCGGCGACGCTCGCGCGATGGGAAGCAACGAACTCGCGGTACCAGTGGGCACTGGCCTTCGGGATTCGCCGCTGTGTGCCGTAGTCGACGTAGACCAGGCCGAAGCGGCTGCGGTAGCCCTCACCCCACTCGAAGTTGTCCAGAAGCGACCAGTGGAAGTAGCCGCGCAGGTCCACGCCGTCTTCGATCGCGCGTGCTGCTGCCCCTAGGTAGCCCTGCAGGTACTCGATGCGCTCGTGATCGCGCACGGCTCCGGCAGGATCGACGTAGTCGACGTACGCAGCGCCGTTCTCGGTGACGTACAGCGGGATCGACGGGTAGTCGTCGCTGACACGCGCCAGCACCGCGTACAGCGCCTCAGGCGTCACCGACCAGCGGAGCGACGTGGTCGCCGGTTCCGCGGGCTCGCCGCGAGCTCCCAGGTGCGGATCGGTCTGGTCCGCCGCGATGATCATGTGGTGGTAGTGGTTGACTGCGAGGAAGTCGAGCGGGACGCCGATGATGCGCTCGTCTCCGCCGCGGACGCAGATCGCCGAAGCCCTGCGCTCCGTACAGGTCGTCGACGTCGGCGGGATAGTGGCCCAGCAGCACTGGGTCGAGGAAGAGGCGGTTGTTGTTCAGGTCGACCCTCTGTACCGCCGCGGTATCCGCGGGACGCTCCGACGCGGGCCTCAGGTGCGTCAGATCTCGGCCACGCCAAGCCTGGCCTCGGGGCGCACGGCACGGATGGCACTGACGGCCAGTCCGTGGCGCGAGGTTCAGATGATGCGCCGCGGCGAGGGCGTCCCTCAAGCTCTGGCGACCGGGAGCATGGATGCCGCTGTGGTAGCCCAGGAACGCCTGACACCACGGCTCGTTCAAGGTGATCCAGTCGGTCGCCAGATCGCCGAGCGCCTCCACGGTGGCACTGGCGAAGTCGGCGAAGCGGGACGCCGTGTCCGGACCGGGCCAACCGCCCACGTCCTCCAGCTCCTGCGGCAAGCTCCCAGTGATAGAGCGTCACGAAGGGCCGGACGCCCTTCGACCGCAGCCGTTCCAGCAGTGAGCGGTAGAAGTCCACGCCGCGCGGGTTCAGTCGGACCCACTCCGCCGGGCTGCAGTCGCGGCCACGAGACCGAGCAGCCGGTAGGCATCGAGGCCGAGGTCCGCGATGAGGTCGACGTCATCAGCCCATCGGTGGAAGTGGTCGCAGGCGACATCACCGGTGTCGCCGCGGTTCGTCTTGCCTGGCGTATGGGAGAAGGTGTCCCAGATCGACGGCGTCCGGCCGTCCTCGCTGGCGCCGCCATCGATCTGATAGGCCGATGTCGCTGCGCCCCAGAGGAAGCCCGCTGGGAACCTGGGCTGGATCCGGCATCACTCGTGCAGCGAATCGATCGGGACGGTCACCGTCAGGCGACGATAGGTCCCGCGACGCTCGAAGAGGGCCAGGCTCTGCGGCCTGTCGAGCTGCGTGCCGTCGACGTGCTCGACCCGGCCGTCCGCGTGCTCCAACTCGATGCCGCGCACCGTCTGCGAGACGGTAGACGATCGGCACCTGGCAGTACGAGAAGGCGAGGCTGTCCGGGTGCGAGGTCGACGGACGTGGTCTTGCCGTCGACGGCACGAAGCTCACCTGCCTGGCCGAATCGAAGAACTCGCTCCGAGGATCAAGTCGCGGCGCGAAGCGCACGCAGCCGTCGACCACCTCGACGCCCAGCTCCCCGAATCGGGTGAGCACCTGCTCCTTGACCTGCCCGGTCATGCCCGGCTGCTGCGCGCCAAGATGTCTCGGCGTGTGCGAGTACGGATCGGTCGGGAAGGCGCCCTGCACGGCGGGGTCCTTGCGGAAGCCCAGTCCATCGCGGATGTCGTGGTAGATCTCCGCGAGCGCGGCCGTCGCGACCGGGTCGGCGGCGCGGCCGAAGCACCACTGCACCGCGACCGCGAGCTTCGCGACCATGTGCCAGTAGATGCTTCCCAGTCCTTCGAACATGAAGAAGCGATCGCTCCGCCCGGTGAACTCGTCGTGTGCGAACGTCGTGCGCCAGAGGTCACGAACGGCGTCCCGGACTGGCCGGCTCCGCGTCGATGGCGTCGAGACGGCCGTCCGACGTCCGCCAGCGTGCTCAGATCGGCCTGGAAATGCCAGGCGCCCTCGCGATCGACGACGAAGAGCGACGGGTCGAGGAGCGGCGGCCGTCCCGGGATGGTGTTCCGCTGGAGGAACGGCACCGAAGGACGGTCGGGATAGAGCAGATAGCTGTGCTGGTCGGCGCGATAGAGGCCGCTTGTCTCGCAGGGCCCGCAGGAGCGCGACCGACTCGTCGTCGTCGAGGAGCCCGGACTCGAGGACCGCCACCTGCCCTTCCAGCATCGGTCCCAGGTGCTCGACGTGGGCTCCGTCGCCGTCGAGTGCTGAGGATGTCGTAGCTGTGGAAGAGCCCATCGGGTCGCTGGCTGGCTCGGATCGTCGCCTCGGCCAGACGGAGACGCGTCGTCCAGGAGCGAGCGGATGACCGACGCAGGCGTCTTCGCGGGCGCGCCGAACGCTCGCGCATAGACCGCCTCCCGGTGTGCCTCGCCGGCTCGTCCGAGACGCGCCATGGTCGCGAAGCGCTCGTCATCATCGGCCGGCAGCTCGGCCGTCGCGCAGCGATGTCGTGCAGCTCGTCGAGCAAGACACGCACCGATGACGACAGCTCGACGTCGTCGTCGCGCGAGAACGTGTCGAGGAGGAACCTCACGTAGCGCACGATGGCGTTGAGCGTCACCATCGAGAGGCCCCAGCCCGCGAGCGCGTTGTTGGCATCGTTCCACTCGGGCCGCTGGGTGTTGAGCCAGATGCCGCTGCCGGGCACCAGGTTGGTGAGCTTGACCAGGAGTGGCACGAGGAGCTTCTCGGCCAGCGTGACCAGCCGGACCTCGCCATCGTCGTCGCGGATCAGCCGGCCGTCGGCCCCCAGCTCCTGAGCAGCCGCGAGCAGCGACTCGTTCCGGGCCTGATCGAAGGTGATGGTGTGGCGCGGGTCGGCGACGATGGAGTCGAAGCCACCGATCCGGTAGGGCACGTCAGCATACGAGTAGATGCGGTCGCCCAGGCCGGCTCGAAGGGCGCCCGGCTCATGCCGCTCGTAGGCTTCGAGCAGCTTGAGGAGATAGACGATCTGGTGGTCGCCCCAGTAGCCGATGTGGCTCCACGGATCATCGGGATCCTCCACCTCCCAGTCGATGCCGGCGCGCGTGATGCGGTAGGGGTTGTAGCCGTCGGCGGTCGACGCGTTCAGGAAGACGGTGATGAACTGGGGCAGGTAGCCCGGGTAGCTGACGCCGAGGGCCTCCCAGTTCTGGAAGATGTCGCGCCAGTTGCCCTCGTAGCCGTAGACCAGGTCGTCGCCGTCGTGCACGCGGATGGAGTACCAGTTCCAGGGCCGGCTGGGATCGCCGTGGCGCCGGCTGAAGGTGAGGGGCAGGTAGCCACGCAGGAGGCGCGTCAGCTGCGGATCGCCCTGCTCCCGCGCTCGCCTCGAGCAGCTCGTCGAGCGCGATCCACTCCGGCAGTCGCGCGAGCCACGGCCGATGGCGCGCGGCCACGACTCGGTTCTGGTCCTGCAGGTACGAGCGCAGGTCGCGGCGCGGGACCTCGTAGCCGTTCTCGAACGTCCCGCCACGCATGACGTTGAAGAGCACGTTCGCGACGTGGTTGGCGGTGGCGGCTTCATCGGCGGTGGACTGGGTCGCGTCCGCTCCGGCCAGTCGGCGCTGCACGCCGCCGCGGTCGGCCTCGAGCGCGGCTTCCAGGGTCGAGCGCAGCGCATCATCGGTCGGGCAGCGACGACGTCCGCCAGGTCGAGCACCATCGCGTGGTCCAGGCCCGTGTCGGCGACCGTGTACCAGTCGTGTGACCCGTTCGGCTGGCAGTCTGATGCGGTCGGCCGCGAGGTAGGCGCCCATCATCGCCCGGACCTCGGCGTCGCTCGTCACGGCGCCTCCCCGGCGGAAGTGCTCCGCCTGGGCGTCGCTCAGCAGGATGCTGCGGTGCGTCGTGGCCGATCGCCCAGGCCGTCGCCACTCGCAGCGACTCCGCTGGCTCCGGCCGGTCCGAGACCATGGTGTTGAGGGTGTAGAGCGCCAGGGGCGAGTCCTGCCAGGCGCTCGTGGCGCATGTAGGCGATGGCGAGATAGCTGAGGCGCGCGTACAGGTCGCGGTCCACGCCCGGCGGGGATCAGGTCGTGCCAGCCATCGAGGTAGCGGACCTCGACGGCTTCACCGGCGAGCTCCTCGATGACCGCGTGCCGGACCAGCCCGAACGCCTCACAGGCCGAGAGGCGCCAGCGGAAGCGCAGGCCCAGGTCGTCGTTGATCTCCTCGAAGACGACGGCGGTCCCGTCGATGCCGCTTGTACAGGTTCCGGTGCACCGCCTGGGTCCCGGGCAGGCTCCCGCCACGGCTCCCAGAGGGTGACGGACCCGCCGCGCGAGACGAGGAACGCGGTGCGCACGCCGCTGGCGTTGGGGTCGCGCAGGATCTTGTCCGCCGTCTGGCTCGGGAAGAGCGCGTGGTCGGGGTCCCGGCGACCGGCCGTGAAGGCACCGTTCGAGCCGACGAACAGCCACACGTCGCTGTCGCTGACGACGCTCATCAGGAACGGCGGCATGGCGTCGACGTCGCTGATGCGCGCGTAGCGCTCGCCGTCGATGGTGACGAAGCCACCCTGGACCGAGAGCTCGGTCGGCGGGACCAGGCACTGAGCAGGACGGATGACCCCGGCGCTGGTCACGTGATCTCGGGCTGATAGAGCCGGACGTAGTCGACCAGCATCCGGGCTGGGAAGACCGTGTCCGGGAAGACCGGGCCGCCGAGGTTGCCGCCGACCGCCAGATTGAGCAGCATGAAGAACGGCTGCTCGAAGACCCATCCGTCCGGCGCGACCTGATCGCGTGTCACCTCGTGATACGGCGCGCCGTCGAGGAACCAGGTCAGGCGACCCGGCTCCCACTCCAGGGCGACGGTATGGAACGCGTCCGCGACCGGCTCGCCCGAGGTCGATGCTGCCGCTGACGCCGCCACTGCCCGAGTACCCGGGGCCGTGCAACGTGCCAAAGACCTCATTCGGGCGCCGGCCCACGTACTCCATCACGTCGATCTCGCCCGACGCGGGCCAGCTGACCTCGTCGATGTTCGCCCCGAGCAGCCAGAAAGGCCGGCCACAGGCCGAAGCCCCCAGGCACACGGACCCGCGCTTCGAGGTAGCCGTGCTGGAACTCGAAGCCGATCGCCGGTCAGCAGGCGGGCCGAGGTGTACTCGCAGGGACCGTAGTAGCACTCCAGGCTGCCGTCGGACTCACGGGCGGTGATGGCCAGGTGGCCATCACCGTCGAGCGCGACGTTGGCCGGGTCGTCGGTATACCACTCGCGTTCGTTGTTGCCCCAGCCCGTCAGCCCGATGGCGCTGCCATCGCCAAGGTCATGGCCCCACGTCTCAGGGTTCGGCGGCGAGCCCGCCGGGCCCTCGAACTCGTCGCTCCAGGTCAGGGCCCAGCCGTCAAGCACGGAGCCCCCGCGGGCCGGGTCCGTCCGATGCTGGCTGCACGTCGCTACCGATGACGATGCCAGGCCCCGTGACCGCGGTCAGGAGGCACAGCGCGAACGCCAGCGAGCCAAGCTGCCTTGGTTGCACGAAGGAAGCGTCAAGCATCGGCCGCGGGCGTGGCTATGGATGCATCGTCCTCGGGAGCGCCGCATACATCCCCGGTCGAACCGCGAAGAACGAGCTCCGTGGCGAAGATGACCTCGTCCGGAGCACTGCCGGGGTCCTTGATCTGCTGCAAGAGGAGCCGGACCATCTCACGTCCCATGGCCTGGATCGGTTGGCGCACCGTCGAGAGCGAAGGTCGGCTCTCGCGCGCGGTCGGCAGGTCATCGAACCCGATGACCGCGACGTCATCGGGCACGCGACGTCCGGAGTCCTTGATCGCCTGCATGGCCGCGATGGCCATGCTGTCTGATGCGACGAAGACGGCGTCGAGGTCCGGGTGCCGTGCCAGGAGTGTGTTCATGGCTTCGGCAGCCACCGGTGCGCGGTACTCGCCGGCCGCCTCGAGCGAACGGTCGACACGACGCCGGACTTGGTGAGACCATCGCGATAGCCCTCCAGCCGGTCAGTCGCCGAGGGCAGGTCCAGAGTGCCATGGATGGTCGCGATGGTCTGGCGTCCGGTGTCGATGAGGTGTCGCACGGCTGTCTCCGCGCCGCTCCGATTGTGCGCGTCGACATAGCTCACCGATGGGATACCCATGGGCCGGCCACTCACGACGACCGGCATCCGACCCTTGGTCAGACGGCGCAACAGTGGATCGGCGCCGTGAGGACCGACGAGCACGACCCCATCCACGTGATCGGGTATGAGATAGCGCTCGATCCTCATTTCCTCCTCGCGTGTCGGGGCAAGCATCAGGATGAGCCGCCGATCTCGCTCCGACAGGCCCGCGCTGATACCCAGCATGAGCTGCCCAAAGAACGGGTCTCCGAAGAGCCGGTCCGCTGACTCGAGGATGACCACGCCGATGGAGCCGGTGCGATGCGTCATCAGGCTGCGCGCCGAAGGATTGGGCACGTAGCCCAGCTCTTCGATGGCGATGGTCACCCTTGCCTTGACCTCGTGGCCCACTCGCGAGTGGCCGTTCACCACTCGCGAGACCGTGGCCGTAGAGACGCCGGCCAGCGCAGCGACGTCCTTGACCGTCGCGCGCCCGGGTGCGAGCGCCCGACGACGCCTCTTCGTTGCCAATCCATCCACCCTTCCGTTTCAGCGTCGCATGCGCACCATCAGGCTAGCCCTTGACCGCTCCAGCCGTCACACCGCCGATGATGAACCGCTGCATGAAGATGAAGAACACCACCATCGGCAGCGCGATCATCAGGACACCGGCCGCCAGGAGCGGCCAGTTGTTCCCGTAGACGCCCTGAAAGACGATGAGGCCACGCGTCACGGGGTAGTACTCCTGGCTCGTGAGGTAGATCGTCGGCAGGATGAGCTCGTTCCAGACACCGATCGAGTGCAGCACCGCGACCGTCGCGATGGCCGGCTTGGCCAGCGGCATGATGATCTGGAACACGTAGCGCACGTAGCCGGTGCCCTCGATGGCCGCAGCCTCGTCCAACTCGACAGGGATTGTGCGGATGTAGTTGACCAGGATGACGATGCCGATGGGATTGACCACGAACAGCATGACGTAGCCGATGGGATTGTTGAACAGACCCAAACGCAGGATCAGCTGGAACTGCGGAATGAGCGCGGGAGGCAGGAACAGTGCGATCAGGAAGAGCGTGAACATCAGGCCGCCGCCGCGGACGAAGCGCCGGGCGATGGCCACGGACAGGAATGTGCCGGTGACCACGAACACCGTCGTTGAGATGACCACGTAGAGGATGCTGTTGAGCAGGTACTGGGCGAAGCTCGCCTTGTCCCAGGCTTCGAAGAAGTTGTCCAGGCCGAATGAGGACGGCAGCGTCATCGGAGACTTGTTGAACTCCGCCGGCGTCAGGAATGACGTGTTGAGGAGCATCAGCAGGGGCCCCAGGTAGACCACCGTCAGCAGCAGCAGGACCACGTAGGATCCGACGCGCGCCCAGTCAAGAGGCTTGCGAGACTCCGGAGGCTTCTGGGACACGCTGCGGGTGGTGCTCGATGTCTGGTTCGTGGTGGCGGTCATCCGGTCAACCGTGCCTCTCTGCGTCGAAGGAGGTACTGGGTCGTGATACCGATCACCAGCACGATCAGGAAGAGGATCATCGCGGCCGCGGCACCGTAGCCCTGGCGGAAGCTGTTGACTGTGGTGCTGCCGGTGGTTTGCCCGAAGGCCTCCGCATAGACGAGGTAGCCCATGACCTGTGTGCCCGGCCGGTATCCGGTGAGCACCAGGAACAGCTGCCACGCCTGGAGCGAGCCGATGATGGTGAGGACGAGGTTGGTATTGACGGCTGGCGTCAGCAGGGGCCAGGTCACGTTCTTGAAGGCCTGCCAGCGGCTGGCGCCGTCGATCCTCGCGGACTCGTAGACCTCTTCAGGGATGGTCTGCAGGCCGGCTAGGAAGATGACCATGGTGAAGCCCAGATTGGACCAGATCTGGACCACGATGACCCAGGCGAAGGCCTCCATCGGCTGCCCGCCGAGGAAGAGCGACTGGATACCGAAGAGGTTGAGGAAGCTCTGGAGGGGACCACCCAACGGGTACAGGAAGAGCGTCCACATCAATCCCTGGATAGTCACGCCCAGGATGACCGGCAGGAAGAAGAGGGTGCGGAAGAACCGCGTGCCACGCAGGCCCTGGTTCAGCAGCAGCGACACGAAGAGCCCGAGCGTGAACTGGATGGTCGTCACGGCGATCATGAACACGAACGTACGGAAGATCGCGTCCAGGTTCTCCTGGGCCCGTGCGCCCAGTGTCAGGAACTCGCGGTAGTTGTCGAGCCCGACGAAGTTGACCGGGAGACCGGGCAAGCCGGTCGCGTCCGTGGCCGAGAAGAAGCTGGTGGCGATGGACGGCCCCAGTGACAGCACCAGGTACAGGATCACCGCTGGAGCCAGCATCAGATACGGCCAGGCTCTCGGCGCGCCTGCCGGTACCGAAGTAGTAGCTCATGTCGTCCCCGTGTTGCGGTCCTTCAGGGGGTGGACCGGTGGTAGCGCGCTACTGCTGCGCGAGAACCCCGGTCCACCCGAGGAAGAACGGTCCTACTTGAGGGCGTCCAGACCAGAGTCGAGGTCGCTCTGTGCCTGCTCCGCAGCAGCCTGCGGATCATCGAACGTGCCGAACGGCTGGAACATGTTCACTAGCGGCGGAGCGCCGAACTGACCCATGCCCTTGGGCTGCGTCCAAATCACCTCGAAGCCAAGCTCGAAGTTGTCCAGGTACGGGGCCAGCTCCTGGCCGATCTTGGTGTTGAGCGTGGCGCCCGGCTGAGTCGGGATGGGCCCGACCGCGTCCACGAAGGCCTGGTAGTTGTCAGGCTCGGAGAAGGCGTTGAGATAGGTCACCGCAGCGTCCTGCTTGGACGAGATCCCGGAGATGGCCCAACCCTGGTCGTACTTGCCGAACATGAACTGGTTGTTCGCCGGATCGTCGCTGCCCGGGAAGGGCATGTAGCCCCAGTCGAAGGCCGGTTCGAGCGCCTCGATGGCCGGCCCATACCAGGTGCCACCGGGGAACATGGCGACCGCGCCGGAAGCGAAGCGGCCGGGGGCACCGTCGCCGGGCAGCGCGCTGGCGCCGGGCTCCATCATGTCGCGGTTGTAGACCTGGTACTTGGAGAAGAGATCGACCCACTCGGGGTCGGTGTACTTGATGCCACCGGTCCAGAGGCCCTCTACCAGCGCACCCTGGTCCACGTAGTTGGAGCCGAGCAGGCCGTAGGCGCCGACGAAGATGGGCCAGCCATCCCCGCCGCCGGCGGTCATGCAGGGGACGCCAGCCGCGGTGAGCGTCTCGCAGGCCGCGACCAGCTCAGTCCACGTCGTGGGCACCTCGATACCGTTCTCTGCGAACAGGTCCTTGTTGTAGTAGACGCCGCTGAAGCCGACGCGACCGAGATTGACCTGGTAGACGCGGTCGTTGTACGTGCCGGCGTCGGCCACCGAAACCGGGTCATAGTTGGCTACGAATGGCTGGTCCGTGAGGTCCATCAGCAGACCGGCATCGATGAGCGACTGCCAGCCGGGCGGGTCAGTTCCCTCCATGTAGGGCTCGGCCGCGTTGCTGAAGGCGAAGATGTCGATGACGTCGACGTCGTTGGCCATGAGCCGAGTCTGCGTGCTGGTCATGAGCTCGTTCGCGTTGACGACCGCCATGTCCACCTTGATGTCAGGGTTGTCGGCCTCGAACTGCTCGTTGAACTGCTCCATGAACGCGACGAATGGCGGGTTCTGGTGGACGAGTACTCGCAAGGTGGTGTCCTGAGCGGCGGCACTGCCGGCGAAGGCCGTGACCGCCAGCGCGGCTGCTGCCGCCGTGACGATGAGTTTGCGCATCGTGGTTGTCTTTCTCCTCCTCGTTTGGCTGGTACCGAAACGTCCCACCGCGCACCGGTGGGCGGGTTGCCCCAATCGGGCGTGCGCTCCTTTTCGATCCCTAGGCGTCTCCTCTGATGGCGCCTGCACCCAACTTGCGCCAGGGCGTTCCCGTCTGGGATGCTCTCATGGTAGAGTGCTTGTCAAGTAAGCGTATACACGCTTAGAATCTGGGTCATCGATTACATGTGGAAGTAAGCGCTTACATTGCAAGTCAGCGAGAGAGGTGTGCGAGGTGGCGTCCGGCGTAGTCCTGATCACTGGTTCGGAGGGCGTCATCGGAAGGCATCTGAGTGACGCACTCCGGGCCCGCGGCTATCAGCTGCGGGGTCTTGATTCTCCGACCCGCCAGCACGCCCGGTGGCGACCATCGCAGGACAGACGTGCTCGACCTAGAAGCCATGCGTACGGTCATGGACAGTGTGGTCGCGGTCGTCCACGCCGGTGGGATCCCGTGGGAGCGTGGGGACGGCTCCAAGGTCGTGGCGACGAACATGCTCGGCACGTGGAACGTGCTGCAGGCAGCCGTCGAAGCCGGCGTCGAGCGCGTCGTCGCGCTTTCAAGCGTCAACGCCCAAGGGAGCGTCGGCGGCCGGCGAGAGCTCGAGTACCTGCCCCTCGACGACGACTACCCGCACCAGCCGCGAACGCCGTATCAGCTCTCGAAGCACCTGATGGAGGAGACCTGCCGTTCGTTCTCCGATAGCCACGGGCTCGTCACGATCTGCCTTCGCCCCGTGCACGTGGCCCATCCCGATAACCCTCACCTTGCCGGCTTCGGGACGGAGTCGTTCATCGAGCTGTGGCGGGACGAACTCTGGGCCTACGTCGATGTCCGGGACGTCTGCGAGGCGGTGGTTTGCAGCCTGCAGGTCGACGAGGTCCTGCACGACCGATTCCTGCTGTCCGCCCGGGACACGTCGGTCACTGTCGAGACGCGACGCCTGGTCGAGCGTGAGTATCCAGACGTGCCGTGGCCGAAGGTCGATCTCTTCGAGTACTTCGCCGATGAGCCGCACCGGTCGCTGGTCGACTGTCACCGTGCCCGCGAGGTCTTGGGCTGGGAGGCCCGATACTCCTGGCGTGATACTGCTCCGTCAGACGTCTAGTTCGGGGAGGTAGCTGTGCACATCACCGCGGTCAGATGCATCCTCACCGCGCCCGCGGGGGTCGGGCTCGCTGTGGTCAAGGTGGAGACCTCCGAGCCAGGCCTGTACGGCCTCGGCTGCGCGACCTTCACCCAGCGTCTGCTGGCGGTACGCACCGTGGTCGAGGAGTATCTCGAGCCGCTGCTCATGGGTCGAGACCCGCACCGCATCGAGGACATCTGGCAGCTGGTCTGTCAGAACGCCTATTGGCGCAACGGTCCCGTACTCAACAATGCCCTGTCCGGCGTCGACGAGGCCCTGTGGGACATCAAGGGCAAAGCCGCCGGTCTGCCGCTGTACGAGCTGTTGGGCGGCAAGGTGCGCCATGGTGCCGCGACCTATGCCCACGCCGATGGCCGCGAGCCCGAAGAAGTACTGGAGCGCGTACTCGAGCTGCGCGATCAGGGACTTGGCTACGTCCGCGCCCAGATGGGCGGCTACGGCGGCATGCACGGTGATTCGTCGACGCAACCCTCGGGTGCCGGAGGGCGAGGCAGCCAACCCCAGCGTCACTACGATCCTGCGCGCTATGCGCGCGAGATCCCCAGGCTCTTCGACTTCCTGCGCAGCAAGCTCGGGTTCGAGATCGGGTTGCTCCACGACGTCCACGAGCGACTCGCGCCCATCGATGCCATCCGCCTGGCCAAGGAGCTCGAGCCGTTCCGGCTCTTCTTCCTGGAGGATCCACTGGCCCCTGAGGATCGCGAGTGGCTTGCAGACCTACGTCGCCAGACCGTCACGCCCATCGCACTGGGTGAGTTGTTCACTCACCCCCTCGAGTGGCGACCACCGATCGCCGGCCGCCAACTGGACTTCATCCGCGTCCATATCAGCGACATCGGTGGCATCACGCCTGCGCGCAAGCTCGCCGCGCTGGCGGAGGCTTTCGGCGTGCGGACCGCGTTCCATGGACCGAGCGACGTCTCGCCTGTGGGGCATGCCGCGAACATCCATCTGGACGTGACGCTGCCCAACTTCGGGATCCAGGAGTTCACTGGCACTCCTGATGCCCTGCGCGAGGTCTTCCCGGGAGCGCCAGGGCAACGCGACGGGTATCTGCACCCAGGCGACGGGCCTGGCTTGGGCGTCGACATCGATGAGGAAGCGGCGGAGCGTTTCCCGATCCACGCGAATATGGCGCAATTCAAGGACGGCGTCGTCGAATGGACGCAGACGCGACTCCAAGATGGAGCGCTGACCAGGCCGTAGCACATCGCGTGGACGCGGTCGCAGACCTCTCAGCCGTGGTTCCTGCACGACGGACTCGCGCTTGGGGCCGCGCGCGGCGGAGCGGGACTCGCACTACCGCGCGACGTCGCCATCATCGGCCTCGCGGACATCCCCGAGGCCTCGCTCGTGATGCCGCTGATGACCGTGTGCTAACCGCAACAGGAGATGGGTGCCACCGCCACGCGTCTGCTGCAGCGACTCATGGACGAACCCGGTGCCACCGCCCGGCGTACTGAACTCGAGACCGAGCTCGTCGTTCGGGGTCTACGGCGGCGGCGCCCGGCATCTGGCGCTAGGTCTCGGCTGCCTCCAGCCCGTTGCGGGTGATGACGTCCCGGTACCACCAGGCGCTGTCGCGCGGCGTGCGCGCGAGCGTGTCGTGGTCGATGTGCACGATGCCGAAGCGCTTGTGATAGCCGTGGGACCACTCGAAGTCGTCCAGCAGCGACCACTGCAGGTAGCCGCGCACGTCGACGCCCTGCCCGATGGCCGCATGGAGCGCGCGGACATGGGCCTCGAGGTACGCGAGGCGCCGCGGGTCGTGGCAGGTGCCGTCGACGACCGGGTCGTCGGAGGCACAGCCGTTCTCGGTGATGTAGACCGGCGGCAGGTGCGGGTAGGTGGCCGCGAGCTCGACCAGCAGCGCCCGCAGCCCGTCGGGCGTGATGGGCCAGCCCATGTCGGTGTGCTCCGGTCCGGGCGCGAACCCGGCTGCGTCCTTCATGCCGGGTGTGGCCGCCCACGATCCACCCGGCTGGGCGCGCAGGAAGTCGTCGTTGTAGTAGTTGATGCCGAGCCAGTCGAGCGATTGCGCGATGAGCCCGAGGTCCCCCTCCTCCAGCGGCAGCCCGCCGAACGCCTCGAGGTCGGCGACCGCGTCCACCGGGTAGCGGCCGAGCAGCATGGGCTCGGTCCAGACACGGTTGCGCAGCGCGTCGTAGCGGCGCGCGGCATCGGCCGCGGCCCCGTCGGGATCGTCGCCCACGACGTGGATGGGCGTGAGGTTGAGCACCACGCCGTGCTGCGGCCCCGCGTCGATCTGGCGCATGGCCGCCAGGGCCAGGCCGTGGCCCAGGTTCAGGTGGTGGATGGCGCGCGTGGCCTCGGCCGGGTCGGAATGCCCGGGCGCGTGCGAGGAATCGGCGTAGCCCAGCAGCGAGGCGCACCAGGGCTCGTTGTGGGTGGCCCAGAGGCCCACGCGATCGTGCAGCGCCTCGAAGACGATGCCCGCGTACTCGGCGAAGCGGCAGGCCGTGTCGCGAGCCGGCCAGCCACCGGCGTCCTCCAGCGCCTGGGGCAGGTCCCAGTGGTAGAGGGTGAGCATGGGCGTGATGCCCTTCTCGAGCAGCCGATCCACGAGACGCGAGTAGAAGTCCAGACCCAGCTGGACGGCCGGCCCCGCGCCGGTCGGCTGGATCCGCGACCAGGCCACGCTGAAGCGGTAGGCCCCCAAGCCCAGCTCGGCCATGAGCTCGACATCGTCGGCCCAGCGGTTGTAGTGGTCGGCCGCCACGATCGCCGGTAGCCCGTCGCGCACGAGGCTGGTGTGGTGGCATTGCGTGTCCCAGATGCTGGGACCGCGGCCGTCCTGGTGCACCGCACCCTCGATCTGGTAGGCGCTGGTGGCGGCGCCCCAGAGGAAGCCGTCGGGGAACCGGATGGCGCCGGTGTCAGTCATGCTTCGTCGACCTCCTCGGATACTCGGTCAGGGCCGGACCGAGCCTAGGCGACTTTGCGGACCGCCGCCGACGGACAGCCTTCGGGCGCATCGACGAAGGCACAGGTCACGAGGTGGCCCGGTTCGATCTCGGCCATGATCGGATCGTCGTCGGTGGCGGGCGCTTCCGCGTCGGCCTCGGGGAACTGCTCGTGGAACAGGCAGCGGCCCTTGCGGTCGGCCCACAGCGCCGGGTCACGACCGCCGTGCAGCGCCGGCACGGACTCGAGCAGCATCTGCGTGTACGGGTGCGAGGGCCGGTCGAAGACCGCTGCGGTGGTACCCCGTTCCACGATGCGCCCGAGGCGCAGGATGATGGCAGTGTCGCTGATGTAGTTGCCCAGCGAGAGATCGTGGGTCACGAAGAGCACGCCCAGCCCTCGGCCTTGAGGTCGCCCAGCAGGTTGAGCACGTCCACGCGCGTGCAGGCGTCGAGCATGGAGATGATCTCGTCGGCCACAAGGAACTCGACCTCCATCAGCAGGGCGCGAGCCACGAGCACGCGCTGGAGCTGGCCGCCCGACAGCTGGTGGGGGTGCTTGTTGAGACAGGCATCGGGATCGAGCATCGCCACTGGGTCAGCTGGTGCAACAACTACAACGGGCACGGGCCTACCATCGGCATCGGCTGGACCATGGACTTCCGCGAGTTCACGCAGGTGGACAACGCCTTCCTGCCCTTCAACCGCAACGGCGTGCTCTTCCCGCGCAAGGTCGATGGGGCCTACGCCATGTACAGCCGACCGTCCGACAACGGCCACACGCCCTTCGGCGACATCTACTACTCCGAGTCCCCGGACATGGTCCACTGGGGCCGCCACCGCCATGTGATGTCGCCGATCGCCTGGACCTGGCAGGGCACGAAGGTCGGCGCCGGGCCCACGCCCATCGAGACCGACGAGGGCCGGCTGCTGCTGTACTACGGCGTGCTGACGTCGTGCAACGGGTTCGTCTACTCCATGGGCGTCGCGCTCATGGACCTCGATGAGCCGTGGAGGGTCATCGCCCGCTCCAAGGACTACGTGCTCGCACCGCATGCACCGTATGAGCAGGTCGGCGATGTGCAGAACGTGTTCTTCCCTTGCGCAGCGCTGACCGACGGCGACCGCATCAGCGTCTACTACGGCGCGGCCGACACGGTCACGGGTCTGGCCCACGGCCACATCAGCGATCTCATCGACTTCGCGCGCGAGCGCTGACCCGGGACGGACCTGTGCTGCCGGCCGACGCTCCGACCCAGCGGCAGGCCGTGGGACTTGGTCAACGGCCGTGGAACCTGGTCAGTGGCCGGGAAACTTGGTCAGTTGTCCGGCTGGGGTCCGTTATGCGGGACGTGGCCGCAATCGGTGCTCCCCAACGAGCGGAACCGGGGTCCCGACCGACCAGCGTGAGCGTGGCCGGGCATAGCCCACGCTTGCCCGCGCCGCGGGGTGTCATCTAACGGACCCACGAAGGACATATGACTGAAGGTGGCAGGTCACTCCGGTCGCGAGCGATGGCGCTGGCCGGTGCCCTCCCGACCCAGAACCGAGAGGGTCCACGCTCGCGAGGGCCCACGCTCACCAGAGGCCAACCCCGGATGCCCTCTGGTGACTGGTCTATGCACCCGTGGGCATGACCGAGCCGGAGTACACCGCTATCGGGCCGGAGTCATCCGCCCGGCACGCTGAGATACGGGCCCAAGGCCACCTCAGTGACCACTCGACCATGAACCTGGTGCCCGGACCCAGGCACGTGCTCCGACCTTCGTCTCGGTCGGCGCCTGCATTCGTTTGCTACGATGGGGTCATCCGCTCGCCAGGCGTACGGGGCTCGTCCAGCAGGCCAATCAAGGTCGGCAGATGCAAGAGCCCGCGACCTGTCAGAGGAGGAGGTACATCGGTATGGCAACTGTCACGTTCGACGGTGTCTGGAAGAGGTTCGGCGAAGTCGTAGCCGTCAATGACCTCAATCTCAAGATCGAAGATGGCGAGTTCATGGTGCTCGTCGGGCCTTCGGGCTGCGGCAAGACCACCTCGCTGCGCATGATCGCGGGTCTCGAGGAGATCTCCGAGGGCACGCTCTCGATCGGCGACCGCGTGGTCAACCACGTCGCGCCCAAGGACCGCGACATCGCCATGGTCTTCCAGAGCTACGCGCTCTATCCGCACATGACCGTGCACGACAACATGGCCTTCGGCCTCAAGCTGCGCAAGACGCCCAAGGACGAGATCGAGCGCCGCGTCAACGAGGCGGCAGCGATGCTCTCGGCGCAGAACCTGCTCGACCGCAAGCCGCGCGAGCTCTCCGGTGGCCAGCGCCAGCGCGTCGCGCTCGGCCGCGCCATCGTGCGTGAGCCGGCCGTGTTCCTCATGGACGAGCCGCTCTCCAACCTCGACGCCAAGCTGCGCGTGCAGACGCGCGCCGAGATCGCGCGCCTGCACCATCGCCTGGGCACCACCACCGTGTACGTGACCCACGACCAGGTCGAAGCCATGACCATGGGCGAGCGCATCGCGGTCATGAGCGAGGCGCGCCTGCAGCAGGTCGGCTCGCCGCAGGAGCTCTACGACCATCCGGACAACCGCTTCGTGGCCGGCTTCATCGGCAGCCCCTCGATGAACTTCCTCGATGTCGACGTGACGCGTGACGGTGACAAGGTCCAACTCAAGGGCGACGGCATCGACATCCCGCTGCCCGACCGCTACATCGCCGGCTTCAAGGCCTTCAGCGGCAACAAGCTCATCGCGGGTGTCCGGCCCGAGCACCTCGATGTGGAGGCGGAAGGCCCCAGAGGCTCGCTCAGCGGCAACGCGGACGTGGTCGAGTACCTGGGCAACGAGGAGCTCATCCACTTCAGCGTCGGCGGTACACGACATCGTGGCGCTCATCGGCAGCGAGCATCGCGTCAGGCCGGGCGACGACCTGACCCTGAACATCTCGCTGGACAAGGTCCACCTCTTCGATCCCGAGACCACGCTCGCGCTGGACAAGGAGCGCGACGAGGCCGACATCCGCAAGGGTGGCGCGGCGCGCAAGGACGGATGACGCGCCCGAGGCTCCGGCGTCCGTCTAGACCCAGGCCGGGCCGGAACGACCGGCTCCACGCACGACAAGGCGCCTCGCCCACGCGGGTGAGGCGCCTTTCGATTCGGAGATGCCCGGTCGCGCTACCGTGATGCTGTGAGGGACGCGGGTGAGCGCACTCATCTTCGATTGCGAGGCGTCCTCGCCGACACCGAGCGCGACGGCCACCGGCCGGCCTTCAACCAGACCTTCGCTGAGTTCGGCCTGCCCGTGCACTGGTCGGCGGAGGCATACGGTGCGGCCCTGCGCATCGGCGGGGGCAAGGAGCGCATGGCCGCGCTGCTGGCGGTGTGCTCGACCTCGGCCGAGCCCTCGGTGCGGGCCATCCTCGAGCACGCCGGGGGCCGGAGACCGCGGCGGGTTCCTGGTGCCAGTCGACGCCGGCCTGCTGCGACCGTCAGTCGGGCGGCGGGAGGCTCTTCCAGAGCGAGAGGTCGAGGTCGGGCATGAGCTCCCGTAGTCGGCGCACGTCTGCGGCGTAGTACTGGCCCAGCCACTCGCGCGAGGAACCCGGCAGCGCCACGCGCTCGGTGGCCTTCTTGCGCGCACGGGCGATCTCCTGCACCGAGGCCTTCTGCTCGCGCAGTCCGAGGAACTCGTACGTGCGGTCGAGCTGCGTCTGCGCGTCGGCCACGCACTGCTCGTACTGCAGCAGCAGGAACTGCTCGCGCGGGAAGAACTCGAGCCACCACGCCAGCTGCGTCGCGTAGCGGCTGCGCTCCATGGCCTCCACCGTGCGGTGCTCGCGCGTACCGAGGTCACCGGCCCCGACCTCGCCCTTGAGCGCCCCGGCCCGCTTGAGCAGCCCAAGGTTGGAGATGTAGCGCTCCACGGGGTCGCGCACGAGCACGATCAGCTTGGCCTCCGGGGCCACGTGCGCGAGCATGGGCGGCACCCACGGCTGGTAGAGGTAGCCGGGTGTCTTCTCACCCACCAGGCTGCCCTGCGGCCGCGGGAAGTACCCCTTGTAGAGCTCGAACTGCTCAGGGCTGGGCCAGCGATCCCAGAAGTGGTCGAAGAAGTGCAGCTCGCGCCGCTGTCGGTGTGGCCGGTGAATCTCGAGATGGCTCTCCATCAGGCCCTGCCACCAGGTGGTGCCCGACTTCTGGGCGCCGATGATGACGAAATCGGGCGGGCCCACGGGCCAGTCGGGCGGCGCGTCGGGCGGGGGCTGCAGCTGGTCGTAGCGGGAGCGAACGGCACCCCCGGCGGGCGCGTCCGAGGCCCCGAACGGTGTGGCCCGGACCGCCTTGACGATGGCTCGCTTCCAGGCCGCCGGTCGCTTCTTGGGTTTCTTGCTCATGGTCGCTTCCAGCCTAGCCGACGCGGCGTGGTCGGGGTCTCCGCCACGATCATCTCTGCCGCCGAACCCGCAGGCGTCTCCTTCTGGGCTATCGAGCGGATGGCCACGAGGTTGCCCACGTCGTGCCCGGCCCATTCGGACATGAGCCAGCGCACCTCGAGCAGGTCGCAGTAGGCCTGCACGTGATCGATGTCCTCGCCCATGACCTCGAGCAGTTGGCCCACCGCCGGCTCGAAGATCTCGAGCATCCAGCGAGCGCCGTCGTGCCGCGTGAGGCGGCGGCCGCTGGCACCTTCCTTCGACTCCCAGTCCCCGGCCCAACCCATGCCCGCCCACGAGGTGAGGTCGTTGAGCAGGATGGACGACTGACCCTCTCCCGCTTGGATACCGGTGAGCTGACGCAGTCGCCGCGAGTGGTAGTCGCGACCGGCCACGGCCACGCGCAGGCGCAGATCGTCGGTGCCGTCGTCGCCCGGCTCGAGGATGATCTCGTCCACCACGTACCCCAGCTCAGCCAGCGCCGCCAGACGCTTGTCCACGCGGTAGCGCTTGTCGGGATGGATGGTCACGTCGCGGTGGAGCACGTCCCACAGCTTCTCGTAGCGATCACGGATGGACAGTGCCGCCTCGAAGTCGTCGTCCATCTCCTCCATGGTCCTGCCATTCATCACGCCCATGTCGGCGAGGTCGCCGGCTACGTTCTCGATGGCGATCTCGATGTCGGTCTCGCGCTGACCGTCGGAGAGGCGCGGGTGGATCTCTGAGGTCTCGCCGTCGACGAGATAGGCCTGCAACCGCTGGCCGTCGCGCATGAGCAGCGTGTTGGCCAGCGAGCAATCGCCCCAGAACATGCCCATGCGGTGCAGGTCCACGAGCAGGCCGGTCATCGAGTCGAGCAACTGGTCGCGATACTTGCGCGCACCCTGCGGCAGGCGCGTGAACAAGCGGCGGAACTGGAGTGAGCGCGCGAGGTAGCGGGTGATGATGATCGACGCAAAGTCGCCCGAGCGCGTGACCAGCCCGCAGGCCCTGACCGAGGGTGCACCGCGCGCTTCCAGCTGGCGCAGGATGTCGTACTCCCGCTGACCGACGTCGAGCGGCAGTTCCTTGAGCGCGAGGATGCCCCCGTCGACCACGACGAAGCGGACGACGTGCCGGCTGGCGCCGACGGGCAGGTCCACGAACTCGAGATCGGCATCGGCCCAGCCCGAGAGCGGCTGGTCCCAGGGCATGCCCACGAGAGCCTGGCTGCTCTCACGGAAGCGCATCGAGATGCGACCGGGCTCGAAGGGCTCGACCTCGTCGGGCGGGATCAGGTCCGGATCCGGACGGTCGGCGCCGCGCATGGGCTCGCCATCCCAGACCAGGGTGGCGTCGCTGTAGGGCTCGTTTCCGTTGCGTTCGTCCATCGGCCGACAGTCTAGGGGCAAGCGCTCGGGAACGGATACGATTGGGGCCATGTCGTCCACCGCCCTCCCGCCGTCTGTCACGCTGCCCGGACCGTGGGCAGCCGTGGTCTTCGACCTCGACGGCCTGCTGGTCCACACCGAGCGCCAGTGGCTCGCGGCCAAGCTGGAGCTGTTCCGGCGGCATGGATGTGCGTTGACCGATGCGGACAAGGCTGCGGTCTTCGGTTTCGCCGACCTGCAGACGGTGACCTACTTCGCCGCCCGCTTCGAGCTGCCCGCCAGGGGCATCCCGGCCCTGCAGGATGAGTACATCGGCATCGTGGGTGAGCTCATCGATGCCGGCGTGGAGCTCACCGACGGCGCGACGGCGCTCATCGCGCGACTGCGTCACGAGGTCCCGGTCGCCCTTGCCTCCAACACCCGCAGGACGCTCGTCGACCGCATCCTGGCCCAGACGCCGTTCGGCGACTGGTTCGGCGCGATCGCCACGGGAGACGAGGTCCCGCCCAAGCCAGCGGCTGACGTGTACCGCCTCGCGTGTGAGCGGATCGACGTCGATCCGTCGACCGCCGTGGCGGTGGAGGACTCGCCGACCGGCGTGCAGGCGGCGCATGCCGCGGGCATGGCCTGCATCGGCGTCCCCAGCGACGCGGCTCATCCCTTGCTCGAGGCCGACCACCAGGTGGCGTCGCTGACGCGACTGCTCTAGCCGACCCATGACCAGGCGTCTCATCCGCTTCGCCATCATCGCGGTGGCGCTGCTGCTGACCGCGCTGCTGGTGCCGGACATCGTGGTCGAGTGGGCCGACGACGCCGAGGGTATCGCCCTCACGCTGGGTGCGCTCGCGCTCGTCTTCGCGCTCGTCAACACCTTCATCCGGCCCATCGCCAGGCTCGTGAGCGTGCCCCTCAACCTCCTCTCGCTGGGCCTCTTCTCGGTCGTGATCAACGCAGCGCTACTGCTGCTCATGGCCTTCCTCGTCGACCTCGTGTTCGGCCCGCTCATGGTCATCGGCGGCTACCCGCCCGACCTGGGCTTCGAGGTCATCGGCGCGGCAGCGGTCGGTTCGTTCATCATCAGCGCCATCAGCGCGGGACTGACCATCCTCATCCCCGACGCGTAGGGCGCGCGGCGCCACTGGAGGTGACCATGACCCATCGCAAGGAGCGCCAGCTGGTGGCTTCGGGCTCGCCCTACGAGGAGCCCATCGGCTTCAGTCGCGCCGTGCGCGTGGGCGATCACGTGTTCGTCGCCGGCACCGCGCCCAACTGGCCCGACGGGCACGTGGACCCGGACGTCGAGGCGCAGACCGACCGCTGCCTCGAGATCATGCTCACGGCCCTGCGCGAGGCCGGCGCCACGGCCGACGACGTGGTGCGCACGCGCACGTTCCTCGTCGATGCGGCCGACTGGCAGGCGGCCGGGCGCGCGCATGGTCGCTACTTCCGGACGGCTCGTCCGGCATCGACGATGGTCGTGGTCACCGGCTTCCTGGACCCGCGCTGGAAGGTGGAGATGGAAGCGGAAGCCATCATCGGTTCGGGGTCGCCCGCGAGCACATGAGCCGGTACAGTCGGTCCATGCCGCGGCGAATCATCGACTTCAGGACCCCTGACCGCTTCGCCACCGGCACCGTCGGCGAGCCGGGCGACCGCACCTTCTACCTGCAGGCGCGCCAGGGTTCGCGCGTGAGCACGGTCACCCTCGAGAAGGAGCAGGTGTCCGTGCTGGCCGACCGCGTGCTGGCCATCGTCGACGAGGTCGAACGGCGCGGCCTCGCGGCGATCGATGCAGGGATCGCCGGGATCATCGATGAGCAGCCGCTCGACGGGCCGCTGCACGAGGAGTTCCGCGTGGGCACCATGATCATCGCCTGGGACGAGGACGTCGACCGGCTGGTGGTCGAGGCCCGTTCGATGACCTTCGACGCGGGGGCCGGCGACGTGGCCCAGCGCTCGGAGGTGGACGTCGACGATGAGGACATCCCCGACGACGCGCCCATCGGTCCCGACGTGCTGCGTGTGCGCCTCACGCCCTACATGGCCCAGCAGTTCGCGCGCCGGGCCAACAGCGTGGTCGCCGGCGGGCAGCCGACCTGCCCCTTCTGCGGCCAGGTGCTGGAGCGGACCGGACACTTCTGCAGCCGCAGCTTCGACGACCTCGTGCACTAGGCACCCGGTCGGGCGACCGGGCCGGGACGGGCCACGGCGGCGCCCCCTGGGACGTGGCTAGCCGTTCGGCAGGCGGAAGGGCGATTCGAGCCCGTGGGCCTCGAGCAGGGCTTCGTCGCGCAGCAGTTCCGGCGACGGTCCATCGGCCACGACGGTACCGCCGTCGAGGATCACCGTACGCGGCAGCGTCTCGGCCACCATGGCCAGGTCGTGGGTACTGACCAGCAGCGTCTCGGGACGCGAGGCCATCACGGCCATGAGCTCGCGCCGGCCGCGCGGGTCGAGCCCGGCCGTGGGCTCGTCGAAGACCAGCACCGACGGATCCATCGACAGGACCGTGGCCGTGGCCACCCGCTTGCGCTGGCCCAGCGAGAGATGGTGGGGCACGCGTCCCTCGAAGCCGCTCATGCCGACCGCCGCGAGGGCCCGCTCGATGCGGTGGTGGAGCTCATGCTCGGGCACGCCCATGTGGATGGGTCCGAAAGCCACGTCCTCGCGCACGGTCGGGCTGAAGAGCTGGTCATCGGGATCCTGGAACACGAGCCCGACCGCGGCCCGCACACGCCTGGCCGTGTCCGGTCCCACGACCGTCTCGTCGATGATGACCGAACCGTGGCCGCCACCGAGGATGCCGTTGAGGTGCAGCAGCAGCGTGGACTTGCCCGCGCCGTTGGGTCCGACGAGCGCGACCTTCTCACCCGGCTCCACGACCAGCTCCACGCCGCGCAGGGCCTCGGTGCCATCGGGGTAGGTGAAATGGAGGTGGCTGATGGCCACGCGGCCGGCCATCGTCGCGTCCGTCATCGCCAGTTCCACAGGTTGACCGCGACGACGAAGACGACGATCGCCGCGAGGGCCAGGCCGAACCAGGTCAGCGCGCGTCCGCCGGGCCGGGCCAGCTCGGTGGCGTGGAACCGGCCCTCGAAGCCGCGCGCGAGCATGGCCGCGTAGATGCGCTCGGAACGCTCATAGGAGCGGATGAAGAGCGAGCCCACCATGGCTCCGGTCACCTTCGCTCGCCACGCCATCGACCCACCCGAGCGGCCCTCGGGCGCTTGCGCCGAGCGCGCCGCACGAGCCCTCGACATGCGGCCGGCCTCGTCGAGCAGCACCGCGAGGTAGCGATACATGAAGCTGATGATGCTGACGATGAGCGCGGGTACGCGGAGCCCGCGCAGCGCGTCGACGAGATCGGCGAAGGGCGTGGTGTAGGCCAGCAGCAGCGCCGCCTGCACGCTCAGCCACGACTTGGCCATGATCGAGAGCACGTCGACCAGGCCCACGTCGGTGATCGTCAGCTCGAACGGGCCGATCCTGGTCGTGAGCAGCGGCTGGCCGGGACGGGTGAAGAGCAACGGCACCGCCACCAGCACGAAGGGCAGCACCACCCACGAGCCACGCACCAGCCGGGACGGCCCCAGGCGGGCGACGGTCGAAGCCCCTACCAGCACGAGCCAGACGACGAGGTAGGCACCGAACGCCCCCACCGGCAGCAAGGCCACGCCGAGCACGGCCGCGACCGCCAGCACCACCTTCAGGCGCGCGTCGGCGCGGTGCGCGGGACTATGCCGCGGGATGTAGCGATCGAGCTCCATGGCGGCGCGGGCCGTCAGTCGGTCGTGCGGGCGCGGCGAGCAAGGACGCGGCCCAGCAGCCAGGTCGCGCAGAAGATGACGAGGACGCCGATGAGCCCGGCCGCGATCAACGACAGCGGGCCGTCGCCGAGACCCGGGACGCTGTAGTCGGGCAGGATCTCGAAGGCCGCCCCGGAGCCCTGCTCGGCGAAACCGGCATCGATGGCCACGCGCTCCAGGCCGTCCGGGTCGGACGAGGCCAGCGGCCCCAGGATGACGACCACGACAGCCGCCAGCGCCAGGCCGGCGACCCACCAGTAGCGGCGGATCACGATTCGCTCATCTCGAGTGAGGCGGCGGGGGCGACCATGCCGGGGCGGTCCTCGCGCAGCCGCAACAGGTCCGGCCGCGCGCTGCGGATGAGCGCCAGTGCTCCGACCGTGATGACAGCCTCGCCGAGGCCGATGAGCGCGTGCGTCCCGAGCATGGCCGGCAGCACCACGGCCAGGGTCGTCGTGCCGCTGGCGGCCAGCTCCAGCGAGGTCGCGCCGGCTCCGAGCATCACCGCGCACCAGGCTGCGACCGCCGCGGCCGGCAGCCGGCCCTTCTCCTCTCCGCCCAGCAGGCGGGCGAGAGCGCGGTAGATGGCATAGCCGCCGATCGTGCCGATGAGGCCCATGTTCACGATGTTGGCGCCCATGGCCAGCAAACCACCATCCTGGAACAGCAGCGACTGGACGGCGATGACGCTGGCCATCACCAGCGTGGCGGCCCATGGACCCAGCAGGACCGCGGCCAGGACCGCGCCCAGCAGGTGACCGCTGGTGCCGCCCACGACCGGGAAGTTGATCATCTGAGCGGCGAAGATGAAGGCCGCCGTCACGCCCATCAGCGGGATGGCGCGCTCGTCGAAGGCGTCGCCGGCGCGCCGCACCGAGACCGCGATGACCACGATCGCCACGGCCCACATAGCCAGGGCTACGGGCACCGAGAAGAACCCGTCGGGTGCGTGCAGGTCGAGGACCGGAGACTCGAAGGCGCGTGGGGAGATGATCGCGGTCGACATCCACCCGATGCTATATCGCCAAGCCTTGTTGTTGCAAGTCCTTGCGATAGTGTCGCTCCCGGGCCGAAGGCACTATGCTTGCCGCGATGCCGACCGAGACCCATCAGCACCCACCGCACGTGACCTGGGACGAGGTGCGCGAGCGCCTGCGCGAGCGCGGGCTGCGCTGGACCCCGCAGCGCCGCCTGCTGGTCGACGTCCTCGCGGGCACCGACGGCCATATCACCGGCGCCGAGCTGGTGGAGCGTTGCCGGGAGCAGGACTCCGACGTCACGCCGTCGACGGTCTATCGCACCCTCGACGTGCTCGAGGACATCGGCCTCATCCGCCACGCCCACGGCCTCGACGGGCGCGAGGAGTTCCACGTGCGGCCCGCGCGCGAGCACGGACACATGCACTGCTCCGTCTGCCAGCGCGCGTGGGAGATCGGCGCCGACGACGTGGCCGAGCTGGTGGCCGACTTCGACCGGGCTCGCGGCTTCCGCGTGGACCTCGGCCACCTCAGCGTGGTCGGCATCTGTCGCGACTGCCAGGAGGACCCCGAGGACTAGCGCCCGGCGGCGAGGTCGCGGATGTCGTCGAGGAGGATGTCGAGGTCTGCTCCTGTCGCGGTGTGGTTGAGGATGCCCGCGCGCAGCCAGGTGCGACCCCGCAGTCGGGTGGTCGTCAGGAACGAGCGTCCGGAGAGCTGCAGCGCCGACTGCACGGCGTCCTGGCGCACGTCTACGAGAGCCTGGGCCTCGACGTCATCCCCGTCTCCGTCTGGCAGGTAACGGAAGCAGACGACCGAGAGGTTCGATTCCTCGGCCAACTCGAAATCGTCGGCCGCGCGAAGCTTGTCCTTGAGGGCGTCGGCGAGGTCGACCGTCTTCTCGACCAGCCGCCCGAGGCCAGGCGTACCGAGGTGTTTCCAGCTGAACCACATCTTCAGGGCTCGTTGGCGACGGGTGCCCTCGATGCTCAGGCGGTAGAAGTCGAGCTCGTCGCTGTGCGCGTCGGGCGCGCGCGTCGGATCGCCCGAACCGCGGTAGTACTCGGGCCGATACGAGAAGACCTGCTCCAGCAGCGAACCGTCCCGCATGAGCAGGCCTCCGATGTCGTAGGCCTGGAAGAACCACTTCTGTGGGTCGATGGTGATCGAGTCGGCACGCTCCAGGCCGTCCATCGTCGGCGCCAGCCGCCCGGAGAGCTTGGCTGCCCCGCCGTAAGCGGCATCGACGTGGAGCCACAGCCCTTCACGCTCGGCCAGGTCGGCCAGTTCGGGCAAGGCGTCGACGGCGCCGGTGTTGGTCGTCCCGGCGGTGGCGACCAGGGCGAACGGCGCCAGTCCCGCGTCGCGATCACGCGCGATGGCCTCCGCCACCGGAGCCGCCTCCAGTCGCAGCATCTCGTCGGTGCCGACCTTCACCAGCGTGTCCTCCGGGAAACCCAGCGTGTCCAGGCTGCGCTTGATGGAGAAGTGAGCCTGGTCGCTGACGTAGACGCGGGCGGCGTCAAGGTCAGCCCCGCGCGGCGGGCCGTCGAGCCCGCGCACGCGTCGAAGGTGCACGTCACGAGCCACGTTCATGGACATGATGTTGGCCATGCCCCCGCCGGAGGTGAACAGGCCGAAGGCAGCCTCCGGGTAGCCCACGAGATCGCACAGCCAGCGCACGACCTCCTCCTCCACCAACGTGGCGGAGGGACTGCAGTGCCAGACGTCCACACCCTGGTGCACGACCTGGCTGAAGAGCTCGCCGGTGATCGAGGCCCACAGCGGGACCGGCGTGAAGTAGGCGTAGGCGCGAGGGTGCCAGGCGTTGGCCTGGTGTGGGGCCAGTCGGGTTCGGAACTCCTCGATCAGCGCCTCCGAGGTGACCGGCTCGATGGGAGCCGGACCGGGCGCGCCCGTGGGCCCGAAGAAGACCGTTCGCAGCTGCTCGTAGTCGGCCGGCTCACCGATGGCCCGCTCCAGGCCATGGTCGTAGACGTAGTCGAGCGCAGCCGACCAGGCCGCCGCGCCCAGCTTCTCCAGGGCCGGCCGGGAGGTGGTCTCGTCGCGTACGTCGAGCAGCTCCGGCTCGGGATGCCAGCCCTCGCCCGTGCGGCCCGCCAAACCCTCATCCGTGCGGCCAACCGTCGTGGGGCGGCCAAACCCCCGCCCGTGCGGCGCACTGACTCGTGACGCTCCCTGGCCATGTCTACTCGGCCACGCCGGCGCGCTCGGCCACCCAGTCGACGACGGTCTCCACGAAGCCGTCGACGAAGTCCGGCTCGAGCTCGCCGTACTCGGCGTAGGCGCCGGTTACCGCCGCCTGAAAGAGGTGGTTGGCGTCAGGGATGGTGAGCGTGGTCACATCCTCGTTGCCGGCCGCCTGGAGGGCCTCGCGCAGGGCGGCCTCATTGGACTCGGCGATGACCTGCACGTCCAGCCCACCGAAGATCCCCAGCACCGGCACGGTCACCTGCTCCCAGTCGGTCGCGGGGTCGTAGCCCAGGAACGAGCGGTACCAGTCGGAGGTGTAGACGGGCATCAGCTGGTCGATCTGCAGCTGGATGAACGTCTCCCGGTCCCCGGCCAGTACCTGGTCCTCGGGTGAGGACTCGTCCCAGAGGCGACCGTAGAGCTCACGCGTGACCTGCTCGAGCGCCTCGAAATCGCCCTCGAGCGCGAGTGGCATCGCTGCGGCCGAGTATTCCCCGAAGGCATCGACCGTCTCCTGGGGATCGCCGGCCGAACGAGTCAGGGCCATGTTCTGCTCGACGATGAGCGTGATGCCGTCGATGACCGCCGGGGCCATCATGCCGATGAAGGCGACGCGCGGGTCGCTCGCGCCGAGGATGGCCGCATAGAGGCCACCCTCGCTGTGGCCGAAGAGGCCGATGCGTCCCGGGTCGATGTCGTCGCGCGTCTCGAGGTAGTCGACCGCAGCACGTGCGTCCTCGGCCAGCTCCTCGATGGTGGCCGCGTTGTAGTCGCCCGTGGAGCCGCCCACACCGCGATCGTCATAGCGCAGGACGGCGACGCCGGCGCTGGTGAGCGCATCGGCGATGACCGCGAAGGGCTTGAGCGCCGTGATGGGCTTGAGCGACTCATCGCGGTCCTGCGCACCGCTGCCGCTCATGGTCACCACCGCCGGATGCGGGCCGGGCCCGTCGGGCAGCGTCAGCGTACCGGCGAGCTCGACGCCCTCGGAGCCGCCCGGGAAGGTGACTTCCTCGATCTGGTAGTCGAACGTCGAGGGGTGCGGCGTGGGCTCGGGCGCAAGGGGCGCAAAGGCGTCGATCGCGGGCAGCAGCACCTGCTCACGCAGGATGTCGTACTCGTCGGGCGCGGACTGCAGCAGCACCAGGCTGGTGACGCCGTCGTCCTCGGCCAGGGCCAGGCCCACCGAGATGACCACCTCGCCGAGCTGGACGCCGAAGTCGAAGATGGTCCAGTCCAGCAGTCCGCTGCTGTAGTAGTCGGTGGACTCGGGCGGCTCGGTCAATGCGAACTGGGGGGCCAGGCTGGCCCACAACTGGTCGGGCGTGGCGGGTGCGGCCTGGATGGCGATGAGTGCAAGGTCGTCGGGCGGAGTGCCCCGCGAGTAGGCTCCGCCGCCGAGGTCCTGCCAATCGGCAGGCACGACGGAGCTGACGCCGAACATGGGGTCCTCGACCGGACGGCGCTCGATGTCCGCGGCGGCAGCAGGCGGGGCGAGGGCAGCGAGGGCCAGCGCCAGCGCCGGGATGATCGACAGGATGCGGGGCATGCTCACGGGTTCACGGTCTCCTTCGGTGGGTCGGTAGGCGGGCGGAACGCAGGTCTCTATCAGCGATACGCATCAAAGAGGCCGGCTATTCGGCCGGCTCGGGTGAGCGATAGGCGATGACTTCCACCTGCTCGAGGGTGATGAGGCCACCATCGACCATGGCGTCGATCTGCGGCAGCACCGCTCGCAGTCGATCCTCGCGGTCGATGACCTCGATGAGGATGGGCAGGTCATCGGAGAGGCGCAGGACATGGGCGGTGTGCAGACGGGCGGCCCGGCCATAGCCCTCGATGCCGCGCAGCACCGTGGCGCCCGCGACCCCGGAGGAACGCAACGTCTCCACGATGGCCTCGTAGAGCGGCTTTCCCTCCCAGCGGTCGGACTCCCCGATGTAGATGCGCACCAGGAGCGCGGGTCCGTCGATCCTCATGGCAGCAACCTCCCCAGCGCGAGCCCGGCCACCACCGCGACCATGCCGATCGCGACCGAGCCCACGAGATTGATGAACAAGTGACTCAGATCGCCCTCCTCCACGAGTACCCACGACTCCAGCATCAACGTGGAGAACGTGGTGTACGAGCCGATGAAGCCGACCATCAGCGGCACGCGGATCTCGGGCGAGAGGATCGCCCGGTCCATGGCCAGGGCGAAGACGAGCCCGAGCACGAACGAGCCCGAGATGTTGACCGCGAAGGTGCCCCACGGGAATCGCCCTCCGGCGAGGTCCTGCACCCAGCCCTGGACGAGGTAACGCGAGACGGCACCGAATGCGCCGCCGACCGCAAGGAAGAGGAGGGTCATGCCCGTATCGTCGCACGCGAGCGGCGGCCTCGGCCCGGGCCGTGAGTCATCGACTCGTCACCCATCCCGGGTAGCCTGTGGCCCATGACTGACGAGCGAACGCGACCCATTCCTGGATCAGCCGCCGAATGGCGAGAGCGGCTCACGCCCGAGCAGTATCGCGTGCTGCGCGAGAAGGGCACCGAGCGCGCCTTCACTGGCGAGTACGTCGACGAGAAGCGCGCCGGCACGTACCGCTGCGCGGGCTGTGGCGCCGAGCTCTTCGCCTCCGACACCAAGTACGACTCAGGCTCGGGCTGGCCCAGCTTCTGGCAGCCGGCAGCGGAAGGCGCCATCGCCTTCGAGACCGATGCGTCGTTCGGGATGGTGCGCACGGAGGCGATGTGCGCCAACTGTGGTGGACACCTGGGCCATGTCTTCAACGACGGCCCCAACCCCACCGGGCAGCGCTACTGCATCAACTCCGCCTCGCTCGAGCTGGAGCCGGACGGGGAGTAGCGGTCGCGGGAAGTGCCCAGGTTGGCGCGAGCCGAGCCAGGCCCGCGCTGGCGCGAGCCGAGCCAGGCCCAGGCTGGGCGCGAGCCGAGCCCAGGCTGGTGCGAGCCGGGCCCAGGCTACAGGCTGCTCGCCCTACGAGCGATCTCGACGTGTCTGCTCGCGAATCCGTCGATCGTGCTTGCCCAGTGAGCAGTCATGGCACTCCTGCGCGCGTGGCGAGCAGGACGAGCGAGTTCGGCTGCGGATCGGTCGAGATCGTGCACCCGGAGAGCAGCCGGACCAGAGCCCGCGCTAGTCCTGGTGGTAGATCTCGGCCGCGGTGAAGTTGCGGCCGTGCGCATCGGTGAAGGTGGTGATGGCGTCGCCAAGGGCCTCGCCCCAGCGCGCGGCCACGTCGGTCGCGTTGATGCGGTCGATGACGGTCGCGAAGTCGGGGTAGTAGCGGCCGAAGTAGACGACGTGGGCACCCCGTCGGAAGCCGGTGTAGTCGCGATAGCCGGCCTCGGCGATGGCCTCGAGCATCTCCGGCCAGGGGTTGGCGTGCAGGTTGTCGTAGAGCACCGCCGCGCGCGGGTCGATGACGAGGCTGAAGAAGCCGCGCTCCCACGGACCGTCGGGTGCCGGCGCGTCGGTGTGGAAGACCTCGTCGTACCAGATGAGTCCGCCGCCGGGGGCCTCGACCTCCGCGATGACGTCGCGGAACTGGCGACCCCAGCGCTTGTTCACGGGGCCGGCGGCATAGGCGCGAAAGGCGGTGGCACGGTCGGGTTCGCACGCGGCGTACCACCACACGTCGGTGCCGCGCCGGAAACCGGTGACGTCCCGCATGCCGGCGTCGCGCATCTCTTGCGCGACCTCGGGTGGAATCTCGGCGTGGAGCCGGTCGTAGCGGTCTTCGGTACCGGGGAAGAGTCGCACGTAGTAGAGGCTTCGTTCCATCGCGCCTCCATCGTAATCGGTCGTGAGGAACAGGAAGGCGGGCGCCGGTATCCCGGCGCCCGCCTTGGGTTCGGAGTGTGAGCCCAGAGCTTCTAGATGAAGAGCGGGCCGAAGATGAGTGACACCACGGCCATCAGCTTGAGCAGGATGTTGATCGAGGGACCGGAGGTGTCCTTGAAGGGATCACCGATGGTGTCGCCGACGACGGTGGCCGCATGGGCATCGCTGCCCTTGCCGCCGAGCTCGCCGGACTCGACCCACTTCTTGGCGTTGTCCCAGGCGCCGCCGGTGTTGGCCATGAAGAGGGCCAGCAGGAAGCCGGAGGCGATGGAGCCGGCGAGCATGCCGCCGAGCGACTCAGCGCCGAGGACGGCGCCGACCACGACCGGGGACAGCACCGCGATGGCGCCGGGCAGGATCATCGAGCGCAGTGCGCCCTGGGTGGAGATATCCACCGCGCGAGCCGCATCGGGCTCCACGCCTTCCGCCCCCTCGCGCAGGCCGGGGATCTCCCGGAACTGGCGACGGACCTCTTCGATCATCGCGCCGGCAGCCTCGCCCACCGCGTACATCGTGAGGCCGGCGAAGAGGAACGGCAGCATCGCGCCCAGCAGCACGCCGATGAGCACATCGGACGTGGTCAGGTCGAGCCCGCTCTCGTAGATGCCGGTGACCTGGGTGTAGGCCACCAGCAGCGCCAGGGCGGTCAGGACCGCGGAGCCGATGGCGAAGCCCTTGCCGGTAGCGGCAGTGGTGTTGCCCAGGGAGTCGAGAGCATCGGTGCGCTCGCGAACCTCGGGCGGGAGATGGCCCTGCTCGGCCAGGCCGCCGGCGTTGTCAGCGACGGGACCGTAGGCGTCGGTCGCGAGCGTGATGCCAAGGGTGGAGAGCATGCCCACGGCGGCCAGGGCAACACCGTACAGACCGGCGAAGTGGTCGGCCACGATGATGCCGACGACGACGGCGAAGGTCGGGATGACCACGCTGACGAGGCCGACGGCGATGCCGCCGATGACGACCGAGGCCGGCCCGGTGGCTGCCTGCTTGGCGATCCACTGGGTCGGACGATACTCGTATGAGGTGAAGAACTCGGTGGTGTTGCCGATGACCTGGCCCACGATGAGGCCGGTCAGGACGACCCAGAAGAGCTCGAAGGGCAGCTCGAGCACGACCAGGATGGCCGCGGTCGCGACGAGGATCAGCGCGGCCGCGCCGAAGACGCCGTAGCGCAGCGCCCAGAGGAGCTGGCTCATCTTGGCGTCATCCTTCGTGCGCACGAGGTACGTGCCCGCGATGGAGCAGAGGATGCCGATGCCCGCGATGACCAGCGGCAGGACGGCCAGCGCGGCGTCCCACGATCCATTCAAGTCGGTGCCCTGCGTGGCGAAGAAGGTCACGCCCACCGCGACAAGGGTGAGGGCGGAGACGATGCTGCCGACGTACGACTCGAAGAGGTCGGCACCCATGCCGGCGACGTCGCCGACGTTGTCACCGACGTTGTCGGCGATGGTGGCCGGGTTGCGAGGGTCATCCTCGGGGATGCCCGCCTCGACCTTGCCGACGAGGTCGGCGCCGACGTCAGCGGCCTTGGTGTAGATGCCGCCGCCGACGCGAGCGAAGAGGGCGATGGACGAGGCACCGAAGGCGAAGCCGGCCACGATGGACGGCTCCTGGAAGATGACCCACAAGACGGTCACGCCGAGCAGGCCGATGCCGACGACGGTCATGCCCATCACGGTGCCCGTGCGGAAGGCCACCCGCAGGGCGGGGTTCAGGCCGTCCATGGCCGCGGTCGCGGTGCGCATGTTGCCTTGCGTGGCGATGCGCATGCCGATGAAGCCGGCCGTGGCGGAACCGATGGCGCCCAGCACGTAGGCGACCGCGGTCCACGGACCCTCGCCGAGCGGGCTTTCGGGAGCCTTGGCGATGGTGGCGTTGTCGGTCATGTTGAAGTCGATCAGGACCGCGATGAGCACAGCCACGACGGCGACGAACACCGCGAGGATCGATGTATTCGCGGCGCAGGAACGCCATGGCGCCCTGCTGGATCAGACGACCGACCTTCTGGATGATCTCCGGTCCGGCGTCCTGCTCCCCCACCCAGCGGGTGAGGTAGCCGGCGAAGACCAGACCGATGATCGCCGCTCCCGCGGCGATGATGAATGCAGGTGTCCCGGCCATCAGCGGGGGTACCTCCTAGCGAGCACGGGCGTTTGCCTCCCTCTCTCGTGTGACTTGGGGCATAGGTGGGCACGGGTGCGTGCCGCTCAACGATACGGTCAGTGCCGTATGGGCACGCGTGCCATGTTTCCCGCGCACGCGCACCATCCGGCCCCCGAGTGCAGGACGAGTCTACCGGGGAGGATCAGCCCCGCTGCCGTGCGGGGCTGACCGGATTCGCGCTAGAGGTGTGGGCCTAGGTCGCTGGGCTCTCCTCGGCCATCGGCTCCTCGGCCATCGGCTCGGCGGCGGCACCCTGGACGTCGACGACCTCGACCTCCACGGGCTCGGTCGACTGGCCCACGGCCTGGCCTTCCTCGAACGCCGGCGTGGACGTGTCGTTGATGTAGAGCAGATTGCCGTCCGCGTCGTAGATCATGGCGCTGAGGGTGTAGCCGGTGGTAACCAGGCGCGGGTCGATGGCGTCGGCGTCGAACTCGATGTCGAAGGAGATCTCGGTCGCAGAGGTGTCCTCGACCTCGCCTTCGGCCGTACCGAGGACCTCGGCGGCGACGTCCATCTTGGAGCTGTCCTGCAGCTCGACCGACCAGGTGGCGCCCTCTGGCAGCTCCGCGTCTTCGGGCAGGGTGATCACGCCGATGACGGCCGGCCCGGGCTCGATGACGGGCTCGTCACTCGGCATCGGCACCGCGGTCGCCTCGACAGGCCCCTCAGTGATCTCGGGCGTGGGCTCGGGGGTCGGCTCGGGCGTGGGCTCGGGCGTGGGCTCGGGCGTGGGCTCGGGCGTGGGCTCGGGCGTGGGCTCGGGCGTGGGCTCGGGGGTCGGCTCGGGCGTGGGCTCGGGGGTCGGCTCGGGCGTGGGCTCCGGGGTCGGCTCGGGCGTGGGCTCCGGGGTCGGCTCGGGCGTGGGCTCGGGGGTCGGCTCGGGCGTGGGCTCGGGCGTGGGCTCGGGCGTGCGGCTCCGGGGTCGGCTCGGGCGTGGGCTCCGGGGTCGGCTCGGGCGTGGGCTCCGGGGTCGGCTCGGGCGTGGGCTCCGGGGTCGGCTCGGGCGTGGGCTCGGGCGTCGGCTCGGGGGTCGGCTCGGGCGTGGGCTCCGGGCGTGGGCTCGGGGGTCGGCTCGGGGGTCGGCTCGGGCGTCGGCTCGGGGGTGGGCTCGAGCGTGGCCGAGACAGGCGCAGTCGACGGCTCGGCGGTGGGTTCAGCCGTGGGCTTGGGGCGTGGAATCCTCCGGCCGACAGGCCATGACGACGAGCGCGCCGACGGCGATGAACGCCGACCACTTCGTCAAGCGTGAGATGCGCGTGCGCGTCTTGTCCAAGGCCTGTGCCCTCCTGCCCTCTGCCATGTAGCGACAAGCCAGCCCCGGCCCCCTCTTGGCCGGACTGGCAGCGTGAACGTGGCGCTACCTTACCCGAGCGCGACGCTAAGCGCCGCACTCAGGCGTTTCAGGGAATAGCTCGCGAACGTTCTCGGCCGTCACCAACGCGAGCTCGCTGCCCAGCTGCGGGAGCACCTCACGACCCTCGATCGCGTCGATGAGCGCAGGCACGACCACGGCGCCGAAGCGCTCGGGGAAGTGCGCCACCGAGGCCAGGTAGTGCTTGTCACAGGCGATCGTCTGGAGGGCGGCCTGGTCGGCCAGCTGGCCCGCAGCCCAGACGCGGTCGGCCTTGCCCGCTTCCCGCGCTGCCTCCAGCGCCCCAAGGACGCCGATGTCACTCACGCCGGCCACGATGATGGGCCGCCCGGAGAGGCCATCGAGCACCTCGCCCATCTGGGTCTTGGCGGTGATGAGGTGCTGCGCATCGGGCAGTGGGCGCTTCGTCTTGGGCAGCGCGCAGTGCTCCTTGTAGCCCTGCCGGAAGCCCGCGATACGAGCCGCACCGATGGGATCGTCGGCACTCAATTCGAGGGTCACAAAGGCCTTGGCCTCGCACTCCCAGCGCTCGGCTACGAGCGCGCCCAGGGCGTCACCCGCGAGCCGGCCCGACTCGTGGTCGACCTGCAGCAGCGAGACCTGGCAAGGCCCCTGCTCGTAGGCGATGCCCACGACCGGTACGCCCTCGAGCGCGTCGCAGACATCACCAGCGATCTCGCCGAATGGCTGCATGCTCACGACGCCCGAGACTCGAGCCTCGGCCAGGTCCTCGGCACAGGCGAGAACGCCCGCGGCTGTGACGTCGGCGTGGCATTCCACGAGATCGACGCCGGCTCCCGCAGCCGCCACACGAAGCCCTTGGCTGAGGGCCTGGGTGTACGCCTGTGATCCGTCGAGCCCGAGGTAGCCGATGCTCGGTCCGCTCGGTTCCGCCGTCGCGGGAGAGGCGACGACCTCGCTCGGAGCCGTCGACGCCTGGGCAGAAGCGGTCGCCGCGAGGGCGGGTTCGGCCGGGAGGGCGGTCGCTGCGGCAGCGGTCATGTCGGCCGAGCGCGTGAGGTCCTCGCCCGTGACCGTCACGCAGGCGCTCACCACGAGCCCGAGGGCGACGGTCGCGGCCAGGGCCCGGATGCGCGCCGGAGGAGTGAGCCGGCTGGATCGATGGAGCGTCGGGTTCAGGTCGTGACCTCGCGATAGACGTCGATGAAGCGCTGGGCGCGGACGCGCGCCACACCGACCGTGTCACGCATGCGCACCCCGAACGGTGCCAGATTCGGATCGACCACGCCGACGGCGAAGCTCAGCGAGCGTGCCAGGAGGGCGTCGGTGGCCGGCAGCATGCCCTGTTCGTAGCTCACATCGGAGCCGTGGCACGCGCAGTCGTAGGGGCCCACGCCCGGTGACCGTGCGGCGCGCGAGCAGGCTACGCACCGGCGCCTCAGCTACGGACCAGCGCCTGCGCCACTGCTCCCAGCGAGACGCGCACGGAGATGCCGGCGCGACGGGACTCGCCCGGCGCCAGGGTCTCGAGCGTGCCGGCCGCACGCTCCGCGGCACGTCCGGCCAGTCCGCAGTTGGCGGGCTCCAGGCCGGTCAGGTACATGCCGGGCCCGAGCATGCGCCACTGCCACATGCGCGGCAGCGCCCGCGGATCCCAGCTGACGGTGAGGCCGATCCCGCCGGTCGGCTCGAAGGCGGGGTTGACGATCGACGCGCTGACCGTCTCGGCCTCGGTCGGCTCCAACTCGTGGCGGAAGACATGCTCGGCGAAGCCGTCCTGCGGCGGCGGGAAATCGGCGCGTTGGCCCAGGCCCTGTGCGGCCGCGTCGTCGCGCGGCGTGATGCGCGCCGGCGGAGTGATGAGCACCGCGTCCTCGGCCACCACCGGATAGCCCAGGTTCACGTGGTACAGCAGCATCAGCCCGGCCGGGTCGTGGCCCTGGTTGACGACCTCGTCCTCGAGGTGGAGCACGGTCTCGCCCATGGGCAGCGTGATGCGCCGGCGCAGCAGCAGGTCCGCCCCAAAGACGTCCGTCTCGCGCATCTCACCGCTGATCTCCGCGACCAGCCGGCCGCCCTCTTCGATCACGCGATGGGTGACGTTGCGCGCGGCGATGTTGCTGATGCGCCCGTGCAGGCCGTAGCTCGTGCCCTCGTCCGCGCTGGGCAGGCCCACGTTCTGCAGGCCGCACGTGGTGAGCATGCCGCCGTGGAACGAGCGCAGCCAGTCGGCCTCATGGAAGTAGGCCGGGTGGACCGCGCCGGTGGTCGATTGCCAGGCCACCTGGTGTCCGCCGGCCCAGACGGCGCCGAGGTCGAGGCCGCGATCGGCCAGGATCACGGCCGAGAGGCCGCCCGCGGCGCGGGCATCGATGACCCGCACTCCATCCTCGGGCCCGTCGGCCAGGCGAGCGGCGCGGGTGGAGACGAGCTGCGCGACATCGCCGATGCGACGGCGAAGCTGCCGAAGGTCGTTGGTTGCGTGCTCGCTCATGGCGCCACGGTACGCCTTTCGACCCCGGGACGCGCGGCTATGATGACCATCGACGACGCGGTTACACGCGGGTGCAGGAGGAACCACCGGAACGATGGCAAGGACCAGCGCGAAGCGGTCGACCAGCCAGGTCATTCGCACGTACGCCGCGGCCGACCGTGCCCAGGCGGAGCGGTCGTACCTGCACGAGCGTCAGCAGGCGGCCACTCGCGGCTGGGTGCCGCGGTCGCGGCGCTGGCGCTCCGAGGGCGAGGAACACGTGCTCACGGTCGTCTTCGAATCGACCGACCTGGCCGACCCCTTCGCCGACGAGGAGCCCGGGGGCGGCTCACGCACGGTGGAGGTCACCAGCCGGGCCCTGCCCTGGAGCGTGGAGCAGGCTCGCCGGCGAGACGAGGGGCGGGTCACGATCGAGACGCTGGACCTGCACTGCGCGGGCGAGCCGCTGCGCCTGATCCGCTCGGGCTACCCGGCCGTACCGCAGCTGCCCATCAACGAGCGCCGAGCCTGGGTGCGCGATCACGCCGACCACATCCGCCGCATGCTGATGTACGAGCCGCGTGGCCATCGCGACATGTATGGCGCGGTGCTGCTGCCGCCTGAGCGCGCCGATGCCGACATCGCGGTGCTGTTCATGCACAACGAGGGCTACAGCACGATGTGCGGGCACGGTGTCATCGCCCTCACGCAGGGCCTCATCGAGGAGGGCTTGTACCCGGCCGCCACACCCACGACCGAGATCCGCTGGGAGACGCCGGCCGGGCTGGTCACGGCGACGGCCGAGGTCACCGTGGGCGTGGATGCCGAGCCGGTGGTGCGCTCGGTGCGTTTCGTGAACGTGCCCTCGTACCTGCATGCCGAGGGACTGGTCATGCGACCGCGCGGCGTGCGCCTCTTCGGCGCCGCCGCCGAGCGCAAGGGCCTGTCGGTGCAGCTGGCCTTTGGCGGGGCCTACTACGGCATCGTCGACGTGGCCGAGCTGGGCATGCGCGTGGTGCCCGAGCAGGTCGAGCAGCTCACGCGTGCCGGCGCCGCCATCACCGAGGCGCTGCGGCGCGACCATACGCCAAGCCACCCCTTCGACGAGTCGCTCGGCTTCGTCTACGGCACGGTCCTCGTCGACAGCGATCCCGCCACGTCGCCCGATGGGCTCGCGCGCGCGGCTACGGTGCGCAACGTGACCGTCTTCGCCGAGGCGGAGGTGGACCGCTCCCCTTGCGGCTCCGGTACCTCCGCCCTGCTGGCCGCGCGGTACGCGCTGGGCGCCTCGGAGGTCGGCGACACCATCGTCAACGCCAGCATCACCGGCGAGTCGTTCATCGGGCGCGTCGAGGGCACCACGACACTGGCCGAACACAGCGCCGTGATCACCAGCGTGCAGGGCAGCGGCTACGTGTCGGGACATGCGCGCTTCGTGCTCGACGAGCGCGATCCGCTGGGCGGAGGCTTCCTGCTGCGCTAGGTACCGCCCCCGGTGGCATGCGCGCCAGGGTGGCAGTCCCCCGAGCGTAAGGTGCCTTACAGGCAGGACCGCCGCGAGACGGCATGCTCAGGGCATGGAACTACTGCGAACCTTCCTTGGCGGCGGCTCCGGGTGCGCGCACGCTCCCGATGCCATGCCCAGCCCTTCGGGTGCGGCCTGCGAGGAGTGCGGCAGCACCGCGAGCCTGCGCATGTGCACGACCTGCGGACACGTGGGCTGCTGCGACTCGCAGGCGGGCGATGCGCGCCGCCACTACCGGGAGACCGGGCACGAGGTCATGGCCTCGATGCCGGTGGGCGGCGGCTTCCTGTGGTGCTACGCCGACGATCGCTACCTGGGCTGAGCAGGCCGCGGGCGCGCCGTGGCCGGCCAGGTCGCTGCACCCCATCTGGCAAGCCCCGGACGCCGCGAGACGGCAGACTGCAACCGATGACGAGCCCCGCGTGTTCCTGCTTGCGTGTGTGCTGATTGCCCGCGGCAGCTGGCTGACGACCTCGACCGCGCCTTCCCCGAGTTCCTGGCTCACCACCAGGATCTCGTCTACGGCATCGCCCTGCGCTCGACCAAGCGGCCGGCCGATGCCGAGGAGCTGGCCCAGGACTCGTTCGTGCGGGCCTACCGGGCGCTGGCCGGCTACGACAGGGCTCGGGTGCGTGAGTTGCGCCCAAGAGGCTGGTTGGCGGCCATCACCGCCAACCTTGCGCGCAACCGCGCACGTCGACGAGCCGTCTCAACCACCGGCCTCGAAACCGTGGCCGAGCGGCGCGCGGATGAGGCACCGGGGCCCGAGCGGACCACGCTCGAGCGCGAGGCAACGGCGGCGTGGCACGTCCGGCTCGAGCGGCTGCCGGTGCGCTACCGGCGTGCGGTGGAGCTGCGCCACGTGAGCGGGCTGACCTACCCGGAGCTGGCCGAGGCGCTGGGGCGGCCGCTGGGCACGGTCAAGTCGGACGTGCACCGCGGGGTACGCCTGCTGCGCCAGGCGCTGGAGGACGAGACGCGTGACTCGAGCGGATCGAACGAGTCGAACGGATGGGACGGATCGCACGAACGAAGCCACGAGGTGGCCTGATGGAAATGCAGGAGGCGCGAGCGATGGTCAGAGCGTTGCGGGAGACGGCGGCAGCGGCGCCGGCCGGGCTGGCCGATGCGGTCATGGGCGAGGTCGGCCTGGTCGATTCATGGACCGAGGTCGAAGGGCCCATCGGGCCCCTCTTCGTGGCCTGGGGGGCCAGCGGCATCACGGCCGCCGAGCGCGCGGGCGACCCACTCGGGTTCGAGACGGAGTACGAGCTGCGCCACGGCCGGCCCGTGCGTCGTGCCGAGGCCATGCCCGCGTCGATGTCCGCCCAGATCCGGGCGCGCTTCGAGGGTCAGCGCACTGACCGGCTCGAGGTCGACCTGGGCACACTCACCGAGTTCGAGCAGGCCGTCCTGCGCAAGACCCTGGAGATCCCCTACGGAGAGGTGCGGCCGTACTCGTGGGTGGCGCGCGAGATCGGGCGGCCCCGAGCCGTGCGCGCGGTCGGTTCCGCTCTCGCGGGCAACCCCATCACCTTCGTCATCCCCTGTCACCGGGTGGTGCGCGCCGACGGCCACATCGGCAACTACGGCGCGGGCGGGCCGGAGGCCAAGCGGGAGGTGCTGGAGCTCGAGGGCGTGGATACGGTCGAGCTGGAGCGGGCCGCTACCGGGGGCGTGCGCTACACCGGCTCGGACACGACCAACATCTACTGCTATCCCTCCTGCCGGCACGCCCGTCGGACGTCGCGCTACGCACGAGGTCCGCTTCCGCAGCGCGGAGGAGGCACGCGACGCCGGCTTCCGGCCATGCAAGGTCTGCCGGCCGCTGGAGGGCACGCCCTTCGCGGCCTGACGGCGGTTCCGTGCCCGCGGCGATGTCGGGGCCTGTGGCGATGTCGCGGCCCGACGGCGGCTTCGTGTTCTGACCCGGCCGATTCGGTCAGGGCACGTGGGCGATCGCGCTGACCAGCGGCCCTCGCACCTCGAAATCCGCGTCGGGTAGCAGTCGGTGAAGCGTCGCGCGGGCTGCGGTCCGCAGCTGTTCGCGGCCGGCATCGTCGAGCGTGTCGACCAGCTCGTGGTCGTCGTAACGCTCCTTGAACTCGAGGTAACCCTCACGCGACCACGCGTGGCACAGCTCGTCGCGCTCGACCTCGACGGCGATGAAGCCGCTCGCGCGCAGCTCCGCGCGAGCTTCCTCGAGGCTGGCGTAGTCGGTGACACGCGCGGGCCGGCACTCGCCCGCGTCCCGCCCCAGCCCGAGCTCGGCCTTCGCCGCGGACCACGCTTCGTCGGCCCCGACCCGCAGCTCCGTCGCCAGCCAGGTGACGAAGCCGAAGGTGCCGCCCGCACGGAGCACGCGCGCGACCTCGCTCAGCAATGCTCGCCGGTCGTCGACCAGTTGCAGCACGAAGGACGAGACGACCAGGTCGACCGAGTCATCCTCGAGCGGGATGTCGAGCGCGTCGGCCGCCAGCCAGCGGCAGCGATCGGGGCCGTGGCCGGCGCTCGCAGCCGACAGCCGCTGACGGGCGACCGAAAGCATGCCCGCGGAGGCGTCGAGCGCGATGAGGCGGGTCTGCGGCCAGCGGCCCGCAGCCGCGAGGGTGAGGGCGCCGGTGCCTGCGCCGAGGTCGAGACAGATGCCTGGAGGCTCGCTGACGCGGTCCAGCAGTCGCTCTCCGGCGGCGGCCAGCACCGGCTCCCAGTAGTGCGCGTAGCGCAGGCTGTCGGGATCGGGCGCGCGGGCGATCACCTGGGGCGACCCCGAATGGTCAGCGAGCCTCGGCGTTGAGGCGGTAGACGGTGCCCGCGAGCGAGACCAGGTAGAGCTCACCGAAGTCGTCCTCGCCGAACGAGACGAAGCCCTGCGGTGCGTCGAGCAGCAGGTGCGCGGGAACCTCGAAGCCCTCGTAGATGGCATCTGCGTCGAGACCCCAGATGTAGCCGCTGGCGAGATCGCTGAAGAGGTACACCCCCTCAAGCGCGGGAATGGTCTTGCCGCGGTAGACGTAGCCGCCGGTGACCGCACGGTGGGGTGCCACCTTGTCGTAGCTGTGGATCGGCGCGGTGTAGATGGAGGGATCGCAGTCGGGCACGTTGGGATGGCAGGATGACTCACCCTCGAGCGCGGACCAGCCGAAGTTGGGCGCGTCGTTCTTCTTGACCGAGCCGGCTCGAACGAGGTTGATCTCCTCGTGGCGGTCCTGGCCCACGTCCCCGATCCAGAAGTCGCCCGTCTCGCGGTCGAAGCTGGAGCGACGGGGATCGCGCAGGCCCCAAGCCCACGTCTCACGCGGGAAGCCGCCACGTGATGCGAGCTTGCCCTCCTTGGTCCGCTTCACGTACGGGTTGGACGGCGGGATGGCGTACTTCTTGCTCTTGGGATCATCCACGTCGATGCGCAGCACCTTGGACAGCCGCGTCGTGTTGCTTTGACCGTTGCCGTTGGGGTCGCCGGGCCAGAGGCCGCCTCCGTCACCGAGCGGGACGTAGAGGTTGCCGTCCGGTCCGAAGCCGATCCAGCCGGCGCTGTTGTTGGGGAAGTCCTGCTCCACGGTCAGCAGCGTCTTGACCGGCCGGTTGCCGCCCTTCACGTACGGCCGGCAGGCCTTGCCCTTGAACTCGGCGATGACAGCGGCGTTGTTCTTGTCGTTGTAGTGCGCGAAGAAGCGGCCGTTCTTGGCGAAGTCCGGGTGGAAGGCGATGCTGTGCAAGCCCTGCTCCGGACCGGTGGTCACCAGGCGGCGGATATCGAGGAAGGGCTTCTTGTTCTTGTAGCCGGTGCCGCGCTCGACCATCCAGACCTGACCGTCCTGCTCCACGATGTAGAGGCAGCGAGTCCGGCGATCGTTGTCGTCGACGACGTAGACGGGCGATTCCATCTCGTCGGTCAGCACATCGGTGCGGATGGCGACCGTGTCGGGGTCGAACTCGGGGTAGGGCGTGGGCTCCGGCGTCGGCGCAGGGGTCGGGGTCGGTGATGGGGCAGTCGTGGGCGTGGCTTCCCGGGGCCCCTTCTTGGCCTTGTCCTTGGTCTCGGCCGCGACCCCGTTGAGGCCAAGGGCGACAAGCAAGACCCCAGCCAGCAACAGGGCTGACCAGGCGCGACGACGAGAGGTACTCGGGGTCATGACGCCTCCGTGACGAGGGCAAGGGTGGACTCCACCGCGATGGCGCCAACGGGGTCGGGCAGCGCCTGCACGGCGCTGGCGGTGGCGGCCAAGAGGACCAGTCCTACGATGATGACGAGAATGACCGCGAAGACCGCCAGCCGGCCGGCCGTACGGCGGGCAGAGCGGCCGGTGGGCAACGGGGCCACGGGCGGGCCGGCAGCCGCTGGGCGGCGGTCGAACTGCTCGGGATACGCGACCGCGTCACGCGAGATGCGGTCCATCACGGCCGGCGCCACGTCCGGGGTCCAGTGCAGCTCGCTGACCACGAGCGAGACAGCCGCCGTGCCCAGTTGGTCGTCGGACAGGCCGTGGAGCGAGCCGGCGTGGCGCTCGATGGACATCAGGCGGGAACCAGGCGTCCGCGCAATCGCGAGACCGCGCCGCTGAGTCGCTCATCGACCACCCCTGACGCGATGGAGAGGGCGTTGGCCGCGTCCGCTCGGGAGAGCAGCAGCAGATAGCGCGCGGCGATGACCAGCCGGTCGTCCTCGCCCAGACGGTCGAAGGCTTCGGTGACCGCCTGGCGCTCGGGCGGCGTCATGCCTGCAGCCGCGGACATGCCCGTGACCGCCGTGGCAGGCAGGTGCGGGCTGGTCTCGCGCTCGACGGGACGGTCGGAATTGGTGGGTCGGCCCGTCTCCCGGCGCTGCTGGCGAGCCTCGCCCGCCGCGATGCGGATGAGCCAGGGCAGCAAGCCGACCCCTGTGTCCATCGAGGGCAGCGCCCGGAACGCGCGGACGAAGGTCGATCGCGTGGCCTTCTCGGCCATATCGGAATCGCGCACCACCAGCCAAGTCACGCGGTACACCGCTTCCTGGTAGCGGCGCACCAGTCGTTCCCAAGCGTAGAGGTCACCGCGACGAGCAGCCTCGACCAGCGTGGTGTCGGCAGGCTCGCCCGGAGCGAGGGTCGTCCCGGTCATGTCTTCGCGATGGTAGCGGTAGTGACCGGTGTGGTGGCTACCACCCCATTGGTACTGGTTCGCTCAACGCTCGATGGCGAACGGGGCTTCCGGCTCGAGGTCGAGCGTGGCCACCGCAGTGGCCACGTCGGCCTGCCGCAGCGCTCCCGTCTGCGCCAGCTCCACGAGCACGGCCGCGGTGATGTGCGCGGCGTCGATGTCGAAGAAGCGACGTAGCGCCTCGCGCGTGTCACTGCGACCGTAGCCGTCGGTGCCCATCGAACGCCAGTTCCTGGTGGGGACCCAGCGGCTGATCATGTCCGGCCAGGCGGTGATCCAGTCGGAGACACCGATGACGGGCCCGGCAGCACCTGGCTCCTGCAGCACCTGCGTCACGTACGCCACCTTCTCGGCGCCTGGGTTGTGCAGGTTCCAGTGCTCCACCTCCAGGGCCTCGTTGCGCAGCAGTTGGAAGGACGGGGCACTGTAGACCTCCGCGGCCACCCCGTAGCTCTCGGCCAGGATCGTCTGCGCCTTGAGCGCCTGCTGCAGGATCACACCCGAGGCCAGGATCGTCGCCCGCGGCGCGCCCTCCGCCACTGCCGGTGCCGGGCTGAAGCGGTAGAGGCCATTGATGATGTCCTCATCGCTGACATCCGCCGGACGCTGGGGCATGACGTGGTTCTCGTTGTAGAGCGTGACGTAGTAGAAGACGTCCTCGGGATCGGCCCCGTACATGCGCTCGATGCCGTCCTTCACGATGGCCGCGGTCTCGTAGGCGAAGGCCGGGTCATAGACCCGACAGGAGGGGAAGTGCGAGGCGTGGACCAGGCTGTGGCCATCCTCGTGCTGGAGCCCCTCGCCGTTGAGCGTGGTGCGGCCGGCCGTGGCACCCATCATGAAGCCGCGACCGCGGGCATCGCTGAAGGCCCAGATCTCATCTGCGGTCCGCTGGAAGCCGAACATCGAGTAGAAGACGTAGAACGGGATCATCGGCTCGCCATGGGTGGCGTAGGCCGTGCCCGCCGCCTGCATCGAAGCCGTCGAGCCGGCCTCGGTCAGGCCCTCTTCGAGGATCTGGCCGGCCTTGTCCTCGCGATACGAGAACATGAGGTTGGAGTCGACCGGGTCGTAGAGCTGGCCCACGGCCGAGTAGATGCCGACCTCCTGGAAGAGCGAGTCCATGCCGAAGGTGCGGGCCTCGTCGGGGATGATGGGCACGATGCGCTGGCCCACGCCCTCGTCGCGCAGCAGGTTGCGCAGCAACTTGGCGAAGGCCATGGTGGTCGAGACCTCCTGGCTGCCGGAGCCGCTCTCGAACTCGCCGAAGACGTCGCCGCCGGGCGTGTCCAGCGGCTTGCTCACGACGACACGCCGCGGGGACGGGCCGCCGAGCGCGGCGCGGCGCTCCTGCAGGTACCTGATCTCCGGGGAGTCGGGGCCGGGGTGGTAGTACGGCACTTCGTGGAGCTGCTCGTCGGGGATGGGCAGCTCGAGGCGGTCGCGGAAGACGCGCACCTCCTCGTCGTGCATCTTCTTGGCCTGGTGAGTGATGTTGCGGGCCTCGACCGAGGAGCCCAGCGTCCAGCCCTTCACCGTCTGGGCCAGGATGACCGTGGGCGCACCGTTACCCTCCACGGCCTTGGTGTAGGCCGCGAAGAGCTTGCGGTAGTCGTGGCCGCCGCGACGCAGGCCCTTGAGCTCATCGTCGCTCTTGTCCGCGACCATGGCCAGCAGGCGTGGATCGGCGCCGAAGAAGTGCTCGCGCATGTACGAACCCGGCTCGACCGAGTACTTCTGCCATTCGCCGTCCACGACATCGGCCATGCGCTGGACGAGCACGCCCCCGGGATCGCGGGCGAGCAACTCGTCCCACTCGCGGCCCCAGATGACCTTGATGACGTTCCAGCCGGCGCCTCGGAAGACGGCCTCCAGCTCCTGGATCGATCTTGCCGTTGCCACGCACGGGGCCGTCGAGGCGCTGCAGGTTGCAGTTGACCACGAAGACGAGGTTGTCGAGGCCCTCGCGGCCGGCGATGCTGAGCGCGCCCAGCGACTCGGGCTCGTCGGTCTCGCCGTCACCGAGGAAGGCCCACACGCGACTATTGGAGGTGTCCTTGATGCCGCGGTTGTGCAGGTAGCGGTTGAAGCGAGCCTGGTAGATGGCGGCCAGCGGGGAGAGGCCCATGGAGACCGAGGGGAACTCCCAGAAGTCGGGCATCAGCCGCGGGTGCGGATAGGACGAGAGGCCCTGGCCGGGCACGACCTCACGGCGGAAATGGTCGAGCTGCGACTCGGAGAGGCGCCCTTCGAGGAAGGCGCGGGCGTACATGCCGGGCGCAGCATGGCCCTGGTAGTAGACCTGGTCGCCCATGCCCTCGGCGTCCTTGCCCCGGAAGAAGTGGTTGTGGCCGACCTCGTAGAGGCTGGTGGCCGAGGCGAAGCTGGCCAGGTGACCGCCGATGCCGGGTGACTGCTTGTTGGCCCGCAGGACCATGGCCGCTGCGTTCCAGCGCACCAGCCGGCGGATGCGCCGCTCCATCTCCTCGTCGCCGGGGAATGGCGGTTCCTGCTCGGGGCTGATGGTGTTGATGTAGCGCGTCTGCGTCAGCGGCGGCAGGCCGATGTGCAACTGGCGCGCCCGCTTGAGCAGCTTGTAGAGCACGAACTGGGCCCGCTCACGGCCCACGTCCTCGGTGAGCGCGTCGAGCGAGGCGATCCAGTCGGTCGTCTCATCTGGATCGGGGTCAGGGGGAAGGAGCTTGAAATCGCCGTAGGGATCGAACATGTCGGCCGCATCGTAGGCCAAGCGAGGCAGGTTCGCCTGTGGTCGCCGCCACCGCCAAGAACAGCCGTCCAGGTCGGCCGTGCGCAGAGGTCGTCACAGCCGTGCGCGCGCGGCGTATCCTGCCTGCGACATGAGCACGACCGACGCCCCCGCCGAGGCAGCCGCTGCCGAAGCGACTCCTGCCCAGACCAGCCCCTACAGCGCCGGCGCGGCTCCGGCCGCGGCCACCGCCAAGGCCATCCCGCTCGAGGGTGTGGCGCTCGGCATCGATGTCGGCGGCACCGGCACCAAGGCGGCCATGATCGACCTGGCCACGGCCGAGCTGGTGACGGCGCGCTATCGCGAGAAGACGCCCCAGCCGTCGGAGCCCGAGGCCGTCATCGAGGTCATCGGCGAGATCGTGGGCAAGGTGCTCGCCGAGTACGGCCCGGTCAAGGACCTGCCGATCGGCTGTGGCCTGCCGGGCCCGATCAAGTACGGCCGCATGAAGATGGCCGCCAACCTCGACAAGGGCTGGGTCGACTTCGATGCCACCGGCGTGATCAGCGCGAAGCTTGGCCGGCAGATCCACGTCATCAACGACGCCGACGCGGCGGGCATGGCCGAGCTGGCCTACGGCGAGGCCAAGGACAAGCCGGGCACCAGCATCCTGCTGACCATCGGCACCGGCATCGGCAGTGCGCTCATCAGCGAGGGGCGTTTGGTGCCCAACACCGAGTTCGGTCACCTGATCATGCACGACCAGGCCTCGGAGACCCTCGTCAGCGGCGCCGCCCGCAAGCGCCGGGAGCTCGGCTGGAAGAAGTGGGCCCGCGAGTTCAACGAGTACCTGGGCATGCTCGAGTTCTTCTTCTGGCCCGACCGCATCATCCTCGGCGGTGGTGTGAGCAAGGAATCGAACAAGTACCTCGAGTACCTGACGACCGACTGCGAGCTGCTCAAGGCCAGGTACCTCAACACCTCGGGCATCATCGGCGCCGCCTACGCGGCCGGCCTGGCAGCCCATGAGGAAGCGGCCATCGAGGCCGCGGCCAAGCCGGCCACGCGCCGGCGCAGCACGCGCAAGACTCCGGCCGCCAAGAAGCGCGGCTGAGCAGGGCCGCCCGGACCGGGCCCATGCAGATCCACCTGCTCGACGCCACCTACGAGCTCTTCCGGGCGCACTTCGGGCGGCCGCCGCGGGCCGGCATCGACGGCGAGCCGGTGGGCGCCACGCTGGGCGTGCTGGAGTCGGTGCTGTCGCTGCTGCGCGAGGATGGCGTGACCCATCTCGGCTGTGCCACCGACCACGTCATCCGCTCGTGGCGCAACGAACGCTACGCGGGCTACAAGACCGACGAGGGCATGCCGCCCGAGCTGCTGGGCCAGTTCGGCCTGGTCGAGGAGGGGCTGCGCGCGCTGGGCGTGGTCGTCTGGCCCATGATCGAGTTCGAGGCCGACGACGGGCTGGCTGCGGCGGCCGCCCGCTTCGCCGATGATCCCGCGGTCGAGCGCGTGGTCATCCTCTCCCCTGACAAGGACATGGCCCAGTGCGTGCGCGAGGACGGTCGGGTGGTCACCTTCGACCGCCGCCAGGGCCGCTTCTACGACGCTGACGGGGTGGAGGGGAAGTTCGGCGTGCGACCGGCCTCGATGCCCGACTACCTGGCGCTGGTGGGCGACAGCGCCGACGGCTTCCCCGGGCTGCCCGGCTGGGGCGCACGCTCGGCCGCGACGGTGCTGTCACGCTACCCGCACCTCGAGGAGATCCCCGACTCCGCCAACGCCTGGGACCTGAAGGTGCGCGCTGCGGCCTCGCTGGCGCGCACGCTGGCCGAGGGACGCGAGGAGGCCCTGCTCTATCGTGAGCTGGCCACGCTGCGGACCGATGCGCCCATCCCCCAGACCGACCCCGAACAGCTGCGCTGGCGCGGCCTTGACCGAGTGGCCTTCGAGGCCATGGCGCTGCGCTTGCGTGCGCCCCGACTGCTGGAGCGCCTGCCCGCGCTCGACTGAATCGCACCGCTGCAGAGCGTGCGGGCGGTCAGCCCCTGCCGCAGGCGGCCGCTCCTAGCCTTCGGCGAGGAGATCGCGGAACGTGCGGTGGTGCCGAGGCATGGCCGCAAGGACCCCCATCGACTTGGAGGGCATGCCCAGCTCGAACCAGCTGTTGCCGAGGGCGGAGGTCACCACCGCGCCACCCTCGATAGCGATGACGCCGGCGGCGCAGATGTCCCAGAGCGACAGCTTGGACCACTGCAGGTAGGCGTCGAAGCGGCCGTTGGCGAGGTATGTCAGCGAGAGTGTGGCGCTGCCCATGGCGCGGGTGATGCGAACACGCCGCCGGATCTCGCGGTAACGGCGGCCGAAGCCGCTGCTGGGCAACCCGAGGCAGACGACCGCATCACCCAGCCGCTCCTTGTCAGGATTGTGGATCTGCCGTCCGTTGAGAAAGGCCCCGCCGCCGGTGACGGCCGTGAAGAGCTCGTCGCGAGTGGGGTCGAAGACCACGCCCAGCACCGGCTCGCCCTCGACGCAAAGGCCGATGCTGACCGCGAAGAAGGGGATGCCGTTGGCGTAGTTGACCGTGCCGTCGAGCGGGTCGATGACCCACAGGCGGTCGGCTCCCTCGCCTGACTCACCCGACTCGCCCGACTCCTCGGCCAGGAAGGCATCGCCGGGGAAGGCCGCGCCGATGCGCTCGATGATGGCCGCCTCGCTGCGGTGGTCGGCCTCGGTGACCACGTCCTTCTCGCTCTTGAAGTCGATGCCATCGAGGCGCTCGTAGAGGTCCATCTGGATCTCACCGGCGGCACGGGCAGCGTCTGAGGCGATGGTCAGTTCACGGGAGAGGTCGAGCGCGGGCACACCCCGATGCTAGCGGGTCCGCGGTAGCGCCGCGTCGAGGCCGGTCGTCTAGCTGCAGACGACGGTGAGCGCCTCGGTGTCGTAGGCGGCCGTACCGGCGGGCGGAGCCGGCAGCTCGCGCTCGAAGGTGACCGTCTCGCCGCCCGGCAGCGCCGTCGAGCGGAAGGCCAGGTCCTCGGGGCGCGGTACGCCATCGCGAGTCACACGGCAGTCGGCGACGCCCTCGTCCTCGCCCTCGTTGGTGACGGTATAGGTCAGCGACACGCCGCCGTCGGGGCCGACCTCTGCTGCGGTGACCGCCGAATCGAAGGGTCCGGTCGTGGTCACGGCCAGGCTGGCGATGAAGAAGAAGCCGATGACCCCGACCACGATGCCGATGAAGACGGTGGCGTGCATCTGCGTCGAGCTCGGGCCCGACAGGTGGCCGCGGTTGTGCTCGTCGCAGAGGCCGACGCCGGCGGGCGTCGCCACGCCGCAGCGGAAGCAGTGGTCGACGGGTCGTGCGTCGGGCTTGGGAGCGAGGAAGCCGTGATCTCCCGTGGCTTCGGCCGGGTCCGCAGATCGGGTCATCAGGGCGCAGAGTAGCGCGGCCGGCCTGAAACCGTCAGCAGCGTGCTCATAGAAGTGAGAACACCCGTTCCAGGTCGTCCGGCCCGACGTCGTGGATGACCAGCTCAGCGGCTCCAGCTTCGGCCCAGCGTGCGGCCAGCTCGGCCACCGGCTGCTGCACCTCGTGGTGCTCGACGCCGACCACGGCCGGCACCTCGTGCGGCGTGCGCCCGACGCGCTCGAGCTCGGCCAGGAAGACGGGCCGCAGCTCGTCCCAGGCGTCGGCGAAGCAGGTCCAGGCATCGCCCGCGCGGGCGGCCAGGCGCGCACCGGCCGGACGCATGCCCGCGACGGTGACGCGAGGCAGTGGGTCCGGCACAGGGAAGGCCCGGGCCTCAGTGAGCTGGTAGAAACGACCGTCGTAGTCGACCGGGCCGCCGCCGAAGAGCGCCCGCAGCACGGCTGATCGCTTCCTCCAGGCGCGCGGCACGCTCGGGCGCGGGCGGGAAGTCCAGGCCGTAGGCGGCATGCTCCGCGGGATGCCCGCCGATGCCGATGCCCAGCTCGACGCGGCCCGGCGCAAGGGCCGCGAGCGTGCCCACGATGTTGGCCAGCACCGCCGGGTGGAGGTTGACGTTGTTGGCCACGAAGGAGCCCACGTGGATGCGCTCGGTGCTGACGGCGGCGGCCGTGAGCATGGGCCAGCACGAGAGCAACGGGTCGTTCAGCTCACCGCGACTGATGAAGTGATCCCAGGCCCAGACCGTCTCGAGGCCGGCATCCTCGGCCCGCCGGGCGACGTCGAGCCACCAGCGGGCTTCGACGCCGATGGCGGTCGGGTTGAGCCCGACCGGGATGGCGAACGAAGGTGACATCTAGCTGGAGAGCCCGGCCACTAGATGGAGAGTCCGGCCTCCAGGGCCACTTCGATCATACGGTCGGTGGCCTTCTCGAGCGCGTCCAGTGGCAGGTACGTCTCCTCCGACGACTCCTCCTCGCTGAGGGTGTCGCTGACGGTCAGGATGCACGCCGCGCGAACGTCGTCCCCGGCACCGGCGGCCCTTGCCGCGAGGTAGAAGAGGGCGGCCGCTTCCATCTCGAAGCCGAGGACGTTGCGCGCACGCCACTTGGTGACGTAGTCCTCGTCGGGGTTGTAGAAGACGTCGACGGTAGCGATCTGGCCGATGTGCGGCTCGATGCCCTTGGCCCGGGCGGCGTCCACGAGCGCGCGGGTGAGCTCGAAGTCGGCAGCCGGGGCATAGGGATCGCCATGGAGGTAGGTCGCGGTCGAGCCGTCGACCGGAGCGGCCGAGGTCGCGATGACGAGGTCGGTCGCGCGCACGCCGCGACCGATGCCGCCGGTGGTGCCCACGCGCACGAGTCGCTTGACCCCGAGGTTGAGCAGCTCCTCGGTGACGATCGAGATCGAGGGCGTGCCCATGCCCGAAGTCTGGACGCTGACCGGCATCCCCTTGTAGCTACCGGTGTAGCCGAGCATGCCACGGTGGTCGTTGACCAGCCGGCTGGCTTCGAGCCCGCCGTCGAAGAGCTCGGCGATGCGCCGCGCGCGATTGGAATCACCCGGCAACAGCACCAGCGGCGCGTAGTCACCGACCTCGGCGCGTAGGTGGATCTGGGTCATGGCTTCTCTCCCCCGGCCGCGGCCGTGGCTTCCTCGTAGGCCGCAGAGTCTAGACCGCCAACGCCCGTATCATCGAGTGACATCACCAACGACCGCACACCGGGGACACGCAGATGGCAGTACCGATCGATGGCTGGGCACGCATGTTGCTCGAACGGGAGGGTGTCTTCGGCACGCTCGCGACCATCTCAGCCGAGGGCACGCCGCTGCAGGCGGTGGTCTGGTATCTCGTGCGCGGCGACACGCTGGTGGTCAACTCCGCGGTCGGCCGGGCCTGGCCGACCAACCTTCTGCGCGACCCGCGCTGCAGCCTGCTCGTCGAGTGCGGCTACGAATGGGTCAGCGTCAGCGGCGCGGTCGAGGTCGTGACCGATCAGGCCACCGCCCAGGCCGACATCGCCGCCATGGCCCGGGCCTACAACGTGGCTGACCCCGCCAACGCCGAGCGCATGATCCGCGAGGTCTTCGCGCCGCAGGAGCGCATCAGCTTCGTGCTCTGGCCGGAGCGGGTGGTGGAGCACCCCGACGCATGAGCACTCGAGGCGCCCGGCGCGTGGCCACTCGGGGCGCCCGGCGCGTGGCCGTGCTTGCCGGGGGCTATGGCGGGGCCAAGCTCAGCCACGGCCTGGCCCTGGCCTCGGCCGACCGCGCGGGCGCGGGCGTCGAGCCCCTGGACCTCTCGGTCATCGTCAACACCGGTGATGACCTGGAACTGCACGGCCTGGCCATCTCGCCGGACCTCGACACGGTCATGTACACGCTCGCGGGGCTGGCCAACGATGACACCGGCTGGGGCGTACGCGACGAGACCTGGTCCACGTCCGCGATGCTCGCGCGCTACGGGGCCGAGACCTGGTTCGGCCTGGGCGATCGCGACATGGCCACCCACGTCCGACGCACGCAACTGCTGCGGGCCGGGCACACGCTGACCGAAGCCACCGCCGAGCTGGCCGGCCGCCTGGACGTGCCTGCGCGACTGCTGCCCATGTCCGACGACGTGGTGCGCACGCAGGTGCGCACACCGGCGGGCTGGCTCGAGTTCCAGGACTATTTCGTTCGCCGCGGCCAGCGCGACACGGTGCTGGAGATCCGCCGCATGGGAATCGAAGAGGCGCGACCCACCGCAGCCGTGCTCGACGCCATCGCAGCCGCTGAGCTCATCGTGCTGGCCCCCTCCAACCCCTTCGTCTCGGTGGGCACGATCCTCGCGCTGCCGGGTCTGCTCGAGGCGCTGCGAGGGGCGCCGGCCGCGATCGTGGCTGTCAGCCCCGTGGTCGGCGGCGCAGCGCTGCGCGGGCCGGCCGACCGCATGCTCGAGTCGCTGGGTGGGACGGCCTCGGCCGCGGGCGTCGTGGCCCACTACCGCGAGGGCTACCCCGGCCTGGTCGACGTCTTCGTGCTGGACCGAACCGATGCGGACGAGGCCGCCTCGGCCGAAGCCACTGGCGCGGTCGTGGAGTTGCTGCCCACGGTCATGCGCAACTACGCCGACCGCCAGGCGCTGGCCGAGGCCATCCTCACGCGCCACCTGCCCGACTGACGCTCGCCCGACTCCGACTACCATCGCCCTACCCATGACCGACGACCGCACCCGCCGAGAGACCGCGCTCGAGCCCGTTCATGTCGTGCTGCCCATCCGCTCGGTCTCGGGCGGCAAGGCCCGCCTGGGCGAAGCCCTCGATGCCGAGGAGCGGGAGGAGTTGGTGCTGGGCCTGCTGTTGAACACGCTGGTCGTACTGCGCGGGTGGCCGGCCTGCGGGCACATCCACGTGGTGAGCCCGGACCCGGGGCTCGACGCGATCGCGCGCGCCGCCGGCACCGAGGTCAGCGTCCACGCCCAGGACGGCGAGGGCCTCAACGAAGGCGTCCGCCTGGGCATCAGCGCGGCACGCGTGGAGGGGGCTGCCAGCGTGCTGGTGCTGCCCGGCGACCTGCCACTGCTGAACGGGGAAGCGCTCGAGGAGTTGCTCACGGCGGCCGACGCCGGCCTGGTCGCTGCGGCCGGCGATCCGCTCGTGGCCATCGCACCCTCGGATGCGGGCGGCGGCACGAACGCGCTGCTGCTGCACCCGCCCGACGTCATCGCCCCGGCCTTCGGCCCGGATAGCTTCGAGGCGCATCTGCGGGCTGCGGAGGCAGCCGGTGCAGCCGTGCAGGTCGTGGACGACCCGACGCTGGGCTTCGACCTCGACACGCCCGACGACCTGGAGCGGCTCGACCCGGCGCGCCTGCGTGAGCTGACCGGGCTCGGCCGTGGAGCCGAGGACGGGGTCGGAGCGTGAGCCGTTGCCTAACGGCGGTGGCGTTGCCGCCGCTGCCGGAGGTCCGGCCCGGCGACGACCTGGGCCGGCTGCTGGCTGAGGCCTGGTGGACCCTGCTGACCGAGGACGCCACCCTCGCGCCGGCGGCCGGTGATGTGCTCGTGGTGACCCAGAAGGTCGTGTCCAAGGCCGAAGGCCGGATCGTGCGGCTGGCCGAGGTGAAGCCGCGGCCGGAGGCGGTCGCCTGGGCCCAGGCGTGGGACAAGGACCCGCGCCAGGTGGAGGTGGTGCTGCGCGAATCGGCTGAGATCGTGCGCATGGAACACGGGCTCATCATCAGCCGTACCCACCACGGCTTCGTCTGCGCCAACGCCGGCGTCGATGCCTCCAACGTGGGCTCGCACGAGGTCGTCACGCTGCTGCCGCAGGACCCGGACCGCTCGGCGCAAGGCCTGCGCCACGCGATCCTCGAAGAGCTCGGTGTGGACGTGAGCGTGATCGTGTCCGATTCCTTCGGGCGGCCCTGGCGCCTGGGCATCACCGACGTCGCGCTCGGCCTGTCCGGCTTCGCGCCGCTCGATGACCTGCGCGGGGAGGTCGACACCGAAGGCCGCGAGATGACGGCCACGATCGTGGCCGTGGCCGACGAACTGGCCGCGGTCGCGGACCTCGCCAGCGGCAAGACCAGCCGCCGCCCGGCCGTGCTCATCCGCGGCGCCGATCTCCCGCCGGGTGACGGCACGATCGCCCGCGACGTGGTCATGCCACGCGAGCAGGACCTCTTCGGCTAGGGCCTCCGACAGGGCACGCCTCGCTAGACTGCGAGACATGAAGCTCGGACTGCAGATCAGCTCATTCACCTGGGACGGCGGCGACGCGGCCATCGGGGAGACCCTCGCGGCGATCGTGCGCACGGCGGACGCAGCCGGCTTCGACTCGATCTGGGTCATGGACCACTTCCTCCAGATCGGCTCGGTGGGAGCGCCGGAGGAACCCATGCTGGAGGGCCTGACCACGCTCGGCTTCATGGCCGCCCACTCGCAGCGCGCCCGGCTGGGGCTGATGGTAGGCGGCATCCACTACCGCAACCCCGGGCTCTGGATCAAGGCCGCGACCACGCTCGACGTGCTCAGCGGCGGGCGCGCCTGGTTCGGCATCGGCGCCGCCTGGAACGAGCAGGAGTCACGAGCGTGGGGCTTCCCCATGCCTCCGCTTCGCGAGCGTTTCGAGATGCTCGAAGAGACGCTGCAGCTGGCGCACTCGGCCTGGCGCGGTGAACGCGGCGACCGGGCACGCTTCGACGGCCGCCACTACCAGGCGGCCGACCCGCTCAACAGCCCACAGGCGTTGAGCCGGCCGCATCCACCCATCCTCATCGGCGGCGGCGGTGAGCGGCGCACGCTCAAGCTGGTCGCGGGTTACGCCGACGCCTGCAACATCTTCGGCACGGACCCGGCCCAGCTGCGCCACAAGTACGGCGTGCTCGAGCGCCACTGCGAGGCGATCGGGCGCGACTACGGCGCGATCGAGAAGACGCTGCTCACGCAGGTCGCGATCACGACCGATGGTGCGCGCCGCTCGCTCACGCCCGACGCGCTGGTGGAGCGCCTCGGTGGCGCTGCCGAAGCCGGCGCCCAGCACGCCATCTTCAGCCTGCGCGGCGTGACCGAGCTGGCCAAGCTGGAGCTCATCGGCCACTCGGTCATCCCCCAGCTGCGCGGCGTCGGCGAGCCCTCCCCCATCGACTGAGCGACGGCCCGTCATACGCTCGACACAGGCGCGGTCGATACTCCCCGGGAGTATCCGAAGAGGTGCTACGATGCGCTTGATGAACGAAAACGACGCAGGCTTCGGGGGCCTGCAGATCCTCGACGATGGCGACGCTGCGGCGGCGCCGATGGCGCCCATCGCCCCGATCGCCATGGAGCAGCCGACCGCGGCCACGCCCGCGACCACGAGCGGCTCGGGCGGGGCGCATGCGCGCGTGCTCATCATCGGCAGCGGCCCGGCCGGCCTGACCGCGGCCATCTACGCCGCCCGCGCCGACCTGGAGCCGCTGGTCATCGCCGGCTTCGTACCCGGCGGCCAGCTGATGATCACCAGCGAGGTCGAGAACTTCCCCGGCTTTCCCGAGGGCATCGACGGGCCCGCCCTGATGGCCAACATGCGGGCCCAGGCCGAGCGCTTCGGCGCGCGCATGCACGACGTGGACGTCGACTCGGTCGACTTCGGCGAGCGGCCCTTCAAGGTCACCGCCGGCGGCACCCGCTACACCGCCGATGCGGTCATCGTGGCCACCGGCGCCAGCGCCATCTGGCTCGACCTCGAGAACGAGACGCGGCTGCGCGGCCGCGGCGTCTCGGCCTGCGCCACATGCGATGGCTTCTTCTTCCGCGACAAGAAGATCGCGGTCGTGGGCGGCGGTGACAGCGCGCTCGAGGAGGCACTCTTCCTGACCAAGTTCGCCAGCGCGGTCGTGCTCATCCACCGGCGTGACGAGTTCCGCGGCAGCCGCATCATGCAGAACCGGGCGCTGACGCACCCCAAGGTCAGCGTCGAGTGGAACACCCAGGTGACCGACGTCCTGGGCGAAGAGAAGATCAGGGCCCTGGAGCTGACCGACACGAAGTCGGGCCAGAAGCGCGAGATGCCCATCGAGGGGCTCTTCATCGCCATCGGCCACAAGCCCAACACCGAGGTCTTCAAGGAGCACCTCGACGTGGACGACAAGGGCTACCTGCAGGTAGCCGAGCACACGCACTCAAGCGTCGAGGGCGTGTTCGTCGCCGGTGACGTGCACGACCACCGCTACCGCCAGGCCATCACCGCCGCCGGTGACGGCTGCCGTGCCGCCATCGATGCGGAGCGCTGGCTGGAGGAGCAGAGGGACGAAGGGGCCGCGGCGAGCCCGGCCACGGGTGAGGCCGCCGCGGCCGTCTGACGCGACGCTACGCGCGACCCTGCCGTCCGCTACGCGGGCGGGTAGCCCATCTCCTCGAGCCGCCGGCCCAGGAGGGTCTGCAGCGCGGCCTGTGCCCGGGGGTCGATGCCCTCGCGCCAGCGCTCGGCCGCGCCCGCATCGATGCCGGCCGCGCCCTCGTGGGTGCCGCGTGAGGTCACCTTCTGCTCCAGCATGCGCGGTTCGGGGGTCACGCCCAGGAACCGGCACAGCCCGGCGAGCGTGTCCTCCGGCGCTGAGACGAAGTCCTCGAAGCGGACCAGGCGATAGCGTTCGGGGTAGCGTCGGCGCAGCGTTCGATGGCGGTGCACGGCGCGGGCCCAGACCCACGCCACCTGCAGCAGCACGAACCGCTCCATCAGGTTCGGGACCGCCGCCAACTGCCGGTACGGGAAGCCGACCGCGTGCTCGGCCCGGCGGCGCAGCTCCGAAACGTAGATCGCGCGTGGATCGCGCATGCAGTGGACCACGCGCCCGTCGGGAAACCACTCGAGCAGCGTCTCTATGTAGTCGAGGTGGGCTGGGGTCTTCTCGCCCATGATGGCCTTGCCGCGTCGATCGGCGTAGATGCGCAGGAAGGCCGCGAAGACGCCGCGCTCGGTCCGGTCCGAGGCCAGCAGGTAGGCCTCGATGTCCTCGCGTGGGACCCGGCTCGTGAGCCAGCGCCAGTACGGGCTCAGCTCACGCAGGCGTGACCGGCGCTGCAGCTCGCCCGAGTAGATGAGCTCGACCAGCTCGCGTACGACCGCGTCATCGCGCAGGTCACCGAGCCGCCGGAAGTAGTGGCGCGTGCCCTCCCACGCGAGCAGGTGCCCCAGATAGTGGTTCTCGGTGACGATGCCGATGCGGCTGTGCTTGTCGAGGACCCGGCGCATGAGCGTGGTGCCACTGCGGCTGACACCCACGATGAAGACGGCCTCTGGCTCGCCCCCGCGCTTGGTCGTTGGTTGGTCCACGGCTACCGAGTCTAGACCGCCGGACCCGGGACTACCGCCGGGGGCCGGGTGGCCCGCATGGGGTGGTGGCCGCTGAGGGGTACTCCGCTAGGGTGCGCTCACATGTGCACGCAACACGGGGCCGAGACGTGACCGCCACGGTCGGCACCACCATGAGGAGAGCCGGCCTCGTCGAGCGTCGAGGCCGGCAGTTCGTCCTGCGCCCGCTGAGCGGCGACACCTTCCGCTTGCTGCTGACCAGCGCGACCCTGCTCTACGTCGAGCTGCTGCTCATCCGCTGGGTCACGGCCAACGTCGTCTACATCGGCTTCTTCAGCAACTTCCTGCTGATGGCCAGCTTCCTCGGCATCGGTCTGGGCATCCTGCTGGGCCGCGGCGGACGACGCCTGCCCATCTTGCCCTTCGCGCTGCTGCTGCTGGCGACCGTGCGCTTGGTCTACGGCGCCCAGCTCAACGTGCAACTGCGCGCCACCGACGAGATCTACTTCGGTCTCGCGGAGAGCGGGGCCGCCGACGTCAACTTCCTCGTGCTGCCGCTCATCTTCGTGCTGGTGACCGCCCTGCTCGCGAGCCTGGCCCTGCCGCTGGGGCCCCTCCTCCGCTCGATGCCGCCCTTGCGAGCGTACGCCACCGATATCGCCGGCTCGCTCATCGGCATCGCCCTCTTCGTGACCCTCAGCGCCTCGGGCACCGACCCGTTGATCTGGTTCGCGGTGGCGGTCGTGATGGTCGTGCTGATGGAGCTGGGCAACGGGTTCTCTGCGTGGAGCCTGCCCAGCTTCGTGGCCCTCGGCTTCGTGCTGGTGCTGGTCAACCACCACCTGGGACCGGTCGACGACCGCTACGACACCTACTCACCGTACTACCGCATCAGCGTGGCCGAGGATGCCGCCGGCATCTCGCACGTGGCCGTGAACGGCATCCCACACCAGGTCGTGCTGCCAGCCGACAGCGTACCGGGGGCCAGCTTCTACGAGCAGGTCTACGAGTGGTTCCCGGAGCGCACCTTCGAGCAAGTGCTGGTGGTAGGTGCCGGTGGCGGCACCGATGTCGAACTGGCCCTGCGCCACGGGGCCGGGCACGTGGACGCGGTCGAGATCGACCCGGCCATCCAGCAGATCGGCGTCGAGCGCAACCCCGACCGACCCTACGACGACGAACGCGTCACCCGCATCATCAACGACGGTCGTGCCCACCTGGCCAACACCGACGAGCGCTACGACCTCGTCGTCTTCGCCCTGCCGGACTCGCTGACGCTGGTCAGCACCCAGGCGAACGTGCGCCTGGAGTCGTTCCTCTTCACCGAGGAGGCCTTCTCGGCGGTGCGCGACCACCTCACCGACGATGGCGTCTTCGTGCTCTACAACTACTACCGCCAGCCGTGGCTCATCGAGAGACTGGCCAACATGCTCGAGACATCGTTCGGGCACGTGCCGGCGATCCTCACCTACGAGACCACCGCAGCGACGCTGGCGGCCGGCCCGGCGGTGGCGGCGCTCGATGGCGCGGCTCCACCCGGAGGCAGCGTCGCCGCCATCCCTCGGAGCGAGGGGGCCGTCCCCACCAACGCCACCGACGACTGGCCGTTCCTCTACCTGCGCGCGCCCTCGATCGCCCCGTACTACCTCGTGGCCCTGGCCATCGTGCTGGCCTTTGCGGCCGTGGCCACGTTCGTCTCGGCGCGGGCCTCGGGCACGTCCGTCCGGCGCTTCAGCCCGCACTTCTTCGTGCTGGGCGTGGCCTTCCTGCTGCTCGAGACCCGCTCCCTGGTGAGTTTCAGCCTGCTCTTCGGCACGACCTGGCTGGTCAACGCGTTGGCCTTCTTCGGCATCCTCTGCAGTGTCCTGCTGGCCATCTTCATCAACTATCGCTTCCCCATCGCGCGCGCCTGGCCCTACTACCTGGGTCTCTTCGCCTCGCTGGCGCTGGCCTACCTCATCGCACCCGAGTCGTTGCTCTTCGAGCAGCCGACGCTGCGCTACGTGGTCGCGGCGGCGCTGGCCTTCGCGCCGGTGTTCTTCGCCAACCTCGTCTTCACCTACTCCTTCCGCGACACCCGCACCGCGGACATGGCCTTCGCCAGCAATCTGCTGGGCGCCATGGTCGGCGGCGCGCTGGAATACCTGGCACTGATCAGCGGCTACCAGTCGCTGCTGCTGCTGGTGGCCGTCCTCTACGGCCTGGCCTACCTGCTCTCGAGCCGTTGGCGGCTACTCGCCGACGAGGAGCTGGAGGACGAGCGCGAGGTCGCCGAGCCCATCGCCGACGCGCAGCCAAGCCCGGCCTGACCGAGGCCCGGCAGCATCTGCCGTCACTCGGTCGCGGCGGAGTCTTCCAGGTTGAGGCGGCACCGCTGTCGAGATGACAGCGTGAACCGGCCTCGGTCAGGTGCCTCGCGTCCATGCCCGCGGTCGATCGGCCGTCGAGGGCCGACCACTCGTCCGGCGATGAAGCCGCGGACGGAAGGCGGCGGGCTCACCGGAGTCCCATCTGCCCTTCATCGGGCATCCTCTAGCCATGGCCAAGCATGTGACCGTTCGCTGGCACGGCGAACTCGACTTCCAGGCTTCCGACGAGGCGGGTGCCACCGTCTCGCTCTCCCCGCGTGACGAGACGTTCAGCCCGGGCGTGATGTTGCTCGCCGCCCTCGGTAGCTGCACCGGTATGGACGCTATCTCGGTCATGTCCAAGAAGAAGGTCGCGGTCGACTCCTACGAGATCGACGTCCAGGGCGAGCAGCGCGAGACCTACCCGCGCTGTCTACACCTCCATCGTGGTGGAGCACATCGTCCGCGGCAGCGCCATCCCCGACAAGGCCGTGGCCCGCGCCATCGAGCTGTCGGCGCGCAAGTACTGCATGGTCGGTGCCAACCTCGCCTCCGGCGACGCCCGCATCAACCATCGCATGCGCATCATCGATGACGCCGGCGAGCGCACCTGCGACTGCATCACCATCGGCCCGCGCGGGAAGGGCCTGTCCCACTACGAGGACGCCTGAGCCTCCCATCCTCGAAAGCACGAGGGTGGTCAAGCCCGGTGAGGTTGACTCGACAGTCTCAGGGGGCCTCGAACGCGGCCCCCGGCCCCGATCCGGCGGACCTCAGCGCGTGTCCGCGGTCGTGCGCTGGTCGCAACAGCAGTGTCGCGAACTCGCAACGGTCCGCCGCCGGGCGGGGCTGACCCGGCCGACGTCCGTGGTGGTGGTGCGGCGTGCACGCTGGTCGACTTCGACCCCGTGAGGGTAGGCGGGGCACACAAGGAAGCGCCCGGCCGGCTCTGGGCCAGTCGGGCGCTCGTCGTTTCGTGGTCGCCTACATCTGTGCGAAGCGCGGGCCCTCGCCGCCTTCGGGTGGCCGCCACTCGATGTTGTCGAGCGGACACTTCACCGCACAGGTCATGCAGTGGAGGCAGTTGGAGGGGCTGAGCACGATCTTCTGGCCGTCCCAGCGGTAGACCTGGCCGGGACAGAAGTGGGAGCAGGCCGCCGCGTAGTCATCGGCGCAGCGGAGGCAGCGCGCCCGGTCGAGGATGGCCATGTGCGCAGCCTCATCCTCGCGGTGGATGGCGCCGGTGAGGCTCACGAAGGTGGCCCCATCCATGCCGCCCGGGTCCTCGCGGTCGAGGCGCGCGCCGGCTGCGGTGCCCTCGGCGTCGGTGTGCATGCCGATGCGCCGAGGCAGCAGGTGCGCGATCTGCGACAGCGGCGCGCCCAGGTACAGGCCCCACTTGAAGACCTGGCGGTAGTTCCGCGCGTGGCGCATCTCCGGCAGCACCCCGCACTGCTCGAGGCGTTCCTGGTAGCCCGTAAGCTCGACCACGCCGTCGCCGGCAGCGGCCAGCCCGGCGGCGATCGTCTCGGCCGCAGCCATGCCTGACCAGATCGCGTTGTGGATACCCTTGATCTTCTCCATGTTGACGAAGCCGGCGCCGTCGCCGACCACCAGGGCGCCGGGCACGGAGACCTTGCCCAGCGCGTAGTAGCCACCCTCGGGGATGGTGCGCGCGCCGGTGGCGATGGTCACCCCACCCTTGAGTTGCTCGGCGATGAACGGATGGGCGCGGAAGCGCTCGAATTCCTTCTGCGGGTTGAGGTCGCCGTACTTCCAGTCGAGCGCCAGGATGAGCCCGACCGCGACCGTGTTGGCGTCCATGCTGTACAGGAAACCGCCGCCGAAGACGTTCGCCGGGTTGGGGTAGCCGAGGAAGTGCGCCACGCGGCCCTCGCCGAAGGGATGCTCGTCGGCGAACTGCATCAGGGCCTTGACCCCGAGCGAGTAGACCTGCGGGTTGGCCCCGGCTCCGAAGTGGTCGCGCAACTGCTCGGATAGCACGCCGCGGGTGCCGTCGGCCAGCACCGTGACCCGGGCGCGGATCTCCTCAGCCGGACGGTAGTTGGACATGTGGCCGCCGTCGGCGTCGAGGCCGACCTCGCCCAGGCGCACGCCGGCGACCCGGCCGTCCTCGATGATGACCTCGCGCGCGCTGAAGCCGTGGTAGACCTCCACGCCCAGCTCGGTGGCGACCGCGTCCAGGTAGGCGGTCAGCCGGGAGATGGAGACGACCACGTCGCCCATGTGGCTCATCGAGCTGGGCGCCACCAGCCCGGGCACCTTGATGGCCCGCGAGCCGAGCAGGAAGTACATGTCGTCCTGTTCGACGTCGGCCACGCGCCGGGCCATCGAACGATGCTCGCGCCAACCTGGGGTCAGCTCGTCGAGCGGCCGCGGATCGAGGACGGCGCCGGAGAGGTTGTGGTAGCCCGGCTGGCTGGCCTTGTCGATGACAGCGAGCGAGAGCTCACGGCCGGCCTCGTCCGCCTGCTGCTTGAGCCGGATGGCCGTGGCCAGGCCGGCCGGACCGGCCCCCACGATGAGGACGTCGAGGGCTGGTCTCATGCCTGTACCTCCAACGCCTTCGTCAGCGCCGGGATCACCGTTTCGATGTCACCGACGACGCCGAGATCCGCGTAGTTGAAGATCTTCGCCTTGGGGTCCTTGTTGACGGCCACGATGACCTCCGAACCCTGCATGCCCGTGATGTGCTGGATGGCCCCGGAGATGCCGATGGCCACATACAGCCGTGGCTGCACGGTCTGGCCGGTCTGGCCGACCTGGAAGTCGTGCGTGGTACAGCCGTCCTCGACGGCCATGCGCGAGGCGGCCACCTTGGTGTTCGCGCCGAGCAGGTTCCCGACGGCCTCCGCCAGCGGCTGGAGGTAGCGGTCGAAGTCAGCCTTGGAGTGGAAGCCGTGGCCGCCGGCGATGATGACCTCCGCGTCGCGGATGGAGACCTTGCTGGCGAACGACTCCACGGGCGTGGTCTCCAGACAGATGTCGCAGGCCTCCAACTCCACCTCCGACCGAATGATCTTGTCCCCGGCGCTCCAGGTCCAACTGGGGCACCTTGAAGACGCCCGGCCTGACTGTGGCCATCTGGGTCTGGCTGTCCTTGGTCATGATCGTGGCCATGACGTTGCCGCCCAGGGCCGGACGGGTCTGTTTGAGGATCCCGACCCAGTTGATAGCGCCCTTGCTGAAGTCGCCGATCTCGAGCTGCGTGCAGTCTGCGGTGAGGCCGCAGCGGCAGGCGTAGGCCACACGGGGGGCCAACTCACGACCCAGCGGGCTGGCGCCGAAGAGCATCACCTGGGGCGCCCGCTCCATCACCAGCTTGGCCAGCACATCCTTGAAGGGGATGGGCACGAAGTCGGCCAGCAGCGGGTGCTCGAGCACATAGACGATGTCCGCACCAGCCGCGATGAGCGTCTCGGGACGGGTGCCGGCGGCGTCGGTGGCGAGGACCGCGGCGACCTTCTCACCGAGGCAGCCGGCAAGGTCGCGGGCGACACCCAGCAGCTCGAGGGAGACCGACCGCACACCATCGCCCTCAGGCTCGGCGAAGACCCAGAGCTCGCCGCGATACGTGGGCTCGCGCCCGGCCAGGTCGTAGGGTTCGGTCGCACATGGGACCACCTGGTCGGCCTCGGCCATCTCGTACGCCGCCTTCATCTTCCGTACCAGCTCTGCCGGATCGCTCACGAACTCGCACACCTTGGTGCGGGCCTCGGATGGGCTGAAGAGATGGTGTACCTGTGTCCAGGAGCCCTGGAGGCCGATGCGCGAGCGGTCCGCCTCGACCGTATCCGCACCCCACTCGTGGATCTCGCAGAGGCGCGCCTCGCGAGCGGCGGCGAACGAACGGAACAGCGGCTTGGTGGCCGCCGTCAGCGTGATGAGCACGGGCCAACGGGTGGTCTTGACGTCCTCGGTGCCCTCGGCCGCGATGCGCCGGATGGTCAGCTCGGGCTGCCTGCTCAGCGACTGGGCGTAGGCGATGTGGTCGATGCCCAGCTCCTCGGCGATCTGGGGCGGCACCTGCGCAGTGTCGCCGTCGACCGACTGCATGCCGGTGATGATGGCGTAGTCAAGCGAGCCATCGAACAGCTCGCGCTCGATACGACGGATGGCCATCGCCAGCGAATAGGCGGTAGCGCCGGTATCGGCACCAGCGAAGGCCTTGTCGGTGAGCAGGACCGCCTCGCCGGGGACGCGGCTGAGGCAGTCCACGAGCACCTCGCGCGCCGCGGGCGGCCCCATCGTGAGGAACACGACCTTGGCCGCGGGTTCGTCGCGGACGAGCTCCTCGGCGAAGGTCAGTGCGTGCAGGTCGAGCGGGTTGATGACGCTGTCGAGCATGGCCCGCCGCAGCGTCCCCTTCTCGCGGTCCCAGGCGTCCTCGGGGATGTTCGAGACGTCCGGTACCTGCTTGACCAGGACGATGACGTTCATCTCAGCCCTCCTTGTCGCGGGGGCGTGGGGATCGCCCGTTTCCATTCAGGCGCGTACGACATCGACTTCCATCTCCTTGGTGTCACGGGGACGTGACAACCATGTTCGGAGCAGCAGGTCAGCGATCTATCGTCGATCTTCGCCTCGACCGTAGTGGCCGGTGGCGTGGCTCTGGATGGGCCGGACCGACGCGCGTGGCAGGCCATCGGTCCCGAACCGCAGGCTGGATGTGGCCGAAACGGCGTGCTCGGCGAGCGAGGCCTGCTGTCCGAGGCCTGTTGTCCGGAGCCTCTGGTCCGAGGCCTCTGGTCCGAGGCCTCTGGTCCGAGGCCTATTCGCCGTCGGTGGCTTCGGGGTCGGTGACCCCCGCGCCCGTGCGCACGGCCGCCGAACGCGGGTCGTCACTCCAACGATCGAGCATGCGCTCGCGTACGAGCTTGACCTCCGATGCGCGCGACTTTCGGCGCGGCAGCTCGTACAGCTTGGCTGCGGTCAGGACCCGGTAGTAGGTGCGCGTGACGGCCACGGCCAGGCCCATGGTGCCGTCGCGGTAGCCACGGCCCTTGATGTACTGGCGCCAGAAGTACTTGAGCGCCTCGGGGAAGAGGTCCAGCGGCCCGTCGACGCGACGGCCGCGAGCATAGGCCTGCCGCGCCTCGATGTCGGTGTAGCGGTCTACCTTGCGCACGAGGTCGGAGAGGTTGCCGCCGGGGAAGTGCCAGATGGCCAGTGCCGGGTCGGCGGCCAGCTTGTGCAGGCGCGCGCCCGGTGCCGGCGTGATCGATTTGTGGATGCGGTCGGTCATCAACAGCGAGCCCGGGCGGAAGAAGCGAGCGTGACGGCTGGGCCAGTTGTTGCCGTGGCGGACCCAGCGGCCGAGGATGAGGTTGGCCCGCGGCACCAGCACCACGTCGATGGGCGGGTCGTCCTCGGTCAGCTCGCGCAGGTGCGTGGCCAGCGAGGGCGGGATCATCTCGTCGGCGTCGAGGATGAAGACCCAGTCGCCGGTGGCCTTGCCCACCGCGAAACGACGCGCCGGGTCGGCGATGCCACCGGTGCGATCGTGCTGATAGACGGTGGCGCCCATCTCCTCTGCGATCTTCGCGGTGTCGTCCTCCGAGTGCTGGTCCACGACGATGACCTCATCGCACCAGGGCGTGAGCGTGGAGAGCGCGTAGTGCAGCTGGTGCGCTTCGTTGAGCGCGATGACGACGCCACTGATCCTGGCCATGGCTAGAACTGCACCTCCCCTACCGCCTCGGGCGCCTTCTCCAACCGCTCCTGCTCTGAATGGTCGATGGGGGCGAGGTCGGGATCGTGCTCGAGGCCCAGCATCTCTTCCTTCATGCGCTGGTACACCTCGGCCCGCCCGTGCGAGGCCAGCTCGTCCCACTGCTTGGCCTGCACCAGGAAGCGGTCCATGATGCGGACCATCGAGACGGCGATGCCGGCAGGACCGTCGCGGTAGGCCTTGCCCTTCACGATTTCCTTCCAGGCCTGGCGCAGAGCCACGCGGAACCAGCGCCGAGGGCCCGGCGTGCGGCCGGAGCGCGCTCGCTGCCAGGCCTGCACCGTGGTGTAACGCTGCGACTTCCAGACCACGTCCGCGACGTTGTGATAGCTGTAGTGCCAGAGGCAGCACTCGCGATCCATGGGCAGCATGATCTCGGTCGCACCCGGAGCTGCGTGGAAGCCGCCGTGCATCTCGACGCGGATGTCGATGGCGTCCTTGTGAAAGAAGCGACGTTTGGCGTTGGGCCACCACTGGCCGTGCTCCATCTCCACGCCCAGGATGATGTTGCGCCGCGGGATGCGAACCACGTTCGCTTCGCCGGTCTCGGCGATCTGCCGCAGGCGCTGCCCAAGGTTGGGGTGCACCACCTCGTCCGAATCGAGCACCATCACCCAGTCGTGCTCGGTCAGGCCCACGGACATCTCGCGGATGATCTCCACGTAGCCGGTCGACTCGACCTCGATGACCTTGGCCCCGCAGGCCGCCGCGATGCGCTGGGTGTCGTCGGTCGACTGTTGGTCGACGACGAGCACCTCGTCACACCAGGTCCTGAGCGACTCCACCGCGTAGCGGATCGTCTCGGCCTCGTTCCAGGTATTGATCAGGCCGGAGATCTGGACGGCCATGGCTAGACCTTCGCGGCTGCGTGCGATTTCAGGAGGTGGGCAGGTGGCGCTCTTCGGGACCGGTGTAGATCACGTCCGGCCGGATGAGCTTGTCGACGCCGGCCTGCTCGAGGGCATGCGCGGTCCAGCCCGCGGCACGGGCCATGGCGAAGGTCGCGGGGAAGAGGTCAGGGGGCAGGCCCACGCCCTGCAGCACTGCCGCGGTGTAGTACTCCACGTTGGTCTTCAGCGGACGGTCGGGGTAGCGCTCCTCGAGCACTCGCAGGGCCACGTCCTCGACGGCCACGGCCAGCTCCAGCCAGTCGGCGATGGAACTCATCTGCATGGCCACCTCGCGGAGTGCCGCCGCGCGCGGGTCGTAGGCCCGGTAGACGCGGTGGCCGAAGCCCATCAGCCGCTCCTTGCGGTCGATGGCGTCGTTGATCCACTGTTCGGCTGCCTCCGGCGTCCCGATCGCATTGAGCTGGCTCACGACTTCCGAGGGGGCGCCGCCGTGCAGCGGGCCCTTCAGCGCGCCGGTGGCACCGGTAACCGCGCTGGCGATGTCCGAGCGCGTGGCGGTAATGACGCGGGCCGCGAAGGTGGAGGCGTTGAAGCCGTGGTCGGCACCGACGATGAAGTAGGCATCGAGCGCACGCGCGGACGCCGCGTCGGGCACCTCACCGTTGAGCTGGTAGAGGAAGCCGGCGGTCGTGTCGAGGCTCGGATCGGGCTCGATCGGCTCGAGGCCCTGGCGCAGGCGGCCGAAGGCTGCCAGCGCGGACGGGGCCATGGCCGTGATCTCCCGCGCCTGCTCCACGGTCGGCGGCCAGACGGTGCGGTTGGTCGCGCCCCAGACCGAGAAAGCCGTGCGCAAGGCGTCCATCGGATGCGCACCATCGGGCAGGTCGCGCAGCGCGGCCAGCGTCGGAGGCTCCAGCGCGAGGCAGGGCAGGTGTGCCTCGGGCAGCCATTCATCGGCCCACAGCAGATGCGCGACCTGCGCGAAGCTGCCCTCGCGGACGAGCTCGCCGATGGGATAGCCGCGGTAGAGCAGGCGTCCGTTGGCACCGTCGACGAGAGAAAGTGCGGTCTCACCCGCGAGGACGCCGGCCAGGCCGGGTGAGTGGCGTCGTTCGTCCTTCGTCATGGCGGGCAGTCTAGTGCCCCTCGGCCCCAGCCGTGCCGCACAGCGGGTGGCGCGGAGTCCTCCGAGCGTACGATGGAGCGCCCGTGGACAGGTGTCGCGCGCGTCGACGCCGACCCCCCTTCGCAGCCGGGCGTCGGCGGATTCACGGTCGTTCCGGCGGGCGCGGGCGGCCCGCCCCGCTCGGAATCTGCGCCACGCGTCGACCCCGGCGACAGGTGGCGGCAACACGGCGGCGGCGGTGGTGGTGGCGGGTGTCGGAGAGCGGCGGCCCCGGCGCCGGGTGCCCGCGAACGGCCGAGGATCGCCCGGCTCAGCCCTCGTCGACGAACGCGCCCGCCAGACGCAGCTCCGCGAGGGCCTTCTCGCCGTCACCCGGCTGCAGGTCCACGGCGCGCATGGCGGACGCGAGCATGGTCGTGGGGTACTCGCGTGCTCGAGCGTCGATGCCTGTGGCGAGCACGCAGTAGTCCGTGGCCAGCCCGACGATGACGAGCTTGCTGACACCGGCCGCCCGCAGCAGGTCGTCCAGCTCGGTGGGCTGGGTCTCGCCGGTCTCGGGGTCGCGGGTGGTGAATCCGCTGTAGCCGTCCTCACCGTTCACGCCCTTGCGCACGACCGGCCCCACCACCCGCAGGTCGGGATGGAACTCCGCGCCCCACGTACCGGCCACGCAGTGCACTGGCCACAGCCCGCCGTCCTTCTCGAAGTGGGGCGTGGACTGTGGATGCCAGTCCTGGGTGTAGAAGACCTTCCCGCCGGCGGCGAGCGCCGCCTCGATCTCGGCGTTGATGGGCGGGATGACCTCGTTCCCGCCCGCGACCGCGAGGCCGCCGGACGGGTCGGCGAAATCGTTCTGGACATCGACCACGATGAGCGCGGTGGTGGGGTCGTAGCGGTTCACGCGAGCGATGGTAGCGCGGCGAGACCGAGGCATGACCCCGCCGGGACCGGTGCCGCAGGCGAAGTGCTCTAGCATCGAGAGACTCGTGACCCAGCCCGAACCCACCCTCCAACCGACCACACGGTCGGCCAACGATGCCCAGACATGGGCCATGTTCCTGACGCTCGCGACGATCTGGGGCAGCTCGTTCCTGTGGATCGCCATCGCCCTCGACGAGGGCGTGGCGCCGCTGACGATCGTGAGCATGCGCACCTTGTTCGCGGGCCTCTTGCTCGGCGTCGTGCTGCTGGCCCGCCGCGGACGTCTGCCGCTCCACTGGAACCTGTGGAAGCGGATGATCTTCCTGGGCACCACCAACATCGTGCTGCCATTCGCGCTCATCGCCTGGGGGCAGCAGTACATCCCCAGCGGCATGGCTTCGATCCTCAACGCCATGGTGCCCCTGTTCACGATCGTCTTCGCGGCGGTGGCCCTGGCCGACGAGCACATCACCGCAGCCAAGCTCGGCGGCCTCGGGGTCGGCTTCGTCGGCGTCATCGTGCTGGCCCTGCCGAGCCTGGAGGCGGCCGGGGCCGACGAGGACGCTGCCCTCGCCGTCGCGGGCATGCTGGCCGTGGCCGGCGCCGCGGTGTTCTACGGCATGGCCTCGGTCTACACGCGCAGGCGCCTCACGGGAATGCCCATCATCGAGCAGCCCGACGGTACGCGACGGGCGCCGCTGCCGGTCGAGATCTCGCTGGGCTCCACCGTCTCCGCCTTCCTCATCATCACGGTCCTCGCGTTCATCTTCGAGCGGCCCGAGCACAGCCTGCTGGCGGTCCCGGGTTCGGCCCCGGCTGGGTCGGGATGATCTGGCTGGGCGCACTCGGCACCGGCGTGGCCTACCTGCTGTTCTATCGCGTCATCGAGCGCTGGGGCGCGACCCGCACGACCATGGTCACCTACATCATCCCCGTCGTGGCCATCGTGCTCGGGTTCGTGGTGCTGGGCGAGCGGCTGCGGCCACTCGAGCTGGTCGGGGCCACGCTCATCATCGCGGGCGTGGTGCTGGTGAGCGCCAACGTGGGCCAGACCCCACTCTTCGGCCAGGCGCGCGCGAAGGCAGAAGAGGGGGGGGGGGGGAGGGGCTGAGGCCGGGGGCTGAGGCCGCGGCCGACTGACCGACGATTCGCATTGCTCATCCCATGAGCGATCTCGACGTCATTGCGCTTGATCGTGCCCTTCCTGCTCCCCGGATGAGCACACGTGGCGTTTCTGCTCGCGCGGCAAGCGGGACCTTCGAGTTCACGCGCCGTCGTGTCGAGATTGCTCGCCCGGTGAGCAAGGTGACGCGCCCACGGAACGCAAGACGCGCCGGGGAGCAAGGTGACGCGCCCACGGAACGCAAGACGCGCACAGTCGAACGCAAGACCGGGATAGAACGGCCCCGTCCGCGATCCCACGCTGGAGCCACATCCAGTCACAGGAGGGACCCATGTCCGACCAGATGCTCCAACTCCAGCCCCAGCTCCAGCCCATCGGCCGAGTCGTCACCGGCGACGACGGCTTCGCCATCGAGATCGACGAGCCCTACCGAGAGGCGCTGATCGGCCTCGAGGGCTTCAGCCACCTCAACGTGCTCTGCTGGCTCCACCTCTTCGACGAGCCCGCGTACCGCGCCATCACCATCGCGGAACGCCCCTACCGCGATGCGCCCGACCGCCTGGGCATCTTCGCCACCCGCTCCCCGCTGCGGCCGAACCCGATCGCCCTCTCGGCGGTGCCGGTGGTCTCGATCGACGTCGCCGAGGGCCTCGTGCACATCCCCTGGATCGACGCCGAGCCGGACACGCCGGTGCTCGACCTCAAGCCGTACCACCCTGCAGTCGACCGGATCCGCGAGGTGACCGTGCCCGAGTGGTGCCGCAGCTGGCCCGAGTGGTACGAGGACTCGGCGGAGTTCGACTGGGGAGCGGTCTTCGAGAACGCCCGCTGAGGCGGCCCTGAGCTCAGTAGCGGCGCAGCGGCCGCACCGGCATGCCGATGTCCACGACCTCGGCGTCCGGTCGCTGCGCCGCTCGACCCACGATGAAGCGCTCGAACGGCAGCCGGTCGTCCGGCTCGTAGCCGCCCTCGGGCATCCAGCCGCCGGCCATGGCGTACCAGGCCTCCGGATAGTCGGTCACCCCCAGCTCGAAACGGCCGACCGCCACAGGGCCCGCCGGGATGGCCATGCGCCCGATCTCGCCCTCGGCCGGCGTGTCTGTCGGCACCGGGCACGGCGATGGTGACTCGCAGTCGGTCGTCGTCGGTCAGGCTGGGGTCGTCGTGGTAGAGGTTGAAGAGCGGGGTGCCCGCGGCCACGAGCCCGCGCGGTTCGGCCCAGCGCAGCAGCCGCGAGTAGAGCTCGCTGAAGACCTCGCCGAGGCCCTGGTAGCGGCCGGTGTAGCGAACGTAGGCGACCTCGGTGTGGGGCAGACGCTCGACCTGCACGCTGACCGAGCCGAGCGAGCCGGCCGCCACGTCCCACACCGTGCGCCCGGTCTCGACCGAGAGCCGGGCACCGGTGATGCCGAAGGCACCGCTGGCCGCGAGCGCCTCCGCCGATGGATCCGCTGCAGGGTCGAGCGATCGGCGCTGGTGCTGCCGGTGGCCGCCCGCGCGCCAGGCGCTGGGCGTCACCCCGTACGACTCGCGGAAGGCCCGGCTGAAGGCAGAAGGGCTGGCGAAGCCGCAGTCGAGGGCGATCGCCGTCACGGGTCGCCCGGGCCGAGCGACCAGCAGCTGCGCCGCACGCTCCAGGCGCACGCGCGCGATGAACGCCCCCAGCGTCTCCCCGCGCATGGCGCTGAAGATGCGGTGGAAGTGGTACGGACTGAAGTGGGCCACCTCCGCCAGCCCCTCCACCGTCAACTCCTCCCCGAGGTGCGCCTCGATGTGGTCGATGACGGCGTTGACACGGCCCTCGTAGACCCGACGGTCGGACGCTCCTGCCACGCACGCAGGATAGGCCTACCCTCTGCTGGTGGCAGGCGAACGTGGTCGGCTCTACGTCGGCACCAGTGGTTTCTCGTACCCCGCGTGGGTGCCCAGGTTCTACGCGCCCGGCAAGGCCAGCCGCAAGCTGCTCGCGGCCTACGCCACGCGCCTGCCCGCGGTCGAGCTGCACAACACGTTCTTGCGCCGGCCGAACGAGCAGCAGATCGACGAAGTGGTTGCGCGAGACCGGCCCCGAGTTCCGCTTCTGCCCCAAGGCGCAGCGCTCGACCTCCTGGCGCGCCTTGCCGAGCCCGATCCCGCCGCGTCCATCCGCTGGCTGACCGATGCGCTCGAGGGCTTCGGCGAGCGGCTGGGCTGCGTGCTGCTCTCGCTGCGAGGGACGTTCGAGCGGGACGACGAGGCCCTCGAGCGGGTGCTGTCGGCCTGGCCCACGGAGGTCCCGCTGGCCCTCGAGTTGCTCCACCCCAGCTGGCACGACGGTGAGGTGCGGGAGCGGGCTCGCAGCCACGGCGTGACCCTGGTGGCGACCGATCTCGAAGGGCGCCACGAGCCTGAGCTGCACGACGGTGGCGTGCTCACCTACCTGCGCCTGCGCCGGGAGGCCTACGACGTGGCCGACCTCGACCGTTGGCTTGCTCGACTGGCGCCGTTCATGGCCCACGGCAGGGATGCGTTCGTCTTCTTCCGCCACGACGAGGACGGCAGCATGGCGCTCAACGCGGAGACGCTGCTCGAGCGACTGGGCGATGTCACCGGTCCGTAAGCCGAGAGGCGTAGGATTGGGGCCACGACCCCCGGATCGATCGTAGCGCGCACCGCGCGAAGGAGACCGACATGAACACACCCAACGAGACCGTCGTCAAGGCCCTGCAGTCCACGCTCGCAGAGCTGATCGACCTGGCGCTGCTGGGCAAGCAGGCCCATTGGAGCGTGGTCGGACCGCAGTTCCGTTCCGTGCACCTGGAACTCGACGAGATCGTCGACCTCGCTCGCCTCTCCTACGACCGCGTGGCCGAGCGCATCGCCACCATCGGCGTCGCGCCCGACGGCCGCGCCGAGACCGTGGCTGCCACGAGCGAGCTGCCGCCCTTCCCGGAGGGCTTCGTCGCCGCCACCGAGACAGTCCAGCGTGTGACCCAGTCCATGGACACCATCGCGCTGCGCCTCAAGGAGCGCATCGCGGCCATCGGTGACGAGGACCCGGTCAGCCAGGACATCCTCATCGGCACCACCGACGAGATCGAGAAGGCCGCCTGGATGCTGCGTTCGCAGTTGACGATGTGACCCGCTGCGGCGCCCACGCCGCAGCCAGTGCGCTCGCAGTTGACGATGTAGCCGCCGGCGCGATACGCGCCGCAGCCTCGTGCGCTGCCGCATGCTCGTGCGCTACGGGTACGAGAGTGAGCCGTCCGTCCGCCGGGCCTGCGTCCAGCCGATGACCTCGGTCGTGGGCGGGAAGCGAGCGGCCACGGCCTCGTCGACCTCGATGCCCCAGCCGGGTCGGTCGCTCGGATAGAGGTAGCCATCGCGCAGCTCGGGCAGACCCTCGAAGATCTCGTGCTCGGGCCCGCTGAAGGCGGGGAACTCCGCGATGCCGAAGGCGTGGCTGGCCACGTCCAGATGCAGCTGTGCGGTGTGACCCACGGGCGAGACGTCCTTGGGGCCGTGCCAGGCGGTGCGCACACCGTGGGCCTCGCACACCTGGGCCGCCGCCCAGGCTGGCGTCAGGCCGCCGATGGCCGAGACGTGCAGGCGCAGGAAGTCGACCTCCCTGCGTGCCACCAGCGGCAGCCACTCGGCGGGATGGACGAAGAGCTCCCCGACTGCCTGCGGTGTGGTCGAGGCCGCGCGCAAGCGCGGGTACCAGTCGAGATGCTCGGGCGGCAGCGCATCCTCCAGGAAGAAGAGGCCGATCGGCTCGAGTTGCCGGGCGAAGTCGACCGCATCGGCCGGAGCGAGGCGCGAGTGCACGTCGTGCACCAGGCCCACGTCGGGCGCGAGCGCATCACGCAACCGGGCCAGCGCGTCGAGCGTGTCGCGACGGTACGTCACGGGGTCGAAGTAGTCTCCCTCGGCCGCGCCATCTGGCGCCGGCGCGGACAGGGCCGCACCGCCATAGCCGGCCGTGGCCGCGGCGAGCGAGCCCGGCGCGTGCGGCGCACGACTGAGCTGCACGCGCACGTTGCGAACGCCCTGCTCGACCAGTGCCGCGGCCGCGTCGATGAGCTCCTCGGCATCTCGCCCGGCCGCGTGCTGATAGACCGCCGCCGCTTCTCGCACCTTGCCGCCCAGCAGGTCGTAGACCGGGCTCCCCGCGCGTCGGCCCTTGATGTCCCAGAGCGCCTCGTCGACGCCGGAGATGGCGTTGTTCAGCACCGGCCCGTGCCGCCAGTAGCCGTTCGTGTGCATCAGTCGCCAGAGCTCGCTGATGCGCGCCGGATCGCGCCCCAGCAGCAGCGGCGCGAGATACCTGTTCACCACCTCCACCACGGCCGTGTAGCGCTGGGTGAACGTGGCGCAGCCCCAGCCGTACAGGCCCGGCTCCGACGTATCCACCCGCACGAGCACGAGGTTCTCGGTCGTGGGCCGGGTCGCGATGGCCCGCACCGACTCGATACGCAGCGTCATCTGACCGTGCCCGCGGCGAGGAAGCCGCCGTCGATGATGAAGTCCTGACCGGTGATCCAGGCGGCGTCGTCCGAGAGCAGGAAGGCCACCAGGCCGGCCACGTCGGCGGGCTGACCGAGGCGCCCCAGCGGGTACATCTCGAGGTGCCGTCGGTGCTCGGCCTCCGGGTCGGCCTGACGTGCGAGGTGCCGCGCATACATGGGCGTCTCGACGGTGCCCGGGCAGACGGCGTTGCAGCGGATCCCGTAGGGCGCGCCGTCCATGGCCACCCCGCGCGTGAGGCCCAGTACGGCCGACTTGCTGGCCGAGTAGGCCGCCTGTCCGGGCCCGCTGTTGAAGGCCATGATCGAGCTGCAGTTGACGATCGAGCCGCCGCCCGCGGCACGCATGGGCCCGAAGGCGTGCTTGGCCGCGAGCATGTAGCCGCCGACGTTGACGTCGAGGACGTCGTGCCACTCGTCGAAAGCGAGGCGGTCGATCACGCCCGGGCCCATGATCCCGGCGCTGTTGACCAGACCGTGCAGCCGGCCTTGCTCGCCGGCTGCGAGGCGCACGGCACGGGCGACGGCGTCTTCGTCAGCCACGCTGCCCTGCACCGCGTCCACCCCGGTCGCATCGTCGGCCACGGGGTCCACATCGAGCACGGTGACGCGAGCGCCTTCGTGCGCGAGCCGTCGGGCGACCCCCGCACCGATGCCGCTGGCGCCACCGGTGACGAGCACGCGCCGTCCCTTGAATCGTTCCACCGTCCGAAGATACGCGCTTGACAGCGAGCGTTCCGGTGCTACGCTTGCCCATCTGAGCAGAGGTCTGCACATTTGAGCATAGAAGCCGTCACGACCGGACCCGCAGGGGCGGACACACGCCTCATGCTTCGGGCTGCCCGGCTCTACTACCACGGCGACCTGACGCAGGACGCCATCGGCAAGCGGCTGGGCGTGAGCCGCTTCAAGGTCGGTCGCCTGCTCGATCGCGCGCTCACGGAACAGGCCGTGCGCATCGAGATCGTCCACCCCGCGGCCCGCCTGGTCGCGCTCGAGGACGCGCTCGTCGCACGCTTCGGCCTGACCGCTGCGGTGGTCGTGGACGTGCCGGCCACGGGTGAGCCGCGGACGACGAGCGACTGGCCCGCGAGCGCGTGGCCGCGGCCGCGGCCGACCACCTCGCCACGGTCGCGCCCACCGGCGTCATCGGCGTCTCGTGGGGGCGCACCATGACCGAGCTGGCTGCCCGCCTGCAGCCGGGCTGGACGGCCGCAGACCAGATCGTCCAGCTCAACGGCGCCATCAGCCGCTCCGCGCAGCCCACTCGCTACCAGGAGGTGGTCGAGCGCTTCGGCAGCACCACCGGCGCGGCCATCCAGCTGATGCCGGCCCCGGCCATCGTGGGCACGCCGGAGCTGCGGGCGGCGCTGGAGGCAGACCCATCGGTGGCGGACCCGCTGCGAGCCGCCCGCCGTGCCACCGACGCCGTCTTCGGCATGGGTGTGACCGGCCCCGGGAGCGCTCACGTCGTCTCGGGCTACCTCGACCGCCACGACCAGAGGCGTCTGCGACAGGCCGGCGCGGTGGGAGACGTGCTGGGTCGCTTCATCACCATGGAAGGTGAGATCGCGCTGCCCGCACTCGACGAACGCACGGTCGGACTGCCTCTCTCGGGGCTCTGCGGCAAGCGCACCGTGGGCCTCGCCGCCGGACCCGGTCGCGGACCGGTGGCGCTGGGCGCCCTGCGCGCCGGCTGCATGAAGACGTTCGTGACCGACGAAGCCACAGCCGAATGGGTGCTCGCACATGACTGATCCACGCACGCCTTCGGCCGACGAGGTCCGGGCCCTGGTCCGGCGCATCGTCGACCAGACGCTCGACACCGGCGTTGCCCCGGCGCCGACGACACTGGCCGACGGGCGCACCGTCGTGGCCATCGCCGGCGACCACGGCGGCTGGCGCATGAAGGACGCCATCGGCGCGTGGCTGACCGATCACGGCTATGCCGTGCGCGACTGCGGCACGCACTCCGATGACGCGGTCGACTATCCCGACCTGGCGCTGGCCGTGGCCCAGCTCGTCGCCGACGGTTCGGCCCGTTGGGGCATCGTCGTCGACGGCGCCGGCATCGGCTCGGCCATGGCCGCCAACAAGGTGCCCGGCGTGCGCGCCGCCAACTGCCACGACATCTCGTCTGCGCGCAACAGTCGCGAACACAACTACGCCAACGTGCTCACGCTCGGAGCGGGCTTCCTCGGGAACGCCCTCGCACTGCAGATCGTGGGGGCCTGGCTGGACACCGAGTGGGGTGCGGAACGCCACGGGCGCCGCGTCGACAAGATCACCGCCATCGAACGCTCGAACACCGGCGCGCCCGGGGGAAAGGACAGATGATCGACACCAGCAACGACCGCGACGCCCTCGTCGAGGCCATCACCCGCGAGGTGCTGGCGGCCCTCGGCATCGGCGCTGCGGCCGCCGATTCCAACGACCCCTGTGCCGGCTGTCTGCAGAGCTGTGCGGCCCAGTGTGCGACGAAGGTGCGCTCGCTCATGGAGAGCGGCGCCGACCGCATCGAGTACCACGGCGACGCCAATGACGTGCCGCTGGACCTGGCCCGCTACATCGACCACACGCTGCTCAAGCCCGACGCCAGCGCGGCCGACATCGACAAGCTCTGCGACGAGGCGGCCGAGCATCACTTCGCCTCGGTCTGCGTCAACCCCACGTGGGTGCGGCGGGCCGCGAACCGGCTGCGCGACACCGACGTGGCCGTGGCCTCGGTCATCGGCTTCCCCTTCGGGGCCACGCCCAGCGACGTCAAGGCCTTCGAGGCCCGGCGAGCGGTCCGCGACGGCGCCCGCGAGATCGACATGGTCATCAACATCGGCGCGCTCAAGAGCGGCGACCACGACCTGGTGCGGAGCGACATCGGCCGCGGTCAGCGACGCCTGCCACGAGGCCGGCGCCATCAACAAGGTCATCATCGAGGCGGCGCTGCTCACCGACGAGGAGAAGATCGATCGCCTGCCGCCTCGCCAAGCGAGGCCAAGGCGCCGACTTCGTCAAGACCTCCACCGGCTTCGCCAAGGGCGGCGCCACCGTCTACGACGTCGCGCTGATGCGCGAGGCCGTGGGCCCGGAGATGGGCGTCAAGGCGGCGGGCGGCATCCGCACGGCCGAGGACGCACAGGAGATGATCGCCGCCGGGGCCACCCGCATCGGTGCCTCGGCCGGCGTCAAGATCGTCAGCGGACAGGGAGGGCGCCAGTGGCCAGTATTGATCTGAGGGCCTATTCCTTCCTCGACAGCCTGCAGGCCCAGTACGCGGCCTTCCTGGGCACCGTGGCACAGGGCTTCCTGCCCCTTGCTGGCGATGCCTCGCTGTCGATCGGAGATCTCGCCCGGGATCGAGATCAACCGGCTCACCGACATCGCCCTCAAGTCGACGACCGTGAAGCCGGGTATGCAGATCGTCGAGCGCTACTACGGCCTGCTCGAGATCCATTCGCCCGAGCAGTCCGAGGTACGCGCCGCCGGCGCCGCCATCCTCGATGCCATCGGCCTGGCGGAAGACCGACCGCATCAAGCCGCACGTCCTTCCAGCCAGATCATCCGGCGCGTGGACGACCACCAGGCGCAGCTCATCAACCGCATGCGCCACGGACAGATGCTCATCCCCGGGCAGACGCTGTACGTGCTGGAGATGGAGCCCGCGGCCTACGCCGCGCTGGCCGCCAACGAGGCTGAGAAGGCCGCGAACATCAACGTCCTCGAGGTACGCAACTTCGGCTCCATCGGCCGCATCTACCTCGGCGGTGAGGAGCGGGACATCGACGTCGGCTGGCGTGCCGCCGCGGCCGCGGTCGACGGCCTGGAGGGTCGCGAGGCGAAGTGGACGACCGACCCACCCACGGGGATACACGGACACCAGCAAGGCACCAAAGACAGGGAGAACGAAGAGATGGCTGAAGCACTGGGCATGATCGAGGCTCGCGGGTTCACCGCCGTGGTCGAGGCCGCGGACGCGATGGTCAAGGCCGCCAAGGTCGAGCTGGTCAGCTACGAGAAGACCGGCGGCGGCTACGTCACCGCCGTCGTGCGTGGCGACGTCGCGGCCGTCAAGGCCGCGGTCGACGCCGGCGTGCGCAACGCCGAGAAGGTCGGCGAAGTGGTCAGCAGCCACGTCATCGCCCGCCCGCACACCAACGTGGACCTGGTCCTGCCGCTCGGCCGTGCCGACGAGGCCGAGGCCGAGACCGGCGGCAGCAAGAAGAAGTAGCGAACGGGAGCGGGCGTCGAGCCTCGCGCTTCGGCGCCCGACCCGGATAGGCGGTAGCAAGCATGTTGCTCGGACGAGTGACCGGCACGGTCGTGGCCACCCGCAAGGAGCCGCTGACCGAGGGCTGGAAGCTCCTCGTCGTGCGCCAGCTCGACGCGGAGGACAAGGAGACCGGCGGCTACGTCGTGGCGGCCGATGCGGTCGGCGCCGGCGTGGGCGAGGTCGTGCTGTACGCGAGCGGTTCGTCCGCGCGCAACACCGAGATCACCAAGGACAAGCCCTGTGACGCGGTGGTCATGGCCATCGTCGACCAGTGGGAGGTCGACGGAAAGGAGATCTACCGCAAGTAGCGGATGAGACCCATGGACGAACGCGAGATCGCCCAGACTCATCGAGCGGGTGCAGCGGCGCCTGGCCACGGCCGACCCCGGGCACCCGGGCATCGGCATGCAGGCTGGCGCAGAGGTGGCAGCGGCGGCACAGGTCGAGCTGGGCGACGGCATCCACGCCACCGTCGACGAGGCTGTGGCGGCCGCCCAGCGGGCCTTCGCCGCCTTCGGCGACGCGGGCCTGCAGCGGCGCAAGATCGTCATCGAGGCGGTACGAACGTCGATGCTCGGCCATGCCGAGCAGCTCGCGCGCATGGCCCATGCCGAGACCGGGTATCGGCCGCTATGACGACAAGGTCGTCAAGAACCGACTGGTCACGACCAAGGCGCCCGGGCCGGAGGACCTGGAGGTCCAGGCCGTCTCCGGCGATAGCGGCATGATGGTCACCGAGTGGGCGCCCTTCGGCGTGGTCGCCTCCATCAGCCCGGTGACCAACCCCACCTCCACCATCATCAACAACACCATCAGCATCGTCAGCGCCGGCAACGCGGTGGTCTTCAACGCGCACCCCAACGCCAAGGCCTGCTCGGCGGAGACGATCCGGCTCATCAACCGCGCCATCGTCAGCGCCGGCGGCCCGCCGGACCTGGTCACCGGTGTGGCCGTGCCGACCATCGACACCGCGCGCGCGATGATGCGCCACCCAGGGATCCGAGTGCTGCTCGTGACCGGCGGCCCGGGCGTCGTGCGCGAGGCCCAGAAGACCGACAAGCGAGCCATCTGTGCCGGCCCGGGCAACCCGCCCGTGGTGGTCGACGCCACCGCGGACGTGGAGCGTGCCGGCGCAGACATCGTGCGCGGCGCGTCCTTCGACAACAACCTCGTCTGCATCGACGAGAAGGTCGTGCTCGCGGTCGACTACCATCGCGGACCGGCTGCTGCGCGCGATGGCCCAGCACGGGGCCTACCTGCTCAAGGAGCACGAGCTGCAAGAAGTTGGAGCGCGTCATCTTCAAGGAGCTCGGCGCCCCCAACAAGCCGGGGGTGATGAACCCCGCCTGGATCGGCAAGGACGCAGCCAGGATCCTGGCCCAGATCGGCGTGCAGGCTGACCCCGAGCCGCGGCTGCTGGTGGCCGACGTGCCGCGCGAGCATCGCCTGGCCTGGACCGAGCAGATGATGCCGGTGCTGCCGGTGGTGCGGGTGGGCTCGGTCGAGACGGCCATCGAACTGGCCGTGCGCATGGAGCACGGCTTCCGCCACACCGCGTCGATCCACTCGACGAACGTCGACACCATCACGCGCATGGCCCGCGCCATGAACTGCTCCGTCTTCGTGGCCAACGGGCCCAACCTCGCAGGCCTCGGCGCAGACGGCGAGGGCTTCACCTCGTTCTCCATCGCCTCCCCCACCGGTGACGGCCTGACCCGGCCGCGCACGTTCTCGCGTGAGCGACGCGTGACCGTGGTCGGCGCGTTGAGGATCGTCTAGTGGCCGCTGCCGCCATCGATCCCGCGCTCGGGCTGCTCGAGCTCGAATCCATCGCCGCCGGCATCGAGGTCGGCGACGCCATGGCCAAGCGGGCACCCATCGAGGTCCTGCGTGCTGGCACCGTCCATCCGGGCAAGTACCTGGTGCTCGTCGGTGGCGACGTAGCCGACGTGGAGGAGGCACTCGAGGCCGGACGCGAGCTCGGCGGGCTGGCGTTGCGCGACACGACCTTCCTGCCGGCCATCCATCCCGATGTCGTGGCCGGGGTGCGCGGTGCGCGTGGCTCCGTGGAGGTCGAGGCGCTGGGGGTCATCGAGACAGCCACCGTGGCGGCGGTCATCCGCGCGGCCGACGCCGGGCTCAAAGGCGCCCATGTGCGGCTGCTGGAGCTGCGCCTGGCCGACGACCTCGGCGGCAAGGGTTACCTGCTCTTCGGCGGCGACGTGACCGATGTCGAGGCCGCGATCGAGATCGGCGTGGCGGCCGTGGGCCAGGCTCGCGGACTGCACTCGCGCGTCATCGCCCAGCTGCATGGCGAGATGGCCGCCGAGCTGGCAGCCGACCCGCGCTTCGGCGCGCGGGTCCGGGAGTAGCGCCATGCAACTGGCTCGGGTGACCGGCACGGTCGTGGCCAGCACCAAGGTCCCTGGCCTGACGGGCGTCAAGCTGCTCATCATCCAACCGCTCGACCGATACCAGCAACCCCAGGGCAAGCCGGTTGTAGCCGCCGATGCGGTGCACATGGCCGGGCCCGGCGAGCTGGTCTACTTCGTGGCTGCGCGCGAGGCGGCGCAGGCGCTGGAGGAGACGTTCGTGCCCGTGGACCACGCCATCGTGGGCATCGTCGATACGGTCACCACGCTACCCGGCGCGGAGGACGGTTCGTGAAGCTCGGACGCGTCGTCGGCAACGTGGTCTCGACGGTCAACACGCCGGACCTCGACGAGCGCACGCTGTTGCTGGTCGACCTCATCGGCCCGGACGGCACGGCCGCCGGCGGCTATCAGATCGCGGTCGACAACATCGGCGCCGGCGCGGGTGAGACCGTGCTCCTGCTCGACGAGGGCAACAGTGCCCGCCAGGTGCTGGGGGCCCCGGGCGCACCCATCCGCACCGTCGTCATCGGCATCGTGGATGAGGTCAGCGCGTCGTGAGCCGGTCCCAGCTGAGCTGAGGCTGCGCCCGCGAGGGTGAGACCGGGGATGTCCAGCGCCACCAGATGTGCGTACCATGGCCGCACAGAGGGAGGTGCTCCGTGATCTTGTTCGGGTGTCTGCTCGCATTCGGAGCGGCGATCGCGCCGCGCATCATCCTTGTCCTGGCGTGGATCTTCAGCGAACGCTGGGCGACCGTGTGGGGAGATCAGTGGCTGGCGCCACTGCTGGGCATCATCCTGCTCCCGTACACCACCATCATGTTCATGCTGGCCGTGACCGTGACACCAACGGGCGTCGTCATCGAGGGCTTTGCCTGGCTGTGGATCGTGCTGGGCCTGTTCCTCGACATCTGGAAGTGGACCGGCATCGTCGTCAATCGGCAGGTCGGGTACGAGAAGGGCAAGTCGGTCTACAAGAACCTGAACTAGGTCGGTCGTCGCTCTCCTCGAGACGGTTGCCGCCAGACGGCAGGACGCGACGCATCGGATCGTTGGCGCGGCCTGATCCGCGCACATCCTGCCGAGCGCTGCGGCCGCTGAGCGGCAACCCTGCCACAGGGTCGCCGAAGGCGGCGTTGCCCTACGCCTCCTTGGGTACCTCGTCGACGGGGATCTTCCAGACGACCTTGCGCACCTCGGCGACCAGCAGCAGGGACATGCCGATGAGCACGCACACGACCCACTGCTCGAGCGTCAGCGGGACCGTGCCCAGCAACCGCTGCAGCATGCCCAGCTCGGTCATGGCCACCGTGACCAGCACGCTGATGAGCGTGGCGACGACGAACGGGCGGTCGGCCAGCACCTCCATGCTCAGCGAGCTGCGGTCCTCGGCCTTGGTGCCGATGGAGATGGCGATGTTGAAGACCGCGAAGGCCACCAGGCCCATGGAGCGTCCGACGTCCTCGCTGAGGACCCCCGTGCCCCAATCGCCGAACTCGCCGCTACCCAGCTGGATGGCGATGAGCGTTCCCAGGCCGATGTAGACGCCGGCCAGGGCCATCCAGGTGAGCATGAGGGGGCCTAGGATGGGCACGCCCGCCGGTCGCGGCGGCCGCTCCATCAAACCCGGCGTGGCCTTGCCGAAGCCAAGACCGAAGGCCTGGGCGGCCTGCACGGAGAAGTTGATGAAGATCGTCTGAGCCGGCAGGAAGGGCAGGCCGCCCGTCGATCCAGAAGATGCTGGAGCCAAGGAACGTGGCGATGAAGCCGAAGAGGCCGGCCATCTGGAAGCGGATGTAGCGCTGCAGGTTGTCGTAGATCGTGCGGCCCAGGCGCACGGCCCCGACGATGGTGCTGAAGTCATCGTCGGTCAGGATCGATCACGCGGCCTCCTTGGAGACCTCGGTGCCGGTGATGCCCATGGCCACGCCGATGTCGGCGGTCTTGAGCGCAGGCGCGTCGTTGACGCCGTCGCCGGTCATGGCCACGATGCGCCTCTCCCGCTGGAGCAACTGCACCAGGCGCACCTTGTCCTCGGGCGTGACCCTCGCGATGATGCCGATGTCATCGAGCTGCGCGAGCGCCTCCTCGTCTGACATGGCCCGGAACTCGGCGCCGCTGATGGCCTTGCCCACGAGGCCCAGCTCGCGGCCGATGGCCTCGGCCGTGACCACGTGGTCTCCGGTGATGATGCGCACCGCGATGCCGGCCTTGTGGGCCTCGGCGATGGAGGCCTTCACTTCCGGCCGCGGCGGGTCGACGATGCCCACGAGTGCCATCAGGGTCAGACCCTCGATCTGTTCGAGCAGGTCGCGCTTGGGGTCGAAGTCGGCCGGGTCGAAGTCCTTGCGCGCAGTGGCCAGCACGCGCAGACCCTTGCGGGCCAGCTCGTCATTGGCCTCCATGTAGCGCGCGCGCACGTCGTCATCGAGCGCGACGGGGTCGGCCGCGCGCGCGAACAGCTCGACGCCGCGTGCGAGCATCTGGTCCGGCGCGCCCTTGACGTAGGCGCGGATGAACCGGCGGCCCTTGGCATCGGTCATCTCATGGAACGTGGCCATGAGCTTGTAGGCCGCGTCGAAGGGCAGCGTCGCGATCCGCGGGTAGGCCTCGCGCGTGGCCTCGGTGGAGAGCCCACCCTTGGCCGCGAGCACGACCAGCGCGCCCTCGGTGGGGTCGCCGACGAGCTCACCGCTCCGGGCGACCGCGTCGGAGGCCAGCACCATGGGCATGAGCAGTTCTTCGAGGTTGGGGTCGTCGTCGCCGCCCTCGTGCAGCGATCTGCCCCTCGAAGGAGTAGCCGGACCCGGTGATCTCGTAGCGCCGGCCGACCGTGGCCATCTCCACGGCCGTCATCTGGTTGAGCGTGAGCGTGCCCGTCTTGTCGGAGTTGATGGCAGAGGTGGAGCCCAGCGTCTCCACCGAGCGCAGGTTCTTGACGATGGCGCCGGCCTCGGCCAGTGTGCGTGTGCCCATCGAGAGGATGGTCGTGACCACCGCCGGCAGACCGGTCGGAATGGCTGCCACTGCGAACGCGATGGCCGAGACGAAGAGCACGTCGAACGGCTCGCCGCGCAGTAGCCCTAGCAGCATCGAGGCGATGAGCGCCGCGCCGGCGATGGCGATGAGCTGGCGCGTCAGCTTCTCCAGCTGCAGCGTCAGCGGCGTCGTGGTCTCCTCGGCCGATGAGAGCATGTCGCTGATGTGGCCGACCTCGGTCTCCATGCCCGTGCCGGTGACCACGAACGTGCCCGAACCGCGGGTCGCGCTCGTGTTCATGTAGACCATGTTGGTACGGTCGCCGAGCGTGGTCTCCGGGTCTTCGAGGGCGGCCACGTCCTTGGGCACCGGCACCGACTCGCCGGTCAGCGGCGACTCGTCGATCTCCAGCGTGGAGGCCACGATGAGCCGGCCATCGGCGGTGATGAGGTCGCCGGCCTCGACCGAGACGATGTCACCGGGCACCAGCTCCTCGGCCGGCAGCTCGAGCAACTCGCCGCCGCGCAGCACGCGCGCCCTGACGACCATCATCTGGGCCAGCGCGGCGACCGCAGCTGCGGCCTTGCCTTCCTGGGCCATGCCCATGGCCGCGTTGATGACGGTCAGGAGGATGAGCAGGAGCCCGGTGCTGTATTGCTCGACCGGCCAGATGCTGAAGATGCCCGCGACCAGCAGCACGATCTGCATCAGGTCCTGGTACTGGCGCACGAAGCGCTGCCAAGCAGGCTCGGGCGGAGCCTCGGCGAACTTGTTGGGCCCGTACTGCGCGCGCCGCGAGGTGACCTCGTCCGCGGGCAGGCCGTGCTTGGCATCGACGCTGGCCTGGACCAGGGCTTCGTCGGGACTGAGCAGGAACGGCTCTCGCGAGCCGGTCGTGGGTTCCGCGGTCAACGGGCTGCCTCCTGATGGTGGGTCGATCGATGGTTTCGAACGCTGCGCACGGATCGTACGTGCAGAACGACGGGCTCAGTCACCCGAAACGAGTGCTACGAGCTCCGCGCGCCAGTCGTCGCCGGCCTCCTCGCGCGCGATAAGCACGCCTTCGCGCAGGCTCGCATCCGAGGCCTCCATGACCTCGAGGTTGTAGCAGTCGAGCGCGGCCTCGATGAGGCTGGCCCCGGCCGCCATCTGCAGGATGCGCCGCTCGCGCAAGCCGTAGGTCTCGACCAGCTCGGCCGCGGGCGCGGCCTTCACGATCTCGATGGCCCGAGCAGTACGGTTCGTGTCGATGAGGCCCAGGTCGCCCACGTCCTCGTCCCCCTCCGCCGTGGTCAACCGGATGAGGTTGGTACCGGAGCCACCCACGACGACGCCGCGTGAGGGACGGCCAGTGGGCAGGCTGGAGAAGAGGTGGTGTGCTTCAGCGCGGAGTTCGCGGATCTCCTCTTCGGTGGGCGGGTCATCCTCCACGTGCTGTGCCGTCAACCGGGCCGAACCCACGGGGATGACGCCGACGACGGGATCGGCCCCCGGCTCCAGCAGGACCACCTCCGACGAGCCGCCGCCGATGTCGAGCACCATCAGCGGCTCTTCCACGGGTTCGCCGTCGAGGACAGCGAGCAGCGTGAGCAGCGCCTCCTCGTCATGGCTGAGCACGTGCAGCGGGTAGCCGGTCGCCGCCTCCACCGTCTCGCAGAAGCGACTGCGGTTGGAGGCCCGCCGCAGGGGCTCGGTCGCCAGTAGGGTGATCTGGTCGGCGTCCTCCTCCTCGGCCGCCTCGACATAGGCGGACAGCGCCTCCAGCGCGGCGGTCGCGCCCTCCTCGGGGATACGGCCCTCCATGTCGACCATCGCGCCCAGGCCCAGCAGCACCGATTCGTCTCGAAGCACCGTCGTATCGCCACCGTCCGTCTCGGTCAGCAACAGGTGGACGCTGTTGCTGCCGATGTCGATGGCGGCCGAGATGCGCACCTGGTCAGCCATGTCGAGTACCCCGCGCTACGTGCGGGGAAGAGTACGCGCTTCGTCCACCAGGTAATGGACGAACCAGTCGCTGATGCGCTCGATGTTCTCGATCCGCCGGTATGGGGTCCCGCTGCGCGTGAGCTCGTGGCTCTCTCCGGGCGTGCGCATCAGTCGCACCGGCCGCTTGAGCGAACGGAGCACGCTGAAGAGCTGTTCGGCCTGGGTGATGGGGCAGCGCAGGTCCTGCTCCGCGTGCTGGATGAGCAGCGGCGTGTGGATGTCGGTCGCGTACGTGAGCGGGCTCATCTCGCGGTAGAGCTCCGGGTCCGTCCACGGCTGGGCGTCGAGCTCGTAGTGACCGAAGTTGGGGCCACCGAGGTCGCCGCTGGTCATCTCCGCGGCCATGTCGTAGACGCCACGGCAGGCGACGGCGGCGGCGTAGCGGTCGCTGTGGCTGATGATCCAGGCGGTGAGGTAGCCGCCGTAGCTGCCACCGGTGACCCCGACACGCGCGGGATCGACCTTTCCCGCCGCCGCCAGCTTGTCCAGGCCGGCCTCGATGTCCTTCTGCGGCCCGGGGCCCCAGTCGCGGAAGTTGGCCACGGCCAGCGCCTGGCCATAGCCGGTCGAGCCACGCGGGTTGCAGGCATAGACGCTGATGCCACGGGCGGCGAGGACCTGCCACTCCCACATCAAGCTGAAGCCGTAGAGCGTGGCCGGACCGCCGTGGATCTGGACCACGGTCGGAGCGGGCACTCCACGCTTGGCCGGGGCCTCGTAGAACCAGCCCTGGATCTTGCGACCATCGACCTTGGTCCAGACCTCCTGCGGCTCGACGAGCCCGATCCCGGCCCAGGCCTCGGCGTTGAGGTCGCTGAGCTGGCGCATGGCCTTGGGTTTGACGGGTGCAGCCGGGCGCTTCCCGGGATCCGGCACGTCGAAGGCGACGACGTCCGGCGAGGTCGTGGCCGTGCCCCGGATGGCCGCGACCACCACGCCGTGCCGGGCAGCCGCGATGGAGGGCGCCACCAGCATGTGCTTGCCCTTGGTGAGGCGCTCTACGCCGCTGTCGTCGAGGCGCACGCGCCAGAGCTCGAACGAGCCGTCGACGGGGGCGTTGAAGTAGATGGCGCTGCCATCGGGTGCCCATTGCGGGCCGACAGGCGGCGGGCTGTAGAGGTCGCTGTTCATGGCGGCATCGACGAAGAGGTCGGCCTCGGCCGTGAGGTTCCGCCCCTTCTGCTCGGCGCGCGGTCGGAAGACGTGCACGTCTTCGCGCGTGGGGTTGCCCGCCTCCATGCGATGCCCGACCGTGGCGATGAGCTTCCCGTCGGGGCTCCAGGCGGGATGGCCGAAGGCGCGTTCATCGCCGCTGGTGACGCGCACCGGCTTGCCACCGGCGGCGAAGACGATGAAGATGCCCGAGCGCCAGGCGAGGTCGGCGTTGGGCCCGCGATCGCTGGCGAAGGCGATCCGCTTCCCGTCGGGGCTCCAGGCCGGCTGGCTGTCGACACTGCGGCCCGAGGTCAGCCGTCGCGCGGCGCCATCGGCCACGTCGATGATCCAGAGGTTGGTCTTGTGCTCGTAGACGAAGCCGGCGCCGTTGAGCTGGTAGCCCAGCTCGTCGATGAGGCGCACGTCACGCCGAGGTGCCTCGGCCGCGTCCGGCTTGGGCGTGGCACGCTTCGCCGAGGTCGCGGCGGAGACGACGCACAGACAGGCGCCATCGGGACTCCAGGTCAGGCCACTGACGTCCTCGGGCAGCTCGGTCAGGGGCTGAGCCTCGCCGCCGGCCATGGGCAGCAACCAGACCTGCGCGAGGCCATACGGCAGGTCGCGGCCGACCGCGTCCCTGAGCCCCGCCGCCGGTGCGCCGGCGAGCTTGAGATCATCGCGGTCGCGCGCGGCGCCGCCGGCACGCAACACGGCACCACGGTCGCTGATGAAGGCGAGCGTGTGCCCGTCGGGGCTCCAGCGCGGGTGGCCATCGTGGTTGGCGCCCAGGGTCAGGCGGCGCGGCGGCGCGGAGCCATCAGTCGGCACGAGCCACAGGGCGGTGCGGTAGCCGGCCAGGTCGGGCGCGGACTCCTTGACCACGAAACAGGCGAAGCGCCCGTCCGGAGACAGGCGCACATCAGTGGGAACCCGCAGCGACGCGAGGTCGGCAGCGGTTGGCTTCTTCGGCATGGTGCCGAGTCTAGTCCGACCTCCGCGCGGCGGCTTCGTCGTGTGTGACCGTTGCGCGGCAAGCAAGATCGAGTCAGAGCTTCGCCGCCGAAGCGACCGGGGTCAGTCGAACGCCGGCTCCCGCCAAACCGGGCACGTCATGCAGTGTCCGCCGCCACGGCCGCGCCCAAGCTCGGAACCGTTGATCTCGAGCACGGCCACGCCCGCTCGGCGCAAGCGGGCGTTGGTGTACTCGTTGCGGTCGTAGGCCACGACCACGCCCGGTTCCAGGGCCACCACGTTGTTGCCGTCGTCCCACTGCTCGCGCTCCTGCACGAAGGTGTCGCCGCCGGTGGGAATGGTGCGCAGCTCCTTGAGCCCGAGGGCCTCACGCACCGTCTCGATCCAGCCGTGTCGCTCGACGGTGACCTCCAGGTCGTGCTCACCAGGGCGGTAGCTGATGGGCTGGATGGCCTCCACGGCCGGCTCGTAGACCGTGACCAAGTCACGGTCACAGAAGCTGAAGATGGTGTCGAGGTGCATCGACGCGCGCTCGGCCGGCATCTTGGCCGCGATGACACGCTCGGCGGCGCCCTCGCGGAAGAGCGCCAGGGCCACTTGGCTGACCGCCTGATAGGTCGTGCGCTCACCCATGCCCACGAGCACGACGCCTTTGCCCACGGGCATGATGTCGCCACCTTCCAGGGTGGCGCTGCCGCGATGGCCGACGTCGGGATCGCCCCACCAGACGCGGAAGTCGCCGGCGCGGAACTCAGGGTGGAACTTGTAGATGGCCGCCAGGTGCAGCGACTCGGACCAGCGCGCCGGGCGGGCCATGGGATTGATGGTCACCCCGCCATAGATCCAGGCAGAGCTGTCGCGGACGAACAGCTGGTTGGGTAGCGGCGCGAGCACGAAGTCGGAAGGTGAGTAGGCCTGCTCCAGCCAATGGCGGAACTCCTCGGGCAGCTCACCCACGGCCACGCCGCCGATGAGGTGCGAGACGAGTTCGGCTGACTCCATCTCATCCATCCACGCTCGTAACTCGGAGAGCCCACGCACACCGACCTCGTCGGGTACGAGCTTGCGGTCGAGCACGTAGGCCCGACCGGCTGCGTCGTCGACCACGTCCTTGAGCAACTCGTGGATGCGGTAGACGGTGACCCCGAACTCCTCGCGCATGAGATCGACGAAGCCATCGTGGTGGGCACGCGCCTTGCGCGCCCAGATGACGTCGTCGAAGAGGAGCTCCGTGGCATTGGTCGGTGTGAGCCGGCGCATCTCCAGGCCGGGCCGATGGACGATGACCTTGCGCAACTTGCCCACTTCCGACCAGGCGCCGAACTCGGACACGAGTGCTCCTCCCTGGCGGCTGTGGCGATGGCGACGGTGTGTGGCTCGGTCGCTACGACCCGAGCGTGGCCACCATCACGGCCTTGATGGTGTGCATGCGGTTCTCGGCCTGGTCGAAGACGATGCTGGCCGGCGACTCGAAGACCTCGTGGCTGACCTCCAGGCCGTCGGCCATGCCCGTGGCCGCCATGACCTCGCCGCCCACGGTCGTGCCGGCATCGTGGAAGGCCGGCAGGCAGTGCATGAACTTGACGTCCGGGTTGCCCGCGCGCTCCATGAGCGTGGCGTTGACCTGATAGTCGCGCAGCAACTCCACGCGCTGGTTCCAGACCTCCTTGGCCTCACCCATGGAGACCCACACGTCGGTGTGGATGAAATCCACACCCTTGACGCCCTCGGCGACGTCGTCGGTGATGGTGATGGTCGCGCCCGTTACGGACGCGACCTCACGGGCGATGGCCACCACCTCGTCGGGCGGCGCCAGCTCGGCCGGGCCCACCATGCGTACGTCGCTGCCCATGAGCGCGCCGGTGACCAGCAGCGAACGGCCCATGTTGAAGCGCTGGTCGCCCACGAAGGCGAAGGAGAGCTCGCCGTACTCCTTGCCACTGTGCTCGCCCATGGTCAGGAAGTCGGCCAGCATCTGGGTCGGGTGCCACTCGTCGGTGAGACCGTTGTAGACGGGCACGTTGGAGTACGCCGCCAGCGTCTCCACGGTCTGCTGGCTCGCCCCCCGGTACTCCAGGGCATCGTAGTAGCGGCCCAGCACGCGGGCCGTGTCCTCGGTCGATTCCTTGTGGCCCATCTGGGAGCCCGACGGATCAAGGTAGGTCACGTGCGCGCCCTGGTCGAACGAGGCCACCTCGAAGGCGCAGCGCGTGCGGGTCGAGGTCTTCTCGAAGATGAGGCCGATGTTCTTGCCCACCAGGCGCGGTTGCTCGGTACCGGCGTACTTGGCCTCCTTCAGGTCGGCCGAGAGCTTCAGCAGGAAGCGCAGCTCGGCGGGCGTGAAGTCGATCTCCTTGACGAAGCTGCGGTTGCGCAGGTTGTAGGGCACGGGCGGACTCTCCTGTGGTCGTGCGTGCGCGTGGGCGCCGCGGTCTGCCGTCTAACGGTAGGTGATGCCGTCGAACTCGGTGGAGATGATGGTGCCGGCGTTGCCCTTGAGCATCTCGTCGATGTCGGCCAGGCCGCCGATGGCCGCACGCTTCCCCGGCGTGGCCGAAGCGAACTCGCAGGCCGCCTGGACCTTGGGCAGCATCGAACCGGATGCGAAGTGGCCGGACAGCTCCAGCAGCGCGTCCGGATGGGCACCGGCGATGGCCCGCTGATCGGGCGTGCCCCAGTCGACGTAGGCGGCGTCGGCGTCGGTGGCCATGACGAAGTAGTCGGCCTCGATGCCCGCCGAGAGCAAGGCGGATGCGTGGTCCTTGTCGATGACCGCCTCCACCCCGACCAGCTGCTTCTCGGGACCGTATGGCGTGGGCGCCGGCCGGTCGACGTACATCACCGGGATGCCGCCACCACCGGCGCAGATGACGATGGAGCCCTGCTCCAGCAGCCAGCGGACCTGCCGCAACTCGAAGATGCGGCGTGGCTTGGGCGAGGGCACCACGCGCCGCATGTAGTCCCCGTCGGGCTTGAAGATCCAGCCACGCTGCTTGGCCATGGCGCTCGCGGACTCCTGGTCGTAGATGGGCCCGATGGGCTTGGTCGGGTCCTCGAAGGCCGCGTCCGCGGGATCGACCTCGATCATCGTCAACAGCGTCGCCACCGGGCGCTCGAAGGGCACGAGGTTGCCCAGTTCCTGCTCGACGAGGTAGCCGATCATGCCCTGGGTCTCGGCACCGAGCACGTCGAGCGGATACGTCGGCACCTCCTTGTAGGCAGCGCCCTGCAGCGCCAGGAGTCCTACCTGCGGCCCGTTCCCGTGGGCCACCACGAGCTCATTCTCCTGGGCGACGGCGGCCAGCTCCTGGCATGCCGTCCTGACGTTCTCGCGCTGGTTCTCAGCGGTCATGGCCTGGCCGCGGCGCAACAGCGCGTTGCCTCCGAGCGCGACGACGACTCTCATCTGCTGTTCCTCCGTGCATGATCCGCGTGGCCGCTGTCGGGTGAGCGGGATCCGTCCCCGGCCGGGCCACAGGATGCCTGCCGCCAGCAGCCGAGCCGTCGACGATAGCGCGATGCGCGCGGCAGGGCTGGGCGGCCGTGCGAACATCGTGGTCGGCAACCGGGACAGACGACAGAGGGAGGATCGATCGTGGGCAAGAAGGACAAGGGCCGAGCCAAGCACGCGAAGGAGAAGCCGGCACCAGCGGACGCAGCCGAGCCGCAGGTCGGTACCGGCATCGTTTCGCGGCCGCAGTTCTGGGCCGGGCGCGACGCGGTGAGGATGTCCAAGCAGGACTACGAGACCGAGTTGGCGCGCCTGGAGATCGAGTTGGTCAAGCTCCAGGGGTGGATCAAGGCCAAGGGCCTCAAGGTGGCGGTCATCTTCGAGGGTAGGGACTCGGCCGGCAAGGGCGGGGTCATCAAGCGCATCACCTACCGCATGAGCCCCCGCGTCGTTCGCGTGGTGGCCCTCCAAGCCCCGACCGAGAAGGAGCAGAGCCAGTGGTACTTCCAGCGGTATGTGCCACACCTCCCCTCGGCCGGTGAGATGGTGCTGTTCGACCGCAGCTGGTACAACCGCGCAGGTGTGGAGCGCGTGATGGGCTTCTGCACCGACGCGCAGTACGACGAGTTCATGGCCACCGTCAACGGCTTCGAGCTGGCCCTCGTGCGCTCGGGCACCATCCTCATCAAGTACTGGCTGGACATCGCCGACGAGACACAGGAGGAGCGCTTCGCCGAGCGCATCAGCGACCCACGCAAACGCTGGAAGCTGTCGCCGATGGACCTCAAGGCCCGCTCCAAGTGGGTCGACTACTCGCGCGCTCGCGATGCCATGCTGGCGCACACCGACACCGAGCACGCCCCCTGGTACATCGTTGACGGCAACATCAAGCGGCATGCGCGCCTCAACACCATCACCCACCTGCTCAGCCTCATCCCCTACAAGGACCTGACGCCCAGGAAGCTCACGTTGCCGGCCCGTCAGAAGGCCGGGGACTATCAGCCACCTGACTACTCCGGCTTCGACTTCGTGCCGGCGGTCTGGCCCAAGGAGTAGCGCGAGCGCCGGTCGAGGGCCGCCGACGAGCCCGGAACCTATGACGGCACCGATCGCGAACTTGCACCCGCAGGGCAGCGGCCTCGAGCGCTGGATGCCCGGACTGCGCGCGGCCCGCAGCTATCAGCGGGAGTGGCTCCGGCGTGACCTGGTGGCAGCGGTCGTGCTCTCGGCGCTGCTGGTGCCCCAGGGCATGGCCTACGCTGAGTTGGCCGGCCTGCCGGCCATCACCGGGCTCTACACCACGGTCGTGTGCCTCGTGGCCTACGCGGCCTTCGGACCCTCGCCCTACCTCGTGCTGGGCCCCGACTCGTCGCTTGGCCCCATCATCGCCGCCATCATCCTGCCCCTCGCCGCAGGCTCCATGGAGCGGGCCGTGGGCCTGGCCGGGATGCTGGCCCTGCTGGTGGGTGCCATCTCGATCGGGGCCGGGCTGGCCCGGCTGGGCTTCATCTCCGACCTGCTCTCGCAGCCGGTCCGACTGGGCTACATGGCAGGGCTCGCGGTCGTCATCATCGTCGGGCAGCTGCCCAAGCTCTTCGGCTTCAGCATCGACGGCGGCAACGTCGTGGTCGACCTGCGCGAGTTCGTGGCTGGCCTCGACGGGACGAACGCGTATGCCTTGGCCATCGGCCTGCTCGCCCTGGTCATCATCATCGGGCTCAAGCGCTGGCTGCCGACGCTGCCGGGCATCCTCATCGCCGTGGTCGTCACGCTCGGGCTCTCTGCCCTGCTCGATCTGGCTGGACGCGGTGTGGACGTGGTCGGCGTGCTACCCCAGGGCTTCCCCACGCCTGTCCTGCCCGCGGTCGAGGCCGCCGATCTGCCGCTCCTGGTCGGTGGCGCCATCGGCATCACGCTGGTAGCGGTGGGCGACACGGTCTCGGTCTCCGCGGGCTTCGCGGCCAAGCGCGGCAGCGAGGTGGACACCGACCAGGAGATCGTGGCCATCGGGACCGCCAACGTGGCGGCCGGCTTCTTCGGGGGCTTCCCCGTGAGCACCAGCAGCTCGCGCACCGCGGTCGCCGATCAAGCCGGGGCCAAGTCCCAGCTGACCGGCCTCGCGGCGGCCGGCATGGTGCTGGCCATGCTGCTCTTCGTGCCAGGCCTGGTGCAGTGGCTGCCGACGTCCGTGCTGGCCGCGGTCATCATCGTGGCCGGAGCCTCGCTGCTCGACCGGCTGGGCCTCCGCCGCCTGTGGCGGGTGCGTCGGAGCGAGTTCGCGGTGGCCGCCGTCTGCTTCCTGGGCGTGGCCCTCGTAGGGCGTGCTGGAGGGCATCGTCATCGCGGTCGTCGTCTCGGTCTTCCAGATCTTCATCCGCGCCTGGCAACCCTACTCAGCGGTCCTGGGCAAGCCTCACGACGTGCCCGGCTATCACGACGTGTCGCGCCATCCCGAAGCCCGGCAGGAACCCGGACTCGTCATCCTGCGCTGGGACGCGCCGCTCTTCTTCGCCAACTCCATCCTCTTCCGTGACCGGGTCCGCCACGTCATCACGACGACCGACCCCACGCCTCGCTGGGTGATCATCGCGGCCGAGCCGATCACCGATGTGGACACCACCGCCGCCGACATGCTGGTGAAGCTGGACGAAGAGCTCAACGCCGATGGGATCCACCTCGCGTTCGCCGAGCTGAAGGACCCGGTGCGCGACAAGCTGGAGCGCTACAGCATCTACGAGACCATCGACCCGGCGCACTTCTACCCCACCATCAAGGCGGCGATCCGCGGCTATCGCGCCGAGCTGTCACGGCCGACGCGGGCCGAGACCCGCGAGTAGGCCGGTGCGCGTGCCGATGAGAGCTGAGGGCGGCGGCGACCGCTGCGCACGTGTGGCACAGTCGAGCCCATGACCACTGCATTGCGCGGCGACGCCATCAAGCCTGCCAACATCCACGCCGACCGCCCCGGCCGCATGCTCACCATCGAATGGGCTGACGGTCACCAGAGCGCCTACGACCTGACGGCCTTGCGCTGGCTCTGCCCCTGCGCCTTCTGCCGGGGTGAGGCCGGACAGCCGGGCTGGCTGGACTCGAACCCGACACTGACCGAGGCGCAGCTCGAGCTGACCGACGTGTCGCTGGTGGGCCACTACGCCATCCAACCCTTCTGGGCCGACGGCCACAGCAGTGGCTTCTACTCCTTCGAGCACCTGCGTCGGAACTGCCCCTGCGACGCGGACTCGGCCCGGCGCCGGGCCGAGGGACAGCTGCCCGAAGGCTTGCCCGAGCACCGACACGACTGACGGCCTCACGACGCCGCCTGCAGCCAATTCAGGCGACGTGCCCCTATCGGTCGTTGGCAGGGCCCTGATAGCATCGGGGCGTGACGACGACCCGCGATAGCGCACGCCCTCGGACCGGACCGCGCCAGCAGCGCGAGCCAGGCTTCCCGTTCATCACGCGGGAACTCAGCTGGCTCGACTTCAACGAGCGCGTGCTCTACCAGGCCCAGGACCGGGGCAATCCGCTGCTGGAGCGCGTGCGCTTCCTGAGCATCTTCGCCAGCAACCTCGACGAGTTCTTCCAGGTCCGCGTCTCGGGCCTGATGCAGCAGGTCGCGGCCGGCCACTCGCGGCCCACGCCCGACGGCCTCTCGGCCAGCCAGAAGCTCGACCGCATCCGCGGTCGTGTGCTGCAGTTGCAGGCACAGCACTCCGACACCTGGGACCGCGTCCGCGAGGAGCTGGGAGCGGAGCGGATCCGCATCATCGCGCCGGCCGAATGGGCTCGCCAGACCGAGCTGCGTGAGCGCTTCATCGACGAGATCTTCCCGGTGCTGACGCCGCTGGCGGTCGATCCCTCGCACCCGTTCCCGTACATCAGCGACCTGTCGTTGTCACTGGCGGTGACGGTGCGCGACCCGGCCAGCGGGCAACGCCGCTTCGCCCGCGTGAAGGTACCGCCGGTGCTGCCGCGCCTGTGGGAGGTGGCGCCGCGCACGTACGTGCAGCTGGAGCGCATCATCGCGGCCAACCTGGAAGTCCTCTTCCCGGGCATGGAAGTGGAATCGCACCATCTCTTCCGGGTCACCCGCAACGCCGACCTCGACATCGAGGAGGACGAGGCGGACGACCTGCTCATGGCCATGGAGGAGGAGCTGCGCCGGCGCCGTTTCGGCACGGTCGTGCGCCTGGAGGTCGAGCGCTCCATGCCCCACGAGACGCGGGCACTGCTCCAGCGCGGCCTGGGGCTGGAGCCGGCCAACGTCTACGAGATCCGGGGCATGCTCGATCTGCGCGGTCTGGACTCCATCGCCGAGCTTGACATCCCCGAGCTCCAGCCGGTGCCGTGGAAGCCGGTGACGCCACCGCGCCTGGCGTTGCGCGAGGAGGAAGACGAGGGCGTGGACGTGTTCGCGCGCATCCGCGAGGGCGATGTCCTCGTGCACCACCCCTACGAGTCGTTCACCAACTCCGTCCAGCGGCTCATCCAGCAGGCGGCGGAGGATCGCGACGTCCTGACCATCAAGATGACGCTCTATCGGACCAGCGGCGACTCGCCCATCGTGCACTCGCTCATCCGTGCCGCCGAGAGCGGCAAGCAGGTGGTGGTCCTCGTCGAGATCAAGGCCCGCTTCGACGAGCGCGCCAACATCGTCTGGGCCAAGGCCCTCGAGCGCGCCGGCGTCCACGTGGCCTACGGCCTGATGGGGCTCAAGACCCACTCCAAGATCGCCCTCGTCATCCGGCGCGAGTCGGGCGGCCTGCGTCGCTACGCCCACATCGGCACCGGCAACTACCACCACAAGACTGCGCGCCTGTACACGGACCTTGGCCTGCTCACGGCGGATCGCGTCCTGACCGGTGACGTGACGGACCTGTTCAACGTCCTCACGGGCGTGGCCAAGAAGGACAAGTACCGCGAGCTGCTGGTCGCGCCCATGTCGATGCGCCCCATGCTCGAGGAGCTCATCGCGGGCGAGGTCGTCCGGCATCGCGAGCAGGGCGACGGGCGCATCATCATCAAGTGCAACGCGCTCGTGGATCCGACGCATGATCCAGCAGCTGTACGAAGCCAGCGGCGCAGGGGTACCAATCGATCTCATCGTGCGCGGCATGTGCTCCCTGCAGCCGGGTGTGCCGGGCTTCAGCGAGTCGATCGCGGTGCGCTCGATCGTGGGCCGCTACCTGGAGCACTCGCGCATCTTCTGCTTCGGCCAAGGTGAGCGCGAGCGCTACTTCATCGGCTCGGCCGACATCATGGAGCGCAACCTCGACCGCCGCGTCGAGGCCATCACCCCGGTCAAGGACGAGAAGCTGGCGGCACGCCTGCGCGAGATGCTCGCGATCATGCGACGGGACGACCGTCGGGCCTGGACCCTTGGCCAGAACGGCGAATGGACCAGGGTGGAGGCGACCATCGAGGGCGAGCCCACGACCGACACCTTCGAGGTCCTCATGGCCGACGCGGCCGTGAACACCGCTTCGTGACCCGCACCCACGACGGTCATCCCGGCGGCGGCACACCGCCGCCGGTGGGCCGCCGACGCCAGGGCGAGACCGACATCCCACGCGAGGTGGAGCTCAAGTACCTGGTGCGTGACCTCGAAGCCCTGCGGGCCTGGCTGGCACGCGACTGGGGCGGGGCCCTCGACGGCGTGGACTCGGGCAACGAGAAGACCATCGAGGTCGAGGACCGCTACATCGACACCGCCTACGGCGCGCTCGAGCACGCGGGCTTCGGTGCCCGCCTTCGCCGTGAGGACAACGGCCCCTTCACGGTCACGGTCAAGTCCGCCTCGCACGACCGGCCCGGCGCTGCTGACGACGACGCGGCCGACCCTCGGGCACTCTCGCAGCGGGTGGAGGTCGAGGGACCGGCCAGCGGCCAGCTCGACCCGGACGGCTGGCCCTCGAGCGCCGCGCGGGAGCTGGTCAACGAGATCCGCGACGGGGCTCGCCTGCGCACGCTGTTCACGCTCATCCAGCGACGCGAGAAGAAGACGCTGGCCCTCGACGACGGCCCGGTGCTGGTGACGCTCGACAGGGTGTCGGTATTCCGCGGCGCGCGTCCGCTCTCGTCGTTCAGCGTGCTGGAAGTGGAGACCCCCAAGGGCAGCGGGGCGAACCTCGTGCGTCTCGCGCAGCTGGTGGAAGCGACCGGCTTCGTCGTGCCCGAGCCTCGGTCCAAGGAAGAGATCGCCCGTCACTACGTGGCCCAGGCGGCAGAGGACCCGTCACACCGCCTCCCGCGCGTGCCGGCCTCGCCGGGCATCAGGTTCGACGACTCTCTGGGTGAGGCCGGGCGCAAGGTGCTGCGTATGCATCTGGCACGGATGCTCCAGTTCGAGGCGGGCGCGCGCAGTGGCGAAGACCCAGAGGACTTGCACAAGATGCGCGTGGCCACGCGCCGGATGCGGGCGGCCTGGCGCGTGTTCGAGGGCGCCTACCGGCCCAAGGTCCAGCGTCGCTATGTGCGCGAGCTGCGCGCGGTGGCACGGGTGCTCGGTGAGGTACGCGATGTCGACGTGCTGCTCGAGGGCCTCGACGTCTACATCGCCCAACTGCCGCCGGCCGGTCGAGAGGCGGTGGAGCCGTTGCGCTCTGCCTGGCGGCGTCAGCGCGAGGTCGCGCGCAAGCACCTCATCGACCGGCTCGACTCCAAGGGCTACCGCACGTTCGTCGATGACTATCTCGACTTCACCGAATCACCCGGTGCCGGTGAGTTGCCCACGCCGCTGCGGCGCCCCAGCCTGGTCCGCGACACCGCCGGGTCACGCATCCTCGCGGCCTACGAGCGGGTGCGCGCGTACGAGACGGTCATCACCTGGGCGGACGTGCAAACCCTGCATGCGCTGCGTATCGAGGGCAAGCGGCTGCGCTACACCCTCGAGTACTTCAGCGAGGTCCTGCCGGTGACCTCGCGCAAGCTCGTCACCGACGTCACCGAGATGCAGGACCACCTGGGCCTGCTCAGCGACGCCGCCGTGGCGGCCACGGTGACACGCGAATGGCTCAACCTCCACGCGCCGGGGCTATCCGCACGCTCGCGCGAAGCGGTGGGGCTCTATCTCGACTCGCGTGAGGCGGCCGCGGAGCAACTGCGACGCAGCTTCCGCCCGATCTGGCGGCGCGTGACCGGGCGCTCGTTCCGCAAGGCGCTGGGCACTGCCGTCACCTCCATCGAGTAGGTCGCCGGGCGCTCGGCCGTTTCCTTCAGCCGTCCTCTGCCGGAGGCGACGCGTCCTGCGCAGGAGGGGACGCCTTGGGTTTGCGGGTACGCGACGCGACCGGGCGCCCTGTCGCACGCGTGCGCGCCGTGGCGGCGGACCGGCTCGACCCCTTCGCGGCCGGCCGTGCCCCGGCGGCCGGCTTGGCGGCGGTGGTCGCGGTCGGCTTGGACGGGTCTGGCGTCTTCGGCGCCGCTTCAGCCTCCTTGGCCGCGACCTCGTCGATCTCGGCCAATTGCGCGTGTATCTCGTCGGCGATGATGCTGAACGCCTCGACGCGTGCCTGGGCCTTGTCGCGCTTGGCCACAGCCTTTGCGAGGTCGGCCTTTGCCTTGCGCAGCTGCTTGCGCAGGGACTTGGGCTTCTGGGCAGGCTTGTCCGCAGCCTGACCCTTCTTCTTGGCCATTTCTGTCCCTTTCATCCCACTGGAGCGCGGGTCACCATTGTAGGGACTCGCGGCCCGTTCACGCGTCGTCAACGAAACAGCGATCGCGCGTTGGCGCGGCGGCACCCGCCCATGGCGCATGCGCGCATCGCTCAGACCGCCCTGGGCGAGCGGCGGCGTTAACGGAGCGTTAACGAAGGAGCAACCGGCCGTTCACGTCGGACACCGGACAGTGGGTCGTAGAGACACAGGACCTGGGATCGGCTCTACTCCCAGGCGACCAGGAGGGATACGTTCCTACCATGCGCAAGACCAAGCGCCTCGGGGCGGCCGCGATCGGCACCGCCGTGCTCAGCACCAGCCTCGCCGCGCAGTGCCCTCGCCCAGGACGTCGAAGGCTTCGTCGACATCTCCGGCTCGTCGACCGTCGAGCCGATCTCGCAGCTCGTGGCCGAAGAGTTCAACTTCTGAACCCGAACTGGACATACCGCGTCAACGGCCCCGGCACGACCGCGGGCTTCGAGCAGTTCTGCAACGGCGAGACCGACATCAGCGACGCCTCACGTGGCATCAAGGACTCGCGAGATCGAGACTGCGCCGGCCAACGGCATCACGCCGGTCGAGCTGAAGATCGGCATCGACGGCCTGGCCGTCATCGTGAGCACCGAGAACGACCGCGGTCGAGTGCCTGAACTTCACCGACCTCTACGCCATCTTCGGGGTGGAATCCAGACGACGTCCGCAGCTGGGACGATGTCGCAGTCTTCGCCGCCGAGCTCGGCTCGGAGACCGCCAGCTGGCCCAGCGGCGACATCGCCATCACCGCCCCCGGCGACGAGTCGGGCACCTGGGGCTCGTTCCTCGAGATCACGCTCGAGGACATCCAGGAGGCAGCGCGCCGAGGCCGGGTCATGCGGCCGCCGAGGGAGAGCCCTACACCCGCCAGCCCGGCGACATCTACGTCGCCTCGCCCAACGACAACGTCATCATCGACGGCGTCGGCGGCAACCCCAGCGGCATCGGCTTCGTGGGCTACGCCTTCGCGGTAACAAAGCGACCGCGTGCGCATGGTGCCCATCGATGGTGGCGACGGCGAGCTGCGTCGCGCCCGACGACGGAGACCGTCGCCGCCAACCCTATCCCATCGCGCGCGACCTGTTCATCTACGTCGAGCAGGGTCGCATCGACCCGACGTCGGCCTCGTACAACCCGGCACTGGCCCCGTTCGTCGACTTCTATCTGGACCTGAGGGCGGACGCGAGCTGGTGACGCTGGGCCGGCTACGTCCAGCTCGCCCAGGACGCCCTCGCCGAGACGCGGGCCACCTGGGAGGCACTGAAGGCCGACGTCGGCGCGCCTCGTCTCCCCGACCGTCGACATGACCGGACCCGCGTCCCGGGCCGGACCGCCGGCCACCTCAGGCTTCGCGTTCGATTGATGACAGGCTCCACAGCGCAGCGACCGTCGCCTTGAGCTCAAGGGCAGCGCCGCGAGCGCATGGAGCGCATCATCGCTCTTCTTCTTGCGCGGCCGGCCTGGCCATCGTCATCTCGGTGGCCATCGTGCTCTCCCTGCTGGGCGACACCATCACCTTCCTGCGCGGAATCGCACTCCCTGACCTGCTGGCTGATGCGTGGCAGCCCCGCAGCGGCGACTACGGCCTGGCCACGATCGTCAGCGGCACGCTGGTCATCTCGGTCATCGCCATGGTCGTGGCCACGCCCCTCGGCCTGGGGGCGGCCATCTACCTGGCCGAGTACGCCAGCCCGCGGGTGCGCGGCTGGCTCAAGCCCGTGCTCGAGATCCTGGCCACCATCCCCAGCGTCGTGCTGGGCTTCTTCGCACTCACCGTCCTGAGCCCGGCGCTGGTGCAGCCGCTGTGTGGCAACTCACTCCCCTTCACGCTCGCCAGTGCCGGCGATCGCGGTGGGCATCCTCGTCACGCCGCTGGTCGCTTCGATCTCCGAAGACGCGATGTACGCGGTCCCTGCCAACCTCCGCGAGGCCTCGTTCGGCCTCGGCGCGACCAGGCGCACGACGAGCCTCCGGGTCGTGGTGCCGGCAGCCGTCTCGGGCATCGTGGCCTCGCTCATCGTGGCCCTGTCGCCGCGCCATCGGCGAGACCATGATCGTGGCCATCGCCGCCGGCGGTGTCGGGGGCGCGGTCTTCAATCTCAATCCCTGTCTGCCGGGCCAGACCATGACCGGCGCCATGACCGTCATCGCCATCGGTTCGGATGCGGTGGGTGGTGGGGTCGCCTTCAACAGCCTCTTCTTCGTGGGCCTGCTGCTGTTCTTCATGACGATGGCCCTGAACGTCATCAGCGAGCACTTCGTGCGACGCATGCGGCAGAGCTACTGATGGCTTCCCCGGCTCGACTCCTGCCCCCGCCCGCGTCGGCCACCGAAGCCGTGGAGCGGGCCATCATGGGCCACCGCCGCGACTGGCGCAGCGTCGTCTTCGAGCTAGCCCTGCTGGTCTCGCTGCTGCTGGCGGTGGGCGTGCTGGTCTGGCTCATCACCGACATCTTCATCCGGGCCCTGCCGGTCTTCGGGGAGCGCGACCTGGTCGACTTCCTGGCCAACCCGATGTCCTCACGGCCGGAGCGCGCCGGCATCGGCCAGGCTCTGTGGGGTTCGATCGTGCTGATGGTCTTCGTGGCAGTGCTGGCCATCCCCATCGGCGTCGCCGCGGCAGTCTACCTCGAGGAGTACGCCGCAGACAACTGGCTCACGCGGCTCATCAACACCACCGTGCGCAACCTCGCCGGCGTGCCCGCGGTGGTCTACGGCCTGCTCGGTATCGCGGTCTTCGTGGTCCTGCTGCGGGACATCACCGGAGGGCAGTCGATCATCTCAGGTGGCCTGACGCTGGCCATCGTGGTGCTGCCCATCGTCATCATCACCTCGGCGGAATCGCTGCGCGCGGTACCCACGTCGATCCGCGAAGCCGGCTACGGCGTCGGCGCGACCAAGTGGGAGGTCACCCGCTCCCACGTCATCCCCTACGCGCTGCCGGGCATCCTCACGGGCACCATCCTGACCATCGGCCGGGCCTTCGGCGAGACCGCCCCACTGCTGCTCGTCGGCGCGGTGACCGGTGGTTTCGCGGTGGCCGCCAACGCGTCGGTCGTGGAGCGCCTGCAAGGTCCGTACACGGCCCTGCCCACGCTGATCTTCAGCTGGTCCCGCCAGCCCAAGGCCGAGTTCCGCGAGCTCACCGCTGCGGCCATCATCGTGCTGCTGGTGCTCGTCCTGATCATCAATGCCATCGCCATCATCCTTCGCAATCGCTACGCCAGAAAGTGGTAGACATGACCAGTGAGACAGCCACGATGACCGCCCCCGCGGCGGGGACGCGCTGCCGACAGACCGGCTGAGCCCTACGTCTTCGAGGTGCGCGACTTCAGCGCCTACTACGGCGACTTCCGGGCCATCCGCGACATCGACCTCGACATCGCCAAGAACCGCATCACCGCCTTCATCGGCCCGTCCGGCTGCGGCAAGTCCACGCTGTTGCGCTGCTTCAATCGCATGAACGACCTGGTCCCGGGGGCGCACATCAGCGGCCGGATCGACTACCACGGCGTGGATCTCTACGACCCCAGAGTGGACGCGGTGGAGGTGCGTCGACGCATCGGCATGGTCTTCCAGAAGCCCAACCCGTTCCCCAAGTCGATCTACGACAACATCAGCCTTCGGGCCCAAGATCGCCGGCTACAAGGGCGACATGGACGAGCTGGTCGAGTCGAGCCTCAAGCGCGCAGCCATCTGGGACGAGGTCAAGGACAAGCTCAAGCAGCCCGGTACCGCCCTCTCCGGCGGCCAGCAGCAGCGACTGTGCATCGCGCGCGCCATCGCGGTGCAGCCGGACGTCATCCTCATGGACGAGCCCTGCTCCGCCCTCGACCCGGTGGCCACGCTCAAGATCGAGGAGCTCATGTTCGAGCTCCGGGCCGACTACACCATCCTCATCGTCACGCACAACATGCAGCAGGCCGCCCGCGCCTCTGACGAGACGGTGTTCCTGACGATGGGCCAGGACCGGGCCGGCTATCTGGTCGAGAAGGGCCCCACGGCTCAGATCTTCACCAACCCCAAGAACCAGCTGACCGAAGACTACGTCTCCGGTCGCTTCGGCTGAGGAGGCTGTCATGACCGACCCCACCGGACGACCCGCCGCCGAACCGGTGCCGCCCCCCGGCGAAGCGGAACCGATGGGCCACCGCACCGACCTGGACGTCCACCCGACAGTGGAGGTCCCGCGACCCTACACGCGAGAGGCCCTCGAATCCGAGGAGAGCCAGGTCAAGGACGGCATCCTGCGCATGGGCAGCCTCGTGGCCGAGCGCATCAATGCCGCCATCGTGGCCCTCGAGAACCACGATGCCGACGCCGCCACGTGGGTCATCGAGAACGACCGCGACATCAACGACATGGAGCAGGCGATCTCCGATCTGGTGACCCTGACGATCGCGACCCAGCAACCGGTCGCTCGCGACCTGCGCTTCCTGTTGGCACTGGCGCAGGTGGCGTATGACCTCGAGCGTATGGGCGACTACGCCGGCTCGGTGGCCAAGCAGGCACGAAAGCTGGCGCCGAACCCGCCGCTGAACGACTACGTGCACCTGCCCCAGATGGGCCGGCTCGCGGCGTCGCTGGTGCGTGACATCCTCGGCGCCGTGGTGGAGGTCGATGCCGAACGAGCCAAGGCTGTGGCCAAGCGCGACGACGACGTCGACGAGCTCTACCACGCCATCTTCGCGGAGGTGCTCGACCTCATGCGCGCGGACCCGGCCAACGTCGACCCGGGCATGCGCATCATCTTCGCGGCGCACTACCTCGAGCGGGTCGGTGACCGCGTCACCAACATCGCCGAGGACGTGGTCTTCCTGTCCACCGGCGAGGTCACCGAGCTCAACGAGTAGTGAGCGATATCGACGTGGCCCCGGGACACGACGACGGCGCGCCCCGCACCAGCGTCCTCTTCGTGTGCACCCACAACTCGGCTCGTTCGATCATGGCCGAAGCGCTGCTGCGCGAGAAAGGCGGAGCGGACTACGAGGCCAACTCGGCCGGCACCGAGGTCGCCGAGGTGCGTCCCGATGACCCGCCAGGTGCTGCGCGAGGCCGGGCTGCCGACCGAGGGCCTGCGTTCCAAGTCGGTCGACGAGTTCATGGGTCGCCGCTTCGACTACGTCATCACCGTCTGCGACTCGGCGCGGCAGAGCTGTCCGGTCTTCCCCGGCGAGGGCGACCGCTTGCACTGGAGCTACGACGACCCCTCGGCCGCAGGAGGCACCGAGGCAGGAGCGACTGGAGGCGTTTCGACGGGTGTTCACGGCCATCAGCGAGCGCATCGACCGCTTCCTCGACCTCCACGACGACGCGAAGGACGGCCGACCCGGACTGAAGCTGTCTGCGGCGCCCTCCGGCCGCACTCCCCCTTCCCGCACGAAAACGCTCGGCACCAGGGGGCTTCGGTCTTCCCTGGACACCGATGACGTGCCACCCTATGGCGCATGTCATGCTCCCACTTCGCCCGCACCGACAAGGTCCGCGTGCACCTGCTCCGCCACGCCCATGCCGGGAACGCGTTCGAGTGGATCGGCGATGACGACCTACGTCCGCTCACCGACAAGGGTCGGGCACAGTGCGGACGCCTGGGCGCGTTCCTCGAGGAGCACGGCGTGCGGCCCGACGTCATCGTCGCCAGCCCCAAGGTCCGCGCGACACAGACCGCCGAGCTCGTGGCCTCCAAGCTGGGCATGACCGTACGCACCGACCGGCGGTTGGCCGACGGCTTCGGCCAGCGCGAGCTGTGGGCACTGCTCGACGAGACCGGAGCCCGGGAGATCATGTTCGTGGGCCATGACCCCGATCTCTCGACCCTGCTGGCCTACCTCATCGACGCGGCCGGGATCAACCTGAAGAAGGGTGCGCTCGCGACCATCGACATGCGCACCAAGCTCGGCGACGGCGAGGCGGAGCTACGTTGGCTGGTCACGCCGGAGCTCCTGGCCGAACGTTAGCTAAGCGAAGGGCAGCGAGAAACTGAAGGTCGAGCCCTGCCCTTCGGTCGACTCCAGCCAGATGCTCCCACCATGAGCCTCGGCGATGTGGCGAGCGATGGCCAGGCCCAGGCCGGTGCCGCCCTGGCCTCGGCGCCGAGCGCGATCGACCTTGTAGAACCGCTCGAAGACGCGCCCCTGGTCGGCGACCGGGATGCCGATGCCCTGGTCCACCACCGAGACCACGACCGCGTCAGGGTGCTCGTCGGCCGTGACGGCGACCTCACCGCCATGGTGCGAGAACTTGATGGCATTGTGCAGCAGGTTCATCAGCAGCCGGTCCAGGCGCTCCTCGTCGCCGCGCACCGGCGGCAGCTCCGCTGGCACCGCCGCGGCGAGCGTGACGCCCTGCCGTCGCGCGAAGGTCTCGAGTCGGTGGATGGCGGCCTCGACCAGCGGGGCCAGGGCGCAGCTCGTCGTGGCGCACCCGCACGACCGCGTGCTCCATGCGTGTGAGGTCAAGCAGCTCGTTGATCATCTGCACGAGGTGACCGGTCTCGACATCGATGGTGGCCACGCGCTCCCGCACACGCTCGGGCACGTCCGCCTTGGCCAAGTCGTCGGTGAGCATCTCGGTGAGCAGGCGTACGTTGGCCAACGGGGTGCGCAACTCGTGGGAGAGGTTGTCGATGAACTCACTACGGATCCGCCGGAGGCTCTGGAGCTCGGTGATGTTCTCGATGGTCACCCACGCACCGCCGCCGATGGCGGCGCCGGCCCGGACGACGAGGCTGGCCCGGTCGGGCGCCTCCGACTCGTAGCTGCCGGACTGACCGTGCGCCGCTGCGCGAACGATGGCCTCGAGGCGATGGTCGACGAAGGTCTCCATCACCGAGCGACCGACGAGCGAACCCGAGCGTCGCTCGAGGGCGTGGTGCGCCGCGAGGTTGGCGGTCCTGACGCGTAGCTGCGGGTCGAAACGGATCAGGCCGATGCTGGCCTGATCGGCGACCCGTGCGACCTCATCGGCGAGCTCATCGGGGAGTGGTTCCGGCATGACCTTAGGATAGGCCCGCCGCGCCGCGCTCCCGTGGCCGGGGTCCCGTAGCGCCGGGAGCACCGGAACGGCCAGCACCGGTGACTACTCCCGGGGCATCCGCAGCACGTAGCCTACGCCGCGCACGGTCTGGAGGTAGAGGGGCTTGCCTGGGTCGGCTTCGACCGCCGAGCGCAGCCAGTGGACGTGGACGTCCACGGTGCGGGTCTCGCCGGCGTAGTCGTAGCCCCAGACCTGCTCCAGCAACTGGTCACGGCTGAAGACCTGGCCCGGGTTGCGCACGAGGAAGGCCAGCAGCTCGAAGGCCTTGGGCTTGACCCCCAGATCCGTGCCGTCGCGGAGCAGGCGATGGCCGGCCAGGTCGACGGTCACGGCCCCAAGCCGGATCGGCGCAGCACTGCCGGCCGGCGCGGCAGCAGCTGTCTCGCTGCTCTCGCGCCGCGTCGAGCCGACGCAGCTGGGCCCGGATGCGGGCCATCAGCTCACGCAGGCTGAAGGGCTTGGTGACGTAGTCATCGGCACCCAGCTCGAGGCCCACGACCTTGTCGATCTCTCCGTCCTTGGCCGTGAGCATGATGATGGGCAAGGACGACTCACGGCGGACGATGCGACAGACCTCGATGCCGCCGATCTGCGGCAGCATCAGGTCGAGCAGCATCAGGTCCGGCGCTTCGGCACGAAATACCTCCAACGCCTGCTTCCCGTCCTCGGCCGTGACCACGCGCAAGCCGTCCTGCTCGAGCGCCTCGGCCAGTGTCTCGCGCAGCGTCGGCTCGTCGTCGACGACGAGGATGGTGCGCACCGTCGTCAGTCGTCGAGCCGGCTGACCGGGCTCGGCGCGAGCATCCACCACTCGCGCAGGTCACAGCAGCGCTCGTCGTCGTCGAAGCGGCAGACGAAGATGTTGCTGAAGTCCTCGTGCACGCCGTTTTCCCGCAGGTAGCGAGTGGAGCCCACCGCCACGTGCACCTGCTCCTCGATGGCCAGCGGCTCGTAGGAGGCCTCCCACTCGGCCTCGGGTTCGTAGGCGTCTGCGAGCCAGTCGGCCACCACGGCCGCACGGCCCTCGAGGCTGGTCTGGCCGCCGTTCTGGCTGTAGACCACCTCCTCGCTGAAGAGATCGCCGATCTCTGCGGGGTCGCCACTGCGCCAGGCCGCGATGTAGCGGTCCAGCCAATCCGCGAACTGGTCACGCGTCAGGTGCATGTCACTCCTCGCTGGGGATGGCGGCCGCGACCTCGTGCGCCGCCGTGAGCCGGGTGATGGTGGGCTCGTAGCCGAGCGCGACCATGACATCGAAGAGGGGCGGTGTGGCCGTACGCCCGGTGATGGCCACGCGCACCGCCATGAACAGGTCGCCGACCTTCCAGCCGTGCTTCTCGCACAGCGAGCGCAGCGGCGGTTCCAGCTGGTCGGCCTCGAAGGCATCGGGGCCCAGCGCTTCGATCACACGTCCGGCTTCGGCCAGGCCGGTCGCGGTGGTGGCCGGGTCCCAACGCCTGGGCACGAGGACCCCGGGATCGACCTCGATGTCCTCGATGAAGACGAAGTCGAGCATGGGACCGATCGCGTCGAGGCGCGGCAGCCGTTCGATGACCATGGGCAGCAGTGGCGCAAGGTCATCGGCGCTGGGAGTCCGCACCCGGCGTCCTTCGTCGGCAGCGGTCGCCACGTCCGCGAGCAGGAACGGGAGGGCCAACCGCGCGACCTCCGCCTGCGGCAGGCGGCGGATCCACTGACCGTTGAGCCAGTCGAGGCGCTCGGCGTCGAAGATGGCGCCCGACGGCTGCACGCGAGCAAGGTCGAAGCGCCGCTCGAGCTCCTCGAGGCTGAAGAGGTCCTCGTCGTCACCGCTGCTCCAGCCGAGGAGCGCGAGATGGTTGACGATGGCCTCCTTCACATAGCCTTGCTCACGATAGGCATCGACCGCGGTCTGGCTCTTGCGCTTGGACATCTTGGAGCGGTCCGGATTGAGGATGAGCGGCAGGTGGGCGAAGACCGGCGGCTCGGCCCCGAGCGCGCGGAAGAGCAGCACGTGCTTGGGCGTGTTGCTGAGGTGGTCCTCGCCGCGGATGACGTGGGTGATGCCCATGGCCAGGTCGTCGACCACGACCACGAAGTGGTACAGCGGCGAGCCGTCGCTGCGGGCGATGACGAGGTCGCCCCCGAGCTGGGCGGTTTCGATGCTGACATGGCCGCGCACCAGATCGTCGAACTCGACGGTCCCCTCCCCGACGCGGAACCGGATCACCGACTCACGACCCTCGGCGCGACGCGCCTCACGCTCGGCCTCGGTCAGCTGCGCACAGCGGCCGCTGTAGCCCGATAGGTCGGGGTCAGCCTCCTTGTCCGCAGCGCGCTCCTCGGGCGTGCAGAAGCAGGGGTAGGCCCGATCTTCGGCCAGTAGACGTTCGAGGGCCTCGGCGTAGCGATCGCCGCGCCCTGACTGGCGGTAGGGGCCGAACTCGCCTCGAGCGGGACGGCCGGCGACGGCGGGTCCCTCGTCCCAGTCGAGACCCAGCCAGTGCAGCCCGTCGAGGATGTCCTGTTCGAACTCTGTCGTGGAGCGGGCCTTGTCGGTGTCCTCCAGGCGCAACACGAACGTGCCACCCGTCCGCCGCGCGAACAGGTAGTTGAACAGTGCGGTCCGGGCCGTGCCGATATGCAGCGGTCCGGTGGGGCTGGGCGCGATGCGGCATCGCGTCGTCATCGTCGGGATCTCTCCTCTTCCTCTTCGGCCGCGGCACGGCGCGCCTCCGCGCCGGTCACGACCTGCGTCCCACGGTAGCGCCAGACGCCGCGCGAGGGAAGGTCATCGGTCCCGCGACGGAAGTGCCGTCGGGCGGCGGCCGACCAGGCTGCGCCACTGGAACGGTCGTAGACGTCGAACTCGACCGTTCCTTCGGTCAGGGCTCTCCGGTGCCATCGCAGCCGCCTGCGCGCGTGGCTTGGTGCCGGGGCTGAAGTCCTCCCACCAGGGCACGTGCGGCGCTGACCAGGTCGTGTTGCGGGCACCGCCCGTGGCGCGTCCTCGTGGCGCACGCGTGGTCCGGCGAGACGGACGGGAGGGCCCATCCTCCGGCGCTGGCCGCAGCGGTAGATCGACGCTGAACGTTAGCCGTGCGAACGGGTCCCGGCGCGTGCGCGCGGTCCCAGTCCCCGCGACGGATCGGATCGGCGAGCAGTTGATACGCCGCCTGTACCGCGAGGAAGGCGGTCTCGTCGCCGTGCTCCCCATCAGGGTGGTAGCGCTTGGCCAGGCGCCGGTACGCGGCCTTGACCTGGGTGGCCGAGGCGCCACGCAGCAGGCCCAGGATGCGGTAGGGATCGGTGGTCGGCTCGAGGCGGGCCATGGGTCAGACGGTGGCCGCTAGCTCAGCTCTGCGTCGGCGGCCAGCTCGAAGCGTGGCAGCGCCGTGGCGGCAGCCGTTCCCCCTGGTCCGAACACAGCCGGCCGATGGTAGCCGGCCAGCACGCGCAGGTCGCGCTCGTCGAGCAGGCCGATCTGGGCGAGGGCCTCCACGCTGGCTGCCGACACGGCCCGTCGCGACCCGTCCCCGTCCTCGATCTTGACCGCCAGACCGCCCGCCTCACGACCGTCGCCACCGACGATGCCCACGGCTCGCATGCCGTCCGCGCCGGCCTTGGCCACGAGGACACCGGAGCGGCGGCGCATGAGGTCGGTGTCGAGGTTGTCGTAGGTCCCGCCGACCATCTCGGGTGCGCCCATCATCGCGTCGCGCACACGCACAAGGGCCGCTGCCGACTCGGCCCGCGCGCCGTCGGCCGACGGACCCTCGGGATCGGCCAGCAAGAGGTAGGCCCGGGCCAGCTCCAGCAGCGTGACCTCGTAGGTCTGCACGCCGCAGTTGTCGGGCGCGGTGCGCAGGGTCTCGAGCTTTCGGCCGAAGAGACGTGCCACGGTCTCACGTACAGCAACTTGGCTGGGGTGCTTGGGATCGGTGTAATCGTCGAGCGACCAGCCGGCATAGGCGCTCATCAGGATGGAGGCCGCGTGGAATCCGGAGCAGCCGTGACGCACCGCGCCGGGCATCTCGCCGTCACGCGCCAGCCGCACGGCGGTGGTCTCGTCGGCCGGGGCGCCGGCGGTGCCGCACTGCAGCAGCGCCTGGGTCACGCTGGCGCGGCGGAAGATGGCCTGCAGCGTGCGCACGTGCTTGTCCTCGCCCGTGTGAGAGGCACACATGATGGCCAGGTCGGCCGGGGTCAGCGCCAGATCGTCGGCCGCTCCCGAATTCGATGAGTGCGACCACGCCGAAGGGCTTGACCGTGGAGCGGAGCGTGATCTCGGTCGAGGGCGCGCCCAGGGCGCGCACGACCTTGCCGCTCGCGTCCACCTGCACGATATGGCCACGGTGGCGGGACTCGTTCACCTCCCCGCGGTGGACCTCCACGAGCACCGGTGGGGCCGCGCCCTTGCGCGTGCGCCCGGGCCGCTTGCGCGAGCGTGAGACGACAGCCTCGGCTGCCGCATCGAGCGGTCCGTGGGTGTCGGCGGCAGATTCGGCAGCGGGCTCGCCGTCGCCGGGGAAGGCAGGGATGGTCGACGCGTCAGGCACGAGCCGATGGTATCGCGGGTCGCACGGTCCGGTGCCCCGTGACGGCGTGGGGAGTCAGCCCGCGGCCGGCGGCACCCACAGCTCAGCCGCGGCCAGCGGGTCCCCCAGGCGGTCGAGGCCCCCCAGAATCAGCACCGAACCGTCGTCAAGCGTGATGGCCGTGGCCTCCGAGCGCGGCTGCGCCAGCGTCCCGGCCAGCGTGAACGAGCGCGTCGATGGGTCCCACAGCTCGATCGCACCGAGGACAGCAAGGCCGCAGCTGTAGTCGTCGGTGCCGATACCGCCGATGACCGCGACGCGGCCGTCGGGTAGCAGGGCCGTGGCCTCGTCCCAGTGGGGCAACTCGGTGCGCCCAGCACGTTCGAAGGTCCGGGTCCGCGGACTCCAGCGCTCGGCGCTGGGGTAGCGGCTGACGTCCATGCAGGTGGCGATGCCGCCGCCGTAGAACAGGGCGCTCCCGTCAGGCAGAGGTGTCACCGTGGCCTCGTAGCGCGGCGACTTGAAGGCACCGGCGTCCCGGAACGCGCCCTGGCGCGGCAGCCAGACCTCGGCATCGGGCGTGGAGGCGTAGGTCGCCCCCTTCTTGCAGGTGCCTGGGTCGGTGACGCCGACCGTGAGCAGCCTGCCGCGGCCGAGCTGGTACGTCTCGGAGCGCGGCTCGTCCGTCTGGCCGAGGGGCCTGAAGGTCCGCTTCGCGGCATTCCAGCGCAGCCACGCCTTGCCGCCCGGACCGGTGACCACGGCGTCGCCGTCGGGCAGCGCGAAGGTGCGGTGCCCGAGCCGTGGCGCTGCCAGCGTGCCGGCCGGCTCGAAGCCCCCGGAGGCTGGGCTCCAGACCTCGGCACTGCAGCACGGGACCGCCCTGGGCACCGATCCGACCACCGCCCGACCACCAGGGCGCGACCGTCGGGAAAGCCGGTCACGCTGGCGGTCGCGGTGCGCGGGGTCCGCAGGGCCCCGGCCGAGCGGAAGCTCGACGTCGCCGGGTCCCACAGCTCGGCGTTCTTGAGGTTGTGGCCGGACCGACCGTTGCCGCCGACGACGAGTACACCACCGTCGGGCTGCGCGACGGCCGTGTGGCCTTCCGCGACGTGTCCATCTCACCGGCCGGCTCGAACGTCCGGCTCGCCGGGTCCCACAGCTCGGCGCTGGCGAGGTACTCGTGCCGAACCCTCCGCCGATGACGAGGACGCGACCGTCGGGCAGGTGCGTAGCTGTGAAGCCGGCACGGGCCTGCAGCATCTCGCCGGCGGGCCGCGTGGTGCCCCAGGCCATCGTCGAGCCTCGGCTCAGGCGTGATGACACGGACCGTCCCGGTGGGGCGCAAGGGCGCTGCTCCTCGGTGTCGAACACGTGCCCGCAGGCCCACACCTGCAGGACCTCATGCCCGAGGTGTGGATGGCAGGACCTCGTCCAGGCACTCCAGTCAGCGTCACCCCAAGCCTTCGACGGCGCCAGTCGCCGAACAGGGTCGGGATAGAGCAACGCGGGCCGGTTGCCGCTGAAGTCCCAGCGCGGCGTGGCGATGGGACGTGGCTTGGGTGAGCCCAGACGGCGGTCGAGCGGTGGCTGACCCTCCTTGGCGAGGGCGACGTAGAGCGAGCAGGTCCGTTCGCCGAGGGGCGAGGTCAGACGCAGGGCCTCCCACGCCTCGCCGGGCGCAGCGGCCTCCAGGTCAGGTGCCGGATCGAGCACTTCGACCGACCAGCCGTCGATGACATTGAGGACCGTGCCCGTCGAGGGTTGCGACCACCCGAGGTCCACGCCGGCCCCGGTCTAGCTTCGCGGGTACGAGGGTCGGCACCTGGATCCTCGTCGGCAGCGATGGCATCGAGGCTGATGGCCGAGAGCGCGATGGTGGCCACGGCCATGGTCGCGAGCGTCGTCAGTCGACGCATGACACACCCCCTTGCTGGTGATCGATGCGCCCATGGTCCTCCGCCGGCGCCAACGGTCAAGTGTCGGTCGGCCCATGGCCCTAGAATTGGGACTCGCCATCCTGTTCGCACTTCGGAGGCGGCCCGTGCCCGACAACCTCTTCGTCTCGCAGCACCCGGCGGTGCTGCACAAGCTCGCGTTGCTGCGTGACGAGCGCACCGACCCCAAGAAGTTCCGTGAGCTCGTCCGCGAGATCAGCTGGCTCGTGGGCTACGAAGCCCTGCTCGACGCCCCGCTCAACGAGATCGAGGTGCGGACGCCGCTGGAGGTGACCACCGGCCACGAGTTGGCCGAGCGCCTCGGCCTGGTGCCCATCCTGCGTGCCGGCCTGGGCATGGTCGACGCCTTCCTTGAGCTCTTTCCCGAGTCCCAGGTCTGGCACCTGGGACTCTTCCGTGATGAGCGCACGCTGCGCCCGGTGGAGTACTACAACAAGCTGCCCGACCAGACGACCGTCGACACCTGCCTCATCCTCGACCCCATGCTGGCCACGGGCGGCTCCGCCACGGCCGCCATCGAGGTGCTCAAGGACTGGGGCGCCAAGCGCATCAAGCTGGTCAACCTCATCGCGGCGCCGGAGGGCGTGGCCGCGGTCAACGAGGCCCACCCGGACGTGCCGGTGTACTGCGCCGCGCTCGACCGGCAGCTGAACGAGAAGGGCTACATCCAGCCCGGCCTCGGCGACGCGGGCGACCGTCAGTTCGGCACCGGGCTCTAGCCACGAGCGCCGACACCACGACACGACCATCGATGGCGGGGCGTGCACGCCCGGCGCTGCTGTGCATCACGCCGGCGCCGGCGATCGACCGCACCGCGCGGGTGGAACGCATCGTCCACGACACGGTCTTGCGGCCCCTCGAGCTGCACGCGCTGCCTGGCGGCAAGGGCGTCAACGCGGCTCGTGCGGCGGTGGCGCTCGGGGGCCGGGTCATCACCACCGGCATCGCGGGCGGACACGCCGGCCGCTGGCTGGTCGAGACGCTGTCGGCGGAAGGCCTGGAGCCGCACTGGTCGTTCGCCAAGGCTGAGGCACGCACCACCTATGTGATCGTCGACGACACCGGCGAGTCGATCCTGCTCTATGAACGACCGGCCCGGGCCACGCCCGATGAGTTCAGCTCGTTCCTGCGACTGCTCGAGGAGCGGCTGCTGCCGGCGAGCGCGATGGCCGTGGTCGCGGGCTCGATCCCGGCAGGGCTCGAACCGTCGGGCCATGGCGCGATCGTGGAGGTCTGCCGAAGCGTGGGTGTGCCGCTGCTGGTGGACGCTTCCGGCCAGGGGCTGGTGGCGGCCCTCGCGGCGGGACCGGACATCGTCAAGATCGGTCTCGACGAAGCGGTCGAGGCGGGGGTGATCGCGGCTGGCGCGAGTGCCGGGGACGCGGCTGATGCGCTCGTGGAGACAGGGCGCCCGCCTCGCGGTCGTGACCGATGGGGCCGCCGATGTCGCGGCCGCGAACGAGACCACGAGCTGGCGACTGACCGTGCCCAGGGTGGAGGCGGTGAACCCGGTGGGCTCGGGCGACTCCTTCAACGCGGCCATGTCGCTGGCGCTGATGGAGGGCGCTGACATCCCGGCCGCGCTGACCAGGGGCGTGGCTGCCGGTTCGGCCAATGCCCGTACCATCAGCGCGGCCTCCCTCGATCCGCTGGTGGCATCGGCGCTGGAGGACGAGGTCGACGTGACCGAGGCGCGGAGGTGAGCAAGGACATGGATCGACTGCGGGGACGCGGCATCATCGTCACCGGTGCGACCGGCATCGCGGCCGCGTCCGCCCGGCGCTTCGCGGCCGAGGGCGCGAGCGTGGTCATCATCTCCCGCACCGCGGCCTCGTGTGAGGCCCTCGCCGAGGAGATCGGCACGGCCGGCGGCGTGGCCCATGCCATCGTGGCCGACCTCAGCGACGTGCCCCGAGCCCAGGAGGCCGTGATCGAGGCCCTCGCGCGGCTCGAACGAGTGGACGGGCTCTTCAACGTGGCCGGTGGCTCCGGTCGGCGGCTGGGCGACGGTCCCTTGCACGAACTCACGCCCGAGGCCTACGAAGCCACGATGCGACTCAACGCCACCACCCACGTGACCGTCACCGCGCCGGTGCTGCGCGCGATGATGGGACAGGTGCCCGACAGTGACAGCGGGCGCGGCGCGATCGTGAACATGGGCTCGGTGCTGGCCACGCGGCCGGTGCCGGAGTTGTTCGCCACCCACGCGTACGCCACATCGAAGGGCGCCGTGGCCGCGCTGACCACGACCGCCGCGGCCTACTACGCGCCGTACGGCATCCGGGTCAACATGGTGGCGCCGGCGCTGACGGTCTCGCGCATGTCCGAGCGGGCCCAGGCCGATGAGGCCACACAGGCGTTCTCCCGGCGCAAGCAGCCGCTCAGTGACGGCTTCGTCGCAGCCGAGGACGTGGCCGCCGCAGCGGCCTACCTGCTCTCCTCCGAGGCCCGCGCCATCACCGGCCAGACCCTCACCATCGACGGCGGCTGGTCGGTGCTGCCGATCGGCGAGTAGCGCGGTCCGGCCGGCGACTCGGCACCCTGGCACCACCGTGCACCCCGGCACCCACCGCGCGACGCACCGCGCGCGTCTGCGGATGCGTCCCTGCCACGTCGGCGAGCGACTCCGCCCGGTCGAAGGTGCGCCCAGCCCGACCCCTGGTCGACCTGTCGACCGAATCGGGCCGTTCGAACCGATAGCGGCACGGCTCGGCGGCCACGTGACCCCGCTGCGGTCCCTACTGGTCGAGTTGTCGACCGGCATCGACAGGAACAGGTCTGGTGGCGTCCCTCACCCGTCCCCGGGCACCGAAACGGTCGGCATGTCGAACGCTGGGTGATCTTGACGTCCGCTCGGTCGATCACGCGGAACGGGAGTGCTGCACCGTTCACCAGTTCGATCTGCGGGACCCACGCAGTGGCGTCGCTCCTCTGGGCGCATGACGAAGGGCCGGCCGAAGAGCTCCAGCGACCGACGACGGCTTCAGCACCGCCGGTGGAGACCTGGGCGATCTCATCGGCCGTGCCCTCGACGTCCACCGCCTCCTCGATGGCCTCGGCGTGGTCGAGGTCGTCAGGCGGCCGTGACCAGGCGCCGGTGTTGGGCCCGAGAGCGCGACAGGGCATGGGCTTCCGAGCCTCCTCGGTCGCCCTGGGATCCTCAGGCACGCCCGGCGGCGTCCCCTGGTCCCTGCCTTGGTCGCTCATCGATCGATGGTGCTGCCATCCCCGGTCCGCGCCTAGCCGCGGATGGCCTCGTCGGCGAGGTCGAGCGCACCGTCGATGATCTCGAAGCCCTCAGCCAGCTCCGCCTCGCTGATGGTCAGCGGCGGGTTGGTATGGATCATGTTGAAGCGCAGGAACGTGAACAGCCCGTGCTCCTTGAGGTACGCGCCGATGGCCTTCATCTCGTCGCTGGTGCCGTTGTAGGGCGCCAACGGCTCGTAACCGTCGGGGTCGCGCGTGAGGTCGAGGATGCCGAACAGACCCATGTTCCGCGTGCGGGCCACACACGGGTGCTTCTGCGCGAGGCGACGATGGTGTTGGGCCATGACCTCGCCCATGGCCCTGGAGCGGGCGATGAGGTCGTCCTGTTCGTAGACATCGATGACCGCGAGGGCCGTGGCGCAGGCGAGCGCGTGGCTGTTGTAGGTGAGCCCGCCGATGAACGGCTTATCGCCCCACGTGTCGGCGATCTTCCGACTCATGCCCACCGCACCCAACTGGATGTAGGAGGAGGTCAAACCCTTGGCGATGGACATGAGGTCCGGCTCGACGCCCCAGTTGTCGACCGCGAACCACTCGCCGGTGCGACCGAAACCGCTCATGACCTCGTCGGCGATGAGCAGGATGCCGTGCCGGGTGCAGATGTCGCGCACGCCCTGCATGTAGCCGTCGGGCGGGATGAGGATGCCGTTGGTGCCGACGATGGGCTCCATGATGAAGGCCGCGATGTTCTGGGCGCCCTCGTACATGATCACGTCTTCGAGCTCGCGCAGCGCGACATCGACCGGCTCCGGATCGGGCACCCCCCACTTGTGGAAGTCGGGCGCGCGGACGATGCCGCTGATGCCGGTCTCGGCACCCCAGCGACGCGGATCGCCGGTGGCCACCATCGTCGCGCCCGATGGCGCCGTGGTACGAGCGGTAGCGCGCGAGGACCTTCTGCCGGCCGGTGTAGTTGCGGGCGATCTTGATGGCGTTCTCGTTGGCCTCGGCTCCGCCGTTGGTGAAGAACCAGACGTCGAGGTCGCCCGGCGCCAGCTCGGTCAGCTTCTGGCCCAATCGGGCGCGCGGCTCGGTGGCGGTGTAGGGATGGACGTAGCAGACCTTCTGCGCCTGGGCCGTGATGGCGTCGATCACGCGCTGGTCGCCGTGGCCGATGTTGACCGACATCAGCTGACTGTTGAAGTCGAGGTAGCGCTTGCCGTCGGGCGTGTACATGTAGACGCCCTTGGCATATTCGATGGGCATCGGTACCACCGCGTTCTGCGCTACCCAATCGAACATCGTGTGCTTGAGCGACAGCGCCGACATCTCCTCGGCGCTCATGACCTCACGGGTCTCCTCGACCATTCCTCACCTCGGCTTCACCGCGCGCGACCTCAAGGGCGGATCCATTCCCAGGAGTGTCGCTGCGCCGGCTCGTGCGCGGACTATGCCATGGGCGGGCCGCGGCGTGGCACCCGATCGTCGAGCTGCGGAGTCTCGCGGGTGAGTTGATGCTCAGGTGCGACCGAGCGGCATCCCGGCCGGCACCGCACTACGACCCGGGCACCGTCGTGACCGTCGCCGCGAGGGAGTACCAGCGGTCCGCAGGTGGCGAGATGGCCATGCAGATGAAACGCAGGCTGGCGCCATCGAGGACGAACTCGTAGGTGCTGTGCGGCATCTGGCCTTCGGACCAGTCCAACGCCCAGTCGGTGCGCCGGGCCCGCCCGACCGGCAGCTCGACTTCCGCCGATCCGATGATCACCGCGCCGCGAGCCCCGAGCCAAACCCGGTAGGCGGCGTGGACATCCTCGCGCTCGTGCCCTACGCCGGTCCTCGGCAGCCGCGTGTCGGACTGCAGCCCACAGGTGGAATCGCCATCGCTGGCCCAGAGCAGGCTGGCCCAGCCCGGCGCGAAGGTCACCTGCCGTCGGTCCTCGAGCACGGTCCACGCGTCGGGGAAGGCCAACGTCACGGCCGGAGGTGGGACTGATTCCTCGAGCTCGTCGCGGAGGAATTCGAACGACTCGGCGATCGAGCGCCAGCGGTCGTCCGGCGGCTCCTCGGCATTGCAGGCGACGACGTAGTCCTTGACCCCGCGGGTGAACTGGTAGAAGACGACGGTGTGTGGCTGGGCCTGCGTAAGGACTCCGTAGAGCGCTCGCCCTGCGGGCAGATCGAGCCACTCGGAGTCCGCTCCGGTCTCCGGGTGACCGGGCGGATAGCTCACGAGGTTGGCGCTCAGGCATCGGCTGGTGTAGAACGCGCAGTGCTGGTCGCCATCCCACACCCCACCACGACCGGCAGAGGCCCAGACCGTGTCACCGCAGGCCTCCTCCCACGGCTCGCGCAGCTCCACCTCCCAATCAGCAGGCAAGGTCAGCGCGAAACCTGGTGCATCGAGGACGACCCGCTGGCCTGGCTCGGCCGGCTGTGCCGCGGCACTTCGGCCTGCGAGGATGAGCAAGGCGATGACGACCCCGGCCGCCACCACCGGCAACACGAAGCGCCAGCCGACCGGCTTGCGGTTGAGGTACACCGGTAGCCCACCGGGGTAGAAGCCGCGGTTGGCTGCGCTGTTGTCCGTGCGCTGCGTGCGGTCGAGCCACAGCCAATGGCGGATGCGATCGAGCCACCCGGGTCGCCCGGGATCGGGGTCCGACATCGACGCGCTCCTCGACTGCGGGCGCCTGCCTGTGCTGCGCATGGTCCTGCCGGCTCGGGCTCAGCGCAAGTGACCAACGGCCCACGCGGCGGACGGGCGAGGCTGGGCAGGGCAGGGCAGGGCAGGACACTGCTAGCATCCGGCGATGCCCCGCGAAGACCGACGCGTCCCCTATCGACCCCTGCGCCGGGATCCGGCCGAGATGGAGGCTCGTGCGGCCGACTTCCTCGCGGAGCTGGACGAACGCCGCTCGGTGCGTGCCTTCAGCCCGGAGCCGGTTCCGCGGCGGCTCATCGAGCTGGCCATCGCCACGGCCTCGACCGCGCCATCGGGCGCCCACCAGCAGCCGTGGACCTTCGTGGCCGTGAGCGACCCCGACACCCGGCGACGCATCCGCATCGCCGCCGAAGCGGAAGAGCGCCGCTCGTACGAGAGCCGCATGTCAGAGGAATGGCTCGACGCGCTCGCGCCACTCGGCACCGACTGGCAGAAGCCCTACCTCGAGACCGCCCCGTGGCTGGTGGTGCTCTTCGAGCAGGTCCACGGCACGTTCCCCGACGGCAGCCACCGCAAGCACTACTACGCGCGCGAGTCGGTAGGCATCGCGGCCGGCCTCTTCATCACCGCGGTCCACCACATGGGCCTCGCCACGCTGACCCACACGCCGAGCCCCATGGGCTTCTTGACCCAGGTCCTCGAGCGCCCGCGGCGGGAACGGCCGTTCGTGCTCTTCCCCGTGGGCTACCCGGCCGATGATGCGACCGTGCCGGACCTGCAGCGCAAGCCGCTGGGGGAAGTGGCGGTCTTCGACCCACCCCTGGCCGACCCCGGCGAGGACGAGTAGCACGCCTGCGGGGATGAGAGGAGCCGCCACCCACACGGATCGGCCGATCCCGCGATGGACCTGCCCGATCCCGCCGTGGACTTCCCCGCATCCACGATGGACCTGCCCGATCCCGCCGTGGACTTCCCCGCATCCACGATGGACCTGGCCGATCCCGCCATGGACCTGGCCGCATCCACGATGGACCTGGCCGCATCCACGATGGACCTGGCCGCATCCACGATGGACTCCGCCGCTTCATCCCACTGGGACTGACTGGACGCTCGGGGGCGGCGCCAGACCCCAACTCGGGCGCAGTCCCATCCGGGGGAGACTGGAGTGCTCAGGCTGCGCGCATCCTGAGTCCTGGTGGGATGAGAACACGAGCGTGAGGCGTCCCGAGCACACAGCTAGTCTCGACGGGATAGACCCGATGGGTTCCGAGGTCACGCGGACGCGGAGCACCCGCGCTCGAGGCCGGAGCCGGTCCAGGCTAGTGACCGACTACTCCCCGGCGGTCTCTTCCTCCAGCTCGCGGCCGATCTCCTCGGTCCGCCGGTAGGCGGCGAAGACGGCCTCCGACAGGACCGTGCGCAGACGGCCCTTCTCCATCTCGGCGATGGCGGCCGCGGACGTGCCCGCAGGCGACGTCACCATGTTGCGTAGGTAGGCCGGATGGTCGCCGCTCTCCTTGGCCAGCAGCGTGCCGCCGAGCAGCGTCTCGATGACGAGGTCGTGGGCGATGTGGCGTGGGAAGCCCAGGTGCACAGCCGCGTCGATGAGCGCTTCCATCACCAGGAAGACGTAGGCCGGGCCGGTGCCGCTGACCGCGGTCGACATGGACACGTACTTCTCATCCTCGACCTGGATCTCCGCCCCCAGGCTCGACAGCAGCGCCGCTGCCTGCTCGCGCTGCAGGTCGCTGACCTGCGCGGTGGCGCACCAGACGGTCATGCCCGCCCCCAGCTGGGCCGGGGTATTGGGCATGGCACGCACGATGGCGTCGTGGCGCAGGGCGTTGCCCAGCGCCTTGCTGGTGGAGCCGGCCAGGATGGAGAGCACGACCTGGTCGGGACGCAGCACCGTCGAGAGCTCACGGCCGACCTTCAACAGCATTTGCGGCTTGATGGCCAGCACGACCACGTCGGCACCGTCGGCGGCCTCGGTGTTGGAGGCGGTGGTGCGGATGCCGAACCTGGCCTCGACCGCCTCACGTCGCTCGATGCGGGGATCGCTGGCGATGACCTGGGCAGCATCAAGATGCCCGCCCGCCAGCAGGCCCGCGATCATGGCTTCGGCCATCGCGCCGGTGCCGATGATCGCGATGGTCGCTTCCTTCAGAGGTGACACGCTCGCGAGTATAGGTGGCACGGCCCGTCAGGTCGCAGGCGCGAGTGCCTCCAGCGCCGCCAGCGAGACGCCGGCGCCGGCGCCGGCGAGCGGGATGGCGGCCACGTGGTCGGCTCCGGCCGCCCGGAAGTCGGCGATGCGGGCCGTGACCTGCTCGGGCGTACCCCAGGCCACGACCGCGTCGACCAGGCGGTCGGAGTAGGGCGGCTCCCAGTCAGCTGGCCCGAAGCCCTGCGCGGCCAGGCTGCGCTGGTAGTTCTCGGCGCGACAGTACGGCCCCATCCAGGCGCGGCCGGTCTCCCGCGCGGTCTCGGGGTTGCCGTCGACGACCACGGCCAGGGCCGTGGCCATGACCGGCCGAGGTCGCTCCCTTGGCGCGGCCGCGTCGAGCAGGTCGCGCATCTGGGCGATACGCTCGGCGGTGACGAAGAACGGCAGGGTGCCGTCGGTCGCGGTGGCGGCCAGCTCGAGCATACGCGGCCCGAGAGCTGCGATAAGCAGCGGTGGCTCGGTCGGCTCGCCGTCGGCGCCGGTGATGACGGGGCCGCGGTAGGGCAGCGAGGCATAGGCCTCGAGGTACGCACGCAGGTGCGAGTAGGGCTTCTCGTAGCGATGGCCGCGCAGCTTCTGCACGAGGTGTACGTGCGAAACGCCCAGGCCCAGGGCGAAGCGGCCCCCGGTCAGCTCGTGCAGCGTCATCGCGCCCATCTTCGACGCCATCGCGTCGCGGCCGAAGATGTTGACGATGCTGGTGCCCAGCGTCATCGAGCCAGCCGCTTCGGCGACCGCCGCCAGCAGCGCGAACGGATCCCGACCAGCACCGTCGCCGACCCAGAGGGTGCCGTAGCCGAGTCGATGGGCGCGGGCCACGAAGGCACGAGCCTCTGCGGCCGGGAGGTCGGGGATACCGCCCCAGATACCGATGGGGCCAAGGAGGGAGCGTAAGTCGGTCATGGCCAGAGTCTAGGTCGGTGTCAGCGCCTCGCCATGGACGAAGGCTGAGTGCGTGCTGCCGATCTCGACAGGGCCGAAGCCGCTGGCCACCAGGTGCCCGCCCAGCGACTCGGGATCGCGCGTCATGAGCTGACCCGACGGCCCCCTGATGAGGCCTTCGCCGGCCCCCGGGGCGGCCTCCACGAAGACGAAGGAGCCGCCCGGCCTGAGCCAGGCCATGACCACGTCCAGGCGTCGGTCGAGCTCTGCGAGCGAGGCTGCCCCGCCCAGCAGATAGGCCGCGAAGACCACGTCGACCTGCTTGTCGGGGCGCGCCAGCGGGTCGCGCTCGTGGAGGTGGGCCAGCAACCCGTGGGCCAGCAGCCGGGTACGGGCGGCTTCGAGCGAGGCAGCATCGTCGTCGTAGAGCCAGAGCTCGCCCTTCTCTGCCAGCAGCGCGGTCCACCAGCCCATGCCCGCGCCCAGCTCGACCAGCACGCCGCCCAGGCTCAGACCGTCGACCCAGCGCGTGACCGCGCCGAGCTCCATCGACCACACGCCGTCGTGGACCGGCCCGCGCGAGTGGCGGCCGCGCCGCAGGTACCAGTCCTCCCAGTCGCCCGGCGCGGCGAGGACTCCTTTCGATGCTGCGGCCGCCCGGTCGCGCAGCCCCACTCGCAGCCGGCCCCGCAGGAACCCGTTGTCATCAGCCCGGCCCAGGCAGTCCGGGCACAGCGTGGCCCAGCCTTCGAGGTCGTCTTGCGCACGCGTCTCCCACGTGCGCCCGCACCAGAGGCAATCGAAGCGACGCCGGAAGGGCATCGAGGCGCCTCCTCTAGCCCTCGGGCCCGTCGTCGAGTCGCTCGCCGGCGATGCCGATCGGCGCCAGCGGCAGCCACGACTCGACCGGGCCGCGGCCGGCGAAGACTTCCGGCTCGAAGAGCTCGGCCAGGACGGCGATGCCTTCGAACACGCGGGGGCCGGGACGGGAGAACAGACCGTGGCCGTCGACCGCGAAGAACTCGCCATCGCGCACGGCTTCGAGCTCATCGAACCAGCGCGGCAGGCGGGCCCGCTCCAGCGCGGCTGCGGCGCCAGCCGCATCGGTGTCGCGCAGCGCCAGCACGAGCACCTCCGGCTCGACCTCGCGCAGTTGCTCCCAGTCAGTGACGACGGAGGGTTCGCCTTCCCGGCCGAGCAGTTCCCAGCCCCCGGCTCGCCGCACCATCTCCGGCACCCAGCGTCCGGCACTGAGCGGCGGATCGATGCCTTCGAGCACGACGGCACGCCGGGTGTCGTGGTGGCTCAGCCCGTCGTGAAACCCGGGCCCCAGGAGGTACGACCGCTCGCGCAGCATCTCCACCAGGCCGACCGCCTCGAACTCGGCCTCGGTATAGGCGCCCACGGTCGAGATGCTGTTGAGGATGCCCTCGACGGTGTACGGAGCCAGCGCCACCAACGTGGTCTCACGGGCCAAGCCGCCCACGAGTGTGCTGATCTCGCCGTAGTCGACGAGGGGCTCGAACTCGGAGCCGTCGGTGAGCACGAGTTCGGGCTCGAGCGCGGCGAGGAGCGCGCCATCGATAGCGCGTTCGGGAGCGTCGGGGTCGTCCACGGTCACGATCGGGACGTCGACCACCTCAGCGGGATAGTCACAGGCGTGCGTCCGGCCCACGAGTTGCTCGCCCAGGCCCAGGGCGAAGACGATCTCGGTGGCCGACGGAGTGAGTGAGACGATGCGCATGGCGCTGCCATCGTCCCACGCCGCAGGCGACCTGTCGCCAGTCCCGCCCGAGCCCCAGGCGCGCCCGAGCCCCCTGCGCGATGCGTTAGTCTCGAGCGATGTCATCCCCTGCGGTCGATGTCCGCGGCGTGTGGAAGCGCTACGGCGACACGGATGTGGTCAGTGATCTCTCCTTCGACGTCCACCCCGGTGAGGTGCTGGGCTTCCTCGGCCCCAACGGCTCGGGCAAGACCACGACCATGCGCATGATCCTCGACATCGTGCGCCCGGCCCGCGGTGAGATCGACGTCTTCGGCCAGCCGCCCGGCGTGGAGCATCAGGACCGGGTGGGCTACCTGCCCGAGGACCGCGGGCTCTACCGCGATGTCAAGATCATCGACACGCTGACCTACTTCGCCGCCCTGCGCGGCATGCCCCAGAAGGTCGCCCGCAAGAAGGCCATGCGGCTGCTGACCGAGATGGAGCTGGCCGACGCGGCCGAGAAGAAGGCGGCCGAGTTGTCGCGCGGCATGCACCAGAAGGCGCAGCTCATCGCGACCATCCTCAACGACCCCGAGCTGCTCATCATCGACGAGCCGTTCCAGGGCCTGGACCCGGTCAACGCCGACATGCTCAAGGGCGTGGTTCGCGACCAGAAGGAACGCGGAGCGGCGGTCATCATGAGCACGCACGACATGGGTGACGCGCAGACGCTGTGCGACCGCATCCTGCTCATCGACCAGGGACGGCGGCTGCTCTACGGCACGGTCGACCGCGTGCGCGACGCCTTCAGCGACGGCGCTGTGGAGGTCAGCGGCTCCGACCTGCCCGAGGACCAGACAGGACTCGACAGCGTCACTGACGTCAGGGCCGTCGACGGCGCCCTGCGCTACCTCATCCGCAAGGACGCGAGCCCGCAGGACCTCTTCCGCGAGCTGGCTGCGAGCGGGGCGCAGGTGGAACGGTTCGCGGTGCAGGCGCCCAGCCTCGACGAGATCTTCATCCGCACGGTCGCCGGCGACCCCCGCGCGGAGGCCGTGCGATGAGCGCTCCACGGAGCGCGAGTCGGGGTCGCCTGACCAGCCTGGTCGCGCGGCGCGAGTACCTGCGCACCGTGCGCCGCCGGGGCTATCTCTTCGGCACCTTGCTGCTGCCGATCGGCATCGCCGTGCTCATGGGCGTCTCCATGTTCTTCTCGACCGCCGGCTTCGACGACGACGGCCAGGCGCGCGGCACGATCGTCGTGGTCAACGAGTCGGACGTGGCCATCACCGAGTTCCGGACCGCGACCGCCAGCCTGGACACCACGAGCGCCGAGGATGCCGCGGCGCGACTCGACGAGGGCCAGATCAGCGAGTACTACGTGCTGGCCGAGGACTTCCGCGAAACACGCGACGTCACGCGCATCGAGACCGGCGGCGGCTTCGACATCTCTCGCCTCGAGGGCGCCGAGAACAACGAGGGTCTGCTGCGCTACGTCATCCGCGACGCGCTCTTGCGCGAGGCCGGTGTGCCCGAGGACGACATCGCGGCCATCCTGCAGGGTGTGACCATCAACGTGGTCACGGTCGAGGGCGACGCGGTCTCCGGCGCGGACGTCGCCGCCGGCATCGCCATGCCCATGATCTTCGTGGCTATCTTCATGATCAGCATCTTCATGACCAGTGGCTACCTGCTCCAGTCTGTGACCGAGGAGAAAGAGAACCGGGTCGTGGAGATCGTGCTCAGCTCCGTCCCCGCGACGCCGCTGATGGCAGGTAAGATCATCGGCCTCGGCGGCGCCGGGTTGACGCAGGTGGCCATCTGGGTCGGGTCGGCCCTGATCGCGATCCCGCTGCTGTCGAGCCAGATCCCCGACCTGGGACCCATCGACCTCGATCCCACCATGCTCCTGCTGGCGCTGCTCTACTTCGTCCTGGGCTACCTCGCCTTCGGCGCCATCTTCGCGGCCATCGGCGCCATCGCGCCGGGCAACCGCGAAGCCCAGCAGTACTCGGGCTTCCTCGGCTTCGCCGCGGCCGTGCCCTTCATCGTCTTCTCGGTCTTCCTCGCCGACCTCAGCTCGCCGGTGGTGCTGGCGCTGACGTTGTTCCCGCTGACGTCGCCGACGGCGATGCTCATCGTGCTGGGCGTGTCCGATGGCATCCCCTGGCCGCTGGTGGGCGCGTCATTGACCTCGCTGACGCTGTTCGCGCTACTGGCCACCTGGGCCTCGGCACGCATCTTCCGCGCCACCGTCCTGCTCTACGGCGTGCGACCTTCGCTGCAGCAACTCATCGGTGCGGTCCGCTCACCGCGCTAGCCGACCACGGACATGAGCAGACCCCACGCCACCGGCGTGGGGTCGCACTCGGAGTAGCTCGTGCCCCGGGCCGGCCGGGGCCGGAATCAGGCCGGCTTGATCTCGTTGAGCATCGCGCGAGCGGCATCCTTGTCCTGGAACCAGAGCGCGTTGAGTTCGGTGTACTGCGCCTGGTCCGCGGGCACGGAGTCCTCGGGGAAGATGGCCGCCGTCGGGCACTCAGGTTCGCAGGCACCACAGTCGATGCACTCGTCGGGATCGATGAAGAGGGTGCGATCGACGCCCTCCTCGAAATGGATGCAGTCCACCGGGCAGACGGCCACACAGGCCTGATCCATCACATCGACGCACGGCTCGGCGATGACGTAGGTCATTGACGCGCTCCTTCGCTCTCACTACCGGGGCGGGCCCGGGTTCCTCTCATACGTAGCAGGCTCATCCTACTCCCGAGAATCGTGAGTGTGTGTGCGATATGGACCGGTCCGGACGTGCGCTATGTCCCTAAATCGGCAGGACCGTCCGAGCGGGCCGGGCAGGCGGGACTAGGCGCTGATGGTGATGCTCCGCAGGTCCACGCGCCCGATCATGCCCTTCTCGATGTGCCCGGGGATGTGACAGAGCAACGAGAGCTGCTCGTCGCTGGGTACGTCGTAGTCGACGCTGGCCTGCTGACCCGAGCCCAGGAACACGCGCAGGCCGCCGGTAGCGGGCGGCACGCTCGCCGGGGGCGCTGTCGCGAGCAGGTGCGGCGGTGTGGCAGCGGCATCGGCAAGGTGCCAGGCCTCCTGCACGTCGGCGTCGCCGATGACGAAGTCGTGGACCTCCAGGCCCGCGTTGAAGATGTTGAAACGCACGGTCTCGCCGGGGACGAGCACGACCGGCGTGGGGTCGAAGCGGTAGTCGCGCATGATGACGTTCACCGGGCGCGGGTCGTCCGGCGTGCCGGCCGTGGTCGATCTCGACATCGGGCGGAGGCTCACCGGGGCGCTGCATGCCGATGAGGATGAGCGTGACCGCGACCACCGCGAAGACGATGACGACCACGATGGGTGCGCGGGAGATGGCGGGTTGCTGCACGCGCGCAGGGTAGCCGAGCAGGCGCTATCGAGCCTGAGAGCCAGGCGCGCTACAGTCAGCACATGCCCGACGAGACACCCCCGAAGCAGCCCACGGCCGCGATCACCTCGCGCTCGGCGGTGGTCGCGGCAACCCTGCTTGGCGCGGCCGTCGTCGTGGCCGCCATCGCGCTGCAGACGTGCGGCGCCGACGAGGGGGCGGCCGATGGAACCGGGGGCGGCCCGGTGCTGGAGGGCGCCCGAGCTCCGGGCTTCACGCTGACCTCGCTCGGAGACGAGGCCGTCTCGCTTTCCGACTACGCGGGCCGGCCGGTGCTGCTCAACTTCTGGGCCAGTTGGTGTCCGCCCTGCCGCGAGGAGTTCCCGGTCCTGGCCGAGGCGCGTGCGACCTACCTCGCGGACGGCTTCGAGATACCTGGGCGTGACCCACAACGACATCGCCGAGCACTCACGCACGTTCGTCGCCGACAGCGGCGCCGAGTGGCCGATGCTGCCCGACAGCGAGGACACGGTCTGGAATGGCTATGGCCCGGTGGGGCTGCCCACGAGTTACTTCATCGATGCCGAGGGCGTGGTCCAGCGTGTCCACATCGGGCCGGTCACCGAGGAGCAGCTGGCGGGCCACCTTGCCGTCATCGGGCTCGGCCCCGAGGTGCCGCCAGCCGGCTGGTCCCGGTCGACCGACGGGCCGGGCTTCGCCAGCGCAGTGGGGTTCACCAGCGCAGTGGCGCGATCATGATCATCTCCGGGTCCGCTGCGAGCAGGTCCAGCGTCAGCATGGCGGTGACGGTGAGGGCGAACACGAGCAGCGTCAGCGCGGCCAGCCCGGGCGACCCCAGACGGTCGAGCGAACGCAGGATGGTGTGTGAGATGCCGGTGGTGCTCTGCATGGGTCCCTTCCTCGCTATGGATCGGCGATCCGATGCCGCGAGGCTAGGGACGAGCCCTTGCACGATCGCCTCCGCCCGCTTCACTCCGCCTTATGCGGCTGTGGACAACCCCACCGCACGGGTGTGAGGGACCCTGGGAACACCGAAGGCGCCTTCCGCAGAAGGCGCCTTCCTGGCGTTGTCGAAGTGCGGCCCGTGGCCGCTATCGAGGTCTAGCGGCGAGCGCGGAAGCAGTCGTTGCAGTAGACCGGGCGGCTGCCAGTCGGCTGGAACGGCACCTGAGCCGTCTTGCCGCAGTCGGCGCAGACCGCATCGTAGAGTTGGCGCGGGGGCCGGTCATAGCCACCACCGCCGCCGTAGCTGCTGCCACCGCCGCCACCACCGCCGTAGCTGCTGCCACCGCCGCTGTAGCTGCTGCCACCGCCGCTGTAGCTGTCATCACCGTAGCCACTGCCGGAGTTCCGCTGGGCCTTGCGGGCCTGTCGGCAACCCTTGCACCGCTTGGGTGCATCGGTGAAGCCCTTCTCGGCGTAGAACGCCTGCTCCGAAGCGGTGAAGACGAACTCCTGCCCGCAGTCGGCACAGGTGATATTCCTGTCCTCGTACACGAACGAACGAACCTCCTGGTTCCAATCTTTGTCCAGGACCGTTCGAGCGAGATACGCGACCACGAAGAGCGTTCCTGAGCTTACCGCCTCGGACTATAGCCGCGTTGGATACCGTGCGCTAGGGGTCTGTACCACCCTGCGCCAGGGTTATCCCCACCCGCTCACATATGTGGCTGGTAGTCGGGCGCGAGGATGCGCTCGGGATCGTCCTCGAAATCGAGCTTGCAGCCCTTGGCACAGAAGTAGTAGGTCGTGCCCTCGTACTCGGTGACGTGCTGGGCGTCTTCGACGACGACCTTCATGCCGCAGACAGGGTCGATGGCGATGCCGGGGGGCGTGGCGTTGTCGTCCATGCGTCCAGTCTACGACCATCGCAGCGACGGCCCATATCGGCGGGCCCGCGTATCCTGCGCCTGTGACCGACCGACGCCAACACCTCCGCTCCGACCGCACGCCCGACGACCGCAAGCTGCTGATGCAGCGACCGGTCGCCGACACCACCTTCCTCGAATCGGACGCCTGGCGCGCGCTGCGCATCATGGGCGAGTTCATCGAGGGCTTCGACACGCTCGCCCGCCTGGGCCCCGCCGTCAGCATCTTCGGCTCCGCTCGCACGGAGCCGGATGAGCCCATGTATGAGCAGGCCCGGACGCTCGCGGCCAAGCTCTCGCACGAGGGCTTCACCATCATCACCGGTGGCGGTCCGGGCATCATGGAGGCGGCCAACCGCGGCGCCAAGGAGGCCGACGGCGTCTCGGTGGGGCTGGCCATCGATCTGCCGCGCGAGCACGGCCCCAATCCCTACGTCGACATCGCCCAGTACTTCCGCTACTTCTTCGTGCGCAAGACGATGTTCGTCAAGTATGCCCAGGCCTTCGTCATCTTCCCCGGTGGCTTCGGCACCTTCGACGAGCTCTTCGAGTCGCTGACGCTGGTGCAGACCGAGAAGATCGACCACTTCCCCATCATCCTCTTCGGCAGCGACTATTGGCGGGGCCTGCTCGAGTGGATCGGGTCGGAGGTGATCGAGCACGGCAACGTCTCGCCCAGGATCTCGACCTCATCCGTGTCTGCGACGACATCGACGAGATCGTGGAGATCATCAGCGAGTCGTACCGCACTCGCGATCAGAACGGTGCCGACAGGGAGGGAGTCTGATGCGCATCGCCATCGGGACCGATCACGCCGGCCTGCCGCTCAAGGAACTGATCATGGCCTGGCTCACCCAACACGGCTACGAGGTGGTCGACTTCGGTGTGAGCACGCCCGACCGCGTCGACTACCCCGACTACGTGGCGCCCGCGGCCCGGGCCGTGGCCAGCGGTGACTGCCGCTTCGGCTTCGTCTTCGGCGGTAGCGGCACGGGCGAGCAGATCGTGGCCAACAAGATCGCCGGCATCCGCTGCTGCCAAGCCACCGAACCGGTCACGGCTGCGCTGTCGCGCCAGCACAACGACGCCAACATGCTCTCGATGGGTGCCCGCATCGTGGGTGAGCAGGTGGCCATCGGCTGCGTGGAAGCGTTCCTCGGCGCGGGGTTCGAGGGCGGACGTCACGTGGCGCGAGTGGAGAAGATCAAGGCCCTCGAGTCGGCATAGCGCGACGCGGGTCGCGGGATCCCTACGTCGACGTCGGCTTTGACTTCGCCGACTTCGACTCGGCCTTGGCGGCCTTGGCTGCGCGCTTCTCGGCCTGCCGCGCACGGTGCGCCTTGGTCTTCTCGAGGTACTCGATGGGATCAGGCATGACGCACGAGGTCTGTCCGGGGTCGAACTCGATCGGTCCCATCCGCGCGGCCGTCTCGCGCGCGACGGCCTCGAGGGCATCGTTGCGCAGGCCGATGCCGGTGATGGTGTTGCTGGCCGATCGCCGCGTCCAGTTGCCATAGCCCTCGATGCGGTCGGCGATGAGCGTCAGCTGTGCCGCGAAGACGTCGTCCGCCACCTCATCGCTGCTGAGGGCCACGAGGTTCATGAGGTCCCAGCCGGCCTGTGCGGTGCGGTCGCGGTCCGAGCCGATCCAGCGTTCGGCCCGCGCCAGGCGACCAGGGACCTTGGAGGCGAGCTCGGCCACGAACGTATCGACCAGGAAGTAGGTGTCGATCGCCTCCAGCCAGGCGTCGAGGTCTGCCTCGGAGACCTCGATCGGGGTCGGCCACCATGCAGGCCAGCAAGCGGGCATCGGCGTTGCCGCTGGCCCACAACCGCCCAGCGAGTGCGTGGTCGGTGCCGATGCGCTTGGCCAGCGGACGCAGGTCCCCGAACTTGACGCCGAACAGCGGCTCGGAGGCGCCGTGGCGCCGGTACGTCGCCCGTGTCTGCTCGCTGCCGAGCGACTCGAGCTGTGCCATGACCCCCTCGAAGGTCACGTTCATGCGTCGGCCGGCTCCCCCAGGTGCTGCGCGATCGATTCGGCCCAGGTGGCGATCTCCGACCAGGGCCGGTAGTCCCCATCGGGCGCGCGTACCAGCGCGACCAGGGCCTTCTCGCTGATGCCCAGGTCAGAACCCTCGATGCGACCGGGGAAGAGTCGGTGCCCGCGGGCGCCGAGCCGTTTCGACGCAACCGGCGACCTCGGCCGGGTTCTCCAGTGGTTTGGGCGGGTCGCCCACGGGACCGCTCGAGAAGAGCCACACGGGCTTCTCCTTGCAGCTCGCCCTCGTGGATCTCGATGAACTCACGCGCCGGTCGCATCCAGTGCCCGGCGTAGACGCCGCTGCCGATGATGAACGCGTCATAGGGGCTGAGGCTGGTGACTTCCTCGACCCGCTGGAGCTCGGCGGCGAGGCCGCTCGAGCGGATCGAGGCCTCGATGACCTGGCCGATCTCGAGGGTGGCGCCGTGCTTGGAGGCGACGGCGACGAGGACCTTCATGTGCTGTGATCTCCCTGTCGTGGCGGGATGGGCTCCGTGGAGAATGGCGGCTCGGGGCTCGGGCAGGTAGTGCCGAGGATACCGTCCTGCGCGGGCCGCACGGTGACCTCCGTCAAAGACCCGCCACCACCCTACCGTGACACTGCCAGCACACCCGACGCCAGGGAACGCCCACGGCCGCTAGTCGTCGATGTCGTCCAACCCCTCGGCGATGTCCATGAGCTGCTCGGCGTCGCGGATGAGCACCTGGTGCTTCTCGGTGTCGAGCAGGCCACGGCTGCGGAAGTCGGCCAGCGTGTGCGCCAGCGTCTCGCGCGTCGTCCCGATCATCTCGGCCAGCTCCTGCTGCGTCAGGCGCGCTTCGATGAGCGTGCCGCGAGAGGTCTTCACGCCGAAGCGGTTGGAGAGGTCCAGCAGCTTGCGTGCCAGTCGCTGCCCGACGCGCTGATACGCCATCGACTCAAGCTCCGCCTCCGCGTCGCGCAGGCGGCGAGAGAGGTAGCTGATGATGTTCACGCCGATGGCCGGGTAGCGCTCGACGAGGGTGCGCATCTCCTCGGGGCTGATGGTGCAGATGACGGCCTCGTCGAGCGTCTCGGCGAAGGCCTCGGGGATGGGTTCCTGGCCCAGCAGACTCATGTCGCCGAGGATCGTGCCCCGATCGTAGATGTCGAGCGTCAGCTGCTTGCCGTCGGGCGTGACGCGATAGACCCGCACCTTGCCCTTCTTGAGGATGTGGATGCGGTCGGGCGGATCGTCGGGCGATAGGATGCGCTCGCCGGCCGCGCACACCGTCATCGTCGTGGCATGGCCGATGGCGTACATGTCGTCGTCGGACAGACCCGCGAAGAGGTCGATCTCACGGAGCAGCCCGACCTTCTCCTGCAGGGAACGCTCGTGGGCGCCGGCGATGGTCACCTCAGGCCTCCAGTCGCACGATCGGGCCACTCGCGAAGGGTGAGCCGACGTGCAGGCCGATGCGCTCGTAGAGTGCCGCAGGCAGTCCGATGTCGGCAAGGTAGAGCGTGCCCGCCCGCGCTCGCCCGGCGTCGGTCAGCAGGCCTGTCTTGGGCAGCGCCAGCGTCATCGTCGCCGCTGCGCACAGGGCCGGCTCGGCCGCTTCGCCGCTGTCGGGATCGAGGCCCGAGGGCAGGTCCAGGCTGAGGAGGCGTCCCTCTGCGGAGCGCACGCGCTCGATGAGCGTGGCCACTTCGTCGTGCGGTGCGCCCCGACCGCGATAGCCCAGGATCGCGTCGACGACGAGGTCTGCGCCGTTCAGCTCCTGCCCGAACTCGTCATCGCTGATGTCGTAGACCGCCATGCAGCAGGACACGCCCATCTCCAGCAGCGTCGCGAGCTGATGCCGGCCGGCTTCGCTGAGTCGACGAGCGGGACGAGCGAGCACGACACGCACGCGTGCGCCGCGGTTGGCCAGGTGGCGGGCCGCCACCAGCCCTCCACCGCCGTTGTTGCCCGGGCCCACCGCGACCAGCACGTCGCGGTCACGCAGCTGCCCATCGAGCTCGAGCCGACGCGACCTCGGCGAGGTGCGAGCCGGCCTGTTCCATCATCTGCAGCAGGCTGATGCCGAAGACGTCGACCGCGAGACGGTCGACCTCGGCCATCTGTGCCGCGGTGACGGCGGGGGCGGCATCGAGCGGGATGGACGGAACAGGCACGGGCCTCGTCGGGCTGGGCGCAGCGATCATGAACACGAGCGTGCACCGGCTGCCCGCCGTTCCGCCGTGACCTGCGTCACATCATGCACCCAGGCCGGACACCTCGGACCCGGGCGGGACGTCAGCCGCGGACGAGCTTCACGAGGGTTCGCGCGGCGATCAGCGCGAGCGGCGTGAGCGCGAGCAGGAACAACGGGTCCTGCCACGGCTTGCGATTGGGCACGAAGACGGCACCGTTGTCGGTGATCTCGATATAGCCCATGGGCCGCGTGACCGCACCCGCGCCGGCGCCGAGCCCGGAGTCGGGCCCGCCCGCCGCGCCTCCGCCTCCGGCGCCCGAACCGAGGATCGACTGCGCCACCGGGATGATCGTCACGCCGTCACGCTCGACCGGCTCACCGAAGGCAGCCGACGCGCCCGCATGGGCGCCGATGCGCTCGGCCAGCCGCTCCAGCAGTTCCGGGACCTGGCGGGCCATGCCTTCGGCCTCGGCGAAGGCCTCATGGCTTCCGTCGTGCCCTTCGTCGTTCCTTCGTTCGTTCGTCATCACGCGCCTCCTCACACGCCGGCCCGACGGACGAGCCGATTGCGTCTAGCATCGTGCCTATGATCGAGCCGCGCAATCGCCCAGCGCTCATCGGCTCCGCCGTCGCCGGCATCGCCGCGTTCGTGCTGCTCTGGTGGCTGGGCCTGTCACCCTTGCTGGCCTGGATCGCCGGCTGGACCCTCCCCGCCTTCGCCATGTACGGCATCGATAAACGCCAGGCGGGACAAGGTGGCTGGAGGGTGCCGGAGGTGGTGCTGCACGGCCTTGCGCTCATCGGCGGCGTGATCGGGGCGTGGGCCGGCCGTTACGTCTTTCGGCACAAGACGCAGAAGCCCGTCTTCGCGGTCGTGTTGATCGCGGCCAGCCTGCTGTGGACCGCGATCGCGGTCTGGGCGGTGTTCGGTTAGGGCACGATCCCGAGTCGTTTCTGCGCCTGCCACGACGGGAGACCGATGCTCCGGGCGCCTCGATCGAGCGTTTGACAGGGCGTAGGTCGAGACATACGCTGCGACTGCCGTCGGTGTGCGGCAGCGGCCCAGTTTCACCCAGATTTCAGCGTGGGGGACCAGTGCTCGATCCGAACGCGTCTGCCGCGGAGGACACGTGGCTCCCGCTCGGTCGCGCGAGCAAGCTCATCGGGGTCGATCCCGACACCTTGCGACGATGGGCCGACGAGGGCCGGGTGGAGGTCTATCTCACGCCGGGTGGTCACCGCCGGTTCGCGCGCCGGTCGCTCGATCGCCTGGTCCGCTCCCGGCCGCGTGAGCGCGTGCGCATCTCGCGCCTGGGCGAGCCCGAACAGAAGCTGGTCGCGGCCTACCGGCGCACCTACGGTTCCGGCAGCGATCAGGCCCCCGACCCGGTGGCGGCGATCCCGGAGGCAGAGCGCGAAGCATTCCGTGAGAACGGACGCAAGCTGGTGGCCGCGCTGGTGGCGCATCTCGACACCGACGGCACGCCCCGCCGCGCCGCACTCGGGGACGCCCGCCTGAGTGCGCAGGACCTGGGCGCGCGCCTGGCCCGCAGTGGTGCCAGCCTGACAGAAGCGGTGACGCTGTTCGTGGCCGCGCGCAGGCCGTTCATGTCCGAGCTGGGCACACTGGCGCGGCGCCGCGCGCTCGACTCGCGCCAGGTGTCGCTGCTCTTCGACCAGGCCTCGGCTGCCCTGGACCAGTGCCTGCTCAGCTTCATCGAGGGGCACCAGTCGGCCGGCTGAGTCCCTTCTCCCCTACCATCACGAGGTCTTCATGCACCTGTGCACCCGTCTCTCAGCTTCGCTCCTCGCGGGCCTGCTCGTCGTCGTCGGCGGCAGCGCCTTTTCCGCCGACGCGCCGCTGACGGTCACCGACGTGGACGGAGTCGAGGTCGTCATCGAGGACATCGGCAACGTGGCCACGCTGGGCGGGGTCTTCACCGAGACGGCCTACGCGCTGGGGGCGCAGGATCACGTGGGCGCCATCGACGCGTCGAGCTTCTATCCGCCCGAGGCGCTCCAGGAGAAGCCCAACTTCGGCTACTACCGCTTCCTCTCGGCGGAGCCCGTCCTGGCCCAGGGCCCGAGCCTCATCATCGGTAACGAGGAGACCGGCCCGCCGGAGGTAGTGCAGCAGCTGCGTGGCGCTGGCGTACCCATCCTGCTGCTGCCGGACAACAACGACGTGCAGGCCGCTCGTGACCTCATCAGCACGCTCGGCGCCATCTTCAAGAAGGAGCCTGAGGCCCAGGCGCTCATCGAGCAGCTGGACGCGGACGTGGCCGCGGCCGAGGGACTGGTGGCGAGGGCGACGAGCAGCCCGCGCGTGCTCTTCGTGCTGCAGCCGCCCGAGGCGCCCATGCTCATCAGTGGTGAGCACAGCGCGGCCGGCCACATGATCAGCCTCGCCGGCGGCGCCCATGTCTTCCCGGGCTTCCGGGGCTACCTGCCCATGACGCCCGAGGGCATCGTCGAGTCGGCCCCGGAGGTCATCCTCACGACCACGGCCTCGGTGGAACGGCTGGGCGGCTGGGATGCGGTCATGGAGCATCCCGGCATCGGCCAGACACCGGCAGCGGAGAACGGCCGGGTCTACGCCATGGAAGACCTCTACCTCATGGGCTTCGGCCCGCGCACCGGCCGGGCGATCGCCGACCTCGCGACTCTGCTACATCCGGAGCTGGCGCCGTAGGCCGGGCGGGGCTGCGGCTCACCATCCTCGCCCTTCTCCTCGTCGCGGCCGTCGTGGTCGCGATGGGGGTCGGCGCGGTGGCCATCTCCCCCGCGGAGGTCGTGGCCATCGTCATCGGCCGGACCGGCCTTGACCTCGGGGTCGAGCACAGCGACCGCCAGGAGGTCGTGCTCACGGCCATCCGCATCCCGCGCGTGCTGGCCACGGCCCTGGTCGGTGCGGCCTGGGCCGCGGCCGGCGTGGCCATGCAGGGCCTCTACCGCACGCCCCTGGCCGACCCCGCGCTCGTGGGCATCGGCGGTGGTGCCGCTCTTGGTGCCGCGCTGGGCACGGCCGCGGCGGTCTCGCTGGGGATCGTGGCCGGCTACGCCGGCACCCTGCTCGTGCTGGCCGCCGCCTTCGCCGCTGCCCTCATGGCCGCGGGGCTGGTCCACCGCGTCGCGTCCTCGTCGGGTCGGGTGGTGGTGGCCACGATGCTGCTCGCGGGAATCGCCCTCTCCGCGCTCTTCGGTGCCGTGGCCGCATTGGTCGTAGCCGCCGGCAGGACGCCAGAGCTGGGCACGGTCCAGTTCTGGACGCTGGGCTCGTTCGCCGGGATCGTCGGACGCGACGTGGTCGTGGCAGCGCTCGTGGTCATCCCCATGGTCTTCGTCCTGGCCCGGCTCGGTCCGCGCCTGGACGCGCTCGCGCTGGGCGAGTCGGAGGCCGGCCATCTCGGGGTCGACGTGCGCTGGCTGACACGGGTCGTGAGCACGACCTTCGCCCTGCTGACGGCCGTGGCCGTGGCCACGGCGGGGGTCATCGCCTTCGTGGCCCTGATGGTGCCCAGCCTGGTCCGCGGCTGGGTCGGCCAGTCCCATCGCGAGGTGGTGCTCGGATCGGCCCTGCTCGGCGCCACGCTGCTGGTCGTCGCCGACGTGGTCGCGCGCAGCCTCTTCAGCCCGGTCGAGCTGTCGATCGGCGTCATCACCACGATCGTCGGCGCGCCCTTCTTCCTGTGGCTGCTGCTGCGCGACCGAGGGCTGCTGGCACGATGACCTACACGGCTGCCGGGGTCAGCGTGCGCATCGGCCGGGCGACCCTGCTCGACGACGTCTCCATCGAGGTGCGCCCCGGCGAGATCGTGGCCGTGGCAGGGCCCAACGGTGCGGGCAAGTCGACGCTGCTGGGCGTGCTCGCGGGTGACCGTGCGGCCGAGGCCGGGTCGGTCATGCTCGACGAGCGACCGGTGTCCGACTGGCCCAAGGCCGAGCTGGCCCGCCGGCGCGCGGTCATGAGCACCGACCGAGCCGTGGCCTTCGCCTTCACTGCCGGCGAGGTGGCGATGATGGGACGCATGCCCCTCCACGGCGGCGATCCCGACGACGGGGATCGGGCCGTCATCGATACGCTGCTGGCGGCGGTGGACTGCGTGGACCTGGCCGACCGCGTCTACGCCACGCTCTCCACCGGCGAGCGCCAGCGGGTCAGTCTTGCGCGCGCCGTGGCCCAGGTCACCGATGCAGATGGTGCGCACGAGGACGCGAGCCGCTACCTCCTGCTCGATGAGCCGACCTCGAGCCTGGACCCGGCCCACCAGCACACGGCCATGCGTCTGATCCGCCGCACCGCTGATACGGGGCGCGGCGTGCTTGCGATCGTGCACGACCTCAACCTCGCGGCGGCCTACGCCGACCGCGTGGTGCTGATGCACGAGGCGCGCGTGGTCGAGACCGGTACGCCGGCGCAGGTGCTGCGGGCCGACCTGCTCGAGGCGGTCTTCGACATCCCCATGCTGGTCATCCCACACCCACAGCTGTCGCATCCGCTGGTGGTCGCCGAGCCGCACGAGGCCTGAGAGGCTGTGAACATTTCTCGCGATGGGATCTTCCCAAGCGGGTGTCGATCAGCTACGATCGGGCCCATGGATGACACCCTCTTCGATGTGCCCGGGGAGCCCGTCGTCGAGCCGGCCGAGGCCCCCAGGGGCCGACCTCGCCTGCAGCGTCCCGAGCGTGACCAGGTCGAGCTGCGACCGACGCATCTCGATGGCCTCCTGCCACCCGACCACCGGGCGCGCCTCGTGTGGGACTTCGTGGAGGCTCTCGACCTTTCACCCCTGCACGCGCGTATCCGAGCGGTCGAGGGCCATCCCGGCCGGCCACCCATCGACCCGGCCATCCTGGTGTCGCTCTGGCTCTACGCCACCCTCGAGGGGGTCGGCTCGGCCCGCGCCCTCGCGCGCCTCTGTGAGGAGCACGACGCCTATCGCTGGCTGTGCGGTGGTGTGGGCGTGAACCACCACACCCTCGCCGACGTCCGCGTCGACCATGTCGAGGTCCTCGACGCGATGCTCAGCGCGAGCGTCGCGGCGCTCATGGCCGACGGCCTCGTGACGATGGAGCGGGTGGCCCAGGATGGCATGCGCGTGCGTGCCTCCGCGGGTGCCGCGTCCTTCCGCCGCGGTGACACCCTCGATGCGGCGCTCGCCGAGGCGGAAGCGCAGGTGGCGGCCCTGCGCACCGAGCTCGACGACGACCCCGCGGCCACGTCGCGCCGGGTGAGCGCGGCACGGGAGCGAGCCGCGCGCGAGCGAGCCGAACGGGTCCGTCGGGCGCTCGGGCAGCTGCCCGCGGTGGAGGCCGCCCGCAAGCGCAACGGCAAGCCCACCGAGGGCGCCCGCGCCTCGACCACCGATCCCGAGGCGCGGATCATGAAGATGGCCGATGGTGGCTTCCGCCCGGCCGTCAACGCCCAGCTCGCGTCCGATGTCGCGAGCCAGGTCATCGTGGGCGTGGACGTCAGCGACGTCGGCTCCGACCATGGCGAGCTCCGCCCCATGCTCGACCAGCTCGAGCGCCGCTACGCGCGGGCCCCCGCTGCGATGCTCGTCGACAACGGCTTCGTCAACCTCACCGAGATCGAGGCGCTCTCGGAGCACCACTGCGGGACGGTCCTCTACGCACCCCCCACCACGCCACGTGACCCCACCCGCGACCCGCATGTGCCGCTCCCCGATGACCCCCCTGCCGTGGCCGCCTGGCGCACCCGCATGGGCACGTCCGAGGCCAAGGCCATCTACCGCGAGCGGGCCGCGACCGCCGAGTGCGTCAACGCCATCGCCCGCAACCGGGGCCTCCGCCACATCCCGGTCCGAGGGCTCGAGAAAGCGAGGACGATCCTGCTCTGGTACGCCCTCGCCCATAACCTCATGCGGACCGTGGCACTCCGGCGGGCCGCGGCGACGGTCTGATGGGAGGAGGGACGGACCCCATGCACCCCTGCACGGATCTGCCCACAGAAGCCACGGCGTTCGCCCCGCGGCCCTACCCACCGCATCCTGACGACGGAGGGACACCGATGATCGACACCCGAGACGCCCTCAGCCGCCTATGTGCACGTGCGCCGCGTTTGGTTCACAGACTCTGAGACGAGACCGAGAGGTCCGGATCCGAGGCGGCCACCGAAACCCTGGGAGCCCTTCGTCACCGTGCCTGAGGGGCGACTGCTCGCCGAGCTCGACTACCTGCTCGGCATGTACGTCGGCCCCGGGCACGAGCGGCGCCGCTGGCGGAGGTGGAGCGGCATGGCGATCTTCGCCTCGGGCTTGCCGATACCTCGATCGTCGTGCTGGCCGGTCGCCGTGGCGTGACCGACGTGCTTACCCTCGATGAACGCCACTTCCGAGCCATGGCAGGGCCCGGCGAGCGTCCCTTCCGGCTGCTCCCCGCCGATGATCAAGACGACGTTGGGCCTGGCCCGCGCTAAGATAGCCACATCGAGCGGGAGTAGCTCAGTTGGTGGAGCGCCAGCCTTCCAAGCTGGATGTCGCGGGTTCGAATCCCGTCTCCCGCTCCACCCCCTGTTTTATCTGGGTGGGAATCCACGGGAGTCTCAGGCGGCCCGATCCCGCCTCGCTCGGGCACGCTGTTTGCCGGCGCGGGAGCGCTCCGCGGCCTCGAGTCGGTAGCACTCGGGGCAGCCGCTCCGCGACAGCGTGCGCTGATAGACGGCCGTGGACCACTCGTGGCCGTGCTCGCAGCGCCAGACCACCTCGCGTCCGGACGCTCGGGTGACCTGGTCGGGGCGAAGCTCGTTGCGCGTCGGGTGCCACTCTCTGGCCAGCCACGGGACGATGGCGCCGGACCGAGTCAGCTCGGGTGTCGCTTGGTGAGGTAATCCCACCCAGATACAACAGGGGGCCGCTCCAATCCTCCCTCTCTGACCCATGCGACATCGTTGGGCATGGGAACCCTCGATCGATGCTGCCCTGTCCCAACGATGCCCCGACTGACGCAGGGACGAGCACGTACGCCTGACGACTGCTCGGAAGCGGTCGCGACGCTGTCCCTAGTCAGCGTCGCAGGTGGACGTGGACCTCGTAGCCCTCGCCGGCGACGGTGGAAAGCGTCCATTCGACGCGTCGGGTACCGGCGAAGCCGACACGCTCCACGACGAAGACGGGCGAGCCGACCGGGATGCCCAGGATGCCGGCGGCTTTCCCTGGGCGGCCGCGACCCGATAGGTCTCGTCGGCGCTGTCGATATCCAGCGCGTGCCGACTGTCGCAGGTACTCGTAGAGCGAGCCGCTCATCGGCGAGCGCATCGCTCGATGCCCTCGCCGAACTCGAGGGCAGGATACGTGACCTGGTGGGCGAGGGCACGACCATCGGCACGACGAACGCGCTCGACACGGACACAGCCTCGTGCCGCGCCGAGGTCGATGGGGACCTCGAGGCGCGCTGGCACCACGTCGACGTCGACAGGATCGGAGCTGTGTCGAAGGCCCCGCTCCGCGAGCTCCTCCGAGAAGGACGTCAGCCGCCGCGGCCCGACCGCGATCGCGCGCGGGACGGATGAATGAGCCACGACCCTGCTCACGATGGAGCAGGCCCTCCTGCTCGAGCAGATCGAGGGCGTGGCGGACGGTGATGCGGGAGGCGCGGTAGTCGCGGCGACAGCTGCGCCTCTGTCGGGATCGAGCTGCCGACATCGAACTCCTCGTCGCGGATGCGGCTGCGCAGGTCGTCAGCGAGCTGCCGATACAGCGGCTGACCATCGCGCACGAGCGCCCGAGCCGCCAGCCGACGGGCCGGCGTTCGCCTGCGCGGTGGCGCTTGTCGGACTGGCCGGGGTTGCCATAGTTGTTATGACATCATATTCTATCTGATCACGTGCGGTAGCCCATGGCGCCGTCCGCGCGAGACGAGTCGAGGCCGAGCCTCGGCTCTCGCAGGAGAAGGAGGAGTCCTGATGTCCAAACTCCGAGGCGGCGCCGTCGGACTGGCTGCGCTGCTGGCCGTGAGCCTGAGCGGGGCCGCGGCGGCGCAGGACGAACCGGTCGAGATCTCATACCTGACCCACTGGGGACCTGACCAGGTCGCGCAGCTCGAGGCGGTCGCAGCCGGCGTTCAGCGCCGAGAACCCGGACGTCAGCGTCGAGTTCCGCGCGGTCCCCTTCGGCGACCTGTTGACGACCATCAAGACGCAGGCAGCCAGCCCTGGCGGGCCCACCATCGCGGGCATCTACAACCTGTGGCTGCCCGAGCTGGTCCGTGACGGGGTCGCGGCCGCAGCGCCAGACGACTACGCGTCGGACATCTCCGCCAACTGGCCCGCTGGTGCGGTCGATGGCGCGTCGGTCGATGGCGTCAGCTACGGCTATCCCAACGAGATCAACGCCTACGCCCTCAACTACAACAAGCGCCTCTTCGAGGAGGCCGGCATCGAGGCGCCCCCGGCGACCTGGGACGAGCTCGTCGACGCCGCCCAGAAGCTCACCGTCAAGGACGGCGACCTGATCATGCAGCAGGGCTTCGGGCTCATCAACAGCTGGCCCGCCGGCGTGGTGCACCCGTTCTACTCGCTGGTCGCCTCCGATGGCGGCGACATCGTCGACGGTATCACGCCGACGCTCGACTGCCGGTGCGACCGCCGAGACGCTCGCGTTCTACGAGAGCCTCGTCTCCGAGTACGGCGTGACCGCGCCCGAGATGGGCACCGCCGACGCCAACACGGCCGGTCCCTTCATGGACAACTTCACCAGCGGCAACACGGCCATGATCATCATGGCCAACTGGTGGCAGGGCGCCCTGAAGGCGGCCATGGGCGACGCCTTCGCGGACGTCGCGACCGCGCCGATCCCGGTCGGTCCCAACGGCGAGGGCTCGCAGCCGGTCTCCTACGAGTGGCTGACCATGGTCAACGGCCTGGCCACGCCGGAGCAGCAGGACGCCGCCTGGCGCTTCCTGCAGTACCTCCACGACGCTGACACCGGTGCGACCGGTTCGGGCATGGGCGAGATCCTCATCGGCATGGGCATCATCCCCAGCCGCAGCGAGCGACGCGGAGGCGTTCGCCGAGCAGCTCTCGGGCCCGTTCCTGCAGACCTACGTGGACAGCCTCGCCGACGCGGTGCCGTTCCCGATGATCCTGGGCGGCCAGGAGCTCAGCGAGATGCTCCAGAAGAAGATCGAGGGCGTGATGTTCGGAGAGCTGAGCGCAGCCGACGCCGCCGCCCAGGCGCAGACCGAGGCGGAGCAGATCCTGTCGCCAGCACTACGAGTAGCGCCAGACCAGTTCGCAGGCGCGCCCCGCTCGTCGCGCCGGTCATCCCGACGACGGTGACGACGACCGGGGCGCTCCGTGCGTCGTAGCGACGCGCGCTCGGCCGACGCAGGAGGAGCCGAGCACGCGATGACCGGGCACGCCGAGCGAACCGGCCGGCGACGCGGCAGCATCCGCCCGACCTGGCGCACGCCGATCATGTTCATCGCGCCGGCCGCGCTGCTCATCTTCGCGACGGTGCTGACGCCGATCGTGCTGTCAGGCTGGATCAGCCTCCACGAGTGGAGCCTGCTGACGCCCTTCACCGAGATGGAGTGGGTCGGGCTCGACAACTACGCGGCCATCTTCCGCGACGCCTCGTTCACGACGGGCGCTCACCAACACGGCGGTCTTCGCGATCGCCTTCGTGGTCATCGGCATCCCGCTGGCGCTGGTGATCGCGGTCATCATCGACGGCAGCGGCGTGCGCGGCAGCCGCGTCGTGCTGACGGTGATGTTCACGACCTACGTCATCCCCACCGTGGCCGTGGCGCTGCTGTGGTCGTACCTGCTGTCGCCGCGCGGCGGGCCCGTCAACGAGCTGCTCAAGATCATCGGCCTGCCGCCACAGCCCTGGCTGGGCTCGCCGCGGACCGCGCTGGCCAGCCTGGTGCTGCTGACCATCTGGCAGTACCTGGGCTACTTCACCACCATCCTCGTGGCCGGCCTGACGCAGATCCCGCGCGAGCTCAACGAGGCCGCCTCCATCGACGGCGCCGGTCCGGTGACGCGCCTATTCCGCATCACCATCCCGCTGCTGCGTCGACCGCTGACCTTCGCCATCGCCATCTGCCTCATCACCGGTCTGGGCGTCTTCGACGCGGTCAACGTGCTGACCCGCGGCGGGCCGGTCGACTCCACCAACGTGGTCACGTTCCACGCCGTCCGCACGGCCTTCGACTTCGGATCGGCAGGCCGCGCTGCAGCGATGACGATGGTGCTTGCTCGTCGGCGTGGTGCTGGCGGTCGGCAGCGTGCTGCTGCTCAGCCGGGACACTCCGACGACCGATGATCGAGACACGCTCGCTCGCTCCCGCGACGGCTGCGGCGGCTGCCGGTCGCCGACGGTGCTGCTGGTCGGCGCTGCTGTTCGCCGGCTTCCCGCTCTTCTGGCTGGCCACGCAACTCGCTCAAGCTGCCCGAGGAGATCACGGCGCTGCCGCCGGTGTGGCTGCCGAGCCAGCCGTCACTGGACGCCTTCGTCGAGGCCTTCCGGCTGCTGCCTTTGGGCAATGCCTTCCTCAACTCGTTCCTCATCGCCGGCATCTCGACGGCCGCGGTGGTCGCCACCAGCACGGCGGCCGGGTGGGCTTTCGCGATCTACGAGTTCCGCGGTCGCGAGCCGCTGTTCCTGCTGCTGCTGGCCACGATGTTCGTGCCGCCCATCGCGACGCTGGTGCCGCTGTACTGGCTCGTCCAGTCGGCGGGCCTGCTGGATTCGCTCGTCGGCGTGCTGGTGCCGCAGCTGGCCAACGCCTTCGGCATCTTCCTCATCCGCCAGTTCGCTCGCGGGGTGCCCACGTGAGCTCCTCGACGCGGCCCGCGTGGACGGCGCCTCCGAGTGGCGCATCCTGCTGGTCGGTCGGCGTGCCGCTCCTGCGTCCGGCCATCGCGACGCTGGCCATGTTCGCGTTCGTCTTCTACTGGAACGCCTACCTCTGGCCGCTGGTGGTGCTGCAGTCGCCCGACCACTTCACCGTCGTGCTGGTGGTCAACCAGCTGCAGTCCTACACGACCGCCGTGCGTCTGTCCAACGTCATCTTCGCGGGCACGCTGATGGCCATCATGCCCAACATCCTGCTCTTCATCATCGTCCGCCGGGCCTATTCCGACCAGGGCTTCACCAGCGCGGTGAAGGGGTGAGCGAGATGAGCAACGTCGTCGCCATCGACATGGGTGGCACCAAGACCGCCGTCGCGACCTTCGACGCCGACGGTACGCTGCTGGCGCGGTCGGTCGCAGCCCACGGAGCCGGGCCGGCCGAGCGCGACCATCGTCCGCCTGGCGGAGCGCGCACGCTCGCTCGAGGGCATCGGCGACGCTCGCGCCGTGGGCATGGCGTTGCCCGCCATCGTGGACGACGACGGGCACGTGGCCTGGGCGGCGCCGCAGCGTCGCCGAGCTGGCACGGCGCTCCCGTGGCGGCGCTGCTGCGGTCGGCCTTCGGCCTGCCCGCGGTCGCGATGTTCGACGGCTACGCCGCCACGCTCGGGGAGGCGACGTTCGGCGCCGGCCGTGGCTATCGACAGCGTGGCCACGCTGATCGTCGGCACCGGCTTCGGGGCCGGGGTCTGGCTCGACGGCAAGGTCGTCGAGGGACGCACCGGCGTCGCCGGGGCGGTCGGCTGGAATCGCTGGCCGTTGCCCGACGGCGCGCTCTCCGAACCGGCCGAGGCGATCGCCTCGGGACCGGGGATCCTGGCCGCCGCTCGCCGCGATGGCCGCGCAGGAGGACTACCCCGACACCCGCGCGGTGTTCGAGCGCGCGGCCGGCGGCGACCAGGTGGCGCAGGCCGCCGTCGACCAGGCCGCCACGGTGGCTGGCACGGTGGCCGGGCACATCATCGATCTGCTGGCACCCGAGCTCGTGGTCTGGTCGGGAGGAGTGGGCTCACGCGCCGACTTCTCCGAGCAGGCCACCGCGGTCGCGCAGCAGAGCTGTCAACCGTACGCGTCACGCGTACGACGTTCACACGTTCGGGACTCGGCGCTGAGTCGAGCCTCGTCGGCGCGGCAGCCAGGGCGCTGTCGATAGCGAAGGGAGAGGACCCAGGATGACCGCACAGCGTTACTTCGGCGAGGCAGCGAAGCTCGTCGCCAAGATCGAGCAGACGCAGACCGAGGCCATCGGCCGAGGCCGCGGCGATGATGGCCGATGGCGTCGAGCAAGGCGGCCTGGTGAGCCTCTTCGGCAGCGGTCACTCGATCCTGCCGGTGATGGACGCCTTCCCTCGCTATGGCAGCTATCCCGTGCTTGCGGCCGCTGACCGACCAGCGCCTGGGTTGGTCCAATGTGCTCGGCACCGGCGGCGTGCGCGAGCTGCTCTGGCTCGAGCGCACCGAGGGCTACATCGCCAACTTCCTGGGCAACTACTCGTTCCAGGAGGGCGACACGCTCGTGGCCTACAGCCACGGCGGCCTGAACGCCGCGGCCATCGAGGCTTCGCTCTACGCCAAGGAGCGCGGGGGCCAAGGTCGTGGCCGTCACCTCGGTCGCGAACCTGGACCTCAACGCGGCCACGCACTCGTCGGGCAAGCGCCTCGCCGAGGTCGCGGACGTCGTCATCGACAACTGCTGTGATCCCGGCCGATGCGGTCGTCGACATCGAGGGCTGGGGACCTCCGGTCGGCGCGACCTCCACGCTCGCGGTCATCGTCATCACCATGGGCATCGTGAGCGAGCTGGCGCAGGCGCTGAAGGACCGCGGCATCGTGCTGCCGACGTTCGTGTCGCCCAACGACACGCGCTTCGGTCCCGACCACAACGTCGAGGTCTTCGCGGAGTACAGGCGACGCGTCCATCGCTGAACCGAGGGTGCGTCGCCGGAAAGGACGGGGTGGCCGTCGATGCGCTTCATACCGCGCGGTCACGTGCCGCTAGCTGGTGCGCAACCGCGCGCGAAGGTCACGATGGCGAGATGAGTGGGGCCCAATCCTCGCCGCCATGGAGCAACGCCTGCCGGCGTACCTATCATCGTCGAGGCGGTGGCAGCCGAGCGCGACCGTCACGACCAGACGGAATTCCTGCCCGACAGGGTCTACCTGGCGCTCGTCTTTCCCACGTCCACCGACGACGTCAAGGACAACGGCTTCGTCCGGCTCGCTGGCGAGCTCCGCGTGCCGGTGGTCCCGCGTGGCCGCGGCAGTGGGCTGTCGGGCGGCGCGAAGGCGGTGGAGGGCGGCATCATCATGGTCATGACGGCCATGGACCGCGTATCTCGAGACTCACCTGACGGCCTGCTGGTGGTCACCCAGCCGGGCGTCGTCGCGGCGGACCTCGAGCGAGCGGTCTCCGAGATCGATCTTGGTCCTACCCACCCGACCCCGCCAGCCGCGAGACGAGCGTCATCGGCGGCAACCTAGCCGATAATGTGGTGGGCTGCGGCGCGCGGTAAGTACGGCGTCACGCGCGACTGGGTGCTCGGCCTCGAGGTCGTGCCCGCCGACGGGGCGGTCCTCCGCACGGGCGGCCGCAACGTCAAGGACGTCATCGGCTACGATCTGACGCGCCTCTTCATGGGTTCGAGGGTACGCTCGGACGATCACCGAGGCGACCCGGACCCCTCCGGACGCAGCCCTGTCCCACCGGGAGAGCAAGGGGGCCGCTCCGATTCCACAGTGCCGCGACTCGGCTGAACACGACCCGGCTGGTGCAGGTCGTGCAGGCGCAGCGCAGACGGCCAGCGCGGTCGGG
>CAVQUM010000020.1:0-49418 GCA_963716815.1 uncultured Chloroflexia bacterium
CAACGCATTGGGTGAAGGTGATGATTTCCATGAAGGCGTTGATCAAGCCCTGCGGGTTGAGCAGCACGATCCAGATGACCGAGACGGCGGCCATCACGGTCACCGGCATGAAGAAGATGGTGCGGAAGATGGCCGAGCCGCGAAGGCCCTGGTTCACGACCACCGCGAGGAAGAGCGCGAAAGCCGTCTGCAGCGGCACGACCACGGGCTGAGGCGATGTTGTTGCCCAACGCCTTCCAGAAGAACTCGTCCTCGAAGATGCGGGTGTAGTTGCGCAGGCCCACCCACTCGGTCGGTCGTGGTGAGATGAGCCGCTCGTTGGTGAAGGAGAAGTAGAAGGCCAGGATGAAGGGCAGCACCATGAAGACGGCCAGCAGGGTGCACCCGCTGGCGCGCTGAACAACCAGCCGGCCACGCCTTCAGAGCCGAGTCGTTCCCGCCAGCCACCCGTGTCGGCTGAGCCGGCGCTCCTGCCCCCTTGTGTCGTGACGCTCATCGTCGGCTACCCCTCTCCCCTGGCTCGATCGTGGAGGTGAATTCAGGTGCGGGACCTCGCGGATCCCGCACCTGTGGACTGGCGACTAGTCGGCGTAGCCGGCGTCGATGATCTCGTCGTCGATGGCCTGTTGTGGCCCGGTCCAGGGTGGACTGGACATCAGCGCCAGCGATGATGTCGGCCATCACGTCGCTGAACCGGCTGGCGATGAAGCCGTAGGCTGCCGTGGCCGGACGCGGCACAGCGCCTGCCTGCACCAAGCTGGTGTCGCCGTGGGCGGCCTCGAGGTTATCCACGTACATGGCCATGGGCCCGCCGTCCTGGTGGAGCGGCGAGTCGGCCAGTGCGGCCTTCGTGGACGGCACCGCGCCGTTGGCCGTCGTGAAGCGAAGGCTTTCTCGGGGCTGGTCACGTGCTTGATGAAGGCCCACACAGCGTCGAGGTCGGCCTCGTCGCCCGTGCTCGACGCGGCCGTCAGGACCGGTCGAAGCGGCCCAATTCCAGGAGCCCATACCGGTCTTGCTGCCGTTGCCGAAGTCCGGGAGCGGCAGGAGGATCAGGTCATCGCCCAGTGCCGCGCTTGAATCCGGTATGCCCAGTGGCCGACCCACGCCAGCGGGGTCTCGTCACCGGTGTTGGGCTCACCGTCGGGGCCCAGGGTCGAAGGGGCTGTCGTCCTCGGCCACGGTGTCGACGAGGCCGTCATTGACCCAGCCCTGGAACTGTCGTCCAGGCGCCCACGGCCTCGGGGCCGTTGAAGAAGCCCTCGGAGCTGGCCATGGTGCTGCGGTCGATGATGTCACCGCCGGCCGACTGGATCATGGGGGCGAAGCCGTATGGCCGCCACTCGCCGGCGCCATAGAACCACTTGATGTCGAGCGGCCCATTGGCGCCGTAGCCGGCGGCCTGCAGATCCTTCAGGACCTGCGTGAACTCGTCCACCGTCCAGGCATCATCGATGCCCTCGGGATTCTGGGCGCCCACGTCCTCGAGCATCGACTTGTGGGCCCACAGTCCGAGTCGGACTCGAATGAGCCGAGCGAGTAGAGCTGGTCCGCGAAGGTGCCCTGCTGGATCGATCGAGCCGAGGAACTGAGCCTTCTCCTCTCGGTGATACAGCTGTCGAGTGAGCGAGCAGGTCGGCCCAGACGAACTCGTAGAGGTACGGGCCGTCCATGTCCACGATGTCCGGCATCTCGCCGGCCGCGGCGGCGGACTTGATGGCGGTGGCGTACGCGCCCTCGCCCAGCTCGTTCATGACGATGCTCACGCCGAGCTCAGCGCCGACGCCGGTGTTGAAGGCCTCGACCGTCTCGGGCTCGGGGCCCGGGTTGGTACCGGAGTGGACGGTCATCTGCAGTTCGACGGGCCCTTCGATGACGCCGTCGCAGACGTTGGGATCGCCCTGTGCCGCCACCGGCGCAGCGGCGAAGGCGGTGCCCACCAGCGCGGTCGTGGCCAACAGGGCCACTCGACGCGTGGTCTTGGAATGGGTCATGTCCTTCCTCCTTGCCCCGTACATTGCGTCCGTGACCGGCGCGGGGCTCGCGCGCTCACGTCGTCCCCCGCGTGGGACGGGGCGACACTCCCGCCCCGTCGCGGGGCGGTGCGACCGAGTCACGGACCACGAGCGGACAATCCATGCGCATCTGCTGTGATCTCTCGGTCTCACCGCTGAGGACTCGAAGTAGGTGCTCGACGGCCCAGCTGCCCATGGCTTCATGGGGCAGCTGCATGGTCGTGAGCGGCGGGTCGAGCCAGGGCGCGATCTGGTCCTGGTTGTCGAACCCGATGACGGAGATGTCGTCTGGCACCGAGAGGCCGGCACGGCGGATGGCGCGGTACGCACCCATGGCCATGCGGTCGGTGTAGCACTGGATGGCGGTCGGTGGCTCCGCGCAGCTCGAGCAGGCGGGCCGCGGCAGCAGCGCCACCGAAGGGGTCGTTCATGTCGACCGCCACGAGGGCAGGATCGAACTCGAGGCCATGCTCGGCGAGGGCGCGGCGGTAGCCGGCGAAGCGCTCCGGCTGGGCCGGGTACTCGTTGTCCTCGTGGATGTAGCCGATGCGTGCGTGGCCGGCTTCGATGAGGTGAGTGGCGGCAGCGTAGCCGCCCGAGCTCCTCGTCCGGTACGACCCATGAGTCGTCCGGGTCGTCGGAGCGCGCGTCGAGCAGGACCGAGGGGACCTCCTTGAGTGCCTCCGGGGGCTCCACGACCTGGTGCCACATGGTGGCGTAGATGAGCGCGTCGACCTGGCGCGCGAGCAGTGTGTCGATGGCGCGCGCCTCGACCTCGGGATCACGCTCAGTGTTGATGAGGATGAGCGTCATGCCGGCGGCGGCTGCGACCTGGTCGGCGCCGTGGATCATGAGCCCGGCGAAGGGCGTGGAGGCGATGGTGTCGCTGATGAGCCCGATGGTCTCGCTCGACTGGCGGCGCAGGTTGCGCGCGACGGTGTTGGTGCGGTAGCCCAGCGCCCGGCTGGCCTCGAACACGCGCTCCTTGGTGACATCGGGGATGGAGCTGCCGGCCTTGTCGTTGAGCACTAGCGAGACGGTGGTGGTGGAGACGCCGCGACCTTGGCCACGTCTGACATGCGGGCACGCGGCGGCGCGCCTGCGTGCGCAGGGTTCGACTGGTGGCGTGGGCGTCGTGCGTCGTGGCAGCAGCGGTCGTCCCCGCTGCCGGGGCCTCCTCCGACTCGTCCCCTGCGTGACCGTGCGGTCCTGGGTCAACGTCCCTCCTCCGTCGATCGAGCGGGGCTTCGCCCTCGATGCCGCCCTCCCACGATTGCATCGGTTTACTCAATCGTTTCAGTAAAACGATCTGTGCCTCGGAGCCGAGGTTGTCAAGCCCCTTTTCCACCGATGGCGGCCCCGTCTTCGCAGGCCATGGACAACAATCCAGGGTCACGACGGGATCTTGGCCAGGTGTCACGCCCGGCGGCCGTGGCCCAGTACGTCGAGCGCGGCACGCCTGCACCTCGCCGCACCGGCCCCGTCCGGGCCCCGAGTGGACTCCCTGTCATGCCCAGGCGGGCACAGAGGCCCGCGGAAATCGGGCCCTCGACACGGGGCGGGGCTAGCTCCGGCCCGTGGGCCGCGAGCGGGGACCATTTGGCGCCGGAAGCGGGGTCAAGTCCTACGACGTGGTGTCACAGTTCTTGACTCATCCCATGGGGACTAACCTGGACGAACGAGACAGGCCGCCGACCATCGTGTCGTTCACCCATCGACTCGTTCGGGACTGGGAGTGCGCCGGCAGGTCCTATCGAGTCCCGGGAGGATGAGATGACGCTCGAGTCGGGGGCTCATTGCGTCAGGCTAGTCGTGACAGGATGAGGACGCCCGCGAAATCGACCGTGTGCGAGCCAGCCTCGAAGCACATCGGCTGACTCGTGGAAGATCGGACGGCCTGGCCGCGAGAGTCAGCCCAAGACCTCGTGTTCGCAGGGTTCCGGGGAGCAAGATGTGGCCAGCATCCGACACCACCCCACCGAAAGGGAAGCCACATGGCCACCGCACTCGAGAACGCCAAGGCGCCCTATCTCACCGGCATTCGCGACGGCAAACCACGCGAGGCCGTGGCCGTGTACAGCGGCGAGCGCTACACCCAGCATTCGTTGGGGGTGGGGACGGTCAGGCCGGTTTCATCGGGTTCTTCGAGGCCTTCATCGAACGAAATCCCGAGCGAGAGATCGACATCGTCCGCGGCTTCGCCGACGGCGACTTCGTCTTCATGCACGCCGCGCAGCGTCTCAACGGCGGCGAGTCGCGCTGGATCACGATGGACATCCTCCAGGCAGACGAGGATGGCGGCATGATCGAGCACTGGAACGTCATCGGCAAATGGGTCGACCAGTCCGTGTCTGGACACAGCCAGATCGATGGTCCCACCGACCCGACCGACCTCGGGGCGACCGACGCCAACAAGGCGCTGGTCGTCCGCTTCATCGACGATGTCCTCGCCGGCCGCCAGCACGAACGGCTGGCCGACCACGTCTCGACCGAGTCGTTCACACAGCATGACCCGCGCATCGCTGACGGCATCGAGGCGCTGCGGGCATCGCTCGCATCGACGACCTACCGCGAGACCGACCTCATCGTCGGCAGCGGCGACATGGTGGCGACGCTCTCGCGCGTCGATCTGGCCGGGACGGAGACGGCCATCATGGACCTGTGGCGGGTCGCCGATGGCCGCCTCGTGGAGCACTGGGACGTGATGGCGCCGATGCCCGCGGCCGAGGACCTCGTCGACAGCGGCAAGCTCCAGGGGGTGTCGGGCCCGCCTCAGGCGATGGAGACGCGGTCTCGCCCCGAGCCCTTGGCTTCGTAGAGGGCCGCGTCCGCGGATTCGACCAGCTCTGACGCGGATGCCACATCGTGCTCGGGGTATGACGCGGCCCCGATGCTGGCGGTCACCCTGATGCGCATCTCCCGGTCCCGCACCTCGGTCGCGGCCACGGCCCGGCGCAGGCGTTCAGCAAGCTCGAGCAGGTCGGCACTCGAGGCACCGGGGAGCACCGCCAGGAACTCCTCGCCACCGTAGCGCACGAGGACGTCACCCTCGCGCAGAACGCGGCGCATCGATCCCGCGACCGCGCGCAGCACTCGGTCACCGGCGAGGTGCCCGAACGTGTCGTTGACGGCCTTGAAGTGGTCGAGGTCGACCATCAGGACTCCCAGGGGGCCCTCGACTCGCAGGGCGCGTCCGAACTCCTCCTGCAGACGCACCAGCCCGAAGCGTCGGTTGTAAGCGTCAGTCAGGGAGTCGATCGCGGCGAGTCGCTCGAGGCGGTCGTGTGAGATCGCGTTGGTGAGAGCCAGCCCGAGGTCGATCTGATAGTGCCGCAGCAGGACGCTGGCCGAAGGGGCGAAGGGCTTGGCGGATGCCAGCACCAAGGCCCCGATGGGCACGCCCTTGAAGCTGAGCGGCACGACCACGACTTCGCTGGCCGACTGCTCCAGTAGGACGCTATCGATGACCACGCTCCCGGCATCCACCTTCAGGGAGCGGATGTGGTTCGACCGCAGACACTCGGCGATCTGCCCGTTGGCAGCGACGGCTTGCGGTTCGCGGATGCCCGTCGAGGTGAGGACCTGCAAGCCGTCTTCGCGCGCGATCAGGAGGGCGCCGGCCATGGCACGAGTGTCATCGAGGATGGCCGCGAGGGCCTCGTTCCCCAGCACCTCCAGGTCCAGGTGACTGCTCACCACCTGGCTGAACCGGCGTGTCGCGGATTCCATCTGGTGCGAGGTCGCGAGCGTGGCCACGAGCACGTTGAAGGCAGCAGCACTGGTACCGACCTCGTCATCGGAATCGACCGGCAGCGCGCAGTCCGTGGCGTCGCAGGCACTCCAGTCCCCGGTGCGCGTGCCCTGCACCAACTGGCGCTGGACGTAGTTCATGTGCCTCGCCAGAAGCTGCAGGCGGGAGGCGACGATGAGGCGCGCCAGTGCGTAGTTGACACCGCCGACGAGCAGGCCCGCCAGCAGCGCGGAGACCACGAACGGCGGCGTCAGGACGGCCGACACGGGCAGCCCCAGCCAGATGCAGAAGAACGGGAAGACCAGGCCTACGGCCACACCGAACGAGGTCATCCAGATGGCCAGGTCGGCGAAGACGCGGTTCGTGATGCGGGGCATGGGCACCATGGAGCTTCAGCAGGATGGAAGCGCTGGTCGGTTGGGTGCTGATGGTCGCGTTGGTGTGAGGTTCGGGGCATCACCCAGAGGTCCGGCCCCAAGGACAGGCCTGATGTCCCCCGGGGGTGCCTGCCGATGCCCAAGACGATCGGTCACGCGGACGAGCTCGGCGGCGATGCCGGGGTCGCCGGTGGAGTGGGCGGCGACCGAATTCCAAGCCTCGTCAGCGGCCGCGTCGAGCGGCTCGGCTGCCTAACGGGCCCCATCAGGCCATGTTGCGAGAGGGCAAGGCCACGTGGCGGTCACTGCCACGCCCGATGGTGACCTCGGGCGTCCTTGGGCATGGAACAGCGGAGTGTAGTCTGGGTCGGTACGACGCAGACGGAGGACCAACGCTGTGAACACGCTCTTCATCCTCAACGAGCCTGCCTATGGCAACGAGCGCTCGTACAACGGGCTACGTCTGGCGCTGAGCCTGGCCACGTCGGAGGACACGACGGTGCGCATCTTCCTCATGGGCGATGCGGTGACCTGTGCGCTCACGGGCCAGAAGACACCCGATGGCTACTACAACCTCGAGCGCATGCTCAAGGGCTGCAGCGCCAAGGGCGTCTGGGTCGCCTGCTGTGGCACGTGCATGGATGCGCGCGGCATCAGCGAGGAGATGCTCGCGGGCAATGCTCGCCGCTCGAGCCTGGCCGAGCTGACCGAGTGGACGCTCTGGGCCGACAAGGTCCTGACCTTCTAGCGCTACAGGAGGTCGTCCGTGATGCCGTCGAGCAGCCGACCGGGCCGGCGCCCACTCATCCCATGGGGACTAACCGGACGAACGAGACGGCCCGCCAGCCCGTGTCGTTCACCCATCGACGTGTGAGGGACTGAGAGTGCGCGCGGCAGGTCCGTTCGAGTCCCGGGAGGATGGGATGACGCTCGAGTCGGGGGCTCCTGCGTCAGGCTAGTCCCGACAGGATGAGGCGGGGCGGAAGCCGCGCTAGTCGAGGCCCATCTCCGCGCGCGTCGGGGGTTCGGCGCCGGCGCGGGTGCAGTTGATGGCGGCAGCCTGGGCCGCGAATGCCACTGCGTCCTGGAGCAGGTCCGCATCGGCCAGCTCGCGGCGGCCGAAGCCGTGCTCGAGCCAGTGGGCCAGGAACGAGCCGCCGAAGGTGTCACCGGCACCGACGGTATCGACCACCTGCACCACCGGCACCGGCACGGCGAACTCGCCGCCGGCACAGAAGCCGAGGGCCTCGTCGGCACCGTGCGTCACGAGCACGGCTCCCACGCCCTGCTCCAGCAGCAGCCGCGCGGTCGCCTCCGGCGTCTCCGCCAGCGCCAGGTACGCGAAGTCCTCGTCGCTGCCCTTGACCACGTCGGCGCGGGCGATGATGCGGCGCATGCGCGCCTGGTAGCGCCCGAAGTCGGGCGTGGCCGTGGGCCGGCAGTTGGGATCGACCATCACGAACGTGGACTCGGGCACCTCCGCCACCACGGCCGCGAGCGAATCGGCGATGGGCTCCATAGCCAGGCCCAGCGTGCCCACGTGCAGCGCATCGGGGGGCGGCGAAAGCGCTCGTCGCGCGTCGGCCAGCTCCAGCCCGGGCACGGTCGTCTTCTCGATGTACCAGTGGTAGTGGGCCACGCCGGCCTCGTCGATCTCGGCCAGCACGAGCGTGGTCGGGTCCGCGGTGTCGACCACCAGCGAGGTGCCCACGCCGTCCTCGTCGAGCTTGGCCCGCAGCAGCTTCCCGAACCAGTCGTCACTGATGCGCCCGAGGAACTCGACCGAACCGCCGAGGCGCGCCAGCGCCCGCGCGGCGTTGTACTGGCCACCGCCGGCAGCCGGGCTCACCGACCCGTCCCGGCCGATGATGAGATCGATCAGCGCCTCACCGGCGATGACCACCCGCGGTCGTGGCTCGCTCCACATCTACCAGCCCTCCCCCTTGAGGTACTCGGCCATGGCACGCGCGGCCTTCCCGCGGTGCGAGAGCGCATGCTTCTCCTCGCTGCTCATCAGGCCCACCGTCCGGCCGCCGGGCGCCTCGCCCGCGGGCTCGAAGATGGGGTCGTAGCCGAAGCCGCCGGTGCCCCGGCGCTCGGTCGCGATGCGACCCTCGAACTGGCCGTCGCGGAAGACGGGCGGCGCCCCCGACGTGGGGTCGAGGAAGGCCAGCACGCACTGGTAGCGCGCACCACGCTCCACGGCGGGCAGCCCTTCGAGCTCGCCCAGCAGCTTGCTGTTGTTGTCCTCGTCGGTAGCCTCGGGGCCGGCGTAGCGCTTGGTGTGGACCCCGGGCCCACCGTCGAGCGCATCCACCTCCAGGCCGGAGTCGTCCGCCAGCGTCGGCAGCCCGGAGCGCTCGGCGTAGTAGCGCACCTTGATCTCGGCGTTGCCCGCGAAGGAATCGGCGTCCTCCACCGGCTCGCCTTCGACCCCGACCTCGTCGGGGCTGACCAGGACCACGTCGTCGCCGAGGTCGAGCAGGTCGTGCAGCTCGCCCACCTTGTGGCGGGAGCGGCTGGCCACCAGCAGGCGCCGGGCCATCAGTCGGCCTTCGCCGCCTTGGCCGCCTCACCCATGAGCACGGCGTCCTGGATCTCGAAGAGCTTCCTGAGGCCGCCATCGGCCAGGTCCAGCAGCTCGGTCGTCTGCGCGCGGTCGAACGGCCTGCCCTCGGCCGTGCCCTGCAGCTCGACGTAGGTGCCCGCGTCGGTGCCGATGACGTTGAAGTCGACCTCTGCGCTGGAGTCCTCGCGGTACTCCAGGTCGAGCAGGCTGTGCCCGTCGACGATGCCCACGCTGATGGCCGCGATCTTGCTGTTGATGGCGCGCTCCAGATTGGCTTTGCGCAGGGCCAGCACCAGCGCCACGTAGCCGCCGGTGATCGACGCGCAACGGGTGCCGCCGTCGGCCTGGATGACGTCGCAGTCGATGGTGACCGTCTTCTCGCCCATGGCCGCGGTATCCACGACGCCGCGCAACGAACGGCCGATGAGGCGCTGGATCTCATAGGTCCGCCCGCCGAGCCTGCCCTTGACCAATTCACGCTGCATGCGCTCGCTGGTGGCGGTCGGCAGCATGGCGTACTCGGCGGTGACCCAGCCCACGCCCTTGCCCCGCAGGAACGGCGGGATGCGGTCCTCCACCGTGGCCGAGCACAGCACGTGGGTGTCGCCCTGCTTCCAGATGAGCGACGCGGTCGCCCACTTCTGCACGTCCATCTGGATGTTGACCGGGCGCATCTGGCCCGGGGTGCGGCCGTCGACGCGGAAGCGCGCCCCTCCACCGATGCTCATCGACTCTCCTTCTCGGTCGTCTGCTCTCGTTCGATCGTCTCTTCTCGCTTGGCCAGTTGCCACAGGTCGTCGAGTGCGTCGAGTCCCAGCGCTTTGAGCTCCAGCCCCTGTTCCTCCGCCAGCCGCTCCACGCGCGCGAAACGCGAGGCGAACTTGCGACTGGCCGAGCGTAGCGCGGCCTCGGGGTCGACGCCCAGCTTGCGTCCCATGTTGACGAGCACGAACAAGAGGTCGCCGTACTCCTCGCGGCGCTGCTCGTCGGAGGTGGCCGCCAGCAGCTCCGTGGCCTCCTCGGCGACCTTGTCGATGACGCCCTCGAGGTCAGGCCAGTCGTAGCCCAGCGCGGCCGCACGGCCCTGCATCTCGTCGGCGTAGGCCAGCGAGGGCAGCGACTTGCTGAGCCCCTTGAAGGCGTCGGGCATGTCCGGGTCGCGCACCTTCTTGCCGTTGGCGGTGCGCTCCGCTGCCTTGAGCTGCTCCCAGTTGCGGATGACCTCCTCGGGCGTGTCCGCGACCACGTCGGCGAAGACGTGTGGGTGGCGGCTGATGATCTTGGTGGTGATCGCGCGCTGCACGTCGGACATGTCGAAGATCCCCTCCTCCGCGGCGTACTGCGCGTGCAGCACGACCTGCAGCAGCAGGTCGCCCAGCTCCTCGGCCAGGTCGGGCCCGGCACCCAGGTCGAGCGCGTCGTAGACCTCGTAGGCCTCCTCGATGAGGAAGGGCTTCAACGTCTGATGGTCCTGCTCGCGGTCCCAGGGGCAGCCATCGGGCTGACGCAGCCGGTGCACCAGCCAGGGCAGGCCGTACATCGAGGCCGGGTTGGCCTCCGGGGCCAGGGCCGGGAGCAGGTGGGGACCCGCGGCCAGCACCGAGGCGGTGATGGTGCCGACGGTGTCGTCGTAGGCCGTCCCGATGACGGCGTGGTCGAGCGGGTAGAGCCGGTGCAGCAGCGAGACCGGGTCGGTGCCGTGGCCGTGACGGCCCGGCAGCGCCCGATACGGGTCGGCGGCGCGGTCCGTCGCCGGTGGGCGGCAGGACGATGAGCGGCATGCCCGCATCGAAGGGCCGCAGCACCAGGCGGTCGAGCGCGATGAGTTGCACGCCTTCGGCAGGATCGACGCCGGCTCGCTCCAGCAATGCGTCCAGCGCGGGGTCGGTCAGGAGCGACATCGGCCGCCTAGGTCGGGGTCAGGATGCCGCGCGACTCGAGGTACTCGACCACCAGCTGCGCGTTGGCCTGGGGCGTGGTGTCGGTCGTGCGCAGGGTCATCTCGGGGTCGGTCGGCGGCTCGTACGGGTCGGACACCCCGGTGAACTCCTTGACCTCGCCCGTGCGCGCCTTGGCGTACCAGCCCTTGACGTCGCGGGCCTCGACCACGTCGAGCGGCGTGTCGACGAAGACCTCGATGTAGCCCTCGCCCACCATCTCACGCACCTCGGCGCGTGTCTCGCGATAGGGGCTCACGAGGGCGGCCACGACCAGGCCGCCGTGGCGCACGATCTCGCCCGCCACGTAGCCCACGCGGCGGACGTTGGTGTCGCGGTCCTCCCTGCTGAAGCCGAGGCCCTGGGTCAGGTGCGTGCGCACGACGTCACCGTCGAGCACGGTCACGGTGCGGCCGCGCGCTTCGAGCAGCGGCACCAGCGCTTCTGCGGTGGTCGACTTGCCCGATCCCGAGAGGCCCGTGAACCAGACACAGGCCCCGCGGGGGTCACTCACCGACCGACTCGTCGACGGAGATGGAGCCGTCCTCCTGAGCCGCGATGTAGCGATCGTCGTACCAGTCGGCGAAGGCCGAGGACTCCACGCGCGCAGCGTCGTCGGCCTCGAGCGGGCGGCTGTCCGCCTCCAGCTGCTGGTAGATGCGGTAGCCGTCGCCGGTATCGACCGGCTCGGTCGGCTCGCCCGGCGCGGCGGCGTCGATGGCCAGGTACGTCTCGTCATCGAGCAGGTCGAGCACGCGCCAGCCGATCTCGCCACCATCTGCGGCTTCGGGACCGTCGGAGTACTCGGCCGCGACCGCGGCGAAGTCGGCGTCTTCGGCAGCCAGCGCTGCCTGCACCTCACCCAGGCGGACGTCGAGCGACGAGCGGAAGTCATCGTGCAGGATCACGTGCCAGCCGAAGCTCGTGCGCACCGGGCCCAGGACATCGCCCCGCTGGGGATCGATGTTCTCCCAGATGACGTCGCTGAACTCGGTCAGCATCGAGTCACGCGAGAACCAGCCGAGGTCGCCACCGCGCGTGGCACTCGGGCCGTCGCTGTCCGCGCGGGCACGTTCGGCGAAGGCGGCGATGCGCTCGTCGACGTCCTCGATGGCGGACAGTTCGTCGTGGGCAGCCTGGGCCTGGGCCTGGGCGGCCGCCCAGGCCGGGTCGTCGGCGGGTAGGTCGGCGAGGTCCGTGGCGACCCCCTCCTCGTCGAGCGGGGCCTCGGGCTGGTAGAGGATGTGGCTGGCGCGCGCCTCGCCGGCGGTGTCGTCGGTGCTGTTGGGGCTGCGCTCGACGAGGATCTCAGCCAAGCGCACCTGGTCGTACTCGGTGGCGAGGGCCGAGTCCACGATGGTCTGCTCGAGCTTCGCGGCCAGCGCCTCCAACTCCACGTTGCGCCGGTGGGTGTCCTCCCCCACCTCGTCGTTGACCGCTTCGACGAACCCGTCGTCGACCCGCTCGGGAGCGATGTCGGTGACCTTCGCGATGAGCTGCTCGCCGGTCTCCGCCTGCACCGCAGGGGTGACGCCGCCCTCCTCGGCGGCGAAGATCTCATCGGCCCAGGCCTTGTCGAGCAGATCGGTGTGGGTGACCCAGGCGGGCGTGTAGTTGGCCGGCCCATAGGTCTCGGCCAGCTCGGCGGGATCGTCGCCTGCTTCGAGCGCGGCCACGGCCGCGTTCGCGCGCTCACGGGCGTCGAGGATGCCGACATCGGTAGCGGCTCCACCCTGTTCCTGTTCGGTGGTCATGACCACCAGCGCCTCCACCCGTCGCGCCTCGTCGAAGGTGCCGTCGGCCTCCACAGCCGCCTGCAGCTCATCTGCATCGAGGCTGACGCCCTCTTCGGCCGCCAGTTGTTGCTTGAAGAGCAGGTCGACCAGCTCGTTGAGGACTTCGAGATCGCTCGTGGGTCGCTCGTTCTCGGTGACGCCGAACTCGCGATTGGCGAGGTCGGAGTCGATGGTGCCCTCCGCGAGCGCGGCCGTGGTATTGGCGTTGGCGCGGTCGTAGCGGAACTGCTCGAGCGCGGCACGGTCCTCCATCTCGCCGCGGCCGACGTCCTTGCCACCGACGCTGGCCACGGGCTTGAGGTTGGACTCCCAGAAGCCGTAGGCGAGGCCACCGATGATGATGACCACGACGATGACGATGAGTCCGTAGAACAGCCAGCTGACGGTGCGCGTGTGCTGGGCTTCCGCGTCCATGTAGCGGCCGCGCTTGTCGCTGGACAGGCGGGTCGAGAGGCGGTCGCGGAGGGACTCCTTCGGTGGTTGGTTCGGCGAGGTCATGCGTGACGGTTCTCCGGTGGTCGGTATCTGGGAATGCATCGCGGCAGCGGCGTCACTGGGGACGTCCCGTCGCTGCTCCGCGCCGCCGCAGTCTAGCGCGTCAGGCTGGTTTCACGCGTGCGCACGAGCGAAGACGGGGGCGTGGACAGATTGGAGGGACCCAGTCGCGGAGCTGGCGCAGGCTCTCGTGGCGGGTCGGCGCAGGCTCGCGCTTGTGGGTGGGTGCAGGCTCTCGTGGCGGGTCGGTTCGTGGCGCTTCAACACCAGGGCTGAACGAATCGACGTCGACGGGGCTCGCACGGAGCCGCCTGGCACCGTCGGGAGCCTCGCGCTGCCCACGGCGTGCATGATGCTGGGAGTTCGGCGCACGGCAGAGCGGTTGGGACAGCCGAGTGGGCGCGTCGCGGGCCCAGATGTTCAGGCCCTCGTGTGGAATCGTCGGGCGGCAGGGGTCGTCGCGGCGGCAGGCGGCGCGTCGGCGCGGTCAGGCGGGTGTCGTCGGGCGGCAGGCGGCGGTCGCCAGGTGGCGCAGACGGGCGGTGACCCCTCAGGCGTCGGTGGACTGCTCCAGGCGCCAGGCGTACTGCGCTCGGTAGTAGTCGTGCCAGTCGCCCGACTTGATGGGCTCCCACCACTCGCGATTGGCCGCGTACCAGTCGACCGTGCGTGCGATGCCGTCCTCGAACGTCACCTGCGGCTCCCAGCCGAGCGACTTCAGGCGCGAGCCGTCGAGCGCATAGCGGCGGTCGTGGCCGGGCCGGTCGGGCACCGTGCGCACCAGCGACCAGGGCTTGCCCAGGTGTTCGAGGATGGCTTCGGTCACCGCCCGGTTGGGCCGCTCGACCCCGTCGCCGCAGATGTTGTAGGCGGCGCCGGAGGCCCCGTGGTCCAGGGCCACCCCGACCCCATCGGCGTGGTCGGCCACGAAGAGCCAGTCCCGCCGTTGCATGCCGTCGCCGTACATCGGCAGCTGCTCGTCGTCGAGCGCGTTGGTGACGAACAGCGGGATCAGCTTCTCCGGGTACTGCGCCGGCCCGTAGGTGTTGGCCCCGCGCGTGATGACCGTGTCGAGGCCGTACGTCTCGTGGTAGGCCGACACGAGGTGCTCCCCTGCCGCCTTGGCCGCCGAATAGGGCGAGGTCGGGCGCATGGGGTCGCTCTCCACGGAGAGCCCTGCGGGCACAGGGCCGTAGACCTCGTCTGTCGAGACCTGCAGCAGGCGAAAGGTGCCGTCACGCTTCTCGGCTTGGGCACGGGCCGCCTCCAGCAGGGCGTACACGCCCATGACGCCGGTGTGCAGGAAGGCGGTCGGCTCCAGGATCGAGCGGTCCACGTGCAATTCCGCGGCGAAGTTGACGATGGCGTCGGACTCGGACGCGAGCTCGTTCATCAGCGGCTCGTCGGCGATGTCCGCCTGCACGAAGCGATAACGCTCGCGCGTGGCCGGGTCGTCGGCCAGGCCCGCGAGGTTGGCTGGGTTGCCGGCATAGGTCAGCTTGTCCACGACGACGATGCTGTCGTCGCTGCCGGCGAGGCGGCGGTGGACGAACGTCGAGCCGATGAAGCCGGCACCGCCGGTGACGAGGATCCTCATGGGTCGAGTCTAGCCGCGCGATCGCGGTAGGCCGGGAAGACGGCGCTGCCGGTCGTGCCCGCGGCGGCGGTCAGCTCGTCGTAGGCCAGGCGGTCGACGACGCGGCCGCAGCGATAGGCCGGACGCAGCAGCTCGGTCCAGCCGCCCATGAAGGCCGCGTCCGTGTCGGCCGCGCCCAGGTCCAGGAAGCGCAGGCCGCGGCCGGCCATGTCCTGGGCCATCGTCTGCACCAGCGCGTAGCGCGCACCCAGCTCCGCGCCGGCAGGGCTCACGGCCATCGCGTGTAGCGAGGCGGCGTCGTCACTGACGTAGACGATGGCCGCGGCGACCTGGCCATCCGCTCCGTGGGCCGTGAAGCCCACGCAGCCGGGCAGCGACAGCTGGCGTGTCAGGGCCGCACTCGACAGCCCCAACTCCGCCCCAGGCAGCAAGTCGCCGCCGAACGCCTCCCAGTCGAGGGCCAGGCCCGTGGGCGCGTCCTCGACCTCGACCTCGACCAGCTCCAGCGCGCGGCGGGTCGCTCGTCGATGCTCGCGGGCGGGCCAGAAGCCGACGAGGTCGATGAGGTAGTGCTGGGCCTCGATGCGCACGAGGTCGCCGAAGGCCGGGCGCAGCAGCTCTTCGTCCACACCGGCGAGCGGGTCGGTCACGGCGGTGACGGTGACCACGTCGGCCAGCGCAGCGGTCTCGGCCAGGTCCTCCACCAGCCCGAGCCAGTCGCGGCAGATCAGGCACGGGTAGCCGATGAGCGCATCACGACGATCGCTGCCCTCGATGGACCGCGTCAGCATCCAGGTGCCGCTCCGTCGGAGGTGCCGCACCTCACCCAGCTCGACGAAGGCCTCCGCGTAGCCGGGATGGAGGTAGCCGTAGCGGCCGGCCGCGGCGAAGAGATCCGCGTTGCGCAGCAGGTCATCCACGCTAGGATTCGCCAGCCACCAGCACCGCTGCGTCCTCGAGGGGCACGTCCCGCGCGAGCAGGCGCAGCAACAAAGCCAACAGTCGCTCAGCGGGGTCCTTGAGGCGAGGTTCGCGCAGCGTGGCACGCCGTACCCACAGCACGGGCCGGCCCTGCAGACGCCGGACGACCAGCCCGAGACCGAGCATGCCCGCGCCGAGTACGCGCCGGGTGACCGGCTGCCCGCGCGTGGGATCGAGCTGACCCTTGACGCCGAGGAAGAGCAGGTGGCGCTGCCGATGCTGAGCCGAGGGTGTGTCCGGCGCCGGGCGCGCCACGACCAGGTCCCGCCGCGCCAGCTCCAGCAGCAGCGCCTCGTTCTTCGGTCCCACCGCATCCGCGCCCGGCAGCACCGCCACCTCGCCCTTGGGCTCGGCGGCGCCGTCGTAGTCGTGCTCGCGCAGGTAGCCGGCCAGATGCAACGCCGCGAACCGACGCGCGTCGGTCGACATCTGACGTTGCCAGCGGCCGACACTGCGGCTGTTGAGTGGGCCTGCCACCGACTCCTTCCACCACTCGTGCTGCGCGGCCACGACGCCGGCCGTACCCCGGGCGTCGAGCATGCCCGGCTCGTAGGCCTCACCGATGAAGCCACAGATCCGGCGCAGCTCCTGTTCGGGCTCGGTGACCAGGTCCTCGTAGCGCAGGGTCAGCGCGCGCGGGTCGGACGCGATGCGCTCGCGCGAAGCACGGTCGTCCCGATCGACGCGCACGAGGTTGCCTACGACCGAGTCCTTGGCGAACGGCACCTGCGCGAGCGAGAGCGCCACGTCACGCGGATCGCGCACGATGCGCACGATGTAGGCCTCCGGCCAGAGCGCCCGCAGCGTGTCGGTCATGAGCAGGTGGCGGGGGGTCTTCTCGATCCAGCGCCACTTCCCCGCTCGCCGCGCGTGCAGCTCGGTCAGCGACTCGAGCATGGCCGCGGGCGACGGCTGCCGGCCGCAGAGGTACGTGCCGATCTCCGGCAGCGTCAGGTCGAAGAGCTCGGTGATGGGATGGCCCTGGTTGCGCAGCGAGGCGATGAAGTCGACAGCGGGGCGAGGCCAGGTGTGCGGGTCGAGGATGCGCTCACGAGCCTTGCGGTCGAGGTGGCGGTAGCGCGCGAAGAAGCGGGATTCGGGCCCGCAGTCGAGGCGCGAGTGGGCCGAGAGCATGGCCGAGAGCAGCGTCGTGCCCGAGCGCGCGACACCGACGACGAAGATGGGGGCGTCAGTCATCAGCGGGCTGGACCGAGGCAGGGGCGGGCTCGGCGCCGACCAGCTCGAGCAGGTCCTGGGCCTCGGCCGGGCGGGCCAGCAGCCGCAGGAGGCGGGCGATGAAGCGCTCCCCACCGTCGCGCGGATGCCGGCGGATGAGCGAGAGCCGACGGACCCAGACCACGGGACGACCCTGCAGTCGCCGCGTCAGCAGCAGCACTGCCAGGCGCGCGATGTCGACCACGCGCCGGCCGGCCGGGCGGTTGCGATCGGGATCGAGCTGGCCGACCACACCGAAGAAGACCAGCGGCTCCTGCAGGTGCAGCTCTTCGATGGTGGCCGGGATCGGGCGGCGGATCGCGACATCGGCAGCGGCGAGGGCCAGCAGCACCTCGTCGTAGCGGGCGTTGATGGCATCACCGGCGGGCACGATGGCCAGCGCCCGCTTGGGTGGCACGGCCTCGCCGTAGCCGTGCTCCTCCAGCAGCGGACCCAGGTTGAGCGCGGCGTAGTGCTGCACCTCGGGCGGCATCTCGTGTGCCCAGCGGCCCGAGCGCGAGCGGTCGAGCGGGCCGGTCGCGTCACCCTTCCACCACTCGTGGGCAGCGGCCACGCCGGTAGCGCCGCTGCGATCGTCGAGCATGGACGCCTCGTAGTCGACGCCGACGAAGTCGCAGATGCGGCGCAGCTCATGCTCGGGCGTGGCCACCAGGTCCTCGTAGCGCACCGTCAGGGCGGCGTCCGGCTCGCGGTAGAAGTCGGCCGCGGCCTCGTTCATGCGCGCCAGCACCGAGAGGTTGGTCAACAGGGAGGACGTGCCGAAGGGCACCTTGGTCAGCGACACCGCCGCGTCGCGCGGGTCGCGCACGATGCGCACGATGCGCGCCTTCGGCCAGGTCTCGGTGATGAGCTCGGGCACTTCGAGGTGGCGCGGTGTCTTCTCCACCCAGCGGGGCGCGCCGTTGCGCATGGCCCGCTGCGCGGTCAGCGATTCGAGCATCGCGGCCAGCGATGGCGGGCGCACAGCCAGCCAGGCGCGCACCTCCTCGCGCTCCAGCCCGTACATGGGGTAGACGGGCTTCTTGCCCAGCGAGAGGCTGGTCACGTAGGCGGCCGCACGCTCGGGCCAGTCGGCCGGGTCGAGGATGCGCTCGCGCTCGCTGCGGGCCATGCGCGACCAGCGACTGAGGAAGTGGGTCTCGGGGCCGCAGTCGAAGGCCGAGTGCGCGGCGAGCATGGCCGAGAGCAGCGTCGTGCCGGAGCGCGGGCCGCCGACCACGAAGACCGGTGCGGAAGAGGGGCTCGTCACGGACGGGATTCTACGGGGCCGGAGGCGACTGGGCCCGGTCGAAGCTCAAGGCGCCGACATGGGCGCGGCCGCTCGTCGGTCGGTCGCGTGGCGGGCAGACGTGACCTGGGTGACGGACGAGGCTTGCCGCGTGGCGGGCAGACGTGACCTGGGCGACGGTCGAACCGGACCAGTGCCCGACTGGGACGCAGGATCTGCTCGAGCGACGGCACGATCTGCCACCTGTTGCCGCATCTCGGCAGGAGTCGCCGCCAGGTGGCCGACCGAGCGGGTGAGGCCTGGCGCGACGGTCGGACTTGCCCGCTGCGCGGCAAGGCCAACGCAAACCCAGTCGACCATGGCCAACACAGACCCAGTCGACCACGGCCGAGGTTCGCGAGGGGAATCCACGCTCGCCTGTTACTCTTTTTCCCGTCCATGGGAGTCGTCAACGAGGCACCTGCTGCCTTCCGCAGCAGCAACGATCGGCCGGGTCCGATCGACCTCATCCGTAACGCCATCACCGACGTGTGGTCACGCCGTCGGTTGATTCGCTATATGGTCCGCGCCGACGTCAAGAAGCGCGGCGTCAATACCGTGCTCGGCAACGTCTGGTGGGTGCTGGACCCGCTGCTCACGATGCTCGTGTACGTGCTCGTGATGACGGTCATCTTCCAGCGCTCTACACCGGACTTCCCGCTCTTCCTGCTCAGCGCGATGGTGCCCTTCAAGTGGTTCACGGCCACCGCGGGCAGCTCGACCAACGCCATCACGGGCAAGGAATCGCTGATCAAGCAGATCCTGTTCCCCAAGATCATCCTGCCGGTCACGCTCTCGCTGAGCCAGATCGTCAGCTTCATGTTCGGCATGGCCGTGCTGCTGTTCGTGTGGTTCTTCGCCTACCACGACCACGTCACGTGGCAGGTGGTGTGGGTCCCGCTGATCATGGTCGTGCAGTACACCTTCGTGCTGGGCTGGACCTTCATCCTCAGCGCCATCACCGTCTTCTACCGCGACGTCGGCATCGTCATCGGCCACTTCATGCGCCTGCTCTTCTGGATCAGCCCCATCCTCTGGTCGTTCATGGAGGTCGCCGGACGCGGTGCGCGCCTGCAGGCAGGGCTCGAGAGCATCGAGCGCGGCTTCGGACTGCCCAGCGGCATCCTCTTCGGGGCCATCTCGCTCAACCCGATCTCGCTGCTCATCGAGTCGTACCGCAAGGTCATCTACGGCGGGCTCAGCCACATCGACGTGGTCGACCCGGCCACCGGCGAGATCGAGCCGAGCAGCTGGTCTGGACCGACGCAGTCCCGCCCGACTTCCAGATGCTGGCGGTCATCTTCGCCATCGGCGTCGTCATCATCGTCATCGGCACGATCATCTTCAAGCGGCTCGAGCCGGCCTTCGCCAAGGTGCTGTGATGACCGATCCGCGCACCACGACCGGCGATCACCACGTGAGGCCGCATCGTCCTGCCGAGCGAGACCGAGGAAACCGTCGACTCGACCAGGGACGAGCGCATGGACGAGGACGCGCTGGCCGCCATCGCAGCGGCGGAGAACGAGGCGCCCGACCCCTCCGAATTCGGGCTCAGGGTCGCCGCTCCCCTGGGCGAGGTCGCCATCCGAGCGGAGAACCTGGGCATCCGCTACAACCTCAACTTCACCAAGAAGACCAAGCTACGCACGACCTTCGCCAACCTGCTCGACCCGCGTCGGCGCAACGCCGGCCACTTCTGGGCGCTGCGCGGCGTCGACTTCACCGTTCGCCGCGGCGAGGCCGTGGGCATCGTCGGGCCCAACGGCTCGGGCAAGTCCACGATGCTCCTGGCCCTCGCCGGCATCCTCCAGCCCACCGAGGGCGTGGTCGAGGTCAGCGGTCATGTCTCCACTCTGCTCAGCCTCAACGCCGGCTTCGACTCCGAGCTGACGGGGCGCGAGAACATCGCCCTCGCCGGCGCGCTCATGGGCATCGATGAGCAGGTGATGCGCAAGATCACGCCGGGCGTGATCCAGTTCGCCAACATCGGCGCCTTCATCGACGCGCCCATGAAGACGTACTCCTCCGGCATGCGCGCCCGCGTTGGGTTCTCCATCGCTACCTCCGTCGACCCGGACATCCTGCTGCTCGACGAGGTCCTCCAGACAGGCGACAACAAGTTCAAGAACAAGTCGCGCAAGCGCATCGCCGAGGTGCTGCAGACGGCCAAGGCGGTCGTGATGGTGACCCACGACATGAGCTGGATCACCGCCTTCTGCAACCGCGCCATCCTCATGGACAAGGGCCACATCGTGGCCGACGGCGACCCAGAGGAGATCGCCGACATGCATGAGCAGGACGCCGAGAAGCGGGCCAAGCAGAAGCGCAAGGCCAAGCAGTTGCTCAAGCACGGCAAGGTCGAGCTGACCGACCTGCGCAAGGCCCGCAACCAGGGCAAGCTCGGTGAGTTGGTGGAGGGCCACGAAGCGGACTACGCCGAGCTCAAGGCAGACAAGCAGCGGCAGCTCAAGGAGGCGCGGGCCGCGCGCAAGGCCAAGCGCCAGGCGGCCAAAGCCGCGGCCTCGGCCGCGGCCGCGAACCCGACAGATGGGGCCACGCCGGCCGGCGCCGAGTCGAACACCGCCGAGTCGACCACGGCCGAGTCGAAGACCGCCACGCCGGCCGGCGCCAAGTCGACGACCACCGAACCGAAGACGGCCAAGTCGACGACGGCCAAGGCGACGACGGCCGGCGTCGATCCGGCCGAGCGCACGCCGCCGAGCGCCTGATCATGCCCATCGGCGGCCGACTGGGAGGACTGCGCGACTCGCTCACGGGGCGAGCCCCCGCCGTGAAGCCGGATGAGACAGCCGTGCCCGGCTCCGTTCGCGTGCTGACCGTCCTGGGCATGCACCGCAGCGGCACCAGCAGCCTCGTGGGCAGCCTCGAGGCCGCCGGCCTGCCCCTGGGCGATGTCCAGACGGCGAGCGCCAAGGCCAATCAGAAGGGACACCTCGAACCCAACGAGCTGATCGCGCTGCATGAGGACGTGCTCATCACCAGCGGCGGAGCCTGGCACCTGCCGCCCGCACGAGTGACCTGGTCCGACAAGCAACGGGCGCGCCGCGACGAGTTCATCGCGTCACGGGGAGGCCTGCCCCTGTGGGGCTGGAAGGAGCCGCGGACGCTGCTCGTGCTCGACGGCTGGCTGGAGGCACTGCCACAGCTGGAGATGGTGGCCACCTTCCGTCATCCGGCGGTCGTGGCACGCTCCCTGATGCGACGCCACGGCAGCGACGGCATGGAGATGTGGCTGGACCTGTGGCTGGCCTACAACGCGCGCCTGCTGGAGCTGCTCGACGCGCGATCGTTCCCGGTCATCGACTTCGACCGGCCCGAGGACGCGTACCGGTCACGCCTGCGCTCGATCGTGGCCGAGCTGGGCCTGCCGGATGCCGAAGGCGCGCAGGCCTTCTTCGAGGGGTCGCTGCGCACCTCGCAGAAGCAGGCCACCACTGACGTGTCGCTGCCGCCGGAGGTCGCGCGCGCCTACGCGCGCCTCAAGGAGATCGCCGCGACCCAGGCTGCGTAGCTCCCGCCTAGCCTCGGTAGAGCTCGGCGGTCTGCTCCGCGATCGGGCCCCAGTCGAGGGTCTCGGCGTAGGCCCGCGCCCGGGCCCCCATCGCCGTCAGGTCGGACGTGGCCGCCTCGCGCAGGGCACCCGCGAGCGCGCCCTCGGCATCGGGGTCGTAGAGGAACGTCGCGTCAGCGGGGAGCGTGCTCGGCAGGCAGCCCATGGCCGGAGCGATGACCGGCCGCCCGTGGCTGAGCGCGAGGATGGCGCTGCCGCTGGTGAGGATGTCTCGGAAGGGCAGCACCACCGCATCGGCCGCACGCAAGGTCCGGGAGAGCTCTTCCTCCGGCAGGCGATCGAGCTGCAGCACGATGCGCCGGTCTTCCGAAGCCAGCTTCTCCAGCTGCCGGCCGAGCTTCTTGGGCAGCGGTTTGCCACTGATGAGCAGGCGGTCGTGCGGCTTCAGCTCCGCGACGCTGAGGAAGGCGTCGAGCAGCTCACCCACGTTCTTGTAGCCGCGGATGGAGCCGACGAAGGCGAAGACGGTGCCCTCGTCGGACAACCCCAGCGTTCGCCGTGCGGCAGCCTGGTCGATGTCGACGTCGTATTGACGCACGTACGAGCCGTGCGCCAGTACATGCATGCGAGCGCGGGCCTCGTCGCTCGCGCCGTAGAGGTCGATGAGCGCCTCGCGCGCGTAGTCGCAGTGGAAGATGATCGCGTCGGCCTGCTCGATGATGGCGCGATACGAGGCCGCCTCCAGGCGGTCGCCACCCGCCGACTCGTGGCTCTTGAGGTTGTGTACGGTCCAGATCACGCGCGCGCCGAACGCCTTGAGCAGGCGCAGCTGCCACTCGAACCAGCGCACCGTGGCCGCCGAGGGCACCCCCTTCCGTCCGGTGATGAACTCGTGGGTCCAATGGACGTGGACCACCTCGGGCCGCGCCTCCTTCAGCCACGTGCCCAGGAGGGGGGCGCGTTTCGACCACTCGTGCACCGCAGTCGCCTCCACGCCGGTCGTGGTCAAGGCTGCCGCCAGCAGCCGCTGATACGGGTTCCAGCGGAAGGACGGAAGGAGGATGGCCCGGGTCCGCCTGCCCGTGTCGCTCATGGCATCTCCTCGGCCGACGCTGCCGGGCGTCTCAGCAGGTGTGCGGCGATGCGTTCGCCGGCGTGCCCGTCCCAGCCGGGTGGCCCATCACCGATGCGCTTCTGTGCCCCCGCGAGCGCGCCGTCGAGTGCCGGGCCCAGGCCCTCGGGCGTGACCAGCCGATTGGTGCCGGCGGTGAGTGTGATAGGTCGCTCCGTGTTGGGCCGCAGCGTCAGACAGGGCACGTCCAGCACCGTCGTCTCCTCCTGGATGCCACCCGAGTCGGTGATGACCGCGGCCGCGCCGCGCACGAGCGAGATGAAGTCGATGTAGCCGAGGGGCTCGACGACGTGCAGGTCCGCCACCTCGCCCAGGCCGGCCGCCTCGAGCGTGGCCCGGCCCCGCGGATGCAGCGGCAGCACCAGCGGCAGTCGTTGGGTCGCAGCATGCAGCGCCGCAACCAGGGCCCCGGCCGCCCCTGGCGTGTCGACGTTGGCCGGCCGGTGCAGCGTGGCCACCGCGTATGGCGCCTCGACCCCCAGCGCAGCCTTCACCGGCTCGGGATCGAAGCGATCGAGGTTCGCCATCAGCGTGTCGATCATGGGATTGCCCACGAAGACCACCCGCTCACCGCTGATGCCCTCGCGGGCCAGGTTCAGCTCACCTTCGGGCGCAGTCACGAAGAGCGGGTCGCTGAGCAGATCGGTGACGCGGCGGTTGATCTCCTCGGGCATGGTCACGTCGAAGGAGCGCAGGCCCGCCTCCACGTGCGCCACCGGGATCAGCAGCTTGGCGCAGGTCAGCGCGGCCGCGAGCGTGGAGTTGACGTCGCCGTAGACCACCACGCGCTCGGGGGCTGCCTCGGTGAACGTCTCCTCCAGCGCCACCAGCAGGGCCGCGGTCTGGGTCCCGTGCGAGCCGGAGCCCACGCCCAGGTTGAGGTCGGGCTCGGGCAGGCCCAGTTCCTCGAAGAAGATCTCGGACATCTTCCGGTCGTAGTGCTGCCCGGTGTGGATCAGCTGCTGCTCCGCGCCGGCAGCGTCGAGCGCGGCGATGACCGGGGCAGCCTTGATGAAGTTCGGCCGCGCGCCGACGATGTGGATGAGTCCGGGCATGGACGCAAGGATGCCATCCCCGCGACGCGGGCGCGCCCGATGCTAGAGTCGGGGCGCCGTGACAGACAACGCCAACACCATCAGCACCGTCGGAATCATCGGGCTGGGCTATGTCGGCCTCCCGCTCGCGGTCGCCTTCGCCGAGGCCGGGCTGCGCGTGATCGGCTACGAGCTCGACGAGGTCAAGGTCGCTGCCCTCGACCGACGGCAGGTCCTACATCGAGGATGTGGCCTCCGAGCGCCTGGCCACGCTCGTGCACGGCGGCGTCTTCGAGGCTACGACCGACCCCGTCCGCCTGGCCGAATGCGGGGCCCAGCTCATCTGCGTCCCGACTCCCCTGGGCGAGTACCGCGAGCCCGACCTGGGCTACGTGCTCGCCGCGACCGAGACCGCCCTCGCCAACCTCGCGCCCGGCGCGCTGGTCGTGCTCGAATCGACGACCTGGCCGGGCACCACGCGCGAGGTGCTCGCGCCCATGTTCGAGGCGGCCGGCCTGGCCGTGGGCAAGGACGTCTTCCTCGCCTTCAGCCCCGAGCGCGTCGATCCGGGCAACACCCGCTGGGGCATCCGCGAGACGCCCAAGGTGGTCGGCGGCCTGACGCCCGCGTGCTCGCGGCGGGCGGAGGCGTTGTACGCGGTCATCTGCGACACCGTCCACCCGGTCTCCACGCCCGAATCGGCAGAGATGTCCAAGATCATCGAGAACACGTTCCGCGCGGTGAACATCGCGCTCGTCAACGAGCTGGCCATGCTCGCGGACCGCATGGACATCGACATCTGGGAGGCCATCGAGGCGTCGGCCACCAAGCCCTTCGGCTTCATGCCCTTCTGGCCCGGACCCGGGCTCGGCGGCCACTGCATCCCCATCGACCCGTTCTACCTGGCCTGGCGGGCACGGGCCTTCGACATGGACAGCGAATTCGTGGAGTTGGCCGGGCGGGTCAACGTGAACATGCCGCGCTACGCGGTCTCGCGCATCGCGCGCTCGCTCAACGGGCGTGGCCGAGCCGTACGCAATGCCAGGGTGCTGCTGCTGGGCATGGCCTACAAGGCGGACGTGGGCGACCTGCGTGAGAGCCCCAGCCTCAAGCTGCTCGAGCTGCTGCGCGCCGAGGGAGCCGAGGTGACCTACCACGACCCGCACGTGGCCAGCCTGCCCGACGAGGGCCTATCCTCGGTGGAGCTGACGGCCGAGCGCCTGGCCGAGGCCGACTGCGTCGTCATCGCCACGGCCCACACCGCCATCGACCTTGCGCTCGTGGTCGAGCACGCGGATCTCGTGGTCGATCTGCGCAATGCCGTGCGCCACCGCCTCGGCGGGCCGTCGGGCACGGTGCCGGCGAACGTCGACGTCCTCTAGGCGGACCCCGTGGGCGATCGTCGCAAGGTCTGGATCGACCTCACCAACTCTCCGCACGTGCTCTTCTTCCGGCCGGTCATCCGACGGCTTGACGATGCCGGCGTCGAGACGGTCGTGACCGCGCGCGACTTCGCCCAGACCCTGGGGCTGCTGGAGCGCTACGGCATCGCGCACACGGTCATCGGCCGTCACGGTGGTGCCTCGGTCCGGGGCAAGGCGCTGGGCCTGGTCCGGCGCTCGAGCGCGATGATCCGCTTCGGCCGCGGGCAGGGGTTCACCCAGGCGGTCAGTCACGGATCCAACGACCTCGCCGTGGCCGCGCGGATGCTGCGCCTGCACAGCACGGTCATCCACGACTACGAGGGCGCGGCGGGCATGCACCGCCTCAACTTCCGCCTGGCGTCGAAGGTGATGACGCCGGACGTCATCCCCTACGCAGCACTCTCGCGCTACGGCCTCTCGGAGTCACGATTCCGCCCCTACGGCGGGCTCAAGGAGCAGGTGGCCCTGGCCGACTTCACGCCCGACGATGGCATCTACGACGAGTTGAGCCTGGACCGGGAGCGGCCGATCGTGGTCCTGCGGCCGCCGGCCACGATGAGTCTCTACCACCGGGGTATCGAGAACACGGTCTTCGACGACGTGCTCGCGCGATTGCTCGATTCCGAGGCCCAGGTGGTGCTGCTGCCGCGTACGCCCGAGCAGGCCGAGTCGTTCGCCCACGCCGCGGGCGTGATCGTGCCCGAGCGGCCGGTCGACGGACCGTCGCTGGTGTGGGCCGCCGACGCGGTGGTCAGCGCCGGCGGCACCATGAACCGCGAGGCAGCTGTGCTGGGCGTGCCGACCTGGACCACCTTCGCGGGGTCACTGGGCGCGGTCGACCGCACGCTCGTCGAGCAGGGCCGCATGGGCGTGCTCGAGCGTGCCGACGAGGTGGTCATCACCAAGCGCGAGCGGTCGGAGCCCCACTTCGAGGCCATCGCTGACGAGGTCACCGCGGAGATCCTGCGCACGTAGGTGGGCCGTGGCGGGCTGCTCGCCGAGAAGGCCGATGCGGCGGGCGCCACCAGGCGAGCGCTACTTGCGCTTGATGACCTGCTTGACCTGGGGCGTGATGCGCACCGCGAGGCGTTCGCTCAGGCCCTTCTTGCACAGGCCCTTGCCGTTGATGGCGCACTCGGTGACGATCCCGACCACGCACTGCGGCCGGCCACAGGGCGAGCCCTGGGTGTAGTTGCGCCAGACCGGGCCGCCGCTCATGCCGCTCGAGACGAAGCCGGTGAAGACGAGGTGGCGCCGGTCCTGCTGGATGGGCCGGATGCGGCCCTCGGTCCGCCACAGATTGAGCCCATTCATGCGGTCGATGCGCCGGTCTGCCGGGTAGCCAGCGGTGCGCACCCGATCGCCCACCTCGATCTGGCCGTCCCCGTGGTCAGTGGCCCACATGCGCAGCACCGAGTTCTGCGGGAACTTGCAGCCACCCTTGGTGGTGAGCACGGCGTAGTCATGCGGGCGGCTGCCATAGACCTTGTCCTTCTTGCCGCTCTGGACGAACTTGGCGTGCGCCCAGGCCCTGGAAACGGCACACGAGCGGTACGTCGGACCACCCGCGGCCTGGCTGTAGCCGCGATAGATGCGCAGGCGCCCGGGCAACCCGTACTTGAAGCGGTAGTCACCCTCGGCGGCGTTGCGCACGAGGCAGTGGGCGGCGGTCACGACCTTGGTCGGCGAGATGATGAAGCCGGTGCACACCACTCGGTCCCCGACGGTGACGAGGGCGATGCCACGGAAGGGCTTCTCCGACAGCCGCTTTCTGGGCACCAGCGAGTAGTCACCCTCCGCGCCCTGGGCCACGGCCGCGCCCACGCCGAAGGCCAGCACGGCCATGACCACGAGCGCAAGGAGTCGTCTGGGCCAGCGCGTCATGCCTGGGCACCTCCGCGAGGCGGGGCGCCGTCGCGGATGGAGCTGCCGCTCGCGGGCAGCGCCTCCCGGGCGAGCTTGCGATACAGCTCCACCAAGCCGACCGCGGTGTGGTCCCAGGTGTACTTCGTCAGCGCGACCTCGCGGCAGTGGGCTCGCAGCGCGCTGCGCTCCTCGGGTGAGGCCGTGAGCAGGTCGGCGCAGGCAGCCGCGATGGCAGCCGGGTCGTCGATGTCGACGCAGACGCCGACCACCTCGTCACGCGTCAGGCGGCATTGTTCGTTGCCCTTGCTGACCACCACCGGCACGCCGGCCATGATCGACTCGAAGAGCTTGTTGGGCAGGTTCATCTGCTGGTTCAGCGTGCGCGGTGGCTGGCCCACGAAGGAGACGTCGGCACTGGCCGTCCAGGGCATGAGGTCGTCTGGCCGTACCGCGGGCAGCAAGTAGATGCGACCCGGGTGGGCCTCGACGGCCTCGGCGATGAACCCCTCCAGTCGGCCGTAGCCCATGAACACGACGGCGGCGCCGAGCTCCATCAGCCGCGGCTCGGTGGCGGCGGCCACCAGCTCCTCCACGCCACGGTCGACGCTGAAGCCGCCCTGGTAGAGCACGACCGGCCGCTCGGGCTCGATGCCGGTGGCCTCGCGGATCCTGTCGGATGCGATGACGCCAGGCTCGTCGGGACGCCATGCGGGTGGGCAGTTCCACAGGACCGTCGGGCGCGGCACGCCCCAGCGGCGCACGACCAGGTCGGCCACCGGGTCGCTCACGGCCAGGAAGGCCGAGCCGTCCCGGGCCCAGTCACGCTCGCGCCGGCGCACCAGCTCGCGCACGATCCAGGGCATGCGGGCCAGACGCGCGGCCTCGGTGTGGTAGTCGGCCACGTCGTAGACGAAGCGGCCGCTGAGCCTGCGCGCGGCCTCGCGGACGACCGGCAGCACGATCAGCGACTGCGCATGGAAGACGTCCGTCTCGGGCGCCTCCTCCACCACGAGGTCGGCCCAGGGCCCGGCGCGGCGGGCGTTGGCCACCATCTCCAGCGTGCGACGGAGCGGATGCAGCAAGCGATCGAAGCCCGTAGCTGCGTCGGGCGACAGCACCTGCGCGTCGAAGTCGAGCCGGAGCAGGCGACAGACCCCGCGTCGGGCCCGCTCTGGCAGCGGCTTGAGTGCGTTGCTGATGCGCCGGTCGATGGCGAGGCGGGTGAGCTGCACGCCGGGCGCGAGCTCCTCCTGCCTGGGCAGCCCCGGAGCCGACCAGCCGAGGATGCGCAGCCGGTGGCCATCCGCCGCCAGCGAGGTCGCTGAGCGCAGGAATCGCGAGTCGAACTCGAAGGGGTTGGCGGCGACGATGGTGATGCTCAGCCGACCCGGCTCGAGCGCGTCAACGGTCACGCGATCGGTAGTCTCCACGATGGCCCCGGTTCACGGCGAAGCGGGGTTCACTCATGGTCCAGCCTACCCCGGACGCGGTCTTTGGGCAGAGCCGGCTCAGGCCCCGTCCGCGCCCCGCTCGATGGTCGCCACCGGACCCCGGCCGCGCAGCTCTTCCCAGCGCAGCTGCAATACGACCACGAGGGCCTCCACGATGATCGACTTGGACATCTTGCTGGTGCCGACCTCGCGGTCCTTGAAGACGATGGGCACCTCGGTCACCTTCGCGCCCGCGCGGGTGGCCAGGTAGGTCGTCTCGATCTGGAAGACGTAGCCGCCCGAATGCACGCGCTCCCAGTCGACCGCCTCGAGCGCGGCGCGGCGCCAGGCCTTGAAGCCGCCGGTCAGGTCATTGGGCGAAAGGCGCAGGACGACCTTGGCGAAGAGCGAGCCGCCACGTGAGACGATCCGCCGCAGGACTCCCCAATCCTTGACCCCACCACCGCGGGTGTAGCGCGAGCCGATGACGAGATCCGCGCCAGCGTCGAGCGGCGCCAGCAGGGCCGGCAGGTAGTCGGGCGAGTGCGACCAGTCGGCATCCATCTGCACGATGCGCTCGGCACCGGCTTCGAGCGCGACCCCGAAGCCCTCCATGTAGGCCTTCCCCAGCCCCTCCTTGCCGGCACGATGCACGACCGCCACCCGCGGCTCCGCGGCGGCCAACTCGTCGGCGATGTCGCCGGTGCCGTCGGGTGAGCCGTCGTCGACCACGAGCAGATGGGCACCGGGCAGCGCGGCGAGGATGGCCGACGAGATCGGCCGCAGGTTCTCGGCCTCGTCGTAGGTCGGAAGCACCACCGTGGTGCCAACGTAGCGTTCGTGCTCGGTCATCGAGTCAACAGTCTATCGGGCGGTCGGCGCAGGAAGCGCCGGACCGGTGTCCTCTCGGGCCACCGGGCGCCGTACCGGCCGGGCGACCGGGGCGCGTCACTTGAGCGTAAGGGTGAAGACCTTGGTGTTGGTGCCGCCGTTCCTGTCGGTACCGACCACGCGCACGTACATGGGACCGGCCTTGCCTGCGGCACGGGTCTTGACCACGACCTTGAAGGAGGTGGCCGAGAGACGTGTGATCCTGGAGGCAGGCACCGTGTACTTGGCGATGCCGGTCTGGTTGGCTGTCACCACGGGCTTGCCCGTGAGCGGCTCGGCCGAGGTGAGCTTGAGCGTGACCGTGTCGCCCCGCGTGCGGATCCAGCTGGGCGTCCAGGCCATGAAGGGCATGTGCCGCAGCGTGACTTCGTGGGCATAGGTGCCGGTGACGCGGGTCACGCGGATGCGTGCCGTGTAGCGACCGTCCGGGGCCCAGCCGCCGCCATCGGTCCGGCCGTTCCAGGCGAATACGACCATGCCGGGCTTGCGCACCTGGTTGTCGATGCCCACGCGCACGACCTTCCCGTTGCTGTCGCGAATGACCCAACTGACGGTGGCCTGGCGCGTGAGCCGCGCCCTGAGCACGGCGGTGGGTACGAGGGCGTCACCGTCACGGCCCCAGAACAACGCGGGGCTGACCGATGGGTTGCGCACGGAGTTGAGCAGCTTCGCCTGCACCGACTTGGCCGTGCCGACGTTGCCGGCACCGTCGGTGGGCGTGAGATAGATGTTGTACTTGCCCTCGGCAGCGAGGGCGCCATCGTCCTTGCGGCCGTTCCAGTAGACGTTGCCCGGTCCCTGATAGGCCCACTTCGTGTAGCGCCGGATGAGCTTGCCATCACGCTTGACCTTGACCTCCAGATGGGCCGGCTCCGAGAGCGTGTAGCCCACCCTGATACGGTCGGACAGGCCGTCGCCGTTGGGCGTGAAGACCGGCACGCCGGCAGCGGCGATGGTCACGGCCTCCTGGTCGGCCTTGAGGCCGCCGACCACCGGCGCGACGGTATCGGCCGGCCCGGTATCGCTGCCACGCCAAGCCGTCGTTGTGAAGCTCATGTCACCCGTCAGTCCGCGCAGAAAGCCCTCGTCGGGATCGGGGTCGATATGGACGGTGGCCCCGGGGACTCGCACCGAGGGGTAGTAGCCCGGCTTCCAGCCGATCCAGCCATTGAGCGGGGAAGCGGGCTCGCGATAGCGGGTCTTGAAGACCGCGTCCATCGTCTTGTCCTCGTCGTAGAGCGCGTTCACGATGTCGGCCCCGGGCTGCCAGCCGAGGGCAAAGACCACGCGCGCGCCGATGGAGAGGAAACCATTGGCGAAGTTGTCGACGCGTTTGACCGCCACCTCGCGCGTGGGGATGGTCATGCCCGAGGAGGCGTTGCCCGAGGCGTACGAGAGGTGCGAGAGGATGACCACCGCATCGGCGGCGAGCGCGACGTTGTCACGCAGCCAGTCGGCGCCCTTGTACACCACCGTGTTGGGGCTGCGCTGGGCCGGGTTGGCGGCGTCGAGGCCGAGGCCGTTCTTGGTCTTCTCCTGGAAGGGTCCGTAGGCGCTGGGCCAGCCGTTGCCGTGGCCGCAGTAGACGAACAGGTGGGCGCCCTGCGCCTGTGCCTTCACCTTGGATGCTGGAGCGTAGGGGTGGAAGATGCGGATGACGTCCATGCCCTGCATCTCGGCCGCGTCGGCGATGGCCTTGCAGTAACCCCTGTAGGCGACTGTGCGGCTGTGCACGGGACCTGCGACCACGACCGCCTTGAGCGGCGCGCCGTCAGCCCTGGCTGGAGACACCAGGTTGAGCGCGGAGCTGGTCAGCAGGAGCGCGATGATCGAGAGCAGGATGGCGCCCAGACGGACGGCCTCGCGGCGCCGGGCGGAGGTCTCGGTCGTGGCGGACGCACTGGTGCGGTGATGTGGGGACATGTGCCGCTAGCGTCGACGCGCGCGCGCGGATGGGCCATGCCGGGATGGTCAGGCGAGGGAGGTTCGAAGGTCCCAAGCGAGTGCGAGCGGCTTCGGCCAAGCAGACCTCACCGCTGACGCGTCGCCTGAGGAAACCACACCGTCGCTGAACGAAGCGGCTCGTTTCGCACGGTTCCGTGACCCCCATAGCGCAGATGACCCGGCTGTGGCGGACACCTGGGATCGGTCGTGCTCGGAGGAGACCGCTCGGCAACGAGCAGGGCCAGCCCGGCCGCCGGTTCTGCCCGAACTGGGTGCCTTCGTTCAGTAGCCGTGTGGAAGCGACCAGGATCCGACCGCAGGCGACCGCCCAGGCCGCTCGCTTCGAGGCGACCGCTGAGGCCGCCCTCGGCGTCACTCCCCGTTCGAGCTGCCCCCGCCGCGCTTGGGCGGGCGGTAGTCGGTCATGACCAGCACGTGCTCGATGTGCTCGAGGTCCGCGATCGGCTGCAGCAACGCCGTCTTCACGATCGAGCCCGGGTCCTCCAGGATCTCGATCACGCGCCCGATCGGGATGCCCTTGGGGTAGACCGACTTGAAGCCGCCGTCGATGCGAGCGCCCAGGGTCACGATGAGGTCGTTGTCGCGGACCTTGTCCGTGCGCTTGATCTTGGCCATCGACAGCGGCGCTGAGAGGCGGCCGATGACGTTGCCCGTGGCGCTGGTCTGCCGGTCCAGCCCGGCCACGAGGAAGCTGGGGTCACTGATGAGCGTCACGTCGGCCCAGCCTTCGCCCACGGCCGAGACGCGGCCTACCAGCGCCCCGCCCACAGCGATGACCGGAGCATCGACACCGATGTCGGCTTCCGAGCCACGGTCGAGCGTGATCTTGCGCTCGAACTGCGTGTACTGGCGAGCGCTGACGCCGGCCGCCACCGTCTTGATGTCCTTGCCCGTGAGCGAGCCCCGCGTGCCCAGCACCTTGTTCAGCCTGGCGTTCTCGGCCTTCAGGTTCTCCATCACGGCCAGCTGGTCCTCGAGACGGTCGACCTCGGCCGCGAGTCGGTCGTTCTCACGCCGGAGCGTGTCCACCTCGGTGATGGCGCCCAGCACCGACGTCGCCGAGCGTGTGCCGTCGGCCAGCGTGTCCTGCACCGGTGCCACCGCGAAACGGATGCCGTTGCGCAACTCCTGCATGGGCGCGGTGCCCTGGAGCGCGAGGATGGTCGCCGCCAGACCGACGAGCACGACGAAGACGAAGAGGCGGCGGCGTGCATAACGGTCTCGCAGCATCTCGGTCTAGCGCGGCGGCCGCGAGTAGCGTCTCGGCCACGAGCGCGCGCTCCATGGTGGGGTCGTCGATGGCCTCGAGCACGAGGCCGGTGCCCGCGGGCGACGCAGGTGAGTGGGTCGTCGGCGATGTGAACGGGCATCTGGGTAGCCTCGGCGATGCGGCGATCGAGACCCTGCAGCAGCGCGCCGCCGCCGGCGAGGACGATGCCCTGGTCGACGATGTCGGCCACCAACTCCGGCGGCGTCTCCTCGATGGTGTCCTTGATGGTGCTCACGATCTGCGCCAGCGAGGCGTCGATGGCCTCGCGCACTTGCTCGGCGGTGATCTCCACGAACCGCGGCAGGCCCGTCAGCAGGTCGCGGCCCGCGCATGCTCACGTGTTGCTTGTCGTGTGGCCCCGGGTAGGCCGAGCCGATGGCGATCTTGATGTCCTCCGCAGTGCGCTCGCCGACCAGCAGGTTGTACTCGCGGCGGGCGTAGGCGATGACGTCCTCGTCGAGCTCGTCACCGCCGACGCGCACGGAGCGGCTGACGACGATGCCGCCGAGCGAGATGACGGCCACCTCGGTGGTGCCGCCGCCGATGTCGACGATGAGGTTGCCGCTGGGTTCGGTGATGGGCAGGCCAGCGCCGATGGCGGCGGCCATGGGCTCCTCGATGAGCCGCGCCCAGCGGGCGCCGGCGTTGAGCGCCGCATCGCGCACCGCGCGTCGTCTCGACCTCGGTCACGCCGCTGGGGATGCCCAGCAGCATGCGCGGACGCGGCACCAGGCCGACGCGGTCGTGCACGCGCTGGACGAAGTACTTGATCATCTGCTCGGTCACGTCGAAGTCGCTGACCACGCCGTCGCGCAGCGGACGCACGATGCTGATGCTGGCAGGCGTGCGGCCGAGCATGCGCTTGGCCTCCGCGCCGATCTCGAGCACCTTGCGGGTCTTGGTGTCCACGGCCACGATGCTGGGCTCGCTGATGACGATGCCGCGGCCACGCACGTGGACGAGGGTGTTGGCCGTGCCGAGGTCCATCCCGATGTCGCGGGAGAACGCACCGAAGAACGCGTCGATCATCTGTGCTGGATTCGTCTCCATCGGGTGGCCGCGGAGGCGGACACGAACATGCTGGCACCGACGGCGCGGCCACGCCCGCACGGCAAGGGGTGGCGCACCGGTCAGGAGCGGGCCACGGCAGCCCGAGCGAGGACCCTCCTCGGTCCCCGGCTCCAGTGCGGGAAGTATACGCGCGCCTCCGGCAAGCCCGATGGCCCTGGCCCGCGGCGCGCCGGCTGGCCGGCATGGCGCTCCTGAGCCAGTCCTCGGCCTCGGATCGGTGGCTGTCTTCCCGTCCTCAGCCCCGCTCGAAGGCCACGCCTCGGTCGCGCAGGCTGACCCAGGCGCCGTGGCCGATGACGAGGTGGTCGAGCACGGCGACGTCGAGCAAGCGCCCGGCAGCCACCGCCTCCGCGGTCATGTGCAGGTCGTCGGCGCTGGGCGTGGGGTCGCCCGAGGGATGGTTGTGGACCAGGATCAGCCGCGACGCGTGAAGCCTGACCGCGTCGCGGAACAGCTCCGCGATGCGCACCAGCGCGGCGGACACGTTGCCGCGGTAGATCGTGGGCATGGCCAGCACGCCGTTGCGCGTGTCGAGCAACACCACGCGCAGCTCCTCGCGCGGGAGGTGGCCGAGCTCCGCGGTCAGGCGCGTAGCGAGGTCGCGCGGTCCGCGGATGGTCCAACGCCCGGCTGGCCAGTCGGCGACAGCGCGTCGCCCGAGCTCGAAGGCCGCGGTGAGCTGGGCCGCGCGCGCAGGCCCCACGCCGGGCACCCGTTCGAGCTCTCGAGCCGAGGCCTGGGCCAGTCCTGACAACCCGTCGCAGCGGACGAGCGCATCCTCGGCCATGGCCGCCACCGGCACGGAACGGGAGCCAGACGACCAGAGCAGGCCGATGAGCTCGGCCGACGAAAGGCCTGCCGGACCGCGCGCGGCCAGTCGTTCGCGGGGCCGCTCCGCAGCCGGCAGTTCGCGCACCGAACGCCGTGCCGAGGCCGATCCGGTCGAGGCCATGCGACTCCTCTCGGGTGAATCCGGCGGTAGGGCTGCAGTCGAGTGGCGCCTCCGGGTCCGAACGACGGAGCCCGCCGATTCCCCCGCCGTCCGGTCCCGAAGGCACTGCGCAGCCTAGGGACCGCCTCTTGCGCGACGCTTCATCGGCGCTTGTCCCCCGCTTTGGGGATAGGCCGTGCGGTCCTCAGACGCCCGCGGGTTCGGGCAGCTTGCTCGCGAGAAAGGCCGCCGTCAGGAGCAGGCCGTTGTAGCTGATGTGCCCGGCGATGGCAGCGGCCATGCCGTGACGCAGGAAGAGCCAGCCGAGCACGAACGCCACCGGCACCAGGACCACGATCTGCAACACGGCCTGCGCGAGGCCGGTGGCGAAGTCGACGCCGGTGATGTTGGCGATGTGCACCAGGGCGAAGAAGAGCGAGGCGCGGATGAGCGCGCTCCGCTCGCCCAGATCGCGCAGCCAGGCGGTCAGCGCGAAACCGCGGAAGAACAGCTCCTCCCCGACCGGGATGATGACCACAGCTGCGAGCACGACCATGAAACCATCCGCGACCGTCTCCGACAGGGGCAGCACCTGTGGTGCATCGACGCCCAGCAGCAGGCCCACGATGCCGCCCAGGATGAGCAAGCCGAAGGTGACCGGCACCATCACCGCGACGGCCGAGACGACCGCCCGCCACAGCCCGGACGCCTCCGGCCAGCGCCAGGTCGGCCAGCCCATCTCGCGCCAGCTCATGGCTCCCGTGCGCACGATGAGGAGCCAGACCACGAGCGCGTAGCCCGTTGCCTGCACCACACCGATGCCGAGGAAGCTGAAGGGCTGGTCGGGATCGACCCCCAGCACCGTCAGCAGCACGAGGCCGATGAAGGACATGGCGAAGAAGTAGGCACCGAAGACCAGCAACGGCGCAGGTCCGCGATAGCGCTCCCGCTCGCGGTCGGCACGCTCCAGCACCTGCGAGCCGGCACCTGCGGCGAGGCCCAGCGTTACTGCCAGCGCGCCGGCGCCGACGAGCAAGGTACCCGCGCGGCTGTCGCTGGCCATGGGGCCCAGCACGAACGTGACCGCGAGGCCGCCGACCGAGAGGATCCAGGCGACCAGGTAGAGCCCCGGTGCGCGCCGACCCTCGAGCGTGAAGATGCCGCCGCCGGGTGGTCCCGCTGGTGCGGACTGGCGCTCACGTTCGGGGTCGAGTGTGTCCTCGGGGCGTGACGCGGTCGGGTCGGCCTGGTCCGATACGAAGCCGGGCTGCTGCCCGTCGGGCGCGGCGCCGGTCACGGTCTCGCGGGCGTGCTAGATCCCGGTCGGGCTCTGCGCCCCGGCGTTCGGCTGCGAGCCGGCGGAAGCGTCGGAGGCAGCACCGGAGCTGCGCGGTGCAGGACCGGTCGCACCCTGTGGCTGGGTCGGCGGGGTGGGCGCCTGGGGTGAACGCGGCCCGGGAGCGGCACCCTTGCCCGGGTCACCCTGGGGTGGCGGCGGAGGCACGGGACGTGACTGGGCGGGAGGCGGAGGTGCCGGCATGCGCTGGCCCGGCCCCTGCAGCATCGGAGTCGGGCGGGCGGAGGGCATGAACGCAGTCGTGCCCGGAGCGTCGGCACGCTCGAAGTCCTTGCCGCACCAGGCGCACAGCGTCCAGTCGAGCTCGATCAGGTGCTCGCAGTTGGGGCAGACGCGCCGCAGCCGGTTGCGGCAGGAGGGGCAGATGATCCAGTCCTCGTGGACGGGCCGCTCGCAGTTGGCGCAATTCGGCGTGCGATTCGACTTCGGCCAACATGGCTTCCTCCGCGAGGGCGCGCTCGTTGACCTCCGCGATCGTCTCCTTGGGCCGGATGATGCGGTAGAGCAGCAGGCCGAAGAGGAAGAAGACCGGCGTGAAGAGGATGATCGCCAGCGCAGCCACGTACGGTGTGATGGCGCTCGCGGAGCGCAGGCGCATGTCGCGGTAGGCCCAGAAGGCGCTGGCCAGCCAGATGAGCACGATGTAGGCGACGATGACGTAGATGATGGCCCGAAAGGCGTCACTCTCGACGATGTCGCTGATCGTCGCCTCGAGCTCGTCTAATCCGAATAGCTCTTCCATGAACGGCTGGTTTCATCCTCTGCGGGGAATGAGGCGGCTGGGGTCCGCCCACGGCGCGCCGAGTGTAGCAGCGGACGTGAGTTTGGCCCTCCCGGGAGGCGCCTAGCCCGTCCGCCCCGGAGCGCCGGCTACGTCGATGGCGCGGCGGAAGGCGCGCATCATCTCGGCCACCAGCTCGTTCTCACGCATGGTCGATGCCCGCACCGGGTCCCAGCGCACCGCGGTCAGGATCATCAACGGCCGTCGCCACGGCTCGGCCTCATCTTCGGCTTGGGCCATGCGCATGCGAATGAGCTGGCGACCGTCCTGCTGGTCGAGGAAGCCCATGAGCGAGTTGGCCAGCGTCGGCCCCAGCACCTGCAGCGGCGGGGTCGGTGGCGGTCCCGCGGCCGGGGCCGCAGCTCGGCATTCGACCACACCCTCGTCATCCTCGACCCAGAGCGTGAACACCCACCAATCGTCGACCATGACGTTGGGTTTGGTCATGCCCAGGCGAACACGCGGGCCGATGGCTCCGCCTGGGCCGGGCAGGCGCAGCGGCTGAGCACGCGCGAACGACGGGCCCGGCGAGGGCATGCGCGTCACCGGCCCGTCCCTGTGCTCGTCACCGGCCCGACCCCGTGCTCGTCACTCCCACTCGATGGTCGCCGGTGGTTTGCTGCTGATGTCGTAGACCACGCGGTTGACGCCGGGCACCTCGTTGACGATGCGCGCGCTGATCACGCCCAACACGTCGTAGGGCAGCTTGGCCCAGTCGGCCGTCATGCCGTCCTCACTGGTGACCGCGCGGACCGCGACGACGTTGGCGTAGGTGCGGCCATCGCCCATCACACCGACCGAGCGCACGGGCGTGAGGATGGCGAATGACTGCCACACGTTGCGGTAGAGCCCGGCGCGCTTGATCTCGTCGATGACGATCCAGTCGGCCTCTCTGAGCGTGTCCAGACGCTCCCTGGTGACCTCGCCGATGATGCGGATGGCGAGACCAGGGCCCGGGAACGGCTGGCGCATGACCATCTGCTCGGGCAGTCCCAGCGCGGCACCGACCTTGCGGACTTCGTCCTTGAAGAGGTAGCGCAGTGGCTCGATGAGCTGGAAACGCAGGTCGCTGGGCAGCCCGCCCACGTTGTGGTGCGTCTTGATCTTCTGGGCCGCTTTCGTCTCGGGCGCGGTCGATTCGATGACGTCGGGGTAGAGCGTGCCCTGGGTGAGGAAGTCGATCCGGCCCAGCCTGGCCGCCTCCTCCTCGAAGACCCGGATGAACTCGTCGCCGATGATGCGGCGCTTCTCCTCCGGATCCTCCACGCCGGCGAGTCGCTCGAGGAAGCGATCGCGCGCGTCGACCATGACCAGGTTCATGCCCAGGTTGGCCTCGAACGTCTCGCGCAGCAGCTCCGACTCACGCTTGCGCATGAGGCCGTGGTCGACGTAGATGCAGGTCAGCCGGTCGCCCACCGCGCGATGGACGAGGGCCGCCGCCACGCTCGAGTCGACGCCGCCGGAGAGGCCGCAGATGACCTTGCCATCCTCGCCGGTCGCGGCCGCGTGCGCGTCGACGCGTTCGCGGATGCGCTCCACGGTCGACTCGATGAAGTTGGCGCTGGTCCAGTTGGGCTCGGCTCCGGAGATGCCGTGGACGAAGTTGGCCAGCACGTCCACCCCGCGCGGCGTGTGCACGACCTCGGGGTGGAACTGGATGCCGTAGAGGTTGCGCCCAGGATCGGCCAGGCCGGCGTAGGGCGTGGAGCCGGTCTGCGCGGTGCTGTGGAAACCCTCCGGCAGGCGCGTGATGGAATCGCCGTGGCTCATCCACACCGGCTGCTCCGAGCCGAGGCCCGTGAGCAGTCTGTCCGACTCGTCGGTGATGGTGATCGACGCCGGGCCGTACTCGCGATGGTCTGAGGGAAGCACGTCGCCACCGAGCTCGAGGGCCATCAACTGGGCGCCGTAGCAGATACCCAGCAGCGGGATACGGCCGGACCAGATGGCCGGATCGGGCCGCGGCGCGCCCTCGTCGTAGACGGAGGTGGGGCCGCCGGAGAGGATCACGCCCTTGACCTCGCGCCGCTCGAGCTCCTCGAACGTGGTGTCGAAGGGCAGCAGCTCCGCGTACACGTCCAGCTCACGTACGCGGCGGGCGATGAGCTGGGCGAACTGGCTGCCGAAGTCGAGCACGACCACGCTGTCGGGCGGCTCCGGTGGGCGGCTGATGGTGGGCCGGTCTTCCTCCGGCGGGCGCTCGGGGACCGGCGCGTCGAGGGCGACCTCGAGGTAGGCCTCCACCTCCGCGTCATCGGAGGTGAGCACGCGGTGACCGGCATTGGCCTCCTCACCGTGGACGGTCTTGCCACGCTCCTTTCGGGGCTTCTCCGCGCCTGCCTGCTCGTCGGGCACCGCGCCGCCCGCCTGCACGTCCTTGTCAGCCGCCTCGGTCAATGTCGCTCCCCTCGCCTGCTCGCCGCTTCGCCCGAGTCTATCCGAGCCCTGCCCGCCGTTCGGCAGCCCGAGCGAGCCGACACGGACACGAGGTGGTTCCGGCCCCGATCAGTGCCGCTGGGGGTCGACGAGGGTCGACGGGGGCGAGTCGGCCCTGTCCGTGCCGGGCTCGTGGCCGAACGACGCCATCTCGTTCAGCGCTCGTGTGCAGTCGTCGCGCTCGCCGGCTGTCGTCGCGCTCGCCGGCTGTCGTCGCGCTCGGCGGCCGTCGTCGCGCTCGGCGGCTGGGTCGGAGAGCGCGCCGCGGGTCCTGCCGCCCGGACTACTCGGCGGCGGGCAGCGTCCAAACCTCGCTGGGGCGGCCCTGGTGCCATGCGAGCATGAGCGTGGTCGAGTCGTTCGCGGCGAGGCTGACGACCTCGGTGTCGTGGAGCGGCCCCGGGACGCCATCAGCCACGCCCAGTCGTCGCCAGTCCCCGCTGTCGTCGGTGGCGAAGATGCCGGCCTCCGGGCAGGAGCGGTTCGCCTGGTCCGGGCAACCGCTGATGGTGCCGGCCGCGACGAAGCCGGGACCCGCGGCCTCCACCCGGAAGAGCCGATCCTCCGTCTGCTTGGCTGAGGGGTAGCTGTAGACCAGGTTCCAGTCGCCCAACTCGCTGGCCTGCCAGATGGCCGGCCGTAACACGTCCTCGGACTCCGCAAGCGCGCCCGCGGCCACGAACGAGCCGTCCTCCCCGACGGCAACGTCGTAGATCCAGCCCCCATCGGGACCGGCGAACGTCTCCCACACCGCCCCGTCGGCCGAACGCCAGTACAGGTCGCCCGCCGTGCCGAACGCGGGTCGCGCAACGGCCAGGTACTCGTCGGGCGTGGCCGCGAGCGAGACGAACAGGGCATCGGAGACCGGCGGCGCCACGACCGGCGACCAGGTCTCGCCATCGGCCGAGAGGTAGAAGCGCTGGCCGGCGATGTCCTGGCCGATGACGCTGCCCACCGCGAGCAGCCCGGCGGGACCGGCAGTGAGCGCTTCGGGCCAGATCTTCAAGCCCTTGCTGGCCTTGTCCACGCTCTTGCGGACCCAGTCGACGCCATCGGGCGAGTGCCAGCTCACCAGCCGGCGGCCGTCCTGGCCCAGCACGATGACGCCCTCGCCGAAGCTCGTGGCGCGGATCATGGACGCGCCCTTGAACGCGTCGCCGGCCTTCTGCTTCTTCCACTTGAGCCCGTCCTTGGAGCTCCAGACCTTGGCGGTCGGCGGCTTCTTGTTGGCCCCGACCAACAGGAACCCGTCTCCGGAGACGACGACGTCCGAGCCACCCTTCTTGACGGCAGCCGACCAGATCGGGTCGGCCGCGGCCTCATCCTGGGCCATCACGGCCCCGGGCACGCCGAGGAGGAGCAGACAGGACAGCAGCGCAAGCGTCGAGCGTCGGGACATTGGAGGTACCTCCGCTTGGAGTGAGGGACGGCCTCATGAGTGACCTGATGGTGGTCTCATGCGCGGCTCAGGTCAACCTCTCGCCGGTCGACGTGACGACACCTTCGTCGCGGCCAGACCACTGAGCCGGTCGGCAGCTTCCGCGTAGCCCCGATGACGTGGTCGCACCCCAGCAAGGACGTGAGCCAAGTCGACCGTGCGTGCCTGCCTTCCCTGCGCGGCGGGATCGAGCAGGACGAAGGAACTGCTGGTGCCGTGCGTCGGTGGGGACCGCGCAGCCAGGCCTCGAGTCGGTCCACCTGATCGGGGCAGACAGCATGGAAGGTCGACTGGCGCAGGCGCACGGCGTGGATGCCTCTGCAGACCAGCGTCCACCATCACGTGCGTCTCCGAAGCGAAGTGCGCACCCGAGCTGGGCGGCCAACGTACCGGCGAGGTACTGATGCTTGGCGTTGTCGCTGCCGACGCGCGGTCGGGGCAGCGCGTTCGGTTCTCGATGTGCAGCAGTGCGGGCGGGTCACGGGTCCAGGCAAGGACGTCGGCGCGTCCGGTGAACTGGTAGTGCTGGTAGGGGTGGTCGATGTAATCTCGTAGTGGCGTTCGTGCAGCCAGGTGGCCTCCAGCTCGCCCATGGCCGCATGCACGAGGTCGGAGCGCTCTCGAGCCGGGCGCCGGCGCTGCCGGCTGGGCATCGCGACCTCCAACCCCAGCCCCAGTGCCACGGCCAGACGCGCATAGGTCTCGAGCGAGGCGACGCGCCCGGCTTCGACGTTGGTCACCGACGCTGCCGAGACCCGCGCCCTGCCCGCGAGCGTCCGCGCCGTCCAGTGTCGGCGTCGCCGCTCCTCGGACACCATCCCACCGACGGCGGCAGCCACGCGGTGGCGAGTGCGGCGGCCGCGGGGGTCGCCCGTTGACGGGTCAGTCGTGACGAATCCACACGACGATTGAACGCGGCAGCTCTTGTTCGCCACTTGCGCGGGCGCTTGCACCGATCGAGCACACCTACGCGCACCTCGAAGGCTCGATTCGTGCACGGATCCCCGATGGCCGGCCGATCTCGAGGCGCGGGGCCCTCGCGTGCTGCTCGCAAAGCGCCACGAGGGGCACGTCTGTTCAGCAGCCGTGTGGAACCGTATGGGCACCTGCTGGTGCGCGGGCCACCAGTCGCCTCGACCCTCAGCCGCGATGCTTGCGCCAGACGTCCGCGAGCAGGTCGTGCGGCAGTCGATGGGCCACGTGCCCGTCGGCGCCCTCCATGGTCTCGGCCGCCACGAGCGCGTTGACGATGGCCTCCTCGGTCGATTCGACCGCAGCCCAGAAGAGCGGACTGATCCAGGCATCGTCGAGTGCCTCCACCGAGCGCGTGAACGGCCGGCCCGCGGTGCGATCCTCCGCTGAGAGGCCTCGATTGCCCGTGGCGAAGGCGAGGAAGAGGTCGCCCGACGAGTGCTCGCCGGCGCCGCCCGTGCGCGCCACGCCCAGACCAGCGCGCTGCGCCAGTCGTTCGCATTGATGCGGCAGCAGCGGCGCGTCGGTGGCCAGCACGACGATGATCGAGCCGGCGTCCGCGTCGGTGGTCGTCGCTGCCGCATCCTCGCGGTCAGAGGGCACGACGTCGAGGCCGATCTCCCGGCCCACGGGCACGCCATCGACCGCCAATCGCTCGCGTCGGCCGTAGTTCGCCTGCACCAGCGCGCCCACGGTGAAGCCACCATCCTCGGGACCGAGCCGGCGAGAGGCCGTGCCGATGCCACCCTTGAAGCGGTGGCAGATCATGCCCGTGCCGCCGCCGACGTTGCCCTCCGCCACCGGACCGGGGACAGCCGACTCCAGCGCCGCGAAGAGGTGCTCGGCGCGTACGTGCTGGCCGTCGACGTCGTTGAGCCAGCCGTCCCAGGTCTCGCCCACCACGGGCAGCGACCAGGCCGACTCCGCCACGGCGGCCGAGCGCGTGGCTGCGGCCACGATGGCGTCACGCACGACACCCACCGAGTGCGTGTTGGTGATGGCTACCGGCCCGCTCAGCAACCCCGCCTCGCGAATCCACTCCAGACCCGTCAGCTCCCCGTTGCCGTTGAGCCGGTGGGCGCCGGCGTAGACGGCAGAAGCGAAGGGATCGCCCTCGTGTGGCACGACCACGGTCACGCCGGTTCGCACGGGCCCGTCTCCGACCACCAGCGGACCGGGATCGCCCGAGATGAGTGTGGTGTGGCCCACGCGTACGCCGTCCACGTCCGTGATGGCGTTAAGCGGACCGGGGGCCAGGAGCCCGACGGAGATGCCAAGGTCGCGAGCGCGCATGAGCTCGACCCTAGCGCAGCCTCAGCGCAGGCGTGAGTCGTGGATGTGCCGCGGCGTCCCGTCGAGCTGGCCCGACTGCACGACCAGCGAGAGCCGGCCGTCGTTGGCCGCGAGATTGGGGGCCATGCGCAGCAGCTTCGCGTCCTTGGTCACCGGCTTGGGCTTCCCGTACGAGACGCCGTCATCGCGGCTGTGGCGCGTGACGAGGCGCGTGCTCCGCATCACGTCCTTGGTCACGCGTTCCTTGACGTAGGCGATGGCCGCCTTGCCGTGGGGCAGGAGCAACACGTCGGCGGCACTGTAGAGGAAGCCCTTGGGTGGCTTGAGCGTGCGCTCGCGCCACTTGCGTCCATTGGCTCCTGAACGCGCCAGGATGAGCTCGCCCGTGAGGCCCTGCACCGTGGCCACCACGGTCTTGCCTCGCGCGTCCAGCTCGGGCCAGCCGAACGAGTCGCGCTCGGTGATGGTGCGCACGGGGCTCCAGCTCGCCCCCCGGTCGAGCGAGGTGCGCACGCGCACGGCCGAGGCGATGCAGTGGCGCGAGGCCGAGTGCGACCAGGCGACGTGCAGCGACTTGCCGTTGGCGGCGAGACCCACCAGCCCGTCGGTCAGCGGGTCCTTGCAGTCGATCGACAGCTTCGTCGTGGCCAGCGTCTGCGAGCCACCGAACGTGCGCCCGTCGTTGCGACTGACGCGCAGCTTGACCTTGCCGTTGACGCGATTGGTCCAGGCCACGGCCACGAAGTCGCTACCGACAGCCACCGCGGGCACGCCGATGCCGGGGCTCTTGCCCGTGGCAGCGAGCGCGACCGTCCCGCCGAAGCTCTGGCCGCCATCGCGACTGACGCGCACGAGGAGCACGGTCTCCTTGGGACCGCGCACGCGGAAGGCCACGGCCACGACCGCGCCGCGGGCATCGACCGCGAGGTTGGGCACGACGTAGCGTCGCTTCCTGGTGGCGGCGAAGACGACTCGCTCGCGCGTCCACGACCGGCCACGGTCGACCGAGCGCTGGTATACCACGCGGTCGTCGGCCTTCCTGGGGCCGAGGCGCGGATGGACCAGGTGCAACATGCCGCCAGAGCCCGCGAGTTGGTGCAGGGAGTCGAGACGCGATCCGCCCTTGGCGCTGACGCGGTCGAGCGGAGTCCAGTCCGCACCTGACGCGAGGCTCGGAAGCAGTAGCAGGGCGAGCACGGCCGCGATCAGTCCGTTGACCGGCGCACGGATCCCGGCCCTGCGATGAGCGGTCATCACGCTGCCATGGTGCGTGGTGCGTGCGCGCACCACCATGGCCACGGGGTCCTACGTAAGCAGGTGACCTTTGGTGCAGTCAAGCGTGGTCTGGTGCGGTTCGATGCGGTCCAGCGTGGTCGGGTGCGGTCCAGCGTGGTCTGCTGCGCTTGGGCGCGGTCCAGCGTGGCGCGGTGCGCTTGGGTGCGGTCCAGCGTGGCGCGGTGCGCTGGGTGTGGTCTGGTCGACTCTCGCGCGGCGTCCGCCCTCGACGTGGGCCGCAAGCCCTAGCCCAGGCCGGGAACGTTGGCGTAGGCCGAGAGCGCCGGCTGCCCACCGAGGTGGGCGTAGAGCACGCGCGAGCCCGGCGCGATGTCACCGTTCCGGACCAGGCCGATCAGGCCCGCCAGCGACTTGCCCTCGTAGACCGGGTCGCTGAGCATGCCTTCGGTGCGCGCGGCGAGGTGGATGGCCTCGATCGTGCCCTCGTCGGGGATGCCGTAGGCCGGGCCCTCGTAGCCCGGCAGCACCACGATCTCGTCGTCCCGCAGGGCCCGCCCCAGGCCGATGCGTTCGGCCGTGTCCGACGCGATGCGCGTGACCTGCTCGGTCGTGCGCTCGAGCGTGGCCGAGGCATCGATGCCGAGCACGCGCCGGTCAGACCGGTCCTCGAGGGCGAAGCCGACGATCATGCCCGCGTGCGTGGAGCCGGTCACCGTACAGACGATGATCGTGTCGAAGAAGAGACCCAGCTCGGCCTCCTGCGCCTGCACCTCTCGCGCCCAGTTCGCGAAGCCCATGCCCCCGAGCGGATGGTCGGAAGCCCCGGCCGGGATGGCGTAGGGCACCCCGCCGGCGGCCTCGACCGACTCCAGGGCCGCCTTCCACGAGTCACGGATACCGATGTCGAAGCCGGCCTCATCGAGACGGATGTCGCCGCCCATGATGCGTGTGAGCTGGATGTTGCCGACCTTCCCGTAGGCCGGATCGTCCTCTTCGACCCAGTGCTCCTGCACCGTCACGGCCTTCAAGCCCAGATGGGCCGCCACGCCGGTGACCTGGCGCGTGTGGTTCGACTGCACGCCACCGATGGAGACCAGCGTGTCGCAGCCCTGCGCCAGCGCGTCCGCTGCGAGGTACTCCAGCTTGCGCACCTTGTTGCCACCGAAGGCGATACCGCTGTTGCAGTCCTCGCGCTTGGCCCAGATCTCGACCTTGCCACCGAGCGCTGCCGACAGGCGCTTGAGCAGGTGGACCGGCGAGGGTCCGAAGAGCAGTGGTACGCGCGGGTAGTCGTCGAGATGCATGGGTCCCTCGGGCGGTGGCTGGCTGGCGCTGATGGCGTGGGACCAATGCTAGCCTCGCCAGATGAGCGCTGAACCCGAGATCACCATCTGCCGACTGACGCCGGAACTGCTCGATGACTACCTGACCTTCTTCGACGGGCCGGCCTTCGCCGACAACCCCGACTGGGCCACCTGCTACTGCTTCTTCCCACACTTCAGCGGTGGCGAGGAGGAGTGGCTGAAGCGCAGCGCCGCGGACAACCGTGAGGCCATCATCGCGGCCATCATCGCCGGGCAGGTCGATGGCTATCTGGCCTATGCGGATGGACAGGTCGTGGGCTGGGTCAACGCCGCACCTCGCGAGCGCTTCGGACAGCTGACCGGACTGCCGGGGGACGGCTGGGCCACTGGCGCCACGCCCTGCTTCACCATCGACCCCGAATGGCGGCGGCGGGGCGTCGCCAGGCAGCTGCTGGCGGCCGCCATGGAGGGCCTGCGAGCCGACGGCATGGTGCGCCTGGAGGCATGTCCGGAGACGGAACCCCAGGACGACGCCCACCGCTACCGGGGCACGATCGAGTTCTACGAGTCGGCCGGCTACGAGCGCGTGGCCGACCTGCCGGGCGGCGTGACGCTGATGGAGAAGGAACTGCGCTGACGGCCCGCCTGCCCGCGGGCAGGGCCGCCCAGGTGCAAGCCATCCCCGGCGACACGAACCGCCGACACTCGGTTGTCAGTGGCGGGAGAATGAGGCCTAGCGAAGGACGACGACGCGCCGTTCGGCGAATCCGGTCCATGTGCAAAGGGGGATGCGATGTGATGAAGGTCATCGGAGTGCTCGTGGCGATGCTCGCTCTCGTTTCGACGTCGATACCAGCAGCCGCCTCGGACACACCCACCTACCCAAGCATCTCGTGGAACGAGCTCATGGTGACCGGCCCCCATGACGGTGGCCGCATCCAGCTCGAGGCGGAGTTCCTGCTGAACTCCGACTTGGAGTTCTTCACGACCTTCGAAGAGGATCCGGCGAACATCGCGGCACTGTCGGTCCAGTTCTACCGTCCCGGAACCAAGGCTGATGCGGGCCCGGACGGCACCATCCCGGAGCTCGTGAGCAACGGCGGTGAGCTGGTGTGGGAGCAGAGCCCTCCTCTCCCGATCCACATGGGGCGCATCTGGACCATCAAGGAACTCCTGACGCCACCGGTCGGGAGTACCTGGGCCCGTGTCCGCGGCCTGTTCAAGCTCGGATATCTCGACACCAGCCACGACCAATGGTTCGAGCTGGGCAAGCTCTCGGAACCCACAGGAGCGAACCAGAACCCGACGGTGGACACGCCTGCCGTCAGTCCCGCGAAGGTGACGACCGCCACCAAGATGATCGCCGTGACTGCCGTCGCCGCTGACCCGGATGGTGACGAACTGAGCTACACCTGGTATGTGGATGGCGCACCCGTCGCAGGGCCGGCCGCCAACCTCAACGGCATCGAGCTGGACCGACTGGAGCTGGGCGAGTACACCGTGAGGGTGGAGGTCGACGACGGAAGGTCGGGGACCGCGGCAGCAGAAGCCAGGATTCAACGTCGGCAAAGAGAAGAACGAACCACCGGAAGTCAAGCCCATCGCGCCCACCCGCCGTACCGCCCGCCAGGACCCGAAAGACCCGAAGTCACCTGAGCTCGTGGGAAAGGCGTTCTACGCTTGGGCCGACGATCCGGATGGTGAGAACAAGAAGCTGAGCTACGAGTGGTGGACCGGCGAGCTGGGTGGGCCCCTGACGAAGCAGGCCGAGACGGGACCCCTCTTCGAGTGGATACCGTATCCCCCCGGGCCTGCGCTATGTGGTCGAGGTTCGGGTCACCGACAGTGACGGTGCCGAAGTCGTGAAGCGATCGGTCTTCGACATGAGGGACAGCGACTAGGGCAGATACCGGTCGAGGAGGGATGGTCGTGGGAGTGCCGGCAGGGCTGAGTAACCGCGGGATGCGCGTGTTCCTTGCGTCGATCATCGCCGCGCTCGTCGCATCGGCGAGCCTGCCGCCCACCCTGGCCGTGGGCGCTCCCGGCAGCCAGGGAGTGGAGCGCAGGGACGTCACACCCGAGGCGAGCGAGGACAGCTGTGAGCGGTTCGAGGCCATCGGCCAGTACCGCCTCGAGCGCGAGACGGACCTGGCTGGCGACTGCAGCATCGACTGCGTGCTGAGCGCTCCGGTCGGTCCCTATGGGAGCTGGGCGACGGTCTGCCTGGGTCTCTACGCCTCGCCGATGGACGCCCAGGAAGCCTGGGACGAGTCAGTAGCGATCGAGGGGACGTACCAGGAGCTCTACCGGACAGCGATCATCGACGTGTGGACCTCGGATCTGTCCGACGGTGACGAAGCCGCCGCCGCATTCGTCACCGTGGCCAAGGGTGTCGTAGACAGCCTGGCTGCGAGTGAGTCGGACCAAGACGATGGGGAGGACTCGGTACCGGCAGGATTCGTCCTCCTCGCCGACGACTTCGACCACGAGAACGGCGGGGCCGGCATGCTCGACTACGCTGCCTTCGCGCACTGGACCGTGGACGAGGGCACCGTCGACCTGCTCGGTGAGGGGCTCTACGACTTCCACCCCGATGCCGGGCTCTACCTCGACCTCGACGGCAGCCGCGACGCCGGTGGCACGCTCGTGTCGAAGGAGGCCTTCGCCCTGACGTCGGGTCGCTACCGGCTCGAGTTCGACCTCGCGGGCCATCCGTTCTCCGGGCCCGAGACGGTCACCGTGGCCCTGGGCGAGGTCTTCACCGAGGACTTCAGCCTGCCCCACGACCCTGACTTCACCGGCTTCGAACACATGGTCCGCGACATCGTGGTCGAGACCGAGACCGAGGCTCGACTGTCGTTCGGTCAGCACGGGGGCGACAACGTGGGCGTGCTGCTCGACGGAGTGCGCCTCTCGCGCCTACCGGACGAGCCCGAGCTCGGCGACGACGCGTCCGCACCCGCACCACCGTCGCGCCCACCGCGTCCCCCGCACCGCTCGTGCCGACCGCGGCCCGGGACCTCTGGCTCCACGAGGGCGACACGGTGACGCGCGTCGACCACCTGAGCGGCGAGATCGTCGAGCGCTGGGATGTGGCCCAGCCGGATTGTCCCTCCGGGCATGGCGGGCGGCCCCTCGTCGAGGCCGCTGGCGGGGCCGCCTGGCTGCCGGTCGCTGACGCCGAGTGGGAGACACCCGTGCTCGAGTGCCTCCTGCGACTCCCGCTCGAGGGCTCGAGTGGCCTCGAGGTCTACCCGCTCCCGAGCGGACGCAAGCCCACCTTCATCCACGATGCCGCGACCCACGACGGGGACCTCTGGGCGGTCACCTGGAAGAAGCAGGACCCCGGCGCCACGCTCGAGTACTACGACGACTGGTCGCTGGCCCGGCTCGACCGCTGGACCGGCGCCCTCACGCGGGTGCTGCCACGGGTCGTGGCCCTGGCCCCGACCGAGGCCGGCCTGGTGGTGCTCTACTCGGGGCGAGGGGCCAAGCAAGGCGCTCGACGGCCGCTGCGCCTGGGGGTCGTCGAGCCCGGCCGCAAGACGCCCCGCGAGATCGATATCGACGTGGCCCTGGGGCGCACCAAGCCGGGCACGTACGTCACGCCCCGCCTGCGGCTGTCGGCGGGACACGCGGGCACCGTCGCGCTCTACGACGAGCCGCGGGTCGTGACATCCTCGTCTTCGAGCCGGCCTCGGGTGCGGTCATCGGCCGGGTCCCGCCACCCGCGCGGGCCTCGCTCCTGGGCCGTGTCCTGCCCGTCTCGGACGGCGTCTGGCTGAGCGGGTCGCTCGAGCGTGGCAAGGACTTCGTGCGCTACGTGCCCTTCGCTGGCGGGCCGTCGCTCGAGCTCGCGCCGTGCGCGGGGGTGGCTGGGCGACTGCTATGCCCAGGTGGAGACCGCGAGCGATGCCGGCGCCTGGGTCGGTGCCTGGCCCTACGACGCGGCCTTCGAGCTCGACCTCGAGCGGGTGGTCATGCGCCGCTACGACGATGGCGGACAGGTGCTGGCCGAGGTCACCGGCGAGGAG
>CAVQUM010000021.1:0-70399 GCA_963716815.1 uncultured Chloroflexia bacterium
TCACTGCCGGTGGCGGCGACGCTGCCGAACTCGTGCGCGATCTGGGAGACCGGGTGGTCTACGGCCATCTCAAGGACTACCAGCCGGAGCCGTTCGCCTTCCTGCCGTTGGGCGAGGGCATCATCGACTTCGCAGCTGTCCTCGACGCGTTCAAGGGCAGCAACATCGGTGAGTGGATCACCATCGAGCTGGACGAGTATGACGGCGCCCCCATCGACGCTGCCAAGGCCAGCAAGGCCTACCTGGCATCACTCGGCTGGGAGTAGCCCACCCCTGAAGCGCAGGCGGAACGGCCAAGACGGGCGTTCCGCCTGTGTTCACTCCTGCACCAGAAGGTGTGCGGTGGGACCAGAGTGGGTCGGAGGATGGGAAAGTGCTCAGACTATAGACAAACACTAGACGTAGACGGTACAATCTAGTCGCGGTGAACATGCCGCCCATCCGGAGGATCGATGCGCCGCCTGTCCCCCATCGTCGGCTCGATCACGCTGGTCCTTGTACCGGCGATCGTCGCCGCCCACGCTCCCTCGGTCGTCGAGACCACGACCGCCTCACCTGACTCGGCCGTGATCCTTGACGATCCCACCCTCTCGCGCGCCATCGGAGCCACGCTCGACGGTCCCGGCGAGGTCGACTGGTATCGGCTGGACCTCGCGGCGGGCGAGCCGCTGGTGGTGGGTATGACTGCGCCCGACACGCACGGCGCGGTCGCGGCCACCTTCACGCTGGTCGGCCCCGGCCTGCCCGACGCCGCCGATGCCGGGCCGGAGGCGCAGGCCCTCGCTGAGGCGGCCGGCGTCGAGGGCGCCCTCGTCTTCGAGCCTTCCGCGCAACCGCCGCGCGAGGTCCACGGCGGCCTGGGCTTCATCAACTACGGCACGCTGCGCACCGAGGCGCCCCTCGACGGGTCGTACTACGTCGCGGTCCGGGCCGTCGAGCCCGAGGCCACGGGCAAGTACGTGTTCGCGCCGGGTGTGCGCGAGGAGTTCGGCCTCGATGCGATCGAGGGCATGATCGACCTAGTGGCCTTCTTCAACGAGCGCTAGCGGTCGGGCACCAGCGCATCCGCGACTCAGCCCAGCTCGAAGGTCGTAACGCCGTAGATGCGCGACTCCGCGACCCTCGGGGCCGTGCCCAGGTACATGCGCGCGGTGCCAAAGACCTCGTGCATGCGGCGGCGCCGCGCGAGGGCCATGGCCCAGGCGTTGACCTCGGGCACGTCGAGGAAGACCGGCTCGCCGGGGCTCAAGGCGGCCAGCGACGAGTAGAGCTCCTCGGCCGTCTCGGGGTCGTCGGCGAAGAGCGGACCGACCTTGCTGCCGGTGCCGCAGCGGCGAGCCACGCCGTAGCCGGCCACCTGACCGTCCCTGACCGCTGCGAGGGCCAGGCCGTCGGGCTGGGCCAGCCAGGCTCGCAGGAAGGCCTCTCGCGCCGCCGGGAAGCAGCGACGGTCGTAGGCTGCCAACTGCTCGAACGAGACGTCGCCGCCGGGCACGATGCCCTCGGCCGGTCGCGTGCGCGTCGCCGACCCCCTCGTAGCGGATCGAACGATGCGAGAAACGGAAGCCGCCGCGGGCGTACCACTCCCTCATGGCGTACGCGCCGTCCAGGCCGATGGCGGCGCCCGGCCGCAGGCGTCCCTGCATCAAGCGCACGCGCGCATGCCACAAGCGCCGCCCCAACCCCCGGCCGCGGAACGCCGGTCGCACGATGAACAGGCCCATGAAGCCGAAGGCACCGCCGTAGCTGGTGATCGTGCCGCCACCGACCAGCTGGCCTTCGAACTCGGCTGCGATGAACGCCTCCTGATCGGTGGCCCAGAAGATCTCGGCGTCGTGCAATCCCGGGTTCCAGCCCTCCTCGGCCGCCCACGCGACGAGCTGGTGCGCCTCGTCCTCGGTCATCAGGCGCAAGGTCAGGGCCTGGGCCATCACGTCCTCTCCATGCTCGTGGCGCAAGGATGCCGCACGCGTGGGTCCCCGTCACAGCCCCGAAACCCGGGCTGTCCTATGCTCGGGCGCGGACCCGCTCGGTCCGCCTCGACCCATCATCCACACCTCGACCGTCATCCACAGGAGGCTCCATGCCCCACCGCCGTCTGCTGGCCGCCCTGGCCGCACTCTCCTGGATCGTCGTCGCGGCTCTGCCCGCGGCCGCCCAGGACGAGCGTCCGCATGGGCCGCCCGGGGCCACGCCCAACCCGGTGCCCCTGGACACGCCCGCCGGCGACGGCACCGCGGTCCGCCTGACGACCGAGCTCGGGGATGTCGTGATCGGCCTGTTCAACGAGTCCGCGCCCGTGGCCGCGGAGAACTTCCTCAATCTCGCCGCCGAGGGCTTCTACGACGGTGTCGGCTTCCATCGCATCGCGTCGCTGCCTGGGTACATCGTGCAGGGCGGCGATCCGGAGGGCACCGGTGCCGGAGGGCCCGGCTACACCATCGAAGACGAGGAGGTCGTGGGCCGGTACGGGCGCGGCATCGTGGCCATGGCGCGGACGTCACAGCCGAACTCCCAGGGCAGCCAGTTCTTCTTCGTCGTCGACGACGCCGCGGAGCGTGCACTCGAGGCCTACCGCACCTACGTCATCTTCGGGCGCGTGGTCGAAGGCATGGACGTGGTCGACGCCATCGTCGAGGCCCGCGGCGACAGTGATCTGCCCGAAGACCCGGTGCGTATCATCTCGACGTCGATCGAGCAGGTCGAGTTGCCGCCGGAGCCGACGCCGCCACCTCCGACCGAGGCCGAGCTGGCCGCCGCTGAGCTGGCCGCGCTGCTGCCCGAGCAGGCCGGCGGTTACGACCTGCAGTCGGCCGTCTTCACGCTCGAGGAGGTGGGTGCGCAGTTCGATCGCGAGATCGTGGCCGAGCTCCAGGCCCTCGCCGACGCCAACGACGCCGACCTCGGCCTGTTCTCGATCGGCCAGGCCGGTGGCGGCGATGCCGATGGCGGCGTCAACGTGGCCGCAGCCTCCATCCCGGGCGTGCCCGGCGACCAGGCCCAGGCCGCGATCACGCGCCTGCTGCTGCCGGGCTTCGACCTCAGCGGTGCCGTGGAGCAGACGTACGGCGAGCGCACGGCCACGGCCATCGAGCTCGACACGGGCCAGACGGCCTACGTCTTCTCCAGCGGCGATGTGGTCTGGTTCGTGATCACCACTGCCGAAGACGCGGAGCCGCTGATCAGCGCCCTCCCGTAGCGACCGGCCGCGGCGGCCGGGGGGCCAATCGGGCGCTCGCGGGATGTGACCAACGGCCCGCCACCCATGGCCGTAGGTCTCGTTTCTGGGCGAAATGCGCGAGCATCAGGCTGCCCTGACGAAGAACCGCCTGACGCGGAACTCGCCCGAGCGAGGGAGTCGGGTCCGTGTGCCGCCTCGTCGATCGGCCTGCATGGGGGGCCGACCATGGTCGATTCCAGTGTCGTTCTCTGGGGCCAGGCGTTGGTGTACACGCTGTACGCGGCCGCCGTGCTCCTGATCATGGCGGTCTTCGCCATCATGATCACCAGACCCGGGACGGCGAAGGTGCCCAAGGTCCTCTTCACGGTCTGGGCCATCATCCTCGTCGTCACCGGCGTCTCGATCCACATCGTCTCCTCCAGCACCATCCCGTGGGTCCACATGGACCTCGACCGCGACTCCTATACCGCGGACAAGACGTTCGAGATCTCCGTCGCCGACCATGAGTTCGAGCTGCCGGCCGAGAAGCTGGCCATCGACTGCGGCGACCTGGTCCTCTTCGACGTCACGTCGGAGGACCTGACCTACGGCTTCGGGCTGTTCCGGCAGGACAACTCGCTCGTCTTCCAGATGCAGGTCGTGCCCGGAAGTCGCAACGACGTGCTCTGGGAGTTCGAGAAGGACGGGGTCTACACCATCCGCTCGACCGAGTACTCAGGGCCTGAGGGCCACCAGATGATCTTGCCCGACGCCGTCGAGGTGACCGGCTGCGCGGAAGACGCGGAATAGGGCGGGGGTGACGTGAGATGACCTTCATGAAGACCCTCGTCGGTGGCAACCAGGGCGCCTTCGACGCCTCCACCCTCACGCCCATGCAGAAGCTGACGCTGCGCTTCGTGGTCGTCGGCATCGGCTACTACGCCTTCGCTGCCATCGAAGGCATGATCATGCGGATCTACGCCATCGAGCCGATCTCGCTGATCCCGCCGAACCAGTACTTCGGCATCCTCACCGCGCACCCGCTGGTGGGCATCTTCGGCTCGACCTACCTGCTCTCGCTGGGCGCGTTCCTGTTCCTCGTGCCGTTCATGATGCAGAAGCCGCTGTACAGCTACAAGCTGGCGCTGTTCACCTTCTGGTCGATCGCCATCGGCACCTTCGTCTTCTGGTTCGATGGCTTCCTGACTCACTACGCGCCGCTGTACACGCTCTACTGGCCGCTGCCGGCCGACACGTCGCAGTTCGAGCCGTGGAGCGGCGTCATCTTCGTCGCCGGCATCGCGGTCATCATGCTGGGCACGCTGGCCTTCGTGTGGAACACCTTCGCCACGATCCTGTACACGCCCAAGGGCGAGGATCACATCGAGAAGTGGCCGGTCTTCAAGTCGGCCATCGGACTGACCGGCTTCCGCAACATCTTCCGCGGCCACAGCCAGGATGACGAGCCGGTACCGCTGGGCGTGGCGGCGGTGGCTCGAGGTGCGGTCGATGCCGCGCTCAACTCGTTCATCATCCTCGGCGCGGGCGTGCTGATCATCGTCTTCCTCTTCGCGGCCGCCATCGGCATCTCGCTCGATGACACGATCATCGACGCGCTGCTCTACAAGAACTTCTTCTGGTGGGGCCTCGACCTCATCGCCGACGGCCTGGTGCTCATCTGGGTCGCGGGCGCCTGGTACATCCTGGCCACGCTCATCACCGGCCGGCGGCTGTTCATGGCCAACGTCGCTCGCGCGGCCCTGCTCGTGGAGCTGATCGTGTCGTGGACGGTGTGGTCGCACCACCTGCTCTCCGACCAGGGCCAGCCGGCGATCCTGAAGGTCGTCTCGGGCGAGATGGTGACGGCCTTCGAGCTGATCACCCAGGGCCTGGCCTTCTTCATCACGCTGGCCACGCTCTGGCTGGCCCGGCCGCTGAAGATGACCAACGAGCTCAAGTTCCTGCTCGGCGGCCTGACGGGCTTCGGGCTCGGCGTCGCTGCCGGCATCCTGCAGGCAGATATCGGTCTCAACCGCATCCTGCACAACACCCAGTGGGTCATCGGCCCGCACGTCCACGTGGCTGTGCTCGTGGGCCTGACCATGACCCTCTACGCGGTCGTCTACAAGCTCTTCCCCATCCTCACCAACGGGGCGGTGCTGTGGAGCGAGCGCCTGGTCAACGTCCACTTCTGGTTCCACTTGCTCGGCGGCATCGGCATGGGTGCCTTCATGGGCATGGCCGGCCTGTCCGGCATGCTCCGGCGGACCATCTACTACGAGGACGAGTACCTCGTCTTCATGATCCTCGCGGGCATCTGCGGGGCGATGCTGATCGTCGCGCTGGCGGCGTTCCTCATCAACATCGTCATGACCGTCGGGCTCAAGGGTGCCATCGGCATCTTCCTGCCGGCCAAGGGCAGTCCCGACCAGCTGCTACCGGAGGCCCCCGCGGAGTAGCGGCACCGGACGCACAGCGGCAAGACACGCCACGGCCGCGCTACCCCACCAGGGGCGGCGCGGCCGGTTCGGCGGTTCGGCGTGTGCTCGAACCTCAGATCACGCGGTCGCTGAAGTCGCCGCTCCGGGGGTCCTTGAGGATGAGCTTGGAGCGGCCGTCGGGCAGCAGCTCGCGCTTGATCACCACCTGACCCTCGTAGATCTCGGGCTCCTTGCTGATGGGCGCGGTCTTCCCGCCGCGCCAGTCGAGCTCGACCGGCTCCCAGGCCCGGCTCGCGGCCGACTGGTAGCAGGCGTCCATGATGGCGTTGACGACGTAGCCGTCGTAGAGCGTCTCCATGGGTTCGCGGCCCTCGTCCATGGCATCGAACATGTCGCTGAACATGTCCGTGTAGCCCAGCTCGGAGACCTCGTCGCCGACGGGGAAGAGCCAGCCGGCGTCGGTCTCGGCCTTCTCCGCCACGTAACTCTTGTCGCCCTCGCCGGCGGTGAACATCTCGAAGCCCGTGCGCAGGAAGTTGTTGATCCAGACGGTGCCGCCTGTGCCCGCGACCTCGGTGCGCAGGTCCATCCCGCCACGGAAGGTCCAGCTCACCTCGAACTGGCTGGTCGCACCCGACTCGTAGCGCACGAGCGCGATGGCGTTGTCCTCCGCGTCGATGGGATGCACCAGCGTGTCGGTCTGGCACATCACCTCCACGGGCCGGTTGCCCTTGCCCAGGAAGACGCGCCCGATCTCGATGCAGTGGCAGCCCAGGTCGATGATGGCGCCGCCACCAGTGAGGCGGTGGTCCCAGAACCAGGCCGAGTGTGGCCCCGGGTGCGCCTCACGGGCCCGGACCCAGGTGATATCGCCGAGCGCGCCGTCCTGTGCGGACTTCATGGCCTTGAGCGACTTGGGCGAGTACACGAGGTCCTCGAGATAGCCGTGGAAGACCCCGGCCTTCTCGACCGCGTCGAGCATGCGCTTGGCCTCGGCCGCGCTGCGCCCGAGCGGCTTGGTCACGAGCAGCGTTCTTGCCGGCCTCGGCCACGGCCACGACCGCTTCCTCGTGCAGGAAGTTGGGCAGGGCCACGATGACCGTGTCGGTGTCGGGGTGGTCGATGGCGGCGGGCATGTCCGTCGTCGACTCGGGAATGCCGTGGCGCGCCTTGAAGGCCTGGCCACGCTCATCCGACCGGGAGTAGACGACCTGCACGCGGTCGCGGCTGCGCTGTCCGTGCAGGGTCATGGTGTAGAAGTCGCCGATCAGCCCGGTGCCGAGCATGGAGACCTTGTGCTGCTTCACAGCGTGTACCTCCTGGTGAAGTTCGTGGCTCGATCCTACGCCTGTGGGTCAGCGATCGGCAGTTCGGATCGACCGTGCCTGTACGGGACAGGTGCGGGCAGCGGGTCTCGGCAGCGAGAGGGGTCTCGGCAGCGCCGTGGAACGGTCTGGTGGGCGGCGAGGTAGGGCGGCGGCGACGTCCTCGGCCGGCGCTCACGCAGCGCGTGACGTCGGCCGCGCGGAGCTATTCGGCGTCTTCGGCCGGGTCGACCGCGTGGACCGTGCCTGCGGTGGGGCGGAAGGTCGTCTCGTGGCCATCGTCCCAGGCCACGCGATAGCTGTCCCCGTAGTCGTGCTCCACGATCTCGAGGATGGTGCCCCTGCGCGGGGGCTCGTCCACCTTCTGGGAGTCGACCATGATGCGATCGCCTACGTTGACATCAGCCATGGGAGCCTCCTCTCGTGCCTGCCGACTACTCGTGGGGCGAGGATAGCGGGCCGAGCGGCCGCTTGGTAGGGCCAGACGGCCGGCACGGGGCACCCTGCGCGCATGATCGCTGGCATCCTGTGAGTATGCGCCGACCGTTGCTCCTGGTCGCTCTCGCCCTCGCCACTGCCCTGGCGGTCCTGCCCGCGATGAGCGTCGCCCAGGAGGACACACCGCCGCTGGTCACGCTCGAGGCACGGGGTGCGCCCCTGGTCGTGGGACAGGATGAGCGCATCGCCCTCTTCGTCACGCTGGCCCGGCCGGCCGAGTTGCGGCTGTACGTGGAGGACTTCGATGGACGGCTCGTGCGCGAGCTCTTCGCTGGCAGCCGCCGCGCCGGGGAGATGCGGGCCGGCTGGCACGGCCGCGATCCCGACGGGGCGCGGGTCCGTTCGGGCCCCTATCGTGTGGTGGCCAAGGCCCGCGCCGAGGGCATGACCGAGCGGGCCGCGACCTGGGTCACGGTGGCAGAGCAGGCGGTCTACCCGAAAGCGCCGGGACTGATCACGGTCGCGGTCGACCCGGGTCACGGTCGCGACTACGACGGTGCCATCGCGGCCGATGGCACGCGCGAGGCCGATCTCAACCTGGACATCGGGCGACGCCTGTGGCGCATGCTCCAGGGCGCCGGCGTCGAGGTCGCCATCACGCGCAGGTCGGACGCGAACGCCAACGAACCACCGCGCGACCGCACCGGCGATGGCGAGCTCGACAACGACGATGACCTGGCCGCGCGCACCGACCTGGCCAACGAGGCCCGCGCGGACCTGTTCGTCTCGATCCACAACAACTGGGCGGTCAACCCCGCGGTCGGTGGTCCTTCCACCCACTACTTCGCCGAGCGGCCCTTCGGTACCCGTTCCGCACGGCTGGCGCGCCTCGTGCAGGAGGAGATGGTGGCGGCGCTCGATGGTGCCACCGACGGCGAGTGGGAGCCGCACGACCACGGCGCGCTGACGTACCCCTACTACGTGCTGCGCGGCTACGATCCGCCGCGCCTCAAGCGGCCGACCCAAATGCCGGGCGTGCTCAGCGAGGGCCTCTTCCTCTCCAACGCGCGCGAGCTGGCGCTGCTCAAGCGCCGACACGTGCGTGCGCACATGGCCGTGGCCTACTACGACGCGATCGCGCGCTATCTCGCCGGGCGCGGCGCCCACGTGGGCTACGAGCTGGTCAGGGGCCCGGCCGAGCCGGTAGCCCCCGGCGAAGCCACGACCTTCACGGTGGAGGTACGAAACCAGGGCACGCAGACCCTGGTGGGCTGGCGCCTGGGCGCCGACGCCATCGGCGCACCCGCCCGCTATGTCGGTCGCACGGGCCGCGGCCGAGAGGCCGGCGTCGCCAGGATCCCGCGGCTGGCCCCGGGCGAGACAGCGGTGGTGCGGATCGAGGTCACGCCACCGGCCGACGCGCGCGAGTGGATGCTCCTCTTCGACGCCCGCGACCGCGACGGTGTGCGTGCGTCGGCGCTCGGCAGCCCGGCCTTGCAGGTCCGCCTGCCCGTGCTCGAGCTTCCCCGCCTTCCCCGCCTTCCCCACCTTCAGACGAAGGCGTTCCCGAGGCCGCACCAGCCGCGAAGATCGAAGGTCTCGCTCAGCCTTTCTAAAGGTTCTCCAGATGTGCGCCGGGCACCTTTAGGCCCATCGTTCCGGTCAGACGCGACGACCCCCGGTCGCGAGGCAGCAGACAGGACTGACCGATGAACGACCTCCACATGACCACCCTGGCCGGCGAGCGTACTGCCGCCTACCGTGCCGAGGCCGACCGCGAGCGACTGGCTCGCAGCGTGAGCCAGGTCCCGAGCCGCGAGCGTCGAGCTGCGCAGCGCACTCGTCGTCCGAGCCTGAGCATGATCTTCGGCCGCGTGGCCATCTTCTAGGGCACGACAGCTTGGGGGCCGTGTCAGCGGCCCCGGCCCCGATGCCGACCCGCACACCGCAGCGCGATCGACCGGACCCGCCCGTATGATCGGCTCCATGGCTCGCAGGATGGCCAGCCCGGTGCTGGTCGGACGGACAGAGGTGCTCGGTGGGCTGCACGCGTCCATCGAGGCGGCGCACGCGGGCACGCCGCGGCACACCGTCATCGGCGGCGAGGCCGGCGTGGGCAAGACCCGGCTCCTCGAGGAGCTGAGCCAGATGGCCCAGGCCGAGGGCCTGCGGGTGCTGATCGGGGGCTGCGTTTCGATGGGTGCCGAGGGCCTGCCGTTCGCGCCCTACGCCGAGATCGATCCGGACCCTGGTGACCCAGGACGGCGCACCCGAGGTCACTGCGCTCGCCGGCCGCGCCGCGGCCGACCTGTCCCGCCTCGTCCCGGCCCTGCGGACAGGTGATGCCCCGCCGGACCGGGACCTGGCGCAGACGCGCCTCTACGAAGCGCTCCATGACCTCATCCGCAACCTCGCGGGGCAGGGTCCGCTGCTGGTGGGGGTCGAGGATCTGCACTGGGCCGACGCCGGCACCCTGGCGGCGACCTCCTATCTGCTGCGTGCCATCCGCGACGAGCCGGTCGCCATCGTCGCCACCTTCCGTAGCGACGACGTCACTCGCACGCACCCATTGCGTCGCTGGCTGGCGGAGGTCGGCCGCGATGCCGACGTCGAACGGGTCGAGCTGGAGCCGCTCGATGAGGCCGAGGTCGGCTCGCTGGTCGAGCACCTCATCGGGGAGCGGCCGAGGCCAGGCGAAGCCGAGTCCATCCACCGACGCTCGGACGGCAACCCCTTCTTCGTGGAGGAGCTCGTCTGTTGCCGGGTAGCGGGTCCCGCTCGCCTGCCGGCCTCCTTGCGCGACGTGCTCGCGGCTCGCGTCGACGCCTTGCCCGAGGGCGCACGCTCGCTCATCGCGACCGCTGCTGTCGGTGGTCGCGAGGTCGAGCACGACATCCTGGTGGCGGTCGTGGGCGGCGACGAGACGGCCATCTCGAGCGATCTCGCGGCGCTGGTCGAGGCCGGCTTGCTGACCCCGACCCGCGCCGCCGACGGCGACGATGCCTACTCCTTCCGGCATGCGCTGCTGCACGAGGCCGTCTACGACGCGATGCTGCCGACGGAGCGCCGACGCCTCCATCGATCATGGGGTGAGTACCTCAGCGCGCACCAGGTCCGCGACGCAGGCCCGGCACACCTCGTGCAGATCGCCCACCACTGGCGGGAGGGCCGTGACGAGCGGGCTCTCGCGGCATCGATCGCGGCCGGTGACGCGGCCATGGCCGCTTTCTCCTACGACATCGCCGCGGACGAGTTCGAGTCCGCGCTGCTGCTGTGGGAGGACGACGCCGAGGTCGGTCCTCGACCACGTCGCCTTGCTCGAACGGTCCTGCCGCGCGGCCTACCTCAGCTCGGACTATCGCCGCGCGGTCGCCGCCTGCCGCGCGGCCATCGACGAGCTCGGCGAGGGTGATGCAGCGCGTCTGACCGAGCTGCTCACCCTGCTCGCCCGGGTGCTGTGGGTGTCGGGCGACTGGGGCGACGCCATCGACACCTACGAACGTGCCGTGGACGTGTCGCCGGCGGAGCCGGCCATCGTACGACTCAAGGCGCTCGCGGGCCTGGCCCAGGTGTACATGCTCCACGAACGCAATCAGGAGGCGCGCCCCCTGTGCGAGGCCACCATCGAGGCGGCGAGGGCCATCGGTGCCCGTGACCTGGAGGGACACGCCCTCAACACCCTGGGTGTGGTGCTCTCCGAGCTGGGCGAGACCGAGGCTGCCCGGAAGTCGCTCGACGACGCCCTGGCCATCGCGCTCGAGCTGGGCATCCCCGACGACATCGGCCGCGCCTACGTCAACCGCTCCGAGGTCGAGAGCTGGAACGGCTATCCCGAGCTGGGGCTCGACATCTCGCGGGAGGGCATGCGCGTGACTTCGGAGTGGGGCGTCGGAGCTAGCTACGGTTCCTCCATCGGCGCTGGCGCGGCGTCCTTTGCCTTCGAGGCGGGCCGGTGGGCCGAGGGCTACCAGCTGCTGGCCGAAGGCCGACCGGCAGGCCGGTCCTGTATCAGGGCACCGACGTCTATCGCTCGACGTACGTGCTGGAGCTGCTCGCGTGCGCGGGCGACCAGGGATTCTGGCCGCTGTGGGAGGACACGCGGCCGATGCTCCTGGCGCGGCCGGCCACGGACAACTCCGGGCTGGCCTACATGGCCGGGATCCAGCATGCCGCCTTCGCCGGCGACGACGCCCAGGCCCTGGCCTGGGGCCACGAGGGCGTCGACCTGCTGAGCACCTCGGAGGCGGGCATCCGCCTGGTGGAGCTGGCACGAGTCACGGCCTGGCCGGTAGCCGACATGGGCCGCCGTGCGCGGCTCGCCGGCGATGTCGCGGCGCTCCAGTCGGCCCGCGCGGAGATGACCTGGCTGGCTGAGCTCGTCACGACCTCGCGGCGGCAGTTCGAGCGTTACCCCAGCCGGTTGAAGGACATCCTGGCCCACTGCGGCGACCAGGTCGAGGCCGAACGCGCACGCATGGAGGGGGAGGGGGCCGTGGCCCCGTGGGCCACGCTGGCCGACCGCTGGGCGGACCTGGGGCGACCATATCGCGCGGCCTACTGCCGCTGGCGCTTGGCTACCGCTGGCGGAGGAGGCTGGTGACCGCGACCCCGCTGTGAACGCGCTGCGTGAGGCCCACGCGATCGCGGGCGAGCTCGGAGCCCGGCCGCTGCTGGGGCAACTGGAGACCGCGGCCCGCCGCATGCGCGTGCGCCTCGGCGCTGCCGCGAAGTCCGCGGGGGCCAAGCCCGACGATGCCTACGGCCTCACCCGCCGGGAGCGAGAAGTGCTGGCTGAGGTGGCGGCCGGGCGCACCAACCGCGAGATCGCCGAGGGGCTCTTCATCAGCGAGTCCACAGCCGGCGTCCACGTCAGCAACATCCTGGGCAAGCTCGGCGTCTCCACTCGCACCGAGGCTGCCCGTGTCGCCCTGGACCAGGGCCTGGCCGGCGCCTCCGTCGAGTAGCTCGGCGCCCCCGCCCGGGACGGGACGGAGGCGCCGTCGAGGACATCAGTCCAAGGGGTCGGAGTCGAGGAGCGTCGCATCCGGGATCGGCGGCGGTTCGCCGGGCCAGATCGACTGCCCTCGCCGGTGTGGACGTCCGAAGCCGTGTCATCGTGGTAGCTGTAGAAGAAGCTCAGGCCCTCGTAGGCGCCCTCGCCCGTCAACCAGCCATTCTCGATGGTCATGTAGTCAGGCAAGTCCACGACGGTGACCGGCCCTTGCCAGGCGCCGTCGGCGTTCTCGATGCGCACGAGAGCGGTGCCGCGACCCAGGTCACCGCGCTCTGCTGAGGAACTGTCACCGCTGTAGACGGCGGTCTGCTCGCCGCTGACGCGCGGGTCACTGGCCTTGAAGGTGATGCGCAACCCATCGTGGTCGCGCTCGCCCCAGTCGTGCACCTCCGCGGGCACGCCGACCGAGAACCCGTAGTCGAGCGCACCCTCCCACGTTAGGTACACGGGGGTGTTGGTGTCGACCGCCACCCGCTCCGACGTCTGGCCCAGCGCGGTGGCCGGGAGGACCAGCAGCGATAGCGCCACCAGGCTTCCGATGGCTGGTCGTGTGCCTTGCATCTTGTTACCTCCGCTGGGTCGGCGCCACCGATCGCGACGCCGACCGTCTTCCTTGTTCGGCCGCCGTCAGGGGCCAGCCAACGGGTCGGCCTGTAGCAGCGACGGATCGGGCATCGGGGGTGGCTCACCTGGCCAGATGGCCCCCTCGAGTACCCGCTCCGCTTCAGCAGGGTGGTCTCGTGTGGAGTGGAAGTAGCTGTAGCCGGCGTAGGCGCCATCGCCGAGCAGCCAGCCGTATTCGATCTCGGTGCCGTCGGGATAGCGCACACCGTTGACCGCGCCTTCCCAGGCGCCCCACTCGTTCTCCAGCCGCATGACGCCGCCCGAGCGGCCAAGGTCGGCCTCCGGCGCATCCTCGATCGCGAACACCTGGTGTGCCTCGCCGCGGATGCGTGGGTCTTCGCTCTCGATGCGCAGGAAGCGCTCGGCGCCACCCTCTGTCTCGACGTGTCTGACCACTTCGACGCTGCCCTCGATGACGCGGACCGCCGACGGGTCCATCGGGGGCGCGCTCCCCGCCCCGCCGAGTGGCCCGAAGGTCAGCGTCGACACCGCCAGCAGGACCACGCCCACGATCACGACGGTCGCCAGTGGCAGCGGGCGTGCGCTGTGCTCACGGTTCCACGACCGAGCGTCGAACAGCAGCCCCAGGCGAACCCGCAGCGGGTGATGTTGGCGGCGCTCGGCGGTGCGCTCCAGGGCGTCGTCGATGACCTGGTCCGGCGCGACGACGGGACCGTCAGCGAGCCAGTCGCCCAGGTGGCGTTCAAGGTCCTGATCACGGGTCATGCTGGACGCTCCCACGCCTCGGTGCGACGGGCCTCCGAATTCGAGCGCGGCGCGCAGGCTGCGCGTGGCGTAGTGCAGGCGCGATCCCACCGTGCCCGGCCGGATCGACAGGGTCTCGGCGATCTCACTCAGGGTCAGGCCCAGGTAATAGTGCAGGACCAGGACCGCTCGATGCTCCGGCGACAGGCGGCGGAAGGCGCCCTCCATCTCGTCGTGATCGGCGACCCGGGGCTCCAACGCGGTCGCCCTCGCTGAGCTCGGATCGGCCACGATCGGCAGCGACGCGCGCCGCTCGCGCTTGGCCAGGCGATAGCAGCAGCGACACAGGATGCGCGCGGCCCAGGCATCGAAGCGGTCCGGGTCTCGCAGCGCGGGCAGGTCGTCCCACACCTTCACCAGCGTCTCCTGCAGTGCGTCGTCGGCGAGGTCGGCGTCACGCAGGATGCGGTAGGCGATGGCGTACAGTCGTCCCGAACCCGCGCGGACCACGGCCGCGAAGGCCTCGTGGTCGCCGTTCGCGGCCCGGTCGACCAGCTCGCGCAACTCCAGCTGCATCCGCTCCCCCACTCGTCGTTCGGTGTCATCTACCCCTATGGGGCCGAGAGTCCGAGGTTCTCTTCGATCTTCGTGGAAGACGCTGTTCGCACGGCAAGGCTACTCTCGGGGGAGTCGACGGGGAGCCGCGAGCGAGGCCATGATGCGCGCGTGATGGCACAGACGCTGCTGCTCTGGCTGCTGGCCTACCTGGGCCTGCTGGCGGCGGTGGGCTTCGTGCTCTACCTCGCCCGCGAGTCGACCGGCCGGCGCTGGACGAACCGGACCTTGCTGCGCACCAGCTCGCTCGTCGCCTTCGGCGCCGCGACCGTCTTCTGGCTGGTGCTGGCGGTCGCCGAGTAGACGTTCACGCCTACGGGGTCGGTGCCTCCTCGGGCAGCAGTCGCTCGTGCTTGAGCTCGGCCCAGAGGTCATCCGGAACGGGGTAGCGCATGGCCTCGTCGTTGTCCACGACGTGCTCGGGCGCCCGCGGCCCGATGACCACCGCGGCCACGGCCGGGTGGTGGAGTGGGAACTGCACCGCAGCCACCGCGAGGGGCACGCCGTGCCGGTCGCACACGGTCTTGATGGCGGCGGCCTTGTCGATGACCGAGCGCTCCGCCGGTTGGTAGTTGAAGGTGACGTTGTCCTTCCAGTCGCCCATGGCGTCGGCCTCGCGGCTGACGTGGCCGATGGAGCCCGGGTCCGGATGGGCCAGGATGCCGCTGTTGAAGACGCCGGCCGCGATGACGGCCACGCCGCGTGACTCGCATAGCGGCATCAGCCCCGGTAGTGCCGTCTGGTCCAGCAGCGTGTAGCGGCCGGCCAGCAGGATCGCGTCGTAGTCGCCTCGTTCGAGCAGCCACAGGTGGCAGTCCCAGTTGTTGGAGCCGATGCCGATGGCGCCCACCTCACCGGCGCGGCGCAAGTCCTCCAGCGCCCGGTAGGCCCCTTCGGCCGCCTCCCCCATGAACGGTTCCGGGTCGTGGATGTGGACGATGTCGAAGCGCTCGATGCCGGTTCGCTCCCGGCTGGCCTCGAGCGAGCGCATGACGCCGTCGTAGGTGTAGTCGTAGTAGGGCACCGCTGACCCGGTGTCCCGGTAGAGCAGCTCACCCCGGTAGCGCATGAGCTCGTCCCGCCGCTCGGGCGGGCCGTCGACTGCAAGCAGCCGGCCGACCTTGGTGGTCAGGGCGAAGTCCTCGCGTGGTTGTTCGCGCAGGACATCACCGACGAAGCGTTCGGCAAAGCCGAAGCCATACAGCGGCGCGGTGTCATAGAAGCGGATGCCCTCGGACCAGGCGGCCTCGACCGTGGCTCGCGCCGTCGCGTAGGGGACCGCCTCCATCAGGCCGGCCAGCGGGTTGGTGCCGATACCCATGCGCGTCACGCGCACGTCCGTCCGGCCCAGCACCACCCGCTCGGTCGGCTCGAAGCCGCTGCCGCTCACGCGGTCGCATGCCGTGAGACTGCGCTCACGCGGCGACCTCTGCACGGGGCTGGATCTCACCCGAGCCGCGGATGATCAGGCGCGTCGAGATGGTGCGGTGCTGGCTGGGCCCGGAGTAACCGTCGAGGCGGGCGAAGAGCAGCTCTGCCGCTGCGCGGCCGATGGCGTACGGATCCTGGGCCACGACCGTGATCCCGGGTTCGAGCATGGCCGCCAGCTCGATGTCGTCGAAGCCGACGAGCGCGACGAGGTGCTGCAAGTCGTGCAGGTGGAGCGCGTTGATCGCGCCGATGGTGATGAGGTTCTGGCTGGCGAAGAGCGCCGTCGGGCCTTCGTGCTCCGGCAGCCGCAACAGGCTCTCGGCCGCACGCTGAGCGGTGTCGCGTGTGTGCAGGTCGGTGCGCACCAGTTGAGCGTCGACAGGGATGCCGGCCGCGTGCAGGGCGTCGGTGTAGCCGCGGAGGCGGTCCTCGGCGGTGGCGATGTCGGTGAGGTCGCCGAGGAAGGCGATGCGTCGGTGGCCCACCGCGATGAGGTGCTCTACTGCTTCGCGCGCGCCGGCGCGGTTGGTGGCGAGGACGGTGTCAGCGTCGAGGTACTTGGGCGGTCGGTCGACGAAGACCGTGGCCAGGCCGGCCTCCATCTCCGCCCGCAGGTACGACTGGTCAGTGCCCGTGGGCACGATGATGAGCCCGTCGACGCGGCGCTGGATCATGGCCCGCGCGACCTCCCGCTCGCGCACCGGGTCCTCGTCGAGGCTGGTGGCCAGCACGGCCATGCCGCGCTCGATGGCGGCATCGTCGACAGCGCGGTGGACAGCGCCCGAGTAGGGGTTGGCTACGTTCTCCAGCATCAGCCCAAGGGTCGAGGTCTGCCGGCCGCGACGCAGGTTGGAGGCGGTCAGGTCCGGCCGGTAGTCGAGTAGGCGCGCTGCTTCCTGCACGCGCTCGGCCAGATCGCCCGAAACGCCCGCCTCCTGGTTGACGACACGCGATACCGTCTTGATGCTGACCCTGGCCAGTGCGGCCACGTCGCGCATCGTCGCGCGTCGGCGAGGGAGGCCGCTCTCAGCCTCGCGCCCTGACAACGTTGTCCGCTTCGTGCTGGTCATTGGGCGCAACCATATGACATCGATTGCACCGAAACAACCCCGAAACGGGTTGACACGGCAACGACCACAGGACTACCGTGCGAGACAACGTTGTCAGTTGGCAGCGGGAGGAGCTGCCACCCAGGTAGCTGGAGGAAAGAGGAGGCTCGCCGAAGCGATGACCTTTGTTCGAAGCCGCGCCATGCGGCTGACCGCGATCTTCCGCGGTGATGGCGCTGACCGCCGGTGCGTTCGCCGGCTCGGCTGTCTTCGCGCAGGACGACATGGAAGAACTCGACGGCACCGGTGTCGATATCGAGCTCGTCGTCAAGGAGAACATCAACCCCTTCTGGGTCTGGATGATCGACGGCGCGACCGCGCGCGCGGAAGAGCTGGGTGCCAGCCTTCACGCTTGCTGGGGCGTCCAGGATCCCGACCCTGAGGGCCAGACCGAGTGCATCGAGAACGCGATCTCGCGCGGTGCCACTACCATCCTGATCGCGCCTGCCAACGCTGGCGTGACCCCGGCCGTCGAGCTGGCCCGTGAGAACGGTCTCATGGTCATCGCGCTCGACACCGCCACCGATCCGCCCGACGCGGTCGATGTCACCTTCGCCACGGACAACTACGAAGCCGGTGTGCTCATCGGCAAGTGGGCTGCGGCCAAGATGGGCGACGCCGCCGCTGACGCGGTCATCGGCATGATTAACATCGACCCCTCACAGCCGGTCGTGGGCGTGAAGCGCAACCAGGGCTTCCTGGAGGGCTTCGGCATCGACAACGGCGGATCCGACCACCTACATGGACGAGACCGACCCGCGCATCGTGGGGCAGGAGTTCTCGCAGGGTAACCAGGAGGGCGGCGTGACCGCCATGGAGCTGCTGCTCCAGGCGAACCCTGACATCAATCTCGTCTACACCCTCAACGAGCCGACCGCCGCCGGTGCCATGCAGGCACTCGAGGCCGGCGGCAAGACCACCGACGAGATCATCATGGTCTCGGTCGACGGTGGCTGCGCTGGCGTGACCGATGTCCAGAGAGGCATCATCGACGCCACGTCGATGCAGTTCCCCTCGAAGATGGCGTCCCTCGGCGTGGAGGCGGCTATCCGCTACGCGCAGGACGGCACCATCCCCGAGCCCAGTGAGGGCCTGGACATCTTCAACACGGGCGTCCAGCTCATCACCGACGATCCCCAGGAAGGCGTGCCCTCGATCACGTCCGCTGAGGGTCTCGAGATCTGCTGGGGCTCCGCGTAGTCACTGGCTAGTACGAACGAACGGGGTGGCCGCACGGCCACCCCGTTCGTTTGTCTATCATTCGCGCGAGTAGAGTACGTGTGCGCGAAGGCGCACGACTTACGGGATCTGGAGAGGGACACCACATGAAGGGCACGGCATGAGCGGGCCGCAGCCAGAGCATCGTGGAGAGGACCACGCTGCTGCCGAGGCGACCGCGGCCGCGGTCAGCGGTGAGATCGTCGAACAGGAACGACAGAGCCTGACGCCGGTCCAGCGCGTGCAGCGCGTCCTGCACCGCTATCCGGCCATCGCGCCGCTCATGTTCCTGGGGCTGATGCTGATCGTCTTCAGCCTCATGTCAGATCGGTTCCTGCAGCCGTTCAACATGAGCCTGATCATCCAGCAGGTCACCGTCGTGGGTACGCTGGCCATCGGCCAGACCATCATCATCCTTACCGCTGGCATCGACCTCTCGGTCGGGGCCATCACGGTCTTTGTCTCGGTCATCATGGCCAAGATCTCGTCCGACCTGCTCGGTACCGAGAGCGCCTTTGCGTGGCTTCGTGGCGTTGTTCATCGGCTTCGGTGTCGGGCACCACCTGTGGTCTCATCAACGGCCTGCTCATCACCCGCCTGCGCTTGCCACCGTTCATCGTCACGCTGGGCACGCTCAGCATCTTCTTCGCACTCAACCTGTACGTGTCAGCGTCCACGACCGTCCGTGGTCGGGACATGCGATTCGCTCCTGACCACGACCGCCGGCAAGCAGGGCACCCTGGAGCTGTTGGACACGCCCATCCCCATCGCCTCGATCGGCATGGTGCTGATGTACGTGGTCATGACCTATGTCCTCAAGTACACCGCCTGGGGCCGGCACATCTACGCCACCGGCGACGATCCCGAGGCCTGCGCGGCTCACGGGCATCAACGTCAACCGTGTGCTCGTGTCCGTCTACGCCGTGGCCGGACTTCATCTACGGCATCGGCGCCTGGTTCCTCATCGGCCGCGTCGGCGCGGCTAGCCCGCAGGTCGGTCTGAGCTGACAACCTCGACACCATCACCGCCGTCGTTATCGGTGGCACCAGCCTCTTCGGTGGTCGCGGCATGGTCTTTGGGACGTTGCTCGGCGCCATCATCGTGGGCATGGCTCGTAACGGCCTGATCTCGCCGGCATCGACCCGCTGTGGCAGCGACTTCACCGTCGGCGTGCTTGTCATCGCTGCTGTCACACTCGACCAGTGGATCCGGAGGGTGAGCGCATGACCGCTCCTACGACGACCGATCTTCCGCAGCCAGTCATGCGGGCCAGCGGCCTGGTCAAGAACTACGGCCGCGTGGTGGCGCTCGATCACGCCAACCTCGAGCTCTACCCGGGCGAGGTGCTCGGCGTCATCGGCGATAACGGCGCCGGCAAGTCCACGCTCATCAAGTGCTTCAGCGGTGCGGTCATCCCCGACGAGGGTGAGATCCGACTCGACGGCGAGCAGCGTCCACTTCACTCGCGCCCAGCGACTCTCAGGCCGCCGGCATCGAGACCGTCTACCAGACGCTCGCGGTCTGCCCGGCCCTGGACATCGCCACCAACCTGTACCTCGGTCGCGAGCGACGCAAGCCGGGCATCTCGGGGCGGTCTTCCGCATGCTCGACCTGGGTGGCATGCGCGAGGCTGCACGCAAGGAGGATGCTCAGCGACCTGGACTGCTCACCATCCAGGACATGAGCCAGGCCGTGGAGACGCTTTCGGGCGGCCAGCGCCAGGGCGTGGCCGTGGCCACGGGCCGCCGCATTCGGCCAGCGCGTGGTCATCATGGACGAGCCGACGGCGGCGCTCGGCGTGAAGGAATCGCGCAAGGTGCTCCAGCTCATCCGGGACGTCCGTGACCGGGGTATCCCGGTCGATCCTCATCAGTCACAACATGCCCCACGTGTTCGAGGTGGCGGACCGCATCCACATCCACCGGCTGGGCCGGCGGGTTGCGGTGGTCACGCCGCAGACGCACTCGATGTCGGAGGCGGTGGCCATCATGACCGGCGCCACCCAGGTCGACATGACGGACGAGGAGATGGCTCGCCCGGCCGCGCAGATGGCCGCGGCCTGAGCCGGCGGTTCGTCCTGACCTCTGCGGCCAACCACTAGACGTGCTTGCCGCGCGTCCAGCCCTGGTCGCCGAGCGTCTCCTCGGCAAAGGCGGCTGAGCCTTCCTCGAGGGGAGTGGCGAGTGAATCGTTGAAGCGGTTGAGGAAGCCGTAGAGCGCGACGGCCGCGAGGATTCTCCACGATCTGGCCCTCGTCCCAGTGCTCGCGCATGCGCGCGAAGTCCTCGTCGCGCACGGCGTTGGGCACGGATGCCGCCTTGACCGAGAAGTCGAGCGCGACCTTCTCGGCCGGGCTGAAGAGGTCACTGTCGGCGAACTCCCAGACCGCCGTCAGACGCGCCTGCTCGGCTCCGGAACGGGACGCGCCCTGGATCGAGTGGGCCTGACAGTAGCGGCAACCGTGCGCTCGCGACGCGAGGTGGGCGCACAGGTTCTTGAGCTCCGCGGGCACCGTACCCGAGGCCGGGTCCAGTACCGCCCGGCGCAGGGCGATGAAGCCCTTCACGATCTCCGGCCGACGAGCCATGATGCGCAGCCCGTTGGGCACGAAGCCGAGTGTCCGCTGGTAGGTCAGCTCGACTTCTTCGAGGCCCTCGACCTGGTCGAGCGAAAGTGGTTCGAGTCGTGCCATGGCGTCCTCCTGCGGGTGGTGGGGTCTTGACCCTATCGCGTCCACACACGTGGCGGGGCCTTCCTGGGCCTGCGGCAAGCCCTGTGGGTCGGCTGCTGATGGCGCTGTCCTGGGCGCGCTTGGCAACATGCTCGGCTTCAGCCTGCTCCTCCACGCCCCGGGCGAGAGCTGGTTCCGCGAGGTGCTGGTGCTGGCGGGCTCTTCCTGCTGCTGAGCCTGCGCATCCTCCTGGCCGTCGACCGCTCCAAGCGCCGCCAGGCCGCGCCGACCATCTCGAGGGCCGCACAGCGGGGCCGAGCGGCGAACGGCGACCCGAGGGCCGAACGGTGGGGCCGTGGCGCGGCAGGTCGGTTCGTGACGCTTCCACACGAGCGCTGAACGGATCGGTGTCGATGGGATCCGCTCGCAGCCACCTGGCGCCGACGGGCGCCTCGCGATGCCCTCGGCGTGCACGATTCTCGGGGTTCGGCGGGCGGCAGCGCTGCTCCGACAGCCGAATGGGCGCGTCGAGGGCCCAGACGTCCAGCCCTCGTGTGAAATCGTCGGCCGGCAGGCGTCGAGGGTCGGCAGGCGTCGACCGGCCATCGGTCGCGGGAGGTCGCGGGCTGCTTACATCGCGTTGATGTGAACGTCACACATCGGGGCTATCCTGCGCGTCTCTCAACGCACCCGACAGGAGAACCTACGTGAGCCGAGTCCGTACCCGCACCGCCGATCAGCCACTCCGCCGACTGGCCTTTCCCGCGAGCGTCCTCGCGCTGAGCGCCGCCTTCATCGTCAGCGCCGGCGCGGTCAACGCCCAGGACGAGGAGATGGCCGACAGCGGCATCGATGGCACCTGGACCGTCGACACTTCCATCGGCAACTTCGATGATTTCAGCTCGGCGTGGGTCGGCTTTCGCGTGGCGGAGGTGTTGAGCCCCGGCGGTGAGGTGGATGCGGTCGGGCGCACGCCCCTGGTGAGCGGCCAGTTGGAGGCGGCCGGCACGGTCATCGAGAGTGCGGTCATCGAGGCCGACCTCACCGGCATCGTCAGCGACCGCGAGCGGCGCGACGGCGCCATCCAGCGCGCGCTCGGCACGGCCGACTTCCCGACCGCCACGTTCGAGTCGAGCGGCCCCGTGGATCTGGGTGCGGTGCCGCCCGACAACGAGCCCTTCAGCGCCTCGGTGCCGGGCACTGTCACCATCCGCGACGTCGCGCAGGAGGTCACCCTCGAGCTCGACGGTCAGCGCGTCGGTGACGTGGTCGTGGTCGTGGGCACCCTGCCGGTCGACTTCAGTACCTTCGGCGTGACCATGCCCACGGCGCCCATCGTGGTCTCGGTCGAGGACAGCGGCGATCTCGAATGGCAGCTCTTCCTCACCCGCGCCATCGACGACATGGCCACCGACGACATGGCCACCGATGACATGGCGGACGACGGCATGGCCGAGGACGACATGGCCGAGGACGACATGGCCGAGGACGAGCCCGCCGACGGGTAGCTACTTGGCTCGACCGGGGCAGAGGGGCGAGGGGGAGAGGATCCCTCTGGTCGACGCTCCCGGTCGAGCCGTGACCCGAGACTGACGGCCGCGCGTGCCACGTGCTGCGTGCTGCGTCACGCTCGCGCTGTCGCTCCTCGCTAATCGCCGCTGATGGGCTCGGCGATACTCCGCGGGACCGTCGCTATGGGCACCACGCAGTCGTGCCGCACGATGAGCCCGTCGCGTTCCCAGAAGGTACACAGGCTCCCGCCGCCGATGCTGCCGAACGCCGCCCAGCGGTGTTCACCCGCGGGTGCGGGCAGGGCCAGCGGCGGAGCCAACTCGACGATCTCGCCGTAGCCCATGACGCTCATGTACTCGCGGATGCCCTCGAGCGTGTACTCGTGGTTGTCGTAGGCCACGTGGTGAGAGATGTCGGGCGAGACCGTCTGTTCGATGGCCTCGAGGCTTGCCTGGGCCCAACCCTCGGTGAGCGTGGGTCCGATCTCTTGCCACAGCGCCAGGCTGTCCGGCGACGGGGCCGAGAACGCCGGCGTGGCGGTGCTCGTGGAGGCCATCGGCAGGATGCAGTCGTGGCGTGTGATCAGGGCATCCCGCACCCAGACGACACAGGCGATCCCGTCGAGGCCCTTCGGCACGCCCAGGTATCGGCGGTCGTCCGTCCAGGCCGAGTCCGGCAGCCGGATCCAGTCATGCCCTTCGACGGTGCGCGAGATCACTGATGCGCTGCCAGATGTCGGACGGGCCCACGGAACGCTCCTCGGTGTCGTGCCAGAGCGCCGTGTGGACCGCGTCTTGGGCGTAGACATCGCGCACATCGTCGAGGCTGGTCTCCTGGCCCGACCAGACGCCTTCGAGGCGAGCCATGAGCTCGCGGTCGGCCGGGTCCAGCGTGGGCTGTGGCGAGGCTGATGCTGACGCGCCGGCACCTGGCGTCACCGGCTCATCTGACGGTCGCAGCGTAAGGAAGGCGAAGCTGGTCGCGATGAGTGCGATGACGGCCATCGCGCTCATCAGCGAGGCGGCGATCCCGCCACGGCCGAACATGACCAGGCCCGCGCCACGACCCGCGGCGATGAGGTCTTCGTCGATCTCATCGACCCTCGTGGCCCCGCGTCGGAAAGGGAGCAGACGCCACGCCCCGCGCCGCTGGCGGGTCTCATCGACGCGGCCCATGATGCGGCCGACCTGGCGGTTGCGGTCGGGCGGGCGCTCATCGTCGTCGCGCATCCAGCTGCGCACCGCCTGCTCCATCTCGCGATCGTCAGGCAGCCTCGTCACGGGACCACCTCCTCACCGACGACAGGCGGCTCGGGCTCGGCGCTCGACAGCCTCGACCGTCGCCGCGGGGCGCGCGTCGGCCTCCAGCGCGGCCCGCATCTCGGCCAGCGCTCGGTACAAACGCGACTTGACCGTGCCACTGGGGACCCCCAGGACGCGGCCGACCTCGTCGAGTGGAAGGTCGAGGTAGTGATGCAAGACCACGACCGCGCGATGGTCCATCGACAGGCGGCGGAAGCCGCGCTCGAGTTGGTCGCGGTCGATGACCGCGCCGTAGTCGCCACCGGTCCGCGGTTCCGAAGGCGAGCCTTCCTCGATGCCGGGCATCCAGCGCGGTGCTCGCTTGTACTCGGCGTAGCAGGCGCGCACGAGCAGCTTGTAGGACCAGGCGTCGTAGCGGGACGGGTCGCGCAGCCGCGGCAGGTCACGCCAGACGTTGACCATGGCCTGCTGCACCGCGTCCTCCGCCAGCTGCGAGTCTCGCAAGAGCCGCATGGCCACGGCGTGGCAACGGTCGAACGAGACGTTCACGATGCGTTCGAACGCGTCTCGGTCGCCCTCTTGCGCCCGCACCACCAGCTCTTCGTCCACACGCTCCCCCGTGCGTCGGACGGCGCGACACACGCCGCCCTCGAATGGTACGTGCGCCGTCCAACGCATCGGGGTTCCGATTTCGCCGAGGTCCGCCCGAACGCGCTATCCGGAGACCGGCAGCACGCAGTCGTGGCGCGTGACCATGCCGTCCGCGGCACGGAAGATGCAGACACTGCCGCCGGCGATCGTGGCCACCGACGCCCACGCCAGCTCGCCACCAGGCGCCTCGAAGTCGACGCGGTCACCTATCCGTCGATGCGCGCCGCCGAGGCTGGCGACGGCGAAGATCTCCTCCGGGCCGGTGTAGGTCCTGGTCTTGTTCAGGTATCGCGCGGTGTGCACGGCATCGGGAGCGTAGACCTCGGCCAACCGCTCGACAGTGGTGCCGCGTCCCCAGACGCCGTCCAGGCGCTCCACGATCTCGTCGATGGCGGCCGATGTCTCGGCATCGGCGAGCCGACCTCGGGCCCGGCCCTCGTACGAACGCTTGGGCACCAGGCAGTCGTGTCGGAGCGATCAGGCCGTCGACCGCGCGGAAGAGGCAGGCGATGCCGCCACCGAGGCCCGCGAAGCTGACCCAGCGCCACTCGTCGTCAGCCGCGAGGATGTCGATGCGCGGTCCGATCTGCTCGAGACGGCCGAAGGCCAGCGACGGAGGCAATCCCTCGGGCCCGGGGAATTCGGTGGTGAAGTCGTAGTACGTGGCGGTGTGCACGCCATCGGGTGCGTAGACCTCATCGAGCAACTCGGTCTCGCCGGCCCAGGCGCGCATGCTCAGCTCCGCCAGTTCGTCGATGGTGGCCGCGGAAGCCATGGCCGACTCCGCTCAGCCCGAGCACGGCGGCGCAGGTGCAGGCGAGCACGCGGGCCCAGGGTCGCGCGGATGGTGGACGACATCGTCGACCCTCCCGGTTGGACGACGCTCGCAGATCGTCGTCGCTACCGGGTTCGTGTGTCGAACGGTGGCCCCGGGTTCCGTCTGGTGCGAGCGGGTCGAGCCGGCGCACGTCCGGGTCGCGGGCGAAGTCCCGGTCCGCGCTCAGGAGTTCCAGTCCGCACTCGATGGCCAGCGCCGCCAGGTGGGCATCGCCGGTGTGGTTGCCGCTGGCCTTGCCCTCGACCAGCAGAGGCCGGGGCCGGGGCCGTTCAGCGCTCGTCGTCGGTCTTGATGGTGGTGGCGGCGAGGCGGGTGATGAGGCCGATCTCCAGCTTCGGTGCGTCCTCGGCCAGGTCGGTCGGCGGGGTCACGCGCACATCGTTCTCGCCACCACCCACGATGGTCTCGTCGACGGTCACGGCCCAGTCGTCGCGGACGAGGATGACCAGCCCGCCCATGGTGTTCTCGACCAGGAGCCGGGCGCCGGCCGGGTCGATCACGGCGCCACGCAGGTCGACCTGCCCACCGCCCATGACCACAGTGATCTCACCGCTGCGCAGTCCACCGGCACGGCTGGTGAAGTCGAGGCTGCCCATGATGACCATCCGGCGGAATTCGTCGCTGACCTCGCTGCCCTCCTCGAACTGCTTGGAGACCACGAGGGTGGCAAGACGCGTGACGATCATGCTGACGATCGCGAACAGCAGCAGCTTGAGCAGCGGGCGCATGTGGTCCTCCTCTGGCGCCGGAGTGGGCCCGGCAGCACCTGGCGTGACGATAGCGACTCGGCCGGCGGGCGTGTCCCGCCCATTCGCCCGTCCGGAGCGGGCGCAACGGCACTGTCTGGGCGGACGTCGCCCAAGGCACCCTCGAATGGGTGTCCCCGTGCGGTACCGCGGGGACTTCGGGTGGACGTGCCCCTGGTTCTCTACGTGCAGGAGGAGATCATGCCTACGGTCGATCAGGCCATCGATGAGTTCCTGTCGCAGAAACGCATCGCCGTCGCGGGCGTATCGCGCAACGCTGGTGGCACGCACGCCAGCAACGGCATCTACTCGCGCTTCAAGGAGCGCGGCTACGAGGTCTTCCCGGTGAACCCCAATGCCGACGAGGTCATGGGCGACACCTGCTACCACAGCGTCAAGGACATCCCCGGCGGCGTCGACGCGGTGGTCATCGCGACCAACCCCAAGGCCTCGCTTTCGGTCGCGCAGGAATGCAAGGAGGCCGGCATCGACAAGGTCTGGTTCCACAAGAACTTCGGCGCCGGCAGCTACTCGCAGGATGCCCACGACTACTGCAAGCAGAACGGCATCACCGCCCTCGTCAGCTGCCCGCTGTGGTACGGCCAGACCGCGGACGGCTTCCACAAGTTCTTCGGTGCCGCCTGCCGGGTCCTGCGCCAGGTTCCGAGCAAGCTCTAGCGGTTGATCGAGGCGGTCGAGCCTCGCGGGGCTGGCCGGCCACGCTGTTCACTGCTGCTGTCATCGCCTTGGTCTACGCACTGCCGATCGGCCGGTACATCCGATGAGCGACACACACCGGCCGTCGGACTTCTCCATCTTCATGTCGCGGATGCGCCGTACGCCGTGGCGCAAGGCGGTGCGTCAGGCCTGGCGCTCGCGCGGAAAGGACGATCACTTGCTGCTGCCCGAGCGCCTCGAAGGCGCGATCTACGGTCACCTCTGCGGCGACGCGCTGGGCGTGCCTTACGAGTTCAAGCCGGCGTCCTCCATCGGCGAGGTGGAGTGGCGCGGCCACGGCACGTACGATCTGCCGCCCGGCACCTGGAGTGATGACGGCGCGTTGATGCTGGCGTTGCTCGATTCGCTGCTCGAGGCGGGCTTCGATCCGGCCGACCAGGGCCGCCGGGCGCTGGCTTGGTACGACGATGGCGTCTATGCCGTCGGCGGGCAGGTCTTCGACGTCGGCAATTCCACGCTGACGGCGCTGCACGAGCTGCGTTCAGGCACACGGGCCGAGGAGGCCGGCGCGGTCTCGGCCAAGGGCAACGGTGCGCTCATGCGCATCCTGCCGCTGCCGCTCGTGCACCGCGATGCCGACGCTGAGACGCTGCTCGAGATGACCTTCCGGGCCTCGCGCGTGACCCACGGCAGTGCCGAGTCGCAGATCGCCTGTGGTCTCTACACGCTCATCGTGCGCCGTTTGCTCGCTGGCGAAGGGGACCGTGAGGCCGCGCTGGCCCATGCCCGGCGGGAGGTGAGGGCGGCCCTCGCCGCAGGCGGCCTGCCCGGTTCGAAGGAAGCCGCGGCACCGACCGAGGCGATCGCCCAGCTCGATGCCTTCGAGGCGTGGTCGGAGCGCTCTGGGCGTGGTCGGGTCGTCGACAGCTTCTGGTCGGCGTGGGCTGCGTTCGCCGCCGCGGACGACTACCGCGGCGCGGTGGTGACGGCCGTCGAGTATGGCAACGACACCGACACCACCGCCGCCATCGCCGGCGGCCTGGCAGGGGTCTACTTCGGCAGCGGCAGCGTGCCCGTCGCCTGGCATCGGGGGCTGCGCGACCGGGGCGTGGCCCAAGGGCTCGTCGACCGGCTGGTGGAGACCGACCGTTCGGAGTGGGGCGGCACCGCCTGGAGCACGTCCTCGGCCAACCCGCTGCGGGTCGACCTGATGGACCTGGCCGGGACCGACCTCGGGGCCGCCGGCGGGCGCGCCGGCATGACGTTCCTGCCGGGCAAGCGCTACCTGGGCTACTACAACGGGCCGCAGTGGCGCGATCTCGACAGCGACCTCGCCGCGCTGCACGAGGCCCGGGTCGACGTCTTGCTGCTGCTGGTCGAGGATCACGAGCTGCAGCGCTGCCGAGTGAGCCACGTGGCGGAGGCCTTTGCCGGTGGCGACATCGAACTCGTCCGCCACCCGGTGCGCGACCCCATGACTCCCTCGGACGACGCTGCCTACCGCCGCATGATCACGGCCATGGTCGAGCGCGTCCGTGCCGGGCAGACCCTGGCCATCGCCTGTCGCGGCGGCCTGGACCGGGCCGGCATGACCTCGGCCTGCCTGCTGCGTGAGGCGGGACTGGATGCGGCCGCAGCCATCGATCGCGTGCACGCGGCCCGCCGCCACACGCTGACCATGCCCGACCAGCTCGACTACGTGCGCGGCTGGCCGCACGCCTGAGCCCATCGTGGGACCCTCTCGCTGACGCGCCGGCGACATCTCCACGCAGCCTCCACACGCGATCCATCGTGACTGCGTGTGGGCTCGTCATCGTCTGTGGCAACCAACCCCCGATGTGCGCTCCCGAGCGCACGCCACAGGAGCAACGAACGATGACCATCCGCTCACCTCGAACGATCCTGGCGGCCACGGCCGCGGTCGCCCTGACCGTCTCCGCGCTGGCTCCCACCGCGGTCCTGGCCAAGGGTCCCGGCGGCAGCGGCGACTGCGACGGTGACTGCAGCGCCGATCGGCCGCAGGCGCAGCTGCAGATCCAGGCACGGGACGGTTCGGGCGGTGGCGCTCAGCAGCGCTCACGCGCCCGTGACGTATCCGCCCAGCAGACTGCGACACGGGCCAGCGCCGGTGGCGGCGGACAGGTCCAGGCCCAGGCCGGCAACGGCGGCAACCAGAACCGCCAGAGCGCAGGTGGCCGCAACCAGAACAACAACCAGAACACCAACCAGAACGCCGCCCAGGGTCAGGGCCGCAACGCCAAGGATGCCAAGCAGGGCGCGGGCAAGGGCCCCAACGAAGACGGCGAGCGCGGCCCCGGCAGCTGCGACGACTGCGAAGTCGAGATGGGCGTGCTGACCGAGGATCAGGAAGACGGCCTCGTGTACATGGCCTACGAGGAGAAGCTGACCCATGACGTCTACGCCGCCTTCGCCGAGCAGTACGGCGTCAGGGTCTTCGCCAACATCGCCGGCTCCGAGGCGCGCCACCAGGAGGCGGTCGCGGTCGTGCTCGAGCGCTACGGCCTCGAGAACCCCACCGCTACGCTTCCCGCGGGCGACTTCAGCGGCAACGACCTGATGGCCTCGCTGTACGAGACCCTCGTGGCCGAGGGCTCGGAGAGCCTCGAGCAGGCCATCGCCGTGGGCGTGCAGATCGAGGAGATGGACATCGAGGACCTGCAGTCCCGCATCGCCGGTCTCGAGGAGGCGGCGCCCGAGGACTTCGCCGCCGACGTCCACGAGATGTACTCGCACCTGCTCGCCGGGAGCCAGAACCACCTCGCCGCCTTCGGGGGCTGGCAGTAGCGCCGACGGCCGCAACACCGACGCGATCCACGCCGACGGCCGGGGGCGAACCCCGGCGGTCGGCGTACCATCGCGCTCACATGTCACGCATCCTCGTCGTCGATGATGAGCCCCACATCACCGACGTCGTCAGCGCGTACCTCACGCGCGAGGGGCACCAGGTCGACACCGCCGCCGACGGCGACACCGCCTTCGAGCTGGCCCGCGCGGCCCGGCCCGATCTGATCGTGCTCGATGTGATGCTGCCCGGCCGCTCGGGCTTCGACATCCTGCGCGAGCTGCGCGCTCAGGGCCATGACAGCGCCGTGATCATGCTCACCGCCCGAGACGACCTCATCGACCGCGTGGCGGGTCTGGAGATGGGCGCGGACGACTACGTCACCAAGCCCTTCGAGCCACGCGAGCTGATGGCCCGCATCGGTGCTGTGCTGCGGCGCAAGGGCGAGATGGTCCCCGGCCCATCCGTGCGCTCGTTCATGGACCTGGCCATCGACATCGATGCTCGAGAGGTGACGCGCGAGGCCGAGCGCATCAGCCTGACGCGGGTCGAGTTCGATCTGTTGGCCACGCTCACCGAGCGTCCAGGGACCGTGCTCGGGCGAGGACAGCTGGGGGAGCGCATCTACGGCGAGGCCTTCGAGGCCGATGACCGCACCATGGACAGCCACGTCAAGAACGTGCGCCGCAAGCTGGGTCGCCCGCCCGACGGTGGCGGTTACATCGAGACCGTCCGCGGCGTCGGCTATCGGGCCGCCCGTCGATGAGCCTGCGGCTCCGCCTCGCGCTCATCTTCGCTCTCGTCGCCTTCGCCACCGCGGGCGTCATCGCGGTCGTCACTCCGGCCATCGTCGACCATGGCTTCGCCCAGCAGGCGGAGGACGACCGCGCTCGGGGTCAGGGCCAGGGGTTGGGTCCGGGTCCGCGCGAGGGCAGAGGACCGGGTCGAGCGCAGCGGGAGACGACGATGGCCATCATCGCGCTGGGCATGGCCACCGCCGCGGGCGCCTCCATCCTTGGCTTCCTGGTGGCCGGCCGCCTGGTGGCACCGCTGGGCCGGCTGCGCGATGCGGCTGCCGACGTGGCCGCGGGTGACCTGGAGCGTCGCTCGGACGTGGCCGACCGGGCCGATGAGATCGGCGACCTGGGCCGCTCGTTCGACACCATGGCCGCCTCGCTCGAACGCTCGGACGCGGCGCGCAGGCGTCTGTTCCAGGACGCGGCCCACGAGCTGAAGACGCCATTGACCGTCATCGACGCCACGACCACGGCCATCCTTGACGGTGTCTACGAGCATGACGACCGGCACCTCGAGACCATCCGCGGCCAGTCCCACATCCTCTCCCGCATCGTCGATGACCTGCGCACCGTCAGCCTCGCCGAGGCCGGCCAGCTGCCGCTGGAGTCGGTCGAGCTCGACGCGGCCGGGGTCGTACTCGACACGGTCGCCGGCTTCACGCCAGCGGCCGAGGTGGCAGGGATCGAGCTGCGGGCAGAGCTCGACGACGATGTCCTGCTCCTGTACGGCGACCGGCAGCGAGTGGGCCAGCTGCTCGGTGCGCTCATCGACAACGCCTTGCGCCACACGCCGACAGGCGGCCACGTCATCGTCGAGGGCCGCCGCCACGGCGAGGACATCGAACTTGCCGTGCGTGATGACGGGCCGGGCATCTCGGCCGAGGACCTGCCCTACGTCTTCGACCGGTTCTATCGCGCCGACCCCTCGCGACAGCGCGCTTCGGGCACGTCGGGGCTGGGTCTCTCCATCGTGCGGGCGCTCGTCGACGCCCAGAGCGGGACCGTCGACGTAGTCAACGTCGAACCCCACGGCGCCTGCTTCCGGATGCGCTTGCCGGCCCTGTCGGCGCCTAGTGGTTGAGGCCAGATATCAAGGCCACCTGAAACCGCGGGCCAAGTGGTCCAGTGTTGGGGCCACAAGGCCCATCGACTCCGTCCGGTGGTCACTTTCGAGCGCGTCCGCGTTCGGGTCTACTGGGTTCTGTGATATCCGACTTGCCAAATCAGGATTGCCTCCACCGCTCGTGTCGGTGGCTGTCTCGCGTCGTCGCCATGGGCCGTCCCGTGCCCAAGCGCTGCCGCAAGTACTGCCCCGCGGCGGCGTCGATCGTGAGCCTGGACCAGCTCGGCCGAGGCCAGACCGGCCGGATCCTGCGAGTCGGCGGTCGACCAGCGGCGCGGCGCAGACTCCTGGAGCTCGGCGTCGTACGTGGCGAGACCATCATGCTGCAGCGTGCCGCGCCGCTCGGGGACCCACTCGAGTTCATCGTCAAGGGCTATCACCTCTCCCTCCGCAAGCGTGAAGCCGCCACCATCATCGTGGAAGCGCTGGAGGCACCGGCCAGATCGGCCACCGCCGCATGAGCGGCACGCTCACGCTGGCCCTCGCGGGCAATCCCAACGCGGGCAAGACCAGCATCTTCAACGCCCTCACCGGCTCTCGCCACCACGTGGGCAACTGGCCCGGCAAGACCGTGGCCAAGATGGAGGGCACCTTCCGCCACGGCGATGTCGTCGGCCGGCTCGTGGACCTGCCCGGTACCTACAGCCTCTCGGCTCTCTCGCCGGAGGAGGTCATCGCTCGTGACTACCTGCTCACCGGTGAGGCCGACGTGGTCATCGACGTCGTCGACTCCACCAACCTCGAGCGCAACCTCTACCTGACCGCGCAGCTGGCCGAGCTGGGCATCCCGCTGGTGCTGGCACTCAACGTCAGCGACAGCGCCCGCGCCCAGGGCATCAAGATCGACCGAGAGCGGCTCTCCGCGCTGTTCGGCCGCGCGCCCGTCGTCGAGACGGTCGGCCATCGCGAGCAGGGCCTCGGTCCGCTCATGGATGCGGCCATCGGCCTGGTCGATCCCACTCGAGCGCGTCTGCGCCTCGTGGCCTAGCCGAGATCCATGACCACGTTCGCGGGCACGTCCGACCACCCCGGCTTCCGCATCGACTACGGGACCGACGTGGAGGCGGAGCTCTCCGCGCTCGTCGAGCGCATCGTCGCGGTGCCCGAGCTGGACGAGGCCTTCCCGTCGCGCTGGCTGGCGATCAAGCTGCTCGAAGGTGAGGCCGACCTCGTCGCGCGGGTGGCCGCTGCCGTCGGCGGCGCGGCCATCGTGGACCGGGCGGAGGCGGGCCGCGAGCGCATCGAGCAGATGCACGGCGACACGGCCGACCTCGCCATCGCCGACGCGCGCTACGGCTATGTGCACGGGGTCGTGCGCGAGGTCGTCGACACCTCGGGCATGTCCCGCTACACCGTCACCGACCGGCTCGACCGCGTCCTCACCAACCGCTGGCTTGGCCTGCCCATCTTCTTCGCGGTCATGTTCGTCGTCTTCAAGCTCGTGGTCGAGGTCTCGGCCTACTTCCTCGACTGGGTCGACGCGGTCTTCGCCGGTCCGGTCACGCGCTGGGTGACGGGGCTGCTGGAGATGGTCAACGCTCCCGACTGGTTCGTCTCGCTTGCGGTCGACGGCGTCATCGCAGGCGTCGGTGCGGTGCTCGTCTTCGTCCCCGGGCTCATCGTGCTCTACATGTTCCTGACGCTGCTCGAGGACAGTGGCTACATGGCCCGCGTGGCCTTCGTCATGGATCGCGTCATGAGCTTCACCGGGCTCCACGGCAAGTCCTTCATCCCCATGGTGCTCGGCTTCGGCTGCGCGGTGCCCGCGATCTACGCCACGCGCACGCTCGAGAACCGCACGCAGCGGATCATGACCTCGTTGCTGGTGCCGCTGATGTCGTGCTCGGCGCGGCTGCCGGTGTACGTCGTCTTTGGGCTGGCCTTCTTCGGCGCGGCCGCGGCCACGGTCATCACCGGGCTCTACGTCGTGGGCATCCTCATCGCGGGCCTCGTCGCCATCGTCCTCTCGCGCACGATCTTGAAGGAGCGCGACGACTCGGTCTTTGCACTCGAACTGCCGCCGTATCGCATGCCCACGATGAAGGCGCTGACGACCCACACCTGGCAGAAGACCAAGGAGTTCGTGGTCAAGGCCGGGACGGTCATCCTCGTCGTCTCGGTCGCGCTGTGGTTCCTGATGAACCTGCCCTGGGGCGTGGAGGAGCAGCGCGACAGCTACTTCGGCCAGGTCAGCGCTGTTGCCGCGCCGGTCTTCGAGCCGGCTGGGTTCGGTACCTGGGAGGCCTCGGGAGCGCTGGTCACCGGCTTCATCGCCAAGGAGGTCGTCGTGGCCACGATGGCCCAGACGTACCTCGGTGAGGACGAGCCAGCCGCGGCGGGGCCGGTGCCATCGATGGGCGAGGACATCCGCGAGATCGGCACGTCGCTGGTCGCGGCGGCCGACGGTGCCGTGCGTTCCACGCTGAGCATCGTGCCCGGGGTGGACCTCGTGGCTGACGAAGAGGCGGAGCCACAGGACACCGCGCTGAGCAACGCCCTCGCCTCCAACTTCACCCCGCTGGCGGGCCTGGCCTTCGTCATGTTCGTGCTCATCTACACGCCCTGCGTGGCCACACTGAGCGCCATCAAGAGCGAGCTCGGCTGGCGCTGGGCGGCGTTCTCCGGCTTGTATCAGTTCGCGCTGGCCTGGTTCCTCGCGGTGGTCGTCTTCCAGGTCGGCACCTTCCTGGGCTACGCCTGATGCTTTCAGCCATCCTCTCGACCATCCGTGCGGCCGGCAGGCCGCTGTGCCTGGCCGACCTCTCAGGCGCGCTGGGCATCGACGAGGCGGCACTCGAAGGCATGGTCGAGACCCTGGTGGCGCGTGGGCGGCTGCGGCCGATCGCCTTCGACGATCAGGGCTGCACGGCCTGCCCGGTCAAGAGCGGGTGTTTCATCATGAACGACGGCGTAGCCAAGACCTACGCCCTGCCACCCGACCCCGCCGGCACCGAGCAGGGGTGGCCTACCTTCAGCTGAGCTGTAGCTCAGGATGTCGCTGGCGCGCCGCTGCCCCCAGGCTTCCGCTTGCACCTCGTGGCAGAGTCCGACGGGTCCTGGCTGGTCCTGGCTGGTTGTGGCTGCGGTCTTGCGCCTGACGACGGCCGCTGTTGTTAGCCAATACCAGCTGCAAGGCATGAGCCGACGAACGCCGGGGACGGTCGCACTCTGCCATCAGGTGCATGGCACGGGGCCCTGGCGTCAGAGCAGCACGATGGCACTGCCGCCTGGGTCGCGCCCCTCTCCGAGGCGCTGCAGTGCCGTACCGCCCGGAACGGGGAAGTCCGCCAGGAAGCCGGCTCCCGCACTGCGCAGGAACGTGCGGTTGTGCCGCGTGTCAGCCAAGAGCAAGATCACGTGATCGACGTCACTGTCGCGCCGCTTCAGCGTGAGCCGCCGCTGCAGAGCCTGCGAGTCCCGGGCTCGCGTCTCGGCCTCGACTCCCACGCGCACCCGCGGCACCTGTGCCATGCCGTCCCATGCTCGTTGATCGCGTTCACGGCCGACGGGTACCTCGGTGCGCCACCGAACCTGCGGGCCGAGTCTGGCTCGGAACCGCTCCAGGAGCTCGAGATGCGCCTTGTCACGAAGCGGCGCACCTCCCTGGTACGCGCGAACGCTGATGTCCAGGCCGACCACGGCACCAGCACGCGTCAGTTGGGCGATCGACAAGCTCGGGCTCAGGCCGCGCTCCAGGCGACTCCACGTGGCCTCGGACACCCCGATCGCGGCAGCACACGTGGCCATGCTCAGATCATGCCCGAGGCGCGCGTCTCGGACCTCCTGACCTGACCGCACCAGCGATCGCTCGGCTTGTCGCCGGGCGTGCTCCATTCTTCGCTCCTGTCCCGCCATCGCGCGATCATCCCCGCATCCTCTTCACCGAGACTGCGCATCGACGTACCCCGACCTTCGAGCAGGCGTTGCACTAGTTGCAAGAGCGCGCCCCAACCGAGACCCGGTTCGCACCTGCCCTGCACCAAGGTGCACGCCACCGTCATCCACTTGCAGCTGCCGCAAGGGTCGTGCGCGGGGACGGTCCGATCGGTCGCACTCTTTCAGGTCGTGCAAGGTTCGCCCGGCCGACCGGCGCCATGGCCGACCAACGGCCCCCGATCCGGTGGCCGAACGGCCCAAGCCTACGTGTTTCAGACAGTTAGACCATGTGCGTCTAGCGTGGGCCTCACGAGGGAGAGGGCTGCGCGCGTGAGAGGGAACACGTAGCGGGGGGTCACGTCGCTTGGACGCAGAACTGCTGGCGAGATTGCAGTTCACGCTCACAGCCAGCTACCACTTCATCTTCCCGCCTCTGAGCATGGGGCTTGGTCTGATGCTGCTGTTCGTCAGCGGCGCGTACCTGCGGACCAGGGATCCCAAGTGGCGGCAGCTGCAGTTCTTCTGGGTGAAGGTCTACGGCATCGTCTTCGCCATGGGTGTCGCCACCGGCATCGTCATGGAGTTCGAGTTCGGCATGAACTGGGCCGAGTACTCGCGCTTCGTGGGCAACGTCTTCGGATCGCTGCTGGCAGCCGAGGGCGTGTTCGCCTTCTTCCTCGAGGGTGGCTTCCTGGGCCTGATGCTCTTCGGCGGCAACCGCCTGGGACCGCGGATGTGGTTCCTGGCCAGCTTCATGGTCGTCTTCGGAGCGCACTTCAGCGCCATCTGGATCACCGCGGCCAACTCCTGGATGCAGACACCCGCCGGCTACGAGCTGCAGGCGCTGCCGGAGCCGGCGCGTGCGGTCATGACCGACTTCTGGGCCACCGTCTTCACGCCCTCGTTCGTCCCACGGCTTCTGCATGTCTTCTTCGCCAGCTGGACCGCCGGCGCCGCCCTGGTGGCCAGCGTCGGGCGCCTGGTACATCCTGCGCAAGAAGGAACACGCCGAGCTGGGCAAGGCCTGCCTCAGCATCTCGCTTCCGTTCTTCATCCTCTTCTCGGTGGCTGAACGCCGGCATCTTCGGTCCGGAGTCGGCCCGTAGCGTGGCCGAGAACCAGCCCGAGAAGCTGGCAGCCATGGAGGGCATCTGGGAGACCGAAGAGAACGCCCCCGCCTACGTCGTGGGCTGGGTCGACCAAGGTTCAGGCGACACCATCGGCATCGCCATCCCCGGTCTGTTGAGCTTCCTCAGCGGGGCCGACACCGTCACCGGCATCAACGACTTCGAGGTGCCGCCGACGCTCTCCAACCTGACCTTCCAGTCGTACCACCTGATGGTCGGCCTGGGCATGGCCATCGTGCCCTTCGCCCTGCTGGCGGCGGGATTGTGGTTCTGGAAGCGCAAGCTGCTCGAGCAGCGCTGGGCGCTGTGGATCGTGGTGTCCTCGGTGTTCGTGGCGCTGTTCGTCATCACCATGGGCTGGTGGGTGGCCGAGTTCGGCCGGCAGCCGTGGATCGTCTACGGGCTGATGTTCACCGCCGATGCCGACATCGCCAGTGGTGGAAGCGTGGGAGATCGTAGCCTCGCTCGGTGGCTTCGTGCTCATCTACATCCTGCTGCTGGTGCTCTTCCTGTACCTGCTCAACCGCAAGATCCAACGTGGCCCGGCGGCACTCGAGGAGGTCGAGTCCAAGCCGGTCGGTGACCTGCCCGATTCCCTGCGCGGCATCTTCGCTGCGCGCGGCAGCGGCGAAGAGAGGATGACCCGATGATCCTCAACGAAGTCTGGTTCATCCTCTTCATCGTCATCCTCGGGGGCTATCTCATCCTCGACGGCTTCGACATGGGCGTGGGCATCCTGCACATGGTCGCGGCCAAGACCGATGACGAGCGGCGCACGCTGCTCAACAGCATCGGTCCCGTGTGGGACGGCAACGAGGTCTGGCTCATCCTCGGCGGTGGCGTGCTCTTCGCCATCTTCCCCTTCGCCTATGCCTCGCTCTTCAGCGGCCTCTACCTCGCGTTCATGCTGGTGCTGGTCGTGCTCATCTTTCGGACGGTGACCTTCGAGTTCCGTTCGCAGCGCACGAGCTCGACCTGGCGCACGGTCTGGGACTGGTCATTCAGCCTGTCCTCGCTCTTGCTGGCACTGCTCCTGGGCGTGGCCTTCGGTGGCGTCATCAGCGGCCTGCCCCTGGGTGCCAACCAGGAGATCGAGACCAACCTCCTCGAGCTGCTCACGCCGTTCAACCTGCTGGTGGGCGTGGCCACGGTGGCCATGTTCGCCATGCACGGTGGCATCTACCTGTCGATGAAGACCGACGGCGAGCTGCTGGCCCGCCTCAAGCGCTACATGCCCTACCTGATGGGCGCCTTCGTGGTCCTCAACACGCTCGTGGTGGTGGCCGCGGTGGCGCTCGGCCTGCCCTTCACCGAGCGCTACCTCAAGGAGCTCTGGCCGGTCGTCTTCCCGGCCGCGGCGCTCGTGGCCATGGCGGTGGTCTGGTACTACGTGCAGCAGGGTCGGCTCTTCCCTGCCTTCATGGCCTCGTCGCTGATGATCCTGTTCCTGATCATGGCCGGTGGCATCGGCATGCACCCGAACCTCATCATCAGCAGCATCGACCAGGCCTACAACCTGACCATCTTCAACGCGGCCTCGGAAGAGCCCACGTTGATCGTGGCCCTGATCATCGCCCTCATCGGGATGCCGTTCGTCCTGCTATACACCGCAGGTGTCTACTACATCTTCCGGGGCAAGGTCAGCGTCGACAGCACGAGCTACTAGCCGCGATGGTCGCAGCCCCGTGAGCGGGCTCGGCCGCGCATGATCTCGACTCGAGCAGCCGGTGACTCGCCAGAGCGCCGGCTGCTTGGTCATGACCGGTGGGCCCGTCGCTGGATGGCCGTGGCCGTGGCGGCAGGCGTGGGCGCCTCGATGGCACTGGTGGCGCAGCTCATCGCGGTCGCCCTGGCGGTGGCTGGTGTCTTTCTCGAGGACCGGACCCTGGGCGACGTCCTGCCGCTGCTGGCCATCGGCCTGGGGCTGCTCCTCCTGCGCACCGCCCTGGGCATCACCGCTGAGTTGGCGGCGCGTCGCTCCGCCGAGCAGCTCGTGGGCCGGCTGCGCAGCGATCTTACCGGGCAGGTGCTGCGCCTGGGCCCGACCTGGACGGGCCGCGAACGCGCCGGTGAGATCAGCGGCGTGCTCATCGGCGGGCTCGAGGACATCGAGAGATACCTGACCCAGTTCGTGCCCACGCGCCGCCTGGCCACGATCGTGCCGGCCCTGGTCCTGCTGCTGGTCCTGCTGCTCGACCCGCCCTCGGTGCTGGTGCTGCTCTTCACCGGCCCGCTGCTGCTGCTGCTGCTGGCGGTCATCGGCAGCCGCACGCGCGCCGTCAGCCAGCGCCGCTTCATGGAGATGCGCGCTCTCTCCGCCTTCTTCCTCGACATCCTGCGCGGCATCGCCACGCTCAAGATGTTCGGCCGCAGCCGGGAGCAGGTGGACAACCTCGCTCGTGTCAGCCGTGGCTACGGCGACGCCACCATGGACGTGCTGCGCACCGCGTTCCAGACCAGCCTCGTGCTCGAGTGGGGTGCCACCATCGCCATCGCCCTGGTGGCGGTGGAGATCGGCCTGCGCCTGCTGGAGGGCACCATCCCCTTCGAGCGTGCCCTCGCCGTCCTGCTCATCACGCCCGAGTTCTTCCTGCCCCTGCGCGCGCTGGCGATCCGCTTCCATGTGGGCACCGCGGGCGCAGCCGTGATCACGCGCACCTTCGAGGTCCTCGACGAGCCGGCGCCGACGTCTGCCGGTGATCGGGCCGATGGAGAAGGAGTGCGGGCGACCCCGGCCCCGGCGTCAGCCATCTTGGTCAAGCCGCCGCGCATCTCATTCGAAGGGGTCGTCCTGCGCTATCCCGGACGGGAGGTGGCCGCGCTCGACGGCGTGAGCCTGGAGCTACACCCCGCTGAGTCGGTGGCGCTGGTGGGCGCCAGCGGCGCCGGCAAGTCGACGATGGCCAGTACCCTCCTGCGCTTCATCGAGCCCGACCGCGGCACAGTCAGCGTGGATGGCCGGCCGCTGGGCGAGCTGGCCCTCTCCGACTGGCGCGCGTCCGTGGCATGGGTGCCGCAGCGGCCGCACCTCTTCGACGGCTCGGTCGCCGACAACATCCGACTGGCGCGGCCGGGCGCCCCGGACGAGGAGGTCGCGGCGGCCGCTCGTGCCGCCAACGCGCTCGAGTTCATCGAGCGGCTGCCGGCCGGCCTCGAGACACCCGTCGGCGACGCCGGGTCGCGGCTGAGTGGCGGACAGCGCCAGCGCATCGCCATCGCCCGAGCCTTCCTGCGCGACGCGCCGGTCCTCATCCTCGACGAGGCCACCAGCCACCAGGACGAGGCCAGTGAGTCGGCCATCGCCGACGCGCTGGAGCGGCTGATGGCCGAGCGCACGACGCTGATCATCGCTCACCGCCTGCGTCTCGCGCAGCGCGCCCGGCGAGTCGTGGTGCTCGAGCACGGCCGGGTCGTAGAGACCGGCACAGCGGGCGAGTTGCTCGCGGCCGAGGGGCCCTATCGCCGCCTGTTCGACGACCAGGGCCAGCTCGTCGCTGGGGAGTCCCGAGCGTGAGCGAGGTTCGACGCCTGCTGCGCTTGGCCCTGCCGCACTGGACGTGGCTGGCTGCCGGAGCGCTCCTCGGCGTCATCGCGGTCGGCTCCAACGTGGCGCTCATGGGCCTTTCCGCCTACCTCATCTCCAAGGCGGCCATCGCCACGGGCGTGGCCGAGCTGGCCCTGGCGGTGACCGGCGTGCGCGTGCTGGCCATCTCGCGTGCCGGCTTCCGCTACCTCGAGCGCTACACCACGCACCGGGCCATGTTCCACGTGCTCTCCACGATGCGCGTCTGGTTCTACCGAGCCGTTGAGCCGCTGGCGCCCGCGCGCCTCGTGCACCAGCGCAGCGGCGACCTGCTGACCCGTTCGGTCCACGACGTCGACGCACTGGAGGACTTCTACATCAAGGTGCTGGTGCCGCCGGTCGTGGCCGCGGTGGTGGTCGCGAGCGTGAGCCTCATCTACGGCCTCTTCGACCTCGCCATCGGCCTCGCGACGGCGTTCTTCCTGGTGCTCACCGGCGTGGTCCTGCCGCTGGTCTCACGCTGGCTCTCAAGAGCGCCCGCAGCTGCCGCGGCCACACTGCGCGGCGATGTGGGGGCCATGCTCGTCGACGAGGTCGGGGGCGTGGCCGATCTGGTCGCGCTCGACGCCGCCGCGGCCCACCGTCGCCGGCTGCTGTCACGCGCGGCGGAGCTCGACGCCGCGCGTGGTCGGCTGGGCCTCATCGAGGGCGTGTCCAACGCGCTCGCGGGGCTGTTCGCCTCACTCGCGGGGTTGGTCATCCTGGTCCTGGCGATGCCGCTGGTGACCACGGGGGAGTTGGAGGGCGTGTTCCTCGCAGCCCTGCCGCTGGCCGCCATCGCGGCCTTCGAGGCAGTCCAGCCGTTGTCGCGCTCACTGCAGCTGTACGACACGACCAAGGTCTCCGCGCGACGACTGTTCGAGCTCATCGACGAGGAGCCGCCGGTGATCGATCCCCGGCCCGCCGCCGCGCCACCCTCCGAGCACGACCTGGTCGTGTCGGGGCTCTCGTTCCGGTTCGCCCAGGAGGAACCCTGGGTGCTGCACGACTTCGACCTGCAGGTCGGGGCAGGCGAGCGCGTGGCGCTGGTGGGGCCGTCCGGCTGCGGCAAGTCCACGCTGGTCGCACTGCTGCTGCGATTCTGGGACTACGACACCGGCCAGGTCCGGATCGGTGGGCGGGAGCTGCGCGATCTGACGCAGGAGGACGCACGCTCGCTACTCTCGGTCGTGCCACAGGACGTGCATCTGTTCAACGCCACGATCGAGGACAACCTGCTGGTGGCCGACGCGCACGCCACGGGCGAGGACCTCGACCGCGCCTGTGCCGTGGCCCAGCTGGATGCGTTCATCGCTTCGCTACCCGATGGCTATGACACGGTCGTGGGCGAGGACGGCGCCCTGCTCTCAGGCGGCGAACGGCGCCGATTGGCGATCGCGCGGGCGGTGCTCAAGGACGCTCCGGTCGTGATCCTCGACGAGGCCACCGCCGACCTCGACACCACCACCGAGGCGGCTTTGTGGTCGGCGTTGGACCCGTGGCTACGCGGTCGGACGGCCTTGGTCATCTCGCACCGCACCACCGTCAGCGCCCACGTCGATCGCGTGGTCGAACTGGTGACGGCGCCGCCTCTGACCAGCCGGCAGAGGTGACCGGCGGCACTTGCGCGTCGTGGCAGAGCGCTCGATAGTCGGCCTGCGCGGTTCGGGGACTGCGCGTCTGGCGTCGTCCCGACGATCGCGCCCAACAGGGAGGCAGCGCATGCGCCTGAGAAGACTGGGTCCTTTGTTCACGCAAGGCATCGCCGCGATGGTGGCGGCAGCGCTGGTGCTGCCCGCCACGACCATGGGCCAGGAGACCGAGGCAACGGTCGCGCCCATGCAGACGGCAGAGATGCGGTTCCTCGCCGGGAACCAGTTCGGACCCACCGACATGCTCATCGACGGTGAACCGGTCTACGAGGACCTCACGCCCAGTGCCATCACCGACTACGTCGACGTACCCGTCGGCGAGCACGTGCTCGCAGCCGACGGCTTCCAGAGTGCGGAACGGCCGCTCACGCTCAAGCCTGACGGCAGGTACACCGCGGTCCTGGTCCCGAACGAGGACGGCATCGAGATCGCCGTCGTGGCGGACAAGCCCAAGCCCAAGGCCGGCCAGGCGCAGGCGCGCGTGGTCTCGCTCTGCCCGGGGTGCCGGTCCATCCTCTACGACGCGGCTCGCGAGAAGAGACCGCTGGCCAAGAACCTGGACTACGCCAAGGGCAAGCTGGCGGGCGCGTACGTGAAGGTGAAGCCGGGTGAGCTGCAGCTGCTGGCTCGCGAGAAGGGCGCTGATGTCCCGCTGGCGGACTTCGGGCCGGTGACGCTCGCACCCGGCACCAGCAACTCGCTCTTCGTCGTCGGCCAGGACGCCGCTGGCGTCAAGCTCGTGTCGAGCGTGGACGCGGCGCATCTCGAGTGCCCGCTTCATGAATGCCTCGCGCGAGCCCTCTGTCGTGGACGTGTACGTCGACGGCAAGAAGGTCGCCAAGCGGATCTTCCCTGGACAGGCCGCCGCAAAGCCGGTCGAACTGCTCGCCGGCGACCACTTCGTGCAGGTGGTCGAGACCGGCAAGAAGCCGTCCGCCGGCGCTCTCGTCGAAGGCACGGTCGAGTTTCCCCGCGGCGCAGTTGGCGTCGAGGCCGTGGCCGGCGAGTCGCTTGAAGCGGTGAACGTGCCCACGAGCACTGCGCCCAAGCCCAAGGTCTCGCAGATCCGCTTCGCGCACATCGACCCGGAGATCCCCGCGGTCGATATCGACCTGCGCGGCATGGAGCCGATCGTGGGCCTTGAGGCCGGGGAGTGGACCGACTACATGACGGTGCCGGGCAACTCGTCCTATGTCTGGATCCGGCCGTCCGATCGACCGCAGGACATCTATCACGAGTTCCCGCTCGATCTTGGTCCAGGAGAGAACCTGACTGGCTACCTCGCCGGATCACCGGACATCCCCACCGTCGAGGTCGTCATCGTCAGCGATCCCGTCGCCAAGGCCAAGAAGAAGAAGTAGCGCACGACCGCATCCGGCCGGAGCTGGCACGTGGACTGTGCCGGCTCCACCGGCTCCACCGGTGGACACAGGGCGTACGTCGTCAGCGCGCGATCACACCGGGACCGCCAGCTCACCCTCCCGCGTGGCCGCTCGAATCACAAGATTCCACACCCGTGCTAACGTGCAGTCCGCTGCAAGTCGCAGCCCGCCCGCGTGGTCACACCTTTTTGTCTCGAACGGACCGTGCGCTCTGAGTCAAAGGTTCGGGATCCCCAAGGAGGGCCCTCATGGCCACCGGTACCGTCAAGAAGCTTGTTTCCGATCGTGGGTTCGGTTTCATCGGCACGGACGACGAGAAGGAATACTTCTTCCATCGCAACGAGCTCGAGAACCCGAGCGACTTCGACCGCCTCGTCGGCGGCGAGAAGGTCGAGTTCGAGATCGGGCAGAGCCCCAAGGGCCCGCAGGCCCAGCGCGTTCGCCTGAGCTGACCTGAGCGGCGCGGATCACGCGCCGACCAGATACGCGAAGAGGCCGGTCCCGCCAGGGGCCGGCCTCTGGCGTTCCCGCCAGGGGGACACCGGCGGCGGCCTCCGCTTCGGCTCCTCGTTGCGCTCGCCGTTCCCGCGCCGCGGCGATCTCGACTCGCGCCGAGTGATCAGGACCGGCCGCGGTCCGTCGCCTCGACCCGATCCTTGATGGTTTGCCGCATCTTCTGTTCCATGGCGGAGGTCCCGGGCTCCACCAGCAGGTTCATGAAGAACATCGCCACTGATCGCTCGAACCGCGACCGCCAGCGGTTGACGAGGCGCGTGGTGCCGTCACCGGTGGGGTAGAGCGCGAGACACCACGATGCCGATCCGTCCTCAAGCAGACTCACGGTCGAGTGCGGCTGGTCGATCGCCATCACCTCGAAGCCCATGCTCGGCATCGTCAGGATGCGGTCGCCCACGCCCAACTGCTGTAGCTCGGGCACGATGCGGTCCGCACTGGGCTTGAAGTCGTCGTCGATCCAGTCGAAGCTGTACCAGCCGGCGCGCCCGTAGCCGAGCTGCACGAGCCAGGCCCAGATGGCCTCCGGCCGCGCCCTGATGATGATGGCGCGCGTGGCCGACTCGGACCCCGGCAGCAGGTCGTCGCCGGGCATCGACCTCGTCAGCTCCTCGTCCGTCGCACCCCAGTCCAGATGACAGGGCCGAATGCGATCCGGAGCTGACAGCCACGACGGCGACGACTCCCAGCGCCAGGAGTGTCCCGCGACCGCGGCAGGGCCGAGCTCATGACGATGAGTCCGATCATCAGCCAGTCACAACGTCTCCCGCGCTTGCCAGAGCCGCTATACTACCACTGGTAATGACCACTGGTAATGCAGCGAGCGACCCCGCTCGCTCGGGTGCCGCCACCGAGCAGCGCTTCGTCGAGGCCACCCTCGAGCTCATCGCCGAGGAGGGCGGTTCGCGCGGAGTGAACCTGCGTGCGGTCTCGCGGCGCGTCGGCTGCGCCCACACCAACGTCTACAACTACTTCGGCAGCTACGGTGACCTGCTCTGGGCCGCCTTCCGCCGGGCGCTCGACGTCTACGGCGAGCACCTGACGCGAGGGCTCGACGCCGCCATGGCTCCCGACGCATACCTGCGACGCACCATCGAGAACCTCGCTGCGTTCCCGCAGGAGAACCCCGGGCTGTACCGCTTCATCGGCTCCGATCCCATCGACCTCGAGACCATCCCCTCCCATGTCATGGACATGGTCACTGGCATGAAGCGATGGTTCGCAGCCGTGGTGGAGGCTGCCGCGGGGCCAGGGTCCGATGCGGACGAAGCTCGGGAGGCAGCCGACATCATGCTGGCCTACATCGACGGCGAGACGCTCAACCTCATCAACGGCCGGGCCGTCGCTGACGAGGATCTCGGCGGCCGGGTGGTCACCAACGCCCTGCGGCTGTTCGAGCTACTGGTGGGTGACCAGGCCAGGGCAGGGGGGCCATCGGACCGCCGCCCAAGCCGGCCACCCGCGCCCGACTCGATCTTCGGCGTCGTGGAGGATGCCGCCAGCTAGGGGGTCGCCATGGAACTACTCTGGGGCATCGTCATCATCGGGCTGGGCCTGCTGGCCTGGGGCGGGCAGGCGATCTCGTGGCTCGCACCGGCGACCGCCGTCAGGTTGAGCCTGGCCGATGCGGAGGGCAGCGTCGATGCCGTCTTCTGGGCCGATGGTCGCGGCGAGGCGACGTGGGACGCTGTTTCGCTGTGGACGCTGCCGCTGGCGGGTGTGCTGCTCCTCGCCGGCCACGAAGCCTGGGCCTGGTTCGGGCTCCTCGGCGGTGGCATGTACGTCTACTTCGCCGGTCGCGGGATCGTCACTCGCGTGGAGTTGCAGCGGCGTGGTCACCGCATCGGTGAGCCGGCGGTCGTCCGGCTGGGCCTGGCGGCGCTCGCAGTCTGGGGTGTAGCCGGATCCATCACGGCCATCGCCGCCGGCGTCGCGCTGGCCTGACAAGGCACACAGCAGGGGAGAGCTGACATGGACGTGACGCTCGGGACCTGGGTCGTGGCCGCCGTCGGCCTCGTCCTCATCGGGCTGCTGGGGCTGCTGCAGCTGGCCGCCGTGCTGCGGCCGCGGGCGCCGTGGACGGTCAAGACGGTCTACGGCGGCGACCCCGGTTCGACCGACCCGACCGCCTACTTCGCCTTCAACCAGGGCCTCGCCTGGGCCGACGTCCTGGTCTGGGCACCACTGCAGGTCGCTGGCTCCATCGGCATGCTGCTGGGCCAGGAGTGGGGTTTCCTGCTCGCGCTCGCGGCATCGGTCCCGTACGTCTACACGGCGATTCCCATCTTCGTCTGGGATCGCGACCTCGGCTTCCGCGGGCAGGGCTTCACCTACTGGGTCGTGATCTGGGCGATGTGGCCCGCCTTCGGTGTGCTCCAGGGGGTCTACGTGCTGGTGCGGATGCTCGGGTAGCGGCTAGAGCAGCCAGGCGCCGAGCGCGGTCGCACCGACCACGGCGAAGCCCAGGACCATCTGGCGCACACCGAGGGTCTTGGCTGGTCGTGGCGGGCGGGCGAGCGTGATGCGCTGGATGACGACGAGCCCGACGATGGCCAGGGCTCCGACGACGAGCGCTGGCTCCAGCATGACCGCCACGAGGGCGGTGGCCAGCGCAGCGACGTCGCCGATGAGCGTGGGTGCTGCGGGTACGTCGCGGCCATGGATGCGCAGCACCTGGGCGCGGACGTGCGGGATCGAGGAGAGCACGCGTGCGGCGAGGACGAGCCACGCTCCCATCGCCAGCGGCCAGTCGGCACCGCCTGTGAGCGCGCCCATGGCGGCCACGCTGGCGAGAGCCACTGAGCCCACGATCTGCGGCACCAGGTGCCGGCTCAGGGAGCGCGCGTCGAACCACAGCGCCATCGCGAAGAGGGGCAGCGCCACCGCCGCGGGCACCCACCACATCGGCTCCACCGCCAGCCAGCCGGTGATGAGCAACGAGAGCGTGATCGCCGCCATCTCGACGGCGGCGACACGCGTGGCCAGGCGTGCCCGTTCGCGGCCGAACGACGTGCTGGGTCGGTCGGCCGCGCGATGACGCCCGATGAGCACCAGCCGCAGCGGGGTCCGCGCGAGGAATGCGAGCAGCGCCGCGAGCCCCAGCAGCAGACCCGCGAGGCTCGGTGCCAGCAGCACGCCCAGGAGCCCAGGCTCCAGGGTCAGGCCCCAGCCGCCGTGCTCGGTCGGCAGCGCCACCGAGCGCAGGGTCGGACGGCGTGCGCGTGCGGACATCTCCAGCGGCCTAGGCTGAGAGTGCCTCCGCCACCTGCGCCAGCCGGGCGTGGGCGTCGTCGGCCACCGCCTTGAGCTCGACGATGTCGATGTCGCCGAGCATGCCGATGGGGTCTACGACCGAGACGGTACTGCCCGCGCTGTCCAGGTCCTCGTAGACGATCACGTTGCAGGGCAACAGCAACCCGACCAGTGGCTCGGCGCTCAGCGCCCGGATGGCGAGGCGTGGATCGCAGGCGCCGAGGATGGCGTACTTGCGGAAGTCGCGGTCGAGCTTGGCCTTGAACGTCTGGCGCATGTCGATCTCGGTGATGACGCCGAAGCCCTGATCCTTGAGGGCAGCCTCGGTGCGCTCACGTGCCTGCTCATAGGGCACATCCAAATGGACGGTGAAGGCGTATTCGCCCAGTGTGTCGGTCATCGCCCGAGGATAGCCGCCTCCTTGTCGTCTGGTTGAGGCGCATGGCTACGACGACTGCGCGAAGCAGCGCTCGAGCTTCGTGCGCGTGGCGACGGTCCCGGACGGCTCGTGCATCTCCACACCTGAGTTCATGTGCCCATGGCCCTCGAACGCAATCGAGACTGAATCTCGTTACGATGGTCGGAGATGACCCCCTCCGACCCCCTCGTCGACGCGCTCGCGGCAGCCGGCTACCGGCTCACCGAGCCTCGTCGCGTCGTGGCCGAGCTCGTCGCCGCACGCTCGCGCCACTTCACGGCCAATGACCTCATCGCCGACGCGCAGGCGCAGGACCTGGACGTCGGCCGGGCCACGATCTTCCGCGCGCTCGATCTCTTCACCGAGCTCGAGGTGCTCGAACGCGTCGACCTGCCCAACGGCGATCACGCCTACGTGCCGTGCCTGCCGACCCACCACCATCACCACGTCATCTGCCAACGCTGCGGCAAGGTGACCGAGGTCGAGGACCTGGGCCTCGGCCAAGCGCTCGCAGCCATGGAGCACTCCTCGGGCTGGCGCGTGGAACGGCATCGCCTCGAGCTCTTCGGCTGCTGCCCCCGTTGCCAGGAGCTGGAGCGATGACGGCGCCGCTCGATCCGGTCGCACGCTGGGACGAGCGCTACGCCGGGCGCGACTACCTCTGGGACGTCGGCCCCAACCAGTTCGTGGAGCACCATCTCGCCGACGTCACGCCGGGCACGGCCATCGACCTGGCCGCGGGGGAGGGACGCAACGCCGTCTGGCTCGCTCGCCGGGGATGGGCCGTGGCTGCGGTCGACTTCTCGCAGGCCGGACTGGACAAGGCGGCCCGGCTGGCCGCGGACCACGGCGTGGCCGAGGCGGTGACGACCATCCGGGCCGACGCGCTCACGTGGGAGCCGGCCGAACCGGTCGACCTCGTCGTCATCGCCTACCTCCAGCTGCCCGTCGAGCAGGTCCGGGTCGCGCTGGAGCATGCCGCCAGCTGGCTGCGTCCCGGCGGTCGCCTGTTGGTCGTGGCCCATGATCGCACCAACATCGAGCACGGTTACGGCGGACCCTCCGATCGGGACTCACTGCTACGACCTCGACGAGACGCTCGACGCGCTCGCCGCCCTGGAGATCGAGACGGCCGAAGTCGTGCGACGGCACGTGGACACCGAAGCGGGACCGCGCACGGCGCTCGATACGCTCGTGATCGCGAGACAGCCGGCTCCGTAGGAGCTCGACCGGTCGAGCGAGGCCCGGCCGGTCGAGCTAGGCAGCCAGGACCTGCGGCTGCACCCGCTCCCTGCCCGGGGCCTGTTCGTCGATGCCCTGCAGTGCCCGCGCGCCGATGAGCACGCTGGCGAGGGCCACGAGGACGAAGACGATCAGCGGCGGTACCAACAGTTCGTCGGTGACCTGCCATTCCACGATGAGCATGGCCGCGATCGCCAGTGCCATCGAGGCACCCTTGACCAGCAGCAGCATGCCCAGCAGGTAGCCCACCGGGGCTCGCTTCCAGACCGCGATGGCGGTGAAGAGCGCCAGTGGCAGGAGCAGGCCCAGGTCGAAGGCGGGAACGACCAGCGTGGAGGCGCCCTCGAGCTCATCAGTGACCTCTCCGCCCAGCGTGCCGCCGATGACCGGCAGCCACAGGCCGAGCAGGACGATCACGATGAAGGCGGCGTATCCGACGACGGCTCGTCGCGGGAAGCGCTCGTCGATGCAGGTCGCGAGCCTCTCCAGATCGAGCCCGTAGATGAGCAGGGCCAGCGCGGAGACGCTCAGGGCCAGCACCGCGACGTAGAGCGGATACAGCGGTCCATAGGCCCAGAAGACGGCGTACTCGGCCGACTGATAGACGAAGTAGGCCAACAGGCCGGCGCTCACGAGGGCGGCCCGAAGCGAGCCCCGCCAGAGCAGGGCGAGGGCCACGAAGGTCGCGGGCACGACCACGAGGAGTGTGACGAAGTCCCAGCCCACGCCCTCCGCCACGATGCCTTCCGAGTTGTAGCGATAGACGCCGTCGGTCACGACCTGGACGACCTCTCCGCGCACGGTCACGAACTCCTTGGTCGCGAGGTCACCCCGCAGGAAGACACCCGCTGCACTGGCCAGCCCCGCGAGTCCGGCCGCGATGCCGCCGAGCAGCACCACGACCCTGGCCATCGTCCCATCCATCTCGATACCCCCTGTCTGTCTCAGTCTCTTTCTGGCCCGATGCCGGACCAGAGCAGTCGCGTCTGTCGTTGCGCCATGTCTTCGATCTCGTCGCCGGACGGGCCCGGAGCACCCACGGCCATCCGCCCCATCACGAGCGTGGAGGTCAGGCTGAAGAAGGCTTCGGCCAGCAGGGCCGCCGGGAGGTCGGTCCGGAGCTCCAGACGGTCCTGGGCGCGCTCGAGCCACGCGGTCAGTCGGGCGAGGTTGGAGCCGGAGACCTCACCCATGGCTTCGCCCAGCTCGGGCACCGCGCGCGCGTCGAAGGAGAGCCGCAGCACCAGGCCGCCACTCGCCACGGCCGCCTCGATCTCGATGGCGGCGAGGTTCCGCAGCGTCGTCTGGAGGTCACCCGGGACGACGGCCTCAGCCGGCGGGTACGCCCGCTCGGATGTGTCGAGCGTGGCACCGAGTGCGCGCACGATCCCCAGCTTGCTCTCGAAGTGGCGGAAGAGCGTGACCTCGTTGACGCCGGCCTGGACCGCGATGGCGCTGGTCGTCGTGCCTACGTAGCCGCGCTCGGCGAACAGCTCCGCCGCCGCCTCCAGGATGCGCGCCCTGGTCTCTTCCCTGGCCATCTGACGCCTCATGGAATGCAAGTACTTACTTACATTAGCAGGAAAGCGCCCGCTGTCAAGTGTCGTTCCGCGTGGATGCGCCCCTGGGCTCGACTGTCGGCCTGCGCCCGAGGGCAGTTCCAGCCGGTGCTACGGCTGCGACTCACGCGCCGGCGCCGGCGACCGCGATGACGATCTTGCCCAGCGCTCGCCCATCGGCCACGTGTCGCAGGGCAGCGGCCGCCTCCGCCAAGGGGTACGTCCTCTCGACGACCGGTCGCACCGAACCCGACACGATGAGTTCGTTGACCTCGTCCATGTCTTGCCGCGCGTGGGGCCAGCCGGGCAGGATGCCGAGCGTCTGCTCGCTCGAGCGCGCGGCCAGCTGTCCGAGCAGCGCGCCCTGCAGGATGCGACGGCCGGAGCCGCCGACCATGAGGTAGGTGCCGTCGGGCGTGAGCACGCGCTGCCAGTCGCGGACCGAGCGATGGGCCTGTACGTCGAGGACCAGCTCGTAGCGTTCCACGGAGCGCGTGGGGTCGTCGACCCGGAAGTCGATGGCGCGGTCGGCACCGAGCGAGCGGATGAGCTCGAGCTTGGCGGCGCCGTCGACACCCGTCACGCGCGCCCCCCTGGCCGCTGCCATCTGCAGCGCGAACGTGCCCATGCCCCCACCGGCGCCGTTGACCAGCACGTGGCTGCCGGGGCCCAGACTGGGGCGTGCGCGGATGCCCTTGATGGCGACCCACGCGGCTGCGGGCACGGCCGCGGCCTCCTCGAACGTCAGCATCGACGGCTTGGGTGCGAGTGCCAACGCAGGTGCGGTGACGAGCTCGGCGAAGGTGCTGTAGCCGTGCTCGGAGAGATCGCCCATGACCTCGTCCCCGGCCTGCCAAGCGGTCACCCCTGGGCCGACCCGTTCGACGACGCCAGCGACGTCCGAACCGACGATGCGGCTGGCCGGTCGGAGCGGCGAAGCCATGCGCACCATCCACCAGCCCCCGAGGATCTCGATGTCGGCGGCGTTGACCGAGGCGGCGCGGACGCGCACCGACACCTCGCCTGTCTTCGGCGCCGGTTCGGGCACGTCGCGCAGCTCGACCGATTCGGGCGGTCCGTACCTGGGCTGGACGATGGCACGCACGGCGATCAGGTTTCCGCTGAGTGGGCGCAGCTGGTGCGCTGGGGTGAACAGGATACGGCGCATGCCGAGGGCGATGACGCTGGTGGTCACGGCCACAGAGCCGAGCACGAGGTACATGATCACGAGCTGTGCCTGGACCGCATCGAGCGGGGTCACACCGGCGAGGAGGAGGCCCACCATCATGCCCGGCAGGAAGACGATGCCGACGGCCTTGGTCGTCTCGATCTGGGGGATGAGCGCGGTGCGCAGGGCCTCGCGCAGGTACGGGGCCGCAGCCTGCGCGGAGGGCTCGCCGAGCGCGAGCCGCGCTTCGATCTCCAATCGCTTGTCCTTGAACTCGGCGGTGATCCGGCGGGCGACGAGCACGGTCGCGGTCATCGAGTTGCCGATCATCAAGCCGGCCAGCGGTACGACCGTGGTGCTGTCCACGGGGAAGACGCCGGCGCCGAAGAGGACGCCCAGCGTGACCACGGCCGAGGCTGTGAAGGCGCCCATCGAGAGCAGCCAGATGCGCGGTACCTGGGGCACGCGTCGCTGCACGGTCCAGCCCGCGAAGACGACCATCACCGCCACCCACGCCCAGGACAGGATCAGTGGCTGGCCGGGCGCGAGGATAGCCACCAGCACCAGGCCCAACAGCGCCAGCTGGGCGGCGGCGCGCAGGCCCGCGGTGACGAGGTCGCGCTCGAGGCGCAGGCCCGCCCACCAACTGATGCCGATGGCCACCAGCACCAGGGACCCGGAGGCGACGACACCGAACAGCTCGACCGGGCCGCTCATACGGCCACCACGCGGCCGGCCTCGAGCATCACTCGATGGTCGGCGATGCGCTCGACCTGGGCCAGGTCGTGGGTGACCCACAGGACCGGCACGCCGTCGTCGGCGAGGCGGCGTGCGAGTGACTCCAGCAGCAGCGTGGACTGGTGGTCGAGTGACGAGGTCGGCTCGTCGGCCACCAGCACCTGCGGCCGCATCAGCAGCGTCCGCGCCAGGCACACCCGCTGGGCCTCGCCACCGGACAGGGTCGTGCCGGCACGGTCGACGAAGCCATCATCGAGGCCCACCGAGCCCAGCACCTCCCGCTGCTTGGCCCGATCCTCGACGCCGGTGGCAGCGAGGTTATCGCGCACCGTGCCGTCGAAGAGGGTCGGCCGCTGGAAGACCATGCCCACGGTCCGGCGGAGCTCCAACACGTCGAGCGCACGCACGTCCCTGCCTCGCAGGCTGACGGTCCCGGTGGTCGGGTCGAGCAATCGGTTGGTCAGTCGCGTCAGCGTGGACTTGCCCGAGCCCGACGGGCCCAGCACCGCGGTGACGCCGGCAGCGGGGACCTCCAGGTCGATCTCACGCAGGACGACCGCAGTGCCGAAGGCGACGGTCACACCCGCGAAGGTGAAGGCGGGGAACGAGGTCGGCGTGGTCGGCACATCGACATTCTGGCAGTGCGGGCGCTTGCTCCGCGCTCCCGCATGGACTACGGTGCTTGCTCCGGTCTTGCAGCGGCGCGGGGCCTCCTGGCACGACACGGTAGGGAGTGATGGCAGCCTTCGCCGCACGGGCATACACGAGCCTTGAAGAGATGCTCGAGCCGAGTGTGCTCGGCGAGCTGCTTGGGCGTCCCGTTTCGGCTGTCCGGCGTGAGCCTTTCGAGCCGCCGGGCTGGTCGTCCACCGACGCGGTGTTCGAACGCGTCGCGCTTGACGGGGAGCCCGAGCCGAGCCTGGTGGCCAAGACCACTCGCCGGGACTACGACTGGGTGGCGGTGGCGACCGATGACACGGTCGACCGGGAGGTGCGCTGCTGGGAGGCGGGGCTGCTGGCGCGCCTGCCGGCGCCCATGACCCATGCCGTGGTCGGCGCGGCGCGCACCGACCACGGTTACACGCTGCTGATGCACGACGTCTCGCGCTGGCTGATGGTGAACACCGCAGCCGCTCCCGCCTCGTGGGCCACACACCAACTCGTGCTCGAAGCGCTCGCGGCGATGCATGCGAGGTTCTGGTTGGACGAGGAGCTGCAGAAACGCGAGCTTGGCCTCAGCTCGTTGGCTGGCTTCGTCAACCACACCTCGCCGAGCACGATCGAGCAGATCCGGCTCAAGGGTGGTGCCTCGGAGGCCCTCGACATCGCCGAAGAAGGCTGGCGACGCCTGCCCTTGGTGTCCGACCCCTCGTTCGCGGCGGACGTGCAGTGGCTGGCCGAGGACCCGGCACTGCTCGTGAGCGCGGCTGCGCGGCTGCCGTGGACCCTTGTGCACGCCGACCCACGCTCCGACAACCTGGCCATCGACGGCGAGCGCGTGATCCTGCTGGATTGGGGTCGTCCGGCGGTCGCCCCTCCGGCACTGGACCTGGCCTACTGGCTCGTCGCGGGCAACCAGCATGGAGCCATCCCGCACGACCGGCTCATCGCTGCCTACGAGGCCGCGCTGCGTGCGCGGCTCGGTCGGCGTCGCTTCTCGGATGCCTGGTGGGAACCGCAGCTGCGCCTCTGCCTGCTGGCGGTATTCGTGGCCATGGCCCCCTTCATCGCGCGCTTCCATCCAGAGGCCACGCCCTGGTGGATGGAGCGTGTCCGCCCCGAGTTGTGGGCGATCGGCTAGTTCGTCGGCCGTCGCCTGCGGCGGAGCCGGATGCCCAGGCTCAGGGCCACCAGCCACGCCACCCCGGCCAGCGGCCAGACCCAGGCCAGACTGCCGGGTCCATCGGCTGAGGTTTCCTTGCGCATCGGTCGAAGGCGAAGGAGGCGATACATGCTGGTCGCCTTGTCGATCGTCTCATCGCTCATCTGGTGCGGGTGCAGGCCCAGCATGGGCGCCACGAAGCCCGAGTTGACCATGACCTGCCGCACGATCGCGAGGCGGTCCGGGTCGTCAGAGGCATCCTCGGCGCTGGCCACCCAGCGACCGTCGGGCAGCCAGATGGCAGTCTCGGGCGCGGCCAGGATGTTGCGATACCAATGGGTCTTCTCGCCGAATGCGGCGAGCACGTAGACCTCGTCGCCCACGGTCGCGTAGTTGACGGGCGTGCGATAGGGCTTCCCGCTGACCCGCCCGACGTGCTCGAGCACGAGGAGGCGTCCGCCGCCCTCCGGCCAACTGTTCATCATGCGTGCGAGGCCCAGGCGCCATAGCGGCACCATGGCCTTGTTCATCTGGTTGAAGCCGCGGCGCATGATCTCGAGGACACGTGGGTCGAGCACGCGCTCGTAGCGTCCGGCAACACCGCTCGGGCCTTGGTCGGTGTGAGTCATCATCCCTCCTGCTGGACCTCAGTCTCCGGCCCCGCCCGGCCTGTGCCAAGGGTCAGAGGTCAACTGGAGACGGGACTCGGCGGGAACTCGAGCGTCGCTGCCATCGCGAGATCGTCTGGCGCTGTCAGCTCGGCGGGGAGCGCTCGCAGGCCGGGGAGCGCTTGGAAGGCCGCGTCCGCGTAGCGCTGTGGCAGCCTGCTCCCTCACCGTGCGCTGGCCGATGACAGCCTGCGTCGGGTCATCGTCTCCCGTGACTGATACTCAGACTGGGCCCTATGCCCGCTGGGCGTTCTCCCATGGACCCTGCAGGCGAGTGGAGTGGATGGACTCCGGGTCGCCCGCTCGCAAGCGGATGGCAAACTTGGAGAACATCGGAAGGGGAGTGCCGTGGCCGGTCCGACGATCCCGCTCGTTGAGGCAACGATCGATGATGTCCACCGGGCCCTAACGCGGGGCCAGTTGACGGTACGCGCACTCGTCGAGGGCTACCTCGCGAGGATCGAGGCCTACGATCGTCACGGCCCCACGCTCAACGCCATCCTTGCCCTCAACGAGCAGGCCTTGCCTGAGGCCGACCGGCTGGACGGCGAGCTGGCCCGGCAGGGCCGGCTGTCTGGCCCGCTGCACGGGGTTCCCGTGCTGGTGAAGGACCAGGTCGAGACGGCGGGCATCGCGACGACGTTCGGTTCGATAGCCATGGACGGCTACGTCCCCGCGGCCGATGCGGCCGTCATCGCGCGGCTGAAGAAGGCTGGAGCCATCATCCTGGCCAAGACGACGCTGCCAGACTTCGCGACGTCATGGTTCTCGTTCTCGTCGCTCTCCGGCGTGACCAGGAACCCGTATGACCTCGATCGGGACGCGGGTGGCTCAAGCAGCGGGACCGCGTCAGCCCTGGCCGCGAGCCTGGGACTCGTGGGCATCGGGGCGGACACCGGGGGCTCGATCAGGGTCCCCGCATCGTTCAACAGCCTGGTCGGCGTCCGCGTCACGCCGGGGCTCATCAGCCGCCGGGGCGTGTCCGCGCTCGTTTCGTTCCTTGACACAGCCGGCCCGATGGCGCGGACCGTGAGGGACGCGGCGCTCCTGCTCGACGCCATCGTCGGCTACGACCCGGGCGACGAGTACACGGCCGCGTACGTCGCTGCTCGTCCACCGGTCAGCTATGCCGACCTGCTGGATGCGGGCGCGCTGCAGGGTGCACGCATCGGCGTGCTCCGGCAGGTCTTCGGCGGCTCGGCCGATCCTGACCGATCCCCCGTCGACACGGTCATCGAGCAGGCCCTGCATGTCATGGCCGACGCCGGGGCCACGTTGGTGGACGTGGAGATCCCGGACTTGGATGACTTGCTGGGATCCACGGCGCTCTACCTCACACACAGCCGGCACGACCTCGACCGGTTCCTGGCCGCGCGGCCCAGCCTCCCGTACTCGGCCATCGCGGACATCGTCCGCGACGGCAGGTATCACCCGGCCCTGGAGTGGCTCAAGGCCATGTCGGAAGGCCCCGAGAGGCCATCGGACGACCCGGACTACTTCCCCAAGATGGCGGCGAGGGAGCGCTTCGAGCGCACGGTCGTCAACGCCATGGCCCGGGCATCCGTCGCTGTCCTGGTGTACCCGTCGGTCCAGGTCGTGGCACCCATGCGTTCCGAGCTCGACGCAGGCCGCTGGACGGTGGAGGCATTCCCGACCAACACGATGATCGCCCCGCAGGCCGGGTTGCCCGCCGCCACCGTGCCGGCGGGCGCCACCCCGACGCGACTACCCGTGGGGCTGGAGATCCTCGGGTCGCCCTACGACGAGCCCACCGTCCTGACCATCGCCTACGCCTTCGAGCGGCAGGCTCGCGCCCGCATCGTGCCCAGGACCGCTCCGGAGCGGTGATCGGATCGGCGTCGACCCCAGCCAGGCCTGCTCACATCCGCGGTAGCCGCGGCACTGCCGCGAGGAGTTGCCGCGTGTACGCCTCGCTCGGTGCCCCCAACACGCCCGCCGTCGTTCCCTGCTCGACGACTCGCCCTTCCTTCAGCACGATGGTGCGCTGACAGAGCGCCCCGACCACGCCGAGGTCGTGGGAAACCATGAGCACGGTCAGATCCCGACTCTCGCGTAGCTTTGCCAGCAGGTCGATCACCTGGCCGCGGGTGATGACATCAAGGGCGCTGACCGGCTCATCGGCCAGGAGAACGCGAGGTCGGCTGACGATCGCCCGGGCGATGGCGATGCGCTGGCGTTGCCCGCCTGAGAACTCGTGCGGGTAGCGGGCGGCGGCGTCAGCCGAGAGCCCGACCGAAGCGAGCGCTTCCGCGACGAGCGCCTCTGCCTCACGCCCCTTCGCGATGCGCAACGAGCGCACCGGCTCGCCCACGATGCGACCGACGCGTTGCCGCGGGTCCAGGGACGAGTAGGGGTCCTGGAAGACGGTCTGCACGCTGCGGCGGAACGAACGGACTTGCGTGCGGTCGCCCAGGTCGAGCGGAACCCCGTCGAAGAGGACATGGCCCCTGGTCGGTCGCAGGAGGCCGAGCAGCAGTCTGACCAGCGTCGTCTTGCCGGATCCGGATTCGCCGACCAAGCCGGTGTTCTGTCCGGGTTCGATGCTGAACGAGATGTCCTGCACAGCGTAGTGCCCGGCATCGGCGCCTCGGTACGCGAAGCTCGCGCCATCGAGCCCCAGGATCGGGGTCACTGGTCCCGACCCTGGTCGAGAGCCGCCACGAACCCGGATTCCATCTCGTACGCGCTCGCCGCGAAGGCCGCCGTGTAGGGGTGCTGTGGCGACGCCAGCAGTTGCCCGATGCTGCCGCGCTCGACCGCCTCGCCGGCCCGCATCACCAGCGCGTGGTCGGTCATGCGCGAGACGATGGCCAGGTCATGGCTGACGAAGATCATGGCCATGTCGCGGTCGGTGACCAGCTGATCGAGCAGGTCGAGCACGTCGGACTGGACGGTCACATCGAGGGCAGTGGTGGGCTCGTCGGCGATCAGCAGTCGTGGCCGGCAAGCCAGGGCCATGGCGATGGCGACGCGCTGCCGCTGGCCGCCGGAGATCTCGTAGGAGCGCGATCCCGCGATGCGCTCGGGCTCGGGCAGATGGACCTCCTCGAGGGCATCCAGCACGGCTCGCTTGAGCGCCGAACCGCGCAAGCCCTGGTGGCGCGCGATGGGCTCGGCCAGTTGCTGGCCCAGCTTCATCAGCGGATCGAGTGCGGTCAGCGGCTCCTGGAAGATGAAGGCGCCGACGCGGCCGCGCAGCGGCACCAACTGCTTCTCCGGCGCGCCCACGACCTGGGTGCCATCGAGCACGATGCTGCCGGTCGCCTTCAGCCCTGCCGGGAGCAGCCCGATGACGGAGAAGGCCGTGAGCGACTTGCCAGAACCAGACTCGCCGATCAGCCCCAGGCGTTCGCCGGGTGCGACCGAGAACGAGACGTCCCGCACGAGCGCACCACCGTCCGACGAGGTGACACCGAGCGCTGTGACCTCCAGCAGGTTCATCGCGTCCGGGCCTGCGTCGGATCCGCCACGTCGCGCAGCCCGTCGACCAGCAAGTTGACGCCGATCACGAGGATCACCAGCACGACGCCCGGAGCGATCGCTCCCAGCGGTGCCGTCACGACCGTGCTCTGGGCCTCTTCCAGCAGGCGACCCCAGGACGAGTTGGGCGGCGGTGCACCCAGGCCCAGGTACGAAAGGCTCGCCTCGGCGAGGACGGCGACGCCGAACAGCAAGCCCAGGTTGACGCTGATGGTGGGCCAGATGTTCGGCAGCACGTGCTGCCAGACGATGCCCAGTGAGCCCGTGCCGGACGTGCGTGCGGCCGTGATGTACTGCTGCGCCAGGACGCGCTTGGAGACGACACGGGTGAGCCGGGCCACGATCGCCGACACGGCCAACCCGATGGCCACCGTTACCGTGAGCAGCGAGGCTCCGGTCACGGCCACGAAGAGCATCGCCAGCAGGAGCAGGGGGAAGGCGATCATGATGTCCATACCCGCGGACAGCACGTCATCCAGCCAGCCGTGGGCGAACGCAGCCGCCAGGCCGATCGGCACGCCCAACGCAGCACCCACCGCGACGGCGCCCACGCCGACGATGATGGCGATGCGGGCGCCGACCATGATCTGCGTGAAGAGGTCCCGGCCCAGCCTGTCTGTGCCCAGCCAGTGCGCGAGTGACGGGCTCTCCAGGCGGGTGCCCGAGGTGTCGCTCGGATCGTAGGGCAACCACGCCAGCGACACGATCGCGATGAGCACGATGGTGACGACCATGAGCAGGCCCACGATGAGGAACAGGGAGCGGCGCTTGCGGGCTCGTGCAGGCGGAACTTGCGTGTCGCCCTGATCGGCCTCAGCCAGCCCCTCCCGCTGAGGGCTCACGACGATCGGGTCCTGTGGCGCAGGCGCGGATCGACCACGCGCTGCGCCACGTCGGCGATGAAGCCGACGCTGAGCACCAGCAACGTGCTTACGAAGAGGATGCCCTGGATGTTGGGATAGTCGTGCTGCGCGATGGCCTTGAGGAGCATGCTGCCGAGGCCAGGGAGCGCGAAGACGGCCTCGATGACCACCGCTCCGAGGAAGGTGGTGGCGAGTTCGATGCCGAGGATGGCGATGACCGGAACCGCGCCGTTGCGCAGGCCGTGGCGGAGCATGGCCACGCCCATGGTGGAGCCCATCGCCCGGGCGTTGCGCAGGTAGTCGCTGCCCAGCACGTCGATGGTGGCACTGCGCACGTAGCGCGAAAGCGAGCCGGCCATCACCAGGGCGATGGTCAGGACCGGCAACGCGAGATGCGTGAGCGCTGCCCCCGGGTCGGACCAACCGTCACGCGGGAAACCGCCGGCGGGTAGAGCCTTCAGGCGCAGGGAGAAGATGCCGATGAGCAGGATGCCCACCCAGAACGCCGGGATGGCGATGAACAGCTGGGAGAAGGCAGTCAGCGCGGCGCCGTACCAGCGGTCCGCCTTGTAGGCGGCGATGAAGCCGATGATCAGCGACAGCACGAACGCAAGCCCGAACGCGAGGAAGGTGAGGGGGATGGTCACGGACAAGCGGGAGGCGACCTCTGGAGCCACCGGCAACGTGCTGATGAAGGAACTCCCGAAGTCCAGGGTGACCATCCCCCCGAACCAGTCGGTGAACTGCTCGAAGAGCGGAAGGTCAGCCCCCACCTGGGCTCGCGCTGCGGCGATCTGCTCGGGTGTCGCCTGGACCGTCAGCAGCGCGTTGGCCGGGTCGCCCGGCAATGCTCGCAGGAGGAGGAAGATCGCCACCATCGCGATCAACAGCGAACCCACGAGGATGGCGGTGCGACGGAGTAGGTACTGAGCCATCGTGCGTTAGCCTCGCTGTCCCCTCCAGGCTCAGCCGCGGATGAGTCGACCGGGGTCCCGCCGCGCGCGCGTCAGGACCCCGATCGGTCGCTATTCCTTGACGATGCCGTAGGCCGGGAACTGCGAGTTCAGACCGTTGATGGGGTAGCCGCTGACGTCCGCGGAGGCCACCACCAGCTGCGGGTACAGGTACAGCCACACGCTGGCCGCATCCTTGGCGATCTGCTCGTTGACGAGCTTGAGCTTCGCCGTCTGCTCTTCGACGGTCTTGGACGCCTCGGCTTCGGCGACCCAGGCCGTCACCTGCGGGTTGTCGTAGCCCCAGTAGAAGTCGGGGTTGCCGTACCAGACCACGTCGCGGTCGTTGACGTGCTCCTGCAGCGTCGCCTCGAAGTCCTGCTGCCTTGAACACCTTCGAGTACCACTCGTCGGAGGTGATCGGGTTGATGTTGACGGTCACGCCGACCTTGGCCAGCTCGCTCTTGATGAACTCCGCGACCAGCGGGTGGGGATCGTAGGTCGGCGTGTCGAGCGTGAACTCGAAGCCGTCCGCGTACCCGGCATCGGCCAGCAGCTGCTGCGCCAGCTCGGGATCGTACGGGTTCTCGTCCACGAGATCGATGTACCAGGGGTCCGTCGGCGGGACCATCGAGCCGATGAGCGTGCCCTTGTCGCCCCAGACGGCGTTGAGCAGCTTGGCGCGGTCGATGGCCGAGTAGACGGCCTTGCGCACCTCGACCTTGTCGAACGGTTCGACGCGGTCGTTGAAGGCCATCAGCTCCTTGGTCGTGGAGGTGCCGTTGTTGACCACGTAGTCGGGGTTGTCCTCGAACAGGCCGAGCGCATCCGGGCTCTGCACGTTCGTGACGATGTCGACGGCATCGGTGAGCAGCGCGTTGCTGAGGGCCGTGGCATCGGTGAAGTAGTTGAAGACGACTTCCTTGTTGGCCGCGGGCGTGCCCCAGTAGTCATCGAACCGGCTCAGGGCCAGGGCGCTACCGCGCGTCCACTGGTCCAGCACGTAGGGGCCGGTGCCGTCTTCGGTGGTCGTGAAGTCCGTGGCGTCCTTGTTCATGACCCAGACGTAGGTCAGGTTGTAGATGAACGAGATCGACGGGCTCTCGAGCGTCACCACGAGGGTGTCCGGAGTCGGTGCCTCGATGCTGGCGATGGCACCGAAGCTCGACCTCCGAGCCGACTGCGATTCGGGGGCGAAGACACGCTCGATGCTGAACTTGACATCCTCCGACGTGACTTCCTTGCCGGAATGGAAGTGCACTCCTGGCTTGAGCTGGAAGGTATACGTCAGGGCGTCATCGCTGAGTGTGTAGCTCTCGGCCAGTAGCGGCACGACGTCGCCGTCGTCTGTGAGCTGGAACAGGCTCTCGTAGACGTTGCCGTTGAACGCCTCGGTGACACCCTGTCCGCCCCCGGCCGTGTTGTCGAGGTTCTGCGGTTCGTACAGCGAGCCGATGTAGATGGATGCGTCGGAGGAGTCATCTGCCGCCGCTGCCACCAGGGATAGGCTGCCGCTGAGGGCGACCGCGGTCGCTAGCGTGCTCGCGAGGAGCGTAACCATTGGTCTCTTCATCGAGTCCCTCCTTGGGTCTCCGTGTCGCTTGTCGAACGGGCCGTGCCTGTAGCGGACTGACATCGATCCGGAGACCGGTTGGCGAGGGAACGGGGCACGGGCCCTGGTCCGGCGCCGGTCGCCGCGGTCTTAGTCGCCGGCGTGACACATCCGTCAGCGAGCGTCCCTGGCAGGACTCGATCTCGCTGCTTCGGCATGCCTTGGACTGCAGCATATCGTACCGTCAGCCGTGGCCCGAGCTCGCTTCGAGCAAGAGCCGTGGCCATCCTGGCTACCCATGATCGTCGCGGAGGGAGGCCATGACCCACAAGACAGTCGAGATTCACCATGACCGCGAGATGCGCTTTGTCGCTCGCACGGGTACGGGTCATGAGCTCGTGGTGGACGACCGCAACGGTGACAGCGGGCCACGGCCCACCGAGTTGCTCATCGCTGGGCTCGGGGGGTGCACCGCCATGGACGTCATGGCGATCCTGGTCAAGAAGCGTCTGGAGCTGACCCGCTTCGATGTCCACGTGCGTGCGACCCAGCGGGCCGCGTATCCGCAGATCTTCACGGACATCGACATCGTGGTCGAAGCCGAGGGCCCGGGCGTGAGTGTCGCGGCCGTCCGCCAGGCGATCGAATTGACCGCCCGGAAGTACTGCTCGGTCGGAGCGATGCTCGCAGCCGGGGAAACGGTGATCCACCACCGCTACCGGGTGATCGGGACGGGTGCGCTGCCGTTCGACGAGTCAGGGGAGGTCGGGGTCAGCGGGCCCTTTGCCCGACCAGAGGCCCTCTGAGGGCAGGACGCGCTCGACCGCGCGTGGCCGACTGGGCTGCGCCTCCACGGCCTGCACCAGTCGGGTCGTGCTCAGCAGAACGCGGCACTGAGGACTGGAGCCGCCCCCCGTGCTCTCCCGGTGAAAGTGGGCTGCGTCCGGAGGGGTCAGCCGGGCCAAGGCGGCCTGAGCGACCGCTCGGGACCCACTGAGCCGCCCATCCCAGCGGCGACGATTCCCACTGAGAGCCAACAGGACGTGGAGCGGGAGACGGGGTCCGGACCCGCGACATCCAGCTTGGAAGGCCGCGCCCGCGTAGCGCTGTGGCACCGTGCTCGAGAGCGGAGTGAGAGCCGTCCAATGACTGTCTCCCCAGGCCCAGGCGGACCCGACGGACCGGGGGGCGGCTCGTCTAGCAGATCGTGGTCATCGCCCATGTCGGCGGACCAGGCACGATCACCTGTCCCCGAGCCAGGGGATGACGACCGCGCCGGACGCCACGCCGAAGCGGCAGGAGGCGGTGCCACCGAGGGCCAGCTCGAAGCGGCACACGGGAGCGGGATCGTCGGCCGGGCCGATGTCATCGACCCGGCCCGACGCAGATGGAGGAGGGGGAGAACGTCCGTGCGCGTCTTGGGACTGCGGGGCGATCAGGGCGACGCCAAGCGTGGAGTCGTACGGATGTGCGGGAAGCCGAACGGAAGGAGGATGAGGAGGGATGCCCGATCGGCGTACAGGACGCGACGAGCTGGCCGAGCGGCGAACCTGGCTGCCAGCCAGGCGCTGATCGCGAGGGCGATGGCCGGCCAGAAGGGGATCTCATGGCGGTGGAGTGTGAGCGTGCTCACCCGAGTACCTCGCGGAGGGCCGCGCCCGCCGCCGCGAGCGCCTCCTCGTCGCGCTCGTAGTAGACCCAGCGGGCGTCGACCGCGTGACGGCTGGTCCGTACCAGGCCAGCCTCGCGCAACTTCGCGAGGTGGTTGCTGAGGTTGTTCTGCCGCACGTCGAGCGCGGCGGCCATCTCGCACACGCAATGGGGGCCGTCACGCAGGATGGCCAGGATGCCGGCGCGGACGGGGTCGCCGATCAGCGCCGCGATGCCGGCCGACGCTCCGATGTCGGGGGCCGGCAGATCGAGGCGCGGCCCAGGCAGGATCGGCAGCTCGGCTCGTGGGGCGATCATGAGCGCATGGTCCCCGCTCTCGCCGAGCCGGTCGAAGACAGGTCCTCGCCCGCGCCGGTCGAGCCGCCGAAGAGGCGTGGCCGCAAGCGCATCGCGGCCCACACCAGGAAGAGCATGACCGGGACCTCGATGAGCGGGCCCACGACCGTGGCCAGGGCGACCGTCGGGCTGAAGGCCGTGATGGCGATAGCGATGGCGATCTCGAAGTCGCGCCCGGTGGCGTTGAAGGCGACCGCCACGCCGTCCTCATAGCTGAAGCGCAGGCGCGAGCCAATGAATAGGACGAGCAAGAACATGACCGCGAAGAAGATGGTCATGGGGATGGCCATCTCGAGCACGATGCCCGGCTGCTCGAGGATGAGGTCGCCCTTCAACGAGAACATGACGATGAGCGTGAAGAGAAGGCCGATGATCGACAGCGCGTTGAGGCCCGGTTTCAGGTGGTCCATGGCCGCCTCGCCACCGCGTCGCACGACCGCCATGCGGGTGAGCACCCCGGCGAGGAGCGGGAGCCCGAGATAGAGGATGACGCTCTGGCCGACCACGAGGACGTCGAACTCGACGTTGCCGATGAGCAAGCGGGCATACACCGGGATGAGCAGCATCTGCAGGACCGAGTTGACGGCCACGAACACGAGGGCCATGGGCACGTTGCCCTTGGCCAGGTAGGTGAAGATGATGACCATCGCGATGCAGGGCGCGAGGCCGTAGAGGACGAGTCCGGTGTGGAGCTCGGGGTCGCTGACGAAGAGGTTGGCCAGCAGCAGCATGAAGAACGGGGCGATGGCGAAGTTGAAGAACAGCACCACCGCCAGCTGACGCGGCGAGCGGAAGGCCGTACCGACCTCGCCGAGGCGCACGTTGGTCATGGCCGGGTACATCATCATGAACAGGCCGATGGGCACGCCCAGGCTGATGGCACTCGCGACCGAGAGTTCGAAGGTGCCGTCCGCCATCGCCTTGAGGGCGTCGATGGGCGGGGTGAGCTCGAAGTCCGAGATCGACAGCGCCTTGCCGATGGCGATGCCGATGGCCATGCTGACGATGACGAAGACCGGCAGCAGGCGGAAGTCCTCGAGCTTCTGGAGCAGACGGCTGGCGTTCATGGACCCCCGGTGACCGTAGCGTGCTACCTCATCGATGAATGTGTCATCGAACACTGAGATGTCACAGGGTCATCCGGCATGTCCCGGAGAGCCGGAGGTTGGCACGACTGACACCTGGGGGTCTCGGTTGGCCGGTGCGAGCAGGCTGCCTCAGCCTAGGGTTGGCTCAGTCCGCGCTGCCGACCCGCGGACCGAGCCACCCCGCAGGTGATCGACGACGTCCCGGGACTCGGCCCCTCCGGCACCGGCGGATCAGTAGTCCGCTCGACCTGGCTCGTGCCGGGCCCGAGACCGATGTGACGAACGCCACAGGTCGCGCACGTCGTATCGAGGGACAGGCGGCCATCGAAGGAGAGTGCTACCCCACCGCGCCAGCCAAGTGGGGCGGTCCTACGTGGTGCATCATCGGGTCATGGACACCTTGCAGCGCATCCGAGCAGCGAGCCGGATCCCGCCGCCCTCGACCTCGCCTCATGAGAGCCGGGCGACGTCGTTCCTGCGGCCGGCCGTCTTCGGCGGCAGCGACGGGCTCGTCTCGAACCTGGCGCTGGTGATGGGTGTCGCCGGTGCCACCGCCGACAACCAGGCCATCGTCATCGCGGGCATCGCGGGGCTCCTCGCGGGCGCCTTCTCGATGGCGGTCGGGGAGTACATCTCGGTCCGCTCGCAGCACGAGCTGTTCGAGTCGCAGCACCGGCTCCAGGAACGGCAGCTCGCGGAGGACGAAGCGGGGGAGCGCGCGATCCTGGAGGGCATCTATCGGGACCGCGGTTTCACGCCCGAGGAGGCGAGCTCGATCGTGGCGACGCTGTTCGCGACACCCGATCGGGCACTCGATGCGATGCTCCGCGACGAGGTCGGGCTGGACCCGCGCGTCATTGGCGGCCCGTGGGCCGCGGCGACCAGCTCCTTCATCGCCTTCGTCTCCGGGGCCATCATCCCACTGTTGCCATTCCTGCTCCTCAGCGGCACGCCGGCCTTCGCCGGGAGCGTCGCGCTCTCACTCGCCGCCCTCTTCCTGCTTGGCCTCGGCGTGAGCTTCCTCACCGAACGGCCGCCCGTGCACTGCGGCCTGCGCCAACTCGGACTCGGTGGGGTCGCCGCGCTCGTCACATACGTCATCGGCCAGGCCATCGGCTCGGCGCTCTGAGTTCGCACACGCTGCGATCACGACTTTCGGGACCGCAACGGCCCGCGACCTGCCACTGAGCACAACGGAGACGGTGCACGCAGCCCTCGCATGGCGGGTCCCTGGTCGGTAATCTCGATCGACTGGCGCCATCGCGGCGCCACCGAGGAGAGCAGGGCATGGGGGGAGCACTCGACCGGTTGGACGCCTATGCGGCGCGCTTCCTGCTGCCCCTCACCCTCGGTGGCCTGCTCCTGGGCCTGGCGTTCTCGTTCGGCGGTGATGAAGCCGCGGCCACGCTGTGCTGGGCCATCCCGTCGTTCCTCGTCGGCACCTGGCTGGCCCTTTCGATCATCCGCGATCTCTTGCGCGGTCAGGCCGGCGTGGACCTCATCGCCGTGCTGGCCATCGCGGGTGCGCTCCTGCTGGGCGAGGCGCTGGCAGCAGCGGTCATCGGCGTCATGCTGGCCACCGGCGAGTGGCTTGAGCGCTACGCCGCCGGACGCGCCAACCGGGAGCTTTCCGCGCTCGTGTCCCGCGCGCCGCGGGTCGTCCATCGCTATCACGCTGGCGGTATCGAGGACCGCGGGATCGTCGACGTGTCGGTGGGTGACCGGCTGCTCGTCAAGCCAGGAGAGGTCGTGCCCGTGGACGGCACCGTCATCGGCGAGCCGGCGGTCCTCGATGAATTGGCGCTCACCGGTGAATTGCGCCTGGCCACGCGCGAGGCCGGCGACCCTGTCAGCTCCGGGACCGTCAACGCCGGGGCGCCCTTCGACCTGCTCGCCACGGCCACCGCGGAGCACAGCACCTACGCCGGCATCGTCCGCCTCGTCGAGGAGGCCCAGTCCTCCAAGGCGCCGTTCGTGCGCATGGCCGACCGCTACGCGCTGCTCTTCGTGCCGCTCACGCTGGTCCTCGCCGGCGTCGCCTGGCTGCTGTCGGCGGACCCCGTACGGGCCCTCGCCGTCCTCGTCGTGGCCACGCCCTGTCCGCTGCTCCTGGCTGCGCCCATCGCTATCGTCTCGGGCATCAGTCGCTCGGCCAAGCGGGGCATCATCGTCAAGGGTGGCGGAGCCCTGGAGGCGTTGGCTCGGGCGCGCGTGATGCTCTTCGACAAGACCGGCACGCTGACGGCTGGACGCCCCCACCTGGCGGAGGTCGTGGCGGCACCCGATCGTACGCCGGAGAGCGTGCTCGGTATGGCGGCTTCGCTCGAGCAGGTCTCTCCCCACGTGCTAGCGGCCTCCATCGTCGGCGGAGCCCGCGAGCGTGGCGTGGCCCTGACACTGCCCGAGAGCGCGACCGAGGTCCCGGGCGCGGGCATCTCCGGGACCGTCGACCGCGTCCGCGTCCAGGTCGGGACCGCCGAGTTCGCGGGCAGTGGTGCGGCCCTGCCGCCGTGGGCGCGCGACGTGCGTCGCCGCGTGAGTCTCGAAGGCGCCACCGGGGTCTATGTCGGTGCGGACGGTGTCCTCGTCGGGGCTCTCGTCCTCGATGACCCCATCCGACCCGAGACCCCTCGCGTCATCCGCTCGCTCCGTCGGGTCGGTGTGCGACGCGTGGTCATGGTAACCGGCGACCACTACGGCGTGGCCGACCTGGTCGCGGCCGCCATCGGAGTCGACGGCGTCCTCGCCGAACGCACCCCGGCCGACAAGGTCGATGCGGTCGTCGGCGAGAAGCGCGAGGCCGACGGCATCCTCGTCATGGTCGGCGACGGCATCAACGATGCTCCGGCGCTCGCCAACGCCGACGTCGGGGTGGCCATGGGTGCGCGTGGGGCCACCGCCAGCTCGGAGGCCGCTGACGTAGTCATCACCGTCGATCGGCTCGATCGACTCCCCGAGGGCATCCGCATCGCCCACCGAGCCCGACGCATCGCCCTCGAGTCGGTGGTCATTGGCATGGGCCTATCGCTCGTCGCCATGCTCGTCGCGGCCGCGGGCTACCTGCCCCCGGTGGCCGGCGCGCTGGTCCAGGAGGCCATCGACGTTATCGTCATCCTCAACGCTCTGCGAGCCCTCACCGGTGGCGTCGAGCGCTCACCGAAGATCCCCGGCTGGGGCGACCTGAGCGCACGGCTGCAGTCCGAGCACCGGGACCTCGCCCCGGCCATCGCCGAGCTACGCTCGCTGGCCGACGCCCTCGGGGACCTCCCTCCCGCCGAAGCGAGGGCGCGCCTCGAGGGCGTGCGCACATTCCTCATCGAGAAGTTGGTGCCGCATGAAGAGCACGAGGACCGCGAGGTCTTCCCGATGCTCGCCCGGGCAGCCGGGAGCGACGACCTGACCTCCGCGCTGCACCGCACGCACACGGAGATCTTCCACCTCATCCGGCTCGCAGACCGCATGGTGACTGAACTCCCCGAGGAAGGGCCAGCGCCCCGAGGACCTCAATGACCTGCGGCGCGTGCTCTATGGATTGGACGCCATCCTGCGGCTGCACACGGCTCAGGAGGAGGAGCTCTACCTGGCGCTCGGCGATGACCATCCCGCCGCCGCCCCACCGGTGACCGCGTCGGCGTGACTCGCAGCCGGATGGAGGACACCGGCTGCCGACCCAGCAGCTCGCGAAGTCCGCATGGAGCTGCAACACGAACCGAACGGTATCTCGTCAGACCGCGTGGACGGCCTGCCATCGAGGCGGGGCCGTCCACGCGAGTGAGGTCCGGGGTCGGCCAGGTCAGCTGCCCCGCACCGTCGCCGGACCGGGCGTCGAAGGGGTGGGTCCATCGACCCGAGCTCGACCCCGCATTTCGGCGAGTCGCTCCGTTGGGAGTCGCTGCTCGGGGAGCGGAAGCAGGACCAGGAACGCGACCACGACCGCACCGATCCCGAGCCAGAAGGCCGAGCCGCTCGCGAGACTGAACGCCTCGTGCATCCCGGCCACGATGGCTCCGATGGAAGGTTCGATCGCGGGCCGGACCTCGTCGGGGAAGCCACCGAGGATGGCCGCGCCGATATCGCCGACGGTGGCCGTCTCCTCGGACGCGATGGCCCTCGAACCAGCGGTCAGGCCCGCGACGATGTCCGCCGGGACCCCGTTCGCGAGGAACTGGCCCGGCAACTGCTCCCGGAAGGTGGCCGAGAACATCGAGCCACCCACCGGCCAGCCAGATCGACGCTCCGAGCTGGCGGAAGAAGGTCAGGGTGCTGGTCGCGACCCCGAGGACGGCCGGTGGCGAGGTCGTCTGCACCACCGCGGTCAGCACGGCGCTGATGGGTCCCAGGCCCAGGCCCGTCAGGAACATCGCGCCCCAGACGATCGGCATGGACGAGTCAGCGCGCAGGCCCGAGAGCAGCAGCATGCCGACGGCCCCGACGACCATCGCTGACAGGAGAGGTACCTTCCAATGGCCCGTCCGGGCCACGATCTGGCCGGCGCCCACCGCGCCCACGATGAGTCCCATCAGCAGCGTCATGATTTGCCAGCCGGACTCGGTCGCGCTCGCGCCGTGGACCAGCTGGAAGTAGCGGGGCAGGAAGACGATCGCGATGAACAATCCGGCCACGCCGAGCAGCACCACCGCGGATGCGACCGCGAACGTCCGGTCACGGAACAGGCGAACGGGGATGATCGGCGACTCGGCTCGCCACTCCACCACGAGGAAGAGGACCCCGATGAGGAGACCGAGAAGCATCAGCCCTCCGACCGCGGGATCGGTCAAGGTCCCATCGGGCAGATTGCGGATGCCCACGAGCAGGGGCACGATCGCGGCCACGAACAGGACGACCCCCAGGGCGTCGAAGCGCGCCACCTGGACGCTGCTCTTGAGCTGTGGCATGAAGCGCCACATGACCGCGAGTGCGAACAGGCCGATGGGCAGGTTGATGTAGAAGACCCACCGCCAGCTGACGGTATCGGTCAGGACGCCGCCGACGGTGGGGCCGATGAGGAAGGCCAGGACGAACAGGGAGCTGAAGGCCGCCTGGTAGCGAGCACGGTCAGCGGGTGGGAAGAGATCGCCGATGATGGCCAGCGACACCGGCACGATGGCACCGGCGCCCAGGCCCTGGAAGCCGCGGAAGACGACCAGTTGCCACATCTCCTGGCTCAGCCCGCACAGGGCGGAGCCGCCCAGGAAGACGGCGAGTCCGGTGAACAGGACCGGCCGCCGCCCGAACCGGTCGGAGAGCGAACCCCACAACGGCATGGTGGCGGTCATCGTGAGCAGGTAGACGGTGAAGACCCAGGCGTAGAGATCGTTGCCCCGTAGGTCGCTGACGATGCGGGGCAGCGCCGTGCCGACCGCCGTCGAATCGAGCGAGGCGGTGAGCATGACCAGGGCGAGGCTGGCGAGGACCCCACGCAGCGCACGCGGTGCGAGCGTGAGGTAGCGATCCGAGAAGTCAGGCGCGGGTACATCGCGTTGGACAACGCTGGCGGTCATCTCGACCTCCTTCGAGATGTCGGACCTGTTGGAGTAGGCGGTCGAGCGCGGTTGCCTGTCCGGTCCGGTCCACCGCGCAGCACGATGCTGGCAGCGCACATTGTGACATCATAGTGCCATTTGACACTAAGATGTCCTTTGACACCAGAGTGTCGACGTCTTATGCTCCGGCCATGGGTACCGATGCGACAGGGTTGCGCGCCCGCAAGAAGCTGCAGACGCGACTGGCGCTGGCGCGGGCGGCGATGCGCCTATTCGAGGAGCGCGGCTACGCGGCCACCACGATCGATGACATCGCAGCGGAGGCGAACGTTTCCCGCCGGACGTTCTTTCGCTACTTCGAAAGCAAGGATGAGGCCTTCATCGTGGACCCTGCTGGCAAGCTGGAGGCCCTCCATATCGCCCTCGCGGAAGGGCCGCCCGATGAGCCGACGATCGCTGCCGTTCGGCGGGGACTCCTGGCCCTGACCGCCGCCTACTTCGAGCCCGACCTGGTACGCGCAGAGGCTCGCGTCGGAGCGAGGGAGCCCGCGGTGATGGCGGCTGGTCTGGCCTACCAGGTGCGTTGGGAGGACGAACTGGCCAAGGAGGTCGCGGTCGATCTGCGTGTCGACATCGCGGCCGACCCGCGGCCGCGGATCCTGGCCCACGCCACGGTCGCAATCATGCGGGCCGGCATCGCTGCCTGGCTTCAGGATGAGACTCTCGGGACACCGGCGGACGTGGTCGCGGATACGTTCGACCGCGCCACTCCCGCGCTCGAGGCGATCCTCGCGATGCCGACGGGATGAGC
>CAVQUM010000022.1:0-141951 GCA_963716815.1 uncultured Chloroflexia bacterium
ACCCCGGGAACTACAGCTAGGCCCGCTCCGCCTCGCCCCTGGGACGCCCGGCGAGGACCGGCTGACCCCGCTCCAGCGCCGCTTCGCGACCGAACCACAGGCGGATTCGTAGCGCCCAGAAGTCGCGCACGGCACGGGCTACCACGCGCGGGTCCGCGCCCGACGCCCGCCCGGCCGTACGCGGGTAGTGCGGCACGCCCTGCTCCACGATGACGCCCCCACGCTGTCCGATCTTGATCAGCAGCTCCGCAGACAGGAAGGCACCACCGGACTCGACGTTGACGCCATCGAGCGCTTCGCGGCGAAAGAGCTTGCAGGCGCAATCAGGATCGCGCACCCGCAGGCCGAAGAACAGGCGCAGGGCCGCCCGGTAGACACGGGCGTAGGCCAGTCGCAGGGCCGTGTCGGCGCGCTCGAGTCGGTAGCCAGCCACGACGTCCGGCCTGCGGCCCAATTCGTCGGCCTCGTCGAGCCTCGCGCTGAGCCGGGCCAGGTCGGCGACATGGAACTGGCGGTCGCCGTCGGTGAAGCAGATGAGCGGATAACGCGCCGCGGCCAGGCCTGAGCGCACGGCCGCGCCGTAGCCGAGGTTGGTCGGGTGGTGGACGGTGCGAACCACGTCGGGGTGCTCGGCGGCGAGGCGGTCGGCGAGCGCGGCGGTGCCGTCGGTGCTGCCGTCGTCCACGGCGATGATCTCGAAGCTCTCCGCGATGGCGCCGAGCTCGCGCAGCGCCTCCGCCACCAGCCCGCCGATGTTCTCGGCCTCGTCGTGGGCAGGGAAGAAGTAGCTCAGCGCGGGCAGGCGGCCCTCCCGGGCGGTATCAGCGGCATCAGCGGCATCGGCGGTGACAGCGGAGCCGGTGGGGTCGGCTGGGGCTGCGATCGGCTCGGACATGTGCCTAATCCTAGGGCTCGCTGCCCGGCTGCTCATGGCCCGATGGTGCTACGAGATAGAGGTCGGCAGGAACGTCCGGCACCTCGGTCAGTGCGTAGTCGCGCGCCAGCACCTCGCGCTCGCGGTCGAAACGGACGACATAGACCGGCCGCCGGCCGAGGTAGGCCTCGATAGCCCCGGCGACGGTGCCGTAGCCATCGTCGAGCACATCCCGGTCATCGATGACGGTCACGTCCGGCCGCTGGCCTTCCACGTGCTGGCCGTACCACAGTGGGGTGGAGAACGACCACCAACTGAGGATGACCGCGTCCTCCTCCACGGCCGCAAAGGTGGCCTCGAGGTAGTCACGGCCCCAGGTCTCGCCAGAGGCGTCGAGCGTGTCCATGCGCGCGGACGAGCCGGACAGCAGCATAGCCAGCAGCAGCACACCGCTGGCAGGGATCCCGAGGCGGGCGATGGCGTCGCGCCCCGAATGGGTCGCGTAGGCGGCCAGCATGGCCCAGGCAGCCTCGACCGCGAAGGCCAGCCAGAGCGCAGCGAGCAGCAGTGGCACCAGGTAGTAGCGTTCGATCTGGGCGTTGGGATAGCCCAGCGCGAAGAGCCAGGCGCCGCCGAACCAGAGCAGGCTGAGCGCGGTCAGACGGGGGTGTCGGATGAGCCCGGCTCCGATCCCTGCGAGCGCCACGATGGCCAGCGCACCGAGGTTGCGCACCAGCTCGTCCCAGGCCTGCGAGACCACCTCGGTCGGTGGAGGCAGGTCGAACGAACCCTGGAACTGCTGGCCGAGCACGACGTACCAGAAGCGCTCGAGGGTCTCGGGGTCGGCGTAGTCCAGCGGCGGGTCCATGGCCGAACGCAACGGCAGGTACAGGTAGACCAGCACCGTCGTCAACGCGAGCGCCGCGACGCAGCCCAGGACCAGGCGGGGCTCGCGCCACAGGATGCGCGGCGCCACGAGCCAGACGTAGACGGCGATCCCCGGGGCCAGCAGCAGGGTCAGGGCATGGTTGCCCAGGGACAGGCCGAAGACGACCGCGGCCGTCAGCAGCCAGCGACCGCTCCGGTTGGGGTCTTGCTCGCGGCGCGCAGCCCAGGCCCCGAGCAGCACCAACAGCAAGGCCGCGAGGAAGACGTGGAGGGCGTGCGGGTCGGCGCGCAACCCCCAAGTCCAGGCCACCGGCGTGAGCGCGAAGGCGGTGCCGGCTAGCAGGCCCAGACCCGGGTGGCGAGTGGCCTGTACGACCCGCACTGCCAGCAGTGCCGCCGCCCCGGCCATGAGCAGGGCCGAGAGCAGGTTGGCTCGGTAGGCTTCGTTCCCGAACGGCTGCAGGACCACCGAGCCGAGCCAGGCGGTGAGCGTGTACGTCGGATAGCCGGTGGGGTGGGCCGTGCCCAGCACCGGCCCGAGGGTCTGGAACTCGGCGGTGTCCCAGAGGCCGACGTCGGGCAGCAGTGTGCGGACGTAGAGCGCCAGCGCGATGAGGAAGACCGGGACCGCCGCCAGCGCATAGGCCGCCGCTGGACGGTCGAGCCGGGTCACCATCCCAGGGTCACACCCCAGTACACGCCCCACGCGTTGACCAGGATCGAGAGGGCCACCAGGCCGAGCGCGAGCCAACCGGCGCGGAGACGCGCGATCCCCAGGGTCACCAATATCACCGCGAAGGGCGCGAAGTCGTTGCTGAAGCGATAGCCGAACTGGACCCAGCCCTGGCTGAAGTGCATCAGGTCGGCGAGCGCGACCGCCAGGACGGCCACGGCCGCACCGGCCACGAGCCGGCGACGCCAGTCGCGCCACAGCGCGGCCAGCGCCAGCAGGTACGCCGGACTCGTGAGCAGCAGGCTCATGCCCAGGGCGTCGGGTCGCAGCAACGGGCACTCGCGGTCGAAGAGCGCACCGAGACCGATGGGCTCGGTCGAGCAGGCAGGGTCGTCGAGCAGGGGCGTCAGCGGCAAGGTGCCGAGCATGACCCCCGCGTTCTGGGGGATATAGCGGGGATCCTCGGCCGCCCACTCGGGATGGACCAGCTCCGGCACCGGTCGGTACTCGACCTCGTAGAGGTAGTCGTAGGCGGGGTGGAAGAGCTCGCCGGTGGTGAACAGGTTGTAGCCCAGCAACAGCAGCAGGGGGATGAGTGCGCCGACCCCGGCCGCGACCGCCCGGTTCAGCCACGAGCCGCCACCGCCGACGAAGACGAGGAAGGGCGCGGCCATGATCGTGGTCAGGCGCGCCGTGGCTGCGGTGCCCAGGGCCAGCCCGGCGACCACCTGGCGGCCGAGCGTGTGCCGGCCCTCCCCCAGCCGGTCACGCAGTGCCGCCGCGTCCGCGCGCAGCGCCAGGGTGATGGCCAGGAAGAGGAAGGTCGAGGCCACCACGTGGGCCAGGAACCAGGTCGTGCCCAGCATGGCCGCGTACCAGGCCACGGTGCCGAAGCCGTAGAAGAGCGTGCCCAGCAGCGCCGCGGCGCGGCGGGGTGTGACGTGCAGCAGCATGACCCAGCAGAGCACCACGTTGAGCGCGCCCAGCACCGCCGCCACGGCAGCGCCGTTGGTGCCCAGCCCCCAGACGGCCACGAACGGCAGCAATACGATCGCCGGCAGGGGCGGGAAGGGGAGCTGGCCGCGGTCGGCCGAGACCGGCAGCACGTCCTGGAAGTAGTCGTTGCGGTACGGGCCCTCCGAGACGGGATAGGCGATGTCCGCGCGACCATGCAGGAAGGCGTCGGCCTGCCACACGAAGTGGTCGTAGAAGTCGTGGCGCAGCGGATTGGAGCCGAGGTAGACGACGAGCGCGAGCACGAACAGCGCCACCGCCACCCAGGCCGGGTCGACGCGCCGCAGCAGCCGTTCGAGCGGGGCACCCGGCCCGGACTCGAAGGCCGGCGCTTCGGGGGCGGCTGCGGGGCCCGTTGATATACTCGCGCTCACTTCTCCGCTTTCCCAGGAGGCCGGACGTCGTCGGTGACATCGACCTTGGCACAGGGGGTCGGCCGTAGCCCCGGGGAGCCGGTCCGCCCCCTCTCACTGCTTGCCTCGAGCCCCGCCTTGCTCGTCCTGCTGCTCGTAGGTCTGGTATTGCGGCTAACTATCGCATACGTGCTCTTCCCCGCTTCGGGCTTCGAGTCGGACCTGGCCTCCTATGCGGCCTGGGCCGCGACCATGGCCGAGCACGGCCCCGCTGGCTTCTACGACCACGCCGGCTTCGCCGACTACCCGCCGGCCTACCTCTACGTGCTCTGGCTCATCGGTCTCCTTGCTGGCGGTGGTGACGCGGGCGAGCTCATCAAGCTGCCGCCGATACTGCTCGACATCGCGGTGGGCTACGTCATCTACCGACTCGTGCGCGGCTGGACCTGGCCCGGCACGCGTGGCGAGACCTTGGCCCTGGCCGCGGCGGCGTTGTACCTGTCTCAACCCCGTCGCCTTCTACGACTCGGCCCTGTGGGGCCAGACCGACGCGGCCGGTGCGCTGATCCTGCTGCTCGGACTGGCCGCGCTCATCCGCGGCAACAGCGAGGGGGCCGCGGCCCTGGCTGCCACAGCGGCGCTGGTCAAGCCGCAGTTCGGGGTCGTGCTCATTCCGATCGTGGTCGCCGTCCTGCTCAAGCGGCACCTGTTGCAGGAGGGCTCGGGACCGCGTCACGAGCCGTGGGCGCCGGCCCGTCTGCGCGCGTGGCTGGCGCGCGAGCAGGGACCGCTGCGCCTGCTGACCGCCATCGCCGCGGCGTGGGCCGCGTTCTTCGTCATCGCGCTGCCCTTCGGCATGGGGCCGCTCGAGTATCTCGAGCGCATGCTGGGCACAGCTGGCGGCTACGGCTACCTCACGGTCAACGCCTTCAATGCCTGGGCCCTCGTGGCGCCAGGGGGGGCTTCCTCGCTCGCAGCAGGGTTGTCCTGGAACGACGACACGCTCCCGCTGCTGGGGCCGCTGCCGGGACTGGCCGTCGGCGCGGCGCTGCTGCTGGCGGGCTTTCTCTGGGGCATCTGGCGTGCGGCCGTGCGTGACGACCGCTGGACGCTCATCGTGGCTGTGACCTTCCTCGCCGTCGCCTTCTTCATCTTGCCCACGCGGGTGCATGAGCGCTACCTCTTCCCAGCCGTGGCCATGATGCCGCTGCTGGCGGTGGTCAGCGGCCGCTGGGCCGTGGCCTTGTTGTTGCTTAGCGTCGGCGCCTTCATCAACTTCCACGGCGTGCTCACGCTGCCCCTGTATGGCACCGAGAACGTGGAGAACCTGCCGCTGGGCGCGTGGTTCCGTAGCGGGCCGCTCATCGTGCTCTCCGCGCTGCTGCAGACGGGCGTGGGCCTGTGGATCGCGGCCCAGCTGCGGCCGGGCCTGCGCACCAGCCCGGACGCGTTCGACCGCGCAGCGGCCGTCGGCTCCACCCCCGCGCCCACCTCGCCGCGTGGCGCCGTACCGGCGCCGACGGTCGGTCTCCCGGCCCTGGTCGGCGCCACGTCCGCCTCGCGGGGCCTGCTCGACCGGGTCGTGACCCGGCTCTCGTGGGGCTCGCTCCGCCGTGACCGCGGCGCGGCCCTGCGCTTCGAGCCCGGTGGTCGCATCGACCGCTGGGACCTGCTCGTGTTGGTCGTGCTGCTGGCGGCCACGCTCCTGCTGCGCGGTCATCGCCTCGATCAGCCGGTGCGCATGTACTTCGACGAGGTCTACCACGCGCGCACGGCCACCGAGTTCCTGCAGCACTGGGAGTACGGCCGTCCTCACGACATCTACGAGTTCACCCATCCGCACCTGGCCAAGTACGCCATGGCCTGGGGCATCCGTCTCGCCGGCGGCAACGAGGTCACGCGCCAGACCGACCTGGAGCGGCCGGTGGCCGACGCGCTCATCGAGCGGCGCTGGGCGCCCGGGTCCGAGGCCACGCCGCGCAACGGCGACCGCCTGTGGGTAGCGGCGGGCGACTCCCTCGCCGCCTACGATCTCGAGCGTGGCGCGCTCGAGCTGGAGTGGCCGACCGCCGCCACCGCGGTCGCCATCGACGAGGACGGACACACCCTCTATGTCGCCGACGCGGTCGGCGCCATCCACCGACTCGACACGGCCGAGCTCGACGAACGACGGCAGCACGGCGGTAGCGACGTGCCCGAGCCGTACCTCTTCAGCGCTGGCCCGGGGGCACCCGTGGAGCGGCTGGCCGTGACCGACGCCGCCGTGGTCGCGGTCACCGGGGGTGCCCTCATCGCCTACGATCCGCTCGACGGTGAACGGGTCGGACGGCGACCTGGCGGTGGGCACCAGCGACCTGCTCGAGCTGCCCGCGGCCGAGCGCCTGGTGGTGGACACGCGCGAGATCACCGACCGAGCCGCTGCAGCCGCGATCATCGCCGAGGCCCTCATCGAGGATGAGGCGGACATGGCCGACCGGCTCGCGAACGACGGCACGGTCGTGGTCGAGGCCTGGCTCGACGAGGCCGCCGCGGACGTGCTCGAGACCGCCATCGAGGAGGGTGAGCTGCCCGGCGCGCTCATCACCAGCGGCCCGCTGCTGGCGGCCGCCGACCATGCCGGCGTGGACGTGCTCGACGCACGCACGCTGAAGTTGCTCGAGGAGATCCCGACCGACGAGCCCGTGCGTGCGCTGATGCTGGCCGATCCCGACGGCGACGAGCCCACGCTCTACGCCGCGGCCGGTGACGAACTGGTCCACGTCCGCATCACCGACGAGGGTCTGGGCACCCCCGAGACGATGTGGATGCCGGGCGTCATCACGGACCTCGCGTGGAACGCGTCCGCCGGTCTCTTCCACGCCCTCGGCGAGGCCCCGTCCGGTGGTCCCACCGCTTACGTCGTGGAGCCGCGAGGGCGTGCCGTCTTCATCGACGTGCCGCTGCCGTTCGAGCCCGAGCGCATCCTCGCCGACACGCTGCCGGACCATCCCTCCGCCGACCGCACCGAACTCCTGGCGCTGGCTCCCGACGGCGAGCTGGCGGCCGTGGAGATCGGCCGCAACGGCTTCGGCTGGCGCCTGCCAGGTGTGCTCCTTGGGGCCCTGACCGCGGCCCTCATGTACTTGCTTGCAAGAGTGCTCTTCGCGCGGCGAAGCGTCGGCCTCATCGCGGCTGTGCTCATCGTTGCCGAGGGTATGTTGTTGGCCAACGCCCGCATCGGCATGAACGACGTCTACGTCACGACGTTCGTGGTCATGGCCGCACTTCTCTTCGCGCCTCTCTACCTCGCGCCAAGACGGCCCTGGACGGCGGTGGCCTTGCTGTTGGGGGTCGGCGTGGCGCTGGGCCTGGGCCTGGCTTCCAAGTGGGTCGCGCTCTACGCCATCGGCGGCCTGGGCTTGCTGGTGCTCCTGCGCTCGGCGCTGGGGCGCGCCATCGCGCTGCTGGTGATGGTGGGCCTGACCACGGTGCTGGGTGCGATGGCCATCCGCACGGCACCGGTGGACGAGCCCATGCGCAACTGGATCTTCCTCGTGCTCATGCTCCTGCTCACCGGCTTGCTCGCGGCCGCGGTCGTGCGGCGGCCGATCCCCTTCACCCGCGCCGAGGTCGTCCTCGCCGCCGCGGCACCGGTGGCCGCGGGAGTCGGTCTGGCCCTTCTGGGCAAGCTCGAGTACAGCGGCTATGCCTTCGCCGCCGCGGCCGGAGTGGCGGTCCTGGCCATGATCGCGACCAGCACCGGCCACGGTCCGTGGGCGCCCGGCGCCCGGCCTCCGACACCGGGCACCAGCGTCTGGCTCCGCCCCGGGCCGGTGCAGGTCGTGCCCTGGCTGCTCACGCTCGGCGCCCTCACGGCCCTGCCACTGATCGTCTATCTCGTCGGCTACGCGCCCTGGGTCGACCTGGGCAACGCCTGGGGCCTGCCGCTCTTCGGAGACCTGCCCGGCCTGCCGGCCTCGACCGAGGGTGGCCGCACCATCGCCGACCTGACCGAGTCGATGTACTGGTACCACGACAGCCTCCGCGCCGAGCACGCGGCCTCCTCGCCGTGGTGGGCCTGGGCGCTCGACCTCAAGCCCGTGTGGTTCTTCCAGGAGCGCTACGCGGGCGGGGCGACCGGGCTCATCTACGACACCGGCAACCTCGTGATCTTCTGGCTGGGCATCGCCGGCATGGGCTTCTCCGCCTTCATGGCCTGGCGCCGCCGCAGCCTCGCGCTGACGCTGGTGGTGCTGATGTGGGCCGCGATGTGGCTGCCGTGGGCACGGGTAGACCGGGCGGCCTTCCAGTACCACGTCTACGCCAGCGTGCCCTTCATGATCACGGCGCTGGCCTACTTCCTGGCCGAGCTGTGGCACGGCCCGTCCGCCCGGACGTGGTTCCTGGCTCGAGCGAGCGCAGCCCTGGCCATCCTGGCGGTGCCCCTGTCGTGGCTCCTGCGCACGCCGCTGTGCGTTCTCTCTGGCACCGCCGTGGCGCACCCCGATGGCGTGGCCTGCGCTTCCGAGGTCACCCGCACGGCACAGCTGACCGAGGGCGGCGTGACCGCGCTGCTCGTACTCGGCGTGGGCGCCGGCGTAGCGGCCTTCCTCGCCTGGCGTGCCGCAGGCAGCCCTGGTGCCCGGAGCCAGAGCATCTACGTCGCCGGCCTGGTGCTGGTGGGCCTGCTCACGCTCGGCGGCGTGGTCGGGGCGCTGCTCCTGCTCGACACGGCCACCACGACCGGCCTCACCCTCAGCTCGGACGTGCTGGCCCTGGCCGGCCTGCTGGTGCTGGCCGTGCCGGCGTGGCTGACGCTGCGCGCCCGTGACCCCCGCCGGTTGGTGCTGGGCGTGCTGGGGGCAGCGCTCATCTGGCTGGTGGTGTGGTATCCGAACATCGCCGGTCTGCCCCTGCCTCCCGACCTGGCTCACATCTACCAGGGCCTGCTGCCCACCTGGAACTGGGACTTCCAGTTCGCGGTCAACACCGATCCTGCCATCGACGGTGGCGCCATCGACCAGGGCACGCTCATCGTGGGTGTCCTGACCGTGGTCTTCGTGGCGGCGGTGGCCTATGCCGCCTGGCGCTGGGGCCGTTCCCCCGCAGGGCTCGCCGAGGGCCCGCCGAGCGTGCGCTAGGCGGTCGCCACTTCCTCGTCCACGGTCGCCGGCTCGGTCACCGCGCCCTCGTCCGGGCCATCGCTGCGGCTCCACAGGCCGGGCGCTCGCTGCGGCGCCTCCGGGATCTCCGCTCCGAAGCCGGAGGGCAGGGCGTCGCGCGCGGCCAGTCGGCGGATGACGAAGCCGTAGTAGTCCTCGACCTTGGCCGTGATGTTCTCCCAGCTGAACTGCACCGAACGCTCGCGACCGGAATCGCCCATGCGCTGCCGCAGCAGCGGGTCGCGCAGCAGCCTGCCCAGTGCCGCCGCGAGCGCCTCCACGTCGCGCGGCGGCACCAGCACTGCCTGCTCGTTGCGCCGGACCACGCCCTTGTAGCCGTGGATGTCGCTGCACACGATGGGGGTGCCGCTGGCCATGGCCTCGAGCAGCACGATGCCGAACGACTCCTGCCCGGTAGCTGGACCCGCGTAGATGTCAGCGGTGGCGAAGGCGCGCGCCTTTTCGTGGTCGGAGAGCCGGCCCAACATCTCCACTCCGCCGAGGCGTCGCGACTGGACATAGCGGCGCGCCTCTGCGGCCTGGGGGCCGCTTCCGACCACGAGCAGCCGGCAGCCGAGACCCTCGATGCGCAACTGGTAATAGGCACGCAGCAGGTACATCAAGCCCTTGCGCTGCTCGAAGCGGCCCACGAAGAGGATGTTGGGCACACCGTCGCTCCAACGCGCGAAGGGTGGCACGTCGTCGAACTGGGTCAGGTCCACGCCGTTGGGGATGACCCTGTAGTCGCCCGGGAAGTAGCGCTTGATGAAGTGCATGGCTGCGGCGCTGACCGCGATGCGCCCATGCAGGCGCCGCGCCGGCGTGCGCATGAAGCGCTTGCCGAACTCGTACGAGGGGCTGAAGCCGGAGTAGGCGTGGAAGGTGGCGACATTGACGGCCTTGGAGTAGCGCAGGATGACCAGCGAGAGGAAGGGCACGAAGGGTTCGTGGAAGTGGATGACATCGAAGCGTTCGCGGTCGAGCATCTCCTGCACCAATTGCGGATAGCGGTGCGAGACGGTGAGCGTGCCGACCGAGCCGTTGGTGGGCACCGACCAGCCGTAGCCGAGGCGGATGATGTCGCCCTCGCTGGACCGCTGCGGTCCGTGGGTGGCGCTGATGATGCGCACGTCGTGGCCGCGCTTGACGAGGTTCTCGTAGAGGTAGCCGACGTGGGCGTTGACGCCGCCAGGCAGGGGGAAGATGTAGGGTGTGACCAGGCCGATCTTCACGCTTCGCCCTCCGGCGGCAGGCCAGCCGCTGCGCGATCGAAGGCCGCCGGCCGGCGGCGCCCGCCGGGATAGCCCAGGTCGCGCCCGGTGCCGTCCCGCCGCACCACCCCGCTGACCTCGTCGCGCAAGGCCACCAGGTTCTTGCGCGTCTGCTGGCCGAACATGCCCAGCTGCGAGCGCCAGCTGTAGCCGTGGCCCTCCCAGCGGGTGTCGCATTCGGCCAAGGCGCGGCGCAGGCTCTGCTCCAACGTGCCCGTCTCGCGCACGATCGTCACTGTCGAGCCCACGTTGGCGGCCTTGTGCGCATCGGAGCCGCCCGTGGCGGCCAGGCCCAGCTCGTCGGCCAGGGCCGGTGCTCGCCGGCTCCAGCGGGCCAGGGCCTTGCCCGCAGTGGTGGGGTTGAAGCCTTCCATGCCGTCGGGGTGGAAGACTGGGTCGGCCTCGTCCATGAGCGCGCGGATCGTGCGCTCGCTGGCACAGAGTGGATAGGGCGGCAGCGGGTGGGCGATGATGGCCAGCCCGCCCTGTTCGTGGATCATGGCGATCGAATCCTTGAGGGAGTGCCAGGGGCGGATGCGCTTGGTCATGTACAGGCCCAGCAGGTGACCGCCGCGTGTCGAGATCTTCGCCCACGATGACCTCGATGGGCCAGCCGTGGTACTCGGCCATGGCCCGGCCTGCGACCGCCGCGTCCATGCGCTCGTGGTCGGCGACGCCCACCGCCGCGAGGCCGGCTTCGACCGCCGCCCTGATCATGGTCTCGACATCGTCGATGCCATCAGAGGCGAGCGTGTGCACATGCGGGTCCAAGCGAAGCTCGCGCGCCGGCGTCGTCGCCCCGTCGCTGCTGTGGCCGTCGGTCATGCCTTCTCGTTCTCCCAGATGGGGAAGAACAGTGTGGTCCATTGTTCGGGCGCGCGTGCGATGACGCGCTCCATGGCTCGTACTTCCTGCTCCATGATCTGGCGGGTGGCCTCGCGCCGCGTTGCCCCCGGCTCCGGCCGCAGGGCGATGGTGTGGCCCAGCCACTCGCCGGGCCCAGTGCGTTCGATGGCCTCGAGGTACAACGGCGCGCCGGTTTGCACCGAGAGCATGGCCGGGCCGATGGGCAGCCGAACCGGCGCCCCGAAGAGCTGCATGAGCGAGCCGCGGCCGACGATGTTGCGGTCGGCCACGATGCCTACGGCCTCACCCCGCTCGAGCGCGCCCGTGAGCGCCTCGGCCGCGCCCTCGAGGGGCACGATGTTGACGTCCATCTCGAAGCGGACGCGGTCGAAGTAGGCTCGTGCCAGGGGCGACTCCACGAACTCCATGGGGCCGGTCAGGGGCAACGGCCCCACGCGGGCCCCGTAGATGGCCGAGAGGTCGACCGAGCCGAAGTGCATGGCCATGTGGATGGGGCCGGGCCGCCCCGGTTCGGGCCTCGAGAGTGCCTCGGCCGAGGTTTCCGGGTACGCCGCGACGAAGCGGCGGCTGAGCTCATCTCCGCTGTAGCGCGGGCCCAACGCCGCTTCGGCATAGGTCACGACCCAGTGGCCGAAGGTGTCCCGCACGAGCCGGTCAAGCGAGCGCTCGTCGCGTGCGGCACGGGCCACCCGAGGGGTCGCCTGGCCGCTGGCCACCAGCGAGCGCACCACCCGTTCGAGGTTCGAGCGCACCAGCCGACGCCGCTCGGGCAGCAGCAGGTAGAGACCCGCGCCGATGGCGAAGGCCGCTCGGTAGAGCGGCTTGTCGGGCAGCCTGCGGGCCGCCCACAGGCCCAGCATCATCAGCCGGAAGATGATGCGCCCGAACAGGTTCAGCGATGGGCTGGGTGGCGGCGTGGGCTCGACGATCGACTCCGACGGCCGCTCAGGCCGGGGCCGTGGGTCAGGCCGGGGCCGTGGGTCAGGCATCGGCGGCACCGTCGGTCGCGCTCAGCTTCGCGCGCGCAGCCAGAGCTTGTGTCTCGGCCTCGGTGCCGGGCCACATGGGCTTGAAGGTGTACCACTGGTCGGGCGCCTCGGCGATCATGTCCTCGAGCGCGTCGGCGACCGCCTGCGTGGCCCGGGCGAGCTCGGCAGGGGAGCCGTCGGCCACCTCGATGGGCTCGTGCATGACGGGGTCGTAGCGACCGTCAGCGCGGCGCCGTGCGACCACCGGCACCAGCGCCGCCCCGGTGCGGGCCGCCAGCGTGGCCGGTCCGGCCGGCAGTGTGGTCCATGCGCCGAACAGTCGCACCGGCAGATCGTCCGGCCGGTAGCCCCAGTCGACGACCATGCCCAGGATGGCCGGCGAGCGCATGACGCGGAAGATGTCGCGCAGCTTCTGCCAGGGGATGATGGTCACGCCCCAGCGGGCGCGTGAGGCGTTGAGCAACTCGAAGAGCTCGGGAAAGGCCGAGTCGTCGGCGAGGCCGTAGGTGGGGATGCCCTCCCGGGCATAGGCACCGGCGAAGACCTCGATGCTGCCGATGTGGCCTGAGACCGCGATGATGCCTCGACCCTCGGCTTCACAGCGCTGCCACAGCGCCATGAAGCGTTCGTGTGGCGGGCCCTGTGTGGCCACCAGTCGCGCGGGCTCGTCGGCCGGCAGGCTGGGCAGCCGCATGACCTCGATGGCGAAGCGCGAGTAGGTGCCGTAGATGCTGCGTGCCAGGCTCGCCACGTCCCGGTGATCGGGCGGCAAGCCCAGCACGTGGGCAGCGTTCTGCTTGATGATGTGCCGCTTGGCCGGCCACAGGTAGTAGCCCGCGAGGAAGCCGACCCGGGCGACCGGCTCACTGATGCGCAGCGGCACGCGCACGAGCAGGGCGGACGCGGCGCGGAAGACGGTGACCACGACCCGCTCCCAGACCCGGGTGACGGCTCCGCTGAGTCGCCCCCGGGTGGAGCGGCGGTGTGGTGCGTAGTCGACGCCGGACACGTCCCTCCTGTCAGGCGATCGCAGCCGCCTCCTGCTCGGTCGCGGCAGCCTTCAGGACCGCCTCGGCCTCCTCGACCGCGTCAGCATCGCTACCGGTCAAGGTCACGTTGTCCTCGCCCCGGATGAAGGCCTCGATGCGCTCGCGCGCGATGTCGTCGTGGATCTGCTGGGGCGGGCTCTTCATGAAGTATGCCGAGGGAGCCACGAGCGTGCCTGCGAGACCGCGATCGAGACCGATCTTGGCGCAGCGGATGGCGTCGGTGATGACGCCGGCGCTGTTGGGGCTGTCCCAGACCTCGAGCTTGAGCTCGGCCAGCAGCGGCACGTCACCGTAGGTCGTGCCCTCGATGCGGATGTGACAGAACTTGCGGTCCTCCAGCCACGGCACGTGGTCCGAGGGGCCGACGTGGACCGCGCCCTCTGGCAGCTCGTAGTCGAGCATGGAGGTGACGGCGTTGGTCTTGCTGATCTTCTTGGACTCGAGCCGGTCGCGTTCGAGCATGTTCTGGAAGTCGGTGTTGCCGCCGAAGTTCAGCTGGTAGGTCCGGTCGACCTGCACGCCGCGGTCGTCGAACAGGCGAGTCAGCACACGGTGGCTGATGGTGGCTCCGACCTGGCTCTTGATGTCGTCACCGATGACCGGTAGCCCGGCCGCGGCGAACTTGGCCTGCCACTCGGGCTCGCGGCCGATGAAGACGGGGATGGCGTTGACGAAGGCGACGCCGGCCTCGATGGCCCGCTCGGCATACCAGCGAGTAGCGTCCTCGCTACCGACCGGCAGGTACGAGACGAGCACGTCCACGTCAGCGGCCTTGAGGGCGGCGACCACGTCGACCGGCTCGGCCTCGGACTCGGGCACCACGGCCGCGACGTAGCGGCCGATGCCGTCCATCGTCGGGCCGCGCTGCACGGTCACGCCGATCTGCGGCACGTCCATGAAGCGGATGGTGTTGTTGGGCTTCATGTAGATGGCTTCGCCGAGGTCCACCCCGACCTTGTTGGCGTTGACGTCGAAGGCCGCCACGAACTCGATGTCGCGTACGTGGTAATCACCGAGCTTCACGTGCATCAGGCCGGGGACGAACTCGTCCTCTGCCGCGTCCTCGTAGTAGTAGCGGCCCTGGATGAGGCTGCTGGCGCAGTTGCCGACGCCGACGATGGCGACGCGAACCTTGTTGCTCATGGGTGGAGTCTCCTGCCTTGTCCTGTGTCAGTCGTTCGCTGGGTTGGGGGGTTGTGAGGTCACGAAGCGGATGCGCTGGACCACCGTGACGGTGGCCAGCACGGCGATGAGGCCAAGGCCGATCGCAAGGATGAGGCTGCCCAGATCGGACACTTCGGGGGTAACGCCGAAGATGCCCGCGACCACGACAGCGATGCCGAGGATGACCGTACGGACCTCGCGCGGGGCGAAGCCGACCGCGGCCATGCCGGTGCCACTCGAGAAGCCGAGCGACTCGCTCTTGGCGCGGGTGTAGCTGACCATGAAGGCCGAGACCAGCGCCGCGGTCGCCAGCCAAGCTCCGAGATCGAAGCCCGCTCGCGTGGAACCGATGACGATGCCCAGGTAGACGATGCCTTCGCCCCAACGGTCGAAGGTGCTGTCCATGAAGGCACCGACTCTGCTCACCTGCCCGGTAGCGCGCGCGACCGCGCCGTCGAACATGTCGAAGCCCGCGCCGGCCGTGGCCACGATGCCGGCGAGGATCCACCATTCGACAGCGGCCAGCACGCCACCGAGGGAGGCGATGGCAAAGCCGATGAGCGTGAGCATGTTGGGCGTGAGCCCTGCTCGAGACATGGCCAAGGCGATGGGCTCGACCCTGGCGCGGATGCCGGAGCGCTGCTCCGGTGAGATGAACGATCCCTTGCCCACGACTACTCCTCCATCCCCAGGAGCGCCAGCTCCTGTGCGTGGAACCGCAGTAGGGCCTCGCGACCCAGGCTGCAGATGGTTTCGCGACCCTGTCGGCGGGTCTCGACGAGTCCGGCGGCACGCAGCCGCCGCAGATGCCACGAGACGAGCGGCTGGCTCAGATCGACGTGGCGCATGAGGTCGCTGACCGTGCCATCCCCCGCAGCGAGGCGCTGGAGGATGCGCAGCCGGGTGGGGTCGGCAAGGGCCTTGTGCACCAGCGCCACGTCCTTCAGGTCCGCGGGCGGATCGGTGACGGCGCTGATGGTGCTGCGGATGCGTGCCGGACTGGGCAAGCGACCCTCCGTGTCGATGGTCAACATAGCAATGATTGTTTATATAAGCAAGCGTTGATGCTAGCTTCACCGGCGAACCATGTCAACATGCTCGTCTCGGGACGGTTGAGCGAGCGTGGTGCGCGCTCGTTGGCGATGGCCCATCATGCGCGTATGTCACCGCCGACTCGCCCCATTCCACTGACCGTCGGGGTCCTGGGAGCGTTGGCGCTGGCCCTCGCCATCAGCCTCGTCCTGGGTGCGGATGCGCTCAGCCTCGTCGTCGGCGCGGCTACCGTGGCGGTCGCTTTCGCGCTCGTGGTCGTGCTCTGGTTCGTGCCGGCACAGCGGGCGGCCCGCCGCCGCCGCCGCCGCGAGCACAAGGCCCGGCGGCAAGCTCGCGAGGCCGACCGGAAGGCCGCACGCCGGCTCGCCTCGGAGCAGCAGCAGGCCACCCGCCGGCTGGTCAACGAGAGCGAGCGCCGGCTGCTCATCCGCCTCGAATTGCGCGACTGGCTCGCGCGAGAGCTCGACCTGCCGCGGCCGCTGCCGCCCACGCGGTCATATGCCGCATCGCCCGACCTGCTGGTCGAGCTCGTACGGCTCATCGACCGCGCGTTGCCGGAGCAGGTGGTCGAGCTTGGTGGCGGGGTCTCCAGCGTGGTCATCGCGCGTCGGTTGGCGCAGCACGGCCGCGGCCGGCTGACGACGCTCGAGCACCATCGGGAGTACGCCGCGGCCACGCGCGCCGAGCTCGATGCCTTCGGCGTGGCCGAGCGAGCTCGGGTCATCGACGCACCGCTGGTCGAGCTCACGCTCGAGGGCGAGACGTGGCCCTGGTACACGCTCGGGGCCGAGGTGCCCGAGCGTATCGACCTCCTCTTCGTCGACGGCCCGCCCGGCGTCACGCGCCCGCATGCACGCTATCCGGCCGTGCCCCTCCTGCGCGAGCGGCTCGCCCCCGGTGCGGGCGTGCTGCTGGACGACACCGACCGGGCGGAGGAGCAGGAGATCGTGCGCCGCTGGTGCGCCCAGGTCGAGGGCTTGACCGCGGAGGAATTGATGATCGCGCGCGGAGCGGCACTGTTGGTGATGCCGGCATGACGACCGCTACGAGACCGGCGAGCGAGGACCGCTGACCTGGCCGCCTTGGCGGGCCCATGAGCCGAACCTCGCGCGCAGTGATGCTAGCTGCCCTGTGCCTGGGCGTGTTCCTGGTCGGCGTCGAGCTCTTCATCACCGCGGTCGCGCTGCCCGACATCTTCTTCGACCTCTCCGGCTGGGCCGAGCTGCGCCGTGCCTCGTGGATCGTGACGGCCTACCTCGTGGCCTATATCGCGGCCATGCCCCTCGCCGGCCGGGCGGCGGACCGCTTCGGCCTGCCGGCGCTGATGATCATGGCACTGTTCGTGTTCGCCGTGGGCTCGCTCATCTGCGGTGCGGCCCAATCGCTCGAGATGCTCGTGTTCGGCCGCGTGGTCCAGGGCGCCGGCGCGGGCGCCATCCTGCCCGTGGCTACCGCCGGCGCCAGCCATCTCTATGACGGGCACGCGCGATCGCGCGCGCTGGGCTTCATCGGCGCGGCGACCTTCCTGGGCATGGCCGTCGGACCCGTCCTCGGTGCGCTCATCCTCGAGCACCTGCAGCTGCGCGATGCGCTCGCGGGGCAGGGCATCTGGGGTGGCGCCGCCGTCGACGTGCTGACTCCCGCCTGGCGCTGGGTCTTCTACGTGACCGCGCCGCTGGCGCTGCTGGCGGCCATCTATGTGTGGGCGGCGGAACCGGGCTGGGATGTGGCCCCCGGCAGCTCGCACATGGACGCTGTCGGTGCGGTGCTCTTCAGCGTCGCGCTCACCTCCGCGCTGCTGGCGGTCACGCTCATCGGCGACGAGCCCGGCGACCTGCCGGTCGTCCCCATCGCCGCACTCATCGCGGTCGTGATCGGCGTCCTCGCGGTGCGGCGCATGCTGCGCGTGCCAGAGCCGTTCCTCGACCTGCGCCTCTTCGCCAGTCGGGTCTTCAGCGGGGCCGTGCTGGTCAGCCTGCTCACCGGCTACGCTCTCGCCACGGCCATCGTGGGCATGGCCGCGTTCATCGATCGCGTCCGCTTCGCCGGACCCGAGGAGCAGGGCATGGTGCTTGGACCGATGGCCCTCTTCATGGCGGTCGGCGCCTTCGCCTCCGGCTTGCTCATGCGCCGCCTCAACGCCACCGCGGTGACCATCGCCGGGCTGGCCGCCTCGGTCGTCGGTCTGGTCTGGCTCTCGACGACCCGCATCGACACCGAGCTGTGGGTGCCGGTGGGCGCGTTGTCGCTGTTCGGCCTCGGCTTCGGCCTGACCGTGACACCGCGCTCGATGGCCGCGGTGGAAGCCGCCGGACGCGATGCCTTCGGGGCTGCCAGCGCCGCGGTGACGGTGGCGCGCATGGCCGGCATGGCCATCGGCATGGCCGTCCTCACCGCCTTCGGTACCACCCGCATCGATCAGACCACTCGTGCCCTCGACGACCAGGCCTATCGCGACGAGATCCTGCCGCCCGAGCTAGTGGGTCAGCCTCTCGGCGACCCGCTCGTGCTCGACGCCATCGAGCGCTGGGCCTCGGCCGAGGCAGCGGAGGTGCTGGGCCAGCTCTTCATCGTCGCGGCCATCATCCTGGTCCTCGCCGCCATCCCGGCTTGGCTCATGCGCGAAGGGCGGATGGTCGCGTGAGGTCGAGGAGGGCGATGGGCGTGGTGAGGCGCACGAGGCGGAGGAAGAGGCGATTGCCGGCTTCTGAGGCGCCGCACCGACCGACTGACGTGCACCTGGCCTCGGCGGCGGAGGCGCTCGAGCGCATCCGGCCCTGGTTGGACCGGCGCCTGTTGCTCGCGTCGGACTTCGACGGCACCCTGTCTCGTCTCGTCACCGACCCGTGGCGGGCAGGCATCATCCCCGCTGCGCAGCGGTCCCTGCGCCGGCTGGCGGCTACCGACGGACACGCACGTCGCGTTCATCAGCGGGCGCACCGTGGCCGACCTCGCGACCCGTGTGCGCGTCGGTGGTGCCAGCTACCACGGTGACCATGGAGCGGAGTGGGCCCACGCCCCTCGCGGCTTCCGTGCATCGGCCCTGCGCCCGCAGCACGAGCCGGTCGACCCAGCCGCGACGGCCATGGCCGCTCGGCTCCGTCGCGAGGTGCCCCGGCACGTCGACGAGCCGTGGCTGGTGGTGGAGGACAAGGGCAGCGCCGTCACCTTCCACTTCCGCAGCGCCCCGGACACTGAGGCGGCCCGGTCCCGGGTTCGCGCAGCGGTGGACGAGCTCGACCGCGAGCGGGTGCTCGACCAGCCCGGCGGTCGGCGGGCATGGGAGCTGCGGCCGCAAGGCGCCACCACCAAGGGCGTGGCACTGGAGCGGCTCATCGAGCAGCACCGCCCAGGCCTGGTGCTGATGCTGGGCGACGATCGACACGATGCAGAGGCCTTCGACGCCGTCCGCGCCGCGCGCCGCGCGTCTGGGCTCGAGGGACTGGCCGTGGCCGTGGTCAGCCCTGCCGGCGACACCGTCGAGATGGCTCTGCGCGCGGACCTCGTGTTCGCCGAGGCGGACGTCACTGCGCGCTTCCTCTCGCTGCTCGCCCGGGCGCGCGACCGACGTGACTGAGCGCCTTGTCGCCGCCGCTGCCGTGCCCGATGATGGCGGCTCCCGTTCATCGGAGGAGGTCCTGGTGCGCCCACGCCTGATCACCCGGCTACTGGCCACGCTGGCCACGTTCATCCTGGCCCTGGGTGCGATCGCGTCGGTCGCGGCGCAGGGCGCGGAGGCCTCTGCGGGAATTCGCCCAGCCCGTCGCCGAGCGCACCGAGGACCTACGTGCCGCGCGCCAGCGCGCGAGCAACGCGCGGCCGAGCGGGCCGTGAAGCAGCCGCAGCCAGGGGTCGAGCGAAGGGCCGCCTGGGACGCGGCCAGTCGAGGTGCCAGGTGACGCTCAGGGCCGTGTGGCAGGAAGCGCATCCCCGCCGGCGAAGAGCTCGCGCCACGTACGCACCCGGGCTGGCAAGTCGCCCGCGTCACCGACGGCGAGCTGGAGTACACCGTCATCGAGGGGGAGGGCCTGCTCCTGCGCGCCGACGGTGGGCGGGAGGTGGTCGGTCCCGGCACCTACGTGCTCACGACCGGTGACGGTGTCGTCGAGAGCCCGGACCTGGTCCACCGTGGCGCGGTCCGCGCCGATGAGGTCGTGACCATCATCAGCGCCACGCTCTTCGAGATGGGCGAACCGGCGACCTCACCCGTGGAGGGTGGCGAGTAGCGCCCGCCGTCACGATGGGACAGGAGCGCGCACCGGGCCGGGAGCGCTCACCCGACCAGGGGTGCACGTACCGTCAGCTACGTGCGCGGACCTCGTCTTCAGGGACGATGGCGCCGGCGGCGACGAGGTCGTCTCGCCACCGGTCGACCATGTCTCGGCGTTGATAGGGATTGCCCTCCAGCCAGGCCGCCACGTCGACCGTGGGGAAACGTTCGCGGATGAGGCCGGCAGTCGCCCGGGCGCGCCGGTCCAGGCCCAGCTCCACCTGGGCGGCGGTCAGCACGAGGAGTGCCTCCAGGTTGCGCGGCTGGTGCTCGAGGACCATCTCGGCCGTGGCCGCTGCCTGCTCGAACCGCCCGCCCATGAACAGGGAGCACGCCTGCACCGTGGGGTACCAGGGCTTGTTGACACCCGTCAGGCGCATGGCCATGTCGGTGAGGTCGATCGCCTTCTCCCAATCGCCCAGGTAGCGCCGAACGCTCCCCTCAAGACCAAAGGTGACGTCGCAGGTGGGCCGCAGGATCTCGACCTTCTCGATGGTCTCGAGCGCTTCCTGTCCGCGACCCTGCGACATCAGGACGGCCGCCTCCACGGTCCTCGCGATGCCCGTCGGGTCACCGATCGCCAGCCCGGCCAGGGCCTGCTCGCGGGCCGTGCGCAAGGTCTCGTCACGGTCGCGAGCCCAGCCATTGGCCACGCCCATCCAGTTCGCGAACGCCGCGAGGACGACACCGAAGGGCTGGTCCGGATGCGAGCGCGCCACGCTGTCGAAGTGTTCCAGTGCCCGAGTCCACCCTTCCGGTGTGCCGATGGTGAGGTGATACCAGCCCAGGTAGACCTGCTCGATCGCCAGCGGGTCGTCGAGGTCCGCATAGAGCCCGGCCGGCTCGCCCACGATGAGGTCGATCTCCAGCGACCTCGCAACCTCGTCCACGAGTGCATCCGACAAGCCGAACAGGTCGGCCGCCACTCAGCCGTCCACTTGTGCGACTTCACGACGTTCATGGTCGTGACGTCAAGGACCCCGATGTAGACCCGAACGTCATCGCCAGCCTGGTGGACCCCGGTCTCGATCATGTAGCGGGCTGCGTCGCGAACGCCTCCACCGGAGGACTCGGTCCGGGCGTCGATCACCTTCAGCTGGGGGACACGCGCGAGCCGGTGGATCAGGTCCGTGCGCAGGGCCTCGGCTGTCGCGCGCACGGAGTCGTCCACCGTGTCCGCGTGAACGGGCAGGACGGCGACGACCGGGGACTCGAGGGCAAGTGAGCGCTGACCAGACGGTGCGGTGCCGTCACTCGGCAGGTCGGAGAACTCGTACACATCGGTCTCCTCGGGGATGTTCTTCAGCTGTCGCCGGCCGATGGGCCGGAAGCGCAGGGCGGGCTCGTCAAGGGCCCCGTAGACCCGCCCTGAGACACTGATGCCCCCGGGCTGCGCGATGGCCTGGATGCGGGCGGCGATGTTGAGGGCATCCCCGAAGTAGTCGTCCCCCGACCTGGTGATGAAGCCCTGGTCCAGGCCCATGCGGAAGCGTGCCCCGGGCGAGTGGGCGCGGGTCGCGTTCTCAGCCTCGATCTCGGTGCTGATGGCGATCGCCGCGCGCATCGCGTCCATGGCGTTGGCGAAGACGGCCATGAAGCTGTCCCCAACGAAGTTGACGAGCGTCCCGCTGTTCTCGCCCACCAGGCGCCCGACGAGGTCCCGGATCCTGTCCATCGTCGCCGTCATGGCCTCGAGATCGTCGGCGATGAGTCGACTGAAGCCGACCACGTCGGCGTTGAGAGCCACCATCAGGGAAGGTGTCTGGCGCATGGTACTCAGCCTCGTTCGGGTCGATCGTCCGCGCCGGCCGGCAGGTGAGCAGGGCCGAGGGAGGAAACGATCGGCGTCAGTCTGGCACGGCAGAGCGTACCCGGCCGCGGTCAGTGCGTCGCTAGAACTCGATGAAACCGACCAGCCCCCGGGCGGCCTCCTCGGTCCACTCGAGGATGGCGCCGGTGACGGGCGGGACCAGGCCGATGATGATGACCACGACCGCGGCCACCACCAGACCGGCCTTGGTGGCGGTGCCGATGCTGACCTCTGGCGCGTCCTCGTCCTGCGCCCGCATGTACATGTAGACGACCACGCGCAGGTAGTAGAACGCGGCCATGGCCGCGTTGAGCATCATCACCACGGCCAGCAGGGTCATGCTCCCGCCGACCTCGAGCGCCGAGAGAACCACGGTCATCTTGGCGAAGAACCCCGCCAGCGGCGGGATGCCTACCAGCGACAGCAGGAACACGGTCATGGTCAGCGCCAGCACCGGTGCGCGGTAGCCGAGGCCGGCGAAGCTGGCGATCTGACTGGTCACGCCCGGCCGCCGCTGCAGCGCCGCCACCACGGCGAAGGCACCCAGGTTCATGAAGGCATAGGCCACGCTGTAGAACAGCACGCCCTGGACGCCGGCTTCGGCTACCTCCCGGCTTTCCGCGGTGGCGAAGACGACCAGGCCGACCATGATGTAGCCGGTGTGGGCGATGGAGCTATAGGCCAGCATGCGCTTGATGTTGTCCTGGCCCAGCGCGGCCAGGTTGCCCACGGTCATGGTCACGGCCGCGAGCACGCCGATGACCAGCGCCCACTCACCCCGCAGCGGGCCCAGCGCCTCTACGAAGATGCGCAGGATGAGTGCGAAGGCAGCGATCTTGGGGCCGACCGAGAGGTAGCCCGTGACCGGGGTTGGGGAGCCCTGGTAGGCGTCGGGCGTCCAGTAGTGGAAGGGCACCGCGGCGATCTTGAAGAGCACGCCCACCGCCAGCAGGGCCAGGCCCATGGCCAGCGCCAGCGGCAGGGCCTCCGCGCCGTCAAGCACCCCCCTCAGGGCTCCGGCCACGCCGGTCAGCTGCGTCGACCCGGTGAAGCCCATGACGAAGGCCAGGCCGAAGAGCAGGATGGCGCTGGAGAAGGAACCGAGCAGGAAGTACTTGATGGCGCCCTCGGTGGAGAGCCCATCACGCTTGGCGAAGCCGGCCAGGATGTAGCCCGGCAGCACCAGCAACTCGAGGCCGATGAAGAGCACCAGCAGGTCCTGGCCGCCGGCGATGAGCATGCCGCCACTGATGGCGAACAGCAGCGTCACGGTGAACTCGGCCAGCGGCAGCTTGCGCGGTGTGAGGTAGTCGGGGGCGAACAGCAACGTCAGCAGGGCGATGGCGATGAGCGTGACGTCCAGCAGCGCGGTCAGCAGGTCCTGTCTGTAGAGCGCGGGGTCGCCGATCGACTGGGGCTCGCTGAGCACGCCCCAGTCCCAGGGCAGCGGCCCCACCGCCAGCGTGACCACCAGCGCCACCAGCAGCCCGCTCACGCCGATGGCCATGATGAGCCCGTCACGCCTGGGCCAGAAGAGGTCGACCAGCAGGACGGTGATGGCCAGCAGCACGACCAGCGTGAACGGCATCAGCGCCAGGACTTCGTTGCTCATGGCAGCAGACCCGCCGTCTCAGCCGTGTTCTCGACGATCTCGAGCACGATCTCGACGGGCATGGCGGTGAGGTCGAGCACCAGCGCCGGGAAGAGACCGAGCGCCACCGTCAGCAGCACCAGTGGTGCGAGCGTGGCAGCTTCCATCCTGTCGACATCGGTGAGCTTGTCGCCAAGGCCCTTCAGGAAGTCGGTGACATCGCCCATGATGATGTTCTGGATCATGTACAGCAGGTAGACCGCCGCGAAGATGATGGTGAAGGCGGCCACGTAACCGACCCACGGTTCGTATGTGACCGAGCCGAGCAGGACCAGGAACTCACCCACGAAGCCGGCCAGGCCGGGCAAGCCCGCCGAGGCCAGGCTGAAGAAGACCATCAGCGTGGCGAACACCGGCACGGGTTGCCCGAGGCCACCCATCTTGGCGATGGTGCGGTCGTGCGTCCGCTCGTAGATGACGCCGACGAGCAGGAAGAGCGCGCCGGTGATGACGCCGTGCGCCACCATCTGGAAGACCGCACCCTGCAGGCCCTGCTCGTTGAAGACGAAGATGCCCAGGGTCACGAAGCCCATGTGGCTGACCGAGGAGTAGGCGATGAGGCGCTTGAGGTCGGTCTGGCGGATGGCCACGATCGCGCCGTAGAGCATGCCGATGATCGAGAGCAGGATGATGAACGGCGCCAGATCGGCGGCCGCATCAGGGAAGAGCGGCAGGTTCAAGCGGATGAGCCCGTAGCCACCCAGCTTCAGGAGCACGCCGGCGAGGATGACCGAACCGGCCGTGGGGGCCTCGGTATGGGCGTCCGGCAGCCAGGTGTGCACCGGCCACATCGGCACCTTGATGGCGAAGGCCAGGAAGAACCCGAGGAAGGCCCAGAACTGCAGCGTCGGGTCGAAGCCGAACTGCACCAGCGTGGTGTAGTCGAAGGCGCCTTCCCAGGTGCCCGTCTCGCTGAAGAACGTCCAGGCCAGCGCGAGGATGGCGACCAGCATCAGCAACGAACCGACCAGCGTGTAGATGACGAACTTGATGGTGGCGTAGATGCGGTTGGCGCCGCCCCAGATGCCGATGATCAGGTACATCGGCACGAGCACCACTTCCCAGAACACGTAGAAGAGGAAGAGGTCGAGGGCCAGGAACACGCCCAGCATGCCCACCTCGAGCACGAGGAAGGAGATCATGTACTCCTTCACGCGCACCTTGATGGGTCCGAACGAGGCCAGGATGCTGATGGAGCTCAGAAGCGTGGTGAGCAGGATCAGCACCAGGCTGATGCCATCGACGCCGACGCTGTACTGGATGCCGAAGAAGCCGATCCACTCGACCGACTGGGTGAGCTGGAAGCCGGGCTGCCCGTTGTCGAAGGCCAGTGCCACCAGCAGCGAGAACCCGAGCGCCACCAGCGAGACGCCGAAGGCACCCCAGCGGTGAGCGTTGACGTGGCGGCCGGGCACGAGGAGCAGGATCAGCGCGCCGACAGCCGGCGTGAAGATGAGCAGCGAGAGCAGGTCGATTCGCGTCAGGTCCATCAGCGGGCCATCAGGATGAAGAGGCTGGCGATGACGATGAGGCCGACCGCGATGCCCAGGGCGTAGTTCTGGACACGGCCGGTCTGCACGTGGCGGACCCCGTCGCCGATCGACGTGGTCACCGCTCCGACGCCGTTGACGATGCCGTCGATGACCCTTACGTCGAACCACATGATGCCGGCGGCGACCTTGTTGCCGAAGACGAAGAAGACCAGGTGGTTGAGGTCGTCGAAGTACCACTTGTTGAACGAGGCGGTGTAGAGGAAGCGGGTCACGCGGTTGCGCCCGGCCAGGGCGTCGACGTCAGTCGAGCTTCTGGCTGGTGCCGAAGCGGATGGGACCGAGCTTGAAGAGGTATCCGAAGAGCCACGACACCAAGCGCGATGCCCAGGGCTGCGACAGCGACCGAGGCCAGGATCAAGGCACCGTCAGCGCCGAGGATCTCGTACTCGTGGTGGTGGATCGACATGATCTCGTTGGCGGGCGCGAAGATCGGCTCAAGCCAGTGGAAGATGGTCGAGTCACCCAGCGGCGTCCCGATCGCCAGGCCGAGGAAGATCGTGGGGATGGCCAGCAGCAGCAGCGGCACGGTCATCGATCGAGGCGATTCGTGGACCTTGGGCTCGACCTCCGGATCGACGTGGCTCACGCCCGTAGAAGGTCTTGCCCATCAGCCGGAACATGTAGAAGCCGGTCATGCCGGCCACGATGAGACCGACCGCGAACACCGGCCAGTAGCCGAAGATGAACGACTCGCCCAGGATGGCGTCCTTGGAGAAGAAGCCGGCGAAGAGCGGGATTCCCGACAGCGAGAGCGCGGCGATGAGGAAGGTCCAGTGGGTGATGGGGATCTTCTTGCGCAGGGCCCCCATCTTGTTCATATCCTGCTCGCCGTCGACTGCGTGGATGACGGAGCCCGAGCCCAGGAAGAGCAGGCCCTTGGTGAAGCCGTGGGCCATGAGGTGGAAGATGGCCGCCACCCACGCGCCCACGCCCAGGGCCGCGAACATGTAGCCCAATTGGGAGAGCGTGGAGTAGGCCAGGACCCTCTTGATGTCCTTCTGCGTCAGCGCGATCGACGCCGCCAGGATGGCCGTGAAGATGCCGATGCTGGCTACCAGCAGCATCGTCTCCGGCGCCAGCGCGAAGATGGGCGAGGTGCGCGCGATGAAGTAGACGCCGGCGTTGACCATGGTCGCGGCATGGATGAGGGCGGAGACGGGAGTCGGGCCCTCCATCGCATCAGGCAGCCAGACGTGGAAGGGGAACTGGGCCGACTTGCCCGCCGCACCCACGAAGAGCAGCAGGATGACGATGTCGACGATCCACCACTCGGCCTGGTCCCACGGCGCGACCTCGAACGACTGCAGCAGGTTCATGCGTGCCGGTGAGCAGGAAGACGCCCATGATGCCGATGAGGAAGCCGTGGTCGGCCACGCGGTTGACGAGGAAGGCCTTCTTCGAAGCCAGCGCCGGGGCGCGCTTGGTGTACCAGAAGCCGATGAGCAGGTAGCTCGAGAGGCCCACCAGCTCCCAGGCCGCGAAGATGACCAGGTAGTTGTCGGCCATGACCAGCAGCAGCATGCTGAACATGAACAGGTTGAGGTAGGCGAAGAAGCGCCACTTGGAGTGGTCGTGCTCCATGTAGCCGATGCTGTAGATGTGCACCAGGGAGCCGATCCAGGTGACCACGATGAGCATGACCGCGGTGAGGTTGTCGAAGAGGAAGCCGAACTCGACCTGCAGGTCGCCGACGGGGATCCAGGTGTAGAGCGTGTAGTCGAGGCGCTGAGGCTCCTCGGCCGTCAGCGACGAGAAGGCCAGCACCGTGGCGATGAGCGTCGAGATCAGCACGGCCGTGATGGAGATGATCCAGGGCCGTTGGCCCAGGCGTCGTCCGACGAGGCCCGTCAGCAGGAAGCCCGCCAGCGGCAGCAGCAGGACCAGGAGCATGGCCACCCACTGCTCGGTCGAGGCCTCGACCAGGGGCAGCGTCTCGACGCCGTGCTCGGCAGCCGTTTCGGCGTTGAGGATCAGGTCCATCCGCCGCTACTCCTTCATCGACGCGTACTCGTCCACGAGCGGCGTCCTGCGGTTGCGGTAGATGGCGATGACGATGGCCAGGCCCACGGTGGCCTCGCCGGCGGCGAGGGCGATGACGAAGAGGGCGACCGTCGAGAAGTGCGCGGCCATCTCTGGCGTGAAGGCGCCGAAGGCGATGATGGCCAGGTTGACCGCGTTGAGCATGAGCTCGATCGACATGAGCATGGCGATGGCGTTGCGCTTGGCCAGGAAGCCGAAGGTGCCGATGCCGAAGAGCAGCACGGCCAGGATGAGGTAGGCCTCGAGGGAGCCGCTCATGCGGCCTCCTCCTCGTTCGGCGCGGCCGGACGCGCGACGTTGGTCTCGGGCATGTCATCGTCGCGCCGGGCCAGGTAGAGCCCGCCGATGACGGCCGCCAGCAGCAGCACGCCCAGTACGAGGAAGGCGAACATGTAGTCGTCGAACAGCGTCAGCGCGATCTCGCGTGCGTCAGCTGTCTGCGCCGTCTCGGTCGCGTCCCACTCGGTGAGCAGGATGGTCATGACCATGAGCAGCACGAGCACGATCGCGGCCAACGCACCCGCCCACCACTGGCGGTTGAAGACCAGCCTCGCCGGTCCCCGCTTGGACTGCGTGATCATGACCGCGAAGAGGATGAGCACGGCGATGGCGCCGACGTAGACCAGCACCTGGCTGATGGCCAGGAAGCCGCTGCCCAGCAGGCCGTAGATGCCCGCGAGCGCAGCAAAGGACAGGATGAGCCAGAGTGCCGAGCGGATGATGTCCCGCCCTAGCACGACCAGCAGCGCAGAGCCCAGCATCACGCCGGCGAGCAGCAGGAAGACGAGGTCATCCCAGCGCCAGTCGAGATAGGGGACCGTCCCCGGTAGCTCCACTCCCTCTCCGTACCCCCTCGGCTACTTGTGGTGGGCTGATGCCGAGCCACCGCCGGCCGCCCCGGCCGTGGTGTCTGCAGCTCCGTTGTTGGTGCGGCCGTTCCCGTTCCCGTTCGCCGTCCCGGCGAGGCCCGCCGGCAGCACCGGCAGCAGACGCTCGTGCGGGAAGTCGCGGCCGCCCTCCCGGGCGCGGGTCAGCCAGTCTCGCTCCGCTCGCACATAGCTGAGCTCGGTGTCTCGTTCCATGGCGGCGATGGCCATGAGGTCGATCTGCGGCTCCGCGCGGCTCTCGTGGGCCAGCTCGAAGTCGGGCCCGCAGCGCAGCGCGTCGTAGGGACAGGCGTCGACGCAGATGCCGCAGAGGATGCAGCGCGACTCGTCCACGTCGTACTGCTCCAGCACGCGCGGCTTGGGCATGAGCGCGCCCGTGGGGCAGGTCTCGGCACACCGGCCACAGGAGACGCAGGGCGTGGTGTTGAGGCTCATGTCCAGCGGCGTGGTCACGAGCGTGTCGAAGCCGGTGCGCATGAAGTCGTAGCAGGCTGCACCCACGACCTCCCGACAGACGGCCGCGCAGCGGCCGCAATCGATGCAGCGCGAAGGCTCGCGCAGGATGAAGGCGTGGCTGTCGTCGCGGATGTAGTCGTGGTTGATGCCGGTGAAGCGGTTCTCGCTGACCGAGCGGACCGAGAGCCCGCTGCGCTTGGGCTGCAGCGTCGAGAGCGTGGTGCCGTACTCGATGCCCTGGCGACGCAGGTCGCAGTAGCCGATAGCCTCGCAGGTGCACTGCAGGCAGCGACCGGACTCGGTCATGGCCTCTTCCTGCGTGTAGGGGATCTCGTACTCGATGTACGAGTCGTTGCGCGCCTCGGCCGCCATGGACTTGAGGCGGATGCGCGGCTGCTTGACCTCGCCGGTGTAGGGCACGATCGAGAGGAACTCGGGTTGCGGCTCGGCCAGCGTCTGGCGCGTGCGGATCTCGTCGAGGTCCTGGCCCTGGAGGTAGGCATCGACGGCATAGCTGGCCCGGCGACCCTCGGCGATGGCCTCCACCACGGTGGCGGCACCGGTGCGCACATCGCCGGCTCCGAAGACACCGGCCCGGCCGGTGCCGAAGGTGACCGCGTCGGCGTCCAGGCGCCAGCGCGACGTCTTCTCCACGCCGTCGGCGCCGTTCTCCAGCCAGCCCAGCTCCGGTCCCTGGCCGATGGCCAGCAGCACGCGATCGCAGTCGATGATGAACTCCGTGCCCTCCACTGGCTGCGGGCGGCGGCGACCGGAAGCGTCGGGCTCGCCCAGGGCCATGCGCTGGAACTCGACGCCGGTGACCTTGTTGGCGTCGTCGGTCACCACGCGCGTGGGTGAGGCCTGGAAGATGGCCCGGGCGCCCTCCTCGAGCATCTCGTGGACTTCGTCGGCCGCGGGCATGTCCTTCATGTCCCGGCGGTAGACGAGCGTCGTCTCGATGCAGCCCTGGCGCACCGACGTGCGGGAGCAGTCCATGGCGCTGAAACCACCACCGATGACCACGACCCGGGTGCCCTTGTAGTCGGGATAGGGCAGGCCCAGCGTGGCGATGCGCAGGTAGTCGAGCGCGTCGATGACGCCCTCGGCGTCCTCGCCGGGGATGCCCAGCTTGTTGGTGTCATAGCAGCCGATGGCCACCAGCACCGCGTCGTAGCCCTCGTTCTGGAGGTCGTCGATGGTGAAGTCCGTGCCCAGCTCCACGCCCGCCACGAGCTCCACGCCGAGGTCGAAGACGGCCCGGTACTCGGCCTCGAGCACCTCGACCTTGGGCAGGCGGTACTGGGGGATGCCGTAGCGCAGCATGCCGCCGGGCTCGGGGTCGCGTTCCAAGACGGTCACCGCGTGACCGCTCAGCGCGAGGTAGTAGGCCGCGGACATGCCCGCCGGGCCGGAGCCGATGACGGCCACGCGCTTGCCTGTGGCTGCCTGCTGGTCGAACGGTAGCGGCGGGGCGATGCCCTCGGCCTGGGCCTTGAGCACCTGGTCGCCGGCATAGCGGTGGCTATCGCGGATGGCGATGGCCTCCTCCACCTCGTCGCGCCGGCAGTGCTCCTCGCAGGGAGCGGGGCAGACGCGGCCGAGCACGGACGGGAAGGGGATGGTGCGCTTGAAGATGCGCGCCGACTCCACGAACTCGCCCTCGGTGTTGGCCTTGAGGAAGCCGGGGATGTCGATGTGACTGGGGCACTTGTTCTGGCAGGGCGGCAGGCAGTAGGCGTTGTGGTCGCTGAAGATCAGCTCGAGGTTGGTCTTGCGGATCTCACGCAGGCGTGGCGTCTGCGTGCGCACGACCATGCCGTCGGCTGCCTCGAGCGAGCAGGAGATGGGCGGTGTGTCCTCACCCTCGACCTCGACCACGCACATGCGGCAGGCGCCGAAGCCCGGCAGCTTGGGCTCGTAGCAGAGCGTGGGCACCTCGATGCCCACATCACGGCAGATCTCGAGGACCGTCTGCCCGGCACGACCGGTGTACTGCTGCCCGTCGATCTCGACCGTCAGCTCGGGCGCGACCTGCCGCCGCTGCGGCGACTGGGTCGAGAGCAGGCGCTCGGTGGCCTCGTCGGCGGGCGGCGTGCTGGGCTGGTGGATGATCTCGGGCAGGGTGTCGGTCATGACGAGACGGCACCGGCTAGGGAGATGGGCTGGCAGACCCCGGCGGGGCATTCGCCACGCACGGTGTGGGCTTCGAACTCAGGCGCGAAGTATCGCATCACCGATAGCAGCGGGTTGGCGGCGTCCCCCTCCAGGCCGCACAGCGCCGCGTCGTGGATGTCGGCGGCAAGGTCGTTCAGGGTTTGCGTGTCGCCGGGGCGCACGTGACCGGAGCAGAACCCCGCTCCCAACTCGGCGAGGCGCCGCGTGCCGATGCGACAGGGGATGGTCTTGCCGCAGGCGTTGTCGTTGAGGTAGCGCGTCATGAGCGCGGCCACGTCGACGAGACAGGCGGTCTCATCGAGCACCAGCAGCGTGCCCGAGCCGCCGGCGGCACCAGCCGCGCGCAGGCCCTCGTAGGTGAGTGGCGTGTCCAGCTCCTCGGGTGGCAGGAAGCCGCCGGTAGGGCCGCCCACCAGCACCGCCTTGAGCGCGCCCTCGACGAAGCCGCCGGCCCCGTCGAGCAACTCCCGCACGGGGGTGCCCATGGGCACCTCCACGACCCCCGGCTGGCGTACCGCTCCGCCCAGCTGCACCAGCGTGGTGCCGGGTGCCTCGGCGGTCCCGAGCGAGGCATAGGCCCCCGCGCCGTGGGTCACGATCCAGGGCACGGCCGCGAGCGTCTTGACGTTGTTGACCACGGTCGGCGCCCCCCACAGGCCGGAGCGGCTGGGGTAGGGTGGCCGCTGGTCGGGCTGTGCGCGCCGTCCCTCGAGCGCGCGCAGCAGCACCGTCTCCTCGCCGACGGCGAACGAACCGGTCACCTCGCGCACCTCGATCTCGAGCGCGCGTCCATCCTTGGAGCGTCCGATGTAGCCGGCATCCTCGGCTTCCTCGATCGCGACCCGCAGCCGCTCGGCGGCGGTCGGCGCGGCCGACGAGACGGCGATGATGGCGTTCTCGGCTCCGACCACCCAGGCCGCGATGGCGGTGCCCTCCACGACCGCGTGCGGGTCGCGCTCCATGAGCGCCCGGTCGAGCTGGGCTCCCGGATCGGCCTCGAAGCCGTTGGCGACGACGTAGTGGACCGGGTCGGGCTGGGTGATGCAATCGCGCCACTTGGCGCCAGTGGGGTAGCCGGCCCCACCGCGGCCGCGCAGGCCGGACTCGCTGATGGTGTGCAGCACCACTTCGGGCGCCAGCTCGCGGGTGGCCTTCCGATAGGCCTCCCAGGCACCGCCTGCTTCGGCCGCGGCCAGGTGGGCGACCTCGCCCTCGGCAGCGCGAGCCAGCAGTACCTGCGGCCAGTCCGCCGGGCCGGTCAGGATGGGCAGGCTCACGCGGCCTCTCCCTGGGGCACGTTCGCGCGCAGCGCGGCCGCGATCGTGGCCGCGTCCTGCGGGCTCGACTTGGGCAGCGGCTCACCGTCGACCTCGACGTAGGCACCCCCGCGAGAGGTACCGCCGCACTGCGTCACGCCCAGGCGTACGGCGCCGTCAGGGCTGACGCCGCCGACATCGGTGCCCAGGTGCTCACGGAAGGCTGCCAGCACGCGCCCGCCGCCGAGCAGCGTGCAACCGGGGCAGCGGCAGACGCGCACGACATGGCCCACCGGCGGCTCGAAGTGGAGGTGCGGGTAGGAGCTGGCCATGCCGTAGAGCGCTGCGTAGTCGGCGCCGGTCTGGTGGGCGATGTGCTGCAGCGCCGCCACCGGCAGGTGCCCGTAGACGCCCTGGGCGCTTTCGAGCATGGCCAGCGCGTTCACGGGCCGGTAGCCTCCGGCGGCAAGGATCTGGTCGAGCGGCACCAGGTCGATCCGTTCGAAGGGGTCGAACGAGCGGTCGGGCACCGGCCGGCCGGAGCGGCGCAGGGCCGATTCCTCGCGGCGCTCGGCGTATTGCTCCGCCGCGCCCCAGTGGACGTGGTAGCGGTCACGCGTGTCCACGCCGCCCATGTCGATGCACTCGATGGGGCAGGCCTGCGCGCACTGGAAGCAGGTCTCGCACTTGAGCGTCCCGGCCTCGTCGTAGAGCAGGATCAGCCGGCCGCGGTGGCGCGGGCTGATGGGGTTCTGCTCCTCGGGATAGCGCACCGTGAGGTTGGGGCGGAAGACCTGGCGGACGGCGAAGAGCATGCCCTTGACGATGGCCAGGCCGGGGATCCGGTCGGTCCTCACGAGAAGTACTCCCTGATGACGATGATGGCGCCGGCAGTGATGAAGATGTTCAGGAGTGCGGCCGGCATCAGCCACTTCCAGGCGAGGTTCATCATCTGGTCGATGCGCACGCGCGGGTAGGTCGCGCGCATCATCACGAAGAGCGCCACCAAGCCGAACGACTTGCCGAAGAAGACGAGGATCCCAAGCAGCGCTTCGAAGCTGAAGACCGCCCAGGTGGTGGCGATCGCGCCGACGAGCAGGTTGGCCAGCACGAAGCCCACCACCAACGACTTGATGATGCCCCAGCCGCTCTTGACCATCCAGAGCAGCCCACCCAGCGCCAGCGTCAGGATCGGCGGTACCAGCAGCGGGATGGCCAGCAGCCACGGACCCAGCGAGCCCGGATCGACCTGTCCCATCTCCACCGGCGTCTGGACGCCGAAGAAGCCGAGGATCGGATCGATGTCGACGCCCGTGTGGTAGCCGCCCAGGAAGAGCGTGACGGTCAGGGCGGAGAGGATGAAGACGTTGACGTACTCAGCGAAGAAGAAGAAGCCGAAGCGCATGCCGCTGTACTCGGTGGCGAAGCCGGCGACCAGTTCCGAGTCGGCCTCGGTGTAGTCGAAGGGCGTGCGTCCGGCCTCGGCCGTGGCGGCGATGAAGAAGATGATCAGCGCCAGTGGCTGCTGGAAGGCATACCAGTTCCAGACCCAGCCGGCCTGGTTCTCCACGAGCTGGCCCAGGTTGAGAGGGCTGCTGCCAGCCGGCCCGAACGCGGCCGCCAGCAGGACCACGCCGAAGGTGGCCAGGATGAGCGGCAGTTCGTAGCTGATGACCGCAGCCGCAGCGCGGATGCCGCCCAGCAGCGAGTACTTGTTGAAGCTCGACCAGCCGGCCATCATCAGCCCCACCACGCCGATGCCCGAGGCGGCGAAGAAGTAGAGCAGTCCCAGCTCCATGTAGTAGCCGGCCATGCCCGGGGCGAAGGGGATGACCAGCAGCGTCATGACCGAGGCCAGGAAGACCACCGCCGGCGCCAGGGTGTAGACCGCAGCGTCCACGCCGCGCGGCGTGAAGTCCTCCTTGGAGAGCACCTTGAGGCCGGCCATGAGCGAAGCCAGCGCGCCCCACGGACCGGTGCGGTCGGGACCCACGCGCAGGTTCATCTGGGCGATGATCTTGAGCTCCATGTAGATGATCACGAAGGCCGCCGGCACCGTGAACAGGAGCACGCCCGTGGCAGCCGCGAGGAAGCGCAGGATCTCGAGGTTGGCCTCGCCGGTATCGACGACCCACTCGACGAGGGCGCCGCCGACCCCGGTGACCCACAGCAGGAAGAAGCCCAGCGCGCCCGCGATGATCACGGCCAGCAGCGCCAGCACGACCTTGCCCAGGGTGCTCACGCCTGCCGGCGCGGGGCTCGTTGCCGCGCTCACTTGTCGATCCCGCCCATGATCGGGTCGAGGCTGGCCATGATGGCCATGATGTCGGCCAGCACGTGACCGCGTGTCAGCGGTCCCACGGCCTGCAGGTTGAAGAACGACGGGTCATGGATGCGGAAGCGGAAGGGCTGGTCCGAGCCGTCGCTCACCGCGTAGGCGGCGTACTGGCCGCGTGGCGACTCGAGCGCGGCGAAGGCGCGGTTCGGCGGGATGCGCAGGAGGCGTGGCAGCTTGGCCATGACCGGGCCGTCAGGCATCTGGTGCAGCACCTGGTCGATGATGCGCAGCGACTGCTTGATCTCATCGATGTGCAGCAGGTAGCGCGCGTAGGAGTCCCCGTCGGTGCGCACGGGGATGTCGAAGTCGAGCTCGGGATAGACGCTGTAGGGGTGCGCCCGGCGCACGTCGTAGGGCACACCCGTGGCGCGCAGGGGCGGGCCCGACATGTGGTACTGCAACGCCATCTCGCGCGTGACCACGCCGAGGCCCTTCGTGCGGTTGACGAAGATCTCGTTCTCGTTCATGAGCGTGGCCTGGTCGTTGATGCGGGCCGCGGCCCGACCCATCCAGTCGCCCAGGCGGCTGAGGAACTCGTGGTTGAGATCGCCGTTGACGCCGCCGATGCGCATGTAGTTGAAGAGCAGCTTCTGGCCGGTCAGCGCCGCCAGCATGTCCACGATCTCGTCGCGCTCGCCGAAGCCGTAGAGGATGGGCGTAAGGCCGCCGAGGTCGAGGGCCAGCCAGCCGATGAACAGCGCGTGGCTGCTGATGCGGTTGAGCTCCCACGCGAGCACGCGGATGTACTCGGCGCGCCGCGGCACCTCCAGCTCGAGCAGGCGCTCCGCGGCCAGCACCGGCAGTGCCTCGCTGAACATGGAAGCGGCGTATTCGAGCGGGTCGGTGTTGCTGATGGCGTGGTGCCAGTCGCCGTGCTCGCAGATCTTCTCCACGCCGCGGTGGAGGTAGCCCATGACCGGGTCGAGGTCGACGATCTTCTCGCCGTCGATCTTGAGCACCACACGCAGCACGCCGTGGGTGGAAGGGTGCTGGGGTCCCAGGTTGACGAACATCTCGCCGTCGTCCAGCTGGTAGAACTCGGCCTCACGTTCGGTCCGCGGGGTCAGCGGCGGGATCGCGTCGTAGATGGTGGCCGGCGTCTGGACCATGACCTCGGGATCGTCCAGCGAGCGGACCTGCTCGCGGTCCGCCGTCATGCCTGCTCCTCGCCGCTCTCGAGTGCGTCAGCCTCCACGGCCGCGCCCGCCGCGCCGGTCGCCAGCCCCAGCAGCTCGCCGTCGGGGCCGAGCACGGCACCGGCACCGGCGCTGGTGCGGATCACCGGCTCGAGGCGAACGTCGGCCGGTGCCAGCGGCTGCTCCTGGTGGCGGATGCCCGCACCTGTGCCGCGCGAGGCATCGTCGGCGAGCGCGAAGTCCTTGCGCAGCGGGAAGGAGAGGTAGTCGGGCGGCATGTAGATGCGACGCAGGTCGCGGTTGCCCTCGAACTCGATGCCGAACATGTCGTAGGCCTCGCGCTCGGCCCACTCGGCGCCGGGCCAGAGATGGACCATCGAGAGCACGCGCGGATCGTCGCGCGAGAGGCCGTCGGCGATGACCCGGACCCAGTCGGGCGAGAGCGGGCTCCAGAGGTGATAGACGACCTGCATCGTGACCCCGGTGTCGACGCCGCAGAGGTCGGCCATGAGCTCGAAGCGCAGGTCGCCGTCGTCGCGCAGGGTGCGCATGACGTCGCCCAGGTCGCGCGGCCGCACGACCAGCTCGACGGTGTCGCCCATGGCGGCGGGGGGCACGACCAGACGATCACCGAGGCGGTCGTCGATCGTGGCCAGCATGCGCGTGTCCGTGGTCATCCTCCCGTCTGTCAGACCCCGTCGGGCACCGTGGGGCCAACCCTTCGGTCAGCCCATTGACCCCGGCGTTCGAGGACGAGCTGTTGCAGCTTGAGCATGCCGTAGATGAGGCCCTCCGGCCTCGGCGGGCAGCCGGGCACGTAGACGTCGACGGGCATGATGCGGTCGATGCCCTCGACGGTGGAGTAGGAGCGCTTGTAGCGGCCGCCCGAGCAGGTGCAGTCACCCATGGCCACGCACCACTTGGGCTCGGGCATCTGCTCCCACAGCCGGATGAGCGGGCCGGCCATCTTGGTCGTGAGCGTGCCGGCCACGATGAGCACGTCCGCCTGCCGTGGACTGGCGCGGAAGGGGAACATGTTGAAGCGGTCCATGTCGTTGACCGGCGTAGCCGCGGACATCATCTCCATGGCGCAGCAGGCCAGTCCCGAGAGCAGCGGCCACAGGCTGTTGGCGCGCAGGTAGTCGAGCAGCAGGTCCGCCTTGGCGGGCACCACGTCGAGTGCGCCCCAGCGTCCGTTGTCGCCCTTCTCGGCGAACTCGAGCTCCTTGAGGTGATCGATGCTCACTTGCTGGGTCTGGTACGCCTCCGGGTCGGCCGGTGTCCAGGTGGTGTTGGGCAGCACGATCGTGCCGGGCTTAGGCGACGACGCGGTCACCGCACCCTCGCCGGTCTTCCTCACCTCCACGTCAGCAGGCCCTTCCTGGCGGCATACAGCACCGACAGCTCCATGATGCCCACGAAGACGAGCATGCCCAGGAATCCGCCCACCACGATTTCCTCGAAGGCGAGGGCCCAGAGGGCGATGAAGACGATCTCGATGTCGAAGGCCACGAACAGCAGCGCGTAGAGGTAGAACGAGAGACCGAAGCGACCGCGCGTGTCGCCGTAGGTGTCGATGCCCGATTCGTAGGGCAGACCCTTGTGCTCGTCACCCTTGTGCCGGTGGGAGACGAGCCACGCCAGGCCGATCGTCAGGAATACGAAGCTGAAGCCCGCAAAGACGAAGCCGAGCACGTACCAGAGCGGAGCGGTCAATCCGGTTCCTCTACTACCGCGTATCGAGACAACGCTCGCCAACCCGAAGCGGCGCTTCGGAAAGACAACGAGCGCGGGTGGATGTTACCGCAGCGAGCCCCTCCCACATGTGACACTGCAGCGATGGAGCAGCAGGTCATCGCCTATGTCGGCCTCGGCGCTAACGCCGGCGAGCCACGCGCGTCGACCGAGCGGGCGGTCCTGGCCCTGTGCGGCTTGCCCGGTGCCGCGCTGGCGAGTGTCTCGCGGTTGTACCGCACGCGCCCGGTCGGTCCTGTCGCCCAGGCCGACTTCCTCAACGCCGTGGTGGGCCTGCGCGTGCCGGCCGGAGCCCGGCCGGAGGATGGCGCTCTGGCCCTCCTCAGCGCGCTCAAGGGACTCGAGCGGGCCATGGGCCGCGTCGAGCGCGAGCGCTGGGGCCCGCGCGAGATCGACCTGGACCTGCTGCTCTTCGGCGACGCGCGAGTGCGCGTCGAACGGCCCGCCTCCGCCATCAGCAGCGACCCGGCCAAGGGTGAGGTGCAGTGGCTGGAGGTGCCACATCCGTCCGCTGCCGAGCGGCTCTTCGTCCTCGCTCCGCTGGCCGACCTGGCGCCTGACGCTCGAGCCGCCGGGCTGGGGCCTGAGCGTGGAGGCAGCGCGTGTCCGTGCGCAGGATGCCGAGGGCCCGGACGCGGTCGAGCCCATCGCCGAGTGGGACTACCGCGCCAGCCGCTGGCGCGACCTCGACCCATCCCACTGAGACTAGTCTGACGCTCGGGGCCCGCGAACCGGACGGCTCGAACACGCTCCCATCCTGCGGAGCCTGAAGGTGAGCCCGGATGCCCCATCCCATCCCCTCGAGACTGGGGACGTGCACGAACGGGGCTGCCTGGCTCGCTCGAGCGTCGGGCTAGTCCCCGTGGGATGACACGAGCGGGGCGTGGAGCAGCAGCGCCGCGGGGGAGGGCTAGCCTTCGAGTTGCCGCACCTCGACGGCGGAGCCGGCGGCGACCGCGGCGCGACGTGCCCACTCGAGCGCAGCCTCGCGGTCGGACGCCTCGATGATCCAGAAGCCGCCCATCTGCGGGGCGGCGCCGGCATAGGGCTCGTCCTCGAGCGACGCGCGCTCACCGTCTGGACGCGCCACCGTCGCTGACGAGGCCGGTTGCAGTCCGCCGCCGAGCACCAGCGCGCCCTCCTGCTTGAGGGTGGTGTTGAAGCGGCCGACCGCAGCCACGGTCCGCTGTGCTTCTGGGGTCGAGAAGTCGAGCACGTACTCGCCGTCATGCCATACCGAGAGCAGGAACCGGGTCACCTCGGGTACCTCCTTGACCGCTACGTCGTCGGCTCGTCCGCGGTCGGCAACTCCGGGAACTCCGCGCGCAGGTCCTGCGCCAACTGGGCCACGATCTCGTCGTGCTCGCCGCCCTTGGCCAGGTTGGTCAACTCCCAGGGGTCGGCCACCGAGTCGTAGAGCTCGCGCTCGCCTGTGGCCCACTCGGTGTAGTGATAGCGACCCAGCGGGTGCTGCGACGTCGTGCGGATCGCCCAGAACTGCGGCGCCGAGGGGTAGCCGGGTCCGCTTTCCTCGCGCACGACCGTGCGCTCGAGATGGTCGCTCTCGCCGTCGAGCAGCGGCAGCAGCGAGAGCCCGTCAGCCGTCTTCTTGCCCTTTTTGAAGGGGCCCATCTCGCAGCCGGCGAGCGCGCAGAGGGTGGGCGCGATGTCGATGTTGCTCACGACCTCGTCGATGGCCACGACCTCGTCACCCCAGCGCGCGGGCCAGTGGAAGACGAGCGGGATGGGTGTGGCGTAGGGCACGCCCTTGCGTTGCGGCAGGCGGTGGACGCCCCAGGCCGCGCCGTTGTCGGCGGTGAAGATGAAGAGCGTGTCATCGAGCCGGCCACGTCGCTTCTGCGCGCGCACGAGGGCCGCGGTCAGCTCCTCTACGCCCAGCATCTCCTCGCAGAACGTCCGCATCTTCTTGGTCCACCAGCGCGACGAGGGCCGGTTGTACTTGCGCAGGAACTTGGGCTTGCCCTTGAGCCCGCCCTCGAAGCTGGGCGGGGTCCAGCCCCTGATCTTGCGGCACTGCCTCGCGTCTTCGTACTTGGCCGCGGGCACGTTGGGTGCGTGCAGGTCGTACAGACTGGCGACGGCCAGGACCGGCTCGTCGGCCGGGGCCGCCTTGAGGTGCGCGACCAGCTTGCGCTTGGCCACGAGCGTGCTGTGATCCGCACCATCGAAGCCGTAGCGCTCCATGCCCTCGCGCGTCCACAGGCGGTAATTGTAGAAGCGGCCGTTGGTCTCGTAGACGATGTCGAAGTCATCCCAGCCGCGGGCGTAGCGCTTGAGCTGGTGGGGCTTGACCTGCTCGCTCAACTGGTTGAAGTACTTGCCCACGAACATGGTGTGGTAGCCGGCCCCGTTCAGCTCCGTCCCCAGCGTCACCCGTGGGTCGAACGGTACCGTCACGTTGTCGTCGACCTCGTGATGGGCAGTGTGTCGGCCGGTGAGCGTGGCCGCACGGCCGGGGCTGCACAGCGGGGTCTCGCTGATGGCGCTGCTGAACTGCACGCCCGACTGCGCGAACATGCGCGAGAGCGTGGGCGTGCGTCGCTCGTTCTTCCACAGGCGCGCGTCGTGGGGATCGACGTCGTCGAGGTAGATGACCACGATGTCGGGTCGCTCGGCGGCTGCCTCCTGGGCGCCGGCCGAGGTAGTCAGTACCAGCAGGCTGCTCAGGGCCAGCACCAGCGACGACGCGACGCGCGACGCGAAGGAGCGGCGACGATGCGAATCCACGGTTGATCCTCGATGCGAGACGACGACTTCAGACGACCCTCGGCGCGCAGTATGGCCCAGCCCGCACGGTCGCGCCGACGCGCGCGCCGGCGCCGTGACGGAGGCGCTAGTGGCGGAAGTGACGTCGGCCGGTGAAGACCATGGCCAAGTGGTGCCGGTCGGCGATCTCGATGGCCATCTCGTCGCGCACCGACCCGCCCGGCTGGATGACGGCGCTCACGCCGCGCTCGGCCGCGAGGGCGATGGCATCGCCGAAGGGAAAGTAGGCGTCCGAGGCCAGCACCGCCCGCTGCGCTCGGTCGGACGCGCGATGCAGCGCGATCTCGGTGGCCGACAGCCGGCTGGGCTGGCCTGCGCCGATACCCACCAGCTGGGCCCCCTTGGCCACGACCACGGCCAGGCTGGTCACGTGGCGCACCGCCCGCCAGGCGAACATCAGATCGGTCAACTCGTCGAGCGTGGGCCGTCGCCGGGTGACCACGTTGAGCTGGCTGTGGTCGATGTCGAGCGTGTCCTTGGTCTCTACCAGCAGGCCGCCCTCGATGCGGTGGAAGTCAAGCTCGGCGATGCCGTAGTCGCTGGGGCCCGCGCGCGGCGGCGCGGGCACCTTCAGCGCGGCCAGTTCCGGCCGGCTGGCGAGGATGGCCACAGCTCCCTCTGAGAAGGCTGGTGCGGCCACACCCTCGAACGGGTTGAGCACGAGCTCGCGGGCGATGGCCTCGTCCACCTCCCGGTTGAAGGCCACGACCGCACCATAGGCGGTGACCGGGTCGCCGGCGAGGGCGCGCCGGTAGGCTTCCCGGCCCTCGTCGTGCGACGCCAGCCCGACCGGCGTGCGCTGCTTGGCGATGGCGCAGGTCGGGGCCGCGAAATCGGCAGCCATGCGGTATGCGGCATCGAGGTCGATGAGGTCGTTGAAGGTCGGTTGGGGGCCCTGCACCTGCTCCGCATCGGCCAGCGAAGCGGCCGTGTGCGTGGTCTCGCGGTAGAAGGCAGCGCGCTGCTGCGGGTTCTCGCCGTAGGGCAGGTCTCGTTCCTTGCGCAGCACGACGCTCAGCTGCTCGGGGAAGCGTTCACCGCCGATGTGGTGGAGGTAGGCCGCAACCTCCCCCTGGTAGGACGCCAGGGCCGCGAAGGCCTTGGCCGCGAGGTGCTGGCGAAGGTCGGCCGAGACAGCGCCGTGCTCGCGCACTTCCTCGACCAGGGTCGGGTAGTCGGCCGGATCACAGACGGCGGCCACGCCCCCGAAGTTGCGTGCGGCCGCGGCCAGCAGCGAGAGGCCGCCGACGTCGATCATCTCGACGGCCTCGTCGAGGGCCACGACCCGTCGGCCAACCTGTGGGGCGAAGGGACGGATGGACACGACCACGATGTCGAAGGCCTCGAACCCGCGCTCCTCGAGCCCGGCCATGTCCTCGGGAACATGGCGCCGGGCGAGGATGCCGGCGTAGATCTGAGGGTGATAGGTCTTGATCGTGGCCGCCCAGGAGCCCGCCGTCACCGGTCGTCTCCGAGACGGCCGCGACTTCGAGGCCGGCCGCGGTCAACTCGGCGCGCGTGCCATCGGTGGCATGGACCTCGATTCCCTGGTCGAGCAGGTCGCGCGCGAGATCGACGATGCCGGCGCGGTCCGCGACCGAGAGCAGGGCTCGCACTCGGTCTCTCCTCCCTCTTCGAGATGCGCGCGAGCTCGAGCACTCAGCGCGGGAATCCGAGTATATCCACGCTGCGTCCGTACGCGGTGCGAGCCGGTGGGCGTCTTTGCTACTCTCGAGGCTGTGAAAGCGGACAACATCCTCGACTCGCTGTTCCTGGAGGGGGGCTTCAACCCCGACAACTTCGGGGACCTGTTCTACCCCATCACCATCGCCGCGCTGGTGTTCCTCGTGGCCACGGTGGTGCTCTACAACGTGATGACCCGGCGGCTCAAGCCCCACCCGCCGTTGGTCAATCTGCACGAGTGGCTGTTCTGGACCGGGCTTTCGGTCTTCGGCCTGTTGCTGGTGTACTCGATCTTCAGCTTCTACTTCATCTTCGTGCTGGGCACCCTCGTGGTCGGTATCGGCACCATGATCTGGATCCGCTTCTACCGCTTCCCGCCGCTGATCATGGCCTACAACGCGATCCGGCGGCGCGAGCAGTACCTGTCACGGAAGAAGTACGCCACCGCCGACGCGACCATCCGGGCCAAGGGTGGCCGCCCGCGTTCCAAGGCCAAGGCCAAGGGCAAGAAGAGGCGCTGAGCCGCGCGGGCCAGAGCGTGGAGATCCTCCGCTTCGGTCCTGGCTTCCGCCGCCCGCAGCCGGCCCCCGGCACGCAGGGTCTGGCCGACGAGATCATCTGGAGTGACCCGCGCGCCCGCATCACCGAGCTGGCCTTCTCCGCGCGGGCGCTGATCGCGCCCCAGACGAGCCCCGACCTGGGTCTGTTCATCGTCGTCGCCGGCGGCGGCTGGGTGCAGGTGGGCGAGGAGCGCACCGCTATCAACCACGGTGAGGCCGTGGCGTGGCCGCCCGGCGTCACCCACGGTGCCTGGACCGACGGTACGACCATGCGCGCCATCCTCGTGGAGCTGCCCGACCTCGCGGTCGAGGCTCCGTCGACTCGCCTGGCCCGGCCCCCCGAGGCCGCCGAGCCCACGCCAGCACGCGGTCGTCTGGCAGATCGCGAGACCCGGCCAGAGGATCACGACCCGGCCGAGGGCGAGCCCTGGTAGCGCCGCTGCGGGCAGGTCAGGTGGGCTCCGGCCCCAGCACGGCACCGAGCTGCGCCAGCGCTCGGCCGGTGGCGCCCCACACGCGGTGACCATCGACCGGGTAGTAGCCGTAGCGCAGGATCCAACCGCCGCGTTCCTCGTCCACCGTCTCCACGGGCGCGTCGGGCAGGAAGCGGCGCACGGGCACGCTCAGGATCTCGGCCGTCTCCACGTCGTCGGCGGTGAAGGCCGGCGTGCGCTCGGCCACCGCCAGCACCGGCACCAGCCAGAAGCCCGACACGCGCACGTCGACTGCCTCGAGCACGCCCATCACCCTGACGCCGGCCGCCTCGCTGTCGAGCCCGACCTCCTCGGCCGCCTCGCGCAGGGCCGTGCCCGCCGGGAAGTCGTCCGCGGGTTCACGCTTGCCTCCCGGCAGGGCTACCTGTCCGGCGTGGATGTGGTCGCCACCCGGCCGCACCTGCAGCACGATGTGCGCCTCGCCGGTGGCGTCGGGATAGAGCAGGGCCAGGGCTGCCGCGTCGCGCACGCCGGCCCCCGGGTCGGGCTGTGCCCACGGTGGCCGGGTGCCGCTGTCCACGATGCGAGCTTCGATCTCCGGTCGTGGTGGCGGAAGCGGGGAGGGCAGGTCGGCCAGACGCCGCCGAACGATCTCGATGTGCACGCCTCGAAGCCTAGGGCGTGTCGCTGAAACCTGGGAGCGCGGGGGCGCCACCACTGCTGTCGGGCCGCCCCCAGGCCAACACGCGGTAGCCGCCGAGGTGTCGTGGGTCGAGCAGGCGCGCCACTGCGGCGCGCGCCTCCACGTACGCGCGTGGGTCGACGTCGACGCGCCGTCCAAGCTGGGCCAACATGTCGCCCAACCCGAGGCGCGCCAGGAAGGGCCCCTGCGTGGTGGAGCCGAGGAGCGTGAGCCCTGCCTCGGCCGCCGCCCGCTCGAGCGCGGTGATGTCGACATGCGCGGTGATGTCGGTGCGGCCGACCTCGCGATAGGGGTCGTCGGAGACCTCGTGGCCGCGGTACGTGAGCAGGGAGCCTGCGGCGCGCTGCGGAGCGAAGAGCTCAGCCGCGTCGTGGCCGTAGTCGATGACCACCACGGCCCCACCGGGCACCAGCTCACGGGCCACATCCCGCACCCAGTCGGGCGCAGCCAGGCAGACCTCGGCGCGCTGACCCTCGCCCAGCTCCACGCCATCGGCCGCGAGGTAGGCGGCCAGGGCCGGCGTCGAGGGCGGACCGAGCGTCTCACGGAAGCCGTCGTCCCAGGCCACGTACACCTCGCGCAGCTCGCGCTCATGACGCAGCCGGTGGACCGGCAGGGCGTCGAGGTACTCGTTGGCCAGCACCAGGTCGGCCGGTCCAGTGGCCTCGTCGCTGCGATCGGGCAGGTCGGCCCGGACCCAGTCGACGTGGAAGCCGAGGCCGTCGGTCGCATCGTCGCGCAGCGTGCCACGCCCAGCCCCGAACTCGAGCACGCGGAACGGGGCGGAGCCGGAGGCGTCGGCGGCGGACGCGACCAGCCGGCCGATGCAGCGGCCGAAGAAGGGATGCAGCTCGGGGGCGGTGAGGAAGTCGCCCTCCCGCGTCGGGCGCGTGGCGCTGGTGGAGTAGTAGCCGAGCCCAGGCTCGGTGAGCGCGCGCTCCATGAAGCGGGCGAAGGTGATGCGTCCCCCAGGAGCGGCTCGGATCTCGTCGCGGATGGCCTCGACCAGTCGTGGCTCGCCGTCCGACCCGGAAGCGGCCATCACGCGATGAAGCCACCGTCCACGGCCAGCAGCGCACCGGTGACCCACTTGCTCTCATCGGACATGAGATAGACCACGGCATGGCCGATGTCGTCGACCTCGCCCAGCCGGCCCAGGGGGGTGGCCGCCTCGATGCCCGCGGCGACACCGGCCTCGGCCAGGATCTGCCGGTTGATGTCGGTCTCGATCGTGCCCGGCATGACGGCGTTGACGGTGATGCCGTGTGGCCCCAGCGCCAGCGCCGCGGCCCGGGTGAACATGTTGACCGCGCCCTTGGAGGAGCAGTAGGGCACCTGCTGCGGGTTGGTCGCCTTCTGGCCGGAGATCGAGGTCACGTTGCAGATGCGGCCCGGCCTCGCGGTCTCGACCATGACCCGGGCGACCCGCTGCGTCATCAGGAACGGGCCCTTGGCATTGATGGCCATGACCGCGTCCCACTGCTGCTCGGTCACCTCGAGGAAGTCGATGAAGGGACCGATGCCGGCGTTGTTGACCAGGCCGTCGAGCGGCCCCAGCGCGTGCACTGCTTCGGCCACGATGCGTTCGACGTCAGCTGCGACCGAGACGTCGCCACTGACCGCGATCGCGCTCGCACCGGCGGCCTCGATGGCCGCGACCGTCTCTCGCAGGGCCGCACTCTCGGTGCGGCCGTGGACTGCCACCCGCGCCCCGGCTTGCGCGCAGCGCAGGGCACAGGCGCGGCCGATGCCGCGTGAGCTGCCGGTCACGATGATGTTCTTGCCCTTGAGTCGCTCGTCCACGCAGCCTCCTCCGTTCTTCGGCTCGCCCTATCATCGTCCTCATCAGCCGATCGAGGGAGGCGCATCGACGTGGGTAGGTACGGTCTCGGCGACGCAGTCCCTACGCGGGCGGCCTACGGCGAGGCCCTGCGCGACCTTGGGGCACGTGAACGAACAGGTCGTCGTGCTCGAGGCCGACATCGGCAAGTCCACGCGCAGCGTGCTCTTCGGTGAGGCCTACCCGGACCGCTACTTCAACGTCGGTATCGCGGAGCAGAACGAGATGGCCGTCGCGGCCGGGCTGTCGAGCTGCGGCAAGATCCCCTTCGTCTCCACCTACGCGGTCTTCGCCAGCATGCGCGCGTGCGAGCAGGTGCGCACCTTCGTGGCCTATCCCCGCGCCAACGTCAAGATCTGTCCCAGCCATGGGGGGCTCACTCCAGGCAACGACGGGCCCACGCACCAGGCCACCGAGGACCTTGGCATCATGCGTACGATCCCCAACATGACCGTGTGCATGCCCACCGACGCGACCATGACCTACCGAGCGGTCTTCGCCGCGGCCGAGCTGGCGGGGCCGCTCTACCTGCGCCTGACCCGGGACCCGGTCCCGGTCATCTACGACGACGGGCTCGAGTTCGAGTTCGGCCGGGCCATCGTGCTGCGCACGGGCGCCGATGCCACCATCATCGCCAACGGGGACATGGTCAGCCAGGCGCTCGCGGCTGCCGACGGCCTGGCCTCGTCCGGCCTCGCCGTCACCGTCATCGACATGCACACGGTCAAGCCGCTCGACGAGGCCTGCCTCATGGAGCACTGCGCCCAGGCACGCCTTCGTGGTCACCGTCGAGGATCACCAGATCAACGGCGGCCTCGGTAGCGCCGTGGCCGAGTTCCTCGGCGAGCACTGTCCGGTGCCCATGAAGCGCATCGGCCTGCGTGACACCTTCGCCGAGTCGGGGCCCTACCCGCAACTGCTCGCGAAGTACGGCATGGACGCCGCCGCGGTCGAGCGGGCGGTACTCGCCGGCCTCGCGGCGGACCGATGAGCTTCGAGGGCCGGACCGTGTTGGTGACCGGGGCCGGACAGGGCATCGGCACGGCCATCGCCCGGGCCTTCGCCGAGCGTGGCGCGAGCGTGGCTCTCAACGACGTGGACGTGGCTGCCGCGAGCGCTCGCGCCGAGGAGCTGCGTCGCGGCCGGTCACGAGGCCGCCGGATTCGGCGCCGACGTGACTTCCGAGCCGGCCGTGCTGGCCATGCTCGAGCGCATCGGCGACGCTCTTCGGCGAGGTCGACATCCTCGTCAACAACGCCGGCATCCTGGGCATCTCGCCGACCGAGGAGCTCGACGTGGAGGCCTGGGCACGCACGCTGTCGGTCAACCTCACCGGCACCTTCGTCTGCTGCAAGTCCGTGATGCCGAGATGAAGGCACGGCGCTGGGGCAAGATCGTGAACATCTCCTCGCTCGCCGGCGAGAGCGGTGGCATCAAGGTCGGCGCCGACTACGCCGCGTCGAAGGGCGGGATGCTGGCGCTGACCCGCAAGCTGGCGCTGGAGGTCGCTCCCTTCGACGTCAACGTGAACGCCGTCGCGCCGGGCACCACGCGGACACCCATGATCGAAGCGCTGCCCGAGGCAGGACCGGGCGGCCCTGGCTGGCGCGGATTCCGCTGCGGCGTTTCGGCCGGCCCGAGGACGTCGCCTACGCGGTCTGCTTCCTCGCGAGCGACGAGGCCTCGTTCATCACCGGCGCCACGCTCGACGTGAACGGCGGCCTGTTGATGCGCTAGGCCGAGGCGGCCTCCGCGCCAGAGCGACGCCACAGATCAGGCCGAGACCGCGTCGAGCTCGGCCATGGCCTGCTCGAACTGCTCGTCGGTGGGCACCTTTCCGTGCCACTCGACCTTGTCTTCCATGAACGAGACGCCCTTGCCCTTGACCGTGTGTGCCACGATCACGCTCGGCCGCCCTGCCGTGCTACGGGCCTCGGCCAGGGCAGCGCGGATGCTCTCGATGTCGTGCCCGTCACAGCGGATGACATGCCAATCGAACGAGCGCAGCTTGGCGGCCAGGTCGCCCATGGGCATGACCTCGTCGTTGTGGCCGTCGAGCTGCAGTTGGTTGTAGTCGACGATGGCGCAGAGGTTGTCGAAGCGGTACTTGGCTGCCGACATCATCGCCTCCCACACCAGGCCCTCCTGCATCTCACCGCAGCCGAGCATCACGTAGGTGCGGTAGTCGCGACCGTCGAGCCCCGCCGCCAGGGCCATGCCCACGCCGATCGAGAGCCCGGTGCCCAACGAGCCGGTGGTGTAGTCCACGCCAGGCGTCTTCTTCATGTCCGGATGGCCCTGCAGGATGCCGTCGATCTGGCGCAGCGTGCCCAGATGCTCCATCTCGAAGTAGCCCTTCATCGCCAGCACCGCGTAGAGCACCGGGCAGGCGTGGCCCTTGGACAGCAGGAAGCGGTCGCGCTCCGGCCAGGCGGGGTCGCTGGGATCGATGCGCATCTCGTCGTAGTAGAGCACGGTCACCAGGTCGGCCGACGAGAGGGAGGCACCGGGGTGGCCAGACCCGGCCGTCTGGATCATCTGCAGGATGTTCCGGCGCAGCTCGGTCGCGAGCGACCGCAAGTGGAGCGCTCGTGTCTCTTCCATGTCCCCTCGTGGCTCGGTGGTCGACACCACTGTATCGGCCCGCGCGGCTGAGGTGGTCGCCGCCGCGACGGGTCGTCAGCTCCGCGTCCGCCGCCTCAGCCGCTTCGGCCGACGCGGTCAGTTCAGCCGCCGCTTGCTCCTGTCCTCATCGTCCGGCGGCGCCGTCGGCGGCAGGTCCATGAGGCTCGGCCGCAGGCCTGCGCCCACCGGCTCGCCCGAGCCGGTGCGTGGATCGCGCCGCTCGGACGCCTCGGACACGAAGCCGTCGCCTTCCGAGCCGGTGCACACGATGGTGCCGCCGACCGAGTCGGCATCGGCGGTGATGGTGCTGCCCGGCTTGAAGTTGCCCTCCAGCAGCGCCCTCGCCAGCGGGTTCTCCAGCAGTCGCTGGACGGCCCGCTTCAGTGGCCGCGCACCGTAGTGCGGATCGCTGCCTTCCCGGCCGATGAGCGCCTTGGCCGACGGCGTCAGGACCAACTGCAGGTCGTGCTCCGCGAGGCGAGCCGCGAGGTCGGCCACCAGCAGGTCGACGATGGCCGAGAGGGCCGCTTCATCGAGGCTGTGGAAGAGGATGATCTCGTCGATGCGGTTGAGGAACTCGGGTCGGAAGGTGGCGCGTAGCGCCTCGCTCACGGTCTGTTCGACGTGGGCTTCGGTCGTGCCCTCCGGCCGGTCCGCCGCAAGCACGGCGCTGCCCACGTTGCTGGTCATGATGAGCACGGTGTCCTTGAACGAGACCGCGTGCCCCTGGCCGTCGGTGAGGCGGCCGTCGTCGAGCACCTGCAGGAGCACGTTGAAGACATCGGGGTGGGCCTTCTCGATCTCGTCGAACAGGACCACCTGGTACGGCCGGCGGCGCACCGCCTCGGTCAGCTGACCGCCCTCCTCGTAGCCGACGTAGCCGGGGGGCGCGCCGATGAGGCGGCTCACGGCGTACTTCTCCATGTACTCGCTCATGTCGATGCGGGTCATGGCACTCTCGTCGTCGAAGAGGAACTGCGCCAGCGCGCGGGCGGTCTCGGTCTTGCCCACGCCGGTGGGGCCCAGGAAGATGAAGGAACCGATAGGCCGCTTGCGGGTCCTTGAGCCCGGCGCGGGCACGGCGGACGGCGTCCGAGACGGCCGCGATGGCCTCGTCCTGGCCCACCACACGCTCGTGCAGCCGCTCCTCCATGTGGATGAGCTTGGCCTGCTCGCCCTCCATCAGGCGAGCCACGGGGATGCCGGTCCAGGAGGCCACGATGCGCGCGATATCGTCAGCGTCGACCTCTTCCTTGAGCAGGCGGCTGCACCTTCGTTCGCAGCCAGCGCCGCCTCCGCCTCGGCCGAGCCGCTGCGTGCAGCTCGGGGATGCGTCCGTACTTGCAGCTCGGCGGCACGACCGTAGTCGGCCTCCCGCTCGGCGGCCTCGACCTCGTGCTGGGCCTGTCTCCAGCTCGGTCTTGGTCGCGCGCAGGGCGCTGATGGCGTCCTTCTCCTGCTGCCACTGGCTCTTGAGCGCCCCGGCCCGCTCGGAGAGGTCGGCCAGCTCCCGCTCGAGGTTCTCGAGACGTGCCCGCGAGGCGTCGTCGGTCTCCTTGTTGAGCGCCTCGCGCTCGATCTCGAGCTGGATGCGCCGCCGCTCGAGCTCGTCGAGCTCGACGGGCATGGAGTCCATCTCCATGCGCAGGCGGCTGGCGGCCTCGTCGACGAGGTCGATGGCCTTGTCCGGCAGGAAACGGTCGCTGATGTAGCGGTTGGAGAGCACGGCTGCGGCGACCATGGCGGAGTCGGTGATGCGCACGCCGTGGTGGACCTCGTAGCGCTCGCGCAGGCCGCGCAGGATGGAGATGGTCTCCTCCACGTTGGGCTGGTCCACGTAGACCGGCTGGAAGCGGCGCTCCAGAGCGGCGTCCTTCTCGATGTGCTTGCGGTACTCGTCGAGGGTGGTCGCCCCGATGGTGTGCAGCTCGCCGCGCGCCAGCATCGGCTTGAGCAGGTTCGACGCGTCCATCGCGCCCTCGGCCGCACCGGCGCCCACGACGGTGTGGAGCTCGTCGATGAAGAGCACGATCTGGCCCTCAGCGTCCTTGATCTCCTTGAGCACGGCCTTCAGGCGCTCTTCGAACTCACCGCGGAACTTGGCCCCGGCGATGAGCGCGCCGAGGTCCAGGCCCACGACCTTCTTGTCGCGCAGCCCGTCGGGCACGTCGCCGCGAACGATGCGCTGGGCCAGGCCTTCCACGATGGCGGTCTTGCCCACGCCCGGCTCGCCGATGAGCACCGGGTTGTTCTTGGTCCGGCGGCTGAGCACCTGGATGACGCGCCGGATCCTCCTCGTCCCGGCCGACGACCGGGTCGAGCGCACCCTCACGCGCAGCCGCGGTCAGGTCGATGCCGTACTTAGCCAGTGACTGGTAGGTGGCCTCGGGGTTGGCGCTGGTCACGCGCTGGCTGCCGCGCACCGCTTCGAGCGCACCCAGGAGCGCTTCGTGCGCGGCCCCGGCCTGCTCCAGCAGGCGCTGGGCATCGCCGCCGGCCCGGCTGGCTGCGAGCAGCAGGTGCTCGGTCGAGACGTACTCGTCACCGAGTCGCTTGGCCTCGTCCTCGGCAGCCCCGATGAGCGTGGTCATGCGTGGATCGAGGCTCAGCTGGCCACCCTCGATCTTGGCCCGCCGGCCGAGCACGGCCCCGACCTCCATGGCCACGGCGGCAGGGTCGGCACCGAGCTGGCGCAGCGTCATGGCGGGGATGCCTTCGGGGTCATCGAGCAGCGCCGCCAGGAGGTGCTCCACGTCGAGCACGGGCGACTTGGCGCCGGCCGCGAGCTGCTGTGCGGCCAGGATGGCCTCCTGTGCCTTCTGGGTGTATCTGTCGAGCTTCATGGGGGGTTCGTGCGTCCTCGTCGTTCAGCGTGTTCAGGGGCCGGGCGTCTGCCGCGGGTCGGACTGCTCGATGTGGTCGATGAAGGCCTGCGCCCGGGCCCGTCCCTCGTCGTCGAGGTACGTCGGCAGCACGACCTTGGTGCGCACGCGCAGGTCACCCGCGCCATCGCCGCCGAAGCGGGGCAGGCCCTGGCCGGCGAGTCGGAAGACCCGTCCGTTCTGGGTGCCGGGCGGGATGGCCAGCGCCAGTTTCTTGCCCGCGAGCGTGACGATGTGCACTTCCGCACCCAGGAGCGCCTCGCCCAGCGTGAGCGAGAGGTCCATGGTGAGGTCGGCGTTGTCGCGCGTGAACACGGCGTGCTTGCTGACGCGCACGGTGATGTAGACGTTGCCGCCACCTTCGGCCTTGCCGGTCAGGCGGATCTTCTGCCCGTCACGCACGCCGGGCGGGATCTTGACCTCCAGCGTCCTGCCTCCGACCTGGAGGTGTCGCTCCGTGCCGCGCATGACCTCTTCGAGGCTGATGGTGGCGTCGGCCGTCGCGTCCGGCGGCCGGGGCGGCGCGGGGCGACGGCCCCGAGCGGAACCGGTGCCAAAGCCGGACGAGGCGTAGCCGGCTCCGGTGTCGCCACCGAGCCCGCCGAAGAACGGGTCGACGTCCACGTGGACGCCTCCACCCGCGCCGCCGACAGGCGCGGCGCCACCCATGCCACCGCCCGTGAAGAACGTGCGGAAGAAGTCGCTGAAGCCTGCGAGGTCCTCGGCGTTGCCGCGATACTCGAAGCGCATGCCACCGGGGAAGCCGCCACCGCTGCCCGCCCCGGCGCCGCCGAAGCCGGCGAAGGGGTTGCGCCCGCCAGCGCCGCCGGCCTGCTGGTAGGCACCCCAGTTGGCACCGAGCTGGTCGTACGCCTTGCGCTTCTCGGGATCAGAGAGGACCTCGTTGGCCTCGCTGATCTCCTTGAAGCGCTTCTCCGCGGCGTCGCCCTTGTTGACGTCCGGATGGTTCTCGCGGGCAAGGCGACGGAAGGCCTTCTTGATGTCGGCCTGACTGGCGCCCTTCTCTACACCGAGGGTGGCGTAGTAGTCGCGATACTCCATCCGTCTCCTGTGGCGGCTAGGCCACCGCGGGCGGCTGCTCCGGCGGGAACACCGGAGGCTTGGCCGCCGCGGCCGGCCCAGAGCCCTTCGTGCCCTTGGCCGTGGCCGGGCTCGGCTTGATGGGCTTGGGCTTGCGGCGCAGCGCGGCGCTGAGCACCTGGTCCATGTTCTCGACGAGGACCAGCTTCATCTTCTTGCGCACCTCGTCGGGCACGTCGCGCAGGTCCTTCTCGTTCTTCTTGGGCAGGATCACGATCTTGGCACCACTGAGATGGGCTGCGAGGATCTTCGACTTCAGGCCACCGATGGGCAGGACCCGGCCACGCAAAGTGATCTCGCCGGTCATGGCCACGTCCTTGCGCACGGGGATGCCCGTGAGGCTGGAGACCATGGCCGTGGCCATGGTCACGCCGGCGCTGGGCCCGTCCTTGGGGATGGCGCCGGCGGGTACGTGGATGTGCATCGTGTTCTTCTCGAACTCCTCGCGCTGGATGCCCAGGCGCGCGGCGTTCGCGCGGGTCCATGACTGGCCAGCCCGGGCCGACTCGCGCATGACGTCGCCGAGCTGGCCGGTGAGGATGAAGTCCTCCTTGCCCTCCATGCGCGTGACCTCCACGCTGACCACGTCGCCGCCGACCTCGGTCACGACCAGGCCGGTGGCGGCACCGATCTGATCCTCCGCCTCCAGCTCGCCGTACTCGAAGCGGGGCGGGCCCAGCAGCTGGTTGAGCTTGCGCTCGTTGACCGTGGTCTTGGACTTGCGGCCCTCGGCCACCGTGCGCGCGATCTTGCGCATGACGTTGGCGATCTCGCGCTCGAGGTTGCGCACGCCGGCCTCGTGCGTGTACGACTGCACCAGCGTCGTCATGGCCTCGTCGGTGATGGCGATGTTCCCCGGCTTGAGCCCGTGGTTCTCCATCTGCTTGGGCACCAGGAAGCGCCGGCCGATCTCGGCCTTCTCGCGTTGGGTGTAGCCCGGCAGCCCGATGATCTCCATGCGGTCACGCAGTGCCATGGGGATGGGGTCGATGAGGTTGCCCGTAGCGATGAAGAGGACCTTGCTGAGGTCGAAGGGCACCTCGAGGTAGTTGTCGGCGAAGGTGTTGTTCTGCTCGGGGTCGAGGACCTCCAGCAGGGCTGAGCTCGGATCGCCGCGGAAGTCCATGCCGATCTTGTCGACCTCGTCGAGCATGAACACCGGGTTGTTGGTGCCGGCCGTCTTGATGTTCTGGATGATGCGCCCCGGCAGGGCGCCGATGTAGGTCCGGCGGTGGCCGCGGATCTCGGCCTCGTCGTGGATGCCACCGAGGCTCATGCGCACGAACTCACGGCCCATGGCGCGGGCCACGGACTTGCCCAGCGAGGTCTTGCCCACGCCGGGAGGGCCCACGAGGGCGAGGATGGGGCTGCGGATGGTGTCGGCCAGGGAGCGCACCGAGAGATACTCGAGGATGCGCTCCTTGACCTTCTCGAGGCCGTAGTGGTCCTCGTCGAGCACGACCGCGGCCTGCTTGATGTCGAGGTTGTCGTCGGACGACTTGTCCCAGGGCAGGGCCACCAGCCAGTCGACATAGGTGCGGATGACCCCGACCTCCGGTGACGCCGTCGGGATCCGGCTCATGCGGTCGACTTCCTTGAGCGCCCGCTCCTTGACCTCCTCGGGCATGTTGGCCTCTTCGACCTTCTCGCGCAGCTCGCTGACCTCGGCCTGCTGGGGGTCGTCCTCGCCCAGCTCCTTCTGGATGGCCTTGAGCTGCTCGCGCAGGATGTACTCCCGCTGGGTCTTGTCCAGCTCTGACTTGACCTCCGACTGGATGCGGCCCTTGAGCTCGAGGATCTCGACCTGGCGAGCGAGGAACGCGGAGACGAGCTTCAGGCGCTCGACCACGTCCAGCGTCTCCAGCAGTTCCTGGCGCTGCTCGGTGGTCATGTCCGGGCTGTAGGCGACCATGTCGGCGAGCAGCCCCGGCTCGGTGATGTTGCGTGCCGCCACGGCCGCCTCGGGGGGGACCGGGGCGCCCGACTGCACGTACTGTTCGATCTGGCCCTGCACGGTCTGCACCAGGGCCTCCACCTCGAGGTCCTCAGGCGCCGCGTCGTCGAGCACCGCGACACGCGCCGAGATGTACTCGTCGGTGGCTTCGAAACCAAGCAACCGCAGCCGCTGCTGACCCTGGACGATGGCGCGCACGGTGCCGTCCTGGGCTTGCACCACCTGTGCGATCTTGGCCAGCGTGCCCACTTCGTAGAGCTCGTCGGGGCTGTCGATGTCCTCGCGTTCCGCCTGACGCTGCGTCACCAGCGCGATGAGCGAGTCATCGCCCACCGCCTCGTCGAGCGCCTTGACCGACTTGTCACGGCCCACCTGCAGGGGCACGATCATCTCCGGGAAGATGACCGTCTCGCGCAGGGCCACCAGCGGCAGCACGCGTTCGCTGCCCGTGAGCTTTCCATCGGGCTCGGTCGCGGCTGGGGCTGTGTCGGTGGTCTCCGGCGGCTTCTTCTTGGTGGCCATTCAGATCTCCTTGGGGGTCCGGTCAGGGTGCGCGCGGCGCATGTCGCGGGACGGCGGCGGTTCGGCGGCGGATGTCTCCGCCGCGTCATCGCCCTCATCGCCGTCGAAGCGGCGCATGGCTTCAGGTTCGCTGTAGAGCTGCTCGAGCAGGCGCGTGCCCGTTCGTGCCTCGAGCTGGAACAGGACGCGGACCCCGGCCAGGTTCACGCCCAGGTTCTGGGTCAGGTGCCGGATCCAGAGGATCCGGCGCAGGTCATTCTCCGAGTAGAGCCGGATGTTGGTGGGGGTGCGGGCCGGGCTGACCAGCCCCTCACCCTCGTAGATGCGCAGCGTCCGGGGGTGGACGCTCACCAGCTCGGCGGCCACGCTGATGATGTAGACCGGCCGACTGGCGTCGGCGCCACTGGGACGCCGACGCGCTCCTGCTCCATCTCGCACGGGCTCAGGCCTGCTCAGCCTTGTCCGTGTGCGCTGCATCCTGGCTCACCTGGGATCCGGCGGTGACCGCGACGGTCGCCTCCGAAACACCGGTCACCGGGATCTGGCGGGGCTTGGCCGCCTCGGCGCGCGGGATGCTCAGTCGAAGCAGGCCGTTCTCGAAGGTGGCCGTGGCGTTATCGGTGTCCATGCCCGAGGGGAGCGTCAGCGTGCGGGAGCCGGCGCTGCGGCGCAGCTCGCGGTACACACGCTCACCCTCCCTGGTCTCACGCTCGGCCTGCTCCTTGACACCGATGGTCAGGTTGTCCTGGTGGACGGTGATCTCGACGTCGTCGGGGCGGATGCCCGGGAGCGCGGCCTCGATGGTGACCGCGTCCTCGGTCGACGTGATGTCCAGTGGCAGGCGCGCCTCGGCCGTCCCGCCCCAGGCCAGCGGCCGGAAGGCGGCATCATCGAAGAGTTGGTCGACGGCGCGGCTGAGGCTCAGGAGTTCTCGCTGCGGGGCCCTGCGGATGATGGTCATTTCTGTGGTCCTCCGTATCTCGGCGGTGCGCTTGCTCACTCGACTGGCAGCAAGGGGGTCGCGACCTCCGCCTTGTATGCGTCAGATGCTAGAACCTTGACAATGCCATTGTCAAGTCTGTTACCCAAGAGGGTGACACGCATGCTGACAACCACATGTTACGAAGGTTGCCGGTTTTCGGTAGGATGCGTGAGTGTCCCATGGATAGGGTCGGAGGGCAAGTGCGCCCGCTCCGCGGCACCGGCGCGGCTGTTCCGGAGGCACCGTCGTGGTCGCCCGGAGCCCTTGCACGCCACCGACCGCCAGCCGTCATCGCCGTGTCGAGCGCAGATCCGGCCGACGTGACAGCCACGCTCTGTCCGGCGCCAGGCCCGCGGCCGCCCATGCTGGTCGACATACCGACCGATGCGGGTCCGTCGACCCCGCCGAGCCTATCACCTGGACCCGAGCCAAGCCCCCGCCGCCCCAGGTGGTCGACAAGTCGACCGATCCGGCTCCGTGGACGCCACCCGGACCCGAGCCGAGCCCGCCGCCGCCCCAGGTGGTCGACAAGTCGACCACCGTGCCGATGCGCGGCCGTTGGGTCGCCCGCGGAGCGCAGCAGCCGACGGCTTCGGTCGACCCGTCGACCATGCGAAGCGGCAGGGGGAGCGAGCACACACGGCTGGTGCACAAATCGGCGACCGTCAGTCGCGGGTCGCGTTCCCGCGTCCACGAGTGCCGGCAGGGCCCACGAGTGCCGGCAGGGCCCACGAGTGCCGGCAGGCCCGACCGTGCCGACCGCGTCGGTCAGCCAGCCACCTAGACCTCGATCGAAGCGATCTCCGGCGCGTCGCCGATGAGCTGCATGCGCAGGTCGTTCTCGCACTCGGTGCGCGAGATGGCGATGACCTTGTCGCCCTCCTCGAAGATCGTCTCCGGCCGGATCGACTGGGCCCGGTCGTCGCGGATGACCACGAAGAGCGTGCAGCCCTCGGGCAGGTCGATGTCGGCCGGGCGGCGGCCCAGCGCCGGGGAGTCGTCGGCGATCTGCGCCTCCAGCAGCTCCAGCTCTCCACCTTCGAGGTTGGCCAGGTGCAGCAGCTCATGGACGGGGATGTCCTGCTCGATGGCGGCCAGCACCATGCGCGTGGGACTGATGATCTCGTCCACGCCCAGCTCGCGGAAGAGCGGCTCGTTGCGCGGGTTGTTGACGCGCGCGATCGTGCGCGGCACGTCGAAGTGGTGCTTGGCCATCTGGCAGACCACGAGGTTGTCGGCGTCGTCGCCGGTCACGGCAGCGACGATGGTGGCGCGGTTGGCGCCGGCCTCGGCGAGGTGTGTGCCCTCGCAGCCGTCGCGGTTGACGACGACCGCGCCCAGTTCGTCACGGATGCGCTCCGCAGAACGCGGTTCCTTTTCCATGAGCACGATCTCGTGCCCTTCGGCGAGGAGCTCCTTGGTCAGGTAGAAGCCGATGCGGCCACCACCCACGACGATGACGAACACGGCTAGCGGCCTCCGATACTGTCTGCGGCGGGCATGGGCTCGCTGGCGGCCAGCTCTGCCCGTGCCTCCGTTGTGACTGGCGCCGGCGCCGGCGGCACGACCGCGACCGTGACGTCGCCGGCGCCCGGCACGGCCGGCTTGCCCATGTAGCGGCTGATGCTGTCGACCATCATTCCGGTGCGGTTGATGGTGTCGATGCCCAGCGTGGCATACGCCGCCGAGCGCACGGGGTCGTTGATCTTGCACAGGACGTGCGCGATGCCGAAGTCCTGCTTGGCCAGCTGTGCCGAGAGGATGTTGCGGTTGTCGCCGTTGGTCAGCGCGAAGAACCACTCGCACTCGCGCGCGCCGGCACGCTCGAGCACACTCGCGTCTGTGCCATCGCCGCGCAGGGCCTGGCCGGTGAAGCCCGGCGCCAGGCGTCGGAAGGCTTCGGTGTGGGTGTCGAGGATGACCACCTCGTGGCCCTCCTCGGCGAGTCGGCTCGCCATGCCGGCGCCGACACGCCCGCTACCGACGATGATCACGCGCATCGTTTCAGATCCTCTTCATGCTCTCTTCGCGCTCCTCGCTGCTCGCGACCGGCTCGCGGACCACGATCACCCGGCAGGGCGCGTTCCTGAAGACGTACAGGATGGTGTGCCCGAGGGCGAAGTCACCGCCGAAGCGGACCACGTAGGGCAGGCCCATGACGATGGCGTCCGCCTGCAGGGCAACGGCCTCATCGACGAGGGCTGCACCGACGTCGCGTGCCTGCAGCAGCTGGGATGTGAGCTGCACCTTCTCCTTCTCGGCCATGCCCTCTGCGAGGTCGAGCGCACGCGAAGCCTCCTCGCGCTGCTCCTCGAGGTCGTCGTCGAGGTCGTGGCTCCAGTCGACCTCGAGCACGTAGACCGCGACCAGATCGCTGTCGTCCGCACGCGCGAGCTTGCAGCCGCACTCGATGACGAGCTCATCAGTGGGGCCGCCGTTGAGACTGAGAACGGCGCGCTTGACCGGCTTGCCGAGGGTTCCGTTGGGCACGCCCGAAGACTACCACCGCCCTGCGACGCTGACCGCGCACACAGGCTCCCGATCGGCCCGATTCGTCCACGGACGCGTCACGAGTGGCCCATGACCAGCTGCGCGGGTCACGCTCAGCGACGCCAGCCGAAGGAGCGCCGCCGCCGCGACGTGCCCTCGGCATCGGCATCGACGCTCGAGAGGCCGGGCCGGCCACCCGGGTCGGCATCGCTGGGCTTGTCGTGGCCGTTGCCCGACGAACGGCACCGTAGGGCACGTCGGCCACGACCGTGTTGGGCCGGCCGACGAGGGCCTCGCGGATGCGATGCGCCTTCTGGTTGTGCAGGATCCTGTCCCACCAGTGGCGCGGCACATACTCCGGCAGGACCACCACCGTGATGGTGTTGGGCGGGGTCGGCGCCATCACGTCGAGGTAGTGCAGGAAGGGCAACACCAGCGAGCGATAGGGCGTCTCGATGATGACCAGCGGTACGTCCGGCAGCATGTGCTCCCAGTCTCGGCGCAGCGCTTCGGCAGCCTCGCTATCGACGGTGATATGGACGGCGCGCACATCATCGGAGATGGTGCGTCCGAACTGCACCGAGCGGATGACCGCCTGAGACAGCGAGGGCACCGGGATGATCACGCGGCTCCTCTTGGTCGGCGCCCCGTAGACGCGGGTCTTGTCGACCCCCAGCTCCTCTTGGGCGGTGTCGTACTCGTGGTGGATGAACCACATGACCCCCACCAGGATCGGGATGAGTACCAGCACCAGCAGCGAGGCCGGAGCCTTGACCACGGCCACGTCGATGGCCACCAGGCCGGTGATGACCGCGCCGACCGCGTTGACCGACAGCCGCCGTCGGAAGCCGGGCGGTCGCTCGCGCAGCCAGTGCCGGATCATGCCCGTCTGGCTGATGGTGAAGTCGATGAAGACGCCCACTGCATAGAGCGGGATGAGCGCGTGGGTGTCACCCCCGAAGACGACGATGAGGATCCCGGCCAGCAGGCCCAGCACCACGATGCCAGCCGTGAAGGCCAGGCGGTCGCCGCGGTAGGCGAAGCGGCGCGGCATGTAGTTGTCCTCGGCAAGCACCGCCGACAACCGCGGGAAGGCCGAGAAGGAGGTGTTGGCCGCGAGCATGAGGATGACCGCCGCGAACGTGAGGAAGAGGTAGAAACCCACCGACTCCCAGCCGAAGACGCTGCCTGCCACCTGCGAGAGCACCGTCGCTTCCTCGTTGGGCACGATGGCGAAGCCCGAGGCCAGGAAGGTGATGCCGATGAAGAGCACGCCCAGCAGCACGGCCATGACCGCGAGGGTGGAGGCGGCGTTCTTCGACTCCGGTGGCTCGAAGGCAGGCACGCCCGTGGCGATGGCTTCGGTGCCGGTGAGGGCCACGGCACCGCTGGCGAAGGCGCGCATGGCCAGGAGCAGGATGGCGATGCTGGCGAGGTCGATCGAGTTCTCGCGCAGGTCCGGGTAGCTGGCGCCCTCGCCGCCGACGATGATCTGCCAGGCGCCGAGCACGATCATGAGCAGGGCCGTGCCCACGAAGAGATAGGTGGGAACCGCGAAGATGTTGCCCGCTTCGCGCACACCGCGCAGGTTGGCCAAGGTGATGACCGCCACCACGACCACGGCGATGAGCACCTGCCAGGGGCCGAGTGAGGGCAGCGCCGCCACGATCTGTTCCGAGGCGGACGAGATGGACACGGCCACGGTCAGGACGTAGTCGATGAGCAGTGCTGCCGCGGCCACCAGCGAGGCCAGGCGCCCGATGTTGGCCTTGGAGACCGAGTAGGAACCGCCGCCGGTGGGGTAGGCCACCACCACCTGGCGGTAGCTGATAGCGACCACGCCCAGCAGGAGGGCGATGCTGATGGCGACCGGCAGGGCCAGGGTCAGCGCGGCTAGGCCCACGCCCGCGAGCAACAGTGCGCGCAGGATCTCCTCGGTGGCGTAGGCGCTGGAGCTGATGGCGTCCGAGCTGAAGATGGCCAGCGCCTTCTTCTTGGACAGGCGCTCGCCGATCTCCTCGGCGCTGGCCAGCGGGCGGCCGAAGAGCGTGCGTCGCGCTGCCGCCATGAGGCGACCACGTGGGTGGACCTCCTCGTGTGCCTTCGGCCGCGCTTCGAGCGCGCCCGAGGGTGTGTAGCGGAAGTACTCGCTTCGCGTCCGCTCCACGCGGACACGCCGGTTGCCCGGCTTCTGGCCGGCCAGTCCGGCTGGTCTGGGTGTCTGGGTCGTGCGCTCGTGCGAAGCGTCCGGGCGCTTGTCGCCCTCGTCAGTCGTCATGGGTATCCACGAACCGCCGGGGCGGTCCGCTCACGCGTGTCCTCGCGCGCAGGCACCAGGACGCGGTTATCGGGTTCCTTCATCGGAGCCGCCGTCGCGCCCTGCACCAGTGGGGCGGATGCACGCAGACCGGCTTTCGCTTCGGGAGTATGCGCTTCCATGCGCAAGTCGGCAGGACTGGATGGGCACCCTCCAACGGGCCGGCTGGCGGTGCCCGATGTGCCTACTCGTCCTCACTCGCCGGCCCCTCCGGCGCGGCTGCACCGGCTTCGTCGCGCCGCCGCCAGAGCCCGCGGAAGCTGATGCCGGCGTGGCGGTGTGCGCTGCCGTAGGGCACGTCGGCCACCACCGTCTCGGGCCGGCCCACCAACGCGTTCTTCAGCTGGTCCGCGCTCTGGTTGTAGAGGATGCGGTCCCAGAAGTGGCGCGGCACGTACTCGGGCAGGACCACGATGGTGATGACGTCTGCCTCCGACGGGGCCATCACGTCGAGGTAGTGCAGGAAGGGCGTGACCAGCGAGCGGTAGGGCGTCTCCACGATGACCAGCGGCACGCCCGGCAGCGTCTTCTCCCACTCTGTGCGCACGGCCTCGCCTTCCTCGAGGTCGGAGCGTGATGAGCACGGCCTTGACGTCGTCGCCGAGCGAGCGGCCGAACTGCACCGACTGCACCGTCGCGCGCGACAGGTTCATGATCGGGATGATCACGCGGTTGCGCTTGCGCGGCGCATCGAAGACCTGGTCGTCCTCGATGGCCAGGTCGGCGCCCACCGTGTCGTACTCCCGGCGGATGAACCACATGACCGCGACCTGCACGGGCAGCACCACCACCACCAGCAGTGACTCGGGCGCCTTGGAGATGATGACCGAGACGAGGATGATGCCGGTGATAACGGCGCCGACGGCGTTGACCGCCAGGCGGAACTGCCACCCCGGCGACTTGTTGCGCAGCCAGTGCCGGACCATGCCCGACTGGCTGATGGTGAAGTCGGTGAAGATGGCCGTGGCGTAGATGGGGATGAGCGTTTCGGTCTCCCCGCCGAAGGCCACGATGAGCACGGCCGCCAGCACGCCCAGGACGACGATGCCCAGGGTGTAGGCCAGACGTTCACCGCGAAAGGCGAACGAGCGCGGGAAGAAGCCGTCGTTGGCCAGCACCGAGGCCAGCACCGGGAAGGCCGCGAACGAGGTGTTGGCCGCGAGCATGAGGATGAGCGTGGTGAAGGTGAGGAAGAGGAAGAAGCCGACCGAGCCCGCGCCGAAGACCGCCTCGGCCGACTGGGCGATGATCGTGACCTCATCGTTGGGGATGAGGCCGTAGCCGTTGGCGAGGAAGGTGATGCCGATGAAGAGTGTGCCCAGGATGACCGACATCACGGCCAGGGTCGTGGCCGCGTTGCGGGCCTCGGGCGGCTTGAAGGCAGGCACGCCGGTGGCGATGGCCTCGGTGCCGGTGAGGCCGACCGAGCCGGCCGAGAAGGCGCGCACGGCCAGCAGCACCAACGCCAGGCTGCTCATGTCGGCGGTGGCCTGCGAGAGCGAGGGATAGGAGGCGTCCACCCCGACCACGATGATCTGGAAGGCGCCCAGGCCGATCATCAGCAGGGCCATGCCCAGGAAGAGGTAGGTGGGGATGGCGAAGATGTTGCCCGCCTCGCGCAGGCCGCGCAGGTTGCCGATGGTGATGAGGAAGACGGCGCCGACCGCGATGAGCTCCTTCCAGCCGGCCAGCGCCGGCACGGCAGAGGCGATCTGGTCCGAGGCGGAGGACACCGACACCGCCACCGTCAGCACATAGCCCACGAGCAGGGCGCTGGCGGCGACCAGCGAGGGCATCTTGCCGAACGTGGCCTTGGAGACCGAGTACGAGCCGCCGCCGGTGGGGTAGGCCAACACGATCATGCGGTAGGACAAGGCCACCACGCCCAGCAGGATGGCCAGGGCGACCGACACCGGCAGTGACAGCGCGAGGTAGCCGTATCCGACCCCCGCCGTCGCGCCCGCGACCACCAGTGCGCGCAGGATTTCCTCGGTGGCGTAGGCGCTGGAGCTGATGGCGTCCGAGCTGAAGATGGCCAGCGCCTTCTTCTTGGGCAGGCGTTCCTCGCCCTCTTCCTCCGACGCCAGCGGGCGGCCGAAGAGGATGCGCCGGCCGGCGGCGAGCCCGCGCCCCATGGCCCGCTTCTCCTCGTGGGCCTTGGGTCGGGCCACCAGCGTGTCCTTGGCGGCGTAGCGGAAGTACTCCGCCTGCGGCCGCTCCACGCGCACGCGCCGATCGCCGATCTTGCGCCCGCGCAACTGGCCTGGCTGGCGCCCAGGGCTGGCGTGGGAGGACGCTTTCCGCCGGCGCTCGTCTCGCGGCTCGGCCTGCCCGCTGTCGCCGTTCCCGCCTGGCCTCTCGCCCATCGCGCTAGACCCCCCTCCCGAGACGATCGGCCAGCCGCCGGGGCAGGGTCGTGGCGCGCATGTCGGTCTGCACGGCCTTGATGTCGTAGCGGAAGCGCAGCCAGCGCACGGTCCCGTTCTTGGTGTCGATGGTCATGGCGCAGCCCCGGGGGTCACCATCTCGCGGCTGACCCACCGAGCCCGGATTGAGGATGCAGCGGCGCTCGTCGAGCGTGAGCTCGTCGCCGTCCTCGGCCAGCAGCGCCTCGACCTGGCCCTTGTCATCGACGAAGGCGAGCTGGTGGTGGGTGTGGCCCACGATGCAGTACGGCGTCTCGAACGCGCCCAGGTTGATGCGCGCAGCCGGGATGGTGAAGAGGTACTCCCAGATGGGATCGCGCGGGCTGCCGTGGGCCAGCGTGAAATCACCCTCCACGCGCAGCTCGGGCAGCTCGGCCAGCCAATCGAGGTTGCCCCCGTCCATCGTCTCCGCCGTCCATGCCACCGCCGCTCGGGCGAGGTCGTTGAAGGTGCCGGTGGGGATGCGCCCGAGCACGGCCGCGTCGTGGTTACCCTGCACGGCGACCGCGTTCGCTTCCCGCAGACGTGCCACGACCGCGTCGGGATGCGGGCCGTAGCCGACGATGTCACCGAGCACCCACAGTTGGTCGAACTCGCCGACGGCGTCGAGCGCAGCGTCGAGGGCGGGGGCGTTGGAGTGGATGTCCGAGAGGACGGCGAGACGCATCGGCGCGAGGGTAGCAGGGCGCGCTTGGCAGCGAGCCTCCGACCGGCAGCAGCGAGCCTCCGCCCGACAGCAGCGAGCCTCCGCCCGACAGCAGGCCCCGCGAGCGTCCCGCCGCGCGGGCGATCAGCGCTTCCGCCGCCGGCGGACCCCGGCCGGGCGGGGATAGGCGATGGGCGTGGTGCGCTCCTTGGGCACGACCACCAGGCGGTGGCCAAGGAGACCCGACGCCTCGACCGGGTACACCCGCGGACGCCCGCCGCCCGCGGCGCGGATGACCGAACCCGCGCGCTGCAGCTCGACGCGTAGGCCGCCGCCTTCTTCCTCGTGCTTCCAGGCCACGACCGTGCCGCGCAGGCGCGCGAGCGGCAGGCTCAGCTCGAGCACCTCGGCCAGCGGTCCCACGGCCCGGCTGGTGACCACATCCCAGGCCTCGCGGTGCTCGTACTCTTCGGCCATGTCCTCCGCGCGCTCAGCGATGGCTTCGATGGAGATCGGTTCTCTCGCCCCCTCGACGCCCGCAGCCTCGTCGTCTCGGACCAGCAGCGCGGCCACGGCAGCGCCGGCCACGCCCAGGAAGCGCGCCTTCTTGCCGACCGAGTCGAGCAGGCCCACGCGTGACAACGGCAGCGCCGCGGCCAGGGGCAGGCCCGGGTAGCCCCCGCCACTCCCGATGTCGAGGAGTGTGGCCCCGGGTCTGATCAGCCCATCGAGCACGGGCACGGCGCTGAGCGAGTCGACGGTGTGCCGTCGGGCCACGTCGGCAGGCTCGCGGATGGCGGTGAGGTTGATGGCGCGGTTCCAGTCGCGCAGCAGCCGCGCGTGGGCTTCGTAGCTCTCGCGAGCAGGAGCACCCGCAGCACGCGCGTCGAGCAGACCCAGCTCGGTCAGACCGGCCTCGAGCGCTTCGTCGAAGGCCGGGCCCATAGGCTCGAGCGACTCCGGGTCGGAGGGCAGTTCAGGGCGGGGCCCGGCGGCTTCGGTCACGGTCGATCTCCCCCGCTGCGTACGCCTGGGATGACGAGAGCGCCGCGCCACGCCGGGGCACCGCCCGACCAGGACAAGGAAGTGCGCCGGAAGCGACCCTCCTCATGGCCGGTTCGCGGTCGTCGTCGCGAACACGTTACCCGGGCCAAAGCCGCTCCCGGCGCTGGAACGTTCCTCGCACCCGTCGGCGTTTCGGTCTTCCGACACCCGGACGGTCGTCGCGTACGGATCTCTCCGTACAACGTCACGGGCGGCGTTACCGTACTCCGCCGCTGCACGACACCACGTAGGGCACCGCGTGGTGCAGGAACGGCAGTGTCCGCAGTGGCCGGGGCCGCGTCAAGGAGGTTATCCACGAATCGTGGTGCCCCCACGCACCGTTGTGGAAAACAAGCCCGATTCGGTGGATAAGCCCACGCGATGGTGGACAGGCATGGTGTTTCCCCACCGGCGGCGACTCGTCCCAGCCGGACGTCAGGCTTCCGCGGTGCCGCGAGGGCCGCGTGCGGGGCGACCCATGCCTCGGCGCACGACCTCCATGACCTCCTCGGTGAGCGTCGCGGTGTCGCCGCTCTCCACGGCTGCGTTGACGCAACCCTGGACGTGATCCTCCATCAGCAGCATCGAGACAGCATCGACCGCAGCCCGCAGGGCAGCCGTCTGCTGCAGGACGTCCACGCAGTCCTCGTCACGCTCGATCATACGGGCCACGCCGCGGACCTGGCCCTCCATACGGGCCAGGCGCCGAAGGACCTGTTCCCGTGACCCGCCATACGGTCGCGGTATCGGAGTGGCCTTGTGCCGACCCGACTTGCTGGTGGTGCCTGCGCCCACGTCGCCTCCGTCACTCGTCACCGGGGACGGGATGCTCCCCGGATACTGGGTGGGAGTATAGCCGGGCTCAGCTCCGACCTACGGCGGAGGCGGCTTCTCGGCGATGAGCTCGAGCACGCCCCAGGTGGTGATGGCCATGGCCACGATGGCCAGCCACAGGCCGGGGGCGTCGAGCGGCGTCAGGCTGTAGTCCTCTTCGCCGCCGATGAGGTCGGTGACCGCGAGGGCCAATCCGGCGATGCCCACGACCAGCAGGATCGGCGTACGAGAGCGGGCGGTCGAGCGCGACCTGCCGCGTCTCGGTGGTGAAGGGCAGCACGATGAGCACGAGCATGGCCGCCGCCGCGAGGAACATGACCAGGCCGGTACCGGCGAAGCCCCAGTCCGTGGACACGGGCAAGACGATGCCGCCGGCCTTCTGCCAGGCGAGCGGCATGGAGATGACCGCGAGGACCGCACCGACCGCGATGAGCGAGCGTCCCCGGCCGAGGCCCCGTCTCACCTTCCGCCGTAGACCTCCGGTCGCAGCACGCCGATATAGGGCAGGTTGCGGTAGATCTCGTCGTAGTCGAGCCCGTAGCCGATGACGAAGCGGTCGGGGATCTCGAAGCCGCGGTAGTCGAGGTCGATCTCCACCAGCCGTCGGGCGGGCTTGTCGAGCAGCGTGCAGATGCCCAGGCTGGCCGGGTTCTTGCCAGAAAGGTACTGCGTGAGGTAGTTCAGCGTCAGCCCCGTGTCGATGATGTCCTCGACGATGAGCACGTGCTTGCCCTCGATCGAGGACGAGAGATCCTTGAGGATGCGCACGCGGCCGGTGGACTCGGTGCCGCTGCCGTAGGAGGAGACCTCCATGAGGTCGATGCGCACCGGGATGGTCATGGCCCGCATGAGGTCGGCCATGAAGGGCAGGGCGCCCTTGAGCACGCTCACCAGCGTGACCTGCACCTCGGCGTAGTCGGCCGAGATGGTCGCGCCCAACTCGGCCACCTTGGCCTGCAGCCGGTCTTCATCGATAAGGACCTCGGCGACGTCCTTCTCCAGTGCTGATGCGGGCATGCGCTCGGCTCCTCTTCTTGGTGTGGTTCCGGGTCGGTGTCGGATCGAGTCGTGGCCGGTCAGTCGGCGGCGGGCCCGGTCTCAGCCGTGACCGCGACTTTCTTGGGTGGCGGCTGGCCTTCGATGCCGATGAGCGAGGCAGCCGCGTCGAGGCGACCGTACTTGAGCATCAGGGCCTTGAAGTCGCGCGCGTAGAAGAGCTTGATACGGATCATGGGATAGAGCTCGCGCAGGTGCCGCAGCTTGCGGTTCTTCTTGCGCACCAGGCTCTGCTTGAGCGTCGTCAACTCCACGTACATGTCCAGATCGGGCAGATAGAAGTCGGGTGCGAACGACTCGGTGACCATGCCCTCGGCGTTCCAGCGGATGGGGAAGGTGCGCGGCTCGTAGCGCCACTCGACCTTGTAGTAGTCGAGGATGCGGGCCAGCTCGGCCTCGCTGGCGTGGGCGAAACGGGGAGACTCGCTCAACGCGCCTCCCCGTCCAAGCGGGCGATGAGCCGATGCACGTCGCCATCGAAGTCATCGAGCAGGCGGTGGGCGTCGAGCACGTCGTCGGCACTCACAGGCGGGCCCTCGGGCGCCACATCGAGGTCGACATCCTCTGCGCGCACGAACTCGCCGCCCTCGAGCCGGACCGTCTGGCCATCGACCGCGATGGTGACGATGGCTACGGCCTGGGAGCCGCAGTGATCGCACGAGAGGTCGACGAAGAACAGCTCCTCACGCTGGGCGATGAGCTCGATGTGTCCCCGCCCGTAGGCCTGTCCGCAAGCCGCGCAGCCGAAGGACGCCAGCTCGCTCGTTAACCAGCTCTCAGCGTCCATGCCTCCAGTCTATCGGGAGTGTCATGCAGGCACGTCGCAGGCGCGTTTCGGTCGGACGCATCGAGGGTCGCGCTGCGGAACGGGGTCGATTCTGCTTGCCACCCGTGGTAAAACGGGGCGACCCAACCACCAGAGGAGGAACCACTGTCAATGGGTTCAAGCAGTAGGCGAGCGATCGTCGTTTCCGCGGCAGCCGTCCTGGCGTTGACCGCTGCAGCTCCAGCCTTTGCTCAGGATGCCGAGCCGGACATGCTCGCGCGCGTCCAGGAAGCGGGTGTCATCCGCATGTCCACCGACCCGGCCTACCCGCCGCAGTCGGAGTTGGTCGGCGGTGAGATCGTCGGCTTCGACATCGACGTCGGGCGAGAGATCGCCACGCGTCTCGGTGTCGAGCTCGCGCTCGAGACGCCGGACTGGGCACTCATCACAGCGGGTTCATGGGGAGATCGCTGGGATTTCAGTGTCGGCTCCATGACCATCACCAGCAAGCGCCAGGAGGTCCTCGACTTCACTCAGCCCTACTACTTCACGCCAGCGCAGATGGCCGCGCACGCGGACGCCGGCATCGAGACGCTCGACGACCTCGCGGGCAAGTCCGTGTGCATGGGTGAGGCCACGACCTACCTCGAGTGGATGAACGGCACGCTCGACTTCGGCACCGAGACGCCGGACATCGCCCCGCCAGAGGGCTCGATCGCGGTGACCCGCACCACTGACCGCGACTGTGCCCAGGAGTGGGGCCTCGGCCGTACCGACTTCGAGGGCTGGCTGACCGCAGCCCCCACCGTCGAGGCCGCCATCGCCGACGGCATCCCGGCCGTCAAGGTCGGCGACCCCGTCTTCTACGAGCCGTTGGCGGCAGCCTTCGACAACACGGTCGAGGACAACGACTCGCTGGTGGAGGCGGTTGACGCCATCATCGGCGAGATGCATGCTGACGGGACCCTGTCCGAGCTCAGCAACAAGTGGTACGGCTACGACCTGTCCATGAGGGTGGGCGAGGCCGACGACATGGGCATGGAGGAGGAAAGCGGGGAGTAGCCCACATCCACAGATCAATGGTTCTGGGGCGCTCCGGCGCCCCGGAACCGAAGATCACCAAGCTTGTGGCTGTCACGGCTGAGGGCTCTTCCGGCGGATACAGGGAGGGTCTTCACGCATGACTGCCACCGCCGACCAGGACAGCGTCAGCAACGACCCCATCGTCGCCGCGGTCGCTGAAGCCAACCGCCGCCGGCGCCTGGGCTTCCGCGCCACCTTCGTCATCACCTGGGTCGTCGTCATCGGGCTGGCCGTCTACTGGATGCTCAGCATCGAGCGCTTCCAGCCCGGGTTCATCTTCGACAACGCCGAATACGTCCTCGGCGGCGCGACGACGACCATCTTCATCTCCATCGTCTCGATCATCCTGGCCATCTTCTTCGCGCTCATCGGCGCCATCGGGCGCATCTCGAAGATGGCACCGGTGTACGCGGTGGCCACGCTGTATGTCTCGATCGTGCGTGGTACGCCCCTCATCGTCCAGATCCTGTTCATCTTCTGGGCGCTGCCCCAGTTGCTGCCCGAGGCATCACGCGTACCCGCTATCTGGATGGGCATCTTCGCGCTCGCCTTCAACTACGGCGCCTACATGACCGAGATCTTCCGCGCCGGCATCCAGGCGGTGCCGCAGGGACAGCGGGAGGCGGCCATGGCCCTGGGCCTGGGCGAGCGCCGCATCATGATCAAGGTCGTGCTGCCGCAGGCAGTGCGCATCGTCACCCCGGCCATCGGCAACGAGTTCATCGCCATGATCAAGGACTCCGCGCTGGTCTACATCGTCGGCGTGCAGGAGCTCCTGTGGCGGGCCAAGACCATCGGCTACGCCAACTTCCGCACGCTGGAGATGCTCATCCTCGCGGCCGCGGTCTACTGGGTGCTGACGATGATCCTGTCCTACTTCCAGGACCGCCTGGAGAAGCGCATGGCACGAGGTGACCGATGAGCGTCCCCCTGGGTGATGTCGTCCTCGAGGCGACCGACATCGAGAAGTTCTTCGGCGCCCACCACGTGCTCCGTGGTATGAGCCTGGCCGTACGCAAGCACGAGACGGTCATGCTCATCGGCCGCTCGGGCTCGGGTAAGACGACGTTCCTGCGCTGCCTCAATTTCCTCGAAGCGCCGACCAGAGGCACGGTGGCCATGGGTGACCTGGTCATCGACGCCGACCCGCTGCAGAAGGCCGGCCGCAAACGCCGCAGCGACATCCGACAGTTGCGCCAGCAGACCGGCATGGTCTTCCAGGAGTTCAATCTCTTCCCGCACATGAGCGTGCTCGACAACTGCATCGAGGCGCCGGTCCACGTCAAGGGTGTGGGCAAGGACGAAGCCATCGCCACCGCCGAGCGCTACCTCGAGAAGGTGCAGATGCTCGACAAGCGGGACGAGTTCCCGGCGCGCCTGTCGGGTGGCCAGAAGCAGCGCGCGGCCATCGCCCGCGCGCTGTCCATGGAGCCCGAAGTGCTGCTCTTCGATGAGCCCACCAGTGCTCTCGATCCCGAGCTCATCGGCGAGGTCATCCTGGTCATGGCGCAACTCGCCCATGAGGGCTCGACCATGATCGTGGTCAGCCACGAGATGGCCTTCGCACGCGAAGCAGCGGACCGCGTGCTCTATCTCGAAGGTGGCGTGGTGGTGGAGGAGGGTCCACCCGAGCAGGTCCTCGACGATCCCCAGCAGGAAGCCACGCAGCTGTTCCTCAAGCGCTTCCTCACCGAGGGCGCAACGGTCCCGACCGAGACGGCACCGTAGCGGCAGGCGCCCTTCGACAGGGCCCCGGGCACGGCTGACCTCGACGCCACGGAGGCCGCCGACGAGGGGCTAGATCTCGCCCAGGTAGGAGCGGCGGACGTCCTCGTTGCTGGCCAGGGCCGCGGCCGAATCAGCCATCAGGATCCGGCCCGACTGGAGCACGTAGCCGCGGCTGGCCACGGTCAGGGCGGTGGCTGCGTTCTGCTCCACCAGCAGGATCGAGGTGCCCTCCGCGTGGATGCGCTGGACCGTCTCGAAGATGTACTCGACCAGGTTCGGCGCGAGGCCCATCGAGGGCTCGTCCATGAGCAGGATGCGCGGCTTGGTCATGAGCGCCCGGCCCATGGCCAGCATCTGCTGCTCACCACCACTGAGCGTGCCCGCCACCTGCGCGCGTCGCTCCTTCAGGCGCGGGAACATCTCGAAGGCGTTCTCCACGCCCTCTGCCACGAGCTTGGGGTCGTCGACCGTGAAGGCACCCATGTGCAGGTTCTCTTCGACGGTCAGCTGGGCGAAGATGCGCCGGCCTTCGGGCACTTGCACCACGCCGCGCGTGACCATCTCGTGTGGTGGCACGTGCGTCACATCCTCGCCATCGAAGCGGACGTCGCCCTGCTTGGGCACGAGCAGGCCGCTGACCGTGTTGAGGGTGGTCGTCTTGCCTGCGCCGTTGGCACCGATGAGCGTGACGATCTCGCCCTCGTCGACGGTCAGGCTGACCCCGCGCAGGGCGTGGATCTTGCCGTAGAACGTGTGCAGGTCGTTGATCTCGAGAAGGGGCATGGTCAGTCCTCCCGCACCAGCGCGGCGACGCCGGCCTCGGCCTTGACCCGCTCAGCCTCGGCCTTGGCCGCGGCCTTGCCCAGGTAGGCCTCGATGACTCGCTGGTCGCTCTGGATCTCGGAGGGCGTGCCCTCGGCGATGCGCTGGCCGTAGTCGAGCACCGTGATGCGCTCGCTGATGTCCATGACCACGCGCATCTCATGCTCGATGAGCAGGATGGTGATGCCCAGTTCGTCTCGGAGTTGGCGGATGAGACCGGTCATCTCGCGGGTCTCGGCAGGGTTCATGCCCGCGGTCGGCTCATCCAGGAGCAGGATGCGCGGGCTGGTGCCCAGGGCGCGGGCGATCTCCAGGCGCCGCTGGTCGCCGTAGGGCATGTTGCTCGCCAGCAGGTCGTAGCTCCCCTCCAGGCCCACGTAGTCCAGCAGGCGCTGCGCTTCCTCCAGCGCCTCGGCCTCCTCCTGCTGCTGTGAGGGCGCGTGCAGGACGGCCTGGACCCAGGTCGAAGCCAGATGCTGGTGCTGGCCCACGAGCACGTTCTCGGTCGCGGTCATGCCGCCGAAGAGCCGGATGTTCTGGTATGTCCGCGACAGGCCCAGCCGGGCGATCTTGTCGGGCCGCAGCTCGTGGATCTCGACGCCGTCGAGGATGATGCTGCCCTCGTCGATCTGGTAGAAGCCGGCGATGCAGTTGAAGAACGTCGTCTTGCCCGCGCCGTTGGGGCCGATGACGCTGACGATGGCCCCCTCATCGAGGTCGAAGGTCGAGGTCGTTGACCGCCGTCAGGCCGCCGAAGCGCTTGGTCGCGTTGCGGGTCTCGAGCAGGGCCATGGCTCAGGCGCCCCCGCTCGTGCTCGACGCCGGCTCAGCGTCGCTCGCATCGGCCGGCGGCGGACCTTCGCCCTCGATCGGTGTCTCCTCCGCGTGCATCTCCTGACGACCGACCTTGGAGGGCATCAGGCCCTCTGGGCGCCAGCGCACCACCAGGATGAGGGCGATGCCGTAGAGCAGGAAGCGGTACTCGGCGAACTCGCGGAAGAGCTCGGGCAGGCCGATGATGACGATCGCTCCCAGCACCACGCCGGGGATGCTGCCCATGCCGCCGATGATGATGATGGTCACGACGAGGATGGACACCTGGATGTTGATGGAGCTGGGCTGGACGGAGCCGAAGAGCGACGGCGAAGACGGCGCCTCCGAGGCCCGCGAAGGCCGCGCCCAGCATGTAGGCCAGCGACTTGGTCTGGACCAGGTTGATGCCCAGCGCCTCGGCCACGTCCTCGTCCTCGCGGATGGCGATCCAGGCCCGGCCGAGGCGTGAATCTCGCAGCCTCACGGCGATGAAGGCGATGACCCCCATGGCGATGAGCGAGATGATGTAGATCTGGTTGGGTCCGGCCAGCCAGTCCCGGCGCCGGTCTCGATGCCGATCGACGCGAGCGGCTTGGGGATGCCGGTGATGCCGGCCGGGCCGCCGATGAGCGGCTTCATCAGGTTGGAGCGGGCGAGGATGGCGATGATCTCGCCGAAGCCCAGGGTGGCGATGGCCAGGTAGTCGCCGCGGATGCCCAGGATGGGCAGGCCCAGCAGCAGGCCGAAGCCCATGGCCGCGAGGATGGCGATGGGCATGGCCACGAAGAAGGGCAGCGCGGCGATGCTGACATCGCCGGTCCCGGTCAGCAGCGCCACCGTGTAGGCGCCGACGGCGAAGAAGGCCACGAAGCCCAGGTCCAGCAGGCCCGCCAGGCCGAGCGTGATGTTGAGGCCCAGGCCCATCAGGGCATAGAGCGCGACCAGGGCGATGACCGAGGGCACGAGGCCGGTGAAGACCAGCGGCAGCAGCAGCACGAAGAGCAGTGCCACGGCACCGGCCGGCAGGACCACGGCCGGATGCTGCCGCGTCTCCTCGGGCACCTTCTGCCAACGCTCACGGGGTTTGATCAGCACCCATGCCAGGTAGAGCAGGAGGACCAGGCCCAGGATGAGCAGGACGCCCGGCATGCGCAGGCCGTTGGAGGCGAAGAGCTCGCGGGCCACCCCCGAGGTGAGCCCGTTCTGCAGCATCGGGGAGCGCAGGATGCCCGAGAACAGGCCCATGAACACGAGCACGACGACGCCGATGAGGATGAGGTCTCGCGCCACGCGCGGCAGCAGCGACAGCAGGCCGCCGAGTGCGCCCAGGCTGGTGCCGATCAGCGCCGGGAACCAGAACGTGTGGGGGAACGCCTCGCCGAGCCACATCGCCCGCGTCTCCTCCACGCCCAGGATGTCCGCTCCGGAAAGAAGGTCGTAGAGATCACGTGAGGCGTTGGGCAGGTACTGGCCGATGTCGAGAACGGGCCCGAGCAGGATGAGCAGCGAGAGCGCGGCCCCGGACATGAGCCCGGCCACGGCCGAGCCGACGATCCTGTTGATGGCGCCCTGGGGCGCCCTCACGGCCCCCACGTAGCCAGCCATGATGGCCGTCAGCAGCAGCACCAACTGGCCGACAGTGACGACGTCGTCGATGATGGCCCGCTCCTCGAACGTGCCCACGATGCCCACCAGCGTCACGTACAGGGCGGCGCCACCGAAGACGAGGCCGGCGAGGAAGACCTGCTTCCAGGCCGCAGGGTTGCGCTCGAACGTCGCGCGCTCGCTCGTGCTGGTCGGTCCGGCGGTCACGCCCGCGACCTCGAAAGGCGCTCACCCAGGATGCCCTGGGGTCGGAACATCAGCACCATCACGAGGATGGTGAAGGCGATGACGTCCTTGAGCTGGCCGGGCGCAGGCACACCCAGGCCGTCGAAGATGAGCAGCGAGCCGACCGACTCGGCCTCACCCAGGACGAAGCCGCCGACCATCGCGCCGGGGATATTGCCGATGCCGCCGAGGACGGCCGCGGTGAAGGCCTTGATGCCGGGGATGAAGCCGCTGAAGAAGAAGAAGACACCCCACAGCGTGCCGTAGAGCACGCCCGCCGCGCCGGCCATGGCGGCGCCGACGGCGAAGGTAGTGACGATGGCGCGGTTGACGTCGATGCCCATGAGGGCGGCCGTCTGCTTGTCCTCGGAGACGGCTCGGATGGCGGTGCCGATCTTGGAGCGCATCACGAAGAGGTACAGGACGGCCATCATCACCAGCGCCGCGCCGATGACCACGACCTCGATCCACTTCAGGCCGAGCACGGATAGCAGCGGAAGCGCGACCTCTTCCTCGAGGATGTCGATGGTGGGATAGCGGTAGATGCTCGAGCCGAACAGGCCCGCGCATGGTGTACTGCAGGAAGAACGAGGCACCGATGGCGCTGATGAGCAGCACCAGCCTGCGGCGAGTTGCGCAGCGGCCGATAGGCCACGCGCTCCACGGCCAGGGCCACGAGCGTGGACGCGCCCGCGGCGATGAGCATCATCAGCAGGAAGGAGATGATCGACGTCAGCACGTTGGCGTTGAGGAATCCGGCCTGATCGAGGATCTCGGCGGTGAAGTAGCCCGCGAAGATGCCGATCATGAAGATCTCGCCGTGGGCGAAGTTGATCATCTTCATGATGCCGTAGACCATCGTGTAGCCGAGCGCGATGAGGGCGTAGATGCCGCCCTGGACCGCGCCGTTGACGATGAGGTCCACCCAGGTCTCGACCGAGAACTTGCCGCTGCTGAGCGTGAGGATGGAACCGACGACCACGAGCAGCACGAGCAGGATGCGGAACGCCCACAGGAAGGCGCTGACCGCGGCCTCGAAGGCCGTTTCGGTCCGGCTGGGGCGTCTACGAGGCCTGAGGGTCGTCTTCATGGCTGCTTGGTCGGTCGCTCACATGTGATGGGGGAAGGGAACATGGTCGAGCCGGGCGCCATGACGCCCGGCTCGACCTTCAGGTCCGGTGTATCCGGGTGGTTGGCCCTACTTGATGAGCTTGGGCGGGAAGACACCCTCCTCGACGGTCTCCGGGCCGACCTGGTAGATGCCGATGATGGAGGCACCACAGTCACCGTTCTCGGAGCAGCTCAGCGTGCCCGTCACGCCGGGGTGATCGGTGGTCGCGTAGATGGCCGAGCGCAGCTCACCGAGGTCGATGGTGACCGAGCCGTCATCGTTGACCACGCCGACCTTCTCGACCGCGTTGAAGATGATGTTGGCGGCATCGTAGGTGTGCCCGTGGAACGTCGCCAGCGGCTGCTCGATGTTGCCGACTTCGAGGTAGCGCTCGAGCATCGCCGGATACGTGTCCGCGAGCAGGTCGAAGTTGGAGGCCGAGAGGTACATGCCCTCGACGTTCGGGCCCGGCAGCCTCGATGAACTTCGGTGCGAACAGGCCGTCACTGCCGAAGAGGATGACGTCCTCCATGCCGGCTACGTCGGCAGCCTGGTCGACGATGAAGCCACCCTCGTCGATGAAGATCGGGAAGTACAGCAGCTCAGGGCCGCTCTCAGCCACGTTGGTCAGGACCTGGATCATGTCGGTCTGGCCGTCGTTCACGGCCGTGGCCAGCGTGATCTCACCACCGATCTTCTCGAACTCGTCGGCGAAGACGCCCACCAGCGACTCCGCGTAGATGGAGCCGTCGTGGATGGTCGCGGCCTTGGTCAGGCCCAGGTCGTTGGCCACGAACTCGGCCACGACCTTGCCCTGGAAGGCGTCGTTCCAGGCCGTGCGCAGGAAGCCGTCGAAGCGAGCCTCGCGATCGGGGAAGGTCAGGGTCGGCGAGGTGGCCGACCCCGAGATGTGCGTCAGGCCTGCTTCGGTGATGATCTGGCGCGCCGCCGTCGACGGCACCGGAGCAGGTCGGGCCGACGATGCCGATGATGTCCGGGTCGGACGCCAGGGCCTGGGCCGCCAGGGCCCCGCCCTCGACGGTGCATAGTGAGTCCTGAAGGACCAGCTCGAGGTCGTGGCCCGAGCAGCTGACCACGGTCTAGCGCCGCGACCTCGACGCCGATGGCCTGGTCCTCACCGAGCGCGGCGTTGGCGCCCGAGATCACGAACATCATGCCCAGCTTGATGGGCTCGCCGGCCGGGATGGTCACGACGCGCGAGTCCTGGGCCGTCGCGGGCGCTGCCGCAGCCGTGGCCAGCAGGCCGGTCGCCGCGAGGATGCCGAGGCTCTTTCTCATCATCTCTCTGGTACTCCTCCTATGGGTATGGCGGTCCGGCCCGGTAACGTGCCGGTCCCGCCTGGCCGGTCGCTGCGACGTCGGCTCCACAGCGACGTCAGTGGTTCCGTCGGCGGGTGTCACCACCCGCTCCGAGTCCCCTCTTCTGTCACGCGAGACATGCGCGCACAGCCACCATGGCCGCTCAAGCGTGGCGACATTCTAGACGGGTCCAGCCTCGTTGCAAGGTCACGGCGCGGCAGCGACACGGTTACGAGAGCCGGAGTGCGCTCGGCTGACGGCAAGGAACGTTGACACGACGCACCGCCCGCGACCGCTGCGGCCTGCTGAATCCGAAACGGCCGGGGCGTGAACCCCGACCGTTCGTCGGTCTGGTCCCGGCTCGGGCCGGGTGGTCGGCTACTCCGCGGCTTCGGCGGAGGCAGCGGGCGAATCGGCCGGCGCCTCGGTCGCGTCGTCGTCGCCGTCGCACGCGGCAACGGCGAAGGCGAACAGGAGCGCAGCGAACAGTGCGGTGATCTTCTTCATGGTCCTTGATCCCTCCTCGGGTGGGTCGTGTGGGCCGGCATCAGCGCCGGTGGTCGTTCGTCGGTCCCTCTTCTGCCGCCACGGCACAGGCAGCGTCGTCGATAGGAACCGAGCACGGCACACCCACACGAAAGGGACACGCTCACGGCAAGCGCACCGTGGAGTATCATAGTCTTCAGCGTTCCAAATGCAAGACGCCTCCGAGCGCCCCGGGCGTGTGCGGACAGTGACCCCTCACGGCGGTCCTGTGAACACCCGGTGCGGCGCGCTCCGAGGCCAGCTCCGACGCCACCTTGGCGGGCAGAGCACTTCCATCATGGCGCGCAGCCAGTCGTGATCAGACAGACCTTCGATGCCCACCGGGCCGGTCGTCACCAGGAGATCGACACATCAGCAACGACCGGACACAGCACCCTCGACGCGCGCATGGGCAACACCCCGAGACGCGACCGTCGCCCCGAGTGTCCCCCCGCGCAGAGCCGCCGGACGCGGCTCGCACCACACAGGAGTCCTGCGTGAGCAAGAACGTCGCCGTCTTCGTAGACGTCGCGAACATCTTCTATGCGGCCAAGGCCGCTGGGATCGATATCGACTACATCACCCTCTTGAAGTCGGCTACGGCCAACCGCGACTTCGTGCGCGCGTACGCCTACACCGGCCTCGACCCGGAGAACGAGAACCAGCGCCAGTTCCACGCCTTCCTCGCCCGCTCGGGCTACAAGGTCGTGAGCAAGGACATCCGCAAGTACGGCGATGGCCGCATGAAGGCCAACCTCGACATCGAGCTCGTCGTCGACATGATGCGCCTGGCCGAGAAGCTGGACGTCGCCGTGGTCGTCTCCGGCGACGGTGATTTCGCACCAGCCATCGCAGCTGTCCAGCAGAAGGGCGTGCGCGTGGAGGTCATCAGCTTCCGCGGCAACACCAGCAGCGACCTCATGGACGTGGCCGACGTGTTCATCGACATCACCAGCGTGGCCAAGGTCGAGAAGGGTGTCCGCAGCGGGCGCCGGGTGGCCACCGACGGCGACCTCTCCATGACCGCGGTGCCGGAGAAGGAGTCGGGGGTCAAGCCGCGCCGACGCCGTGGCGCTACATCCGATGACACCTCCGAGCGGACCGAGCGGGGGACCCGTACCCGCCGCCGTGGCGGCCGCAAGGTCGAGGCCGAGCCCGCCTCGGTCGAGGCAGAGGCGCCCGTCGCCTCCGGGGGCGCCGGGCTCGTGGCCCTGCCGGGCGAGAAGCTCTCGCGCGGAGCAGAGGCAGGCGAGGCCTTCGAGGCTCCTGTCGAGGCCGAGGACCCCGTCGTCGAATCGTCCGAGGAGCAGCCCGCCGACGACGGCAGCGGCAAGCGTCGCCGACGTCGCCGTGGCGGCCGTGGTCGCGGCCGTGGCGGCCGCAGCGCCGAGACCGGCGACGAGACGGCCGACGAGTTCGGCGACGAGTCCGCGACCGAGGAGATGCCGGTCGTGGCTGTGCAGGCCGACGAGGTGCCCACACTGCCCCAGCACTCAGGCTTCGGCTCTGTCTGGGACAGCCAGATCGGCGTCCCGGCCGACACCGCACCCGTTGTCTCGGCCTCGATCGATGCCGCCGGGGATCTCGACGAGCTCGAGGATGAGCCGGCGGTGCCCGAGTACCTGCTGGCCGAGAAGAAGGGTGGCCGCAGTGGCCGCGGTGGCCGTGGCGGTGGCCGCGGTGCCCGTGGCGGTGGTGGCTATCGTTCCGCGCTCGATCGCGAGCGTTACGGCATGGGTGGCGGCTCCAGCTACGCTCGCGGCGCCGGCCGCGGCAGGAGTCGCTCCGCCAGCACCCCGCGTGCGTCGGCCCACTCGATGGAGCCGATCGAGCAGACGCGCGGTGGTGATCCCTGGAGCGAGGTCCCACCCGAGGTGCAGGAGCTGCTGATGGCCGAGCTGGCCCGCCGCGACACCGCCGCGCCACCGGCCAAGGAGGTCGCCGAGGCCCCGGCCGAGGAGAAGCCGAAGCGCAAGACGACGACGCGCAAGCGCACGACCAAGCAGGCCGCCGAGGCCGAGGCTCCGGCCGAGGAGGTCGCCGAGGCTCCGGCCGAGGAGAAGCCGAAGCGCAAGACGACGACGCGCAAGCGCACGACCAAGCAGGCCGCCGAGGCCGAGGCTCCGGCCGAGGAGGTCGCCGAGGCTCCGGCCGAGGAGAAGCCGAAGCGCAAGACGACGACGCGCAAGCGCACGACCAAGCAGGCCGCCGAGGCCAAGGCTCCGGCCGAGGAGGTCGCCGAGGCTCCGGCCGAGGAGAAGCCGAAGCGCAAGACGACGACGCGCAAGCGCACGACCAAGCAGGCCGCCGAGGCCGAGGCCCCGGCCGAGGAGGCCTAGGCACCGGCCATGGACCGCGCCGCCGCGCCGACCACGCCCGGCGGCACATTCCTGACCCGCGGCCACGACGCGGCACTCGCAGTCGTGGCCCGGGCCATCGAGGGCGAGTGCCCGCCGCACGCCTTGCTGCTGGTCGGCCCACACGGTGTGGGCAAGGCTACGCTCGCGCTCGATCTCGCAGCCGGCTTGCTTTGTCTGGCCGGTGAACCGGCGCTGCGTCCCTGCCGTGACTGCAGCGCCTGCCGCAAGGTCGCGGCCGATGGTCACCCTGACCTGCATCTCGTCGAGCCGGAGGGCGCGGGCGAGCAGATCCGCATCGGGCAGGTCCAACAGCTGGTTACCGACCTGTCGCTCACGGCCATGGAGGGGCGTTTCCGCGTCGCGGTCATCAGCGCCGCCCAGCGGCTGAACCTCGACGCGCAGAACGCCCTGCTCAAGACGCTCGAGGAACCAGGCCCGGCCACCTGCCTCGTCCTCTGCGCGGACGACGCCGCGCCGCTGCTGCCGACCGTGCTTTCGCGTTCCGCGCGGCTGCGCCTGGCGCCCCTCCCGATCGAGACCCTGACCACGCAGCTGGTCGATGGTGGCCACGCCGAGCCGTCCCAGGCTCGGGCGCTGGCCATCGCTGCTGCCGGTTGTCCCGGCCTGGCAATCCGACTGGCCTCCCGACCGGAGGCCGTGATAGCGCGCGCACGCATCAGCCGGACGTTGCTCGAGCTGGCCGCGGCTGACCGCCGCACCCGCCTCGGCGCCGCCGCGGAACTCATCGGCGACGCGGCTGCGCTCGATGCCGCCCTGCGCGGGGAGGTAGCGCCTACGGCGTCCCGCCTGCAGCCGGTCGAGCGGCGACGGGCGGTCCATCTCATCATCGAGGTCTGGCGCGGCGTCGGCCGTGACCTCGCGCTCGCAGCACGTGGTCAGGGACGGGGCGTCCGCGACCTCGATCAGCTCGAGGACCTGCTGGCCCTGGGTTCGCGCCTCGACCCCGTAGCGCTGCATCGCTTCTTCGATCGCCTCGATCGCCTGACCGTGGCCGTGGAGGGCTACGCCAGCCCCGAGCTCACGCTCGACGTCCTGCTCCTGACCTGGCCGCGACCGAGCCGATCGAAGGCGCGCGTGGCATGAACTCCGCGGACACCCGCCTGGTAGCGGTCGTACGCGGCTACGTGCAGGGAGTCGGCTACCGCTGGTTCGTCGAGCGCGAAGCCGCCCGCCTCGGGCTCGCCGGCTGGGTGGCCAACCGCGCCGACGGTTCGGTCGAGGTCGTGGCCGAGGGACCCGACGATGCGCTCAGCCAGCTGGTGCTCGAGCTGTGGGAGGGACCCGCGGGCTCGTCCGTCAGCGAGGTCGAGGTCCGCCATGAGCCGGCCCGCGGCAACATCATCGGCTTCACCATCCGCAGCGGTGCCCATCGCGGCGACTGACCCGGCGGCGGCCTGTTAGATTCGGCCACCCCAAGTTCCCGAGGAGACCCCATGGCGCTCACGACACAGGAGAAGCGGGCCAAGCTCGAGGCCGTGCCGCTCTTTCGCGGCTGCAGCAGCGAAGTCCTCGACCAGCTCGCCCTGGTCACGGCCGAGTACGAGTTCCCCGATGCCGCGCCCATCGTGCAGCAGGGCCAGGTCGGCAACGGCCTCTACCTCGTCTTCTCGGGCGGCGTGCGCATCGTGGCCGGCGTGGAGGAGCTGGCGCGCTTCGGTCCCGGCGACTTCTTCGGTGAGCTCTCGGTCATCGACCAGCAGCCACGGACGGCTTCGGCCTTCGCCCTCGGCCCGACGGTCTGTCTCGCGTTGGCTTCCTGGGATCTGATGGCGGTCCTCGAGCGGGAGCCGCAGACCGCCATGAACATGCTCCGGGAGCTGGCCAGTCGCCTGCGTCAGGCCGACAGCCAACTGCGGCACTAGCACTACGGACCGGAGGACGTGACGGCATGAACCAGGCACCGGTCCTCGACGCCCTCGCTGGCTTGGCGCTCTTCTCGGACCTCGACCGACCCCAGTTGCAGGCGATCGCCCACACCATGTCGGAGGAGTCCTTCCCCGCGGGCCAGCGCATCCTGCGCCAGGGTTTCTCCGGCGGCGGCTTCTTCATCATCCTCGAGGGCGAGGTCGCGGTCCGCGTCGACGGCGACGACGTGGCCGGTCTGGGCAAGGGCGACTTCTTCGGTGAGATCTCGCTGCTGCTGGGTGAATCGCCCATCGCCGACGTGGTCGCGACCACGTCGGTGCGGGCGTTGCAGCTGGCCGGTCCCGACCTGCGCGACTTCCTGCTGGCCTACCCCACGGTGATGTACCGCATGCTGCAAGCGGTGAGCCGTCGGCTCGACCGCGCCAACCGCCGCAGCTAGGGCCATGAGCACACAGCGCGATCGCGCGGGTCGGCCCTGCGGGCCGGGTGAGTACGGCGCGGTCGTCGTCGGCTCGGGACCCGGTGGCCTGCAGGTCTCCTACTACCTCTCTCGCCTGGGCATCGACCACGCGGTCATCTCGGCCGATCCGGCTCCCGGAGGCATGTTCCGCCAGTTCCCGTTCTTCCAGCGGCTGCTGTCGTGGACCAAGCCGCATGCGGGCCACGTCCACGGCTCACGCGAGTACGAGCGCTACGACTTCAACAGCCTCGTCGCCTTCGAGCCGGAGAACCGGGCGGTGATGCCCGGGCTCATGGACGGCAGCTCGGAGTTCCCCTCGCGCGCGGAGATGGAAGCGGGCCTGGTCGAGTTCGTCGGGCGCACCGGCCTGCGTGTGCGCTACGAGACGCCCTGGCAGGGCACCTCGCGCGACGGCGAGCTGTTCGTGCTGCACACGCCCGCGGGCGAGTACCGCACGCGCGTACCGATCTTCTCGGTGGGCATCGCCGAGCCGAGCACGCCCGACGACATCCCCGGCATCGAGCACGCGGCGCACTACGTCGACACGCGCGAGGCTTCCACCTACGCGGGTGCGCGGCTCTTCATCATGGGCAAGGCCAACTCCGGCTTCGAGCTGGCCAGCGGCCTGCTGCAGTGGGCCAGCCCCATCATCCTGGCCTCGCCCCGGCCGGCCCAGCTCTCGGTCAACCTGCATTCGCTCGGGGGCGTGCGGGCTCGCTACCTGCAGCCCTGGGAGGACGCCGACCTGGGCGGCGGTGTCTTCATCCTCGACGCTGCCATCGAGCGGCTGGAGCGGCACGAGCGCGGGATCGCCGTGCACACGCGGCGCTCGGACAACGCCGAGCCGTTCGTGGCCGAGGTCGACGAGGTCATCGCCGCCACGGGCTTCACCGCACCCCTCGGCGATCTGCCCGAGTTGGGCTTGAGCACCTTCGGACGGAGCGGCCTGCCCGCCATGACCAACCACTACGAATCGGCCACGCTGCCGGGCGTCTTCTTCGCGGGCACCATCACGCAGGGCGTGTCGGGTCTCAAGAAGTACGGCATCCCGGCCAACTCCGGTGCCGTCCATGGGCACCGCTACAACGCGCGCCTGGCCGTGGACGAGATCGCGGCCCGCTACTTCGGGATCGCCCGTCCGCGCCCGGAGGTGGCACCCGACGACGTCGTGGAGCGGCTGCTGACGTCGGCCTCGGCGGCCCCGGAGCTGTGGCATCAGAAGTCGTATCTGGCCCACGCGCTCTCGCGCGACCCTGATGGCCGCATCCGTGATGACGGCATCGTCTCGCTGGCCGAGTACGTGGATACCGAGGGGCCCGATGGCGTGGCCATCACCGTCGAGGCGGACGACCGGGGCAGCATCCATCCCGCCGTCTACGTCCGTCGCCGCGGGCGCGTCGACGCTGATGCCGTGCTCGACCCTGGCCCGCTGACGGAGTACCGCACGGCCGGGCACCGGAGCCAACTGCGGGCGCTCGTAGGAGACGTGCTGGGGTAGCGTCGGCCGCGTCGGCTTGACCCGGCCACTGCTATCGTTCGACCCCGATGGACTTCCGAATCGCGCGTCCCGCTCGTGACCGGTATGGGTTCGAGGAGAGCCTCTTCTCGAGCGACGGTGACGCGGTCGTCTTTGATCCCACACGTGCCTTGGCCCTGGCTGAGCGCTTCGTCGACGATGACGTCGACCGCGCCCGCGTCGCCTCGGAGGTCGCCGCGATCGGACTCATCCACGAGCTCGGACACCGGGCCGTGGCCGTGGAGCGCCGGGCCGACCCGAGTGGCGGGGGCCCCATGGCGCGCGGACTCGGCGCTCTCGACACGCGCATCGGCGCCGACGAGGTCGACCGTGGGCTCATCGCCTACGAGGACGCCTTTCCGGCCCTGCCGGTCTACCGCGACGAGGTCGAGCCCGACGAGTGGTTGGCGCGGGCCAAGGGCCAGGTTCCCGGCCGCGAGGCGGCGCTCGAGGAGTTGGCGCTCACCGGCATCGCCGCGCGCAACCCCGCGGCCGCGGCCTATCGCGAACTGACCTCGCACCGCTCCCTCGACGAAGCCGCGCAGAAGCAACTGCTCGACGGACTCTCCGGCCGCGACCTCGAGCCCGACGATCCCGCGCTCGCAGAGCAAGGCTCCCGCACGCACCCTCTGGCAGCGCCTGGCCGAGCCCATGGAGGCCGCACCGCAGTCGCTCGCGGCCCAGCTGCGCTGGATCCGTGTCCACTGGGCCGGCTGGCTCGATGATGCCGACCTGCTGCACATCGATCGACAGCTGGGCGTGCTCGACGAGATCGACCGCGCCGCCTGGCTGCGAGCGCAAGGTGCCGGAGGGGCCGGTGGCCAGGCCGATCCGGCCGCGCTCTCGGGCTTCGGTGGCCTCGATGACGAGCCCGAGGCCTTCAGCGCCGACCGCGACTGGATGGCCGAGCTCGTGCTGGTGGCCAAGTCGACCTACGTCTGGCTCTCGCAGCTCTCGCGTGACTACGGACGCGAGATCAATCGCCTCGACCAGATCCCCGACGAGGAGCTCGACCAGTTGCGCGCCCGTGGCTTCACCGGCCTGTGGCTCATCGGCCTGTGGGAGCGCAGCGCGGCCTCGCAGAAGATCAAGCAATGGCGCGGCAATCCCGACGCCATGGCCTCGGCCTACTCGGTGGCCGACTACCGCATCGCCAACGAGCTCGGTGGCGATGCCGCCTGGGAGAACCTGCGTGACCGGGCCTTGGCGCGCGGCATCCGCCTCGCGGCCGACATGGTGCCCAACCACATGGGCATCGATTCGACCTGGGTGGTGGAGCGGCCCGATCTCTTCATCTCCTCGCCTTTTCCACCGTTCCCGGCCTACTCCTTCACCGGCGCCGACCTCTCGAGCGACGATCGCGTGGCCATCCAGCTCGAGGACCACTACTGGGATGCGTCCGACGCAGCCGTGGTCTTCAAGCGTACCGACAAGGCGTCTGGAGAGGAGCGCTACATCTATCACGGCAACGACGGCACCAGCTTCCCGTGGAACGACACAGCCCAGCTCGACTACGTGCGGGCGGAGGTGCGCGAGGCCGTCATCGGTCAGATCCTGGAGGTCGCCCGCCGCTTCCATGTCATCCGTTTCGACGCTGCCATGGTCCTCGCTCGGCGGCACATCCAGCGCTTGTGGTATCCACAGCCGGGTCACGAAGCCGGCATCCCCTCGCGCTCGAGCGCGGCCGTTCCGGCTGACGAGCTGCGCCGCCTGATGCCCCAGGAGTTCTGGCGGGAGGTCGTCGACCGGGTGGCCCAGGAAGTGCCGGACACGCTCCTGCTGGCCGAGGCCTTCTGGCTGATGGAGGGCTACTTCGTGCGCACGCTGGGTATGCACCGCGTGTACAACAGCGCCTTCATGCACATGCTGCGTGACGAGAAGAACGCGCAGTACCAGCAGGTCATCCGCGAGACCGTGAGCTTCGACGCGCGCATCCTCGGCCGCTACGTGAACTTCATGAACAACCCGGACGAGCGCTCAGCGGTGGATCAGTTCGGTAGCGATGATAAGTACTTCGGCGTGGCCACGCTGCTGGCGACACTGCCGGGCTTGCCCATGTTCGGCCACGGCCAGTTCGAGGGCTACAGCGAGCAGTACGGCATGGAGTTCCGCCGGCCCCAGCGCGATGAGTGGCCGGTTGACTGGCTGGTCGACCGGCACCGCCGCGAGATCAGCCCCCTGCTGCACGAGCGCTGGCGCTTCTCCGGTGCCGCCGGCTTCCGGCAGTTGACCGCACTCGAGGGCGGCGGGCTCACGCACGACGTCTTCGCCTTCGCCAACCACGCTGAGCAGGCACCGCGGGGTGCGTCCGAACGCCGCTCGCTGGTGATCTACCTCAACCGCTACCCCCGAGCCCACGTGCGCATCCCAGGGGTGGCCGAGGCGCTGAGGCTCGGCCACGACCCCGACGGCTTCGTCATCCTGCGCGATCGACGTACCGGCCTCGACTTCCTGCGCCAGTTGCGAGATCTGCGCGAGAACGGTCTGGAGATGTCGCTCGACGGCTACGGTTGCCACGTCTTCCTCGCCTTCGAGGAGGTCAGCGATGCCGGTGGCGTCGGCTGGAGTGAACTGGCTGGGCGGGCGGGCCTGTCCGGGATGCCCGATGCCCACCTGGCCCTTCGGCGCATGCGCGATGAGCCCCTGCGCGAGGCCGTGGCCGTGGTCTTCGCCACGCAGGCCGCGGGCGAGGCCTTCCTGCCCGAGCTGCGCAGCGATCCGGACACACAGGCCGGTGCCGACGCTGCCCGTGCCAGTTTGGCGGCCGCTCTCCACCGGCTGGCCGTCGTCGCTGGGTCCGACGAAGATACCGTTAGTGTGGCTTACGATGTTTCACGCCTGGTCGCGCGAGTTCGCGCCGTGCGACCGCGGCTGCTGGCGCAGGCCCTGGCCGGCTGGTCGCTCTTTGACACGGTCGGTCATCTCGCATGCGGGGACGATACCGAACGCACCGTGGCTGCCTTCGTCGAGTGGGACGGGGCCGCGGCTGTGGGCGACCTGGCCCGTCGCGCCGGTACCACTGATGCCCAGGCCTGGCGTGCCGCCGAGCTGGCCCGCGCGCTGCTGGGCGTGGCGCCCGGGGCACTCATCGAGGCCGTGGACGCGCCTGGCCTGCCGCTGCCCTGGTTCGAGTCCGAGGCCGTGCGCGCAGCCTGTGGCTGGAACGAGTGGGAAGGCCACACCTTCCTCTCGGCCGAGGCCTGGGACGAGTTCGTCGACGCCGTGGCGGAGCGCGAGATGCTGCTCGATCTGCCCGGCGCCAGCAGCGCCGCGGCCGAGCTCCGCCGTCGCGCGGCCGAGGCCGGCTATCGTCTGGACCCCCAGGACGAGCCCGCGCCCCACGCATGAGCGCCGATCGCCTGGGCGATCTGGTCGCTGACATCACCACCTGCCGCCGCTGTCCGCGGCTGGTCGCGTGGCGCGAACAGGTGGCCCGCACCAAGGTCGCGCGCTACCGCGACTCCGTCTACTGGGGACGGCCGGTGCCGGGGTTCGGCGGTCCGGATGCGCGCCTGCTGCTGGTCGGGCTGGCTCCGGCCGCTCACGGCGGCAACCGCAGCGGCCGCGTCTTCACCGGCGACAGCCGCGGCGTCTCGGGTGAACTGCTATTCGCGGCCCTGTACCGCGTGGGCTACTCACCGCGGCCACGTTCGGTCAGCGCAGGCGACGACCTGCGCCTTGACGACTGCTACATCACGGCCGTGAACCGTTGCGCGCCCCCGGCCAACAAGCCGACCACGGCCGAACGAGACGCCTGCCTGCCCTTCCTCGTGCGGGAGCTGCGGTTACTTCGCTCCGTCACGGTCATCCTGGCCCTGGGCGGCCTTGCCTGGGACGCGGCCTTGCGCGCGCTGGCCCATGAGGGCCACACCACCGCGCCCAAGCCCCGCTTCGGCCATGGCGCCGAGACCATGGTCGGTCCCTACGCGCTGCTCGGGTGCTACCACCCCAGCCAGCAGAACACCTTCACCGGGCGGCTCAGCCAGGGCATGGTCGATGAGGTGCTCCTCCGGGCGCGCACCCTGACCGCGCAGCTCGCTGCCGAATGACTCCGGATGACATTCGGACACCATTGCGCTATACATAGCGCTCCGGTCGCAAGAGGGACGGCGAAGGACCATCTGGGGGCCCGACCGACAGATCCCCGAGGAGGGCATCCAGATGATTCCGAGGAAGTTCAGCACGCTCATCGGTGGCGTGGCCCTGACCGTGGCGCTGGCCGCTCCGGCGTTGGCCCAGGACGCGACCGTCGAGGTGGTCGCCGATGGGCTCAACAACCCACGTGGTGTGAAGATCGCCGACGATGGCAGCGTCTATGTCGTCGAGGCCGGCACCGCCGGCGATGAGTGCATCGGTGAGGGCGACGAGGCCTTCTGCTTCGGGCTCACCGGGGCCGTCACCCGCGTCAGCGACGATGGCTCGGAGCGGGTCCTCGAGGGCCTGCCATCTGCCGGCATGGGGCCTGAGACCGGGGGCGTGTCCGACGTGGCGATGACGGCCGACGGATCGATGTACCTGATCATGAATCTGGGGGCGGACCCGGCCGAACGAGCCGGTATGCCGGAGGGCATGGCCAACGCCGGCTGGCTGATGAGGGTCGCCGACGATGGCACGCTCGAGCCGGTCGCTGATGTCGCCGCCTTCGAGAGTACGAACGACCCCGACGCGGAGATGGGCGGCGAGCTCGACTCCAACCCCTACGGCATCACCGCCACGGACGGAGGCATCGCCGTCGCGGATGCAGGCGGCAACGACGTGCTGTTGGTCGGCGACGACGGCAGTGTCTCGCTCCTCGCCGTGATCGCGCCGACCTTGCACGAGTTCTCGGCCGAAGCGCTCGCGGCCATGGGTCCGCCGCCCGAAGGCGAGGGCGAGGCTCCGCCTGCCGAAGGCGAAGGCGAGGCCGCGCCGGCCGACGGCATGGTGCCGATCCCCGTGCAGGCGGTCCCGACCTCGATCACCGTCGGCCCGGACGATGCGCTCTACGTCGGCCAGCTGACGGGCGGACCATTCCCCGTCGGCGGTGCGAACGTGTACCGGATCGTCGCCGGCGCCGAGCCCGAGGTCTACGCCAGCGGCTTCACCAACATCATGGGTCTTGGCTTCGGTCCCGACGGCACGCTGTACGTGGCCGAGATGGTGCACGACGGACTGATGACCGTCTTCGCCGGGGGCGAGGATGGCCCGCCGCCCGTCGGCGCCGTCCTGAGCGTCGCGCCGGGAGGCGGCGAGCCCACGCTGGTGGCCAGTGGCGATCGACTCATGGCACTCGGTGGCCTGGCGGTCGATGCCGACGGTGCGGTCTACGTCTCCACCGGCGCGATCATGGGCCCCGGCGGCGGCACGCTCGTCAAGATCGACCCCGTAACCACGCCCGGCGAACGACCGGGGCCGACAAGAGGAACGACGGCCCGCCCCTTGAGGCGGGCCGTCGTCCTGTGTCCCGGGGTTCAGCGCTGCAGGTGGCGGAAGTTGGGCCAGAGCGAGAGATCGAGGTCGGGAGCGTAGGTGAGCAGCTCGCGCACGTCGACCTCGAGCGTCTCGACCAGGTCGGCCGGTTCGTCGAGCGCGGCCGGGGAAGGGCGCCTGGTCGAGACGTTGTAGGCCTTGCCCAGGATCTCCGGTGGTGGGGTCCAGGCCGGCAGGCCCAGGAAGTCGAGCGTACGCTGGTATTGACCCGCGGGGTCCTGCAGGCACTGCTCGAACTGCAGGATGAGTATCTGCTCGCGGCCGAACGCCTCCACGTACGGGCGCAGGGCGAAGCCGTAGAAGGAGCGGGCGTAGGCATCCTTGCGGCCGGCCCACAGGTTCAGCCGCTTGCCGCGCCGCTCCTTGTGCTTCTGCCACTGGCCCACGCCGGAGCGATAGCGCTCTACCGGGTCGCGCAGCAGCACCAGCAGCTTGGCCTCCGGGGCCAGCGCCTTCATGGCCTCGACCACGCCAGGCACGTTCATGTAGCGCGGCGTCCACTCGCCGATCATCTTCCCCTGCGGCCGCGGGAAGTAGCGGTAGTAGGCCTCACGGTCGGCGTCGAACAGCGGCCGCCAGCCGAAGCGACTCAACTGGTGCGTCTCCTTGAGCCGCCAGCCGGCGACGTCGGGGTGCTTGACGATGAGCTTCCACCAGCGGGTGGTGCCGGCCTTCTGCACGCCGATGCCGATGTAGTCGGGCGGACCGGTGACCCAGCCTTCCTTCATCGGCGGAGGCGGGGTGCCGTGCTCGTCCCGAGGCACGCCGGTGGCGTTGGGTGCAGCCCCCGAACCTCGGGGGCGCAGGAGGCGTCGCAGGCGTCGCTTGATGCTCATCGTCCGCGAGTGTGCCACGACCGACGCCCGACGCGTCACAGCCTAGACTCGGGCTGCATGCACCGGTTCCGATCGATGGCCGCGCTACTGCGGCGCAATCCCGACTTCGCGCGCCTGTACCTGGCCCTGCTCATCGCCTTCGCTGCCGACTGGTTCGCCACCGTGGCGCTCATCGACCTCGTCCTCGAGACGACCGATTCGACGGCCGCGGCCTCGCTCATCCTGGTGCTGCAGATGGCGCCGTTCCTGCTGGCCACGCCGATCGCCGGCATGCTCGCCGACCGCTTCGACCGGCGCTACATGCTCGCCGGCGCCAACGTCGCCCGGGGCATCATCTGTATCGGCCTGCTCTTCGCGGTCGACGCCGAGACCGTCCCGGTCGCCTTCGCGGTGGTGGGCCTGCTGGCCTTCGGTGCGGCCTTCTTCGAGCCCACCGTCAGCGCCTCGCTGCCCAACCTCGTGGACCGCGCGGACCTGCCCACGGCCAACGCCCTCATCGGCTCGGCCTGGGGCACGATGGTCGCCTTCGGCGCCGCGCTCGGTGGGATCGTGGCCGCTACGGTCGGGCGCGAGGTCACCTTCCTCATGTACCCGCTGCTGTTCTTCGCCTCGGGTGCCCTGGTGTGGTCGGTCAAGCGCTCCATGCGCGAGGAGCACGCGGCCGCGCCCGAAGACGCACCGCACGGTCTCGCTGGCCTCGTCTCCACGGTCACCGAGACGGTCGCTCTCGCGCGGCGGGACCACGCGGTGGCATCGCTGTTGCTGACCAAGCCGACCTTCGGCGTGGCCACCGGCATCGTGCACATGCTGGCCATCACCAGCGACGACATCTGGGGTGCGGGGCAACTGGGCGTGGGACTCCTCTTCGCCGCGCGCGGCCTGGGCGCGCTGGTGGGGCCGTTCGCGGCGCGCACCTTCGCGGTCGACGACATGACACGCCTGCTGCGGGGCATCAGCCTCTCCTTCGTCATCTACCTCGTGGGCTATGCGCTCCTGCCGCTCTCACCCTTCATCTGGGCTGCCGCGGTATTCGTCTTCGTCGGGCATCTCGGTGGGGGAGCCCAGTGGACGCTTTCCTCGTTCGGTCTGCAGCGGACCACGCCGGACCGCGTGCGCGGTCGTGTCTTCGCGGTCGACTTCGGCCTGGCCTTGGCCATCTCTTCGATCTCGACCTTGACCGCAGGTTGGCTGGCCGGGGTCATCGGCCCGCTGCCCACGCTCTACGTGATGCTCGGCGCCATGGCCGTCACCGTGGCGGTCTGGTTCTGGTGGACGGCACCCGTGCGGCGCGGCCGCAGCGTGCCCCAGCAGGAGGTGGACGAGCCGACGCCGCACGCAGCGCCGGAGCCACCGCTCTGAGTCGGGCCTACTCCGCCACCCTCGTCTCGATGGGGACCCGCGACGAGATGCTCTTGTAGGCCGCACAGCTGGCGGCCCGCATGAGCTTATGCCGCTCGAGCTCGGTGAGCGCGTCGCCGTGGAGGGTGATGGTGCGGGTGATGCGATCGGCTTGTCCGCCCTCCTCGGCGGGCGGACAGCGCTCGAAGGTGACGTCGACCTCCGCTCGTTCGAGGGGCAATCCCTTGGCCTCGGCCGAGAGGCGGATGGAGATGAGGGTGCAGGCGGCCACGCGCGCGAGGATGTAGTCGTTAGGGGTCGGGGTGGGCGTCGGTGCTGTCGTAGCGAGGCGGCGCCTCGTCGACACCGAAGCGGTGATGACGAACCACGACGTCGGTGGCCAGCGTGCCCGGTTCCATGCCCAGCGAGGCCCTGACGGTCTTGGGCTGGCCCTGGCTCATCCCGTGCTCGTCCCCCGGCGGCGGTCCTTCTTGCGCCATGGTCACACGCCTCCTGCTTGACGGTATGGTCAATGATATGTAGACTATCGTGTGATGTTTGACTATCACATGCGAAACGAGACCGATCGGGATGAGCCAGCCCACGGCCGACAGCCCCACGCCAGCGGCTGGGCGCGCTCATGCACCAGCTGCGTGGCGTCGCTGGGCCCGTCGCCCGAGGACCTCGTCGACATCGACCTGCCGCGCCACCAGCTGCGCGCGCTGCTTCATCGTGGCCACGCACGGACCCCTCTCGGTGAGCGCCCTGGCCACGGCCACGGAGGCCAGCCTCGCGAGCACCTCGTCCCTGGCCGAGCGCTTGGTCAAGTCCGGCCACCTGCGGCGCGAGACCGTGCCCCAGGACCGCCGCGTCGTCCTGCTGGTCGCGACCGAGCAGGGCGAGCGCATCGTGGGCCAATTGCAGTCGAGCTACCGCGCCCGCTTCGACCGGCTCGTCGAGGCCATGAGCCCAGAGGGGCGGGCGGCTCTGGAGGCCGGCCTCATCGACATGATTCGCGCAGCCGAGGACATCGGCCTGCGCGCCGACCACGACCCGCATCACGGAGATCATCCATGACCCAGCCCCGAGGGGGTGCCATGGTCCAGGTTGACGGGCTCTCACGCAGCTTCGGCAAGCTCGAAGCCGTCAAGGGGGTCTCGTTCGATATCGCCGAAGGCGAGATCTTCGGCTTCCTGGGCCCCAACGGCGCCGGCAAGTCCACCACCATCAACATGCTTTGCACGCTGCTGCGGCCCACGGCCGGGGCGGCCCAGCTCAACGGCTTCGACGTGCAGCGCGAACGCAGCGACGTGCGTCGCTCGATCGGCCTCGTCTTCCAGCAGCCGACGCTCGACGAGTACCTCACCGCGGAGCAGAACCTGCGCTTCCACGCGTTCGCGTACGCGGTGCCCAAGGATGTGCGTGAACAGCGCACCCGCGAGCTGCTGGAGATGGTGGAGCTGTGGGATCGGCGTACGTCGGCCGTGCGCACCTACTCGGGCGGCATGAAGCGTCGGCTCGAGATCGCCCGCGGTCTGCTGCATCACCCGCGTGTGCTCTTCCTCGACGAGCCCACGCTGGGCCTCGACCCGCAGACACGGCGCAGCATCTGGAACTACCTGCTCGACCTGCGCGAGCGAGAGAACCTGACCATCTTCCTCACCACCCACTACATGGATGAGGCGGAGAACGCCGATCGCATCGCGGTCATCGACCACGGCGAGATCCAGGCGCTCGACACCCCGGCCGGCCTCAAGGCCATGGTCGGCGGCGACCTGGTGACCGTCGGTGCCGAGGACCTCGATGCTGCTGTCGCGGAGGTCAGGGAGCGCTTCGGTCTGGAGGCCACTCGGGGCGACGAGACCATCACCTTCCACGTCGAGGGGGGAGAGTCGTTCCTGCCCGAATTCGTGCGCGGCTTCAGCCAGCCGGTCACCTCGATCGGGCTGCGCAAGCCCACGCTCGATGACGTCTTCCTCGAGGTCACCGGCCACGAGATCCGCGACGAGGAGGTCAGCGAGTACGACCAGATGGTCCAGGGTATGGGCCGGGGGCCGCGACACTGATGCGCCAGTCAGAGACCATCCGCGGCACCTGGGTCGTGGCCTACCGCGAGCTCCTGCGCTACGTCACCGAGCGCTCACGCATCGTCAGCTCGCTGGCCATGCCGCTGCTCCTGCTCGTCGTCTTCGGCGCGGGCTTCACCAACGTCATCGGCGGCATGGCGCCGGGCATCGACTACCTCCAGTTCATGTACCCGGGCATCATCGCCATCACCGTGCTCACGACCTCGCTCTTCGCCGGCATCTCGGTCGTCTGGGACCGCGAGTACGGCTTCCTGCGCGAGATCCTGGTGGCGCCCATCTCGCGCACCGGCATCGTCCTGGGCAAGGCCATCGGGGCCACGCTCCAGGCCTCGATCCAGGTCGCGCTGATGCTGGTGCTCGCTCCCGTTGCTGGGCGTCGACTCTGAACCTCGGGCATCATCCTGGGCCTGATCCCCATGATCATCATCCTCTCGCTCGGCCTCGCCGGGCTGGGCATCTTCTGGCCTCGTTCATGCGCTCACAGCAGGGCTTCCAGACGATGATGCAGATGATCATCTTCCCGCTCATCTTCCTCGCCGGCGTGTTCTTCCCGGTCAACCAGGTGCCGGTCTGGATGGAGGTCATCAGCAAGGTCAACCCGCTGACCTACGGCGTCGATGCGATCCGCCAGGTCTTCCTCGGCGCCGAGGCCAGCGCGATGGGCTTGGGCGTGACCATCGGCGACCACACGTTCACGATGGCGCAGGACGTCATCGTCGTGGCGTCATGAGCACGATCTCGCTCGCCGCGGCCATCTGGGCCTTCAACCGCCAGGAGTAGTGGGGCCGCGCGCCGCGGCGACCGCGCTTGCCCGGCGCGGGCGAACACGACCGACCTGCAGGCGTGCGGCCCCAGCGGTCGGCAGGCGTGGTCCCGACCGAGTCCACCATCACCCGCCGCGCGGCAAGGAGTGACCACGCTGCTCGTCAGGCGGCAAGCAGCGTGGTCACGATGGCCGCGGTGGTCAGGTTTGCCCGTTGGGCGGCAAGGCAGCCCGGTCGGCCGCGTCGGCCGTGGAGCCGCAGCGGGACCGGCTCCAGGCCTATGCGGGGATGTCCCGCCGCTTGAAGAGGTACACGCTCACGACCAGCGGGATCGTCGCCAGGATCGACCAGCAGCGCCGCCGAGGCCCAGTCGATGCCGCTGCCCAGCGGGTCGGTGCCGATGTAGTGGTGCCATGGCGACGAGCCAGGCGAGGTCGGCGATGGCGTCGGCCATGGGCACGAAGCTCGACCAGGCGTACATCGCGACCGCCACGAGCATGCCGACGAGGATGGCCAGGGTGCCACGGCCGGTGACGATCGAGATGACCATGGCCAGGCCGCCGACGGAGACAGACAGCAGCGTCACCATGAGCGTGATGGCCACGATGTTGCCGGTGCTGATGTCGATGCCGGCGACGACGATGCCGAGCACAGGCCCAGGCCCATGATCGCCGCCGCCATGAGCGACGTGGACGACCATGGCCACGACCTTGTCGGTGGCGAGACGCGTGCGGCGGGTGGGCGTGGACATCACCAGGCCGATGGTGCGGTTCTCGACCTCGCCCCCGAAGGCGCGGGCGGCCGACGAGACGGCCACGAAGATGACCGCGAAGGGCACCATGATGGAGTACATCTCGCCGGTGTACCAGCCTGATGGCGGTGGCCATGTCGGCGCCGCCGGCGATGGCCATGATGCCCTCCGGCACTGGCTCCATCATCTCCGCGATGGCGTCCTCGAGGGCCAGGAACATGGGCCCCATCATGACGTTCAAGGCGCCCATGGCCGAGGCCGGCGATGAGCACCAGCAGCAGTCGATCGGCGACGGCCTTGGTGAAGGTGTTGGTGAGTGCGAGGCGCTGGTAGCCGCGCACGCCCGTTCAGGGTGGTGCTGGTCATGCCGCTATCCCTTCAGGTCGCGGCGTTCGAGTGTGTAGATGGCCCCGCCGAACAGGGCGACCGCGAGGACGACCGCGATGGCCAGCAGGATCAGGTCGAGGCCCTCGGTCAGGGACTCGGCGCCGCTGAAGAGGTACCAGGGCGTGAGCCTGGCCACATCCGCGAGCTCCTCGACCACCGGCAGCATGCGTGGTGATGAAGTACGAGAGCACCGCGAGGCCCGCCGCGACGCCGATGCCCAGCGCGGACGAGACCCGCGCCAGGCGCTGACGCCCAGCGACGAGCGCGCCGAAGAGGAAGCACCATGCCCAGCAACTGGACGCTGGTCTCCGAGGACGTCCTGGTCGGACGAGGTCCATGCCGAAGATGACCGCCGAAGACCTCCACGCCCAGCCAGGTCAGGTCGATGATGATGACGAGGCCGAGGACAGCGACGCTGGTCTTGGCGAGCAGGACGGACCGTCGCCGCAGCGGGCTGGAGAGCAGGATGGGCAGCGTCCGGGCCTCCTCCTCGCCGACCGCCGCGCTGGAGCCCAGGCCGATGGCGTAGGCCAGCAGGACGAGCGGGCCCATGACGGAGAAGATGCCGCTCATGGCGAGGCCGGCGGCGGTGCCGTCGTGCTGGCCGTAGATGTTGGTCAGGGCCTCGGGCATGTCCTCCATCAGGGTCATGTACTCGTCGCCGGCGATGCCCATGATCCCGACGTACATGAGCGCCATGGCCCACAGCGCGACGACCGCGATGACGGTCCAGAGCAGCCAGTCGCGGATGGTCTTGGTGAAGACGTTGCCGAGCAGCCGGTCACGCAACATCGTCGCCGTTCCCGTGGTAGTACTCGAGGAAGATCTGCTCGAGGTCGGCCTCGCGGCTGTTGACGTTGACGACATCGTGCTCGATGGCCGATGCGCAGCAGCGCGTTGACCGAGCCTTCGAACGAGACCACGACGCTGTTGCCGCGGGCCTCGGCCGAGCGCACGCCGTCGACGCTGCTCGAACGCGGCTCGCCTCGACCGGCTCGTCGAACTCGAGGTCGATGCGCCGGATGGCCTTGCGCTTGAGCGGCGTCGACCCGCTCGACCACGACCAGGTGACCGTGGCGCAGGATGCCCACGCGGTCGGCCACGCGCTCGACCTCGGCGAGGCTGTGGCTGGAGAGGAAGACGGTGCGGCCGTCCTCGCGGACCTCGCGGATCATCTGCTGCAGCTCCTGCTGCATGAGCGGGTCGAGCCCGGTGCTGGGCTCGTCGAGGATGACCAGCTCGGACTTGTTCATGAAGGCCTGGATGAGCCCGACCTTCTGCTTGTTGCCGGTGGAGAGGTCGGAGACCTTGCGGATCAGGTCGACCTCCAGGCGCTCGGCCAGCGGGTTCACGTAGGCCAGGTCCACGCCGCCGCGCAGGTTGGCCAGGTAGGCCAGGTTCTCGGCGCCGGTGAGCTTCGGGTACATCGAGTACTCCGAGGGCATGTAGGAGACGCGGCTGCGGATCGCGACCGCGTCGGTGGCCACGTCCATGCCCAGGACGGAGGCGCGAGCCTGCGGTCGGGAAGATGAAGTGCAGCAGGCTGCGGATGGTGGTCGTCTTGCCGGCGCCGTTGGGTCCGAGGAAGCCGAAGACCTCGCCCTGCTGGACCTCGAGGTCAAGGTCGACGAGCGCCTTGACGTCCCCGTAGTGCTTGGTCAGCCCCTCCGTCTTGATGGGGGCCGCTCCGTCGGTCGTGGTCATCGTCCCTCTTTCTGTGCCGTGTCGTCGCGTTCCCAGCGTTCGCGCAGCTTCGGGATCTCGGTCGTCCAGAACTCGGAGAACTCGATCAGCTCGTCGAGGCCGTCGGTGCGGGTCACGCCACCGGCGGCCCGGATACGTCTGGCCACGCTCGGCCAGCTGGTCGAAGCCGGCCATCTTGGTCGTGGCCATCTCGATCCACCAGTCCGGGCGGAGGCGGTAGTAGGTCTTGCGGTCACCGACCCGGTGTCGCTCCTCGAGGGCCTCCATCTGGAGCAGCATCCGTGCGCTCGAGCTGATCGAGGCGCGGCTCATGCCGGTGCCCTTGGCGATGTCGCCAGCCGACTGCTCGGCCGGGTCGCAGGCCATCAGGTAGCCGAACATCTGGCCCGCGGCGCGCGGAGCTCCGACGGAGGAGAACCAGACGCCGATCCGCTCCACGACCTCGGCCACGGCCGCGTCGCTCCGTGTGCCATTTTCAGTCATTACTGAAAGTTCGGTTCATACAGTGATTAGAGTACCAGTACGTCCGACGGCCACCAGAGCCATTCGGCCCGACCGAACCGAGCCCGTCCGACCGACGCGCGGGTCCCGACATTGGTTCGCCGTCGAGCCCGGGCTGCATCAGGTGCTGCGCCAGGACTTCGCGTCGCCACGCAGCAGTCCGAAGACGATGAAGACGCCGTAGAGCACGATCGCCACGCCGGTCCAGACGCCTGCGGCCTGGCGCAGCTTCTGGCTCGACGGCGATGTCGGCGAGGATGCGCAGCGCCACCGAGATGTGCAGCAGCACCAGCGGCATGTAGGCCAACGGGTGGAAGCCGATGGGCCGATCGACGATGGCCGGGAAGATGATGGGTGCGTGGCCGAAGACCATGGAGAAGACGAAGCCGAGCAGGATCGCGTGCAGGTAGGCGTCATAGCTGAAGCCGGCGAAGGCGGGCTCGTTGACGAGCACGACGGCACCCGCGATGCCCAGCCACACGTAGCCCGACAACAGGCACGCGGCCACGAAGCGCGGCAGGCCCTCGCGCCGGATGGTCAGGGTGGCGATGTCGAAGCGCAGCAGCCAGGCTGCCAGCGCCATCAGGCCCAGGCCCGAGAGGCGCATCCCCAGGCCTTCGTCGACCACCATCAGCAGCAGCGCGCCGACGTAGATCGCGACGGCCAGGCCGAAGGCCAGATAGGCTGCGCGCCCGTGGGCCCGCAGCTTCGCCAACTCGAGCCGCTCGCCGACCACGGTCAGGACCAGGAAGGCTGCCCACCAGGGCGTGAGGAAGGGCACCGGCCGCTCGGCCAGCCAGGCCACGTTGGCCAGCAGCAGGAAGCCCGCGCCGACCACCATCGTGAGCACGTCCAGTGTGGGTGCACGTCGCAGGAAGAAGAGGTTGACGCCCACGAGCACCGCCGCACCCGCGCTCAGCAGGATGATGGCCGGCACGGTCGCGCCGCTGACCAGCAGGAGCACGAGGCCCGCCGCGCTCAGCACCGGAGCGGCGTCGGCGAAGGTCCAAGTCCGACCCAGGAGCGTCTTCATGGCCACCGCACGTTCGAGCGCGATGAGCGTGCCGAAGACACCCGCGATGAGGATCGGGCCGTGCAGCATCACCCGCTCCGACGCCATCGCCGGCAGCTCGAAGCCCAGTCGCCCCAAGCCCGTGACGACCCCCATGGCCATGCCCGCCACGATGAGCGCAAACAACGGCAACTGGAGCACTGACCGTTTCATGCGTTCAGCCTAGAGCGGAGACCGGTCAGCCCCAACGTGCGATGGTCCCGCGATGACGTGACATCCAGCCCGCTGCCACATCCGCCGGCAGGGCTCAGAAGCCGAGCTGTGCGATCGCTCTCCGCTCGCCGGTGCGCAGCATCTCGAGCGCGATCGCGTCGACCGGAACCAGCGGCTCCGGCAGCTCCGACAGCGAGGCCCAGCGCAACCCGCCGTTGCGTTCGGGCTCCCTCACCGCCGGCTCTCCCTCCCAGGCGGAGGCGGAGAAGAAGAAGTCCACGCGCTGGCCACCATCCCGCTCGCTCTGCCGCCGGTGGACGGTGCAGAGGGGCTGGAGATCGGCTTGCCTGATGCGCACCCCGAGCTCCTCGTAGGCTTCCCTGACCGCGGCGGCATGGACGGACTCGCCGCGCTCGACATGGCCCGCGGCGCTGCACGACCAGTGGCCGTCCATGTAGCCGGTGTTCTGGCGCTGCTGCAGCAGGACCTGACCGTCCCGTAGCAGCAGGACGTAGGCCGCGGGCACGAGCGAGAAACGGTGCATGCGACCACGGTACACGGAGCCGGTCCCGGCCAATTCGCGGTCGGTCAGCGTCCGCGGTCAGGGACGGTGGCGCCCGGCCAACCTCTGCGCGTCAACAACTGGAGCCGAGCGCCAGGATGTTGCCTTCCGAGTCCTTGAACCAGGCCGTCTTCTCGCCATCGGGCGAGACGAGCACACCATCGACGGTGCGAAAGTCGTCCCCGAGGTCGTAGTCTTCGAAGATCACGCCCCTCGAACGCAGCTCGGTGTAGGCGGCGTCGAAGTCCTCTACCACCAGGCGCGCGGCGGTGGCCTGGTTGCGCCCTGCGTGCGGGGAGCGGTAGACCCCGAACTTGGCGCTGTCCGTCTCATACAGCAACTCGGTCTCGGAATCGATCGGCTCGCCGGGCGCGAGGGGTTCGCCATTGGCGGTGACCGGCGCCAGCCCGAGCTTCTGTGAGTACCAGGTCCTGGCACGCGCGACGTCCGTTGCGGGTAGCTCAGGGTGGATCGTGAAGCGCACGGCACACCTCGCTGTCTTGGCCCGGCGAGGTAGCGTGGTGGCTCGCCGGGCGCCGCGCCAGCACGCCATCAGGCAGGGGTGGTGCGCCCGACAGTGGCGCGCCCGGCGGGACTCGAACCCACGGCCTTCTGCTCCGGAGGCAGACGCTCTATCCACTGAGCTACGGGCGCCGCGAGCCCCATTAGACCACAGCGTCCTCATCTCGCGGCCCCGACGGCGTATCTTCGAGCGGTCATCGGCATCGACCCCCGGAGGTACACGTCTTGGAGCCCGCCCCCATCAAGCCAGTCATCCCGTTCTCGCAGCTCGAGGCCATCGACGTCCGGGTCGGGACGATCCTGAGCGTCGCTGATGTGCCCGACTCGCGGAAGCTCGCCCGCTTCGTGGTCGACTTCGGTGACCATACCCGGACCGTGCTCGCGGGCATGAAGCAGGAGCGGGAGGACCTCGGTGCCCTCGTCGGGGTCCAGACGCTGTTCGTGGTCAACGTGGAACCTCGCGAGATGGCCGGTGAGGTCTCGGAGGCGATGTTCTTCGACCTCGGCTACGCCGACGGCATCGAACCGGCGCTGGCAGTGCCGGAGCGACCGCTGCCCAACGGCGTCAGAGCCGGCTGACGGGGAGCTCCAGCGTGTCGGCGGACGTCCCGGGACGCTCTTGCCTTACAGTGTAAACTCGAGAGATGGGAACAATCATCGCGCTCCTCGGAGCACTCCTACTCGGCCTGGTCGCATTCGTGGGCGTCTTCTTGGGTGGCATGCGCGCCAAGTGGCCACCCGTGGTCAACGCCGTGCGTCGGCTGAACCTGAAGGTCATGAACCCGCGCCAGATGGCGACCGCGGGTCAGCCCGGCGCCTACGCCCAGATCCTGCGCCACACCGGCCGGACGTCGGGCAAGACCTACGAGACACCTCTTGGCATCGAGCCCACCGAGGACGGCTTCGTCATCGCCCTCGTCTACGGCAACGACACCCAGTGGCTGCGCAACGTGCTCGCGGCCGGCCGCGCGGAGGTCGTGCGTGACGACGTCAGCTACGCCGTCGATCGCCCCGAGGTCGTGCCTGTGGCCGACGTCGTCGACTACTTCAGGTCCTCGGATCGGCGCTTGTTCGGCCTCTTCGGCGTGGAGAAGTGCCTCCGGCTCTACCATGCCGAGCATGACTGAGCCGACACGCCGAGCCACCCGCACCGAGACCGACTCGATGGGCACCGTGGAGGTGCCCGCTGACCGCTACTGGGGCGCCCAGACCCAGCGATCGCTGCACCACTTCGCCATCGGCGACCCTGAGGCCGAGCGCATGCCGCGCGAGCTCGTCCACGCCATGGGCACCCTCAAGCTCGCCTGTGCCCAGGTCAATGACGAGGGCGGGCGCCTGCCCGAGGGCACCGGCGCGCTCATCACGCGGGCAGCGCAGGAGGTCGCCGAGGGGCGGCTCGACGACCACTTCCCGCTCTTCATCTGGCAGACCGGTTCTGGCACCCAGTCGAACATGAACGCCAACGAGGTCATCGCCAACCGCGCCATCGAGCTGGCCGGCGGCGTCATGGGCAGCAAGGATCCGGTCCACCCCAACGACCACGTCAACAAGTCGCAGTCGTCGAACGACACCTTCCCCACGGCCATGCACATCGCCGCGGCCACGGTCATCGTGGGCCGGCTGCTGCCGTCGGTCGTGCACCTGCGCGAGGAGCTGTCCGCCCGGGCGACCGACTTCGAGGGCATCGTCAAGATCGGCCGCACGCACCTGCAGGACGCGGTGCCCCTGACGCTGGGCCAGGAGTTCAGCGGCTACGTGGCTCAGCTCGACGCCAACGTCGAGCGCATCGAAGCGGCGCTGCCGGGCCTCTACGAACTGGCCATCGGTGGCACGGCCGTGGGCACCGGCCTCAACGCGCCAGACGGCTTCGGCGAGGCCGTCGCCGGCCGGGTCGCGGAGCTCACCGGCCTGCCCTTCGTCAGCGCGCCCAACAAGTTCGCGGCGCTCGCTGCCCACGATGCGGTCGTCTTCGCCAGCGGCGCCCTGGCCACGCTCGCGGCCAGCCTGACCAAGATCGCCAACGACCTGCGCTGGCTGGGCAGCGGGCCGCGTTCCGGCCTCGGCGAGCTGGCGTTGCCGGAGAACGAGCCCGGCTCATCGATCATGCCGGGCAAGGTGAACCCGACCCAGGCCGAGGCCATGACCATGGTGGCGGCGCAGGTCTACGGCAACGACGCGGCCGTGAAATTCGCGGGTTCCCAGGGCAACTTCGAGCTCAACGTCTACAAGCCCGTGATGGCCGCCAACGTCATCCGCTCGGCACGTCTCCTCGCCGATGCCTGCGACACCTTCCGCCAGTTCGCCGTGGCCGGAGTCACCGCCAACCGCGAGCGCATCGCCGAGCTGGTAGCGGGTTCGCTGATGCTGGTCACGGCGCTCAACCCGGTCATCGGCTACGACAAGGCGGCCGAAGTGGCCAAGAAGGCGCACAAGGAGGGCACGACGCTCAAGGCCGCGGCGCTCGCGCTGGGCTACGTCAGCGAGGAGGAGTTCGACGAGATCGTTCGCCCCGAGCGGATGGTCTAGCCGGGTCCGCGCCGCAGGCCTGTGCAGGGGCAGCACCCCGCGCGGTCCCCAGAATCGAGGCGACCCCGTCGAAACGGGGTCGCTTTAACTGTCCCGGCCGAACCGGAGCGAACTCCGGATCTTCTGCCACGTCGCAAGGGCATCTATGACGCCGGCTTCACCGGCTACCCTAACCCAACCTACCCATGACCTTGCGTCTAGGCCAGTAGTGCTGTCGAGCAGCACGGGGGTGATAGTAACGGCACCTCGGTCAGAAACTCAAGGGTTTATTCACATTGCATAGATGAAGGTTCCATAACATTTCGCACCGGACGATGCATTGCAGCGTACTGAAGTGCGCTCAGGTGGCTGTCGCGATGGCCTCGCCGCAGGTCGATGGAGCCGGTGAAGAGGACCTCGCCCAGGATGACCCCGGCCGCGCCCGCGGCACGCAGGGTGCGCACTTGCTCGAGCGTGTCGATGCCGCCGGCGACGAGCACTTCGGCATCGAGGTCCGCGGCAGCCCGGCCGACCAGCTCGACGCCATCCTCGCCGCGGACGTGTGAGAAGACGAAGCGACGCACGCCGGCGCGGTGGAGCTCAGCGATGAGCTCGTCGAGCGTCGGTTCGGCCCCTTGCCAGGGGTAGCCGTGCAGGCTGTCGGGCCGGGCGTCGAGGCCGATCGCCAGCCAGTCGCCGCCGATGCGCAGGCTGTCCGCGAGCAACTCGGCGTCCTCGGCCACGGCCCAGAGTGGCATGACCACACGCGTGGCTCCCGCGGCATAGGCGATCTCGATCTGCTCGGGCCCATCGACCCCGCCCGCCAGCTGCAGTGGCTTGGCCACGGCCCGGGCGATGGCGCCGATGGCGTCGAGGTTGGCCGGCCGGCCTGCCGCCGCTCCGTCGAGGTCGACCACGTGGATGGCCGGAGCGCCACAGGCAGCGAAGACCTCCGCGATCGCAGCCGGCCGATCGGTGGGTGTCCCGCTGCCCGCAGCGGCCCCCGGCCACCACACCAGCCGGGAGCGGCCGGCCGCGACGTCGATGCTGGGGATGACGTACATCAGGCCTCGAGCGGGCCCGGCGGGGTTGGGCCGCCGCCCTCGCCCGCGAGCAGTCGGCGGTGGAAGGAGATCGGCAGGCTGCCCGAGTAGAGCAGCGCGTCGTGGAAGCCCTTGAGCGAGAAGGCCGCGCCCAAGCGCGCCCGCTCGTCCTCGCGCAGTCGCAGCAGTAGCTGCCTGCCCAGCAGGTACGAGAGGTTGTAGCTGGGGGTCATGGTGTAGCGCTGGACCTCTGCCCGCGCCACCGCCCGCTCGAAGCCGGTGTGCTCCACGAGGAAGTCGACGCCCTCGTCCACGCCGATCTGCCCACGGTGCAGGCGGATGTCGAGGATGATGCGGGCAGCCCGCCAGATGGCGTCGGTGGCCACGATGACGCGGCGCTCCGGGCTGTCTTCGAAGCCCTCCTCCAGCATCATCTGCTCGCAGTACATGCCCCAGCCCTCGATGAACTCGGGCGCCTCCACCATCAGCCGTGCCGGCGTGGGCGTGGACAGCGCGGCCGACAACTGCAGGTGGTGCCCCGGGTAGGCCTCGTGCACGCTGGTATTCACGATCGAGGACCAGTTGTGCTCGAGCATGGCGCCCGGGTCGTCGTCGACCGAGGGCGTGACCACGTAGGTGCCGCGGATGGGCCGGTCGAAGGCGGCGGGGTTGAAGTAGGCCGCCAGCGGCAGGGTGTTGCGCATGTGCACGGGCGTGGGCACGACCTCGAGCACGTCGCCCTCCGGCAGGGTGGCCAAGTCACGCTCGGCGATGTACGCCCGGGCACGCAGCATGGCTTCGCGGTATGCGCGCAGTGCGCTCTCGAAGTCGGGCGGTCCCTGCGCCTTCACGCGTGCGACGACCTCGGCCTCGCGGAGCGCCGGGTCGATGGCTCGTCCCGCGACCCTGCGCGCCTCGTGCTGGACCTCCAGTTGCTCGAGGCCCACGGCCAGGATGTCGTCGGTGCTGAGACCGTCGAAGGCGCGGGCAGCGATGAGCTCGTCGAGCGCGGCCGCGCCCAGCGCGGTGTGCTCGCCGGCCTGCTCCGACCGTGCTCCGATCCAGGCCCCATAGTCCGCGAGCGCAGCTTCGGCCGCCTGTGCCGCAGCCTGCAGCCGGCTCATCTCGGGGCTGCCCTCCGGCCAGGCCGTCGCAGCGCTCGTGACGATCTCGCGCACGAGTATCGGCAGGTCTGCCGCCGCCGCCCGTTCCTGCTCCAGCCACAGCCGCACCCCATCGGAGCCCAGCCGGTCGCGGACCGCCAGCAACGCGGCAGGGACGCCCTCGATGCGCTCGGTGATCGAGACCAGCCGCTCCTCGAGCGGGGCGAACTCACGCGCCAGCAGCAGGAACAGTGCCTCCCCGATCTCCTCGGTCGCGTTGCTCGTGCGCTCCCACACGCGCACGACCTCGTCCTCGATCAGGCGCAGGCGGGCGCCGTGCAGGGCCAGCTCGCGTTCGAAGGCGACGGGTCCGCTGAGCGTGGCTGGGTCCACCGCCTCGAGCCGACGCACGAAGGCGTGCTCGGCAGCGATGTCGGCCTCCTTGGCGGCCCGCGAGAGGTCGGGCAGGCGGCCATCGTGCTGATGCAGGCCCAAGCGCGTCGCGTGGCCGGGCCAGGTCTCCACCCACGCTTCGAAGCGTGACTCGATGAGCACGCCTGCGAGCGCGTCGGGGGTCGTCTGCACCGCGGTCTCCGCGGCGCTCAAGCCGCGACCGAGAGGCCGGTGGCAGCCAGCGCCGCGCGCGTGATGTCCAGGGCACGCTCGATGTCGGCACGCTCGATGCCGTAGTGGGTGAGTGCGCGCACCCGACCGCCGGGGTACTCGATATAGGCCAGTCCGCGTGACCGGGTCTCGGCCATGAAGGCGGCCCGGGCCTCGAGCGGGTCCTGACCTGGGCGCGGCTGCACGCCGAAGACGATGTAGTTGGTCGTGACCCGCGCAGGATCGAGTCCCACGACCCCATCCATGTTCGCCAGCCCCTGCGCCAGGACGGCGGCGTTGACGTGATCGTCGGCGAGCCGCGTGATCATCCCGTCCGGCCCGTCACTGAGCGCGACCAGCCCGGCTGCGGCGATGATCCCGGCCTGGCGCATGGCGCCGCCCACGAGCTTGCGCGCGCGATGGGCGCGCCTGATGAAGTCGTGCGGCCCGACCACGATGGAGCCCACCGGGCAGGCCAGCCCCTTGGAGAGGCAGAAGGTGGCGGTGTCGGCTGGCGCCAGCAGGTCTGCCGCCGTGGTGCCCAGGGCGACCACGGCGTTGAACAGCCGCGCGCCGTCGATGTGGAGCGGCACGCCGCCCTCGTGGGCCACGTCCGCCAGCCGCGCGGTGTACTCGGCGCCGACGGGCTGCCCGAGGGTGGGGGAGTGCGTGTTCTCCAGGGTCACCAGTGCCGTCGGCGGCTGGTGGGCGTCGTCCGGTCGGAAGGCCGCGCGGACCTCGTCAAGATCCATCGTGCCGTCGGCTCGGGCGGTGATGGCCCGGGCTGTGGCGCCCGTGATGACGGCGTAGCCGCCCGCCTCCATCTGCAGCAGGTGGGCGCCGGCGTCGACGATGATCTCGCCGCCGCGTGGCACGTGGGCGATGTGCGAGACGAGGTTGCCCATGGTGCCGCTGGCGACGAAGAGGGCGCCCGGCTTGCCGGTCAGCTCGGCGGCGCGCTCCTGCAGCGCGATGACCGTGGGGTCGTCGCCAAAGACGTCGTCACCGACCTGCGCCCCTGCCATGGCCCGGCGCATGGCAGGGGTGGGCTGGGTCACGGTGTCGGAACGGAGGTCGATGAAGTCGGGCATATCGAACGAGCATATCCTCGAGCGCGACCCGGCGTACTCGGCCACTCTCTGCTACATTTCGTCTCCGCGGGACCCGTAGTGTAGTGGCCCAACACGCCAGCCTGTCACGCTGGAGATCGCCGGTTCGAATCCGGTCGGGTCCGCCAGTCCCTGCTTCGCACCGGCCGCATCCTGTTGTGCCCGCCATGAGTGGAGGCGAGTAGGCCCGATGAGCGACACGTCGAACGAAACGCGCCGAGCCGAGCGAGGCTCGAAGCTGCTCGTCATCGTCCTGGTGGGCATCTTCGTCTTTGGCATGTTCGGCTTCGCCGTGGCCGTCTTCGATGCGCGAGGCGAGCCCGGGCCGACCGCCCTGCCCGCACCCTCCCTGCCGGCCCTGCCCGCGCTGGCAGCGGACGAGCCGAGGCCCACGCCCGGGCCGACCGAACGCGCCGCCGGACGCATCCTGCTCGCCCTCGCCGAGATCGAGCCCTCGCCCGCCGCGAGCCCGAGTGCCGCATCCTCACCCACGGTCCGACTCTCGCCCGAGCCGAGCCTGAGCCCCGCTCCGGTGCCGTCGGCCGGCCCATCGGCGGACTCCACACTCGCGTCGGCCGACGCCACCGCGTCGCTGATGCCCGTCGTGCCGGTGACGGGGTTCTGGTCCAAGCGCGACCGGGTCAAGCGCGGCGCGGTCGTGCGTGCGCTCGAGTCGGGCAGGCTCAGCGGCTTCAAGCGTGTGGTCGTGGAGGAGGGCATCGCCGACGCCCTTGCCGCCGAGCTCGGGATCACCTTCCACGAGCGGGTCCGACGCCTGTCTCCCGAACAAGTCGCCCGGGCCGCGAGCAAGGGCGCATTGGGCCTGATGGCAGCGAGGAGCGTGCGCCCGTCCGTGCGCACCCTGGAGCTCGGCGGGACCTCGCTCACCGGCGTCGAGCGCGTGAAGCGCACCGAGGAGTGGCCGCTCACCGTCACGCTCACGATGCCGGCGGCCGAGTCATGGGACCAGAAGCACACCTGGACGCTGGTCGCTGGTGGCGACTCATTCACCGACCGCGGCGTCTACGACACCGTCGTGCGCAAGGGCAAGGGCGTGGACTACCCCTTCGACGGCGGCACCGCGGAGGTCACCGGGCACGGTTGCTGCGACCCGGTCTTCAACGACAACATCGTGCCGCGCTACAGGCTCACCGGCCACAAGGGCGCCGTGCGCCGGCTGTTCAAGCGGGCCGACCTGGCCGTGGCCAACCACGAGCAGCCGGTGACCGAGTCGGCCCAGGTCCACCGCAAGGGCACCCGTTTCAGCGGGAAGCCGGCGCTGACGCGCATCTTCACGCGCGCCGGCATCGACTTCCTGTCGCTGGCCAACAACCACATCGGGGACTACGGCGCGGATGGTATCCGCGACACACGCCGCATCCTGCGTGAGCACGACATCGCCTTCGGGGGTGCGGGGAAGGACCTCGAGCAGGCGCGGGCGGTCAAGTTCCTCGACGCGCGTGGGACCAGGGTCGCGATCATCCCCTGCCTCGACATCGTGCGTGTCTACTGGGCCGGGGAGGGCAAGGCCGGGGCCACGCCGTGCGTCGACCAACTCATCAAGAAGGACATCCGCAAGGCCAAGCGCGCCGGAGCGGGCGTCATCATCGTCTTCCCGCACTGGGGCGTGGAGTACACGCGCCAGCCGCTCGATGCGATGCGGAAGCACGCGGCTCGCTGGGTCGATGCCGGCGCGGACCTGGTGCTCGGCGCTCACAGCCACGTGGCCGGTTCGATCGAGGAGATCGACGGCGTGCCCGTGCTCTATTCGCTGGGCAACCTCATCTTCGACCAGCACTGGTCCACCAACACCATGGAATCGGCCATGCTGGAGGCGACGTTCCACGGCGACCGGCTGCTGGAGCTGCGCCTGCGGCCGTACATCATCCACGACACCTCGCAGCCCAACTTCCTCGATCCCGCCAAGGGGGAGGGGCGTCGGCTGCTGCTGGAGATGAAGCAGGCCTCCTCGGCCTGGCTCGACTGGTAGTCACAGAAGCGTCACGGAGCGCGTCGCGGTCGTGCGCCATGTCACCGGCTCGTCACAGCCGCGTCTCTAGGCTGCGCGCCCATGGAAGCCCTCCTCACCACCTTCGGATTGGGCCTGGCCGCCGCTGCCAGCCCGTGCCTGCTGCCGCTCTACCCCGCGTTCCTGGCCTACCTGACCGGTGCCACCGGCGCGCAGGCCGGATCGGGCCAGGCCCGTCGGATCCTCCGGCTTCCTCGGCTTGGCCGTGCTGGCTGGGCTCATCACCACCATGCTTCTCGTGGGCGTGGTCATGGTGGCCATCTCAGCACCGCTCGGCCAGCTCCTGCAGTACGCCATCCCCCTCATCGATGGCCTGCTCATCACCATCGGCGTGCTGCTCCTCGCGGGCTTCAACCCCTTCCTCAGGATGCCCCAGGCCAGGGTCCCCGGCGCGCATGGCCCGATCTCGCAGGCGTACCTCTACGGCATGATGCTGGGACCGATCGCCCTGCCCTGTGCCGGCCCGTTCCTGGTGGCCACGCTGGCCATCTCCGTGGGCGCGCTCGACGCGGTCGCCCAGATGGGCACCTTCGTCGTGTTCGCGCTGGGCTTCGGCCTGCCGCTGGTGCTGCTCGCGGTGCTGGCGCGATCGCGACAGGACCAGGTCGTGCGCTTCCTTACCCGCCACCACCGCGCCATCGAGGTCATCTCCGGTGTGCTGCTCATCGGCGCCGGGATCTGGGACCTCAGCCACAACTGGGATTCGATCCTGCTGACCTTCGGTCTCTAGCGGGCCAGTCCAGCTTCCCGCGCGCTGGGCCAGAGCGACAGGTCGAGCCCGGGCACCAGCTCCGCCAGCTGTGCCAGGTCCGGCGCATAGCCGTCCAGCAGCGACGAGCGCAGTGCCGCTGTGGGTTCGTACTTCTCGCGCGTGGTGGGGTTGACCTCGCCCCGGAAGGTGCCGGGATCGAGCTCGTACGGCGCCAGTCCGAGGAATGCGTAGGTCGCGGCCAGCTGCGTCGCCGGATCGGCGCGGCAGGCCTCGTACTGGCCGATCCACACCTGCCCAGGGGGGAATGCCGCCAGCACCCGGCGCAGCTGGGGCGCGTAGAGGCCACGCTGGAAGGCGCCCTGGATGTCGCGCTGACCCAGCGGCGTCCGCGAGGTGGCGAGCTGGTGGGTCAGCGCGGAGCGGAAACGCTCGAGCGGGTCGCGCAGGAGCACCAGCACGCGCGCGTCGGGGGCCGCCCGCGCGATGAGCTCCGGCGTCCAGAAGTCGATGAGGTAGCCGGGCGTCCATTCGCCCGCGACCTTGCCTGCGGGCACGGGGAAGTAGGCGTGGTAGCGGCGCAGCTCGGCTTCGGCGAGGGGTGCCTCCCACGCGCGGTCGAAGAAGTGCAGCTCCTTGGGCCCTCCGCCGGTGTCGACCACGTCCGGGTGTGCCCCGATGAGCCGGTTCCACCAGGAGGTGCCGGCCTTCTGGGCGCCGACCCCGACATAGTGCGGCGGGCCCACGACCCAGCCGCGCGGCACGGGCGGCGGCGCCGGTGGACCCGGTCGTCGCGGGCCGCGCAGGCGATACCAGGCGCGCGAGGCGCGCACGGTCAACCGGTGCACGCGCGCCTGCACGTCCGCCCGCCTCGTCATCCGGGTGCCTGCCAGAGCGTGAGGTCGAGATCGGGCAGCAGGGCCGCGAGACGTTCGTTCTCCGGCGCGTAACGTCGGACCAACTGGTCGACCTGCCAGGCAGAGAGGCCGGTCCGGGCCTCTCTCGGTTCGCCAGCCCGCGATGCAGGGTCCAGGCTTGCCGGGATCTCCGGTTCGAGGCCGATGAACTCGTACGTCCGGCGCAGCTCCGCCTCCGGCTCGGCCAGGCAACGCTCGTACTGCAGCACCAGCACCTGCTCCTGCGGAAAGACCGCCCACAGGCGTGACAGCTGCTCGGCATAGAGTCCGCGGCTGAAGGCCGCGTTGGCCGCGGCGCGCGGCGTGGCCCCAGGGCTCAGGGACCTGCCGGCGGGCGTGTGCTCCGCAGCGAAGCGCTCGACGGGGTCGCGCAGCAGCACCAGCAGGCGCGCGGCCGGGGCCGCACGGCGGAGCATCGCCGGCGCCCACGCCTGGAACATGTAGTCGGGCGTCCACTCGCCGCTGAGGTGCCTTGCGGGGCGGGCGAAGAGGGCGTGGTAGCGGGCGATGTCCCCCGCGTCGAGCTCGCCCGCCCAGCGGCTCTCGAAGAAGCCGACCGCGTCGGGTGTGCCTGCGGGCCGGCTCACGCGCGGGTGCGCCACGACCAGTCCGTGCCACCAGCTCGCGCCCGAGAGCGCGGTTCCCACGCCGACGTAGTCGGGGGCCGCAGGCGACCAGCCCTGCGAGCTGGCGGGCGGCGGGGACGGGGACGGAGGGTCGGGCTGCGTGACCGGCATCACCGCAGATGATAGGTGGCGGTGCGGCTCCGACGCGGGGCACAAGAGAACGGCCCGTCCCTCGAGGGACGGGCCGTTCTCAGAGCTCCTGGGGAGCGGTGTCCTAGATGCGGACGCCGATCTCGCTGAGGATGCCGGAGATCTCGCCACCAAGGAACAGAAGGGCGGCGATCGCGATGATGGCGATGAGCGCCAGGATCAGCGCGTACTCGGCCAGGCCCTGGCCTTCCTCGTCGCGACGAAGCAGGAAGTCGACCATTATGCTGGTCCTCCTAAGTCTTAGGCTTACCCGCTCTGCGGGGAGCCGGTGATGGATGAATGCGCTCGGTCGCCCATCTGGGCTTCCGTGCTCGGCGGACATTACAGCCCCGCCGCCAACTGTGCTACCGCGGACGACCGGCAGGCCGACTGCCGTCCTCAGTGCCGAAGATGATGATGTTGGCGCTGAGGACTTTCCATGGCCCCTCCGGGGTACATGGAACCGGACTTTCGGTGGTGCTGGCGCACCAGTCCCGGTAGGAGATATGCGGTTGGTCCTGGTTAGGTGCGAAAGGCCGCTCAGGCGTCCTGCTCGCAGTGTTGCTAGGTGCTGGCGTCGATCGTTGCCCCGATGTACGACATCATCGAACCGATGGTGTCACCGAGGAAGATCAGCGAGATGATGGCCACGATGGCGATGAGCGCCAGGATCAGCGCGTACTCGGCCAGGCCTTGGCCCTCCTCGCCGTCCCTCGGCCACGAGGCGGCCAGCAGACGGCACAGCTCTGTCAACGTGACACTGCCCTCCGTTCTGATCTGTAGGGGATGGGGTCGAACGACCCGTGGTGCACGAAGCTCAGATCCGCACTTCGTCCACCTGCAGGCGCTGGAGATGGTCCGATCCTGGGGACGCGATCGGATCCGCGTCGACGGGCGCGAGCACGCCTCGAAGGGCGGACTACGCATCACCGAGAGGACCCCGGGACTGGCCGTGAGGCGCTAGCTGCCTCCTACTCTCCGATGACCGACCAGATGAAGCCCATGAAGATGAAGATACCGGCGAAGAGCCCGACCAGAGCCGGGACGCCGACGGTGTTCACCTCAAGGTTCATGCTCGCCAGGAAACCCATGGCCAGCGCCCACACGATGATGAGCGCGAGGAACAGGTACTTGGCGTTGACGGTCGTGATGGCCTCGACCCAAGCCGTTCGCCGCCGCTCCGGCACGATCATGACGATGAGCAGGAACGCCACCATCAGGGCACCCAGCAGCACGCCGCCGGCGAAGCCGATGAAGGAGCTGGCCTCCAGCTCCGTCCGGAAGGCCCCGTACACAGCCGTGATGACCGCTCCCAGCAACAGGAAAGCGGCCACGTAGCCGAGTGTTCGCAGGTTCGCCCAGGTCATGTCGACCGGAATCCTAGCAAAATGGCAAGCCGCGAGGATGCTATTCCCGCGGACCCCTGCGACCCGGGCCGCTCAGCGACCATGCAGGGATGGTGCCGCCGACAGTACCTGCGGCTCAGGCGCTTGGAAAGGGCGAAACCCGCATTTTGGGGCGTGTTCGTTGCCTCACGACACCGCCGGACAGCGCGAAACGACCCTGCCGCGAGGTGCGCACCCTCGGCAGCGAGGAGCCCCCTCCTCCCTCCATGGCACCAGGACTCAGAGTCCCAGGCCGAGGGCTCCAGGGGCTAGGGCTCCAGGATCTCCCGCACGTAGCGGAACCCCTCGTTGATGATGGCCTCGAAGAGGGTCACGATGCTGCCGCCCAGGAAGATCATGGCAGCGATCGCGATGATCGCGATCAAGGCCAGGATGAGCGCGTACTCAGCGAGGCCCTGGCCGCGCTGGTCGTGCTCGTTGGCCGGAGCAACGGTCACGCGAGCGCGCAACCACATCACGGGTCGTGAGCGGGCGACCCTTTCGGCGGCCGTGGCCACCGCGACTCGTAGCTTGTCCATCAGGTTCTCCGATGGCGGAACAGTCGCCTCGATCGTGCGAACGCTCGGCGTGGCCCGGCCGACGGGTCGGGCCCTGACCGGTGCCACCGAAGAGGATGGATGATGACGGTGGTCCTCCGGCAGGTCGTGGTGTCGGAGCGGGGCGCGCTCGGTCAGTTCGCCCTTGCGATCGCTATGCGGCTGTCCCAGGGATGGATGAATGCGCCGTCCCGCAACCTGGGCCTTCGGCCACGCGGGTTCAGCCCAGGCAACGTACTCCCGCTGCGAGTGACGGCATATGGCCCCATATAGCCATGCGGGCGGTGCGTAGGGTCACCGTCGCACGTGCGCCGCCCGATCGGTCTCCGGCGCCACGCGGGGTACCATCGCGGGCACGCAGGAGGGACCGTGGCAAGCATCGACACCGCAAACGACTGGACGAATCCGCGCGACCCCGCGCTGCAGACCGACGCCGGTGGGCGGCCTGCGCGCAGTCGCCGGGCACCGTTCTACGCGGACGTGCCCGACGAGCAGTGGGACGATTGGCGCTGGCAGCTGTCCCATCGCGTCAACGACCTTGAGACCTTCGCCCAGATCCTCGAGCTCACCGACAACGAGCGAGCGGGACTGGGCGCGCCCGACAAGTTCCGGGTCGACATCACGCCCTACTTCATCAGCCTCATCGACCCGGCTGACCCGAACGACCCCATCCGCCGCCAGGTGATGCCGCTCGGCGACGAGCAGCAGGCCTTCACGGCCATGATGGAGGACTCCCTGCGCGAGGACCAGCACTCGCCGGTGCCCGGCCTGGTCCACCGCTACCCCGATCGAGTGCTGATGCTGGTGACCACCCAGTGCGCCTCGTACTGCCGCTACTGCACGCGCTCACGCATCGTCGGCGACGCTGCCCAGAACTTCAACACGAAGGACTTCGAGGCCCAGCTCGACTACCTGCGGCGGACGCCCCAGGTACGCGACGTGCTGCTCAGCGGCGGCGACCCGCTGACGATGTCCCCGAAGCTGCTCGAACGGGTGCTGCGCGGGCTGCGCGAGATCGAGCACATCGAGGTCGTGCGCCTGGGCACACGCGTACCGGTGTTCATGCCCCAGCGGGTCGACGACGACCTCTGCGGGATGTTGGAGCAGTACCACCCGCTGTGGGTCAACCTCCACTTCAACCACCCGCTCGAGATCACTCCCGAGGTCTCGCGCGCGGTCGACAAGCTCAGCCGCACGGGCGTGCCCATCGGCAATCAGTCGGTGCTGCTCGCGGGCGTCAACGACTGCGTCCACATCCAGCGCGAGCTGGTGCACAAGCTGGTCGAGAACCGCATCCGGCCGTACTACCTCTACCAGTGCGACCTGGTCGAGGGGGCCGGCCACTTCCGCACGCCTGTGGGCAAGGGCCTCGAGATCATCGAGGGCCTGCGCGGGCACACCAGCGGCTATGCGGTGCCGACCTATGTGGTCGATGCGCCCGGCGGCGGGGGCAAGATCCCGGTCATGCCCAACTACCTCATCAGCTACTCCGACCACAAGATCGTCCTGCGCAACTACGAGGGCTACATCACCACCTACGAAGAGCCGACCGACTACACGCCGCACGACAAGCGCAGGTGCGACTACTGTCGCAACCAGCGTTCCGAGCCCGGCCAGAGCGGTGTCCACGGCCTGCTCCAGGGCGACGCCATGTGGATCGAGCCGGCCGGTCACGCCGAGATCCACACGCGCGGCAACACCGAGGCCCATCGGCTGCAGACACCCGAGAAATGGGTGCCCTACGGCGTCGGTGCCATCGAGGGCCAGACGGCGCCGGCCCGGGCGGCCATCGTCGCCGGTGACGAGGCGCCCGCGTACGGACCGGGCGAGGAACCACGTCCGGCCGAGGGTGAGCCCACCGGCTCTGCCCACGGAGAACTGCTCTAGCCGTGGGTTTCCTCAAGCGGTTCTTCGGCGGCGGTGACGCCGACGGCGGCCGGGACATGCCGTCCGGCCAGCCCGCCGACGACGCCGAGTGGCGCCAGTCGGCCGAGGCCACCTTCGAGGCCCATGCCGACAAGCACCGCGTCTCGTTCTGGATGCGGCTGTACGACCCCGACTTCGAGACCACGCGTGAGCAGCAGAAGGTGTTCGCCCTGGAGAACGAGTTGATGCGCGCTCTCGACGAGGCCGGCGCCGGCGAGCACGACACGAACTCGCTGGAGCGGGGCTACCTGGCCATACGCATGGTGGGTGAGGACGCCGACGCCATCGCAGCCGTCATCACCCCGCTGCTGAGGGACGCGCCCGAGGGCAGCTACCTCGCGCTGCGCCGCGGCCCGGCAGGCACCGGTGAGGACCGCATCGAGGTCGGCATCGGGGCCGACGAGGCCTGACGGCCCGTCCCCATCGGACCATGCAGCTGCGCGAGACACCCGGCCTGCCCGACCCGTCGGTGCAGCCCCCGGTCGTGGCCGAGGTCGGCGATCCCTTCGCGGAGCTGCGCGTGGTGCATCTGCTGGCACGTGTGCCGCGGGGTGTGCCAGTGCGGGTTCGTGACATCGTCGACCAGCTCGAGGCCGACCACCTCGACTGGTCCTTCTCGCGCGCGGTGGTCACCGCTGCGATCGTGCAACTGCAGGCCAACTGGCTGACCGACTACCGCAACAGCGACGGGATGGTGCTTGCCGATGGACCCGCCGGTCCGGAGCTGACGGTCGAAGACAGCAGCCGCGTGGACCCCTGGATCGTGCGCCAAGCCGAGCGGCTGGCGGCGGCCTGCGAGGAGCGGCTGCGCCGGTTCTCGATCGAGGAAGGCGGGGCCGCCTAGGGTCCGCTCAGGCCGGACGGGCGCGGTAGACCTCGTCGAGCACGGCCATGGTCACTTCCGAGGACACGCCCCAGACGTTGGTCGCGAAGACGAAAGCGAAGTCGTGCTCAGGGTCCACCCACAGGCGTGCACCCGCACGCCCCCCGTGGGTCAGCACCGACTCGCCCCGGGGCCAGCCGCCACCCGACCGGCGCCAGCCCAGGCCGTGCTCCACGTAGGAGACGCTCCCGTCCTCGGCGATGGAGGGCACGCCGGCGATCTGCTGCTCGGCCATCGTGGCGATGGTCGACCCGGTGAGCAGCCCCGGTCGCAGCAGGGCCCCGCCCAGGCGCAGCAGGTCGGGCACGGTCCCGAAGAGGCCCCCGCCGGGCAGGCTGGCTCGAGCCAGGAACCAGAGCATCACTTCGGCCACCAGTCGATTGCCGGTGCCGACGCCGTCGACGGGCACGATACGGCTGCGTAAGCCTCGTCCGTCGAAGGTGGTGTCAGTCATGCCCAGGGGGCCCAGCAGGCGCTCGTGCAGGACGGTCGGCCAGCTCGAGCTGGAGAGGCCGGCCATGGCCTCCGAGAGCAAGCACCAGGCCGACGAGTTGTATTCGTAGCGGCTGCCGGGCTCCCAGCGAGGCGCGTCCGTCAGCGTCTTTCGCAGCATGCGCGCGTAGCTCGGCCGCTCCCGGCGCATCTGCTCCACGCTCATGTCCGGCAGGCCCGAGGTGTGGGTCAGCAGGTGCCAGGCCGTGACCGCCTCGCGCTCCTTGCCGGCGAAGGCCGGGACGTAGCGCGCCAGCGGTGCGTGCAGGTCCAGGCGGCCCTCGTCGACGTACAGCATCAGGGCCGTGGCCGTGACCGCCTTGGTCACCGAGGCCACGAAGAAGACGGAGTCGTCGTGGACCTCGAGCGCTTCCCGGCTGACCGCGATGACCTCGCTGCGACCGTCGCCGTCGACCACGCCGTACACGAGGCATGGCAAGACCTCGTCGGCGACCGCGCGCGTGGCGATCTCGAGCGCGCGGCCCAGATCCCAGTCGAGCTCGGCGCTGCTGGGTGGCAGAGCGGGTGTCGTCATCTGGGTCGATGATAGGGCGCGTGACCCGTGACCAGTACATCGCCGCCACGCGCGCACTCATCGCCGAGGGCGAGCGCCTCGGGCGGCTGCCGTCGATGGCCGCGCTGCGGACGTGGATCGCCGCCTCCGACGAGCTGCTGCGGTCGGCCTGGGGCTCGATGGACCGATACCACCTCTCGTGGCTCATGGTCGGCCGGCCGGCCGATGCCGTCCGCGGGCGGGCCATGACCACGGAGGAGGAGGAGGCCTACGTGCGCGAAGTGGCCGGGGCCAAGACGGCGGCGCTGCGCATGAGCCTCAAGGCCGTGGAGGTCGATGGCATGCCCTTCCTCGGCGAGTCGGCCTCCTAGCGCGCGCCACTCGCACGCGGTCGGGCACCGTAGAGGGCGCCGGCCACGTAGAGCCCGAGGCCCAGCGCCTCGACCAGGCCGAACTGCGGTGCCTGCCACTCGAGGAAGGGGGTGTTCTCCACGCGCTCGAGGAAGGTGCGCGAGGAGCCCGGCAGGACGGCCATGGCCACCAGCCAGGTGAGCACGAGCCCGACCAGCCAGGCACCGGCCGCGATGAGCGCGGCCAGGAGCGGGCTGGCGCGTACCTGCCACAGCAGCGCACCGATGGCCCAGCCCCCGATCAGGGCCACGGCCAGCACCCCGGCGAACTCGAGGAGCCCCGTGATGAGGGCCCAGGTGACCGCGGCGGCCATGCCCACCGCGGCGGCTTCGGCGATCGCTGCCGGGAGCGTGCGCGGCCGCAGGCGAGCCCCGTCCGCGGTAGCGCGAGCAGGTCCCGGTGGCGGCGGACGGGAAGGGCGGCGTTCGCCGGGCTCGGCCATGGCGTCAACTCTAGCCGTGCGGCCGCCGCCGAGGTCGCTAGACTGATGCACGCTCATGCCACATCCAGCCATCGGCCTCCCGCCCTCCGACGCCACCGCCGGCCAGCCTCGGGTCGCCGCCCGCCTGCGCGCCGCCGATCGCCTGCCGGCCACTGCCCTCGATGCCGCGTTCCGCATCGACGAGACGCTGCCGCGCCGCTACGACGAGCTGGCCCTGCGTACGATGCTGCGCGACTACGAGCGCCACATCGAGCAGTTGGCGCGCGCCGTCGAGACCGGTGAGGATCGCTTCGTGGTCGTCTACGGCGAGACGCTGGTGCCTACCTATCGGCGGCGCGACGTGCGCATGAACGACGTCGTCTCGCTGCTGCGGGGCCTCCAAGAGGCGGCCGTGGCCCTGGGCCCGGCAGCTGAGGCGGAGGTCGTGCGCGCGCCCATGGAGGCCTGGATCGGGCGCATGCGCCATCACCGCCGCCTGGCCGGTGACCATGACGGCAACACGGCCGTCCGCTTCATCTGGAAGGGCGCCGGCTTCGGCGACGACACGATCGTCTGATGACCATCAAGTGGGTGACCGCAGACCCCTTGGTCATGAACGGTGAGCCCTTCTGCTACGGCACGCGCCTGACCGTGCGCAACCTGCTGGAGATGCGCCGCCACGGTCTCACACCCGCCGAGATGCTGGCGCAGCACCCGGAGTTGAAGCGCGTGGGCATCGCCGAGGCCTTCCGTTACGCGCGCGAGCACCCTGCACGCTACGTGGACTTCCTCGAAGCCGACGGGTCGCTGGTGGGCCCGGGCTTCGAGCCAGAGCTGGCGCAGACGCTGCCCGAACACCTGCGCTAGCACGGCGAGGGAGGCCGGCCCCATGAGCAAGACCATCGGCATTCTCACCGCCGGGGGCGACTCGCCCGGCCTCAACGCTGCCATCCGCGGCGTGGGCAAGACCGCCATCGGCGTCTACGACATGCACGTCATCGGCTTCCGCGACGGCTTCCGCGGCCTGATGGAGAACCGCGCCTTCGAGCTCGACAAGTCACAGCTGTCGGGCATCCTCACCATCGGCGGCACGATCCTGGGCACCAGTCGGGACAAGCCCCACCGCATGCTCGTCGGCAGCCAGACGCTCGACATGACCGACGTCATCGTCGAGAACTACGCGAACCACCACCTCGACGCGCTGGTGTGCCTGGGCGGCGGCGGCACGCAGAAGAACGCCTTTCGCCTGCACAAGGCGGGTCTCAACGTCGTGACCCTGCCCAAGACCATCGACAACGACGTCGCCGGCACCGATACTGACCTTCGGCTTCGACACCGCGCTGGGCATCGCCACCGAGGCCATCGACCGGCTGCACAGCACCGCCCACAGCCACCACCGCATCATCGTCGTCGAGATCATGGGCCACAACGCCGGCTGGCTGGCGCTGGGGGCGGGCATCGCCGGCGGTGCCGACGTCATCCTCATCCCCGAGATCCCGTACGACATCGACGCGGTCGCCGAGGCCATCCGCCAGCGTCACCGCAAGGGTTCCTCCTTCAGCATCGTGGCCGTGTCCGAGGGCGCGGTGTCACGCGAGCGAGCGGCGGCCCTCGCGGAGGCCGAGGCGGCCGTGGTCGCGGCCAAGAAGGCGAGCAAGGCCGGGCGTGGCTCGGACAAGGACATCAAGGCCGCCCGCGCCGCGGTGACTGAGATCAGCGGCCACATGGGCAGCGGCACGCTGGCCCTCTCCGAGGAGCTCGAGCGCCGCACCACGCTGGAATCGCGCGTGACCATCCTCGGCCACCTGCAGCGAGGCGGCACGCCCTCCGCCGCCGATCGCCTGCTGGCGACCCGCCTCGGTGCGGCCGCGGCCGAGGTCATCAACGAAGGCCGTTTTGGGGTCATGATCGCGTCCCGTGGCGAGACCGCTGAGCCAGTGCCGCTCGAGGAGGTGGTCGGGAAGCGCAAGACGGTACCGCCTGACCATCCCTGGATCGGAACGGCACGCAGCATCGGCACCTCGCTCGGCGACGAGGCCTGACCGGTAGCGGGCCGTCCGAGGCGTTCGGCGGGGCCGCCATCGGTCTGTCATCGGCCTTTGGCGAGGCCCGGTGTACGATGGCGCGACCATGTCTGACCCGACCATCACCAACGACGCCATCGGCCCCACCATCGCCGCTTCCGAGGACGAGACGCCGCAGTTCGATCCGGTGCAGCGCTCCCGCGAGCTGGCGGTGCTCGACGCCCTGCGTTCCGTGGTCGACCCCGAGATCGGCATGAACGTGGTCGAGCTCGCGCTCATCAGGCAGGTCATCCTGGGCGAGGAGCTGACCGAGGTCAAGATGATCCTGACCACGCCGTTCTGCCCCTACGCGGGCTCCATGATCCAGCAGGTCAAGGAAGCGGCCGAGGAGGCTGAGGGCCACGAGGTCAAGGTCACCCTCCTGGCCGAGCGCTGGGATCCGCGCGACGCAGGCCTGACCTGGTAGCGCGCCGGGCAGCCATCGCCGACAGCGCCGTCGCGACCGGGGCAGGCGACGACGGCACGACCGGCCTGCTCTACGGTGGTCGCGTGCCCAAGGACGACGCGCGCACCGAGGCCTACGGCACGGTCGACGAGGCCGTCTGCCGCCATCGGCCTGGCCCGCGCCGAGGTCGGCGCACTGACCGCCGCCGGCCGCCTGCCCGCGGCACTCGACGGGCTCGGCGGGACACTGCTGGCGAGCCAGCGCGATCTCTTCGTGGCCGGTGCCGAACTGGCCACCAACCCCGAGCAGTGGGACCGCCTCGAGGACGGCGTGACGCGCGTCGATGAGGCCATGCTGGGCCGCCTGGAGCGCTGGCTGCAGGAGGCCGAGGGCGCCGTCGAGACCCCGCGCGAGTTCACCGTGCCCGGCGCCGAGCGGCTCTCGGCCGCGCTCGAGTTGGCTCGCACGGTGGTGCGACGAGCCGAGCGACGGGCCGTCTCGCTCGATCGCGAGGGACTCGTGCCCGGCCCCTGGCTGGTGCCCTATCTCAACCGCCTGGCCGACCTGCTGTGGGTGCAGGCCCGACTGGTGGAGCGTGCACTCGGGCGCGAGACCACGAAGGTCCGCGACTAGGCTGATTCGCCACATCGCTAGAATTGGCCGCTCAACGGGTCCGGACTCGGCGGGCCCCCTCGAAAGGAACCGAACGCTCGTGCAATCTCGCGACAACGACCCCTACAACCGCACCCAGGCACCGACCGCGACGTCGGAGCGAGACAAGACCGTCCAGTCGCTTGGCGGCGTCATCGAGTCGAGTACGCCGCGCGAAGGCTTCCTCACCGGCAGCTTCGTGTGGATGTTCGTGGGCGTCCTGCTCAGCGCCATCTCGGCCGTGTTCGTGATGAACAGCCCGAACCTGCTGGAGACGGTCACCGAGTACTGGCTCTTCCTGCTCATCGGCCAGCTCGGCCTGGTCTTCGGCATCATGTTCCTCATCAACCGCATCTCGTCGGTCGTGGCCCTGGGCCTGTTCTTCGTGTACGCCCTGCTCATGGGCCTGGTGCTCGGCGTCATCGTCTTCAACTTCACCTACGACCCCACCGCGCCCGGCAGCATCTCCGCCAGCGGCATGGGCGGCGTGGTCTCCGCGTTCTTCGGGGCGGCGGCCATCTTCGGCGGCGCGGCCCTCTACGGCTACGCCACCAAGCGTGACCTGACCAGCCTCGGCGGCATCCTCTTCATGGGCCTCATCGGCCTCATCGTGGTCATGGTCGTGCAGCTGTTCTTCTTCGCCGAGAGCAGCCTCATGAACCTGGCCATCGGCATCATCGGCGTGGTCATCTTCACCGGCCTCACCGCCTGGGACGTGCAGCGCCTGAAGAACGGCGCCATGCCCAACATCAACAAGGACTCGGCCACGGTGATGGGCGCGCTGATGCTCTACCTCGACTTCATCAACCTGTTCCTGTTCATGCTGCGCATCTTCGGCAGCAGCCGCTGACCGTCGTAGCCGCCGGCCATCCCGGCGGCACCTCGAAGCGACCATGAGCGAGCCTCGTCGGGAACGGCGAGGCTCTCGTTTCAGCGGCGAGGGAGTAGCACATGAGCGAGACACGAGTCGGCTTCTGCGTCCTGGGCACGATGGCTGGCGCATGGCCGCCAAGGTCGCCGCTGCCGGTCGCGGCCCTGGCGCGGGCCATCCGCGAGTGGGGCGCGATGTGAGCGGGGCCGGGGCGGAGCGCGCCGACGTCGCGGTCATCGGCGCCGGCATCGTCGGTCTGGCCACGGCCCTGCGCCTGCTCGAGCAGCGGCCGGACCTGCGCGTGGTCCTGCTGGAGAAGGAGGCCAGCGTGGCCTCTCACCAGACCGGCCACAACAGCGGCGTACTGCACGCGGGTCTGTACTACCAACCGGGCTCGCTCAAGGCGCGGCTGTGCCGCGAGGGCAAGGCTGACCTCGAGGCCTACTGCGAGGCCCATGGTGTGCCGGTCGAGCACACGGGCAAGCTGGTCATCGCGCTCGACGAGTCCGAGCTGGGACGGTTCGAGGCGCTCAAGGAGCGGGCCCAGGCCAACGAGGTCCCCGGTCTGGAGGAGATCGGGCCCGAGCGCATCCGTGAGCTGGAGCCGCACGCGGTCGGCCTCAAGGCCCTGTGGAGTCCCGCGACCGGGATCGTCGACTTCCTGGCCGTTTCGCGTGCCTTCGCCCACGACGTCGTCGGGCGCGGGGCGGAGATCGAGACCCGCCGCGAGGTCAGTGCCATCGAAGAGCGCGGCGACGAGATGGTCCTGGCCACGAACCGGGGAGACCTCGTCGCCCGCCGGGTCATCGCCTGCGCCGGCTTGCAGGCCGACCGCGTGGCGGCCATGACCGGGGACGCCGGTGAGGACCGGCCGCGCATCGTGCCCTTCCGCGGCGACTACTACACCTTGAAGCCGGAGGCGTCGCACCTGGTGCGCGGGCTCATCTACCCCGTCCCGGACCCGGCCTTCCCGTTCCTTGGCGTGCATCTGACCAAGCGCATCGATGGCAGCGTGCTGGCAGGGCCCAACGCGGTGCTGGCTACCGCTCGTGAAGGCTACGGCCGCTTCAGCCTCTCGCCGCGCGACCTGGCCGAGACCGTGACGTACCCGGGCTTCCTGGTGCTGGCGCGCCGCTTCTGGCGTATGGGCGCACAGGAGATGTGGCGCGACTGGTACAAGGGTGCCTTCCTGGCCGACCTGCGGCGCTTCGTGCCCGCCCTCAGTTCCTCCCACCTCGTCTTCGGCCCCAGCGGCATCAGGGCCCAGGCGCTCAGCCGCGATGGCTCCCTCGTCGACGACTTCATGCTGGGCGGGTCCGACCGTGTGCTGCACGTGTTCAACGCACCCTCGCCCGCGGCGACCTCGTCGCTGGCCATCGGCCGAGTTCTGGCCGGCGAGGCCATCGAGCGTTTCGGGCTGTAGGTCCCCCGGAGGTCGCGCCGCAACGATTCGTACCGCTGCTACCCGATCGCGGATACGTGTACGCTGTGCCCTGCCTGTCCATCAACGATGAGGTCGTGACATGACGTGGGAATCCCAGGGTCCCGCGACGCCGCAGGATCCGCGTGCGCCCGGTGCCCAGCCGCCCGGCATCCGCCGCAGGGCCAGGTGCCGCCGCCCGGCTATCCGCCGCAGGGCCAGGTGCCGCCACCCGGCTATCCGCCGCAGGGCCAGGTGCCGCCACCCGGCTATCCGCCGCAGGGCCAGGTGCCGCCGGGTCAGGTCCCGCCACCCGGCCAGCAGCCGCCACCCTACGCCTTGCCGCAGAGCGACCCGTGGGCAGAGCCGCGTGCGCCCTTGCCGCCGCCCCCATCCGGTGGTCCCGCCGGAGCCCTGCCACCGGAGCCGATGTGGCAGCCACCGCCCGCGTACCCGCTGGCGCCCGATGCCTATCCGGTGAACGTCTCCTACGACCGCGAGGCGCGCATCAATCGCCTGTGGGGCATCCCCTTCATCGGCCAGCTGGTCCGCTGGGTCCTGCTCATCCCGCACTTCATCGTGATGATGCTGATCGGCATCGTGGCCTGTCATCCAGATCCTCGTGGCCTGGATCCCGATCCTGATCCTGGGTCGCTTCCCCGGCTGGGGCTACCGCTGGATCGGCGGCCTGCTGGCCTACAGCCAACGCGTGAGCGCCTATGCCATGCTCATGACCCCGACCTATCCGCCCTTCGCGCTGGAGTCCGAGTTCTACCCCATCACCGTGCGCTTCGACGAGGGCGTGCGCATCAACCGCCTGTGGGGCATCCCCATCATCGGCCACCTCGTGCGCTTCATCGTGCTCATCCCGCACTTGATCGTGCTCTGGGTACTGGGGATCCTCGCCTTCTTCCTGATGCTGGTGACCTGGGTCCCGGTGCTCATCCTGGGCCGGCAGGCAGACCTCATCTACACCATCGTCGGTGGCATCTACCGCTGGCAGCTGCGCGTCAGCGCATACATGCTCATGATGGTCGACAAGTACCCACCCTTCTCACTTGGAGAGGACGACCCCCGACTGTGACCGACCCCAACGACGACATCGACGAGACGCCCTCCGGCGACGGCCCCGAGAACGAGGCCGCGCCCGACCAGCTCGAGGGTGCGCTCGAGGCCGCTGAGGCTACGCTCAACCGCACCCCCGAAGTCGACTACCTGCTGGTGGCTGACCGGGCCGAGGTGGTCAACGGCAAGCTCTACCTCATGGGTGGCAGCTGGGATCGGATCCAGCCGCAGCAGTTCCCGCACCGCATGATGCTGGGCATCGCCCTGGGTGTGCGCATCCCCTTCGCCCACACCGACGACCAGCACACGGTGGCCATCGAGCTGCTGCACGACGACACACGCATGATCGGTTTCGAGGCCAAGCTGGCCACCGGCCGCCCGCCGGGCATGGCCGGCATGGACATGCTCGTGCCCATGGCCTTCAACATCCCCGTCGCCATCCCGGGCGAGGGCCAGGTCACGCTGAAGGCGGTCATCGACGGTACCTCCGGCCGCCGCCACGAGATGAAGGTCATCCAGCGCCCGCAGCAGCAGGGATCGCCCATCCAGCAGGCTTAGCCGGGTCGTTCAGCGCCGAGAACGACTCTGCTCAGAGCCCGCACGCCGTCCGATCGCGGGTCCCGGTCCGGGCATCTGGCGGGGGATGTCCACCTCCGTGCCGTGGTGCAGGCCCGATCGATCGGCTTCAGGCGGCCGCTGCCACCGGTTGCGTGGCCCTCGTTGACGCTCGGGCGCAGCCCGACTAGACTCAATCCTGACGAAATCAGTCGGAATTGCCGGGCGGGCATGCCTCGGGGGGTCGGACCACCCCGCGGCTCCCAGTGGCCGACCGGTGACCTGGAGACCAACGCGAGCATCGTGAGCACCACCGTCCCGTCGTCGGGATCACTCCACTTCTCCACGCGCGGAGAGTACGGCGTGCGGCTCATGGTCGAGCTTGCCCGCCACTCCGGCACGGGGCCGGTCAGCCTCAGTGAGATGGCCGACCATGAGGCGCTGCCGCGACCCTATCTCGAGCAGCTCGTGGTGAGCCTGCGCGAGGCCGGTCTGGTGACCAGCACCCGCGGCGCGCGCGGCGGCTACGAGCTCTCGCGCCCGCCCGCCGAGATCCGCATGATCGAGGTCATCACCGCGCTGGAGGGCCCCATCGCCCCCATGGTCTGCGCCAGCGATGACCCCCACCACGCCGAGACGTGCGTGCGTGCCGGTTTCTGCAACGTCGAGCGCCTGTGGCAGCGCGTCCGCGATGCCATCGTCGAGGCCCTCGACTCCATGACCCTGGCAGAGCTGGCCGAGCCTACGCCCGGCCACCCAGCCCATCCCCAACCGGCCCTCGTGGCCGTCCAGCCGCTCTCCGAGCGCAGTACCAAGGAGCCCGTCGCCCAGCCATGACCAACGACACCGCTACCCTCCCCACCGCCGAGACCGAGGCCGTGGCCGACGATCGAGAGCTGGTCATCCGCGATCTCCACGTGGTCCCGGTGGCCAACCCCGACATCGAGATCCTCCGCGGCATCGACCTTGAGATCCGCAAGGGCGAGGTCCACGCCATCATGGGCCGCAACGGCTCGGGCAAGACCACCCTGGCCTATGCGCTGATGGGCCACCCGTCGTACAAGATCACTGCCGGTGAGGTCACCTGGAAGGGCATCAACGTGCTCGACCTCTCGCCCGACAAGCGAGCCCGCCTGGGCCTCTTCCTGGCGTTCCAGTACCCGACCGCCGTGCCCGGTCTGTCAGTGGCCTCATTCCTGCGCACCGCGCTCAACGCCCGCCGACGCGGCCTCGACGAGGGCGACGGTGATGTCGACCCCAGCGATGCCACCAAGGGCGGCATCAAGATGGGCGAGTTCCGCACGCTGATGCGCGAGAAGATGGAGTTGCTCCACCTCGACGACTCCTTCGCCGGTCGCTATGTCAACGAAGGCTTCAGCGGCGGTGAGAAGAAGCGCCTCGAGATGCTGCAGATGGCCATCCTCGAGCCGGAGTTCGCCATCCTCGACGAGACCGACTCGGGCCTCGACATCGACGCTCTGCGCATCGTGGCCGAGGGCGTGAACGCCCAGCTCAGCCCGGACCTGGGTGTGCTGCTCATCACCCACTACCAGCGCCTGCTCAACTACATCACGCCCGACCGCGTGCACGTGCTTGCCCACGGCCGCATCATCGCCAGCGGCGGCAAGGACCTGGCCCTGCGCCTGGAGGACGAAGGCTACGCGCCCATCCTGCAGGAGGCCGGCTTCGACGTCGATGCGCTCGACGAGGACCCCGAGATCGAGCACCTCGAGGAGCAGGAGGCCTAGCCGCCGCGGCCCAGCCGACCGGCCCCGACGACCACATGAACGCCCCCGCTCCGCTCGACCCCGAGGTCATCCGCCGCGACTTCCCCATCTTCGAGCGGAAGTTCCACGGCCGCCCGCTGGCGTACCTCGACAGTGCCGCCACGTCCCTCAAGCCGCGCGTGGTCTCCGCGGCGGTCGAGGCCTACAACACCCGCTACAGCGCCAACGTGCACCGTGCCATCTACACCATCGGTGAGGAGGCCACAGCGGCCTACGAGGGCGCACGCGAGAAGGTCGCTCGCTTCATCAACGCGCCCGACCCGCACGAGATCATCTTCGTGCGCAACGCCACCGAGGCCATCAACCTCGTGGCCCACACCTGGGGCTGGATGAACATCGGCCGGGCGGACGCCATCGTGCTGACCGAGATGGAGCACCACTCCAACCTGGTGCCCTGGCAGATCCTGGCCCAGGCCAAGGATGCCGACCTGGAGTTCGTGCCCTTCGACCGCGACGGTCGGCTCATCGGCGACAGCTACGAGGTGCTGCTGCGCACGAAGCCCAAGCTGGTCGCCTTCACCCACAAGTCGAACGCGCTGGGCACGCTCAACGACGTCAGGACGATGGTGGCCCAGGCTCACGAGGCCGGCGCGCTGGTCCTCGTCGACGGCGCCCAGGCCGTGCCGCACCTCCCCGTCGACGTGCAGGACATCGGCGCTGACTTCTACGCCTTCAGCGGACACAAGATGCTGGCTCCGGCCGGCTCGGGTGCGCTCTGGGCACGCCGTGAGCTGCTCGAGGCCATGCCGCCCTTCATGAGTGGCGGCGACATGATCGAGTCGGTGCACCTGCGGCACACGACCTACAACGAGATCCCGCACAAGTTCGAGGCAGGCACGCCCGACGTGGCCGCGGCCATCGGCCTCGGCGCCGCGGTCGACTACCTTGGCGCGCTGGGCATGGAGCGTGTCGCGGCCCACGAGGAAGCGCTCACGGCCTACGCGCTCGAGGTCCTGCCACGCGACGTTCCGGGTATCCGCATCTACGGGCCCATGGACCCCGCCGAGCGCGCCGGCATCATCACCTTCACCCTGCCCGAGGCGCACGCCCACGACGTGGCCTCGCTGCTGGACCGTGAGGCCGTGGCCATCCGCGCTGGGCACCACTGCACCCAGCCGTTGCACGAGCGCCTGGGCGAAGCGGCCACCGGCCGCGCCTCGTTCAACGTCTACAGCTCGACCGAGGACATCGATCGTCTCGCCGCCGGCCTGCGCGGCGTGCAGCGCATCTTCGGTCGGGCTCCGGCGTCGGTCCCTTCCTAGAAGCCAATCCCCGCATCGAGTACCCTGCACGAGCCCATGGATGACCTCTACCGCGACGAGATCCTCGAGCACTACCGCGAGCCGCACAACTTCGGCACGCTGGAGTCGGCTGATGCTGTCCACGAGGGCCACAACCCGCTGTGCGGCGACCGCATCACCATCATGCTGGCCATCGACGAGGACGGCACCGTCAGCGACGTCGCCTTCAGCGGCCGCGGCTGTGCCATCAGCCAGGCCTCCGCGAGCATGCTCACCGATGAGATCAAGGGCCGCCCGCTGGCGGAGGTCGAGGGTATGCAGAACCAGGACATCCTCGACCTGCTGGGCATCGAGATCAGCCCGGCGCGACTGAAGTGTGCGCTGCTCTCGATCGACACGCTCCACCGCGCGCTCGACGGCCGCGCTGCGGGCGTGGCCACGAGCAAGACATCCGAGCCCGGCGCATGAGGCCGGCTACCACCGCCACCATGACCTGGGGGTCACGCGCGTGTCGCCGGCCGGCCGCAGAGGCCGGCGACCGACGCTGAACCAAGCCACCCGCTGCGACAGCCCGAGTCGAGCGACCACGGAGTCACACCCCCGATGACCAAGACCTATCGAGACCTTCTCGCCGAAGCGCGAGAGCGGGTCCGCGAGGTGACCACGGCCGACGCCGAGCTTGCTGCCGAGCGCGGTGCCACCCTCATCGACTGTCGCGAGGACAGCGAGTGGGAGCAGGGTCACGTCGCGGGCGCGAGCCACCTCTCCAAGTCCTACATCGAGCAGGACATCGAAGGCCTCGTGCCCGATCGAGCCACACCCATCGTGGTCTACTGCGCCGGCGGCATCCGTTCGCTCTTCGCGGCCGAGACGCTCGTCGACATGGGCTACACCGACGTCGTCTCCATGTCCGGCGGCTTCCAGGCCTGGAAGTCGGAGGGTCGTGCCTGGCGGCAGCCGCGCGTGCTCAGCGCCGAACAGAAGCAACGCTACTCTCGCCACCTGCTCATCCCCGAGGTCGGCGCCGCGGGTCAGGCACGCCTGCTCGACTCGAAGGTGCTCTTCGTCGGTGCCGGCGGCCTTGGCTCTCCGGCCATGCTCTACATGGCTGCGGCAGGTGTGGGCACCATCGGCATCGTCGACTTCGACGTGGTCGACGTCTCCAACCTGCAGCGTCAGATCATCCACCGCACCGACCGCGTGGGCATGCGCAAGGTCGAGTCGGCCCGGATGACCATCAACGATCTGAACCCCGAGGTCGAGGTGGCGATCCACGAGACGATGCTCGGCCCGGACAACGTGGACGAGCTCATCAGCGGCTACGACCTCATCTTCGACGGCACCGACACCTTCGAGACGCGCTACGTGCTCAACGACGCCGCGGTGGCGTCGCGGGTCCCCGTGGTCCACGCCAGTGTCTTCCGTTTCGAGGGCCAACTGACGGTGTTCAAGCCCTTCGAGGGCCCTTGCTACCGTTGCCTCTATCCCACCGCGCCACCGCCCGAGTTGGCACCTGGCTGTTCGGTGGCCGGCGTGCTCGGTGTGGTGCCGGGTGTGATGGGCCTGCTGCAGGCCACCGAGGGCCTCAAGGTCCTGCTCGATATCGGCGACTCGCTCGCGGGCCGCCTGCTCATCTACGACGCGCTCGACGGGGCCTTCAGCGAGCTCCAGCTCCAGCGCGATCCTGCGTGCCCGGCGTGCGGCGAGGGCGAACTGCCCCAGCCGGCCGCCGATGACGGCGTCTTCGCTCTGCCATCCACACCAGCTGCCACGACGGGGGTGAACGCATGACCGCGGTCCGCATCCCGCCGGTCCTGCGTCAGCAGGCCGGCAACCAGAAGAAGGTCGAGGTCACCGGCGCCACCGTCGGCGAGGCTCTCGAGTCGCTGCTCGGGGAGTACCCGGGCCTGCGCGAGCAGATCTTCACCGAGGACGGCTCGCTCAACCGCTTCGTCAATGTCTACGTCAACGGGCGTGACGTGCGCTACGAGCAGGAGCTGGCCACACCGGTGGGGGATAGTGACGAGGTCATCCTCCTGCCTGCCATGGCCGGGGGCCGCTAGCGAGGTCCTCGTCGTGAACACGACGGAACGTCAGTCGGGCACCGAGATCGACGCGCTGCGCCCGCATGCACACGGGGGCCATGCCCGCCACGGCGGGCGCTACCCCAGCATCGTCGACGCCATCGGCTTCACGCCGCTCGTCGAGGTGCCCAACGTCTGCCCCAACCCCAACGTGCGTCTCTACGCCAAGCTCGAGTTCATGAACCCCACCGGGTCGGTCAAGGACCGCGTGGCCAAGTACCTCATCGAGGATCTCGAAGCCTCGGGCCGGCTGCGCCCGGACTCGATCATCATCGAGCCAACCAGCGGCAATACCGGCATCGGCCTGGCCATGATCGCGCGCCGCAAGGGCTACCGCGTGGCCGTGGTCGTGCCCGACAACGTGACCATCGAGCGCAAGCAGTTGCTGTCGCTCTTCGGCGCGGAGGTCATCGACTCGCCCGGCCACCTCGGGTCCAATGGCGCGGTGGCGCTGGCCAAGCACCTCGTGGCGAAGGACGAGCGCTTCGTGATGCCGTACCAGTACGGCAACCAGGCCAATCCGCGAGCGCACGAGGAGACCACCGCGGAGGAGATCATCGCCGACTGCCCCGAGGTCGATGCCTTCGTGGCCGGCCTCGGCACCGGCGGCACGCTCATGGGTGTGGGCCGCCGGTTGCGCCGGCACAATCCCGACGTGCGCATCTACGCGGCCGAGCCGTTGCCGGGTGAGCACGTGCAGGGCCTGCGTTCGCTCGACGAGGGCTTCATCCCGGAGATCTTCGATCCGGGCGCCATCGACGGCAAGATCCTCGTCTCCAATACCGCGGCCATCGAGGCCGTGCGCGAGCTGACCGAAAAGGAGGGCATCTTCGCCGGCGTCTCCTGCGGTGCGGTGATGGTGGCCGCGGTGCAGCTGGCCCGCGAGATGGAACACGGCACCATCGTGGCCCTGCTCGCCGACGGCGGCTGGAAGTACCTCTCCGAGGACATCTGGACGCGCGATCTCGACGCTGACGAGGACGACGTGGACAGCCTCAACCTGTGGTGAACGGCGAGCGCCCCGAGCGCGCCCCCGACGTGCTCTCTGCGACCGATGAGCCGGCGGTGGCCGGTGCAGGCGCAGCCGCGCCCTCGGTCGACGCGTGGCAGCGCGCGGCTGACAGCGGTGCCGCCGCCAAGGCGCGCGCCGACGGACCTGCCGGATCCCGTGGCACCGGACCACCATGGGTGCCAGCCTCGGCCCGCATCCCGGCCGACGTGCGCGAGGAACTCATCGACTGGCTCCGTTCGGCGGCGCCCAACGAGGGCTGTGGCGTGCTCGTGGCCGACCGCGTCGCAGAGGACGGTGGCGTGCCCGTTCGTTTCGTGGGCATGCGCAACGTGGCCGAGTCGCCCTACCGTTACCTCATGGATCCGCTGGAGCAGCTCGCGCTGCTCGAGGAGATCGACGAGAACGACCAGGTGGTGTGGGGGATCGTCCATTCGCACGTGGCCTCGCCCCCGTACCCGTCGCCCACGGACATCGGCCTGGCGGCTTTTCCCGATGCGGTCTACCTGGTGGCCTCGTTCGCGCACGAGCCGCCGGAGCTGCGCGCCTGGACCATCCTCGACGGTGCCGTGAACGAGGTCGTGCTCGAGCGCACCTAGTCCTCGTCCATTCGGGGGATGCAGCCCGACCCGGTCGCGTCGTACACTCCCCCCTCGAGCGACAGGGAGGAAGCCTCATGAGTCAATTGCTGGTCATCACTTTCGGAAGCCGCGAGACCGCAGGGCAGGCTGCCGAGCGCCTCAAGGGCGTGCAGAAGGCACACGGCGCGGACATCCAGGACATGGCCGTAGTCGAGAAGGATGAGAACGGCAAGGTTCACGTCAAGCACGGCATCGACACCGTCACTGCCGGGGGAGCCATCACCGGTGGCGTGCTGGGCTTGCTGCTCGGCCTCGTCTTCTTCCCGCTGGCCGGCCTGGCCATCGGTGCCCTCGCCGGCGGGGCCATCGGCCGCTCGCTGCACCAGAACGTGGACAAGAACCTGGTCAAGGATGTCTCCGACGACTTGACCGAGAACACATCCGCACTCTTCGTCATCGGCTCGGGCAGCGCCTCGGCCGTGGTCGGTGCCCTCGATCCCTTCAAGGGCAAGGTCTACCAGAGCACGCTGGACGCCGAGGCCGAGGCCCAGATCCAGGCCGCGCTCGACCACGAGAAGACCGACTAGCCACTCGCGCACCCTCGCGCACCCTCGCGCGCCGGCTGGGCCCCGTGGCCGCGCGGCGGCCGAAACCCGCCCGCCACTCGGTTCGGCGCGCCCGCTACTGGTTCGCGCGGGCCTCGAATGGGGCCAGCACCACGTCCCACCCGGGGTCGTAGCCGGCGCGCAGCTCTGCCCCCATCTCCGCCCCGAACGCCTCCCAGTCGCGGTGCTCGAGTTCCAGCCGGCAGCCTCGCTCGAGCGACTCGAAGCAGACCTCGATGGTGGTCGTGGCCACGAGCTGGACCGTGGGGTGCCAGGACAGCACCACCCGCGTCGGCGGCTCCCACGTGAGCACGTCGGCCCACGCGTGTTCGTCTCCGTTCCCGGCCAGCTCTACGACCCGCCCGCCAACGTGCTCTTCGAAGCGGACGCCGGTTGCCTCCGCCCCGGCGATGGAGTGGCTGCCGAGCGACGTCGCCCGAGCCCGGTCGCCCCGGGGTACGAGCGGGGCGAGGAGTAGCCGGCTACACCTCGCCGATGTCCTCGTTCCAGACCTCCGGGTAGCGCTTGATGAACTCGGCCATGAGCGCCTTGCACTCGGGTGAATCGAGGTTGACGACCTCGACGCCGCGGCTGCGCAGGTAGTCCTCGCCACCCATGAAGGTCTCGTTCTCGCCCACGACCACGCGCGGGATGCCGTAGAGCAGGATGGCACCGGTGCACATGTCGCAGGGCGAGAGCGTGGTGTACATCGTGGCCCGCTTGTAGACCGAGGCATGCAGGCGCCCGACGTTCTCGAGGCAGTCGGTCTCGCCGTGGCGGATGACCGAGCCCTGCTGCACCCGGCGGTTGTGGCCCGATCCCAGCACCGTCCCTTCGGCCACCAGCGCGGCGCCGACCGGGACCCCACCCTCGGACAGGCCCTGGGCCCCCTCGTCGATGGCGATCTTCATGAAATCGTGGTCGTCCACGGCTCCTCCTCCATGTGCGTCAAGACCGACGATACGGCTTCAGGTAGGCGCCCGGGTAGGGCACGTTGCGCCCGGACAGGGCCAGGGCCAGGATGACGAAGAGATAGGGCAGCGCCAACATGACCTCGTTGGGGATGTCCTCGAAGCCCGGCGTGATGCGCAGGCGCAGGCCCAGCGAGTAGACGCCCGCGAAGATGAGCGCGCCGAGGACGCCGCGGAAGATGCGCCAGCGGCCGAAGATGACGAGCGCGATGACGACCCACCCGCGCCCGGCGATGATGTCGAGCGTGAACGTGCCCAGCACGGCCAGCGTGATGAAGGCGCCGCCCACGGCCATGAGCGCGCCGCCGATCATGAGCGCGATGTAGCGCACCCGGAACACGTTGATGCCGGCCACATCCGCCGCCTCGGGGTTCTCGCCGACGGCGCGGATCGAGAGCCCCAGTGGCGTCTTCATGAGCACGTACCAGGCGGTTGGCACGACGAGGAAGAAGGCGACGTAGGTGAGGCCGTACTGCTCCGCCATCGTGCCGATCGGTCCGCCGATACCGGCGAGCGGGTCCCACTCGGACATGGGCTCGATGCGCGGTAGCGAGGCACCGGTGAACAGCATGCGGTTGGCGAACTCACTGAGGCCGATGAGCACGATGGTCAGACCCAGACCACTGACGTGCTGGTTGGCACCGAGCGTGACCGTCATCAGCGCCATGAGGGCGCCGGCGATGAGGCCGACCACGACCGCCCCGAGCAGTCCTATCCAGGGATCGCCCGTCTGGTAGGCCACGGCGAAGCCGAAGAAGGCGCCCGCGTACATCGTGCCCTCGACGCCCAGGTTGAGCACGCCCGCCCGCTCGGTGTAGGTCTCGCCCACGGTGCCGTAGACCAGCGGCGTGGCGTTGCGGAAGGTGGCCGCGAAGATGTCGGCGAAGAAGGTCATGCCGGCGGCTCCTCCACCGGCGCCCGTCCTTGGGGCGCCTCGGGCGGCTCGTCCGGTTGGGGCTCACCCTCGTCGGGTGGTCGGTCGTCCTCGCGCGTGGCGCGCCAGCGGTAGATGGCGACAGCGCCCACGACCACCAGCAGCAGCGTGCCCTGCACCACGTCCCCGACCTGGCTGGGGATCTGCAGCGAGCGGACCGCCGACGAGGCCCCCACGCTGAGGTCGCCCAGGAGCAGTCCGGCGAGCAGCACGCCGGGCATGGTCAGGCCGCCGAGCATGGCCACGACCACGCCGGTGTAGCCGAAACCGGGCGAGACGCCCTCGGTCAGGCGGAACTGGATGCCGGCGACCTCGCTGACGCCGGCGACCCCGGCGATGGCACCCGACACGAGGGCCACGCGCAGCAGCGTGCGCTCGACCCTGATGCCCGCGAAACGGGCTCCGTGCGGCGAAAGGCCCACCGCGCGCACGCGCAGGCCGGTGGAAGTGCGACCCAGCACGTACCAGGCGATGACGATGAGCACGACCGCGATGACGAAGCCGAGGTGCAGCCGCGAGCGTCCGATGAGCGGGATGAACTCGGAGAGCTGCGGGAACTCGGCCGCCGTCGCGATGCGCGGCGACTCGGGAAAGCCGGTCTCGGGGTCCTTCCACGGCCCGTGCAGCAGGCCCTGCACCACCAGCAGCGCCACCGGGTTGAGCAGCAGCGTGGTCACGACCTCATCGATGCCCATCTTCACGCGCAGCAGTGCCGGCACCAGCGCCCACGCGGCACCCGCGAGCGCGCCGCCGGCGATCATCAGCGGCAGCACCACGACCGGGGACCAGCCGTCCACGACCTGGCCGATGCCGGCCGCCGCCACCGCACCCATGAGCAGCTGGCCCTCGACGCCGATGTTCCAGTAGCCGGCGCGGAAGGCGATGGCCACGGCCGTACCCGTGAAGAGGATGGGCGTGGCCTTGTTGAGCACCTCCAGCAGCGTGAATTCGCGCGTCAGGGGCGTGATGAAGTAGGCCCCGTAGGCCTCGAGCGGGTTGGCTCCGGCGATGACGAAGGCCGAGCCGGTGACCGCGAGGATGGTGACGATGGCGCCGAGGGCGATCATGCCCGCGCGGCCCAGGCGGTTCTCGGCCATGCGCCGCAGCTCGAACGTCACGTCGCTGCCCCAGCCTGCTCGGTCGCACCGTCCGCCGCGTCCGTGGCTCGCCCTGCCATGAGCATGCCCAGGTGCTCGGGGTCGGCATCGGCAGCGTCGACGCGGCCGACGACGCGACCCTCGTAGAGCACGACGATCCGGTCGGACAGGCTGACCAGTTCGTCGAGGTCCTCGGACATGAGCAGGATCGCGGCGCCGTCCGCACGTCTGGCCAGCAGCTCCGAGCGCACGTACTCGCTGGCGCCCACGTCCAGCCCGCGCGTCGGCTGGCTCACGACCACGACCTTGGGGTCGCGTGAGAGCACGCGCGCCAGCAGCACCTTCTGGATGTTGCCGCCACTGAGCGTGGCCACGCGATCGCCGGGACGAGCCTTGATGTCGAAGCGCTCGATGAGCTCCTCGGCGTGAGCCTCGATGGCCGTGCGATCGAGCCGTCCGCCGGGAGCGAAGTCGTCGATGCGTTCCATGATGAGGTTGAGCGACACCGGCAGGTCCAGCACCAGGCTGGCGTGACGATCCTCGGGGATGCGACCCACGCCCGCGGCCATGACGTCCTGCGGGCTCGCGTCCGCCAGCTCAGCGCCCTCGACGGTGACCGAGCCGGCGGTGGTGTGGCGCATGCCACCGAGCACCTCGGCCAGCTCGGTCTGGCCGTTGCCGCTGACGCCGGCCACGCCCACGATCTCGCCGGCGTGGACCTCGAGGTCGATCTCGTGCAGCGCGGGCAACCCGTGGTTGCCACGAGCGCACAGCCCGCGCACCTGCAGACGGGCCTCGCCGTCGTGCCACAGCGGCTCCTGGCGGTCGACGCCGAAGGTGGGACGCCCCACCATCATGCGCGCCAGCTCGCGCTCGTCGGTGTTCCCGGGGGCGGTACCCACCATCTCGCCGCGACGCATGACGCTGACGCGGTCGCTGATGGCGCGCACCTCGCCCAGCTTGTGGCTGATGAAGACGACCGAGAGCTCCTCGGCGATGAGGCGACGCAGCGTCTCGAAGAGCGCGTCCACCTCTTGCGGCACGAGCACCGCCGTGGGTTCATCGAGGATGAGCACCCGGCAGTCACGCGCCAGCGCCTTGACGATCTCCACCCGCTGCTGCTCGCCGACCGAGAGCTCGGCCACGACCGCGTCAGGGTGCACGGCGATACCGAAGCGGTCGGCAGCCGCCTCCACCGAGCGTCGCGCGGCCTCGAGATCCAGGCGCGCGCCAGAGGCCCGGCCGAGGATGACGTTCTCGGTGACGGTCATGGGCTGGACCAGGCTGAAGTGCTGGGTGACCATGCCAACGCCCGCGGCGATGGCGTCGCGAGGGGAGTGGATGGCCACGGGTCGGCCGTCGACGGCGATCGTGCCGGCGTCAGCGTGCGTCAAGCCGTAGAGGATGCGCATCAGCGTCGTCTTGCCGGCGCCGTTCTCTCCGAGCAGGGCGTGGACCTCACCCTTGTCCAGGGCCAGGTCCACCGCGTCATTGGCGACGAGGTCGCCGAAACGCTTGGTGATGCCACGCAGTTCGGCGGCCAAGTTCCCCTGGCCGCCGCTGATGGTCATCGCTATCGGGTGCTGTCGAGCGCTACTCGGTCGTGGACATCACCGATCCGGCGGGAGTGGCCTCGTTGATGTCGACGCGGAACAGGCCGCTGCGGATCTCGGCCTCCTTCGCCTGCACCTTCGCGAGCAGGTCCGCGGGGACGAGGGCTTCGTTGATCGGCGCCAGCGCGGCGCCGCCCTTGGCGACCATGCTGAAGTCCTTGAGGTCCTGGCTCGTGTACGTGCCGCCGGCGACCTGGTCCACGATGTACTCCACGGTGGGGGTCATGTTCCAGGTCACGCTGGTGACGACGACCTCCGGGCCGTCGGCCGACTGGTCGCTCATGTTGCCGATCGCGAGCAGGTCTTCCTGTACGGCCGCCTCGATGACGCCCGCGCGCTCGGCGTAGAGCACGTCGGCGCCGGCATCGATCTGGGCCAGCGCGGCTTCCTTGGCCGAGGCCGGGTCGAACCAGCTGTTGATGAAGCTGACCTTGGCCTCGACCTCGGGGTTGACCGCTTGGGCGCCCGCGATGAAGGCGTTGCTGATGCGGTTGACCTCGGGCACGGGCACGCCACCGACGATGCCGATGATGTTGCTCTCGGTGAGGCCGCCGGCGAGCATGCCGGCGAGGTAGGCCGGCTCATGGATCCAGTTGTCGAAGACGCTGAAGTTGGGGTTGGCCGGGCCGCCGCCGGAGCCGAAGACGAAGGCGATGTCACGGTAATCGGCCGCGACCGCGCGCACCGCTTCCTCGTTGCCGAAGGCATCGCCGAAGATGACGTCGGGCGCCTCGAGCTCGGCTACCTCGCGCAGCACGAGCTCCATGTCGCCTGAGTAGCCGATGTCGTCGACGCATGCCGTACTCGATGCTGCCCGCGTCCAGCCTCGGCTTCAGGGCGGCGTGGATGACGCCGTCCCACGGCTCCTCGATTTCCGTGGCATATGCGCCGAAGACCTTGAGGGGCTCGTCCTGGGCGACGACCGCGCTGGAGCTCGCGGTCACGGTGAGGGCCAGCAGCGCAGTGGCTGCGAGCATGGGGCGACGCTTGATCATCCGATAGGACCTCCCTGGTGCCGGTGACAGGCGCACCCGGGCGGGCGATGTCCCGGCCACTCTCGCTCGGCGCATCGTACACGGGCCGGGGCCGGCCGGGTCAAGTGCCTACGCGGTTGCGAAGTGGGGACGTTGCGAGCCGATACCGTGCCCATGCGTGCCCCGCTAGTCATGGCGGTTCGCGTGCGCGGCGAAGACCCGCCACTCGTCAGGGATGCCTTTCAAGTGGTGCTTGCCCCGGTCCTCGAACTCGACATCGGGGCTCGCCACGAGATCCTTCACCGCGCCCGAGACCAGCACCTCGCCGCCTCGCGCCATCGCGGCGATGCGGGCACCGATGCTGACCCCGAGACCCGCCAGCTTGCCATCGGCGACCTCGAACTCGCCGGTGTGCAGCCCGACACGCACGGCCACTCCGATGGCCCCGACGGCATCCACGATCCGAAGTGCGGCCCGGACCGCTCGGGTCGGTCCATCGAAGGAAGCGAAGAAGCCGTCACCCGCGGTGTCGATCTCGCGGCCCGCATGCTGGGCCAGGATCGTGCGAACGACCGAATGGTGTCGCTCGATGAGCTTGCGCCATTCGGCGTCGCCCAGACGCGCCACGAGTTCGGTCGAGCCCTCGATGTCCGTGAGCATCAGCGTCGCGAGGACCAGTCCAGGCTCGGTCGCACCGCCCAGCTGCGCCATGAACTCGGCCGTCGCGGCCATCGTGGCCTCGTGGCAATCGTCATCGACCCACGTGTAGATGCCCTGGAGCGCCGGCAGATCGACGACGCGGGAGCCCTTGATCTTGCCGGCCATGAAGTAGGCCGGCGCGGGCCTGGCCGGATGCGCCAGGAGCAAGGTCGGGACGCGCACCGCACCGAGTGCGTCGCGCAGGTCGAGCTCGGCTTCGAACCGGGCTGCCGTGACCGCGGCCCCGGGGCTCAGGCTGCGGCGGAGGTGCCACACGAGCCACTCACGGAAGACCGGGTCATCGGCCCGCTCGGGCGCCAGTTCGCGCGCGAGGTCCTCCATGAAGCCACGCTCTCCCCACTGCTCACGGATGCGGCGCAAGCGTTCGCGCATGTCGGCCTCGGATGGAGCCCACGGGTAGTCGTTCGTGGCTGTGCCGCGAGCCCGTGGATCGAAGAGGATGAGTCCCGCGACGCGCTCCGGGTAGGTGGCTGCGTACAGCGCCGCTACGCCGGTCGCGACGCCACCGGTCCAGATGACGGCTTGCTCCGATCGGGCGTGGTCCATGACGGCGCGGATGTCGTCCATCGAGGACTCGACCGAAGGCACCTCGCGAGTCCGGTCCGACAGGCCGGTGCCACGGCGATCGAGGATGAGCACACGGCCATGATTCGCGAGCCCCATGACGTGTCGGACCAGGAGTGGCTGTTCCCAGGTCGATAGCAGGTCACCGGTGAAGCCTCGGGCGAAGACGATGTCGCGATCGCCAGCGCCGATCTGCTGGTACGCGATGGCGACGTCGCCGCTTCTCGCATAGCTGACGTCCGGAGGTCGTGTCACGTGATGCTCTGCTCCCTCACTGGTCGCGCATCGACCAGCTCACCTTCGCCGAACAACCCCGGGGCTACGGTCGAGTCCTGCCTGGGCTGCGGCGTGAGGTGCCGGCACCCTTGTCGATCACCGAGCGACAGGTCACGAGGGCCACCGCCGGCGCGAGCTCGCGCGGCCTGAATTGGTCGGCCTGCCACACTCCCGGATCCGTGCCCAGGATGAGGCTGGTCAAGCCCTCCCGACCGATGGGGCCAGCTTGCGCCGATCTCGACGAAATCCGGGCTGATCCGAGCCTCAAGCACAGGTTGTGACTGCCAGACGTCATAGCTCACCAACTCCGCCTCGAGGCGACGAAGGTGCTCGCACAGGTCAGGGTGGGCGGTCATCGTTCGCGCATGGTAGCTGTGACCACGGTGCCGTTTCGGACGACCGCGCTCCCGGTCAGTGGCCTCAAGCCGGTCTCCACAACATCGGCCACGACCCGGGGTCCTCAGTCATCCGAGTTCCCCAGTCGAGGGCGGCCGAGGCAGTCCCACTCGACCACGAGACGGTCCAGGCGTTGCCTGCCCTCGAACGGGTCGCCGCGCTTGAGGGGAACGTCGACGAAGACGGCCCGGCCACCGACGAGACCCTCGATCGTCACCTCGGTTCCGCTCGAGTCCCGATAGCGCCCTCGGTCACCGGGACGGGCCTGGACCTCGATCTTCGTGCCAGCATCCGAGCGATAGACGGCGTCGCCGATGGTCAGCTCGATGCTCGGCCCTCGGTCGGGACTCGGCAGCTCGAAGTGCATGTCGACCTCGGCGCCAGGTGGCACGATCCATTCCGCTCGGTCCTCTGGCCACCGGCCTGCGTTGACCAGCCGCACAAGTGGGGACCGTCGCTTGGACTCGCGCTCGCAGGAGATGGCCTGCCCCGAGTTGTCACGGTCATCGCCGACCCTGTGGCCATCGAACTCGATCTCGGCCCAGCTGTTGAACTGCTGCAGCGGGTCGCCCGCGCCGCAGCCTTGCAGGACGACGATCAGGAGCAGGCATGCAGGCAGCCAAGTCCGCGCTCGGGATCGCCGGCGGCCCCTGGTCACCCCAGGCCATGATCGATACATGTTCACCCCTGCCCATGAAGGACATCTCCAGGGCCGCGGGTCAAGGGCTGGATGGCCCGGCCGCTTGGCCAGCGCACATCCATGGCGGCGACGAACAGACCGACCCGCTACTCATGGCGATCGCGGTCGTCGCGACCGGGGCCTGTGTGGACATACGCGAGAGCATCGGAGCGAGCGGGAGGCCACGAGTCGCGGCCCGTCGACGATGGCCGCCTCGGACCGCGTCGAGCCACTGGCGAGCCCGACCCGCGCATGAGGAAGGCGGTGTCATGTGCACGTTGCGGCTGTCCCTGGTCGGTACGGTCGTGCTGATGCTGCTCTCGGTGGACTGGGCGGCGGGGTCGTGGCGCAGACGACCGAGGCGGACGAGTTTGACCCGTTGTGAGCGAGCCAGTTCACCGGGTCCTGGACGGACGTCTACCAGGACGAAGTAGCAGGCTGGGACTGGATTCCCGGGCCGGACTACGTCGAGTCGCTCGACAACGAAGCCGTCCACCTCTTCGAAGCGAGCGACGCTCGCATCAGCGGCACCTGGACACACGTCCTCGGCATCCGCTCCTTCCCGGTCGACGAGGAGGCGTACACCTTCGCCCCGGTGTGGTCGGGCGTCGTCCAGATTGTCGAACGAGGACGGCGCCTGGAGCGGGACGCTCGAAGGCGTACTCCGGCGAGAACGGTGGGCGCGAGATCCACCGCCTCGACGGCGAGGGTGCCTATGCGGGCTGGCCGCGGTCTTCGGCTGGATCGAAGAGGGCGACACCTACGAGAGCGTCATCATCGCTGGGGCCCCCGAGTCCCCGGAGGCCGTCCCGTCAGGGACCGCGGATGCCGAGGCCATGGAGGAGGCTCCCAGCGAGGCAGTGCCCGTGGAAGCGGCTGACGCCATGGCTGCCGACGATGAGGATGCCGATGCCATGGCCAGGGCGGAGACCGGCACGGGTCCGGACGGCGCGTGGGTCTGGGTACAGGACCTGATCAGTGATGCCACGCCGGGACAGTCAATCCTGCGTGGGCCGTCCTGGAGGGCACGGGAGCCTACGACGGCTGGACCTTCGTGGTCCAGCCCGACATTCGATTCCCAGGCCGAGACATCGCGCATCTTGTACGAGGGTGCGCCTCCGCTGTGGGGCGAGGTCCTGCCCTTGGGACCCGCCGGGTGGCCGCATCGCGCTGCCTGGCCACCTGGCGCGGGCAGCCACGGCGGCAACCACCAGGCCAAACCCGCCATTCATGGCGGTTCACCCGAGTAACTCGGCGGGCGGGCGGCTATCCTTCTGCGGGCAGGAACTCGAACGACTCGGCGACCGAGAGCCAGCGATCATCAGGCGGCTCGTTGGACCTGCACAGCAGGGCTGCACGCCGGTCGCCGGCGGCGAAGACCCAGGCCGTCGCAGGCATTCCGCTCCATCGATTCCCAGTCGGCTCGGACGGTGTGCCCGGAAGGCAGGCCGACCTGCGTCACGACCGGCTCGCTGGTCCGTCGTGCCTGTGCCTCGGCGGTCGAGACGAGCGTGTCCCGCCAATCGTCCAGCGATGCCACATCGGATAGGCTCAGCAGCGCTGTGTCGTCCTCGATCAGGCACTCGCGCCCGCCGGAGCCGTCCTCTTGGGCGAGGGTGACTGCTCGCAGGACGAGCCTGCCCCCGAGTACGGGTCCGGGTCCGGGCCACGACCGCACCAGCCACTCGGCGCCGAAGTCCACCGCGAGCCCATGATCGGGCACCTCGACCCGTGGGTCGAAGGGAGCTGACCGCGGAGGGACGGCAGCGAGTGGCGCGATGGCCTCGACGACGGAGAGCCAGCGATCGTCAGGTGGCTCGTCGCCCGAACAGTGGCCGACACCACGCCGTCGGGGACGGTGAGGTAGTACTCGTTGAGTACGAAGCGCGGGTCATCGGGCGCGTCCTTGAAGCGATAGGCCACCCGCACCGCGTTGCCTGCCGGCAGATCCAGGAAGGTGCGCTCTACGACCTCCTGCTGCGACTGCGCCTCGACGAGCTCGACCGTCCGGTCGGCAGCTCGTTCCGCGGATGCCACACCATCCATCAGCGAGAAGTGGCAGATCTGCCGGGTCGCCGTGTCGGTGGCCGTGATTCCGTCGGGTTTGCGACCCCCTCGGCGGGCCAGATGCGCCACGCCACTGGCAGTTTGACGGTGTATCGACTCCCCGGGATCTTGATGTCCGAACGGCCTCGTCCTCGGTGGCCGACAGTCCGGCGCCGCCGTCGACATGATCCCGGTCGCCACGAGCGCTGCCAGCATCGCCCTGAACGACAGTCGTCGCATCACGTTCCCCCTTCGTGAGCCCCATCCTCCGCGAACGGCCCCGAGGGTCAAGGGCCGGACGGCCCGGCGGAGTGGCCGAGAACTGCCGACAAGGTCCGTGGGAGCTGCAGCCAGCGGGCACGGCGAAGATGGACCTGAATGGCCCTGTCGTGCACTCAACTACGTAGCGGGAGGCTGCGAGAACATCGTCCTTGACCATGGCCGCCCCTGGACCGTGCCGAGCCACTGGCGAACCCGACCCGCGTCAGCGAGGGGGATGTCATGCGCAAATTGCGGTCGTCTCTGGCGGGGACGGTCATCGTGGCGCTGCTCGGTGGGCTGAGTGGTGCGGTGCTGGCGCAGACCAACGACGAGGAGATGCTCGACCCCATGCGGGCGGGCCACTTCACGGGCACCTGGGCCGGCACCTTCGACGCCTACTACAACGACATGGACGATGGCGGGCGGAGTGGTACCGAGGGGAGCGCAAGGGCTCCTATGAGGGTCTGACCGCGGTCTTCCCGCTCGGTCGGACACGCCGACACCTACGAGGGCTACATCATCCCCGGCGTCCCGGCCGAGTACCCTACGCCGATCACCGCAAGCGACAGCAGGACCGCCGAGGCCGAGGCTTCAGTTCCGCCTTCCGGGCCAACGCTGGTCAGGGAACGACGGGGAGCTCGCAGCGAGGGTCAGGTCTCCCTCCAGTCCGATGGTCAGGTGGTGCTCAAGCACCAACCCTTCACGTGCCGCAGACAGCGAACGACCCGCGCGTGAGTGGGCCAGTAACCGGTGAGACGCGAAGCGCCGGCCGGTCGGGCAACCGCTGCATCCACTGGGGCACGTACGAGATAAGCGGACCTGACGGGACGCGGGTCGGTCCGTGGACGGGCACGGACTCGAAGCTCGTCCGCCGATCGAGCTTCCTCACCCTTGAGGGGACCGGAGCCGACCAGGGATGGTCCTTCATCGCCCACGCCGGCGGCAGGGGTGAGGACGTCAGCACGATCGAGTTCAGCGGACTCATCTACGCAGGCCCGCTGCCGCCGTGGGATGAGTCGCTGCCACCGTTTCCGCCGAAGGCTGCCTCGCGCCGGCCCCGCCTGCCGGCGGCTTCTTGCGCGTTAGCTGACGAGCTTGCGCCTGCGGCTTCGACACTCAGGGCGTTCCGCTCTGGCCATGCCCTCCAGCTCGGCATCGTGGTCGTTCATGCAGGCAGCGTAGCGGCATGGCGACCATGGACCCGAACGGCCTTATCGTGCACTGATCTACGTAGCGGGAGGCTGCGAGACACGGTCCCTTGACCATGGCCGCCCCTGGACCGTGCCGAGCCACTGGCGAACCCGACCCGCGTCAGCGAGGGGGATGTCATGCGCAAATTGCGGTCGTCTCTGGCGGGGACGGTCATCGTGGCGCTGCTCGGTGGGCTGAGTGGTGCGGTGCTGGCGCAGACCAACGACGAGGCAGCACCGCTCGACCCGATGCGGTCCGGCGTCTTCACGCTGACTCCGGTGGGCACACGCTCAAGGAAGGCGAGTGGGTGTACACGCCCGGACCATACGACTCGGCCGACTTCATGGGCATCGAGTGGGTCTCGCAGGTCGAGGCCAGCGATCCGTGTATCAGTGGAACCTGGACGGAGGTCTACGACTTCCGGGGCTGGGAGGCCCCCGACGACATCGGTCTGCCCTTCTCGCCGTCGGTCTCGTTGGGAGTCGTACGCCTCGACAACGAGGTCGGCGCCTGGGTCGGGACCTGGGATTGGTTCGGCTCCGCCTTCAGAGGTTCCGAGTGGATCCAGCGCCTGGGCGAGGATACCTACGAGGGTCTGACTGCGGTGATGCTG
>CAVQUM010000023.1:0-61651 GCA_963716815.1 uncultured Chloroflexia bacterium
CAGAGGTTTTTGAGACCTCCGCGTCTGCCATTCCGCCACTTCGGCTCGGTCGGGCGATTCTAGAGCCATGGGCGCCGATCGGCCGAAGGTGTCGGCGGAAGCGTGGCTGCGGCGGTGTAGACTCGCCTCGGCCAACCCTGAGGGGCACCGGGAGGGAGTCGTCGTGAACGACCGGATGCACGCCCGATACTCGGCCGCATCAGGCAGTCCCCGGAGGGACCACTAGGATGCCGGCCATCCGCACGCCGCGGTTGCCCGTGCGCCCGGTGCGCCGGGGCCCGGCCACGGTGGTGACCCCGGAAGAGGTCATGCCCGAGCCCTCGATCATCGAGGGCCAGGGCATCCGTTGGATCCACATCCCCAAGCCGCGCCACTACGCCCAGGAGTGGCTGCAGGAGCACTTCGAGTTCCACCCGCTCGACTATGAGGACATCTACTCGCGTAACCAGCGTCCCAAGGTCGACCGCTACGACGACTACCTCTTCGTCGTCCTCCAGTTTCCGCGCTTCGACCGCGACTTCGAGCGTCTGAACGTGGTCGAGCTGGATCTCTTCGTCGGCCCGGACTACGTCATCACCCTGCCCAACAACGATCTCGAGCCCATCGACTCGCTCTTCGCCCGCTGTCGTGAGAGCGAGGAAGTGCGCGAGGGCTACTTCGAGAAGGGTTCGCCCTTTCTGCTCTACCGCATCGTCGACCACGCCGTCGACGCTTCTTTCCCCATGTTGCGCAAGATGGGCCAGAAGCTCGAGCGCATCGAGGACGACATCTTCGAGGGCAAGTCAGACGAGATCGTGCGCGACATCTCCAACGCCAAGCAGGAGATCATCACCTTCCGACGCATCGTGCGGCCACAGCGTGTGGCCTTCCGCGACCTCGAGCGAGCCATGGACGTGATCGCGCCGGAGGAGCTGGACGTCTACTTCGACGACGTCATCGACGCTTCGGAGCGGATCTGGGACACGCTCGAGAACTACAAGGAGGTCGTCGAGGGCCTGGAGGACTCGAACGAGTCGGTCATCAGCCACCGCCTCAACGACACGCTGCGCCTGCTGACCTCGTTCAGCGTCATCGTCCTGCCGTTGACCCTGCTGGCCAGCCTCTTCGGCATGAACGTGCTCTTCCCCGGAGAGGGCACCGGCGACGCCTTCTGGTTCATCATGATCGTCATGGTCATGATCCTCGGCGGCATGATCGTCTTCTTCCGGCGCCGCGGCTGGCTCTGACAGCCCGGTGGACCGCTCAGCCGAGAACGCCCGCGACCGGGCGCTCGTCGAGGGTGCGCTCGAAGGCCGGCTCGAGGCCTTCAACCAACTGGTCGAGCTCTACCAGGACTACCTCTATTCGATGACCGTGCGCGTCGTGCGCGATCGCGACGTCGCCGAGGACGCCGTGCAGGAAGCGTTCTTCAGCGCCTATCGCAACCTGGAGCGCTTCAGCGGCCCGTCGTTCCGTGCCTGGCTCACACGCATCTCCGTGAACGCCGCCCACGACATCCTGCGCAAGCGCGAGCGGCGCCCGACCGAGCCCTACCCGGAGTGGGAGGACGATTCCTGGCAGCCACCCGCGCCGGCCTCGGAGGGACCGGAGCAGCCGTCCTCGCGCGGGGCCAGCGCGCCGCCATCTCGCGCTGCCTCGAAGGCATCACCGACGACCAGCGCACGGCCATCGTGCTCTATGACGTGCAGGGCTACGACTACGGCGAGATCGCGGCCATCACCGGTGTGAGCACGGGTACCGTCAAGTCGCGCATCCATCGCGGTCGCGCTGCCCTGCGCGAGTGCCTGGCACCGGAGATGGAACTGAACCGTGGCTAGGGACGTCCAATGAGCGACATGTCACGCCCGTTCACGCCCATGCCCGCACACGACGAGCATGACCCCCTGCTCGTGGCGCAGGCTGTCGCCGGCGACCCCCTCGACCTGCGCGCGCACAGGAGGCGCAGCGCTGGCTGGCGACCTGCCCGCACTGCGCCCGCACCGCGGCCGACCTGCGCGCCGTCTCCGCCGCGGTGGCCAGCGAACCGGTACCGCCTCGCCGGCGTGACTTCCGGCTCACGCCCGCGCAGGCCGCGGAGCTGCAGGGCGGGCCGCTCACGCGCCTCCTGCGCCGGTTCTCGCTGCCACAGGCTCGTGCCTTCGCACCGGCGGCTGCGAGCGTCCTGTCGGTCGGTCTCGTCTTCGTGGTCGCGGGCTACGCCTGGCCGGACGACGGCGCGATCCGGCGCTCACGGAGTCGGTCGTCGCGCCCGCCGCGCGGCAAGAGGCATCCTCGCCGGCGGCGCTCGAGGAGGCACCCCTGGCCGCCACCGCGCCGCTCGCTGCCGCCGAGGAAGACCGCACGCTCGGTCTGTCCGTGGGTGATGAGGCCGAGTTCTACGCCGACGGATCCGAGTTCAGCGAAGGCCTGGCTGAGCACCAGGCCGGCTCATCCGCACGCAGCAAGGCGGCGGCGCAACCGCCCGAGAGCGAGGCCTTCGGCGCGGCCGACGTCGTCGAGCAGGCCGCTCCTGCGGGCGTGGCCGAGTCCGACCTCGCGAATGCGGCCGAGTCCGACGCCGACGAGCTCTCGGTCCAGCTCCCAGGACGGCGGACGACGTGGCTGCGGAGGCGGCCGCCGAGCAGCTGCCACAGTGGCCGCCGACAGACCGCGGGTATGGCCGCCGACACCGCTGCCATGAGCGAGCCCGACGTGGTCTCCGGGGTGGCCGTCGATGAGCCGGGGGTCGAGCCGGAGCGGGCGTCGGCGAGGCCGGTCCGTTCGACGAGGACCGGGAATTCGAGCGCTGGCTCATCCTCGTCGGCATCGCCCTCGCGCTCCCGGCCGGCTCCCTCCTGCTGCTGGGCTGGCTCGCGCGCCGGACCGCCGACCCGCTGCTGCGCTGACGAGCGGCTCCGCGATCTCGGCCGCGCCCCACGGCTACACTCGACCGGTGGAACGGCTCATGCTGCTCGACGCGCACAGCCTCATCTATCGGGCCTGGTTCGCGCTGTTCGAGACACCGCTGACGACCAGCAAGGGGCAGCTCGTCAACGCCGCCTTCGGCTTCTGGTCCATCGTGCTGCGTGGCTTCGCCGACATGCAGCCCGACCACGTGATGTGCTGCTTCGACGTGGGCCGCTCCTTCCGGGCCGACCGCTACGAGGGCTACAAGGCCACGCGCAAGCCCACGCCCGACGACCTGCGTGACCAGTTCCCCATCGTGCGCGAGACGCTGACGGCCTTCGGCATCCCCATCTACGAGATGGAGGGCTACGAGGCCGACGACCTCATCGGCTCGCTCTCGCGCCAGGCCGAGGCTGCCGGTCTCGAGACGCTCATCGTCTCGGGCGACCTGGACATGCTGCAGCTGGTCACCGAGCGGACGAAGCTGATGACCACGCGCCTGGGCGTGCAGTCGACGGTCATCTACGACCCCGAGCGCATCCACGAGCGCTACGGCCTGGCCCCGGCCAGATGATCGACTTCAAGGCGCTGAAGGGCGACTCCACCGACAACATCCCGGGCATCCCGGGGGTGGGCGACAAGACCGCCGCCAAGCTGCTCGCCGGCTTCGGCTCGCTCGACGGGGTCTACGACCGCATCGACGAGGTCAAGCCCGACAAGCTGCGCGACAAGCTCATCGACCACCGCGATGACGTGCTGCTCTGGCGGGAGCTGGTGACCATCGACCGCGGGGCGCCCATCGAGCTCGACCTGGCCAGCGCGCGCCTCGGTGACTACGACCGCGCCGAGGTCATCCGGCTCTTCCGCGAGTACGAGTTCCGCTCGCTCGTCGAGCGCCTGCCGGGCGTGGAGGGCGAGGACGCACCCGCGCCCGGGCGACCTGCTCAGGGAGGCCGACCGGCACGGACCGGTGCCGGCGGCGCAGGTCGCCGGGCCGAGTCGCCAAGGCGCGCAGGCGCGCGCAGGCCGCGCCCGGCAGCGGGCTGCAGCTGACGCTCGACTTCGGCGCCGTCGCCGGGCCGCGCGGAGACGCCCGCTCGCGAACGTGGCGGCGCGAGGCGCCTCCACGACCGACCTCGACCCGCTGGCCCGACTGCGCGCGGTGCTGGCCGACCCGGCGCACGGTCGAGGGGCCGGCACGGCGATGACGACCTCGGCGCCTGGCTCGCAGCCGCAGCCGGAGCTCGTCGTCGGCGTGACCTTCGACGACCCTCGGCCCCGACGCGGTGCGCATGCACGGGCCTCGCGGTCGCCGGGCCGGACGGCCGCATCGTGGCCGCCGGCGGACGAGGACGCGCGGCGCTCGGCGGAGGCCGTCTTCGCCGCCGGCCGGCCGCTCGTCGGCCACGAGGTCAAGCCGCTGCTGGTGTGGGAGCTGGCGCGGCGCGATCCGCGGCGGCGAGCTCGCTCAGCGCCTCCGGGCGGCGCCTGCCGCCGGTGGCCTTCGACACCCAGGTCGCGGCCTACATCCTCAACGCCGCCCTGCGCAGCCAGTCGCTTGCGGACATCTGCGCCGAGCGCCTGGAGGTGACGCTGCCCGGAGCCGGGGAGCTCGACGCCGCGACCGCAGGCGGCCGTGCAGGCCGCGGCCGTGGCCGCCGCGCGGGAGGCGCTCGAGGCGGCCTTCGACGAGCAGCCGGAGCTGCGGCGCATCCTCGATGAGCTGGAGCTGCCGCTGGTGCCGGTGCTGGCCGACCTCGAGGCCACCGGCGTGGCCCTCGACCGGGGCTCGCTCGACGCGCTGGCCGAGACCTTCGGCGAGGCCATCGCGCGGCTGCAGGAGGACATCTACGCGGCGGTCGGCCACGAGTTCAACCTGGGCAGCCCCAAGCAGCTCGAGCAGGTGCTCTTCTACGAGCTCGACCTGCCCAAGGGCAAGCGCACCAAGACCGGCTACTCGACCAACGCGCCGGTGCTGGAGGAGCTGCGCGAGGCCCACCCGATGGTGCCGCATGCTGCTCGACTGGCGCGTCTACACCAAGCTCAAGTCGACCTACGTCGATGCGCTGCCGACGCTCATCGACGCCGGCCACCGGGCGGCTGCACACGACCTTCCAGCAGGCGGTGGCCTCCACCGGGCGGCTCTCGTCGGCCGACCCCAACCTGCAGAACATCCCCATCCGCAGCGAGCTGGGCCGCAGGATCCGCAGCGCCTTCGTGGCCGGCGGCGACGGACCTGGTGCTGCTGGCGGCCGACTACAGCCAGATCGAGTTGCGCGTCCTGGCCCACGTCTCGGGCGACGTGCACCTCAAGGAGGCCTTCGAGCGGCGCGCCGACATCCATCGCGAGACGGCCGCGCGCGTGCTGAAGAAGGAGCCCGCCGCCATCACCGCCGACGAGCGCTCGATGGCCAAGATGGTCAACTTCGGACTGGCCTACGGCATGAGCGACTACGGGCTGGCCACGCGCGCCGGCATCCCGCGCGAGGAGGCGCGCGACTTCATCGACTCGTACTTCGGGGCCTACAGCGGCATCGCCGCTACATGGTCCACATCAAGGAGATCGCCGCCGAGCAGGGCTACGTGGAGACGCTGCTGGGGCGCCGGCGCTGGATCCCCGAGCTGCACGGCGCGCAACGCGCAGCTGCGCCAGGCCGGCGAGCGCATGGCCATCAACATGCCCATCCAGGGCACGGCGGCGGACATCATGAAGATCGCGCTCATCCGCCTCCACGAGCGCCTGCGGCCGACCGCGTCGCCGGCGCGGATGCTGCTCTCGGTCCACGACGAGGTGCTGCTGGAGGTGCCGCGCGGCGAGGTGGAGGCGCTGGCGCCGCTCGTGCGCGAGGTCATGGAGGGCGCGCTCACGCTGGACGTGCCCCTCGACGTCGATGTCAAGGTCGGCGACGACTGGGAGTCGATGACGCCGCTGGAGCGCGCGTAGCCCCGCGATGCCCGAGCTGCCCGAGGTCGAGACCATGGCGCGCGACCTCGCGCCGCTGGTCGAGCGGTGCCACCATCAGCGGCGTCTGGTGGGACTGGCCGCCGGTCATCCGCCATCCCGGGGCCGGCCGCCTTCGCGCGCGGCCATCGTGGGCCGGCGGGTCGAGCGCGTGGGCCGGCGCGCCAAGTGGCTGGTGCTCGACCTCAGCGGCGACCGGTGCTGGCCATCCAGGTCAAGATGACCGGCCAGCTCTTCGTGCTGCCGGCGGGCACCGCCACGACCAGCACGTGCACCTGCGCCTGACGCTCGATCCGGGTCCGGTGGCCGGTGGACGCGTCTGCGACGGGCCGCGCTGGCTGCTCTTCCGCGACGTGCGCAAGTTCGGGCGCGTGGGGCTCTACCGGCGGGGCGCCGACGGGCAACGATCCTGGGCCGGACGACGAGGGCGAGCTGTTCGGCGAGCACGGGCCCGAGCCGCTCGACGACGGCCTTCACGCTGCGCGACTTCCGCGCGCGGCTGCGGCGACGGCGCGGCCGGCTGAAGACGACGCTCCTGGACCAGTCGTTCATCGCCGGCGTGGGCAACATCTACGCCGACGAGGCGCTCTGGCGCGCGCGGCTCCATCCGCTGCGCTCGGCCGACGCGCTCAACGGCGGAGCAGGAGCGCCGCCTGTACGACGGCCATCCGCGGCGTGCTCGGCGAGGCCATCGAGCGGCGCGGCTCCTCGGTCGACGACTACACCGCGCCCGAGGGCGACGGCGAGATGCAGGAGCACCTCGACGTCTACCAGCGCACGGGCCTGCCCTGCCGTCGCTGTGGGCGGCCGATCCGCGCGCTTCGAGCTGGCGCATCGCGGCACGCACTTCTGCTCGTGGTGCCAGCGGCTGCCGGCCGCCGACCGCAGCGGCACCAACGCTCGCCCTCGTGCGGCGCGCGCGGCGCTCGGCGCGGCGAGGCCGCAACTGGTCGGAGCTCGGCGGGCCCGAGCCGGCCCGCTAGCAGGCACACTAGACGCCATGTCCATCCTGCGCCTCGACGGCGTGCGCCGCGAGATCGGCGACTTCGTCATCCTCGACTCGGTCAGCGCCGCGCTCGCCCGCGGCGAGCGCGTCGGCCTGGTGGGCGCCAACGGCGCCGGCAAGACGACGCTGCTGCGAGATCGTCGCCGGCCGCGAGGAGGCCGACGGTGGCCGTGTCCAACTGGCCCGGGGCCTGCGCGTCGGGCTGCTGGCGCAGGAGGCCAACCTCGACCACCGCTTCATCGACGCGCCCAGCGTGCGGGCGGTCGTGCGCAGCGGCGCGGTCGAGGTGGAGCGCATGGAGCGCGAGCTGGCCGAGATGGAAGCCGGTGGCGCCGACACGGTGCAGTCGCCCGCCTACGCCGCGCTGCGTGAGCGCTTCGAGGCCGCCGACGGCTATCACCTCGACCAGCGCGTGCAGGAGTCGCTGGCCGGCCTGGGCATCCCGCGCCCGCTGTGGGACCGCGACCCGTCGGAGCTCTCCGGCGGGGAGCAGACGCGGGTGGCCCTGGCGCGGCTGCTGGCGGCCGACCCCGACCTGCTCATGCTCGACGAGCCCACCAACCACCTGGACATCGCGGCGCTCGAGTGGCTCGAGGCCACGCTCGTGCGCCGCGACCGCGCGCTGCTCGTGGCCTCGCACGACCGCGCCTTCCTCGACAACGTGGTCGAGCGCATCTGGGAGCTGCGCGACGCGGCGGCTGACGACGTTCCGGGGTGCCTACTCGGCCTACCTCATGCAGCGCGAGGCCGCCGACGCCCGCGCGCGCAGCACAGCCAGGTCCGCCGATACCGCCATCAAGCGCGAGGCCGAGCTGGTGCAGCGCTATCGCAGCCAGCGCAAGCACGTCAAGATGCACGAGCACGAACGGCGCCTCGAGCCGCTGCGCGCGAGCCGGAGTGAGGCGCCTCGGGGCACGGCACGGCTGGCGCTGCCGGGACCGGGGGCCTGACCGGCAGCGGCACCGGCCCGCTCGGCGGAGATCGTGGTCTCGCTGGAGGACGTGCTCTGTGGCTACCCCGCGGCCGATGCTGCGGCCGCGGTGCCCATCACCCGCGTCGAGCGGCTGGAGGCCCGCCGCGGCGAGCGCATCGGCCTGGTCGGGCCCAACGGTGCCGGCAAGTCGACGCTGCTGCGCTCGATCGCCGGGGAGCTGCCCACCCTGGAGGGGTTCGTGCGGGTCGGGCAAGAACGTCATGCCCGGCTACCTCTCGCAGCTGCGTGACCGGCCCCTGGCCGGCGTGAATGTGCTCGACGCGCTGACGGCGGTGGCACCGGTGACGCCGGGTCAGGCACGCTCGTACCTGGCCCGTTTCCTCTTCCGCGGCGACGATGTGCAGAAGCCGGTGCGCGAGCTCTCCGGCGGTGAGCGCTCACGCCTCGAGCTGGCACTGCTTGGTGTCGGGGCGGTCAACCTGCTGCTGCTCGACGAGCCCACCAACCATCTCGACATCGGTGCTCGCGAGGCGCTCGAGACCTTCCTGCGCGAGTCCGAGGCGACCCAGATCATCGTCTCGCACGACCGGCGCCTGCTGGAATCGATCTGCGAGCGACTGTGGGTCGTGGCGCCCACCGCTGGACCGGAGCCGGCGATCGTGGCGCGCTTCGACGGAGGCTACCGAGCGTGGCGCGCAGCAGTCGCCGAGGGCTGGACCGCAGCCGAGGCGCATCGAGCGCCAGATGGGACGAGCGCCGATCGCCGAGCCCGGCCGGACCGCCCGGCGGCCCGGCCGGTGCCGGCGGCAGCGGAGCCGGCCGCCGGCGAGCCGCGATTGTCCAAGGACGCCTACCGGCGCGAGCGTCAGCGCATCGAGGCCGATCTCGAGCGCCTCGCCGAGCGCAAGGCCTCGCTCGAGGCGGCGCTGGAGGAGCCCTCGGTCCAGGCCAACTTCGTCGAGCTGCGACGGCTGGGCAGCGAGCTCGCCGACCTCGACAGTGCGCTCAGCCAGGCCGAGGACGCGTGGCTGATACTGGAGGAGCGAGCACCGCGATGAACGAGCATGAGATGAGCGCAGCCATGGGAGAGGAGAGTGCCCTCGCGCTCATCGGCCTGACCGGCCCCATCGGTTGCGGCAAGTCCACGGTCGCGGGCATGCTCGGGCAGCTCGGGCGGCGTGGTCATCGACGCCGACGCGTTGGCGCGCGAGGTGACCGAGCCTGGGCAGCCGGCCCTGGAAGCCGTCCGCGAGCGCTTCGGGCCGGAAGTGTTCACCTCTGCGGGCGTGCTCGATCGGCGCCGCCCTCGGTGCGCATCGTCTTCGCCGACGAAGCGGCACTGCAGGACCTCGAGGCCATCGTGCACCCGGGCGTGCGGCGTCTCATCGATGAGCGCCTGGAGCGTGCCCGTCGGCGATGGCGACCCGTTCGTCGTGGTCGAGGCCATCAAGCTCGTCGAAGGCGGCCTGGCCGCCGCCTGTGACGAGGTCTGGCTCATCGAATGCCCGGAAGCCGTGCAACGTGAGCGCCTGGCCGATCGCGGCATGGAGACGGCCGACATCGACCGTCGGCTCGCGGCCCAGGGCGCGGACCTCGCGCGACGACTGGCCCCGCATGCCCACCGCCGCTTCGACACGAACGCGCCCATGGAAGAGATCCGCGAGTGCGTCGAGGACGCACTCGCGGATGTGCTTGCGCCTAGGTTCGCCGGCCCGTTGCTCGGACCGCTGGAGCGTTAGGGAGCGGGCGACTCCTCGGGGAGCGGGCTCCCGCTCTCGGTCTCGTCAAGCTCGATGAGCTCGTCGAGCTCGGGCGAAGGGGAGGGGGAGGGCTCTTCCAGCTCGAGGTACGGCTCGGCCGGGAACGGCGACGGGAAGGCCGCCGGCTGCGGGTACTCGAGCGCGTCGATGGTCTCGGGGATGGGGAAGTTGTAGCGCGTCATCAGGCGGTCCTGGGTCTCGCCGTAGGCGCTGCGATCGACGTCGCGCGTGTCGACGGCCGGCCGCAGGACCATGGAGAACTGAGCACCGACGTTCTGCGCCAGCGCGACCTCTTCGGCCTGCTGCAGGTCCATGCGCAGGATGTACAGCTCGGGATTGCCCTCAGGCCGGCCGATGACCTCGACGTCGAGCCACATGGGCTTGGTCGAAGTGCCGCCGGTATAGGCCACGGGCTCACCGGTCTCGGGGTCGGTCAGGGGCTCCTCGGTCTCCGGGTCGATCAAGTCGCCGAGGGTCGCGAAGGGCATGCTGGCGATGACGTCGACGCGCTGGTCGACCGCGATGAGCCCGCCCACGGCACGCTCGGGCGGAACCGTCAGGCTGACCGCGCGCCAGTAGGGGGAGTCGAGCTCGACGCTCTCGTCCGCCTTGAGGATATCGACCTGGCCGACACCGGTCGCCTGTGCCAGCATGTTGCGCGTGATGAGCTGGTTCTCGTAGATGGGAATGGCCGAGATCTTGCCGCGCACCTCGTCCATGCTCGTGAACGCCGACTCGTTGGTGACGTCGAGCGGAACCGAGCGCATGGTGATCTGATCGCCGAGGATCGTGCTCGCGTGCGCCGATGAGCGACGAGGCCACGACCACGTCCCGCAACGGGATCGAAGGGGCAGGCTCATCGGTGCCCTGACTACTGAGCATGAACGCCGCCGCGCCGGCCCCGAGGGCCAGTAACACGCCGACGACCAGCACCAACGTCCGGCGTCGGCTGTTGTCCTTGAACTCCATCTCCATGGTGGCAGGCTCCTGTGCGCAAGCTGCGGGTCAACGGGGCAGTCGGCGGGACGCGCTGCGCCCTACCCGTGCAGCCGAAAGCATCGGCGCCGGCGGAAAGGGCTGCCATGGACCCATCGGGTAACCGCCTATAGGACTCTTTTCTGCCCTACACCCCCACGGACCACGCCTGACCGCGCCGGACTACGCGGTCTCGGCGCTCTCCACTCCGTACCGAGGGTCGAACGGGTGTTCGATTTCGTGCCCTGTCCGCTATCATCGAGCGATGCCCGACTTCGAGATCGCCGCCCCCTTCGAGCCGACCGGTGACCAGCCGGTGGCCATCGCGCAGCTGGTCGAGGGCCTGCGTGCGGGAGCGAAACACCAGGTCCTGTTGGGCGCCACCGGCACGGGCAAGACCGCGAGCATCTCGTGGGTCATCGAGCAGATCAGGAAGCCGACATTGGTGCTGGCGCACAACAAGACGCTGGCCGCGCAGCTCTACAGCGAGTTCCGCGACTTCTTCCCGGACAACGCGGTCGAGTACTTCGTGAGCTACTTCGACTACTACCAGCCGGAGGCATACCTGCCCCGCTCGCGACACCTACATCGAGAAGGACTCCAGTCGCAACGACGAGATCGACAAGCTGCGCCACGCGGCCACGCGGGCGCTCTTCGAGCGGCGTGACGTCATCATCGTGGCCAGCGTCTCGTGCATCTACGGCCTGGGCGCGCCGGTGGACTACGGCGCCACGGTGCTGCGGCTGCGGGTGGGCGGTCGCTATCGGCGCGACGGCGTGCTGCGCCAGCTGGTGGACCTGCAGTACGCACGCAACGACCAGGCCCTCTCGCGCGCCAAGTTCCGCGTGCGCGGCGACACGCTCGAGCTGCAGCCGGCCTACGACGACTTCATCGCCCGCGTCGAGTTCTTCGGCGACGAGGTCGAGCGCGTGACCGAGCTCGACCCGCTCACCGGCGAGGTGCTGGCCGAACGGACAGAGCTCAACGTCTACCCGGCCTCGCACTACGTCACGCCGCAGGAGAAGCTGAGCGCGGCCATCGAGGACATCGATGCCGAGATGGAAGTGCGCGTGGCCGAGCTGGAGCAGCGGGGCATGGTGCTGGAGGCCGAGCGGCTGCGCCAGCGCACGACCTTCGACCTCGAGATGATGCGCGAGCTGGGCTTCTGCTCCGGCATCGAGAACTACTCGCGTCACCTTGCGCGGCGCGAGGCCGGCTCGCGGCCGTGGACGCTGCTGGACTACTTCCCGCCCGACTGGCTGCTGGTCATCGACGAGAGCCACATGACCATCCCGCAGGTGGCGGGCATGTACAAGAACGATCGCACGCGCAAGGAGGTGCTCGTCGATTTCGGCTTCCGCCTGCCGTCCGCCCTGGACAACCGGCCGCTGACGTTCGAGGAGTTCGAAGCCCACCTCGACCAGGTCGTGCACATGAGCGCGACGCCCGGTCCGTGGGAGCTGCAGCGCGCGGAGCGCGTGGTCCAGCAGCTCATCCGTCCCACGGGCATCGTCGATCCCGACCATCGAGGTGCGGCCCACGGAGGGCCAGATCGACGATCTCATCGACCGCATCAAGGAGCGCGTCGAGCGTGGTGAGCGCGTGCTGGCGACCACGCTCACCAAGCGCATGGCCGAAGACCTCGCCGACTACCTCCACGAGATGGGCATCCGCGTCTCCTACCTGCACAGCGAGGTGGACACGCTCGAGCGCGTGCAGATCCTGCGCGACCTGCGCCTGGGCGTGTACGACGTGCTCGTGGGCATCAACCTGCTGCGGGAGGGCATCGACTTGCCCGAGGTCACGCTGGTGGCCATCCTCGACGCGGACAAGGAGGGCTTCCTGCGCAGCGCCTGGTCGCTCATCCAGGTCATCGGCCGGGCCGCGCGCAACATCGGCGGTGAAGTGGTGATGTACGCCGACCGGGTGACCGAGTCGATGCAGGTGGCCATCGACGAGACGAATCGCCGCCGCGCACGTCCAGGAGGCCTACAACGAGGAACACGGCATCGAGCCGCAGACGATCGTCAAGGAGATCCGCGACATCAACGACCGCCTGTCCGCCGTGGCCGAGTCATCGGCCCGGTACGGCTCGGACGGGCGGGACGTGACCGAGCTGGGCACGGCCGAGGTCGAGAAGCTGGTGACCCAGCTCGAGGCGGAGATGAAGAACGCTGCCAGGCAGCTCGAGTTCGAGCGCGCCGCGGCCCTGCGCGACGAGATCCAGGACATCCGCATCCGCGTCCTCGAGCAGGATGCGTCGCTGGCCGTGCTGAAGGCGGCGGAGAAGGCGGCCAGGACGCGGGGTCGCGAGGACACACCCACGGCCAAGCCGTCCGAGCGCGCCGCCGCCCGGGTGGCGGGGGAGCGGAGTGGCCGCGGCGAGGTGTCAGCCCTGGAGGTGACAGAGGTGAAGGTGCTGCCGGCGGGCGAGGAGCCAGTGGCGATCGACGAAGGCACCGCCGCCGACGTCTTCCCCGGCATCAAGGACGCCCACGAGGACGATGACGAGGGCTGGATGGCGCGCTGGCTGGAGAAGCCCACGTGGGACCGCCGCGTCACGCCCAACGTCATCAAACGCACCGGGCAGCGACCGCGCCGACGACGATGAGTCGAACTTGCGGGCGGCCCAGGCTGACGCACTCACATGCGCGCGCAAGGAATGAGGGCCGCGTCTCCGCGGCCCCCGTAGGTCTCGGGCGAGGTCGGAGGCGGTACTAGCGCTCGGACTGCTCGCCGTCGGCCTGCTGGGCCGCCTCGGTGATGTCCTTGGCGGTTTCCTCGTCGACATCCGCGGTGGTCACCTTGGTGGCCTCCGGGATCTGCGCCTTCACCTTGTCCACGTCGACGGCGTGGACCAGCGCGATGATGCCGGAGTGGTTGGGCTCGAGCGCGCCATCAAGCACGTTCGAGACCTGGTGGCGGTGGTGCAGGTTGCGCAGCTTGCCCAGTACGCCACCCGCGACGCCCCAGCTGACGACGGAGCCGATGATGGCCGGCGGGAAGAGGATGCCCACGGCGAGGCCCGCGGCGGCACCCCACTTCACACCGGTCTTGGTGCTGTGCTCGGTGAGCTTGTCGATGTTGATCTTGCCCTCGTCGTTGGCATGGGCGGTGAGCACGCCGTCGATGCGCAAGACGCCCTGGACCTCTGCCTCGAGCAGCGCCAGGTAGGCCGCGTTGGCGGCGTCGTCGTCGGCGAAGTCCGCCACCAGCACGCGTGTTGAAGTAGTCGGTGTCCACCGCGGCCACAGCCTTGACCCCGGTCTCGTCACCGACGGCTGCCACGATGGTGGCTCCCTGCTCATCGGCCTCGCCGACGACCACGCCGGCCACGACGGCTACTCGTGCCCTCGGCCGCGACGTCGGCCGATGGGGTGGGCTGAACCCTTCTCGTTTTCGCTCATGTCTTTCCTTCAGTGCTTTGGCTAGAGAACCGCGCTCGATGGCGCGTGGGCGCGTGCGTACGAGGCGCTGCCCGGGCCGAGACCGGCCGCTTGAGGTGGCTCCTCGCAAGAGGCCGCGTGGAACCTACACGATACGGCATGCGCAGTACCGCGTGCCGTCGCGGCCGCACCCGGAGGCACACGACGCCGGTGACCTCCAGCGACGGACACGTTCGAGCGCGCCCGCCGTCCGGCTGGCGCAGGTTCGTGCCGGTGTCGGTGTGGCTGACGAGCTACAGGCAGGGCTTCCTCGTGCCCGACATCGTCGCCGCCCTGACGGTGTGGGCGCTGATGGTGCCCGAGGCCATGGCCTACGCGTCACTGGCCGGTATGCCGCCCGAGACGGGGCTGTACGCCGCCCTGGTGGCACCGCTCGCGTACGCCATCTTCGGGACTTCGCGACAGCTCAACGTCGGACCCAGCTCCACCGTGGCGGTGCTGTCGCTCTCCATCGTGGCCGGCCTCGCCGCCGGCAGCGAGGACCCGGCCACCTTCTATGCCCTGACCGCCGGCCTGGCCATGCCTCAGCGGAGCCGTCTTCATCGTCGCCGGCATGGCCAAGCTGGGGTTCCTGGCAGACTTCATGTCGAGGCCGGTGCTCGACGGTTTCATCGTCGGCCTGGCCATGACCATCGCGGCCGGCCAGCTGCACAAGCTCTTCGGCATCCATCACACCGGCGAGAACTTCTTCGGTGACATCGCCGCGGTCGTCACCAACCTCGACGAGACCGTGGCGGCCACCGTCGTCGCTCGGTCTCGGCAGCCTGGCCCTGCTCTTCCTGCTCGAGCGGGTCATGCCCAGCGATCCCGGCCGCCCTCGTGGTCACGTTCCTGGCCATCCTCATCGTCTCGGCCTTCGATCTCGTGGAACAGGGCGTCCTCGTCGTCGGGGAGATCCTGCGGTCGTGCCTTCGCTGACGTGGCCCGACATCAGCCTGGGCCAATGGGTGAGCCTCCTCCCAGGCGCCGTGGCCATCGTGGTCGTGGGCTTCGCGGAGTCGGTGGCCGCGGCGCGGACCTATGCCCGCAAGCACGGCTACGAGGTCGACGCCAACCAGGAGATGGTCGGGCTCGGCGCGGCCAACCTCGCGAGCGGCGTGGTCGGCGCCTTCGTCGTCGACGGCAGCCTGTCCAAGACGGCGGCGGCGGACGGGGCCGGGCAGCGGACGCAGCTGGCCTCCATCGCCCTCACCGCCGCGGTGTTCATCACCATCCTCTTCCTCACGGGGCTCTTCGAGAACCTGCCTGAGGCGACCCTCGGTGCCATCGTCATCCATGCGGTCTGGCATCTCATCGACTTCGAGCGCGTAGGTCGCTACTGGTCGGTCCGCCGCGACGATTTCTGGGCCGGTGCGGCCGCCCTGGTCGGCGTGTTGGCACTCGGCATCCTGGCCGGGCTGGTCATCGCCGTCGGGACCTCGTTCCTGCTCTTGCTCGCGCGTGCCAGCCGACCCAGTTGGAGCGTGCTCGGCAGAACGCTCCGCGAGGAGTCCGATGACGTCGCGTTCCAGGCTGTCTCGACTCACCCAGAGGCCGAGACGTTCCCGGGTCTGCTCATCGTCCGCTTCGACGCCGACCTCTTCTTCGCCAATGCCAACGTCTTCGTCGACGATGTGCGTGAGGCCGTCGCGGCCGCAGATCCCCGCCCCACGGTCGTACTCCTCGATGCCGAGTCCATCAGCGACGTCGACACGACCGCCCTGACGGTCTTGCGCGAATACCGCCACGAGCTGGAGGCGGAGGGCGTGGAGGTCTGGATGGCGCGCGTGAAGACCCACCTGCTCGAATTCGTCGAGCGCGCCCACGGCGTAGCGCCGGAGCACGTCTATCCGACGGTCCGGTCGGCGGTGGCTGCCTTCCAGGCGCGCCAGGGCCAGTACGAGGAGATGGCACCGGATGCCCCCGCGGTGACACCCCCGGACGAGACTCCGGGGTCGGGAGGGTAGGCCGGCGCCTGTCGATGACGACCCGGTTCGAGTCGGTCCTGGGTCTATGAACCCGGAGCACTCCCCGCCGCCGACGGTGCCGCCTGGTCGTCGGCGATCCGCTCGTCCTGCATGTCGAAGACCGTCCCGATGGGGTCGCGCCGGCCGATGAGGAACCAGGCCACCGCGGCACCCAACACGCCCACGATCCCGCTCAGGACCAACGCCGCGGTGACGCCGTCGAGGTAGGCCACCGAGTAGGCCGCGCCCTTGGCTGGCTCGGCTCCCTCGAGCGTGGCGGCATAGACCTCCCGGAAGCGTGGCGTGCCCAGCGAGATGAGCGTCTCCTGGAACTCCCCGACCAGCGCATCCGCTGCCTCGGGCGCTCGTCGCTCAGCGATCTGTCGGGCGCTGGCGACGGCGGTGGTGGCCAGCAGCGTGGTGGCGGTGACGATGCCGATGCGCGAGCCCAGGCTCACCGAAGCCTCGTTGATGCCCGCGGCCGAGGCCGACAGCCCCCGCGGGGTGCTGGCGAAGACGATGGCCGTGCGCACGGTGGTGCCGAGCACGAAGCCGGCCCCGATGAGCACCAGCGGGGCGATGAAGAGCAGGTAGCTGGCAGCGCCAAGGACCACCCGTGCCGAATTCGGGATGGTCCTGGTAGAAGCCGCGCACGATGCCGACGACGGCGATGAGCACGAGCGCAAGCAACAGGTTCGCGACCCCCACCGCCAGCGTGCCCGCCGACATGATCCCGCGCGGTCCGAAGCGCCTGAGCAGGATGCCGGCCACCGGGCCGGCCGCGAGGAGGGCCAGGGCGAAGGGCGCGATGGCGACGATGGCGAAGGGGTTGCCGTAGCCAAGTGGATACTCGAAGACGACCGGTAACAGCATCAGCGGCACGGCCTGCGCGAAGCCGATGGCCACGCCCACGGCAAGCGCTGCTCCGAGGGCACGCCGGTCGAGACGCAGGGCCTGGACAGCCTCGGCCGTACGATCGCGTCGCCAGCCGAGGGTCGAGATGCCGATGGCACCGCCGATGATGAGGATGATGGGTAGGGCGATGCCGCCCTCGCCACCGATGGCCACCACGCCGCTCACGATGGCGAGGACCGAGATGGACCAGATCGCGACCTTGGCCACCAGCCGGGGGCTGGCCGGCAGGCTGCCCGGGATACGCGGCACGTAGCGGAGCGCCGCCCACATGGCCACGGCTGCGGCCAGCGCCGTCACGCCGTAGGCCAGCGAGGTGTCGAAGGTGAAGGTCGACCGCACCCCCGGTTCCTCGCTGGGTAGCAGGCGAGGGAAGAGCGTCAGCAGCGCCGGCGAGGCTGCGGCCCCGGCTCCGAACGCGCCGTAGACGAACCCGAGGGCCGTTGCCCGGGGGATGCCGTCGTAGGCCACGGCCACCGATCCGATGCCGAACGTGAGCACCACGCCCGAGGCCGCGATACCGACGAAGTTGGCGGCGTAGAAGATGGCACCGCTGTCGACCACCAGTGCCACGACCGAGCTGGCGGCCATCGTGGCCAGCCCGCCGACGAGCAGCGACCGGCGGCGGAGCACATCGCTGGCGAGGCCACCAAGCAGGATCGCGGCCGTCGAGGCGAAGGCGAGGAGCACGAACAGGTTCTGGAGCTCCGGCTGGACGCGGAGTGCGTCCTGCGCGGTCGGGAGGCCGGGGGAGAGCACGCGCGGGAGCAGCCCCACGGCCAGGAGCGCAGCCGATCCTGCCAGCAGGATGCCGCGTTGACGCGGGTCGTCGATGACCTCGTGGATGAAGTCGGGGAGCCTGGTGCGGGGCACGCGACACATGGTAGTGCCGCTCGCCGGTCCAGACGGGGGACTGCGATCCGCGCTGTGCCAGGGTCGCCCCTGTGCCTAGTACACCTAGTCGACGAGGGGGTCGTCGGTACGGGCAGCCGTACGACGCGCCCTGGCGGCCCGGACGGCGGCCGCGGTGAGTGACGCTGTCGCGACCGCCACCAGGATCGGTGCCGTCTGCAGCGTGCCCACCTGGGTCAACAGGGCGGCCAGAAGCACCATCGAGAATGGCGCCGAGACGACCGCACCCGGAACGGCGGCGAGCATGCATGAGAAGGCCAGGCCCAGCGGCACCTGCGGGAAGACCTCGCTGACCAGCGTTCCGGCCGTTCCCCCCATGAACAGGACCGGGAAGATCGGTCCGCCGATGAAGCCGGACGCGACGCTGGTGACGAACGCGAGCATCTTGCCGGCCAACGTCGCTACCAGCAGGGCGACGCCGAGCTCGTCAGCCTCACCCAGGACCACCTGGAGCTGCTCGCTGCCGGTGAAGTTGGTCAGCGGTAGCACGACGCCGATCAGCCCGAAGACGAGGCCGCCGATGACCGGCTTGGCAAGGGCCGGGCCCGGCAGCCGTGCGAAGAGCCCCTTGGCGACGCTGCCGAAGAGGGCCACGAGAACAGCGATGAGGGCAGCGAACAGGCCCAGTCCTACGCCCGCGAGCAGGTGCCAGTCCTCGTACGCGTAGGTGGGAACCTCGTAGATGCCGACGAAGAGGCTGCCGGCGATGGCGAATGTGACGCCGAAGGAGATGCTCGAGGCGACGAGCGAGCCATAGAAGGCTCGCTCGAATCGCTGGCGCCCGGTTCGTGCGACTTCGAGCACGAGCAGCGAAGCCAGGAAGGGGCTGGAGAACAGGCCCCCGAAGGCCCCTGCCATCCCGGTCAGCGTCAACGCCTTGGTGTCGTCCTCGTCGAGGCCACGCCGGCTGGCGATGAGGTCCGCGGTACCGCCGCCCATCTGCCCCAGCGCCACCTCCGGGCCGAGGCTCGCGCCGCCCACGAGCGACACCCGGAGACGGTCACGATGGAGGCGACGGCCCGGCGGTCGACGTGCTCATCCTGCAGGTCCTCGATCAGCCCCGGAACCTCATCCGGCACCCGCAAGGCCCGCCGCGCGAGCCCGACCAGCAGGCCGGCGCCGGCAGCCACGGCGATCCACCACACGTGTCCCTCGAACCAGCCCGATCCGCTCTGGCCATACCACTCGGCGCCGAGGTCCGTGACGCTGATGAACACGATCCCGGCGACCACGCCGACGAGACCGAGCAGCGCCGCGTAGCCGAGCAGTCGCCAGAACCCGGGAGGGCGGGCGCTGTTCGCCGTGTCGGTCACGCAGCCACCCGCTCGGTGTGCCGGGTGCCCGGCACACCGAGCGGGTCGGAGCAGGTCTGCCGCATGGGCGGGCTAGTGGGCGAAGCCGGCGCGGGTGGCTGACTTCATGGGTGGGTTCGCCTGCAGGTCCGCTGCTGCCTCCTCCAGATGCTGGAGCAGCGAATAGCCGATGTCGTAGGTGAAGCCCTCTCGCACCACGACCCGCAGGACGGCCACGTCGGTGGCGTTCTCCGGCATGGTGTAGGCGGGCACCTGCCAGCCGTGATAGCGCAGGCGATCCGAGACGTCATAGGCGGTATACGGGACGTCGTCGGAAACGGTGAACGAGAGTACCGGGATGGCGCTGCCGTCGCTGACGATGGAGTACGGTCCCATCTCGCCGATCCGCTTCGAGAGCGTCAGGGCGATGCCCTGGAGCGTCTGCATGACCCGGGTGTAGCCCGAGCGCCCGAGGCGGATGAAGTTGTAGTACTGACCCACGACCTGGTTGCCCGGACGACTGAAGTTGAGGGTAAAGGTGGGCATGTCGCCGCCGAGGTAGTTGACGTGGAAGACGAGTTCCTCCGGCAGGTGCTCCTGGTCGCGCCAGATGACGAAGCCGATGCCGGGGTAGACCAGGCCGTACTTGTGGCCCGAGACGTTGATCGAGACGATGTTGGGCAGGCGGAAGTCCCATTCCAGCTCGGGCTGGAGGAAGGGGGCCACGAAGCCGCCCGAAGCGGCATCGACGTGGACCGGCACCGACAGCCCCGTGGCCGTGTTGTGGGCCACCACCGCGTCGTGGATCTCCTCGATGGGCTCGTACTCGCCGGTGTAGGTCGTGCCCAGGATGGCGATGACGCCGATGGTGTTCTCGTCCACCGCCGCGACCGCGTCCTCCGGCCTGATGACGTAGCGGCCCGGCTCCACGGGCACGTAGCGCGCCTCGACGTCCCAGTAGCGGCAGAACTTCTCCCACACCACCTGCACGTTGGAGCCGAGCACCATGTTCGGCCGCGTGGTGTCCTCCCCGGCCGCCTCCCGCTGCTGGCGCCAGCGCCACTTCATGGCCAGCCCGGCGAGCATCACCGCCTCCGATGAGCCGGTCGTCGACACGCCCACCGCGTCACCGTCGGTGGGGGCGTGGAAGAGCTCGGCCACGATGTTGACGCAGCGCCGCTCGATCTCCGCGGTCGCGGGGTACTCGTCCTTGTCGATCATGTTCTTGTCGAAGGCCGCGGCCATCAGCCGTTCGGCCTGCGGGTCCATCCAGGTCGTGACGAACGTGGCCAGATTGAGCCGGGCATTGCCATCGAGCATCAACTCGTCATGGATGAGCCGTTCCACCACGTCCGGCGAGGCACCGTCGTCAGGCAGGCGGTACTTGGGCATCGGCGCGACGTCCATGCGATGGGTGTACGCCGGCGCGACGATCTCCTGGGCGAGTTCACGCCCGCTTATCTTCTTGATGACCATGACGCTACCCTCTCACTATGGATGTTCCGGCGGGCTGGGAGCCCGTGAGCCGCCACCACGTAGGTCCTTTTACCACGTCCATGGTGCTACGGCGTCCCGATGGGCCGCAAACCGTCTTCACGGCGTGGCGCCATCGCAAGGGCCACGGCCTGCTCGACACGACCGCGCGCGAGCAGCTAGATAGCATCCGCTGGTGGGCGCCGAGACGACGAGGCTGGTGGATCGCCGTGCTCTTCATGATCGGCTCGCTCTGCTTCGCGCTCGGCTCGGTGCCCGCGTTCGCCTCCGCCATCGGGAGCGCGGTGGTCTGGGTCTTCTTCATCGGCTCGCTCTTCTTCACCTCCGCTGCATACCTGCAGTACTTCGAGGCCAGCAACGAAGGCGACGACATCCGGGGGTCAGCCAGGACCCGCCGGCCACTGGGGCTGCGCCTGACATCGCTGGGCTGGTGGGCGGCCTCGACGCAGCTCGTGGGCACGCTCTGGTTCAACCTCACCACGTTCGCGGGCACGCGCACCGACCTCGACCTGGCCCAGCAGGAAACGCTGGTGTGGGCACCGGACGCGATCGGCTCCGTCCTCTTCCTGGTCGCGAGCGCACTCGCCGTGCTCGAAGCCAGCGACGGCCTGCGCCGAGGCTGGAGACCATCGTTGGAGTCGACCATCGGCTGGGTCAACATGGCGGGGTCGATCGCGTTCGGCATCTCCGCCATCGCGGCCTTCATCGACCCCACGAACGGTGAGCTCCTGAACGTCGCTGCGGCCAATGCCTTCACCTTCCTCGGTGCTGTGTGCTTCTTCGCCGGCGCGGCCATGCTCCTGCCCGACATGAGCCGAACCACCGAGCCGACCACCACGGCCTGAACGACCCGGGAGCCGCCGCCAGCTGGCTCGTCCCGCCAAGACCATCCTTGGTGGTGGCGCGGTGCCCGGCATCACCCATTTCGATCGATACGAGTACGGACGGCCGCTCAGGCCCTCACGTAGGCCGCGAGATGCTTGGCAGTGAGAGTGGACCGCGTGTTCACGAGGGCAGCGGGGGTGCCCTCGAAGACGACACGACCACCATCGTGGCCGGCTCCGGGCCCGAGGTCGATGATCCAATCGGCGTGAGCCATGACGGCCAGGTGATGCTCGACGACGATGACGGACTTGCCCGCATCGACAAGCCGATCGAGCAGACCCAGGAGGTGCTCGACATCCGCGAGGTGAAGTCCGCTAGTGGGCTCATCGAGGACGTACGTTCCGCCGTCATCAGCCATGTGGGTGGCCAGCTTGAGCCGCTGTCGCTCGCCGCCGGAGAGCGTAGTCAGCGGCTGCCCGATGGCGAGGTAGCCGAGCCCGACGTGAGCGAGGCGGTCGAGGATGGTGTGCGCGGCCGGCGTGCGCGCCTCGCCGCTGCTGAAGAACGCCTCCGCCTCGGTCACCGACATGGCCAGCACCTCGCTGATGTCGCGGCCGCCGAGGTGGTAGTCCAGGACCGAGGCCTCGAAGCGCTTTCCCTCGCAGTCCTCGCAGGTGGTGGCCACGGTAGCCATGATGCCGAGGTCGGTGTAGATGAGACCCGCTCCCTTGCAGGTAGGGCAGGCACCTTCGGAGTTGGCGCTGAACAGGGCAGGCTTCACGCCGTTGGCCTTGGCGAAGGACTTGCGGATGGGCTCGAGCAGGCCGGTGTAGGTGGCTGGGTTGCTCCGTCGCGAGCCTCGGATGGCGCCCTGGTCGACGGACACGATGCCGGCACGCGAGGGATTCGAACCGTGCACCAGCGAGCTCTTGCCGGAGCCGGCGACGCCGGTGACCACGCAGAGCACACCCAGCGGGATGTCGACATCGACGTCCTGGAGGTTGTTGGCCGTGGCCCCGCGGATCTCCAGTCGGCCGGTCGGCGTGCGCACCGTCGCCTTGACGGTCGCGCGGTCGCCGAGGTGGCGACCGGTGACGGTGTCGCTGGCCCGCAAGCCATCGACCGTGCCCTCGAAACAGATGGTGCCCCCGGCCGCGCCGGCGCCGGGTCCCAGATCGACGACGTGATCGGCGATGCCGATCGCCTCCGGCTTGTGCTCCACGACGAGCACGGTGTTGCCCTTGTCGCGAAGTCGCAGCAGCAGGTCGTTCATGCGGCTGATGTCGTGCGGATGCAGTCCGATGGTGGGCTCGTCGAAGACGTACGTGACATCGGTGAGCGAGTGATCCGAGGTGGCGGATCATCTTGGTGCGCTGCGCCTCGCCGCCCGAGAGCGTGCCCGTTGGCCGGTCGAGCGAGAGATAGCCCAGGCCCACGTCCACGAACGACCCGAGCGTCTGTGCCAGCGCCGCAAGCAGGGGCGCCGCCGAGGGTTCGCCCAGGTCACCGATCCAGTGGGCAAGGTCGCTGATCTGCATGGCACAGACGTCGGCGATGTTGACTCCCGCGATCCTCGACGAGCGGGCCGCCTCGCTGAGTCGGCTGCCGCCGCAATCCGGACACTGGCGGAAGGCCACCGCGCGGTCCACGAACGCGCGGATGTGCGGCTGCAGTGCATCCGGGTCCTTGGACAGGAACGACCTGCGCACCTGCGGGACCAAGCCTTCGTAGGTCATGTTGATGTCCGCCACCTTGACCTTCGTCGGCAGACGGTGGAGGAAGTCGTGTCGTTCGGTTTCGCTGTAGTCGCGGATCGGCTTGTCGGGGTCCAGGAAGCCAGATTCGGAGTAGAGGCGCACGGCCCAGCCCTCAGGCTTGTAGCCGGGGATGGTGATGGCGCCCTCGGCCAGCGACCGGCTCTCGTCGAAGAGCTGTGATTTGTCGATGTCGGTCACCGTGCCCATGCCCTCACAGGGCGGACACATGCCGCCCGTGATGGTGAACGTCCGCCCGACTGCCCGGCCGTCGCCCCGCTCGAAGGTGACGGCGCCGCTGCCCCGGGCTGAAGGGACGTTGAAGGAGAACGCGTTGGGCGGGCCCACGTGCGGCTGGCCCAGCCGGCTGAAGAGGATGCGCAGCATGGCGTTGGCGTCGGTGGCGGTTCCGACCGTGGAACGGGCGTTGGCGCCGATCCGCTCCTGGTCGACGAGGATGGCCGTGGTCAGGCCGTCGAGCACATCGACCTCGGGTCGATCCAGGCGCGGCATGAAGCCCTGGACGAAAGCGCTGTACGTCTCGTTCGATCAGCCGCTGCGACTCAGCGGCGATGGTGTCGAACACGAGCGAGCTCTTGCCGGAGCCGGAGACGCCGGTGAACACGGTCAGGCGGCGTTTGGGGATCTCCACGCTGACGTCCTTGAGGTTGTTGACTCGCGCGCCTTGCACGCGGATCAGGTCATGGCGGTCGGCGGCGTGCGGCAGGGCCGAGCGATGGTCGCTGGTCGCGGGCAGGTCCATGCCCGACATGCTAACGAGGCGATCCGGCATCGCCCGTTTCGGTCGATGCCATCGAGACGGCGCGGCGACACGGCATATCGCCAGACCGAGTGCACGACCGAGCGCCACAGCGGGAGCTCGGGAGCTTGGGGTCCATCTCCGGGCGAGGGGGCCTGTCCACCTCGCAGCGCCACCCGATCACCACGTTCGATGCTGCCGCAGGGTCCGTGCACGGCCGGGACGGTCACGCGTCATCATGCACGTCGGCTCAGGTCGCGCCACGCACGGACACGGCAGCCGCGTGCGGAGGGGTCTTGACGTGCCTGCGGTAGCTGCCGGGCTCGAGCGGGCCGACGCCATCGACGCTGGGAACGTGTCGATGGCGCGCTCGACCCGCCTCCTGGACAACCTCACCTGGCCGCGGGCGCTGGAGTCGTGCTTTCTCGCCGGGTCACATGTGGGCGCGCCTACCTTGCCCGGCATCATCGCCGAGCCACGGGGCTACGGCGTGGAAATCGAGGCCCTCGATGACATCATGGCGCGGTGCGATCGGGGGCATCCGATGGGCGACCATCTCGACAAGACCGCGTGGCGCCACGCCACCGCGGCGCGCATGCTGCGCGCGGCCGGCACACCCGAGTTCACCGACCGCAGCGTTCGACTGTACGGCTGACCCGACTTCATCTACCAACGCCAGGGCCTCTCGACCGTCTCGGCTGCTCAGCCCATCCTGGAGGTGACCGAGACGCTGCAGCACTCGGACGTGGTGCTCAGCACGATCGGGGACATCCGCGCTGACGCCTTCGCCGACCTTGTGCGATCGCGGCTCGACTCCTTCTTCACGCGGACCCAGGTGGGCGTGGCCGTGTTCTCGGAGCTCATCACCTACTCCATCGACCTCGTCCGGCTTCGCCGCATCGCGCTTCGGGCTGTGGCGGTCGACCCCGCGCTGAGCGGAGCCGACTTCATCGATGTCTTCCGCCTCCGCCTCGATGCCGTGGAGCTGTCCAGGTTCGTCGAGCTCGACGACGTGGCCATGGCCTGAGCCGTTCGCTCAGAGCCCGACGTTCTGCGGAAGGCTGACCATGAAGCCGATGCCGACGAGGAAGAAGACCGACGCGAGCAGCAGCATCACGAGACGTACCCAGCGGCCACGGAGCTTCGTGCTCACGCTCGTGAAGAGCAGGACGGTCGCCATCAGTGCTCAACCACACCTATCAGTACCTCGGCATCGACACCTACAAGCAGACCTCCGCGGAGCCGATTCCGAGGGGCGACGTGACCCTGAAGATGCTCTTCGAGATCGACGAGCCACGCCCAGGCTCGGGCGGCACGGTGTCGCTGTGGGCCGACGACCGCCAGATCGGCGAGGGTCGCCTGGACAAGACGATCTCGCTCATCTTCAGCACCTACGCGGGCATGGACATGGGCCGCGACAACGGTGGCGCGGTCGATCTTGCCTACGAGGATCGCGCACCGTCCGCGTTCACCGGCACGGTCAGGAAGGCCACCTTCGGACCTGAAGCCGGCGGCGCATGACGACGAGCTGGCCTTGCACGAGCATGAGGCAGCGCTGACCGTGGGCGCTGGCGCCGTCGGCTGAACTCGGCCGGCGGGTCTGGATCCGAAGCCGCCGCCACGACTCGGATGACCGTCCTGCGGCTCAGGACGCCGCAGGCCGGCTTCATCATGACGCTGCCGGCCGGTCCCATCTCGCGCGCCCTTGCGCGTTCAGGCTGAGAGGCCTCGTCGACGATTTCCACGGCCAGGACCGGGCCGGCATCGGCGACGTGGTTCCCAGGCATCTCGCGAACAGGTGGACACCTCGCTACCGTACGAGGCGGAGTGCCAACCCACGAGACATGGAGGTGAACCCATGACCACGGATGCGGACGCTGGGGCGGTCCCCTGGAACAGCCAGACCGAGGACGGACAGGTCCTGCTGGGGATGCCCTGGGAGATCTTCGTCCTGGGCTGCGCGGTCCTGTCGATCTTCAACATCGTGCTGGCGATCATCATGCGCAGCCCGGATCTCACCCAGGTGGTGACCGTCATGGACGGGATCCTGGTCATCGTCTTCGCTCTCGACTTCGCCCGCCGGCTACGGGTCGCGACCGACGACCGAGCCTACCTCGTCCAGGGCCGCGGCTGGCTCGACCTCGTCAGCATCGTCCCCATGCTGCGCATCGCGCGTGTCCTGCGCGTCCTGCGCGTGATGCGCATCGTTCGCCGCATGGGCGGGCTCGAGCGAGCACTCATCGATCTTCTTCAGGAACCGGGCCACCGGCGGCCTGCTGCTGGTGCTGCTCATCGCCATCCTCGTCCTGGAGTTCGGGAGCCTGGCGATCCTGGCGGCCGAGCACTCGAGTCCTGAAGCCAACATCACCACGGCCAGTGACGCCCTCTGGTACATCGTCGTCACGATGTCGACCGTCGGCTACGGCGATCAATACCCGGTGACGCAGCTGGGGCGGGTCTTCGGCGTGCTCATTATCGTCGTGGGCGTCGGCGTCTTCGGTACGTTGACCGGTTTCCTGGCCAACGCCTTCCTGTCGCCCGCGGACGCGCACGACGCGGCCGAGGAAGCCGGGCCGCAGACCAACACCGAGCCGGGCGCGCCCGCCGGCGGCGGGGCGTGAGCGAGGCCGTCGATCAGTCCTGGCCCCGGAACGGACCAGCAGAAGACGATCGTGACCGCGGCCATCCTGGCGGGCTCGGCCGTAGCGGGCGTGGCTGGGCATGTCCATCGTCGTCCCTGCCGTCGGGGTCGTGGCCTCGACCTGGCGGCACGGACGGTCGCTACGTCAGTCTCATCGGCACCGGCGGTCAGCCGCGGCAGCCGGGGCGCGCCACGTCGAACGCCACGAAGCCAGCGGACCTGGTCGACGGTCAGTCGAGCGCCCGTCGCCGACCGTGGTGATGCCGCCATGAGGGCGCCGCGATGTCGCGCTGCTCCAGCGGGCGACGCTCCGGCGTCGAAGCTATCGGGCCGAGTCCAGTCGAGGACGCTCCTGGGAGGGCGTCGTGGACGCTCGAGCCCGACGTCGCCGCTGACCGTCCTCGCGCTCGTCTCACGTCCGACCACGGTGAGGCCCGGGCCGTCTCGGCGCGCGCTCGGGCGATGCCCGCGCCTCGACCCGACCGCGCGAGCCGGTGAGCGACGGCGTCGTCTCCCTGCTCGGGAAGCGCGCCGAGGAAGGCCGCGGACCTGGCCGTGAGGCATGACAGCTCGACTGGCCCGTCCTGGGGCCGAGCACGGCACGCATGGACTCGACTGACCAGCATCGAGACGGCCGGACCGAGGCCTAGCCGACGTCGTCATCGACGCGGCTCGTCGACGCCTCGTGCTCACCTTCATCCCCCAGGGCTGAGGCTGAGAGTCGGGCCGTCTCGGTCGCGCCCTCGAGCTTGGGACGCGTAAGCTGGTTCGTGCCGGCGCGGCCAGCATCGAGGCCTAGACTCCGCGAGGCGTACGACTTCGGCAGCCTGCGAGCCACCGACGGCCTCAGCTGTCGCCTGGCCACGGCCTGAAGGCGCCTGGGACACACGAGAAGACCCCGAGCTCCGGCGCTGCTCGGGCGCTCTGGCGGCTCGGGGCCGTCTTCCTGCAGGGTCAGTCCGCGGTGACCTACTCGTCAAGCTCCAGTGCGGTGTGCGCCTCTGCCTCTTCGGCGGTGAGGAAGCCGATGGCCACCAGGTCGAACGGATCGATGAAGCCCTCGGTCAGGCGGAAACCGCCGGCACGGCCGATGGCGTCGCGCAGCGGCACGGCCCAGTGGTGCTCGAGCAGCAGGATGGCCGCGGCCGAGTCATTGGGGATCGTGGCCGTGACGTCCCAGACATCGCCCTCGTTGAAGACACCGACACCGGCGGCGGCCGCCTCGGCGCCGATCTCGGCGCCGGCTTCAGCGCCTGCCTCGCCGCCCATGCCGAGGCCGATGAGCGCGCCGACGACGGCTCCGAGCTCGATGGCCTCGTCGGCTTCGAGGTTGCTCATCTCGAGCGCCGTCACTTCGCCCTCGGCGTCCTTGTAGACCGTGAGGCTGTCGATGAGACGGACGCTATCGCTCCGACGGAGCCGTTCGAGCTCGTCGAGGATCTCGCCCTTGAAGTCGGGGTGCTTGAACCCGATCGCCAGCAGCTGGATCGGTCCGATGGCCATGCGATGTGCTCCTTTCCCTGGTCCAAGCCTCAGCTGTTGAGGATCTTGGCCTTCTCCGCGGCGAACTCCTCATCGGTCAGCACGCCCGACTCGTGCAGCCGACCAAGCTTCTCCAACTCGGCCATCTTGACGTCCATGGGGTCAGGGGCCGGGGCGGCTGGTGCGGGAGCGACCGGTGCAGGGGGCGGCGGCGGTGCCTGCTGCGCATCCATGGCCTGCTGGTCGTACTCTCCCTGCTGGTACATGTCCTGTTCGACACGTCGGCGGTGGTTTGCGACGGCCGCACCGGCGACCAGTCCTCGGCGGCGCATGCGCCGTCCACGTCCTAGCATCGTCTTCCTCCATCGGGCACCGCTGGCGCGGTACCCGGCTTTGGCTGTGCGGGTGCTCGACCCACACGGCTGTTTCCTTCGCTGCGCGCCCGTATCGGGTCGCGCTTCTCGATGATCGACAGTATGGTGCGATGGTGGCGCGCACATCACTCGGTTCGGACGATTTTGACCTGCCGGTCCACTCCAGCCAGGCCCAGGGGGAGGGATCATGCACGGGGGAACCGGGCGTGGAGCTCGCGCTCGAGGATGTCGCCTTGCGGCCATGGCGCGTGTCCGACGCGACCGGCGCTCTACACCGCCTGCCAGGACCCCGATATCGGACGCTGGGTCTCGATCCCGCAGCCTTTCACGCTGTCGGACGCCGAAGCGCAGATCGCCGAGTGGCGATCCATGTGGCGTGACGGCAGCGGGGCACCCTTCGCCATCGTCGACCCCGACTCGGAGCAGCTGTTGGGAGCGGTCGTGCGCATCGGCCCCGACGGACACCAGGCCACCCTCGGGTGCTGGGTCGCCCGTGATGCCCGCGGGCGTGGCATCGGCACGCGGGCGCTCCGCCGCGTCGCCGAGTGGACGTTCGACACGACCGATGTCGTCCGCGTGGACGCCTACATCATGGTCGGGAACGCCAGTCTCCGAGCGGATGACCGAGCGGGCCGGCTTCAGGCGCGAGGGCGTCCTGCGGTCCTGGGACCTGCTGCGCGGAACCCCGGTCGATCGCGTGGCCTACTCCCGGCTACGGACGGACGGCGATGAGCCACCGCTGCTGGTCGCCGCACCGTGTCCGCCGGTCCCGGATTAGAACGTCTGGTCTATCCTTCACGCTTGCACTAGACTGTTCCCGTGCCCCAGGATCAACTCGTCGTTCGCGGTGCTCGCGAACACAACCTCAAGGACATCGACCTCGAGCTGCCGCGTGACCGGCTGATCGTCATCACCGGCCTGTCCGGCAGCGGCAAGTCGAGCCTTGCCTTCGACACCATCTATGCCGAGGGCCAGCGACGCTACGTGGAATCGCTGTCGGCCTACGCGCGCCAGTTCCTGGGCCAGATGGAGAAGCCGGACGTCGACCAGATCGACGGGCTATCCCCGGCCATCTCCATCGACCAGAAGGGCGCCTCGCGAAACCCGCGTTCCACCGTGGGCACGGTCACCGAGATCTACGACCACCTGCGCCTGCTCTTCGCGCGTGTGGGCCACCCGCACTGTCCTGAATGTGGGCGGGAGATCACGCGCATGACGGTGCAGCAGATCGCCGACCGCATCCGCCAGTTGCCCGACGGAAGCCGCATCCTCGTGCTCGGTCCGCTCATCAAGGACCGCAAGACGGAGGGCGAGCGTGTCTTCGCGGCGGCTCGTCGACAGGGCTTCGTGCGCGTGCGCGTGGACGGCGAGCTCATGGACCTCGACGAGGCGCCCGCGCTGGACAAGTACAAGCGCCATTCGATCGAGGTCGTCGTCGACCGGCTCATCGTGCGCCATACCGATGCCGACGGGAACGCGTTCGGCCCCGATCGATCCCGATCCCGACGCTGCGCGGCTGGCCGACTCGGTCGAGACCGCGCTGCGCCTGGGGGAGGGGGTCATGCTCGTGGCCCCGACCGACGACGGCGCCTTCGAGGAGGGGCGCTACAGCGAGCGCTACAGCTGTGCCTACGACGGCACCACCATCGACGAGCTGGAGCCGCGCTCGTTCTCGTTCAACTCGCCGCACGGCGCCTGCCCCGACTGCACCGGCCTGGGCATCCGCCTCGAGTTCGCCGTCGACCGCATCATCCCCGACCGCACCAAGTCCATCCCCGACGGCGCGATGGTGCCGTGGCGGACCGTGCCCACCGAGCTCTCGTGGCGGCTCAAGACGACCAAGGCCATCATGGATGCCCACGGCTGGGACTACGGGGCGCCGGTAGCGGACCTGCCCGCGGAGGCGCTCGAGTACCTGCTCTTCGCGCGCAAGCGCGAGAAGGTCGAGGTTCGCTACAGGCACGATCGCGGCGAGAACTCGTACGTGGCCACCTTCGAGGGCGTCGTCACCAACCTCCAGCGCCGCTATCGCGAGACGGAGTCGGACTACATCCGTACCGAGCTCGAGAAGTACATGGTCGAGCGGCACTGTCCCACCTGCGATGGGGCACGGCTCAAGCCCGCCGCGCTCGGTGTGACCATCGAGGGACGCAACATCAGTGACGTCGCGGCCATGTCCGTGAGCGATGCGTTGGCCTGGGTCGCGACCTTGCCGCAGGTGCTCAACGAGCGCGAGATGGCCATCGCCCGCATGGTCAACAAGGAGATCGGCGACCGCCTCGGCTTCCTCGCCGACGTGGGCCTCGACTACCTCACCGTCGATCGCACCAGCTCCACGTTGTCGGGCGGGGAGGCACAGCGCATCCGGCTGGCCACGCAGATCGGCTCCAGCCTCGTGGGCGTGCTCTACATCCTCGACGAGCCCACCATCGGCCTGCATCAGAAGGACAATGCCAAGCTCATCGCCACGCTCATCCGCCTGCGTGACATCGGCAACACGCTCATCGTGGTCGAGCACGATGAGGAGACCATCCGGGTGGCCGACTGGGTCGTCGACATCGGCCCGGCCGCGGGTGAACACGGCGGTGAGGTCATCGCCAGCGGCCCGCTGAGCGAGGTGCTCAAGGCCAAGCGCTCGCTCACCGGCGCCTACCTGCGGGGCGAGCAGATGGTGGCGGTGCCGGAGGTGCGACGCGAGGGCAACGGCAAGGCGTTGGTGGTGCGCGGTGCGCGGGAACACAACCTCAAGGACCTCGACGTGCGCTTCCCGCTGGGCGCGTTCACGGCCGTCACCGGCGTCTCCGGCTCGGGCAAGTCCACGCTCGTGACCGACGTGCTCTACCGGGCGCTGGCGCGCACGGTCAGCGGCGCGCGCGTGGAGCCCGGCGCCCACGACGCGCTGGAGGGCACGGAGGCGGTGGACAAGATCGTCGAGATCGACCAGAGCCCCATCGGCCGCACGCCCCGCTCCAACCCGGCCACCTACACCGGCCTCTTCGGGCCCATCCGCGAGCTGTTCGCGGGCGTGCCGGAGGCGCGGGTGCGAGGCTACGGCCCGGGCCGGTTCAGCTTCAACGTCAAGGGCGGCCGCTGCGAGAACTGCAAGGGCGACGGCATCCTCAAGATCGAGATGCAGTTCCTGCCCGACGTCTACGTGCCCTGCGAGGTCTGCGGCGGCAAGCGCTACAACCGCGAGGCCCTGGAGATCCACTACCGCGGCCACTCCATCGCGGACGTGCTGGCCATGACCGCAGAGGAGGCGGCGGACGTCTTCAGCGCCGTGCCCAAGATCAGGACCAAGCTCAAGACGCTCGTCGATGTCGGCCTCGGCTACATCCGCCTGGGACAGCCGGCGACGACGCTCTCTGGCGGCGAGGCGCAGCGCGTCAAGCTGGCCACCGAGCTCTCGAAGCGAGCCACCGGGCGCACGGTCTACATCCTCGACGAGCCCACCACCGGGCTCCACTTCGCCGACGTCGAGAAGCTGCTGCAGGTGCTCCACCGGCTGGTCGATGCGGGCAACAGCGTCATCGTCATCGAGCACAACCTCGATGTCATCAAGACGGCCGACTGGATCGTCGACCTGGGACCGGAGGGCGGCGCACGCGGGGGACGGATCGTGGCCGAGGGTACGCCGGAGGAGGTGGCCGCGGTTCCGGAATCAGCCACGGGCGAGTACCTCGCCCACGCGCTCAAGGGTGAGCCGGTGATCCCGTTGTCCGACGTGAGCATCGAGGCGCCCGTGAAGGGACGCCCGCCGAGGCGCGCACGCAAGCGCGCCACGCCTGCTGCATGATGGTCGTCATACCGGCCCGCGGACCGACCGCAGCAGCCGACCTGGAGGAGCACCTCATGAGCACGCGCATGATCCAGATGTCGCGGGTCGTCGATGCCCCGCCCGACCGTGTCTACCGGGCCTGGTCCGACCCCGAGACGGTACGCCAGTGGCTGGCCTCGGAGGTGCAGGGCTCGCTGCTGTCAGGCGCGCGTTCCACGTTCGTCTTCCCGCGTCACCGCATCGAGGTGGACGTGCTGGAGGCGGATCCCAACTCGCGCTTCCGCTTCCGCTGGACGCACCCCATCGAGGATGGCATCAGCACCGAGGTCACGGTCGTCATCACGCCCACCGGCTACGGCTCGACGGTGAGCCTGAGCGACGGACCCTACGAGGTCAGCGACGAAGCCGTGCTCGACGAATACGCCCGCGCCATCGAGATCTGGGCGGCGGCGCTGACCCAGCTGCGGGCGTCGATCGACTACTCGGTCGACCTGCGCAGGGAACGCTAGCGCGGGACTAGGCGGCCGCTTCCTCGAGGATTCCGAGCAGCTTGTCGGGATCGTGGAAGCCGTAGTCCTGGAAGACGACGTCGCCGCTCGCATCGAGCACGATGAGGGGGGTCGAGGGGGCCGACAGGATCTGCGGGCCGAAGAGGTCGCTGAGCCCGCGTGACAGCTCCACGGGTGACTGCACGAAGGTCCACTCATAGCCACGTCGATCGGCGTACTTGGCCAGGGCTTCCGGGGCCTCGCCGGGGTCGATGCCGAGGCTGATGTAGGTCACGCCCGCTGCCTCGATCTGGTCATAGGCCTGCTGCACGTTGTCCTGCTGCGCCTTGCAGTTGCCGCACCAGATGGCCATGGGCTCGATGGCCACGACGTTGCCGGCCAGGCTCGCGAGCGTGAAGGTCTCGCCGCTTTCGGCGTCGGTCAGCTCGATGTCCAGCCACGCGGCCGGTGCTTCGGCCGGCGCTTCCTCGGCTGCCGGTTCGTCGACCGCGGCGGTGACGGCCTCCTCGGAGGTCGTGGTCAGGGTGGGCTCGGCGGTGGCATCCCCCGCAGCCGTGCTGCAGGCAGCGGCGATGAAGGGGACGGCGACGAACAGGGACATCAGGCGCCGCGATGGCGTAGCGAGGTGCTGCAACGGTCTCTCCTTGGTTTGGCTTCGATGCCAGCCTATGGAGTCGTCGATGACGGTCCTGTGTCAGCGCCCACAGCGGAGTCGTGGCGCATGACGGCGCTGTGACGTCAGCCCGCAGCCCAGCCGACCAGTCCCTGCCACATGGGCGCGTAACCCTCCCAGTCGACGAAGGGCGGCGGGCACCAGTGGGGACCGCAGTCGGAGGTGAAGGCCACACCCCGGCCCTTGCCGAACGAGCCGGCCACGATGAGCGGGTCGTCGCCCACCGCTACGACCACATCGGCGCCATCGCGGGGCAGGACGCGGTTGTAGCCCAGGAGCGCCGGCCACTCGGCGGGCAGCCCGGCCACGATGGGATGGTCGAGCTGGCGCACCACCGGTGTGCTGCCCGAGGGTGATTCGACACGATCGTCGCCCGTGAGCAGCGTCACCGGCAGCGCTGTCTCCACGGGCGTCCCCGCCCAGCGGGCCTTGGCCTCGATGCCCTGGAAGGTGAGGTAGCCGCCGACCATGACCAGGCCGCCACCAGCGTGGACGTAGTCGCGGATCGCGACCAGCCGGTCCGGCCGCGGGACCGAGTGGGCGAAGGTCTCCGGGTGCAGCAGCAGGGTGTTGCTGCCGATGTCGCTGAGGATGACCGCGGCATAGCGGGCCAGCTCCTCGGCGGTGCTGGGGAAGTCGCTCGCGGCCACGTGGTTGGGGAGGTAGGCGACCTCGTAGCCGCCGGCCTCGAGCGCGGCCTTGAGCGGGCCCACGCCTTCCTCGTACGCGGTGGTGGTGAAGGAGTCGAAGCCCTTCTGGTGGATGCTGTGGGTGACCCACGATTCGCCCGCGATGAGGACCTGCTGTGTGCTCATGGCACGATGGTAGCCCTCGTTCGCGTCGGGGTCGGCCGTCCGGGCCGAGCCCTTCGGAATCGGACGGTTCCGGCTGTCCTGCCGCCTTCAGCTCACGTCAGCTCCGCGGGGTCGAAGGCCTCGAGCACGAACGTCGAAGGCGCGCCGGGGTCGTAGACGATGGTCAGCGAGATGCGAGCGCGGGTCCAGGCCACGTAGGCCAGACGACGCTCCTCCTCCAGCGCGCGCAGCGGGTCGTCCGCCTCGCGCAGGGCGCGACCGGAGGGGAAGGCGCCTTCGTCGTGCCCGATGCAGGCGACGTGGTCCCACTCGAGACCCTTGGTGCCGTGGGCCGTGGCCAGCGTCAGCAGAGCGTCATCCCGGCGCAGGCGCTCACGGTCCGCGCGGCGTTGCGCGAGGGCCGCGCGCATCCCGTCGATGTCCTCGAAGCCGGCGGCCCACGAGAGCAGGGACCGCGTGGAGCTCCGGTGCGGACCTTGCCCCGCGTGGCCGCCTCGGCGATCGCCCGCAGCGGCGGCAGGCGCGGGTCACAGGCCGCAAGCAGACGCTCGACCCGCTCATCGTCCAGCAGCAGTCCATCCTCGACCGCCCGGTAGGGGATGCCCAGCTCGAGGGCGACCGCGGCGTAGGGCACGAGCTCCCGGTTGGTGCGCGCCAGGATCGCGTGTCGCTCACGTGGCGGCTCCTCGGCCCAGGTCGTGAGCAGGAACCGTGCGCGGGCGACCTCGTCACCGCTGTCGGGCAGCAGGCGGACCTCGCCAGTGGTGCGTGGCGAGGGCAGGATGCGCTTGTCGAAGCGCTCCCGGTTGTGCTCGACGAGACGGGCGGCGCGACGCACCACCTCCGGCGCACAGCGGTGGTTGGTCTCGAGGTCGACGCGCCGGAGCCCGGGCAGGCGCGCCGCCAGGCCCAGCACGCGGCGCACGTCGGCCAGGCGCCAGGCGTAGATGGTCTGATCGTCGTCGCCCACGAGGAAGATGTCACGCCGCTCTCCGGCCAGCAGCAGGGCCAGGTCGAGCTGGCCCCGGTCGAGGTCCTGGGCCTCATCGACGAAGAGCACCGCTGCCCGTGCGCGCCAGCGGGCCTGGAGCGATGGGTCCCGCTGCAGCGCGGGTCCAGCCAGGGCCACGAGGTCGTCGAGGTCGATGGCAGCCGCTGCGCCGCAGGCGCTCCTGGTAGGCGGCGAAGGCGGCGTGAGTCTCGACGTCCTCGGGTCCCGGGCCGCGTTCGGGATCGAGCTTGAGGCGCGTGAAGGCATCGTCGAGGTGCCGCAGTTGCGCCGGGCGGCACGGGACCGCCGGCCAGCTCGGCCAGCAGCGCTGGGCGCTCGGCGACCCGGGTCACATCCACGCCGGCGTCGGCCAGGATCTCCCGGCCCAGGGCATGGAACGTGCGCACCCGGACCGTGCCGGCCGCGTGTCCCAGCTCGCCCAGCGCGGCATCGGCTCGCTCCTGCAACTCGTCGGCGGCAGCGCGGTTGAAGGTGAGGGCGCAGATGGAGGTGGGGTCGGCACCCTGGGCCACCCGCCAGGCCAGTCGCGCCACGACCGTGGTGGTCTTGCCCGAGCCGGCCGGCGCCACGCACAGCACCGGGCCCGGCGGGGCGGTAGCGGCTGCACGCTGGTCGTCGGCCAGCCGGCCGAGTCGTCGGGCGACTGGGTCGTGGTCATGGTCCGGCACGCGCACATGGTCGCGGTCGCCACTTCATCTCGCGTTGGCCGGGTCTTGGAGCGGGCTCGACCGAGGATTACCATCGTGTGCATGGGGCGCCCCGGGCGGTCTCTCGCGCTCTGGCTGTCGTCCCAGGCAAGGACGGTGCGAACCGATCGGTGCCGCGCGACATCCCTCGGACCGTCGGCGTGCGGCAAGGACGGCGACACCCTGACGCTGCTCCACAACAACGACGGCGAGTCATCGCTCGCGACGCTCGGCTACGGCGTGTCCGAGGAGGTCACGCTCGAGGTCGGCGGCGCACCCGCCTTCAAGCAGCGTGACCGAGCGCGAGATCGCCGACGCCCGTGCACAGGGCAACAGCGTGCTCACCGTCTATGCCGGCGACTCCTTCCTGGCCTCGGCCCTGCTGGCCTGCAGCGAGCCCGAGGACCCGGCAGCGACAGCCCCGGTCTACGACGCCATCGCCCAGGCCCAGATGCCCTACGACGTCCACATCTTCGGCAATCATGAGTTCGACTACGGGCCCGAGTTCCTGGCCCGCTACATCGCCGCGTTCGGGGGCGATGACATGGCCCTCGACCAGCCGTTCATCTCGGCCAACCTCGACTTCAGCGCAGAACCGGCCTTCGCCGACGTGGATCGACGAGGACGGGCTGGTGGAGACCCCGGTAGCGGACCGTCGCATCATCGGCGGCTCGGCCATCGTCACCGACGCCGTGACCGGCGAGCGGTTCGGGGTGGTCAGCGCGACCTACGAGCAGCTGCCCATCATCAGCTCGCCCCGTGATGTCGCGGTCTCCGAGGCCGTGCCTGCCATCCAGGCGAGCATCGATGCGCTCACCGCCGCCGGCCTCGACAAGATCATCTTCGTCAGCCACCTGCAGGGCATCGGCGCCGACAGCGAGGCGCTGGCACAGCTCTCGGGCGTCGACATCGCGGTGGCCGACGGCGGCGACGAGCTGCTGGTCAACGACGAGTCGCAACTGCTCCCCGGGAGGATTCCGAGGACATCTACGGCACCTACCCGCTCTACGCCACCGATGCCGACGGCAACGAGGTGCCCATCGTGACCACGGCCGGCAACTACAAGTACCTGGGTCGCCTGGACGCGACCTTCGATGCCGAGGGCGTGCTCACGGGCATCGTGGCCGAGGCCAGCTACCCCCGTCGGGTCGTTCCACTCGAGCAGGAGCAGGCCGGCCTCATCGACGAGCTGGGCATCGCCTGCGTGCGCATCAGCGAGGCCCGCCGCGAGGCGGGCCTCTCCTCGTTCATCCAGAAGTACCCTGCGCGTGACCATCGTCCGCACGGCCTCGGTATCGGCGGGCGATGACGCGGCGCCGCCATGCGCCTACGCTCGGAGCATGCGCGAGAGACTCCAGATCCTGCTTCCATCCGTGCTGGCGCTGGCGCTCGCCACGCTGCTCGCGATGCCCGCTCTCACGGTCGCTCAGTCCGGGCTGCCGGCCACGATCTCGATGTACCCGGAGTCCGCCGGCCCCGGGGCCACCGTCGAGGTCACGGGCCTTGACTTCCCCGCCGCAAGCGCCGTGGCGTTGCAGCTGGCCACGCCCGCGGGCACGACCACCCTCGCCACCGTCGCCGCCAGCGAGGGCGGCTACTTCCGCCAGCTCGTGACCCTGCCGGCGGAGGCGCCCGCGGGCGCCTGGACGCTGGAGGCGCGGGCAGCCGACGGCTCGAGGGCCGAATTCGCCTTCGGGTCGGGGGCGCCGGTCACGGCCCCACCGCCCGCGGCAGTCGCGGTCGCGGCGACCGAGGCCGGCGGCAGCTCGTCGGCCGACATCATGGTCATGCTGGTCCTGGCTGTCGTGCTGGGGGTCGTGGCCATCGCTGCGCTCTATACCTGGCGGTCGATGCAGGCCGAGCGCTCACAGCCGGGCATGGGTGCGGGCGACGATCTCATCTGGAGCGGACGATGCGGGCGAATCCCACCCTGAGCTGACCGCGACCGAGGAGCCCTTCTGGAAGCACCCTGCGGCAGCGGCGAGCGAGTCCGCCGACGAGCGCCCGAACCCCGGCGCGGCGGAGGCACCGACCTCCGCCTGACGGCCGGCTGCCCCGGCCTGCCCCGGGTCGGCCGGGACGACGCGCGGTAGCATCGAGGGCGTGAAGCCGAGCCCGCGCATCAAGGCCACGCTCAAACACCTGCCGGACACGCCCGGCGTCTACCTCATGAAGGACGACGCCGGGCGTGTCCTTTACGTGGGCAAAGCGCAGAGCCTGCGCGCTCGCGTGCGGGGGTACTGGGGGGCGAACCGCTCGGCCGCGCCGCTGCGCATCGAGTCGGCCATCGGGCAGGTTGCCGACCTCGAGTACACGCTGACCGACACGGTCTCCGAGGCGCTGCTGCTCGAGGCCAACCTCATCAAGCGCTACCAGCCGCGCTTCAATGTCCGGCTCAAGGACGACAAGTCCTATCCCTTCATCAAGATCACTCTGGCCGACGACTTCCCGCGCATCGAGCGCACGCGCAAGCTGCCGGTCGACGGCAGCCGCTACTTCGGCCCGTATGCCTCGGCCAGCAGCGTCGACGAGTCGATGAACCTCATCCGGCGCATCTTCCCGTTCCGCACCTGCACCATCGACATCCGTGAGGGGGAGCGCGCGCTGGAGCGGCCCTGCCTGCTGTATCACATCAAGCGCTGCCAGGGTCCCTGCATCGACGTCGTGAGCAAGGCGGAATACGCCGCCGACATCGAGCAGGTGATGCTCTTCCTCGAGGGTCACCAGGAGCAGGTATCGAAGGCGCTACGCGACGACATGGAAGCCGCGGCCGAGGCGCTCGAGTTCGAGCGCGCGGCAGCCCTGCGCGACAAGGTGAGGGCGGTCGAACGCACGATGGAGAGCCAGAAGATGGCGGGCTTCGCCAAGCGTGTGCTCGACGTGCTCGGCTACGCCCGATCGGGGCAGGAGGCCGCGGTCCAACTCTTCGCCATCCGCGACGGCAAGACGCTCTCGCGCGACATCTTCCTGCTGGAGAACGTGGCCGGCGACACCGACGAGGAGGCCTTGACCTCCTTCGTCAAGCAGTACTACGCGCGCGCCGGCTCGATCCCGCCGCGTGTACTCGTACCGCTGGCCCTGCCCGAGCGCGACGAGCTGGCCGACTTCCTCTCCAGCCGGACGACGCACAAGGTCGAGCTTGCCGTGCCCCAGCGAGGGGAGGGTCGCAAGCTCATGGCGCTGGCGAGTCGGAACGCAGCCGAGACGCTCGAACGCGAGCAGGTGCGCTGGCTGGCCGACCAGGGCAAGACGGAGCGAGCGCTGAGCGAGCTGGCCGACGCCCTGACCCTGCCCGCGCCCCCGGCGCGCATCGAGTGCTACGACATCAGCACCATCGGGGGCAGCAACACCGTGGGCAGCATGGTCGTTTTCGAGGACGGCCAGCCGCGCACCGGTGAGTACCGTCGCTTCCGCATCAAGGACGTGCCGGGCCAGGATGACTTCGCCAGCCACCAGGAGGTGCTGCGCCGCCGCTTCCGCCGGGCCCTCGACACCGACGAGGGTGGCGCCGAACAGCTTCGCTGGCGCATGCCCGACCTGGTCATCATCGACGGCGGTGCGGGACAGGTCAGCGCGGCCCGCGAGATGCTCGACGAGCTGGGCCTGCACGACCTGCCCATGGCCGGCCTGGCCAAGCAGCGCGAGGAGCTGTTCACGCCCGGGCGCTCCGCTCCGATCGTGCTGCCGGCCACGTCGCAGGCGCTCTACCTCCTGCAGCGGCTGCGGGACGAGGCGCACCGCTTCGCCATCACCTACCACCGCCAGCTGCGTGCGAAGGCCGCCACGAAGTCGGCCCTCGACGACCTGCCCGGCGTGGGTCCCGCGCGCAAGCGGGCACTGCTGCGCGTCTTCGGCTCCAGCCGGGCGCTGAAGCGCGCGAACGTGGACGAGATGGCCGCGGTCCCGGGCATCGGTCGGGGACTGGCTGAACGCATCCGCGAGCACCTCGACAGCTAGCGCTGACGCGGCGCTCCGCTGCCGCTCGCGTGGCGCACGGCAGAGAGGCCGTGCCTCTGGTAGTGTCCCGAGCGATGCAACGCGTCGTTCCGATCATCGTCATCGCCTTGTTCCTCGTCGCCCTCGTGGTGGCCATCTTCCCTGTTCCCCGGGTGTGGACCGAGGACGAAAGCCCCATCGAGACCAAGCTCGGCCTCGACCTCATCGGCGGCCTGCGCGGCGAGTACCAGGTCGTGGCCACCGACGAGCAGGAGGTCACCGCGGAGATCCTCGAGCAGACGCGCACCATCATCGAGAACCGCGTCAACGCCACCGGCGTGGCCGAGCCGATCGTGGTGACCCAGGGTGAGGACCGCATCTCGGTCGAGCTCCCCGGCGTCGATGACGAGGCCGACATCCGCAGCCTCATCGGGACCACCGGCGTGCTCGAGTTCACGCCCGTCCCCGCCGGCTGCATCACCGAGGTCGTGCAGAACGCGCCCGCACCCGCATGTCTCGCGGGCGCGGAGCCGCTGTTCAACGGCACCGAGATCTCCGCGGCCCGCATCGGCCAGGACCAGACGACCGGCGAGATCGTGGTCAACCTCGAGCTCAAGGAGACCGGCGCCCGCCTCTTCGACGAGCACGCGGACGAGCACTTCGGCGACTACTTCGCCATCGTCCTCGACGGCATCGTCGAATCGGCCCCCTCCATCAACGCCCGGCGCTTTGGCGGCAACGCCCAGATCAGCGGCGACTTCACCGTCGAGGAAGCCACCAACCTCGTGACCGTGCTGAAGTTCGGCTCGCTGCCGCTGGAGATCCGTGAGGTCGGCTTCAGCAGCATCAGCGCCACGCTGGGCCTCGACTTCCTCAAGGAGACGATCCTCGCGGGCATCATCGGCATCTCGCTCGTGTTCGCCTTCATGCTGCTCTACTACCGCGTGCCGGGCATCGTCGCCTGCGTCGCGCTCATCGCCTACGGCGTCTTCGCCTGGGCCATCGTCCAGCTCGTGCCCATCACGCTGACGCTCGCGGGCGTGGCCGCCTTCATCCTCTCGGTGGGCATGGCCGTCGACGCCAACATCCTCATCTTCGAGCGCACCAAGGAGGAGCTGCGGTCGGGCAAGAACCTGACGGCTTCGGTGGAGGCGGGCTTCAACCGCGCCTGGACCTCGATCTTCGACTCCAACGTGTCGACCCTCACGACCGCGCTCATCCTGTACTACTTCGGCACCTCCATCGTGAAGGGCTTCGCGCTGGTGCTCGGCATCGGCGTGCTGCTCTCGATGTTCACCGCCATCGTGCTCAGCCGCATGATGCTGCGCTGGATCGTGCAGCAGCGCTGGGCCAAGCAGGCGCATCTCTTCGGTATCAAGGACTCGGAGATGTCCGTCGACGCCCGCTCCCGGCGTGAGGTGGCGGCCCCATGATCGACCTCATCGGCAAGCGCCGCTACGGCTACTCCTCAGCGGCGGCCTCGTCGTCGTCGGCCTGCTCTTCATCGCGGCCACACTCATCCCGAATGGCAACGTCGGGCCTGCAGTTCTCCATCGCCTACACCGGCGGCACCGTCTGGGAGGTCCACTTCGAGGAGGGCGCGCCCGATCCCGGCGACGTGCGCGCGGTGCTCGAGGGCCAAGGCCTGACCGGCGAGGTCGCCATCACCGAGGCCAGCGACCGTGAGTTCGTGCTCATCCGCACCGAGACCCTGCTGCAGGAGACTGCACTGGCCGAGGGTTCCGCCGCCGCCGCGGCGTGCGGCCGCAGCGGGAGGCCGCCGACGCCACCGCCGAGGCCACCGAGGCTCCGGCTGGTGTCACCGACGCCACCGAAGCCGCTGCCGACGCCGACGGCTGCCGCGCCCGAAGCTGACGCGGCGCCGGCCGCGGAGACCGAGGCCCCCGCGGCCGAAGCGTGACTCCGGCCGAGCCGGCTGCGCCCGAGGCGACGCCCGCGAGCGCTGGGCATGCTCACGCCCCAGGAGTCCGCCGCACCCGTCTCCCTCGCCGGGCTCGCCGGCACCGACGGGGGACGAGACCGGCGGCACCGGCGCCAGCGTGCCCACGGAGGGTCCGTTGGGCGAGCTGGCGACCGCACTGCAGGCCGAGTTCGGGGTCATCGACGAAGTGCGCCAGGAGAACTCGGTCGGCCCGGTCGTGAGCCAGGAGCTCATCTGGCAGACGTTCATGCTCGATGCTCGATGGCGGCCGGCGCCATCATGCTCTGGGTGGCCTATCGCTTCCGCGACTTGCGCATGGGCGTCACCGCGCTGATGGCGCTGCTCCACGACGTCATCATCACGGTGGGTGCCTTCGCCATCTTCGGCACCATCATCGGCCTGGAGATCGACGGCCTCTTCGTCACGGCCATGCTCACCGTCATCGGCTTCTCGGTGCACGACACCATCGTCGTCTTCGACCGCATCCGCGAGAACCGCCAGCGCTTCCTTGGCGAGCCGCTCACGCTCATCGTCAACCACAGCCTGGTGCAGACCTTCGGCCGTTCGCTGACCACGTCGCTGACGCTCATCGTCACGCTCGTGGCGCTGCTGCTCTTCGGCGGCGACGCCATCCGCGCCTTCGTTCTCGCGCTGCTCGTCGGCGTCACCGCGGGCACCTACTCGTCCATCTTCGTGGCCACGCCACTCTTCCTCGACTGGCACCTGTGGGACGACCGGCGCAAGGCCGAGAGCGCGGCCGACTCCAAGGTTGAGACCGTCCGCGCCTAAGACCGGCGTGAGTGCGGCCCGTCAGACTGGGCCCGCATGGATGAGCTGACGCCGCGCTACCACTGGGTGGTGCCCGAGGCATACCCCCTCTCCCGCGAGACCATCGAGGACGCCAAACGGCGTGGCCTTTCAGCGCGTGCCCTGCGCGTGCTCTCACGTCGCGGCCCGATCGACCCGGCCGAGCTGGCGTCGCGCTTCGACGCGCCCGAGGCCGGCCTGCACGACCCGGCGCTGCTGCCTGATGCCAAGATGGTGCGCGCTCGCGTCGCGGCGGCGCGCGCGGCAGGGCAGTCGGTGTTGGTGCTGGGTGATTTCGATGCCGACGGTCTGACCGGACTAGCGATCCTGACCGAGGCCCTGCGTCACCTGGGGCTCGAGGTGGAGCCGTACGTGCCCGACCGAACCGGGGAAGGCCATGGCCTCTCACTCCGTGCCGTGGCGCATGCGAGGGCCGCCGGTCACGCCCTCATCATCACCGCCGACACCGGCTCCACGAGCGTGACCGAGGTGGCCGCCGCCGCCGACGCCGGGATCGACGTCATCGTCACCGACCACCACGTGCTCGGAGACGAACTGCCGGCCGCGATCGCGCTGGTCAACGCCCAGCGTCCCGACAGCGTCTATCCCGACCGGCGCCTCTCGGGCGCGGGCATGGCTTTCAAGGTGGCCCAGTTGCTGCTCGACGCCTCCCCCGAGGATCGGACCGCGGCCCTGGCTCTGGCTGACCTAGCGGCGATCGGCTCCGTGGCGGACGTGGTGCCTATCGTGGGTGAGAACCGCTCCATCGTGCGCCTAGGGCTCGAGCGGCTGGCCTCGGGAGCGCGGCCGGGACTGGCCGCGCTCATGCGTCGCGCGCGCGTCGAGGGCGACGGTCTCAGCACCGACGACATCTCCTTCGGCCTCGCTCCGCGCATCAATGCCATGGGTCGTATCGGCGATCCCACCGTCGCCGCTCGGCTGCTGCTGGCGCAGGACGTGGAGACCGCCGAGCGTCTGGCGGACGAACTCGAAGCGGCCAACAAGCGGCGACGCGAGCTGACCGCGAGCGCCATGGCCGAGGCGCGCGAGCGATTGGCGCAGGACGACATGGGGCCGTTCGTCGTGCTCGCAGGCGACTGGCCGGTGGGCATCATCGGCCTCGTGGCCGGACGCGTGGCCGAGGACACTGGCCGGCCCACGCTGGTGTTGTCGCGCATCGTCGAGCCCTGGCGCGGTTCCGCCCGCAGCGCGGGCGGGGTGGACCTGGCCGCCGCCTTCGCCTCCTGCGCCGACCTCTTCGAGCGCTTCGGCGGGCATCCTGCGGCGGCCGGCTGTCACATCGACGCGGACCACGTCGAGGAGCTGCGGCACCGTCTCGAGGCCTACGTGCGCAGCCGTCCGCCAGTCGACGAGCGCCCGACGCTCTCGCTGGATCTCATCCAGAGCGCAGATGCCGCGGATTACGTACTCTTGCGCGAGTTGGCGCCGCTTGACGGCGCCGGAGATGCACCGCCGCTCGTCGGTATCGCGGGCCTTGCCGTGAACCAGGTCCGGGCCGTGAACGGTGGCCACACACAGCTCAGGTTGCGACGAGGGATCGAGACGATCGACGGCATCGCCTTCGACCGTCCGGATCTTGTCGCGCAACTGACGGAGGGTTTCGAGATCGACGTCGTCGCACGACTCGCCAGCCGCACCTTCGCGGGCCTGGAGACGCTCCAGCTGGAGGTCCGGGATGTCGCCCCGGCCGGGTGGTTGCGGACCATGCGCCCGGAGGGGAGCCGCTCGCGATGACCCAGCCGCCGCAGGGCCCGCCCCCGGGCTTCGGCCTGCCGCCCGACGCGGGCCATGCCCCCGAGGGTGCCTATCGAGCGCCCGATGCGGGCTATCCCCCCGTGCCTGCCTACCCTCCGCCTGCCTACCCGGTCGACCCCGCCAATCCGCCCACGGGCAGCGGCGGCTACGGGCCGGTCCCAGCACGCCCGCCTCGGCGCCGCTCACCGGTCATCGCACCCGTGCTCGCCTTCATCGGACTGCTGCTGGTCGGAACCGGGAGCTTGTGGGTGTTCAGCTTCCTCGGAGCGTCGCTCGAGAGCGCCGACACTGACGGCAGCGACGGGCCGAAGGTGGCCGCGGCGGCCACGACCGAGCCCCGATCGGGCTCGGTCAAGACAGGGGCACCTGCGCCGACGAGGGCGCCGACCGCCACCGATGCGCCGGCCGGAAGCGACGAGCCGGAGGTCGACGAGACGCTCCCGCCGGAGCCGGAGACGACCGCAGAGCCCATCACCGTCCGACCGCCCTCCGCTGAGCGCGCAGATGTGGCCGGCTCGCTTCTCTTCACGCGCCTCGGCGGCGATATCTGGGCAGCCTCGGGCACGACCATGCGTTCGCTGACCGACAGCTCTTCGACCAAGGCCGATTCGACCCCGACCTGGTCACCGGACGGCAAGCACATCTACTTCACCCGCAGCACCAAGACCGAGGTCAAGGATGGCAGCGCACGCCTCGAGGGCAAGTACACGCTGTACCCCACCGACCTGCTGCGCATGAAGGCTGATGGCTCGGACAAGAAGCGCATCTTCAACTCGCTCGTCTCCAACGGCGGCAAGTGGTTCGTGCACGTGCTGCAGCCGTCGGTCAGCCCGAGCGGCAACAACGTGGCCGTGGTCAGCGACGGCAACCAGGGCAACGACACCGAGGTGACGCTCCACGTCATCAATAGCGCCAGTGGCAAGATGCGCGACGTCTCCACCCCGACCTATCCCCGCATGGGCCACAACGATCCCGACTTCAACCCCGACGGTTCCAAGATCGCCTTCACCTACAACGAGCCCGACGGCAGCGACGGTGATCCGAAGATCGCGGTCTTCGCCTGCCGGACCAAGCAGAACTGCACCATCGGCAAGACCAAGTACCTCAAGTCCGGCTACGCCAATCCGTCGTACTCGCCCAAGGGCAACCTGCTGGCGGTGGAGACGACCGACGGCAAGGGCCGTGACATCGCCATCATCACGGCCAAGGGCGGGCACCTGCGCGTGCGGCTGACCAACGACGGCGACAGCTTCTCGCCTGAGTTCTCGCCCGCCGGCGACCAGATCGCCTACCTCAAGCGTGACGGCCTGGGTATCGACGTGCGCATCATGACCCTCGACATCGACGACAAGGGCAAGATCACGCTCGTCGACGACCGGCCGGTCACCAGCGACGGTGAGGTCGACGGCGTGTCGGGCCTGTCCTGGTATATCCCCAAGAGCGAGCTCGCACGCGCGGTCGACATCGACGGAGACAGCGACGTCGAGGCGAGCGAGGAACCTGCCGACGACGTGCTCGAAGGCGCGCCACCACCCCCACCAGGGTCATAGAGCCGTCATCCGATACGCCCCGGAGGGGGTGCTAGGATGCACGGGTCTGATCCACTCTCCTCGGAGGATCGAATGCCCTTCATCGGAAGCGTCGGGCCCGTCGAGCTCATCATCGTGCTCGTCATCGCGCTGTTGGTCATCGGGCCGCGCCGGCTGCCTGAGATGGGCAGTGCCGTGGGCAAGACCATCCGCGAATTCCGCAAGGCTTCGACCGACATCAGTGAGGCGGCCACGCTGGAGCCGGAGGCCAAGTCCGCGCAGCCTGCGACCGCGCCCGCTGCGCCGCCACCCGCGCCGGTGCCCGCGACCGCGCCCGTTGCGCCGCAGCCGGCCGCTTCGAGCACGGAGTCGGCTGCCCCTGGGCCGACGGAACCGGTCACGGCCGAGACCACGGCCGAACCACGTCCGACGACACCTAGGCACGACCGTGCCGGCACGCTGGCCGCTACCCAGTTGACGCGCACGCATGAGTGAGGCCGCCGAACGGACCGTCAGGTCGTCGCAGGGCAGGATCCCAGGCCGCCCGCCTCGGGTGACGAGGCCATGTCCCTCGTCGACCACCTCTCCGAGCTGCGCCGTCGCATCGCCATCAGTGTCGTGGCCATCGGTGCCGGCGCCGTCATCGGCTTCCTGCTCGCGGAGCCGATCATCAAGCTCCTGCTCACGCCGCTCCCGAACAACGAGGTCGTATTCCTCACCCTCGGCGGTGGCTTCTTCGTCTACCTCCGGGTGGCCATCATCGTGGGCGTGTTGCTGGCCTTACCCATCGTGCTCTATCAGCTCTGGGCCTTCGTCGCCCCTGGTCTCCTGCCGGAGGAGCGCCGGGCGGCGCTGCCCTGGATCCCCATGACCGTGGTCTTCTTCCTCATCGGCACGCTGGTGGCCTGGGTCACCCTGCCGTACGCGGTGGACTTCCTGTTGGGCTTCCAGATCGAGGGCTCGTTGACGGCGCTGCCCAGCGCCGAGGCCTACTTCAGCTTCGTGACCATCATGTTCCTGCTGTTCGGCCTGGTGATGCAGTTCCCCATCGTGCTCATCTTCCTTGACCGGCTGGGCATCCTGAGCGTGGACCAGCTGCGGTCGATGCGCCGCTACGTGCTCCTGGGCGTGGTCGATCTTCGCCGTGGTGGCCACACCCGGCGGTGATCCCATCAGCCCACTGGTGCTGTCGGCCACGATGTACGCCCTCTACGAGTTCACCATCTTCCTGCTGCAGCGCCGCCGGCGCGGGAGTGAGATCCATGCCTGACCAGCTGCCGCCGGCACACGGGCCGGGCAACCAGCACGTGGCCATCATCACGGGCCTCTCGGGGGCCGGCAAGACGGCCGCGAGCAAGATCTTCGAGGACCTCGGCTACACCGTCGTGGACAACGTGCCTGCAGAGCTGCTGCGGGACCTGGCCGAGCTGGTGGCCAACGATCCGGTGCGCTACGACCGTGTGGCCATCGTCCTCGACGTCCGTGCCGGCGATGCACCGATGGCCCTTGGCGCGGCGCTGGGCGCGCTGCATGGGCGCGACATCGAACCCCAGATCGTCTTCCTTGAGGCCAGTGACGAGGTGCTGGTGCGGCGCTATTCGGAGACGCGCCACCGGCACCCACTCGACGACCAGAACGACGGCGTGGAATCGGCCATCGCCCGCGAGCGGGCCATGCTCGACGACATCCGCGACATGGCCCAGACCACCATCGACACGTCCGGGCTCGCCTTCAAGCAGCTGCGCGAGCGCATCATCACCGCGCTCGGTTCCCAGCCGGGGCCCGGGGAGCTCTCGCTGCAGGTCCTCACCTTCGGCTTCAAATACGGCGTGCCGCTCGAGGCCGACCTCGTCTTCGACGTGCGCTTCATGGAGAACCCCTTCTACCGGCCAGAGTTGCGCGAGCACTCGGGGCAGACGCCGCAAGTACGTGAGTTCGTCCTTGCGCAGCCGATCACCGAGCAGTTCCTGGCGCACCTCGACAGCTTCTTCGCTACGGTCATCCCGGCCTATCTGGCCGAGGGCAAGACGCGCCTGACCATCGGGGTCGGCTGCACCGGCGGTTTCCACCGTTCCGTCGCCATCGGCGAGGCGCTCGCGGAGCAACTGGAGGTGCTGCAGATGGGCCCCGTGAACGTGTGGCACCGCGAGCTCGAGAAGCGCGGATGATGCGTCTGGGGGGTTCGCGCCGCCTGCGCCGGCTGCAGCGCTGGTTGCGTCCAGGCATGGGTGTGAAACGCTGGCTCTTGCTGATGCTCCTGGGCCTGACGATCCTGGCCACGGCCGGCGCGCTCTTCATCCGCATCCTCTTCCGTGAGGTGCCCGCGGACAGCCTCGCGGGGCGGGTCTTCGAGCTGGTCAGCCTCAACTTCCTGCCCGACCCGCTGCGCCCGATCGTGGTCATCTTCCTGGGCGCGGTCGTCTTCCTCTATGGCCTGTGGCGTCTGCTCAACGCGCTCCTGGAACCCTTCCCTGAGCGGCGTGAGCCGCTGGTGGAGCTGGTCTACCAGAAGCGCTCGCTGGCTCGCGGCCCGCGCGTGGTGGCGGTCGGCGGCGGCACCGGTCAGTCGACCCTGCTGCGCGGGCTCAAGGAGGTCAGCAGCAACATCACCGCGGTCGTGACCGTGGCCGACGACGGTGGTTCCAGCGGCAAGCTGCGTGAGGAGCTGGGCGTACCGCCGGTGGGTGACATCCGCAACTGCATCGCCGCCCTCGCGGATGCCGAGCCCGCCATGGGCAGCCTGATGCAGTATCGCTTCCCCTCCAGCGAGGCCGAGCCGGGCGTGGCCGGGCATGCGCTGGGCAACCTGCTCATCGCGGCCATGGTCGACATCAGCGGCGACTTCGAGGAAGGCGTGCGCCAGTCGAACCGGGTGCTCGCGGTGCGCGGCCAGGTCGTGCCCGTGGCCGGCCGGGCGCTCAACCTCAGTGCCGAGCTGGCTGACGGGACCGTGCTCGAGGGCCAGTCTCGCATCGGGCACTCGCGCGGCATCCGACGTGTCTGGATCAGCCCGGCCAGCGTGGAGGCCAGCCCGGAGGCGGTATCCGCGATCCGCGATGCCGACCTCATCGTGCTCGGCCCCGGCTCGCTCTACACCAGCCTGCTGCCCAGCCTGCTCGTGCCCGGCATCCGCGCCGCGCTCGAAGGTGCCCGCGGCCTGCGCGTGTACGTGGCCAACGTGGCCACGCAGCTGGGCGAGACCGAGGGCTACACGCTCTCGGAGCACGTGGCCGCGCTCTCGGCCCACGACGTGGGGCATCTCATCGACGTGGTGCTGGCCAACGACGACACGAGCGCGCGCGTGCCCGAGGGCTATCCCGCCGAGCCGGTCCGCATCGATATGCCCCGTGTCGGCGCCCGCCCGCACCTGGAGCTGGCCGCGGTGGTGGATCCGCAGAACGCGCATCGACACGATCCGCAGCGCCTGACCGAGGCGCTCGTGCGCCTGCTCGACGAGCGGCCCGCCACGCGGCCGGTGGCGCCGGTGCGCAGCGCCTGATGCGAGCGCGTGGCTGAGACACGCGAGCGTGAGCTCGTGCAGGCGGTTCGCGCCGAGCTCGCCGCCATCGACCCGCCGCGCGCCTGCTGCCGGGATGCCGAACGGGCCGGTCTCGGCAGCGCGGCCCTGGGACAGGCGCGCTCGCCGGCCGTGGCCCGCCTGGCCGTGCGCCTGGCAGAGGCCGTCGCAGGTGAGGGGAGTGCCGAGACACCCGGGTTCGACTGGGAAGACGCGCGTGGCCACTGCCGCGGCGCCTGGCTGCGTGGACGCTTCCTCGCTGCCGGTTCGCTGAGCCTCGGCGCGCGCGGCGCGCATCTCGAGCTGGTCGTACCCCTCGGCGAGGGCGAGGTCCTCCGCCGCCGCCTCGACGAAGCCGGCTTCCGCCTGTCGCGCCGGGAGCGCCGAGGGCGGGCCGTGCTCACGAGCAAGCGCACCGAGACCATCCTCGCCTTCCTGCGCTACAGCGGGGCCGGCGCGAGCGTGCTCGAGATCGAGTCGCGCCTGGTCATGCGTCAGCTGCAGGGCCACCTCAATCGCGTGCTCAACGCCGAAACGGCCAACCTCGAGCGGACGGTGGCCTCGAGCGCGCGTCAGATCGCACTCATCGAGCAGCTGCGGTCCGATGGCCGTCTGGGTCAGCTGTCGGCGATCGACACGTCGGTCGCCCGCGCTCGGGTCGACGCCCCGGAGGCCTCGTTCACCGAGCTGGCCGCAAACGCTCGGTCTGTCGCGTGCACGCGTGCAGCGGGCATTCGCCCGCATCGAGACCGCGGCGAACGCCCCGGGGGCCGCCGGCGAGTAGGATTGGGTCATGCGACCCGTCATCATCACCGCCAACTGGAAGATGAACACCACTCCCGCGGATGCCGGCCCGTTGGCCGCCGACATCGCCAAGGCCACCGACGTGGCCGGTATCACCCGCATCATCTGCCCGCCCTACACCAACATCGCCGCCGTCGGCGAGGCGCTCGAAGGCACGGGCGTGCTCGTCGGTGCCCAGAATGTGCACGCCGAGGCCAAGGGTGCCTACACCGGCGAGGTCAGCGCCAGCATGCTCAAGGGACTTGTGCCCTGGTGCATCATCGGGCACTCCGAGCGTCGTCGCGACCAGTTCGAGTCGGATGAGCTCGTGGGCCAGAAGATCGTCCGCCTCATGGAGGTCGGCATCAGCCCCATGATGTGCTGCGGCGAGCAGCTCGAGGAGCGCGAGGCCGGGATGGCGCTCGAGACCGTGCAGGCGCAAGTGAAGGCCTCGCTCGAGACCGTGCTGGCTGCCGGGAACGGCCTGCCCGACGACCTCGTCATCGCCTACGAGCCCGTTTGGGCCATCGGCACCGGCAAGACCGCCACCGGAGCCGATGCGGCCGAGATGGCCGATGCCATCCGCGCCACCATCGCGGACCTCGCCGGCGCCGAGTACGCCGCGTCCGTGCCGGTCCTCTACGGCGGCTCGGTCACGGCCGAGTCCTTCGCCGAGTTCATCAACGAGCCCGCCATCGACGGCGCGCTCATCGGCGGCGCCGGCCTCAAGCCCGACCAGATGGCTGGTATCGCAGCGGCCGCGGCGGAGGCTGCGGCAGCTCGCGTCTAGCCTGAGCCGACGCCACCGACCCACGCGCCCATCGCGCCCCACGGCCCGGAGCGGACCCGCTCCGGGCACCCTGCTGAAAGGGGGAACCTCCTCGTGACCACCCGGACCGAGCGACCCTGCCCGGTCGTGCTCATCGTCGTCGACGGCTTCGGCTACGGGCCCAAGGTCGAGGCCGACGCCATCGCTGCGGCCGAGATGCCTCGCTGGCGAGCCCTGCTCGAGACCTGGCCCAACTCCCGGCTCGATGCCTCTGCCTCGGCCGTCGGCCTGCCCGAGGGCCAGATGGGCAACAGCGAGGTCGGCCACCTCAACATCGGCGCCGGTCGCCCGGTGCTGCAGGACCTGCCGCGCATCGACGCGGAGATCGCCGACGGCTCCTTCGAGCAGAACGAGGTGCTCCTCGCGGCCGTGAAGCAGGTCGCGGATGCGGGCTCGCGCCTGCACCTGGTGGGCCTCATCGGCCCCGGCGGGGTGCACTCGACCGACCAGCACGCGGTGGCCATCGCCGGGCTGGCCCAGGCAGCGGGCGTAGCGGATCTCGTCGTGCACGGCTTGCTCGATGGGCGCGACACCCCGCCGCGCAGTGCGGACGGCTTCATCCCTGACTTCGAGCGGCGCCTCGCAGGGGCACATCCGGGCGCCCGCTTCGCCATGATCGGCGGCCGCTACTACGGCATGGACCGCGACAAGCGCTGGGAACGCACCAAGGCCTGGTACGACGCCATGGTCTACGGGATCGGCTATGGGACCGAACCGGCGGTCTCCGCTGAGGCCGCCCTCGCCGCTGCCTACGCGCGCGGTGAGAACGACGAGTTCGTCAAGCCCACGCTCATCGAGGGCGTGGATGGGACCGTGCGCGACCAGGACGTGGTGGTCCACTTCAACTTCCGCGCCGACCGGGCACGCCAGCTGACGCACGCGCTGGTGGACCGGGACTTCGGGTTCTTCGACCGAGGCACCGAGCCGCCCTTCCCCACCATGGTCACGCTGACCGAGTACGAGAGTGGCCTGCCCGTGGCGGTGGCCTACCCGCCGATGGTCGTGGCCAGCCTGGCCGAGGTCGTGTCCGGCCTGGGCTGGAGGCAGTTCCACGTGGCCGAGACGGAGAAGTACGCCCACGTCACGTACTTCATGAACGGTGGCGTGGAGAAGCCCTGGCCGGGCGAGGACCGCAAGCTCGTGCCCAGCCCCAAGGTCGCGACCTACGACCTGCAGCCGGAGATGAGCGCGCAGGGTGTGAGCGATGAGATCGTGGCCGCGATCGAGTCGGGCGACTACGACCTCATCATCGCCAACTTCGCCAACCCGGACATGGTCGGCCACACCGGCGTATGGGGCGCGACCGTGGAAGCCTGCACCTTCCTCGACGGTTGCCTCGGCCAGGTGGCCGAGGCGGTCCTCGAGGCCGACGCGAAGTCGGTGGCCGAGGGCGGGGCCGGGGCGATCCTGGCCATCACCGCCGACCACGGCAACGCCGATGTCATGATCGACGAGGCCGGGGCGCCGGTGACCAAGCACTCGCTCAGCCTGGTGCCGTTCCTGTTGGCCGGTTCACCGGTGAAGGGCCGGAGCCTGGCCGATGGCGTGCTGGCCGATGTCACGCCCACGCTCATGGCGCTCACCGGCGTGGAGCCAGCTGAGGGTATGAGCGGCCGCTCCCTGCTGAAGGGATAGGCGCGCTCGGGCGCTACCTCGAACGGGGGTCGCGCCCGAAGCCGTGCTACGCTCTGGCGGCACTTTCAACGACAGGAGTCGATCACCACCTTGGATGTCATCCTCTTCTTCGCGCTGCTGGTCACGGCCATCGGCCTGATCGCGGCCATCCTCATGCAGTCGCGCGGCTCGGGCCTGGGCGCCACCTTCGGCGGCGGCGATACGGCGAGCTTCCACACGCGCCGTGGGGTGGAGCAGCGCCTCTACCAGTTCACGATCGTGCTCGCGGTGCTCTTCGTCGTCGTGAGCATGCTCATCTACATCAACGAGTAGTCCCTGGACCTGCTCGGTCGAGCGGGAGCCGGATGGCGCTGGCCTTTGGCGCCGTCGTGCTACCATCTTCTCTCGCTCGTAGAGCGTTGTGATCGCATACGTGCCGCGGTGGCGGAATAGGCAGACGCGCTAGGTTCAGGACCTAGTGACCATTACGGTCGTGTGGGTTCAAGTCCCTCCCGCGGTACCAACTCGATCACATCACGCACCTGCCCAGGTGGCGGAATTGGTATACGCGCACGTTTGAGGGGCGTGTGAGGCAACTCATCCGGGTTCAAGTCCCGGCCTGGGCACCACTACTTCCCTGACGCCCTTCGGCGTGTGGTCGTGCGCAGCGCTACCATCGACGTCTCCGGGCGGTTAGCTCAGTTGGTCAGAGCGCCTCGCTTACACCGAGGAAGTCAGAGGTTCGAGTCCTCTACCGCCCACCATCCGAACCGTCATGGACGCCGGGGCAGCCGTCGAGGCCATGGGCCGGACGAATGCGTGACCGCGAGCCGAAGGTGCAGCCGACCCCGGGTGAGTTCGTCATCGAGTTCCCGGACGACCCCGATGTGCCCGAAACCCCCGATGCCGGGGGGTGCACGCGTCGGTCACGGCCGAGGAGCCGCCCGACACCCATTCGACCCACGAGCGCTGGGCCAGGCTGGTCGAGATCGGTGGCGATGGCTGACCGAGTCCCGCGATCGCGGCTCGGGCTACGATGGGGCCGTCCACGAACCCGGAGGATCGACCCATTCGCACGCTCGCTGCCGCACTCTCGCTGACCTTGCTACTGCCCGCCGCCGCCGTCGCCCAGGACGACGTCGAGCCCGCGGCCTGGCCTACCGCCGATGAGCTTCGGCGCGACCTCCAGGGCATCGGCTATCGCTTCGCCTTCGACCCGAGCAACATGGCCGCCGCAGCCGAGTGGCAGGCCGGGCTGCCGGCGGTCTGGAGACTGATCGAACCGGTGGTCGTCGACGACGCGATGCCGGCTGACACCGTGTACGAGGCTCTGACCCTCAGGATCGTGGACATCGCCGGTCAGCCGGCCCAGCTGCTCTTCGGAGCCACCAGCGCGGACCGCGCCAGCGGCGAGATGGAAGCGGTCACGGGGGTGCTCATGGAGGTCGCGAGCCGTTTGCCGGACGGCGCTGGGCTCGACGCTGCCGTCTGGTTCATGAGCAACGTCTGGCTCGGGGGTCTGGGCGAAGGTGCCAGCACCCTGCCGTGCCTGGTGCAGGAGTTCGACGGCGGGGCCATGGTCGTCTGGCGCGGCGGCGACGGAGAGGGACTGGAGAGCTTCTTCGGCACGGTCACGCACTTCGATGGCGAGTCGCCCGAGGTGGAGCAGTGCCGCGCCGTCCAGGCGGGGGCAGCGGGGGAGGCCACGGAAGCCTCGTCGGCCACAGAGACCGCCGCGCCTGCTGGACCCGTCGAGACGGTCGACTACACGGTGCCGCCGGCCGCCATCTGACCCAGGCCATCACCCTGGCTGCCGCCGCCGATCAACTGCCGCCGCTGCTGATCGGCTTTATGCGCATGGCGCAGTTATGGATCGCGGAGAGTAGGCCTGACACGAGTATAGAGAGCCAGCCGTTGCGGCTGGCCGGCCAGGAACGGCAAGCCCGGCGCCTGCTGCGCTTTGTCCAGCAACATCCCGCCTGTTGGATGCCCTATCGACAGCGCATTGCTGCGCTTCTCGCAAGCCTGCCCGGTGCAGAGCATAGGCCGGACGCAGCCAACACGCTTGAGGAGTGGATTGTGTGCGTGTCGGGTGATTCGGGGTGACCTTGCCCTTGCTCGGTCACCGCACCTCAGCCTTTACTTCGCCACGCCCACTTTATGAGGCACAACATGCCGGCGGGGTCGGTCGCGAATGCTTCGGCTTTCCCCTCGATCTTATCCACCGACTTGTCTGGTGCTTTCTCTATGCTTTGATGCGCCCGCTTTCGCGCAGCGTGTGGCCGCTGATATAGGCGAGCCACGTGCTTGCGTTCAGGTTGCCCAGGTCGTTTTGCGGCACCGTCTTTTCATCCCCGATTCCGGCCGCCACGATCTGATCGGCCAACTCAACCGACGTCTGGCGCGCCTTCCTTAAATGCCTGCGCAAGCGCGACCATGTCCAAATCGCTTGCGGGCTCATAGGCGTTGTACTCATCCATCACCAGTTCGCCGCCCAGGAAGACACGCAAGCGGCTTTGGCTCCAACGTTCGATGCCGATGATATGACGACCCGTTTCTTGGTTTTCTGCGCTGTCGGCGCCGGCTTCAAAGCGACCAGTCACCTTGGGCTGCGTTGCCGCCAATACCCCTGGCCAGTCAGCCAGCGGATACTTGCGCGCTTCACGCTGCAACACCTTGCGAATAATCGTACCGATAAAGCTCATCGTAGCTACCCCTAATCTTGTCGAGTTTGGTCGGAGATTCGTTCATCCGCCACGTTTCAATGCATGGGCTTGTAACGGGCAATTTGACAGCCGTTACGATACCACAGGCGCGCGCTGCATGCAGATCTGGGTCGAATCGTCGCGGCACACTCTGGCGCGTCGATTGACTTGTCGTAACCTGGTTCAACCGGGACTCGCCGCCGACTTTACGTTTCTGCTGCGGGCGTCATCGCGGTCGCACGCCCCATGAGAAAGCGCTCCACGTGGGCTGCGGGATCAAGCGGGGGAGCTGTGCTCTCCATGCCTGAGCTGCGCATCAGATTGAGGCCGATCAGCGGGCCGAGCAGCGCCGCGACCGTGTGGAGCGGCTCTTCCTCCTGCAATTGCCCTTCCGCCTGATAGCGGGCCAGCAGCTCACCGATGGCGCGGATGATGCGAAAGGGCACTTCGATCAGGTGCGCTTGGTCAGGGAAACGGGGGAGCTCAGCAAGCATGATGGCGATGAACTGCCCGTTGCTTGCCGAGATGGCTTGATAAGCCTCGACCACCCGCAAAAGATCGCTCACTAAGTCGCCCGTGTAACGTGTGGTGGCGCTCAGATCGGTCTCCACCAGCACCGCATCGATGGCCTGGGCGAGCAGCGTGACCTTGTTGCCATATTTGCGAAAGAGCGTGACCTCACTGATACCTGCCGCTTCGGCAATCTGCTTTGTCGTGGCCCCGGCATACCCTCTGGTCATAATCGTCTGCTCATTGCAAAATCGAATGATTTCGGTCACAATCTGCGGACCGCCTGCTCCCAATTGAGCCGTTTGCTGCCAGCGTGGACGCAGCCTATCCAAGCAGAAAGTGACCCATCATGATCGACTATCTACTTATTGGCCACGTGAGCACTGATCTAACGCCCGATGGCCCCAAGCCGGGTGGCGCCGTGACCTTCGCCAGCCGCGTCGCCCATGTTCTTGGCTACAAGACAGCCGTTCTCACCAGCGTGGCGTCAGACTATGACCTGGACGCCGCGTTCCCCGCGGCCGTTGAGGTCGTTTCACTGCCCGCGGAAGAGACGACGGTCTTTGAAAACGTCTACAATACCCAGGGCGACCGTGTTCAGACCATTCACAGCCAGGCGCGCACGATTACGGCGGCCGACGTGCCCATGGCCTGGCGCAACGCCAAGATCGTGCACCTGGCGCCCATTGCCGACGAAATCGCGGTCGACGTTGCTGCTGTTTTTCGGAAGGCGTCATCGGCGTGACGCCCCAGGGCTGGCTGCGCGGCTGGGATGAAGGGGGGCGCGTCTATCCGAAGCGGGCACCCGACTTAGCCCCCATATTGCCCCTGCTTTCCGCCGTCGTCGCCAGCGAAGAAGACCTCGTGGGCCCCGATCAGGTTGCCCGCGCGCAAGAGGTGCTGACAACCATCGTCGTGACCGACGGTAGCAAAGGCTGTACGGTGCACCATGCCGGCGAGACGCGTCATTTCACGCCACCCAAGGTGAACGCGGTCGACGCCACGGGCGCGGGCGACACCTTTGCCACAGCCTTCTTCATCCACCTCTACGAGACCGGCGACCCCTGGCAAGCCGCCCGATTCGCCAATTTGCTGGCAGCCCGCTCAGTCACCCAGCCCGATCCAGCCAGCAAGATGGCCGAACTCCTGCGCGTCATGCGCGAGGAACTGAAGCCGGGCTTTTGAACCCATTCGTCCGTTCGGGCTTCGTCCACAAGTGACCTGGTCCGTAGAGACACGCTTGTCGAATCCCGGAATGGGTCGCTTGCGAGATTTTGTCTGCCTCGGTAAATGAGATAAAATCTCATTTATTTGATTGCCACCGCTTCGAGCGATGAGGAGAAAAGATCGTGGGGAAAAGACATTCTGTTGGCTGGCTGGGGCTGCTACTCGTGCTACTTTTGCTGCTTGGCGGCTGTGGCTCTGTGCCGGGAAGCGGCAGCGCCGAGCCTGAACAGGCCGGCGAAAACGCGTCGCCCGGCTTGGTTGCCATCGAGCGCAACGGGGATGAACCCCTTCGCGTCGTGGCCACGACCAATATCCTCGCCGATGTCGTCGCTCAGGTGAGCGGCGACAAGATCGAACTCGTCGGGCTCGTTCCGACCGGGGCCGATCCCCACAGTTTCGAGCCCCGCCCCCAGGATATGATCGAACTCAATCGCGGGCCCGCACGTCATCTTTGTCAATGGACTGGGCTTGGAAGAGGGCCTGGAGCCAATTCTGGACTCGCTCGATGGCGGCGGCGTGACGCTTTCCGTCAACGACGGTGTAGTGCCGCTGGCGATGGCGGACCACAATGATGACGACGATCATGCTGCAGAGGATGATCACGCCGATGAAGATGATCATACTGCGGAAGACGATCACGGTGATGAAGACGATCACGCGGCGGAAGACGACCACGCCACGGCCCATGACGAAGACGGGCACAGCCATGAGGCTGGCGATCCCCATACGTGGTTCAGCGTCGACGCAGTCAAGCAGTGGGTGGTCAACATTGAGCAATCGCTCAGCGCGCTGGATCCCGAGAACCAAGCGACTTATGCAGCCAATGCCGCTGCCTATCGTGCGGAGCTGGACGCCCTGGACGCAGAACTCGCTGCCATGGTCGCCCCGCTGCCGATCGAGCGGCGCAAGCTCATCACCGATCATGAGTCCTTCGGCTATCTGGCCGACGCGTACGGGTTTGAGGTTGTGGGCACGATCATTCCGTCGCTTAGCACGCTGGCCTCGCCGTCGGCGGCCCAGCTGGCGGCGCTCCTCGACCAGGTTGAGGAGGAGGGGGTGCCTGCGCTCTTCGTCGGTACGACCGTCAGCCCGAGTCTGGCCGAGCAGCTGGCGAACGACGCCGGCATTACGGTGGCGACGCTCTACACCGGCTCGCTGAGCGACGAGTCAGGCCCGGCCGCAAGCTATCTCGAGCTAATGCGCCACAATATGGGGGTCATTACTGACGCACTGCAATAAAGCGGTGAAAGTGGTGCGGCACGAGGAGACATCAACCCCACCCAACCGGACGAAGGAAATGATGACGCAAACTGCTGAACACCAACGTCTCGACGCCCACAGGAGCCTGGACGCCAACTGGAAAAACTGGGGACCCTATCTGAGCGAACGCGGTTGGGGCACCGTGCGCGAAGATTACAGCGCCGCCGGTTCCCCCTGGACCTACTTTCCCCACGACCACGCCCGCAGCCGGACCTACCGCTGGAATGAAGACGGGCTGGCCGGCATCTCTGATCGCAATCAGTACATCTGCTTTGCCCTGGCCCTGTGGAACGGCCGCGTTCCCATCTCAAGGAGCGCCTCTTTGGTCTGACGGGGCCGGAGGGCAACCATGGCGAAGATGTGAAGGAGGTCTACTTTTACCTCGACTCCACGCCGACCCATTCGTATATGAAGGCGCTCTACAAGTATCCCCACGCGGGGCATTTCCGTATGATGATCTCGTCAGTGAAGAGCGCGCGCGTCGCGGGCTACGACGATCCGGAGTACGAACTGCTGGACACGGGCGTTTTTGACGAAGATCGCTCGATCCACGTCGTGACCGAATATGCCAAGAGCGGACGAAAACGACCTGTTGATTCGGGTGACGGTGACCAACCGGGGTCACGCACAGCCGCCTGTCACCTGCTGCCCCAGCTTTGGTTCCGCAACACGTGGAGTTGGGGCTATCCCGACGGTCCCCTGCCGACGTGCCCGGCAAGCCGCTGCTGCGCGCTGGTTCACAGTCCGGAGGGCGTTGCCGTGATTGAAGTCGAACACCCGGCCGCCGGTCATTACTGCCTCTATGCCGAGGAGGATGCGCGCCTGTTCACTGAGAATGAGACCAATCACGAGCGTCTTGCATAGCGGCACGAATGCCTCGCCTTTTGTCAAAGACGCGTTTCATCGCTTGCTCGTCGAGGACGATAGCGCGGCTCATCAATCCAGCGCATGTGGGTACCAAAGCCGGCCGCTCACTCGTCACCATGAGCTTGCGCCCGGTGCGTCCGTCACCCTGCGGCTGCGGCTGACGATGAGGTCCTGACTGCCCCATTGGGTGAAGGGTTCGACGCCAGCTTCCAGGCGTGTCGCGACGAGGCCGATGAGTTTATGTAAGCGTGCAAAACCCCGGGTTAAGAGAAGACGAGCGCAACGTGCAGCGCCAAGCATTGGCCGGCATGTTGTGGACCAAGCAGTTTCCACTATTACGATGTCAGGGACTGGCTGCAGGGGGATCCTGCCCAGCCACCGCCGGCGTACGGATGAGGACCGGAATGGCGTTGGAAACACCTTTACAACCTCGACGTGATTTCCATGCCCGACAAATGGGAGTATCCGTGGTATGCCGCCTGGGACCTCGCCTTTCACATGATTCCCTTCGCACGAGTGGATGGCGAATTCGCCAAATCGCAACTCCTGCTGTTTCTTCGCGAATGGTACCTGCATCCCAACGGACAACTGCCGGCTTACGAGTGGGCACTCAGCGACGTCAACCCGCCCGTGCACGCCTGGGCCTGTCTGCGGGTCTTTCAGACTGGCTCGCCGATCAAGGCCACGAAGATCGCGAGTTTCTGGCCCGAGTCTTTCAGAAGTTGCTGCTCAATTTCACCTGGTGGGTGAATCGCAAAGACGTACGAGACCACCATTTGTTTGCCGGCGGCTTTCTCGGCCTGGACAATATCGGCGTCTTTGATCGCGTCCAAGCCGCTGCCCACGGGTGGGCATCTGGAGCAGGCCGACGGAACCGCCTGGATGGCCTTCTACAGCGGCTGCATGCTCTCGATCGCCGTCGAATTGGCCGGTCGCGGCGCCGCCTATGACGACATGGCTTCGAAGTTCTTCGAGCACTACTTCTGCGATCGCCCGCACGATGAATGCCGCCGAACGGACAGGGGCTCTGGGATGAAGAAGATGGCTTTTACTACGACCATCTGAATGTCGACGGACAACCGATTCCACTCAAAGTCCGTTCGCTGGTCGGCTTGATTCCGTTGCTGACGGTCACCGTCCTCAGCGAAGACGTGCTCCGCAACCTGCCTGGATTTCAACGACGGACCGCCTGGTTCCTGGAGCACAATGCGGCCGATGTCGAGTGCATGACGTATCTCGAGCATGATCGTCCTGAAGACGATCGCGGTTGCCTAGGCCTGCTGGCGGTTCCCAGCCAGGATCGACTGCTCAAACTGCTCGGATACATGCTCGATGAGAACGAATTCCTCTCACCGTTTGGAATTCGCTCGCTGTCGAAGTACCACGCAGAGAACCCGTTCGTATTTCGCGTCGGCGAACAGGAATACCGCGTCGCCTACCTGCCAGGAGAATCGGACTCCGCCATGTTCGGCGGCAATTCGAATTGGCGAGGACCGATCTGGTTTCCGCTGAATTACTTGATTGTCGAGGCGCTGTACAAGTACCACGAATTTTATGGTGAACGCCTTAAAGTCGAATGTCCGACCGGCTCGGGTAATCTGATGACGTTGGACTCAAATTGCCGAAGAACTCAAGCGGCGGATGCTGCGGCTCTTTCTACGACCGCGACGGAACGCAGCCGCCCGAGTCATGGCGATGACCGCCTGCTATGCCAGCGACGACCACACTGGCGCGAGTTGATCCTGTTTTACGAGTACTTCAATGCGGAAACCGGCAAAGGCCTGGGAGCCAGCCACCAGACAGGCTGGACGGGTCTGGTGGCCACCCTCTTGCAGGCGGGAGTGCAATAAAAACGCCGGGATGCGAATTCGCATCCCGGCGTTTTTATTGCGTTAGCCTGTGGGGCCCGGGTTCTATTGATCCAGTGCGCCCGACTCCTGCAGCAACAGCAGGGTGCCCTGGAGGTCGTCCAGGCTGCTCAAGTCCAAACTTGGCGTGTCGATTTCGTTCAGGGGTTGGACCGCCGGGTTGAGCGTCACGTCATCGCCGCCTGCAAGTGGGTACTCGTTGGTCTCGTTGGCGAAATATTGCTGAGCTTCGGGCGAGAGCAGGAAGTTGAGCAGGGCGATAGCCTCCGTCTCGTTGTCGCTGGTATCGATGATGCAGGCTCCGGCCACGTTGATCATCGCCCCCAGATCGCCGGCGGGGAAGTAGTAATTTGCCGCCGGGAAGTTGGGGGCTTCGGCCAAGAAGCGGAAGAGATAGTAGTGATTGACCAGCCCGGCCTCCACCTCGCCCCGGCCCACGGCTTCGACAATTGCGCTATTCGAGGGAAAGACTTGGGCGTCATTGGCAATCATGTCCTCCAGCCACGCCCGCGTCGCTTGTTCTTCGCCTGCGTTGAGGCGCATGGCACTCACAAATGCCTGGAAGCTGCCATTGGCGGTCGCGCAGCTGACTACCTGCCCGGCCCACTCTTCATTGGTGAGATCGAAGACGCTGGCAGGCAGATCCT
>CAVQUM010000024.1:0-25394 GCA_963716815.1 uncultured Chloroflexia bacterium
CCGAGGCGCAGAAGGCGCTCGGTCACGCCCGTCGAGTCGTGCGCGCTACTGTGCGAGACGCCGCACATGGCGACGAACGTCGACATCGAACCCGAGCTGCCCAAGAAGGGCGTGGAGGTCAGCGGAGAGGGCACCAGGAGGGCGGCGGTCCGGCGTGCGCTGGAGGAGTCCTTCGCCCGACACGAGCCTTCTTCCACCTGGCGCAGTTCTTCAGATCGTCCAGGATCGCGGTGCCATGGTGGCCGGCGCCCTGCTCATCGAGGCGTCGGTCGTGACGATCGTCGGCGTGGGTTCACCTCGTGCTAGCGGCCGGTCGCAGCGAGCCGGTTCCAGTAGGGCTCCATGGCCCCGATGAGGTCGGTGTACAGCGAGAATCGCTCGTCGTACAGCGCATGGCGCCCAAGGTCGGGCTCGTGCACGCGCTCGACTCGCACGCAGCGCTCGACCGCCGACGCGTAGTCGGGGTAGAGCCCGACGCCGACGCCGGCCGCGATGGCCGCTCCCAGTGCGCCGAACTGGCTCCCGGCCGCGACGATCATGCGCGCACCGGTGACGTCCGCGAGGATCTGTGACCAGGTCTGGTTGCGGGCGCCACCGCCGCATAGGCGGACCTCCGTGACCGGCGCCCTGACGGCCTCGAACATGTGCCGCACCGCGTAGGCCACGCCTTCGGACACCGCGCGCGCGACATCGCCCCTCGAGGTCTCCATGCACAGACCGAAGAACGAGCCGCGGGCGTCGGGTGCGTTGAAGGGCACACGTTCCCCACGCAGATAGGGGTGGTAGATGACGCCCCCGGCGCCGGGTGGGGAGGCGGCGATCTCTTCCTCGAGGACGGCGAATGTGTCGCGATCGGCAGCCGATGCCTCGGTCCGGATGCCCTCGCCCAGGGCCTGCAGATACCAGTCGAGGTTGGGAGTACCGGCCATCGAGCCGAGGGCCCGCATCCAGCGGCCGGCCGGCGCGTGGCAGACGCTGGCGCCGATGTCGGCCGGTTCGAAGACCGGCTCGTCGAGGATGACGCCGGCCAGCGCGGTCGTGCCCAGCATGACCATGGCCTGACCGCCATCGATGGCACCGACACCGATGGCATTGGCGGCCACGTCGAGCAGGCCAGCCACCACCGGCGTGCCCGGCGCAGGCCGGTCGCCTCTGCCGCGGCATCGCTGACCGCGCCGACATCGTCGCTGGAGCGTCGCCACGGGCGGCAGCAGTCCTAGGTGCTCCTCGAGCCCGAGGATGGCGGCCTGGTCCGGGCTGATGTGCCGCTCGGCCAGGTCCATGAACGGGATCGAGCCATCGGTCTCGTCGGTGCCGATCGTGCCGGTCAGGCGGAAGCGGATCCAGTCCTTGCTGCAGAACACGGTCGTCGCCTGCTCCAGCACCTCCGGCTCGTGCTCGGCGAACCAGGCCAGCAGCGCGGCCTGCGCGCCGGTCCAGAGCACGGTGCCGCCGCGTCGGTAGAGCTCATGCAGACGACCACTCTGCTCCCAGCGATCGATCACCGCGGTGGCTCGTCCGTCGCTCCAGAGCGGGGCCGGTGCGACCGGCCGCCCTCGTTGGTCGATCATCCAGGCGCCGTCGCCCTGGCCCGCCACGGCTACAGCCGCGATGGTCATGGCCCCCCCGGCGGCCGCTACGAGCGCTGCGCGGACGGCGCCGGCGGCAGCCTCCCATACGGCGTCCATGTCCTGCTCCGTCCAGCCCGGCTGGGGTGTCACGGACTTCACGCTCTCCGAACCGGCCGCTAGCTCGGTGCCGTCCAGCTCGAAGACGACGGCCTTGATGAGCGACGTGCCGACGTCGATTCCCAGCAGTCGTGCGCTCATGTCCATCCCTCCCCGCGAGTCGGCTGTCTGCATCATGCCTAGCCGAGGATGAACCGCAGCACGGTCGGGCTCCAGAGCCCGAACGCCAGTGCGGCGATGTAGAAGCCGATGAGGTAGAAGACTGCCTGCCGCGAGCCCTGGCCCGCGAGCACGTGCTGACGGAAGGGACAGCCGCCGGTCACGGTCGAGACGGCACCGACGCCGATGCCGCCGACGAAGATGACCGCCGCCAGCGAGCAGGCCTGGCCAGCCGCCATCGTCCGTGCGCCGCCGCCTGTCCTCGATGGCCAGTGGGTCGAGGCCACCGAGGCCCTCGGCCTGCTCCACGACCGCCGGTGCGGTCGCGTCTCGAAGGCCTCCACCAGCGGGAAGGTCAGCCACGCCGCCGCGAAGAGCGCGACGACGCCCAGCAGCAGCGTCGTGTCGCGGGCGATGAGGAAGTCACGGAAGCCGCCCACGCTGCAGAAGCGTGAGCGCTGCCCGGCGAAGCCGGCGATGAGGCCAGCGGCGAGCGTGACCAGGCCGATCTCCAGCATCATGCGCGCGCCTTGAGGTACTGCACGCCGAGCCAGATGCCGAGGGCCACACCGGCTAGGCCGATGAAGGCCGAGACGCGAGGTTGGCGGCGCTGACGGTGAGGCGGATGGGGCAGCCCATGGCCAGCAGGGCGAAGCTCATGACCACGAAGCCCTGGGCCACGCGGGTGGCGATCATGGACAGGTCGATGCGGTCCGGCGCGACGATCCGCGGCCGTCACGCGGCGGGCGAGCCAGGCGCCGCCGACGACACCGACGACGGTCAGCACCGGCCATAGGGTCGGCAGGTCGAAGGCGCCGACCGAGAACGGGCGCGACGAGTCCGAGGATGAGGTCACGGCCGTGGCAGGTGGTGCAGAAGCCGTAGGCCTCCGGCGGGTTCACGCCACCGATGGTGCCGACCAGCACGGCCACCACGCCGATGACGACGCCCGCCATCCAGGGCTGCGAGCGCCCGACCCATCAGGGCTCCCACGGTTCCGGGTCGCCGCCCTCGCGTGGATAGAGGTAGGCGGCCTCGACGCGCCAGCCGTCCGCCACCAGGACTGCAGCGACGGCCTCGCGTCGGCGCGAGCGAAGGACGAGTGCCAGCGCACAGGTGGAGCTGAGCTCGCGCGGCGTCGGCACCAGGCGACAGACCACGCCAGCGCCTTGACGCGCTTCTCTGCGCGCAGCGCCTGCATCGTGCCTTCGAAGGTGACGACGCCCTCGAAGATGGGCCCTGCGGGTGTCGCCGGCCATCGCTAGCCGGCCAGCTCGCGCACGGCCGCGAGGGCCCGCTCGACGTGCTCGATCGGTGGTCATGTCGGAGAGGCTCAGACGGACGGTCCCGGTGGGGAACGTGCCGATGGCTACGGTGGGCCGCCGGGCGCAGCAGTGGAGGCCGACCCGAGTGAGCACGCCGAAGTCGTCGTCCAGCAGCAGGCCGGCCTCTGCCGGCGAGCGCGCGTTCGAAGGTGATCGAGACCACGCCGATCTGACGCTCCGGGTCGGCCGGGCCGTGCACCTGCACACCGTCGATCGCGAGCAGTCCCTCGAGCAGTCGGCTCCAGCAGCGCGTGGCCACGTCGCGTGATGGCCTCGACGGTCCGCTCCCGGACGTACTCGAGCCCGGCCGCCAGGCCTGCGAAGCCGACGCCGTTGAGCGTGCCGCTCTCGAGCCGATCGGGATAGTAGCTCCGGCTGTCGCTCCTCCTCCGAGTTGCTGCCGGTGCCGCCGAACATCAGCGGGCGTGGCGGTTCGGTGGATGACCAGGCCCCCGGTGCCCTGCGGGCCGAAGAGGCTCTTGTGCCCGGTGAAGGCGAGGTAGTCGATGCCCATGGCGGTCACGTCGATGGCGTAGGCACCGGCGGTCTGGGCCGCGTCCACCAGCAAGGTGGCTCCGGCGGCGTGGGCGATGTCCGCGATGCGCTCGAGCGGCGCCAGGGCACCGGTCACGTTGGAGGCATGGGTGACGACCACCATGTGGGTCGGCTCCTTCAGGGCCCGTGCCAGGCCGGCGGTGTCGAGCGCGCCGTCCGGGTCGCACTCGACGACGTCGACCTCGACGTCGAGCGTCGCTTCGAGATGGCGCAGCGGGCGCATGACCGAGTTGTGCTCGAGCGCGCTGACCACCACGCGGTCGCCGCGGTCGAGGGTGCCCAGGATGGCCAGGTTCAGGGCCTCGGTCGCGTTCTTGAGCAGGATGACCGACTCGGGATCGTCTCGCGCCGACGAGGTCGGCGAGCTCTCTCGTGCCTCGTAGACCACCCGACCGGCCTCGACGGCGAGTCGATGGCCGGCGCGGCCCGGGCTGCCACCGACCGACTCGCAGGTAGTGCAGCATGGCGGCGCCGACGCCTGGCGGCTTGGGCCAGCTGGTGGCCGCGTTGTCGAGGTAGACGAGGTCGACGCGCGGGTCGCGCTCACGCCGGGATCCTGGTCGCGGTGGAGGGTACTCAGGTAGTACTCGTCGTTGAGGGCCCAGGGACGAGCCTGGGGGAACTCCTGGGTCACGTTGACGCAGGTGTAGAGCAGCAGCCGCGAGCCGTCGATCTCGATGAGTCCGGCGGCGATGCCAGGCAGGCCGGTCAGCGTGGCCATCACGGCCCGGCGCACGAACATCGCGTTGGCCTTCGAGAGGCGATAGGCATAGACGAGGTCGGAGTTGAAGTCGACCGTCGCCAGCCCATCCTCGACGCGCACCTCAAGCACGTGCACGTCATCGGGCAGGACGGGTGTCAGCCCGCTGCTCGGCGGCGGGGCCGGCGAGGAACTCGTCCATGGCGTCCTGCCGGCACGCGCTGGTGCTCGTCGGAGGCGCGGGTGACGGGCACCAGGTAGCGATCCTCACCGTCGTACGCGAAGAACAGCTCGGTCCCGCCCAGCTGCGCCTCCGGGCTCTCGGGGTTGACCCTGGGCGGCCGGGCCGCGTCGGCGGAGGCTGCGAGCCATCAGCGGCGACGTGTGCCGCCGACGCTGATGGAGACGGTCGGAGACCTCGGGGAACTCGGTCAGCGTGAGCACGAGCGCGTCGACGGCCCGCTGAGCGTCGACGCCATCGAGCGCGCCGGCCGACAGCTCCGAGCGCGGCGTGCCGCCGTCCAGCTCGAAGCGCCAGCAGCTCCGCGCCCGGCGGGAAGGGGCTCCGACCAGGTCTGGCCCGGCCTGCGGTCCGGCCAGCAGCTGCGGCCACGGCGTTCTCCGGGTGAGATCGTCCTCCTCCGGAGTCCGTCGCGCCACCGGTACCAGGTAGCCCGGCTCGTGCAGCACCTCGTAGAGCGTCATCGCCGAACGCGCGTACTGCGGTGCCACCGCGATCGGACTCCGGCGCCAGGGCCAGCGACCGGTCGGAGCAACGCCCCGGCAACCAGGAGCAGCGCGATGAGGACCAGCTCCGGCCGCCCGAGCCACAGAGCCGGCCGACCGAAGCGGAGCAGCCTCCGGGGGGACGGAGACGTTGCGTCATGTCAGGACCGACGGCGGCGGTTGAGCACGCCGAGAGCGAGGGCGCCGAAGATGAGCACGCCCTTGGCCACCGCCTGCCAGTAGAAGTTGATGCCGATGAGGTTCAAGCCGTTGGCCAGCACGCCCAGGAAGAGCACGCCCAGCACGGTGCCGAGCACGTTGGGCCGGCCCTCCTCGTCGATGGCCGTGCCGATGAAGGTGGCGCCGATGGCGTCCATCAGGTAGGCCCCGCCGGAGACCGGCACGTACGAGCTCAGCGAGGACGAGAGGATGATGCCTGCGCGGTCGACGCGAGCAGCGCCGAGATGATGTAGGTCGCCGCCTGGTAGCGGTGGACCATGATGCCCGCGATACGCGCGGCCTCCGGCTGAGCGCCGATGGCGCGCCAGCGCCGGCCGTGGACCATGCGCTCGATGAGGATGAACATGACGACGATGAGCACGAGGGCCAGCAGCAGCGAGAAGGGCACGCTGTCCGACGATCTTGCCGCCGCCGATGTAGCGGTAGGCGGGCTCCATGACGGCCACGTAGATGGGCGCGCCGCCGGTGGTGTAGATGCGCTGGACGCTCTCGCCGATGAAGAGCATGGCCAGGGTCGCCAGGAACGGGCTGATGCCGACCTTGACGATCATGCCCGCGTTGAACACGCCGACGAGCGTTCCGAAACCGAGGCCGACGACGATGGCCAGCGGCCAGGGCACATCGGCCACCAGCAGGCTTACCGCCGCCAGGGCGGCGAAGTCGAACGAGACGCCGACCGAGAGGTCGATGCCGCCGGCGGTGACCACGAGGGTCATGGCCAGCGCCACGAACATCAGGATGACGCTCTGGCTGGCGATGTTGAGGACGTTGTTGAACGGTCGCGAAGTGGTCGGCGAAGAGGCGAAGAAGGCGACCACCAGGAAGAAGGCGATCCACACGGCGTAGCGCCGCAGGAAGGCGATCGTGCTCATCGCGGTCGAGGCCGCCCCGTGGAGCTGGACGTTCACGCCGGCGGTCATCGGCGGGTCTCCCGCTGTCGCTGCAGTGACGTCGCCGCCACCACGATGAGGATGAGGACGCCCTTGACGGCCAGGACCCAGTAGGTCGCGATGTTGACCAGGGTGAAGCCGTTGGTGAGGGCGCCCACGAAGATGCGCGCCGACGAGGGTGCCGGGGATGTTGATGACGAAGCGGCTCGAGAACATGGCGCTGACGTAGGCAGCCAGCAGGATGTCGAGGAGCATCAGCGGGCCGATGCCGCGGACGCTGCCCGAGATGCGGCCGACGATGATGATGGCCGCGATCGAGCCACGGCCAGGCTGCCCAGCATGTAGGTGAGGATGACGTTGCGTCGGACGGCGATGCCCGACTGGATGGCGGCATCGAGGTTGCCGCCGGTGGCGCGGATCTGGACGCCCAGCGGCGTGCGCTCGACGAAGAGGTAGAAGCCGACGAAGGCGATCGCCAGGATGGCCACCGGGACCGGCAGGAAGAGGATCTCGCCGTTTGCGATCCAGTCGATGAAGTCTGAGCTGACCGGCACGTTGACGTTGTTGGTGATGAGCAGCTCGGTGCCGGCCGACGATGTTCTGCATGGCCAGGGTCGCCAACAGTGGCACGATGCCGATGATGGCCACGGCGATGCCGTTGGCGAAGCCGATGAGCGAGCGTGGCGCAGTGCCCACGAGGATGGTGATCGACTGGGTTCCAGCCGTTGGTCAGCATGAGTGCGTAGATCGCCGTCACGAGGCCCAGCTGGGCGCCGACCGAGAGGTCGATGCCGCCCTTGATGATGTGCGTCCCGCCACCGATCATCACCGTCGAGGCACCGAAGGCCGCGATCGCGAGCACCGAAGCACTGCGTCAGGATGGCCATGAGGTTGTCAGCGGTCAGGAAGACCGGCGACATGACGGAGAAGTAGATGAAGACCGCCGACGAGGATGAGCAGTCCGCCGTAGCGAAGCAGGAGGTCGAACGCGCGTGACGAGGCTCGTCTCCGGTCAGTGCCCTGGTAGATCGCGGTCATGACGCCACCTGCGTCGAGCCGGACGTGGCGGGTGTTTCGGGGCCGATGGGCGGCTCCTCTGCATCGCCGCTGGAACCGCCGCCGGTGGACCAGAAGAGGACCGTGTCAGGTGTGGTCTCGGCCGAGATGAGCTCCTTGGCGATCTCGCCGCGGTACATGACCAGGATGCGGTCGCAGGTGCCCAGCAGCTCGGGGATGTCCGAGCCGAAGATGACGATCGCCTGATCCCGACGCGACCATCTCGTTGACGAGCGTGTAGATCTCGATCTTGGCACCGACGTCTACGCCCAGCCCCGGTTCCTCGAGGACGAAGACCTGCGTATCGGCGGACATCCAGCGGGCCAGCACGACCTTCTGCTGGTTGCCACCGCTGAGGTAGCGAACAGCGGTCTTGTCGTGGGTGTCTTGATGCTCAGCGCATCGATCATCTCGCTTGGCCCGGTCGCGGTAGGTGCCGTCGTTGATGAGGCCACCGCGCGGACGACTTCTCGAGGCTCGAGAGGTTGACGTTGTCCTCCACCGACATCGACAGGACCACGCCTTCCCAGCGACGGTCCTTGGGCACCATGCCGAAGCCGAGGTCGGCCGCCTTGGAGGCGGTCGAGCGTGCCGAGCTGCTCGCCGTCGAGGCGCAGGACGCCAGAGTCCGGTCGACGCAGGCCGTAGATCGTCTCTGCCAGTTCGTGCGTGCCTGAGCCCAGCAGGCCGGTCACGCCGACGACCTCGCCGCGGCCGATGTTGAAGCAGACATCCTCGAATGCTCCGTGGAGCGTGAGCGCTTCCGTCTCGAGGCGTGGCGCGCCGATCTCGACATCGCGCGGCGGATACATCTCGTCGATCTCGCGACCGACCATGGTCGTGACGATGTCCTCGATGGAGGTCTCAGGCAGCGGCAGCGTCCCGGCCAGCTTGCCGTTGCGGAGCACCGTGACCCGGTCACAGATGCGGGTGATCTCCTGCAGAGATAGTGGGAGATGTAGATGATGGCCAGACCCTGCTCGCGCAGGTTGCCGATCATGCTGAAGAGGGCTTCCACCTCGCGGCGGGCGAGGGGAGCCGTCGGCTCGTCGAAGGCGATGACGCTGGGATTGGTGCGCAGGGCCTTGGCGATCTGGACCAGCTGTCGCTCGGCGACCGAGAGGTCGCGGACGAGGCGATTGCCCGGCAGGTCCACGCCGAGCATGTCTGTCGAGGAGCGCGCTCGCTTCGCGCTCCATGCTGCGGTTGTCGACGAGCGGGATCCACTTGGCCGAGCTTCTTCTCCTGGCCCATGAACACGGCTTGGGCCACGGTGAACTCGGACACCAGGTTCTGCTCCTGGTGGATGAACTGGATACCGAGCTCCTCCACCTGGTGGGGTGTGAGGTTGCCGCACGCCTGCCCCGCGCACGAACATCTCGCCGGCGTCGCGCTGGTACACACCGGCGATGATCTTGATGAGCGTCGACTTGCCGGCGCCGTTCTCGCCGACGAGGCCGTGGACTTCACCGGGAGCGACCGCGAAGTCGACATCGTCGAGCGCGCGGACACCCGGGAACGACTTGCTGATGCCCGCGCAGCGTCGAGTGCGTTGCCGCTGGAGGCTGTCGTCATCTGGTAGGCCTCGGTATCGATGGGAGTCCACGCCGGCCGGAGGAGTGCGACGGCCGGCGTGACCCGTGGGTACTTCGCCTAGTCGGTCAGGCCGAGCGTGGCGCGAACCTCTTCGACGTTGTCAGGCGTCGTCAGGTAGGCGTCCACGAGCGTGGTCACCGGCAGGACCTCGCCAGCGAGGTACTTGGCGATGTTGGCAGGCACTGATCTGGCCGATGAGGTAGGGCTGCTGGGCGGCGTCGCCCCAGATGGCCTGACCGTCCTGGGCCATGACCTCGAGGACCGTCGGGTCGCCGTCGACGCCGTAGAAGCCGATGCCTCTTGGCGACCGGCGTCCACGATGGCCAGGTTGGCGCCAAGGCCGGGGATGTCCCAGCAGGCCCAGACGGCGTCGATCTCACCCTCGGGATACTTCTGCAGCAGGTCCTGGACCTTCTTGCGCGCATCTTCCTGGGTGTTGGGGATGACGTCCTGGAGCTCAGGCTGGAGGATCTGGACGTCGGGGTTCTCGGCGAGGACGTTCTGCAGCTCGTCGTAGCGGATGGCGCAGACGTTGATGCCGTAGAAGCCGTTGAAGACGACGATGTTGCCTTCGCCGCCGATGTCCTCGACCATCTGCTCGGCCAGCGCGCGACCGAGGGTGTGGTTGTCGGAGGTGACGTTGTTGATGATGCTCGGGTCCTGCATGTCGATGCCGAAGAGCGGCACGCCGGCCTCGGCGATCTTCGCGAACACCGGCGCGAGGACGCTGGCGGTGCCCAGGATGTTGACGATGGCGTCAGGCTCCTGCGCGAGCAGGTTCTCCAGGTCGCTGACCTGCTTCTGGTCGTCACGGCTGGCGTTGACGGCGATCGACTTCTGCGCCGAGTTCGGCCAGCTGACCTGCACGCCCTCGAAGGCCATGCGGTCCCAGTAGTGGTCGGTGCCGATGACTTCGACGCCGACAGTCATGCCCTCGAGGCTGAGGCCTTCGGCGTCGAGCGCCGAAACCTGCTCACTCTCTGGCTGCTCCTGCGCGAAGACCGGGGCAGCGAAGGCGCTGGTGGTGATGGCGAGCGTGGCGAGGGCAACGATCCCGCGCCGTACGTTCTTATGCATTGTTCTCCTCTATCGGTGCGCTGAATGGCTGGTCTGGTGGCGGTGACGTAGAACCTTGTCCCGGCCCTCCTCCTCTCCGTTTCCCTCGGCGATCCGACTCTGCGGGTCGGCAGCGTGGCCGCAGATGAGGTGGCAGTGGATAGCGGTACAAATGTTCATGTCATCGCACCGATGTCCAGTCATGCCGCGCAGTGTGGCTTGGTCGCCGGGCCGTGTCAAGGTCTTTTCGGCGCTGGACGACGTCGTGACCCGGAACCAGCCTCATTCGGCTTGCCCGCGTCGGTCAGCTCGGTGTTGGTGACGAAGGGAGGCGCGGCGTGTCCGCGTGGTGGTGGCGCCTTTTCGACGCGTTCCACCTCGACCAGCGACAGCTGGCCCGTGCAGCCTTGGGCCAGCGCTGAGGTGCCTCGGTCGCGCGTGACGGCGTTGGGGTTGCCGGCCAGGCAGGTAGGCGGGCCATCCGGCTCGAGCGGGTCGAACCAGGCTCCGGTCGAGAGCTGGATGCAGCGGGGCGAGCACCGCGTCATCGACCGTGCGGCCGCGGCCAGGCAGGCACCGCGCGTCGTTGAAGAGGCGGATGGTGTCGCCCGCGGCGATCCCGCGCGCGGCGGCATCGACGGAGTGAAGGCGGGCGACCTCGCGACCGTCGGCCTTGTGCGCCTGCACTGGCGGCACCGAAGTCGAGCTGGCTGTGGAGTCGGCCGGCGGGCTGGTTGGCGATGAGCTGCAGTGGGTAGTCGCGCGCCCGTTCGCCACCGAGCCACTCGTCGGTGCGGCAGCCAGGCTGGATGCCCGGGGCAGTCGGCATAGCCAAAGCCAGCGATGGTCTCCGAGAAGATCTCGATGCGCCCACTGGGCGTCGCCAGCGGATGGTCTCGGGTCCACACGGAAGCGGCGCAGCCAGCCGCCGACCTCGGGCTGCCGTCGGCAAGGTCCAGCTCTCCGCGCTGCCCAGAACGCATCGAAGCTCGGCGCCAGCACGCCTGCCTCGATCAGTCGTTCGGCCAGGCCGTCGTAGATGTGACGCAGCCAGTCATCGGCGTCCCGTCCCTCGGTGAAGGCTTCGGCTCGTCCCAGCCGTTCGGCCAGGCCAGCGAAGATGGCGAAGTCGTCCCGAGCCTGGCCGGCCGGAGCGATGACCCGGTGCATGGCCATGACGCCGGGGTCGTTGCGCGACGAACCGATGTCGTTGCGCTCGAGCGTGATGGTGGTCGGCAGCACGATGTCCGCATGCCGAGCCGTCGCGGTCCAGTAGGGCTCGTGCACGATGATCGTCTCGGGCTCGGACGAAACGCGTCGTCGCAGCCGGCCGAGGTCCTGGTGGTGGTGGAAGGGGTTGCCCCCGGCCCAGTAGACCAGCCGGACATCGGGGATAGGCCAGCTCCTGACCGTCGTAGTCGAACCGTTCACCCGGGTTGCAGCAGCATGTCCGCGACGCGGGCCACCGGGATGAAGACGGTCGATCGGGTTGCGGCCCTGCGGGAAGGAAGGGATGCGTCACTGCGGCCGGAGCCTGGCCGATGTTGGCGAAGATGCCCAGGGCGTAGGCGAAGCCGGCACCGGGCAGTGCCGATCCCGCCGAGCATGGCTGCGACGGCGACCGCCATCCACACCGGTTGCTCACCGTGCTCGGCGCGCTGCAGGCCGTGGGCCATGCGTGATGAGCGTCGGACCCGCTCGCCATGCGACGTGCCAAGCGACACGATCCGCTGCGGCCGGGACGCCGCTGATTGCCGCGGCCCAGGCCGCGTCCTTGGGCTGGCCGTCATCGAGCCCCAGCAGGTAGCGCTCGAAGCGCGGGTAGCCGACGCACCAGCGCTCGAGGAAGGCCGTGTCATGTAGGTCTTCGACCACCAGGGTGTGGGCCAGAGCGCCAGCATCAGCGCGACATCGGTGGCAGGCCGGCGGCGGATCCAGTCGGCTGCAGGTGCTGCCGGCAGGTCATCACGCAGCGGGCTAACCAGCACGATCTCGACGCCGGCCTCGCGCGGCGGCTCGCAGGGCTCCACCGGCCCGGTGTCGCGAGGGTCCCGCCCGAGTGCACGTAGCGGTTCCGCTCGGGCATGCCCGCCGAAGGCCACGACGAGGCGCCCGTGGTCGATGACGTCCTGCCACGCTCACGGCTGTCTCGCACCAGCGTGCCGTACGGCTGGCGAACACGCGCGGCAGGATGACCTCGGCGGCGCCGGCGCTGTAGGTGTTGACCGAGCGGACGTAGCCACCGAGCACGTTCAGGAAGCGGTGGACCTGGCTCTGCGCATGGTGGACGCGTCCGGCGCTGCTCCAGCCGTAGGAGCCGCCGTAGACGGCCTCCGGCCCGTGCTCCCGGTAGACCCGCTCGAGCTCTGCGGCGGTGATATCGAGTGCTTCGTCCCAGGGCAACTCCACGAAGCTGTCTTCGCCGCGCCGTGGATCAGGCCCGGGCCCGTCCTCGAGCCAGCCGCGCCGGAAGGCCGGTGTGCTCACGCGGGCCTCGCTGTCGGCGGCTGCTTCGAGGTTGGCCAGGAGCGGTGCCGGATCGGGGTCGTCGGGGTGCGGGCGGACGCGGACGCCACCGTCCTCGACGCGCGCTAGGAACGCACCCCAGTGTGACGAGTGCGGGTGCTCGTCCGGGTCTCGATCCACGCTCGCTCCTCCTGCTCGATCGACGCTCACCATGGCGCACCGGACGGGAGGCGTCAACGCTGGTAGGATAGTGAACAATCGTGCACTTGACGAACTGATGTACGCTGAGCAGACCACACCCCCATGGACGCTTGACGACGACCGGCCGGCTGAGCCCTACAAGGAGGCAACGAGCAACGCGATGACCATCGCCGAACAGGACACGTGGATCGACTGAGGTCAAGGACGCCGCACAACGGATCCGCATCCGCGTCCTCGAGCACGTCCTGCGCAACAACGGCGGCTACCTCAGCCAGGCCTGCTCCTCGGCTGAGCTGTTCGCCACGATGTACATGCGCGTCATGGACCTCGGGCCCAGCACGGCCCCGATGCAGCCACCCAAGTACAACGGGGTTCCCGGGCCGGACAACCCCGACTACTTCCGTGGTGGCGCCTACAACGGCGGCATCCGGCCCGACAAGGACCAGCTCGTCTTCTCGCCCGCCCACTACGCGCTGGTGCTCTACACCGCGCTCATCGAGGTCGGCCGGTTGGCGCCGGAGGCGCTCGAGGAGTTCAACGTCGACGGCAGCTCGGTCGAGATGATCGGGCACGAGCACTCACCCGGTGTCGACACCACCACCGGTTCGCTGGCCCAGGGCATCAGCCAGGCTGGCGGCTTCGCCCACGCCCGCAAGCTTCTGGGAGAGGGTGGCCGCGTGTGGCTGATCATGAGTGACGGCGAGTTCCAGGAGGGTGAGGTCTGGGAGGCGCTCGCCGCCATGGCCTTCTACAGGCTCGACAACGTGGGCATCTACGTCGACGTCAACGAGCAGCAGTGTGACGGCCCCATCGACGAGACCATGGAGCTCGGCTCGCTCGAGAAGCGCCTCGAGGCCTTCGGTGCCCGCGCCATCGCGGTCGACGGCCACGACGTCGAAGCCCTGGCCGCAGCCGGCGCGCCCGCCAACGACGGCAAGCCGCTGGTGGTGCTGGCCAAGACCGACCCTACCCGCTGCATCAATCTCCTCGAGGAGCGCCGGCCCAAGCTGCACTACGTGCGCTTCACCTCGGACGACGAGAAGGCGCGGTACGCGGAAGCCTACGAATCACTGAAGGGAACGATCGAGTGGAAGTCGTAACCGGCCCGCACGCGAGCAACTTCCTTGCCTGGTCCAAGGACAAGCCCAAGGTCGTGGTCCTCTCGGCCGACCTCACCAACTCCTGCGAGGTCGGTGTCTGGAGCCAGACCTACACCGATCGCTTCTTCTCCTTCGGCCTCGCCGAGCAGAACATGATGGCTTGGGCGGCCGGTCTCGCACGACGTGGTTTCTTCCCCTATCTCCATACCTTCGCCGTCTTCCTGTACCGACGTCCGTACGACCAACTGGCCATGTCGGTGGCCTATCCCAACCTGCCGGTGCGGCTCATCGGCTTCCTGCCCGGCATCATCTCGCCCGGTGGCGCCTCGCATCAGGCCATCGAGGACGTGGCCATCATGCGCGCCACGCCCAACATGACCGTGGTCGACATGGGCGACGCCACCGACGTCGAGACGTGCCTCGATGAGATCCAGGCCGTCAACGGTCCGGTCTACGTGCGCATGCTGCGCGGCGAGGTCCCGCGGCTGTTCGATGCGTCGGAACCCTTCAAGCTCAACCAGGCGCGCCAGCTCTCGCACGGCACCGACCTGACCATCCTCTCATCGGGCATCTGCACCGAGGAGGCCATGCGCGCCACCAGCGTCCTGCGCGACAGGGGCGTGTCCATCAACCACCTCCATGTCTCCACGCTCAAACCCTTCACCGATCCGCAGGTGACAGAGGCCATCGCGGAAGCGAGACAGGGCGTCATCACCATGGAGAACCACACCATCGTGGGTGGCCTCGGTTCGGCCGTGGCCGAGTTCATGGCCGAGAGCGGTGCCGGCAAGAAGCTGCTGCGCATCGGCATCCAGGACCGTTACTCGCATGGCGCCACCCGGCACACCCTGATGAAGGAGAACGATCTCGACGCGCTCTCGCTCGTGCGCGGCGTCGAGCGGCTGACCGACTCCCGACTCGGCATCGAGGAAGAGGACCTCGCTGCCGTGCGTATCGAGGCCGTCCACAGCGCGGCCAAGGCCGAAGCGCTCTGATGCGCATCGAGTGCGCCCCGCCGACGGCCACATCAGCCGCGCCGGTGAGCACATGAAGGTTGCGGTCTACTACCGCAATTCCGATATCCGGGTCGAGGAGCGGCACGTGCCCGCGATCGGACCGGGCGAAGTGCTGGTCAGGACGGAGGCCTGCGGCCTCTGCGGCGGCGAGGCCATGGAGTGGTATCTGGCCCCGCGTGCACCCAAGATCCTGGGCCACGAACCGTCCGGCGTCATCGTCGAGGTCGGCGAGGGCGTGACCGACTACGCGGTCGGTGACCGGGTCTTCGCCCACCACCACGTGCCCTGCAACTACTGCCGCGAGTGCCAGCGCGGCGCGTACACGCATCTGCGCCAGGTACTCCGAGACCAACCTCGATCCAGGGGGTTTCGCCGAGTACTTCCGGGTGCCGGCCGAGAACGTGCCCGAGCTGCTCTGCTGCCAGAGGCGCGTCACCTATCGAGGAAGCTGCCGTCATCGAACCGATGTCGGACTGCCTGTACGGCCTGCAGATGATCTCCGTGGTCAGCGGCGACACCATCGCCGTACAGGGCGTGGGCTTCATGGGCCTGTGCTTCGTCCAGTTGGCACGGCTCTACCCCTACGCCCGCATCGTGGCCCTCGACTTCTGCGACTGGCGCCTGGAGCGCGCCCTGGAGATGGGTGCGACCCACGTCATCAACCCCAAGCGCGAGGACGCGGCCGAGGCCCTCAAGGCCATCAACGGTGGCCGCCTCGCTGACGTGGTCGTCTCGACCGCACCCTCCGCCACGGCCTGGGAGGCGGCCTTGTCCCTGGTGGGCAAGGGCGGCACGCTCCACGTGAACGCTCCCCCACACCCCGACGAGCGAGCCACCGTCGATCCCAACCACCTCTACTTCTCGGGCATCACCATCAACAACGGCTACTCCTCGACCAAAGCCGAGACCGAGGCCGTACTCCAGTTCATCGCCAGCGGTCGTGTCGATGCCAAGGCGCTCATCACCCATCGCTTCGGATTCGACGGCGTCATGGAGGGCATCGACCTCATCGTCAAGGCCGGCGAATCCATCAAGAGCGTGATCATCCCGTCGCTGACCGCGGCGGATCCAGTCAGGGACTGACAGGGGAGGCCACCGAACGATGCTGTATCCGGAGCTGCGCAAGGAAGTCTGCGCCATGAACAAGGAGCTCCCGGACCAGGGGCTCGTGGTCTGGACCGGCGGCAACGTCAGCGCCATCGTGCGCGAGGAAGGCCACGTCATCATCAAGCCCAGCGGGCTGCGCTTCCGCGACCTCACGCCCGAGAACATGGTCGTGACCGACCTCGAGGGGGTCGTCGTCGAGGGCGATCTCAAGCCATCTGTCGACCTCGGCATCCACAACTACATCTACAAGCACCGCGCTGACATCGGCGGCATCACTCACACCCACTCGCCGTACTCCACGGCCTTCGCGCTGATGGGTGAGCCCCTGCCGGCGGCGCTGACGCCGTTCAGCCACATCGTCGGGCGGGCGATCCCCTGTACCGAGTACGTCAAGCCGGCGCACGATGAGACCGGCGAGGCGATCGTGCGCGTGGGCGGCGACGGCCTGGCCGTGCTCGTCAATCGCCACGGCCCCTTCACCTTCGGCGCCTCCGCCAGTGATTCGGTCAAGGTCGCGACCTACATGGAGGAGGCTGCGCGCACGATCTTCTTCGCCAGGTCCATGGGTGCGGCGGTCACGGAGCTGCCCCAGGAGGAGTTGGACCGGGCCTTCGGCTGGTATCACAAGAACTACGGCCAGGATCCGCACTGATGCGCCTGCGCGTCCTGGCGTCGGGACGCCTGCCCGATCGCTGGATCGAGCGATTCGCCGAGGCTCACGACCTCACGCACGTGGAGTGGGATGAGTCGCAGCCGCTGGCGTCCGAGGATGAGCTGGTGGCCCGTATCGCCGGACAGCAAGTGCTCATCACCGAGGCGGACGAGGTCACGCGCTCGGTGATCGAGCGCTCGCCCGAGCTGGCCATCGTCATCGACACCCGCGCTGCACCGGCGAACGTCGACGTGGACGCGGCTACCGAGCACGGCGTGATCGTCATCAACACGCCCGGGCGCAACGCAGATGCGGTCGGCGACCTGACGGTGATGATGATGATCATGGTCATGCGCAACGTCTGGCCCGGCCTGACCTCGGTCCGAGATGGGCTCTGGGTGGAGCGTGGCCTGCTGCCCAGCTACCTGGCCAACCAGGGCTTCGAGCTGCGCGAGAAGACCGTCGGCCTCGTCGGCCTCGGCGCTACCGGCCTGGCCACGGCCCGGCGGTTGGCCGGGTTCGGTGCTCGACTGGTGACCTCCGACCCCTTCGTGGCTCCCGATGTCGCCGCCAGCGTGGAGGCCGAGCCGGTCGAGCTCGACGAGCTCCTGCGGGCTTCGGACATCGTGTCGCTGCATGTGCCCCTGACGCCGGCCACCGCGGGCATGATCGGTGCGCGCGAGCTGGGCCTGATGAAGCCCACCGCATTCCTCATCAACAGCGCTCGGGCAGCGCTCGTCGATCCCGCGGCGCTCGTCGAGTCGCTACGCGCGCGCCGCATCGCGGGGGCGGCGCTCGACGTCTACACACGCGAGCCGCTTCCGTTGGACGATCCACTGCTGGACCTGCCCAACGTCGTGGCGCTGCCGCACCTCGGTGGGGCTACACGCGAGGTCAGCGACCACCAGACGCGCATCGCCTGGGAAGCGCTGGAGGTGTTCCTCGAGGGCGGCGATCGCAACATCGTCAACAAGGAGGCCATTCCGGCCGCACGCGAACGGCTGGGGCTGACCTCGGGCTGAAACAGGTCATCCTTCGACGAGATGCGCGGTATCCACAGCACCCGGGCGTCCACGTGGGCACCTACCGGCTGTGGCCGAGCGGCCGTGCCGTGCTAGTGCGCCCCCGGCCGGGGGTGCAGTCGACCCTGTGTAGGCGCCAGCTCGTAGAACTGCTCGCGCGAACGCAGCTCGGGCGTCACGGCCATCACCGCGCTGACGGCCAAGAGCGCCAGGGTGACCGGGGGCAAGCCGATGGAGAGGAAGATGGCTCCGGCTCCGGCGACGAGGACTCCACCGGCCAGCCTCCTCGAGGCCGGACCACCGATGGGTCGAGCCGCTGGCCGGCGTACCAGCAGTGCGCCCATGGACGGCGTCGCGACGGGCGCGGGCAGGTGGTGCAGGGCCGCCTGCAGGCCGATGCCAGCGAGAAGCATCGGGATGAGCCACAGGCTCGCCGACCCCACGACCACGTCGGGCCAGCCTGCTGCCGCCGCTAGCGCGCATGCGCCCATGGCTCCCAGTCGGAAGTGTCGACCCGACGAAGCACAGCGCGGTGGTCAGCGGACGCCACTCGGTGATGGTGCGGACCGAGTAGAGCCCGACCATGGTCGCCACCAGGAAGAGGCCGGCGACGGCCGCGAGAACCCCCATGAGCGTGCGCGTGTCGTAGCTCGTCGCTGGCTCGGCGAGCAGGCCAACGAATGCTCCCAGCGCTACCAAGCCACCGGTCAGGCTCACGCCGAGGATCTCGCGACTGAGCCACGACCGGCGCAGGTTGAGCATCGCGTAGGGCGCATGACGAGGCTGGCCCAGGTGCAGCGTGGAGATGATCACAGCCACGAGCAGCACGGCTCCGACCGCGCTGAACGAGAGTGGGCCCAGGACGTCGATGTCGCCTAGGACCTGCATGCCGGCGAGGCCGACGAGCGCGCCGCAGGCAGTCTGGGCCAGCAGCGTGAAGAGCACCAACGAGCGTTCGCCCATCACGTCTCCTCGTAGTTGGCCACGACCGCCACCTCAGTTAGCCGAGCGGAGTCGTGATGGGGTGTCACCAGCAGGCCTGGCTCGGTCAGCGCGGGGTCCGGCAATGGATAGCGACCGGCGGCCTCGACCGATGCCTGCGGATGCCGGGCCCGCAGCTCCTCACGAGTACCCGCGTCGAGTGCGCGCATGGGGCAGGCCGCCACACACGAGGGTCGCTTGCCGGCATCGACATCCTCGACGCATAGCGTGCACTTGGTCATGATGCCGGCGAGCGCATCGAACTGCGGTGCACCGTACGGGCAGGCCCAAGCGCAGAGCCGACAACCGGTGCAGCGCTCGGGGTCGATGAGCACGACCCCGTCTGGCCGCCGACTGATGGCCGCGGCAGGGCAGACTTCGGCACACACTGGCGCTGCACAGTGGTTGCACGAGAGCGAGAGGTGGTAGGCCCCGATGTCATGCTCCCAGGCTTCACCGCTTCTGCTGCCACGAGCCGCCTGTGACCTCGTAGACACGACGCCAGAGCAGGCCCTCGGGCAGGCCGTTGCGGATCCTTGCAGGCGACCTGGCAGGCCTTACAGCCGGTGCAGGCCGAAGCATCGAAGTGGAAGGACAACGGTTCCGCCGAGACGGGCTCCGCCGGTGCCTGGACGGGCCTGGGCGAGAACGGTTCGCGGCCGCTTCCAGCCCGAGCCTGCGCCGCAGCCTGGGAAGGCGCCATCTCGGCCATGATCGTGTGCTGAGCATTGCCGAAGGCCAGCGGCGTGGGCCGCTGTGAGGACAGGGCGTTGACGCTGCCGCGATGATCTACACCCGCGGCGTCGGGTTTCCACCAGGCACCCTGCGGTACGTCGATGACACCCGGCATGAGCCGGTCGGTGAGGCGGCAGGGGAGGCGGATCTCGCCGCGGTCGTTCCAGATGCGCACGGTGTCACCGTCGGCGATGCCGCGTGCTTGCGCATCGACTCGATTGACGAAGACGCGCTGGGGGAAGGCTTCTTCCAGCCAGTCGTTGTTGTCGTGCGTGGAGTGGACGCGGTGCAGCGTGTGGTGGCCGATGACCGCGAGCGGGAAGCGCTCGGCCTCGGGACCAAGCGGGCTCTCCCACTCCTGTACGTACTTGGGCACCGCCGGCACCTCTGTCGGCTGCCCCAGCTCGTACAACTGCCGAGAGAAGATCTCGATCTTGCCCGAGGGGGTGTCGAGAGGGTGCGCCTCAGGGTCGGCTCGGAAGTCGGCGAAGGCGATCGCGGGTTCATGCACCGGTCGCGCCCACGCACCCACGTTCCGCTCGAGCAACTCGTCGAACGGCGGCAGATCCGGGAAGCGGCTATCGCGCACGCGGTCGAGCAGCCATTCGGTCCATCCGCGTTCGTCGCGTCCCTCGGTGAAGGCCTTGCCGATCCCCAATCGGTCGGCGATGCCGGCGCAGATGGCATAGTCGCTGCGCGACTCGCCCGCAGGGTCCACCAGCTTGGGCTGGAGGATGATGTCGTCGGAGAACTTCCAGCCGTCTTCGAAGCCCCAGGTCTCGAACTGCGTACAGGCCGGCAGCACGACGTCGGCGAAGGTCGCGCTGGTGGTCAGGAAGTTGTCCTGCACCGCGATGAACTCCACGAGCGACTCGTCACGCAGGATCTCGGTGGTGCGGCCAAGGTCGGCGTGCTGGCCGCCGAGGATGTTGGAGGCCACCGAGTAGAGCAGCTTGATGTTCGACGGCAACCGCGCGGCGCCACGCACGCCGTCCTCGGGGCCCATCTCCGTCCCGCGCACGATCGCCTCGGTCCAGAGGAAGGTCGGGATCTCCGCCGTCACCGGGTTCTCGCCACGCGGGAAGACCGTGCCCACCGCGCCACCTCGAGGCGCCGGCTTGGCGGTGCCACTGGCCCAGCCGCCGGAGATCCCCACGTTGCCAGTCATCGAGGCCAGCACGCAGCCGGCCCGCACGACCTGCTCCCCGTAGGCGCGCCGCTGCATGCCGTAGCCCTGATAGAGCACACCCGGCTTGGTCGTGGCGTACTCCCGTGCCACGCGAGCGATGGTCGCCGCCGGCACGCCGCTGATGGCCTCGGCCCAGCGCGGGGTCTTGGGCGTTCCGTCCCGCGTCCCGCGGATGTATTCCGAGTAGCTCTCTTCGCCCTCGAGCCCGGCCGGCATCTGGTCCGCGTCGAAGCCGAGGCAGTGCGTGCGCACGAACGCTGCGTCGTGAAGGTCCTCGTCGATCATGACGAAGGCCATGGCCGACATCATGGCCGCATCCGTACCCGGTCGGATGGGAACCCACTCATCGGCCAGCGAGGCCGACAGGCTCATGCGTGGATCGATGCAGACCACGCGAGCGCCGCGATCGCGGGCCAGGCGCACGAAGTAGTCGCTGTTGGTCTCGTCGCGCATCTCCGCGGGGTTCCAGCCCCACATCAGGATGTAGCGCGAGTTGAGCCAGTCCTGCCGTTCGTTGCCGGTGACGTTGGTGCCGTAGACCGTGGGCGTGGCGGCCTTGATGGCGGCCATGGAGTAGTCGTTGTAGAAGCCGAGGCACCCGCCCGACAGGTTCAGCAGTCGCCGCGCTTGGTGGGAGCCGTTGAGCTGGTTGTAGCTGCCGGTCCCGTACGGCACGAAGAGTGCCTCGCTGCCGTAGGTGTCTCGCACACGCGCGATCTCGCCGGCGACGAGGTCCAGGGCCTCATCCCAGCCGATGCGCTCGAAGCGACCCTCACCGCGGCTGCCGACGCGGCGCAGCGGGTGGAGCAGGCGGTCCGGGTGGTACTGTCGGCGCAGGTAGGCGCGCCCACGCACGCACGCACGCAGTTGGGGCGAGGCCAGCTCGTCGGGGCGATCGTCGGCGTCGAGCCGGGTGATGACGCCGTCTTCGACGTGTGCGACGAGCAGGCAGCGACCGCCGCAGTTGTGAGCCGGGCAGCCGACGCGAACGAGCTCCGGCGCCATCCGCGCCTAGCCCGCGGTGACCGTCGCCTCCGCGCACACACGACGCACCTCGGCGGCGACCTGCGCGGGCTGCGGGATGTAGGCATCCTCGAGGACCGGACTGAAGGGCACGGGCATGTGCGGGGCCATGACCAACCCGACCGGACCGCGCAGCGCCTCGAAGGCTTCCGAGGCCACGAGTCCGGCGATGTCGGTGGCCATCGAGCAGCGTGGGTTCGATTCGTCGACGACCACGAGGTGGCCCGTCTTGCGCACTGAGCGGACGATGGTGTTGAGATCGAGCGGAGACAGGGAGCGTGGGTCGATGACCTCGGCCGAGATGTCCTCCTGGGCCAACGCAGCAGCCGCCTCGACTGCGGTGTGGACCATCTTCTGGATACCCACGATGGTCACGTCGTCCCCTTCGCGCACGACCTTGGCCACACCGAAGGGGACGGTGTACGACTCCCGGGGCACTTCGGACTCACGCATGTACAGGCGCTTGTGCTCGATGAAGATGACCGGGTCGGGATCACGGATGGCCTCGATAAGCAGGCCCTTGGCGTCGAAGGCCGTGGACGGCGCCACGACCTTGAGACCGGGCACGTGCGCGTACAGCGAGTACAGCGTCTGAGAATGCTCGGCCCCGGCGCGGAAGCCAGCTCCGGCCACCGTACGCACGACCATGGGGATGGAGCACTTGCCGCCGTAGAGGTAGCGCATCTTGGCAGCTTGGTTGAGGAGTTGGTCGAACGAGGTACCGATGAAGTCGACGTACATGATCTCGGCGATCGGGCGTAGGCCCGCGTAGGCCGCTCCGACCGAGGCGCCGATGAAGCCGGTCTCAGCGATGGCGGTGTCGATGACGCGCGCACGGCCGAACTTGGGCAGCAGCCCCTTGGTCACTCCGAACGGTCCGCCCCAGGCATCGGCTGCCTCAGGGTGGATATCGTCGCGACCGGCTCCGCCGGCGATGTCCTCGCCGAAGATGATGACGCGCTCGTCAGCGGCCATCTCTTGGTGGAGGGCCTCGTTGATGGCGTCCTTGATGTTCAGTCGGCGAGTCATCGGACTCCCTCCGGCCACGTCGTGTAGACGTCCTGGGTCATATGCTCGGTGCTAGGCCAAGGTGCCTGCGCCGCCTGTTCCCAGGCGGCATCGACATCGCGCTGAGCCTGTTCGTCGACGGCCTCCAGGTCGGCCACGTCGATCCGCGCGGCGACCGCGCGGCGGAAGAACTCCAGGGATCCTTGGCTCGCCAGCGCTCGACCTCGAAGGGTGGCTTGTACGTTTGGGTGTCACCTTCGTACTGACCGCCGTAGCGGTAGGTCATGCCCTCGATGAGTGATGGACCACCGCCGGAGCGGGCGCGCTCGATGGCCTGTTCGGTCGCTCGTCGCATGGCGAAGACATCCATGCCGTCGACCTGGACCGCGGGGATGCCGTAGGGCGCGGCCATCGCCGTGACCGAGGTGGCGTTGAGGTGATAGTCGACCGCGGTGGTCTCCGCGTAGAGGTTGTTCTCACAGACGAAGATGACCGGCACCTGCAGCAGGGCTGCGAAGTCGAGGGCCTCGTGCCAGGCGCCCTGGTGTACGGCACCATCACCGAAGAAGCTGACCACGACGGTGTCTTCGCCCTTGTACTTGGCGGCGAGGGCCGCGCCGGCCGCGATGGGCATACCCGCGGCGATGATGCCCATGCCACCGATCATGCCGAGGTCCTGGTCGGCGATGTGCATGGAGCCACCCCGACCGTGGATGACGCCGCTCTCGCGACCCATCAGTTCGGCCGCAACAGCCACGAGCGGCATGTCGCGGGCGATGGCGTGATGATGATTGCGGTAGGTGGTGTTGAACAGGTCCGATCCTCGCAACAGGCTGATGACACCCACGGCCGTGGCCTCCTCGCCGTACGCGGTGTGCGAGTAGCCCTCAAGGTTCCCGGCCAGCGTCTCCTCGTGGACGCGTTCTTCGAAGCGGCGGATGTTGACCATGCGGCGCCAGAGGTCGAGCAGCGTGGCCCGGTCCAGTTCAGACATCGATCTCCTCGCGTTGCGGGTCGGGCGCCGTCCGGGCGCACGGCCGTCGTGTGGTGAGCGCCAGGCGCTAGGCGTGGTGGATGCGGGCCCACTCCTCCTGCGGGAACGTCAGCTCGGAGTTGCCCAGGGTCAGACAGCGGTAGGTAGTCTGCGCCGCCTCTTCGAGGCACAGCGCGCGCCGATAGGCCATGGCCACGGTGTCACCGAGCGTCGAGCAGCCGTGGTAGGCGAGGATGATGGCGTTGCACTCGCGCGCCGCCTCAGCGGCCGTATCGCCCAGCTCGTCGGTACCGTTGGCGTAGTAGTCGCAGCGCTCGATATTGCGCAGATAGTAGGCGTGATCGAGCGTGATCAGGCGGATCTCGTGACCGAGTGCGTCGAGGAGCACTGCGTACTGCGGGTGCAGGTGGATGACGGAGTTGACGTCGGGTCGCATGCGGTAGGTGCGCTGGTGCAACTTCCACTCGCTCGATGGCGGCACGCTCCCGCTCACCACGTTGCCGTCGAGGTCCATGACGCTGAAGGCGTCCTCGTCAAGGCGGTCGAGGTAGGTACCCGTCCCAGTCACGACGAAGGTATCCGCGCCCGGCTGCGCGAGCGGACAGGTTGCCTCCCGAGGCCAGGGTGAGCCCGCGCGCCACCGCGTCCCGACCGGCCTCGGCCAGCTCCTCGGTCAGTCTGCGATCGTCATCCATGACGTGGCTAGCCCCCTCGGTGATCAGGCGTTGTCGGACAGCCAGACGGCGGTCTCGGAGTCGGTGACGAGGATGTTGTAGAGACCGCCGCGGGCGGCAGCGCGCAGCGCTTCGCGCTTGGCGTCACCGCCCGCGATGGCAACGCGGAGCGGGATGGCTCGGTGCTGCTCCAGCGTGAGTGAGATGACCCGGTCATCGACCGGGGAGACGACGGCCTTGCCCTCGACATCGAAGAAGCGCAGGGACATGTCACCGACCACGCCCTTGTGGCTGAGGCTCAGCTGGTCGCGCTCGGGTATCTCGCCGCCTCGGCCCAGGTAGTTGTCCTCGAGCGTGCCCACGCCGACGAGAAGCAGGTCGGCTCGTGCCGCCAGCGCGAGCGTTTCCGCGATGCCCTGCTCGGCCAGCAGCACCGAGGCTGCTTCCGCCGAACTCGCCAGAACGGGAGCCGGCAGGTGGTAGGCGCTGCCGCCGAAGGCCCGCGCCAGAGCCTCGCTGGTCTCATGAGCCTTGCTGCGCCCGTAGCCGGCCGCGCTCCCGGCGATCGGCACGAAGGTCGCATCCACCGGCACTTCGCTGCCGAGCGCGCTGGGAATCGCCGACACGGTGCGGCTCTGGTTGACGCCTACGACTATGCCCGGCGCCAACAGCGCGCGCAGGCTATGCGCGCCACCGGTACCCAGCGACGCGCGCAGCCGCTCGGTCGAGGAGGAGGAGGGCACGACCCACGCATCGCGCAGACCCAGCACCGTCGCCAAACGTGATTCCAGTTCGGAGAACGTCGAGGTATCACCGTGGACCTTGATCTCGACGATACCTACACGGCGCGCCTCGTTGAGCATGCGAGTGACCTTCACGCGTGAGACGCCCAGGATCTCCGCGATCTCCGCATGCGTGAGGTTGTGCTCGTAGTACAGTCGCGCCACCCGGCTCAGGACAGCTGCGGCTTGCGGTGCACGATTGTTCATCATCAGTACCGTTGTGCAGCATCTCACACGGTTGTCACGAAGTCAACCGTTGTCGCCCGTCAAGCAGGCCCCGCAGCGGCCATGGAGCTCAGACCGCTGGTGTCAGAAGATCCCCCGATCGAGCTACGCGCTAGCTCGACCGCCTGCTCCCGGCAGACGCCCGGCTGGTAATCCACCGAGCCGGACGCGTGACGACCGCCGGCCTCCTCCGCTCCGGCGGTCGCCTGTGCGGTCGCGAACGGGTCA